>JACABB010000001.1:0-3459 GCA_013376985.1 Bacteroidales bacterium
AAACCTTCGACTTCCTTATTGGCGTTTTCGTCTACAACGAGTCAACCCAGAACTTTGAGTTCACCAATGCCAACCTGACGATTGTTGCTGCCAGCAAAACCATATTCACCGATACTCTGGCTGCAATTACCAACAAGGTAACCGTAAACGATGGCTACGACAACTACTTTTTAAGTGTTACTAAGGATGGGTACAAAACTTGGACTGATACTCTAACCGCTGCTGAGTTAAAACTCTATTTTAGGAGTGAGGATAAGGGGCCGTTGAAAGTGATTCTTGAAAAGGGCTGCAACTGCCCAACAACTGTAACTGATATTGAGGGGAATGTATATGAAACGGTTGTAATTGGAAACCAGTGTTGGATGAAGGCGAATCTAAAAACCACTAAATATAATGATGGTACAAATATACCTTTGGTTATAGATAATGCTACTTGGGCAGCCCTCACTACACCAGCCTATTGTTTTTATAATAATGATGAAGCAACATATAAAAACACTTATGGGGCTTTATATAATTGGTATACTGTGAATACAGGGAAATTAGCTCCAAAAGGTTGGCATGTGCCTAACTATGATGAGGTTTCAGTTTTAGTCAATTATGTTGGTCTTATTGGAGGTGGAAAATTAAAAGAAATTGGTACAATGCATTGGTTGAGTCCTAATACGGGTTCTACTAATGAAACAGGTTTTTCAGCATTGCCTGGCGGTTATCGCTGGGATTATGGGTGTCAGGATATTGGAAATACCGGTCGTTGGTGGAGTTCGAAAGAAATTAATTCTATAAATGCTTCACCATGGGTATTATATTCAGATGGTTCTGCAATATGGTGGTTTAATGCTAATGGACAGCCAAAAAATTTGGGTTATTCAGTTCGTTGTATAAAGGATTAATTCTTTAGGCCCATGCCTTAGTCTAAAATATTCAAATAAGCAGCATACCTGTTCGGACGAGGTAAAATCTCGTCCGTTCTATTAATAAAGGTTTAGCATTTATTCTGTGTGTATTTTCTTTGTTTGGTAGGTTATGAAAACCTCCTAACAATTTTGATTTTTATCCTTTTTAGGAAACAAAACCAGCTAATAGAGTGTTTTACAGCCCATTTTTAAAAAGTTGAATAAATTTATTGTTTTGTAAATTAAGATTCTAGCCCATTTTCGGTCATTGCTTACCTTTATCATTAATCAAAAAATAATAAATCAGAAACATACAATCATTGGCAAAATTATTGTAAAATTAAAAAATACTCTTTTTGATTTATATCTCTTTTTTAATGATTGTTCAAGTACTTTTTAGAGTTCAACTTATATTTTGTATGGATTAGTGAATGCTATATTGTGTTTTTTATTAAAACCTTTAAAATAAGATTCTCGTAAAAACAGATAGAATTTCGAATCAAATTTATAATATATTAAATATCAGTATAATAATGTTTGTTGCTTGATTTTTAACTGAATTACGATCTATGTAAGTTGCTTATTCAAAGCAGAATATTTGGGAAGTAGAGGGAAAATGAATATTTTCGAGGCGGAATTGTTAATAAACTTGTTAATAAAATAATTAAATATGAAAATCATTGTACACAGGGTAGCATTTATGCTAATTGGACTATTGATTTCATTAAATTCATTATATAGTGCACCTTTATCAGGGATTGTAAATACCACTAAAATAAAATGTCAAGGAGGCGCGGATGGAACTGCTACCATTGTTGCTTCGGGTGGAACTGGGACATATACATATTTATGGTATAACCCAAGCAATGCACTAATTGGAGGGAATGTTGTTTCAATTAGTAATTTGTCTCTTGGAAATAATTATAGATGTAGGGTAAATGATGGTTCAACTGTTATTAATGTATATTTTGATATTACAGAGAATCCAGGATTATTTTTTGATGATCTAGTTGCAACAAACCCTTTATGTAATGGAGGTTCGGGATCAATCGTAATTACCCCAATTGGTGGTACTTCACCATATACATATTCTGTAAATGGGGGGGTTACCTTTCAAGCATCAAATACTTTTAGTGTAACAGTTGGTTCATATGATGCAATTATTCAAGATAATTTGGGATGTTTGGCTTCCAATGCATCAAATCCTATAGTTATTACCGCTCCAAGCGCTATTAACTTTACCACAACGCATGTTAACCTAGATTGTAACGGAGCATCAAATGGTAGCATTACCATTACTGCATCTGGCGGAACAGGTGCTTTAAGTTATAGCATAAATAATGGTGTTAGCTATCAAACTCCTTCAAATATTTTTAGCGCTCTGCCTGCTGGAACTTATCAGGTTAAAGTTAAAGATGCCAATAATTGTGAAACAACAGCTTCAGCGGTTACTCTTACTGAACCTGCTGCCCTATCGGCAACTCTGACTCCAACAAATGTGACAGGATGTTTTGGTAATAGTAATGGTGCAATTAATATTACCCTTCCAACTGGAGGATCGGGAGCATATGAATACACTATAAACGGAGGTACATTTTGGCAAGCATCGGGTTCTTATACAAATCTCATAGCAGGAACATATAATGTTCAAATGCGTGATAAGAACACCCCGACTTGCGTGAAAATATTAAATGCCGCCTTAATAATTACCCAACCATTACAGCATACAGCCACTATTAATATTACAAATATTCCATGTCCTGAATCTGGAAATGTAGGGGCTATTTCCTTTGTAGGAACATCTGGCGGTCCTTCTGGGAATTACGACTGGACCATTAATAATGGTACTACTTGGAATTTAGTAAACCCAAATTTTACAAATTTGGCTCCTGGAAGTTATAATTTAAAAATTCGAGATGGTGTAAATACAACATGTATTACGAACATGGGGATATATACAATTACTAGACCCAACCCTTTAGCATTTACTACTCTAACATCTACAAACATTACTTGTAATGGAAATAACAATGGTACAATTACTGCTGTTGCATCAGGTGGAACTGCTCCATATACTTATACATTAAAACTAGGTGCTGCTATTATTTCTACAAATGCAACAGGTTCTTTTACAAATCTTTCACCAGGGACATATACTGTAACCGTTAAAGATAATATTCTTGCTTGTGCATCTTTGGTTTCAAGCAGTATTGTTTTAACCCAACCAGCGATATTGACCGTTACGGTAACACCAAACCCAGGAACAACCTGTGTAAATATTGCTTTACCATTAACAGCGAATCCCGTTGGAGGAAATGGAGGAAATACTTATGCATGGACAGCTCCAACAGGAGGAACGTTTAACAATCCAGTATCTCAAACACCCAACTATACTCACAATGCAGCAGGAGCATTTACTGCAAATGTAATTGTTACAGATTCAAAGGGATGTACGGCAAATGGGAGTACTAGTATTACTGTAAATGCCTTACCCACAGCAACAATAAGCTACGCAGGGAGTCCGTTCTGTAAAACCCTAGCCGTAGGGCAACCAGTAACACAA
>JACABB010000001.1:3559-210144 GCA_013376985.1 Bacteroidales bacterium
CCCCGAGCACCAGCGCAGCCGGCACCTACACGGTAACGTACACGATAGCCGCAGCCGGGGGCTGCGGGGTAGTGACCGCAACCACATCGGTGACGATCACCGCCTTGCCCGCAGCTACGATAAGCTACAGCGGAAGCCCATGGTGCACCTCGACAGGCGTGCAGGCCGTAACCCGGACGGGCACGGCGGGGGGGGCGTACAGCTCCACCGCAGGGCTCACAATCGACGCGGTGACGGGGGCGATCACCCCGAGCACCAGCGCAGCCAGCACCTACACGGTAACGTACACGATAGCCGCAGCAGGGGGCTGCGGGGTAGTGACCGCAACCACATCGGTGACAATAAATGCTCTTCCAAATAATACATTCACCATAAGCGATCCAACTGTATGTTTTTTTGAAAATGCAATAATTAATGTCTCTTCTTCAGAAATAGGAGTTACTTATGTCCTTCAAGATAACACAAATTTAACGGTTGCCGGACCTGTTAATGGAACAGGAACTGCTATTAGTTTTACATTAAATGCAAATACTTTAACTGTTGGAACATTTAATTATCACGTTGTGGCAACAACAGCAACAGGTTGTAGTCTTGTTCTTCCTGACTTAGCAATCGTTACAAAAAGAGCGGAGGTAACATTTACATTTACTTCAACAAACGTAACTTGTAATGGATTAAGTGATGGTAAAATAAATGTAACAGCCGCAAATGGTAATGCTCCATATACTGTTTCAATTGATAATGGTCTTACTTTTCCATATAGCTCAGGTGCTGATATTATTGTAGGAACAGGAAATTATCAAATAATTGTTAAGGATGCTAATAATTGCTTATCTGCAATGCAGTCTGTAACTATAATTGAACCTTCAGCATTGGCAGCAACAGCAAGTGTTACAAACATTGTTTGCTATGGAGCAACAGATGGAATAATTGATATTACGGCTACCGGAGGTACTACACCTTATCAATATAGTATTGATGGTGGAGTAACGTTCTTTGCAATTAATACTTTTAATTCATTAGCGGCAGGTACCTATAATATTGTCGTTAAGGATTTCAATTCCTGTACTTTTGCAACAACAGCAACTATAACTGAACCATTGAGTCCTCCTTTAGATAATATTATTGTAACAGATATAAAATGTTATGGAGAGAGTACTGGTGCCATTCAAATGATTCCGAATCTCGTAGATTATACTGGACCTTTCCAATACTCAATTGATGGAGGTGTTACATATACCACTACCGATAAATTTACTGGATTACCAAAAGGTGTTTACACTGTTTTCTATAAATCTGGAGCAGGCACATGTATATATTCGGATGTTGCACCTGTTGGTGAACCACCAGAAATTTCTGTCACATCTCTTAATAAAACAGACTTAGTGTGTGGTGGTGCAGGTGACGGAAGTATTACCGTTACTGCAATTAGTTTTAATGTTGTGAATGACCCACTTACTGTTAAATACTCTATCGATGGAGGTCCGTATGGATTATCTGGAACTTTTATTGGCTTGAGCGGAGGTGATCACATCGTTTCAATGATTAATGATAGTTTATGTGTAAAAAATATTACTGTTAATCTATCTGAACCAGCTTCAATTACATTATCAACACCTGTTGTAACAAATATTTCTTGTTTTGCTGCACCTGCCGATGGAAGTATTTCAGTCACTGCTTCAGGTGGCGTACCCCCTTATATATACACGCTAAAGCAAGGAGCTGCAACTATTACATCAAATGGAGTAGGATTATTTACTGGCTTATCGGCGGGTAGTTATACCGTTGAAGTTAATGATGCTGGTACATGTCCTCCAATTATATCTGGTGTGCTAACCATTGTTGAACCTCCAGCAATATCAATTACTGGTCAAACCTTCGAAGATATTAAATGTTTTGGAGGTACGGCAACTATAACAGTAAGTGCGGTAGGTGGTACAAATTCTTTGGTGTATAATTTATATGATGGTACACACTCTTTAGTTTCATCAAATGGAACAGGAAACTTTGCACCATCAATTGCAGGTACATATACCGTAGAGGTAACTGATGCTAATAGTTGTGGACCACAAATAGCCGGACCATTCATAATTACCATGCCAGCAGAACTTAAAATAGTTAGCCAATCCTTCACACAGATAACTGCTGCAGGAGCAAGTGATGGAACAATCACAATACTTGCAACTGGAGGAACAGGTACTTCCTTGATATATACCCTTAACCCGCTTGACCCACTTAACCCAATGGCAGGATTTGCTCTAACACCAGGAGTTGGAATTCCTGCGGTTTTCACGGGTCTTTCTGCCGATACCTATACAGTTGTGGTTATTGATGATAATAGTTGTACGGTTGTGTCTGCTCCTGTGGTGCTTGGTATGATTAATATAGACCTAACAGCAACACAAACAACCTGTAAAAAAACTAACGATGGTCAAATATCATTATCAATTATTGGTGGAAATGCTCCCTATACAATAACATGGGCAGGAAGAACTTTGGGATCATTACCAGCGTTCGATAATTTAACCTCTATAACAGGATTAGCCCCTGATTGGTATATAGCAAAAGTTGTAGACTTTGATGGATTATCAATTAAAGATTCCATATTAATAACTGATCCAAAAATTCTGACAGTTTCAATAGATACTGCAAGATGCTCTTACCTTAAGGAAACTAGAGATGATGTTGGAAGAATTGAAATTTTATCTACAACTCGAGGCATTGGATCCGATTTAACATTTAAATGGAATTATCCACCATCTAATCCAAACACAGGGCTTGTAATAGATAGTATTTCATCAGGTAATTATAAGGTAACTGTTACTGATGCTGGTTGTGCATACGACTCTTCGTTTTATGTTCCTTATGATCCTAAATACTACATGAATGCTTATGCAGTAAAGGATACAAATATTTGTTATGGTGTTAGTCTCGACTTGAAGGCAAAAACCAACGGTCCTTTGAATCGAACATATACTTATAGCTGGTACAAAATCCCTGAAACAGCAGGTGTACCTTTAAGTACAAATACTACATTTAGAATAAGTCCAAAAGACTCATCTAAATACTATCTTGAAATTAGAAATGATGGATTCTGCTTTAGCTCCGATACCGTTAAGGTTGGTGTTTATCCTAAAATAGGATTACATGTGCCTCTTTATATATCAGCAATACAGGAAGATACTATTATTTCTATTCTCTCAGGAACGACCTATAATATGGACGTCAATGTTGCTAACACCCAATTTCCTACAACGTTTAGATGGGAACCATCTATAATTTTCATTCCTCCTGATTCTTGGAATTCAGAAATTTATATTGATGATGCTTCTTACAGTCAATTGCCAAAAGTAGAAATCTTCGATCCTAAAATCCGCAGAAATAGTACCTATGTCCCAATAAAAGCTATTGCAGAAACATCTGTTGGATGT
Source organism: Bacteroidales bacterium (assembly GCA_013376985.1). GTDB lineage: Bacteria > Bacteroidota > Bacteroidia > Bacteroidales > Tenuifilaceae > UBA8529. The sequence goes on from JACABB010000001.1 coordinate 6,991, forward strand.
AGTGATACCTTAAATCTCTACGCCAAATTGGTAAATAAGATTTCCTTTGGAAATGTTTTTTCGCCTAATGGTGATGGTAACAATGATACATGGAAAGTGCCAAAAGAGTACTTATTCCCAGATCTTGAGATTGAAATATTTAATCGTTGGGGAGCATTAGTATGGTCTGCTAAGGGAGATAAAGCCGCTAAAGGTTGGGATGGTAGAACAAATGGTGGCAACGAACTACCCATTGGAACATATTACTATGTAATCAAGTATAATATACAAACATCAAGTGGTAATTGGAAACCAATCACAGGTTCTATAACCATTGTAAGATAGGAGGATATTACTATGAAAAAAATGATCTTACATATGAAAAGGAATCTTAGAATTTTAATGATAGTAATAGGCTATTTCTTTTCGCAATCTGTATTTGCACAGCAAATACCACAATTTACACAGTATATGTTCAACAACTACATATCGAATCCTGCAGTTGCTGGAACCTATAATTACTATCAGATAAAATTAAACGAAAGGTATCAATGGGTTGGACTGAATGATGCACCTCAAACTACTAGTATTAGCCTATTTGGCCCGCTATCAAAGAAAGATATGGGATGGGGTGGCTACATTTATTCGGATATTACAGGACCAACCAGTAAAATGGGAATAATGGGCTCGTATTCTTACAACATGCCTATTAACGATGAGTATAGGGTTTCTGGAGGATTATCATTCGGTTTAATGCAATATAAACTTGATGGCTCCAAACTAACAACTGGTGAGGATGCAGATTACAATGATCGTGCAATTCCAAAATCGGTACAATCTGCATTCACCCCAGATGCTTCTATTGGTTTTTATCTTTACGCAACCTTATATCAGGTAGGAATATCGGCACATCAACTTTTTGGGCAAAAACTAAAATTAAACAACAGTGTAATTGGTACGAATAGACTAAAACAGCATGTAATGCTAAGTGGAAGTATGCGTATAGATTTAGATAGACATTACGTTGTGGAACCCTGTCTTTTACTTAAATACATGTTTAATAGCCCTTTTCAATTTGAATTAAGTGGGAAAATTACCTATAAATCTCAAATGTGGGGAGGTCTTTCCTGGCGTTATAAGGATGCGGTATCTATATTAATTGGGTACAACTATAAGAAGAGATATATGATCGGATATTCGTATGACTATAGCTATACGGGTATTCGTAAATATCAAACGGGAACACATGAAATCATTCTTGGGTATCTATTTGACAAAATAAAATAATTAAGGCAAGGAACTCCTTATAATATTTAAGATTCCGGATGTTTATCCGGAATTTTATTTTGATAATTTTACTTTACAAATTACTATAAGAACTAGATGCGTTAATTTTGCGAATAAAAAAATTTTAAACATGCTGAAAATTAATAAATGGGCTATTGCTTCTATTGTAATTCTTTTCTCTTCATGTAGAACGAATAATATTATTCCAGAAAAGGATATGATATCGATTTTAGTAAATATCTATTTAACAGATGCAACTGTTACGAGTCCTCAATTACGATCGATATATTTTGGAAAAGATACAATAGATTATTATGCTAAAGCATTCCAAAAAGCAGGTTATAGTTCAGCACAATTTGATAGTTCGTTGAATTATTATGCCAAAAATCCAAAATTACTTGATGCAATCTATGACAAAGTAATTATTGAACTCTCAAAAAAACAAACAGAACTAGTTCAGGCAAATAAGGCTGATTCTGTTGTGATTGATACTTTAAAAAATCTTTGGACATCAAAAGCAAACTATAAGCTAAAACTTGATAGTTTAGGGGATTTCATCATCTTTGAAATTCCTGTTGTTGGTTTGGGTACCTATACATTCACCTACGATTTGCTGATATTTCCTGATGATGAATCACTTAACCCACAATCAAAGATATATTTTTATTACGATAATAAATCAGAAAGTGGTAATATTAGCCATTATACCGTTACCCCATACATTAAGGATGGTAAAAAAAGAGAGATAAAAACCACAATGGAATTGAAAAATAGTTTGGTTACTCATCTTAAAGGTGTTTTGCTAGATTATAACAATACCAATAAAAATTTTAAAAGTCATGCAAATATTACAAACATTAAAGTTACCTATAAGCCCAACTTATCTAAAACCAAAAAATCTTTAAAAAAGGGGAAGCAAGAAGAACCTATCGATTAGAATAAAAATTATATAATGCAACGCTTTTCATCGAATTATATATTTCCTATTCACGGTGGCCCAATTAAAAATGGGGTTATTTGCTTGGACAACAATAATACTATTGTAGAAATTATTGATCCTGAAGGTTGTGTTAAAGAACTAGCATCGATGGAGTTTCACAACGGGGTTATAGTTCCAGGTTTTATTAACACACATTGCCATTTAGAATTATCCCATCTCAAAGGGAAGTTTGAAAAATCAAATGGGATTGCAGACTTTGTTTCTCAAATTCGCAACAATCGAAAAGCAGATGAGTTGGAAATAGCAAATGGCATAAAAAGTGCCATTTCATCACTTAAATCAAATGGAGTAGTTGCTGTTGGGGACATCTGCAATACCTCTCATACAATATATCAAAAGCAGGAATCCGATATCCTATTCCATAATTTCATTGAGCTGTTTGGTTTAAATCCTGTTGATTCTCTGGATCGATTTAATTCATCATTAGCACTATTGAATGAATTTAAATCTGTTGATTGCGGTAAATCAACGCTTACCCCCCACTCTACTTATTCTATTTCGGCAAAACTTTGGGAGTTCATAAAAAATGAATTAAATAAAAACCGATCAATTGTTAGCATCCACTATGGAGAAAGTTTACAAGAGTATGCTTTTTTAAAGGATCATTCCGGTTTGCTCGCTGAAAATTTCAAGAACTTAGGGATATCCATCAATCTCCCTAAATTTAATAGCCCGTGCGAAGTTGTCAAGCAATTTATTCCAACAGATTCAAAGGTTCTTTTTGTACATAATACCTTTGCATCAAATGTTGAAATTAAGTATTTAGCATCGCATTATAAGAAATCGATATTTGTTCTTTGCCCATCATCAAACCTGTTTATTGAGAGTATTTTACCTGATGCACCGATGATTGCTAGCACAGGAGTTGATATAGCATTAGGAACAGACAGCTATGCTAGTACCGATACCATTTCTGTATTTGATCAGATGATGATTCTGCTTGAGAAATTTCCAACACTCTCCTTCAATGAGGTTCTTAAATGGGCAACCTTAAACGGGGCTAAAGCCCTAAGCCTTGAATCAAAGGTTGGATCTCTAGAAGTTGGTAAGAAACCGGGGTTGAATCTCATTACAAACTTTGATTTTTCTCTAATGAGACCCACCAAAAAAAGTAAAGTGAAACGCTTAGCTTAATTTGACTATTTTTTTTGATTAAGATAATCCACCATATCTCTATTATAGTTTGATGAATGGCTATGAAGCCACTCTCCTATGAACATATCAAGATCCTTAAGTGTATTATTAACGTTGCTTTCGTAATTATCCATTAACCGCTCAATCCCTTTAATGAATTCAAAATGGCTAATTTTATGGTTATCAAAATTGGGATAACCCTTACTCTTCAGATAGAGCTCTTCTTTTATTAAGTGATTTTCAAAGAAATAAGATAATGCAAAGAAAATATCAGCCAAATCATTTTTACCTGCGCCTTTCTCTTTAAGATTATTAACATGCTTTTGAATTTCGGATAACTTGTCGTGACTTTCGTCAATTATAGATATATTGGTATGTCTGTAATTTTCAGGCATAGATTTATAGGTTTGGTTTTCAATGGAAATTCCATTCTCAATTATCAAATATACACTAAATAAAAATGGAAATCTATGACATATATCATTTAACAACCTGATATTCAAACAGGAATATCGCTTCTTAAATTTTCATACATTTGCCAAGGCATTTTATACCATTCGCTTATTATAACGCCTTGAATCCTAGGAGCCGTTATTATTGAAGTGAAGCCTAAAACAAGAACCTTTTAATCAACATCTATTTATGCCAACTTTTCTATTCGATAGTTTTGTTTTTGGACCTATTCGTAGCCGAAGGCTTGGAGTCTCCCTCGGGATTAATCTTCTCCCCATCAATTCTAAAATTTGTTCTTTCGATTGTATTTACTGCGAATGCGGTTGGACAGATAAGAAAGAAAAGGGCAGAATGCCCTCAAGAGATGAAGTAAAAAAGTGTCTTGATGAGAAATTGCAAGAAATGCAAAAAAAAGGAGATCTTCTTGATGTTATAACATTTGCTGGAAATGGCGAACCAACTCTCCACCCAAATTTTTCTGAAATTATTGATGACACTATCGAATTGAGGAATAAATATTTTCCTCGTACTCTAATTGCAGTACTCTCTAACTCTACAATGCTTAATAAACCAGAGATAATAGCTGCATTAAAAAAGGTTGACCAGAATATACTAAAACTTGATTCTGTATTCGATTCAACTATTAAATTACTTAATCAACCTCAAGTAAAATTCTCTGCCGAGGAGTTAGTTAAAAATCTTAAATCTTTTGAAGGAAACCTTATTGTGCAAACCCTATTCTTGAGAGGTGTTTACGGCGGGAATATTATTGATAATACCACAAAGAATGAGGTTGATTGTTGGGTTGAGCATATTAAGGAGATAAAACCCAAACAGGTTATGGTTTACACAATTGCCCGCGATACTCCAGCCACAGGGCTTGAGAAAATTACATTAAAAGAGTTGAAGGCTATTGCTGCAAGGGTGGAGGAATTGGGAATACCCATTCAGGTATCTGCTTAAATGGATGATGTAAATAAGAATCGGGTTCTGGTTTGCCCTCTTGCTTGGGGTCTTGGGCATGCAAGTCGCATGATTCCTATTATCTCCAAATTCCAACAATCCGATTTTGAGGTAATTGCTGCAGGGGATGAATTGCAAATGCATTACATTTCCACCAAATTCCCTAACATCAAAATATTACATTTCCCCTCTTTTAAAGTAAAATTAGCTAGGGGTTCTAATCAATTGCTACCAATACTAAGAATTGCATCAATACTTCCGTATCATATAATAAAAGAGCATTATACGATAAAAAAGATCGTACGAGATCATCAAATTAATATAATTATTTCCGATAATCGCTATGGATTATGGTGTAGAGGCATTAAATCGATATTTATTACCCATCAATTAAGAGTGCTATTCCCTAAACCATTTAGATTGCTAGAACCTATTGGTGCTTGGTTCGTTCGGCTAATCATAAAAAAATTCACCTTTTGCTGGATTCCCGATTATAATGATGATAGAAACCTATCGGGAAATCTCTCTCATCCAAAGAGCCTTCCATCCAATGTAAGATATATCGGTTTACTTTCTCGATTTCAAGGAATTAATGTTGATGTTGAAACTCATAAATGGGATTTAGTTGGAATTGCCTCGGGGCCATCACCACAAAGAGAGATTTTTATTGATTTGATGGGCAAATTATCAAAGCGGTATAATCTTAAGGCTATTATCATTAAAGGAAATCCAAAGGAAGGTACTAATATCTTTGAAGATAAAGGCATCTATTATGCAGGACATTTAAACGATATTGATTTTGCTAATACTGTATTATCAACTAAATATTTGATAACCAGATCCGGATACAGCACAATTATGGATTTAGCCTTTCTTGGCATAAGTGGATTAATTATTCCCACTCCTGGTCAAACCGAACAAGAATATCTTGCAGAATATCTATCAAGAAAGGAATTATTCGTAACCTGTAAGCAACTTGATATAGAGAAAATCGATATAACAATTGCACAAGTATCGCATAAACCCATCAATAATTCAAATAAACTCTTTCAAAATGCTTTTTTCGAATTATTCGATCAATATAAATGTGATTTTAAGAATTAATCCTATATTTGACAATATAAAACGATTCTAAATAATGCAATTAAACAATTTGAATATTAACTCTTGTTGTTGTTGGATAATTTACCAACAGGAAGGGTTATATTCAGTTTTTGCATGATAATAATTATAAAATAACACAAACCCTTCCAAGCCACGGAGGGGTTTTTTGTTTTAAGGCAAATTAAATAGGTTCTAATAACAAAGAATATGGTAAGAAAATTAATCAGAATTACGGATACTGGAAATTCAAGTGAATTTCCAGTTAAGGCTGATGTGATATCGTTTACACAAAATTTGGCGATATCGCTTTTCCCAATTATTGAAGGTTCAAGGACAATACCACCGAGCTATAGGAAACTAAAGAAAAGGTTTAAACGAATAGTAAAACCAGTATGTAAAGAGCATAATTTAACAAACGAGGAATTGGCTGATTCTTTTTTTAGTAACCTAAAAGGAATAAAAGAACTTCTTGATATTGATGCCCAATTTTTAGCGGCTAATGATCCCGCAGCAAGCGGTGTTGATGAAGTAATTATGGCTTATCCTGGGTTTTACGCGATACTCGTGTATAGAATTGCTCATTGTCTTGCAGAAATTGGGATTCCTATAATTCCACGAATCATGTCCGAGCATGCTCATTCACATACAGGAATTGATATTCACCCCAAAGCAACAATAGATTCTGAGTTCTTTATCGATCATGGGACAGGTATTGTTATTGGCGAAACATCAATAATAGGGAAAAGAGTGAAAATCTACCAAGGAGTAACCCTAGGAGCACTTAGCGTTAGCAAAGATAAGGCATCAACCAAGCGACATCCAACCATTGAGGATAATGTGATAATTTATGCAGGAAGCACAATACTTGGAGGCGAAACGGTTATTGGTCATGATAGCGTAATTGGAGGGAATGTTTGGCTTACCGAAAGTGTTCCTGCATTTTCTATGGTATATCATGAGAGTAAAGTAGTTATCAAGGAAAGAAAAAATAATAATAAATAATTAAAAAAGGACAACTATGAAAGCAAATTCAATTTTAGAATCTATCGGTAGAACCCCGCATATTAGGTTAGCCAAACTATTTCCAAATCATGAAGTTTGGGTAAAGGATGAACGTCGAAATCCCGGTGGAAGCATCAAGGACCGTATTGCTCTTGCTATGGTTGAAGATGCCGAAAAATCGGGATTATTAAAATCAGATGGTATTATTGTTGAGCCAACGTCTGGTAATACTGGAATAGGATTGGCCATAGTTGGTGCAATAAAAGGGTATCGAGTGATTTTTACTATGCCGGAATCGATGTCTATAGAACGACGAAAACTGCTTAAGGCTTATGGGGCAGAACTTGTTTTAACTCCAAGGGAAAAGGGGATGAAAGGTGCTGTAGAGCAAGCAAAAGAAATAGTTTCAAATACTCCTAATTCTTGGATGCCAATGCAATTTGAGAATGGATCAAATCCTGCTATCCACTACAGAACTACTGCAAAGGAAATATTTGAAGATTTTCCAAAAGGATTTGATTACTTAGTTTGTGGGGTTGGAACAGGTGGGCATATAACTGGGGTTGGAAAAGCGCTAAAAGAGCTATTCCCAAAAATTAGAATTATTGCCGTTGAACCAGCCGATTCGCCTGTTTTAAGTGGTGGACAGCCAGGTCCACACCCAATTCAGGGAATTGGAGCAGGATTTATCCCAAAGAATTACTCTGCTGAACTTATTGATCAAATAGTGACAATTAGTAAACAAGAAGCTTTTGAGATGATAAACTTTTCGGCAAAAGTTGAGGGTATGCTCGCTGGTATATCAAGCAATGCGAATCTGGCTGCTTTGAAAAAGATATTAAATCAAATACCAAAGAATAGCAAAGTTTTAACCTTCGCTTACGATAGCGGGGAAAGGTATCTTAGCGTTGAGGGAGTTGGGGATTAGTGGGTTATTTCTATGATGTTATCAATCTTTTGCTTATAGTTATTATTTTATATCTTAGCAATATCAAACTCAAATTTTATAGGCTATGATAACAGTATTTGTCCTTTACCTTGTACTGGTTGTTGGTATTGCCATTTGGTCGGCACTGCGTGCTAAAACCCATGAAGATTATGTTATTGGTGGCAAAAAAATAGGTGGTGTTTCCTTAGCCCTTTCGGAACGTGCTACAGGAGAATCAGCATGGCTAATTTTAGGCTTAACTGGCTATGCATTTACCAATGGGATAAGCGCAATTTGGGTGGCATTGGGATGTGTAATTGGTATTCTATTTATTTGGCTGGTAATGGCAAATCCTCTCCGTTTAGCCACGGAAAAAACAGGGGCAATGACTATTCCAAGCCTACTTGCTCGTAAGTTTCCTGGTACAGAGAAACCAATTGGTATACTATCATCATTAATTGTAGTTTTCTTTTTCCTCTTTTATATTGCTGCTCAGTTCAGCGGAGCTGGAAAGGTATTTCACGATACCTTTGGGCTAACCCCATTCTGGGGAATGGTGATTGGAGCAGGAATTGTCACCCTCTATACAGTACTTGGTGGATTTATCACTGTTGTTGCAACAGATGTATTTCAGGCTGTTTTGATGATATTTACCCTTATTGTAATGCCTATTGTACTACTATTAATTCTTGCATCTAACAATATTAGTTTAGCATCAAAATTAACAGAGGCTGGTACTCAAATGACCTCTTTAACAGGTGGTGCAACAGGAACTGCTGCTGTACTTCTTGTACTTAACGGTCTTAGCTGGGCGTTGGGTTATACTGGGCAACCACAACTACTTGCCCGCATGATGGCTCTTCGTAACGCAAAGGATAGCAACACGGCACAATGGGTAGCCACAATATGGACTGTTGTTGCCTATGCGGGTGCTATTCTAATTGGTATTGCTGGTTATGCACTGATTAAAGGCGGTGTAGCGGGTATTGATACCGCCAAAGTAGCTAATGATTCGGAGCAGATTATGCCAGCATTGGTTGTTGGCCTAATGCAGCCTATTCTTGCAGGCATAATGCTTTCAGGAGCAGTATCTGCAATGATGTCTACGGCTTCATCTGAACTGATTGTTTGCTCCTCATCCATGAGCGAAGATCTTTATTCCAATATAGCCCAAAAACCCATGAAGGGTTCAAAAATGCTACTACTTAACAAACTGCTTACCCTTGGTGTTGGTTTGGTAGCAATTATTATGGTAATATTTATGAAGGATACCGTTTACAGCCTCGTATCCTATGCTTGGGCAGGAATTGGTTCATCATTTGGACCAGCATTATTACTCCTTCTTTTCTGGAAACGATTCTCACGTGCAGGGCTTTACGCTTCGTTAATTTGTGGTACTCTGGGTGCTATTCTCTGGAAAACATTACTGATGGAACCCACAGGAATCTCAGAGAGGTTAGGTAGTTTTATTTTTGCTTTTGTAATGGCGGTGGTGGCTAGTTTGATTTGGCCGGAGAAAATGTAATGTTTTTACTACTTTAATTTTTTTCGATAAAAATCCTTGTCCCATTTTTTCTGTATAGTACGTCATTTTATCAAAAATAATATAGTTAAAATCTATAATTTATTCGATGTAATTGTAAAAAACTCTCTCTTTTCGAATTCGTAAAGGATTATTCGTAACTGAAATTGATCTTTATGCTAACGATTGCAATCTGATTAATGAAGAATTAAATTGCTATAATAGCGCAAAAAACAGGAGACTTAAAGCAATTATTTGTATTAATCATTACGATTTATTCGACATTGAATTCATTTATTATGGTTAATTTCCCAGCTTAATAGACAAAAAGGAGGCAAGAATCATTCAAAAAGATTATGTGTACTAGTTTTGTGCAAACGATAAGGTTATTAATAAAAATTGCCTTTACTGCCATAGTTCAATCATAAAGAAATTCATTCAGTAACTTTTGCTCCCATTCTAATTGAAGGAATAAAAGGTATTAATCGAAAATCGTTAAGCCTAATAATAAGGTTAGAGAAACAGTTTTCTTTTTGTCTATTATCCCACTTTTCTAAATAATTTTATAAAAAAGGATATGATTCGGTTTTTTCGTAAAATGTCTGTCAGGACAAAACTTCTTTCAAGCTTCTTGTTATTAGCTTCCTTTGTGTTAATACTCGGGTTAACTGCAATATTCATTCAACAAAAAATTAAAGTTAGTCAGCAGAATACCCTCTCTAGCATAAACCTTTCGGATGCATTCTTTGAGGGAAAGTATTTTTTAAGATCTGATATGCACATTTTTACCGTTTTAATGAAAACCAAAACCGAGGAACGATTAAATTATTGGTGGGGTGAACATAACTTTCAGGTTCAATTCTTTAATGATCAGATCGTTAAAATTGAGAAGGAGTTTGAAAATAAAACAGGATTTGAAAGTGATACTTTAAAAAATTCGCTCTTTGCTATTATTAATACAGTAAGGGATGATTATACGAAAAAGATGTTGCCAATATTCATTCAGTTTAAAGAATTAAAAATTAATGAATTAACGATTGATGCTCAAATCGGTCAGCTAATTAATAGGGATTCCGAAGCTGCTAAAAAACTAATAAAACAGCAGGATGACATTAAGGATAGATACAACGATCTAAATCAAATAGTTACACAAACAGGTTTGCAAATTATCTTAAAACTTGACGAAGGTAAAGATAAAGTTAGACTTGTAATAAAAGGCATTGAAGCTCATGGGGAAGCATTAATGGTTAAATCATTTATTACATTTCTTGTTTTTACTATACTTGGAGTGTTTTTTTCGTTGGTTGTGGCTTGGTATATTTCTATACTCATTACTTATCCGGTACAAAAAATTCTTCAACATGTATATAAATTAGGTAGAGGAGAACACCCTGAAAAATTGCACATTAAATTGGATGATGAATTTGGAAGCATTCAAAAATCCCTGAATGATCTTACAGAATCATTAATGCTCACTTCGGAATTTTCCAAAAAAATTGGAGATGGCAACTTTGATTCTCAATATAAAACGATGAGCGAGAATGATATTTTGGGAAATTCACTTCTCCAAATGCGCGATAACTTGAAAAAAGCACGCGATGAACAAAATCAAAGAAAAGAGGAAGATGATAGGAGATCTTGGGCATCAAACGGTTTTGCAAAGTTTTCCGATATTCTTCGTCAGAATAATGACGATTTCAGAGTACTTTGCGATAGTGTGATAAAAAATCTCGTGAAATATATAGATGCCAACCAAGGAGGAGTTTTTCTTTTGAACGAGGAAGATAAACATGATCAATTCTTTGAGTTAATATCAACATTTGCTTGGGATAGAAAGAAATACATTAACAAACGGATTGAAAAAGGAGAAGGGATTGTTGGTGCTTGTGCTATGGAAAAAGAAACTATCATTATAACCGATGTTCCCGAAGATTATGTTGCAATAACATCTGGAGTTGGGAAAGCAAATCCAACATGTGTGATTCTTATACCCTTAAAACACGAGGAGATTATTCTCGGGGTTATTGAAATGGCTTCATTTAAGGTAGTAGAAAAACATCAAATTGATTTTCTTGAGAAAATAGCAGAGAGCATTGCTTCAACTATTTGTGCTGTTAAAATTAACTCTCGTACCAAGTTCCTACTTGAACAATCGCAGCAACAATCCGAGGAGATGTCCGCACAGGAAGAGGAAATGCGACAAAATATGGAGGAACTCCAAGCAACACAAGAGGAGGCTGCTCGTAAATCCGAAGAAATGGAAGGATTACTCAACTCTCTAAACACGGCCTCTTACATGGTTGAGTACGATTTAAATGGAAGTATAACCAATATTAACGATGAGTTCTTACATCGTTTAGGAGTAACACACCAACAGATAATAGGGACTCATCATTCTGAAAATATTGAAATGACCCAGAAACAAAAGAAGGAGTATGGAAGATTCTGGGATGACCTACGAACAGGAAAAAGTAAAAAAGTGAAATCGAAAATCAGCTGGAACGGTAAAATAGTTGACCTCATAGAAACATACTTCCCTGTTACTGATGGTGAAGGTAACGTTATTAAAGTAATGAAAATGTCACACGAATTGGACGATTTTAAAGACTAGTTAATTATAAATTTCCCCTATTATCATCGTTTAGAATTCTTTTGGTAATAATCCTAACCGGGAAACGAGCAGCCAGGTATCCAATGGCAATTACAATTATCAGAATAATTGAAATATCTAGGGGGTGAATATCTACAGGATAAGAATCAATTATGAAATTACCATTACCCTGCAGTTTTACTAGCCCAAATGCTATTTGTAACCAACAGATTAGAAGTCCAAAAAGAGTACCAACAATTGTCCCACCCATTGATATTAGCATCCCCTCTGCTAAGAAAATCTTCTGTATTAGTTCATTATCGGCTCCCATGCTTCGAAGGGTATCAACATCGTTGCGTTTATCTATGATGAGCATGGATAGCGAACCAATAATGTTAAATGAGGCAATTACTAGGATTAATGAGAGTATTAGACCAATCGCTAGTTTCTCAGATTTCATTGTTCTGAATAATGTTTCGTTCTGCTGATACCTATTCAAAACCCGATATTTGTTTCCTAGAGTTTCCTCAACTATTTTTTGAAATCTCTCAATTTCAACACCTTTCTCTGCTTTCAACTCAATAGATGTCACCTCATCCTTATACTCAAGGAGTGTGCGAGCAAATTCTATTGGTAAAATAACATATTGAGAGTCAAACTCCTGCTCAATTGCAAAAACGCCAGATGGCATTATACCCATCTTCACAAAGGCATTTTCAGGTGAAAGCGATGTTATCTTCCCTCGTTTTGGAACATAAATGGTTAGCGGATCAAATTGAGCCAGGTTTGCATTAAGGTAGTAAGATACCCCCTGCCCCATTATAGCTAGTGGTTGACTTCCTCTCCATAGCTGAAATTTTCCATCAATAATCATTGAATCAACACCAGTAAGATCCGTATAATTCCTGCTCACACCCTTAATCATTCCAATGTGCTGCCTTTCGCGATAGCGGAATAGCGCATTTTCTTCAAGTACTTCAACATAAACGGCAACACCTTTAAGTTTTTTTAACTTTTCAATTTCAGGGGAATGTGGGCTAAACGTTTTACCCTCAACCAACTTAACTTTTATTTCAGCATCAAAGGATGAGTACATCTTTTTGATTAGGCTATCGAATCCATTGAATACGGATAGAACGATGACTAGCGCCGATACACCCGTGGCCACACCTATTAGCGAGATTATGGAGATGATATTGATTACATTATGCGATTTTTTTGCAAATAGATAACGCTTTGCTATGTAGAGTGGAACGTTCATTAACAATGATTATGCCTCTGATAGGGTTGATTTAATTATTCTTTCTACAAATATATAGAATCTCGTTCTTTGGCAGAGCATATCTCTGAACTAATTCTGTTGGAAGAGAGCTAACGTAATCATCTTCCGTAACGTCAAATCCAACCTCACGAAGCCTTTTCGCATAGTCCTTACCATATAATCTTAAGTGATCGCGCTGCTTGTAGTGCTTCTCCCTTAGTTCGGGTGTATTTATGCTTTTATCCTCAAGTGTAACGTCGATAGAATAATCAAGAGGAACTTGGAAGATACCAAAACCACCCGGTTTCATTACCCGCAGCAACTCCCCCATTGCTTTTCTATCGTCATCAACGTGCTCAAGGACATGGTTGCAAATTACAACATCAAAACTCGAATCGTGGAATGGGATATTTTGCACATCCATTTTGATATCTGCCCAAGGGGAGATCAAATCGGCAGTTAAATAGTTAATATTTACGAGTTTTTTGAAGGGTTTGATAAAACAGAACTCTGGAGCGACATGTAGAACCCGTTTGGGGTTTGTAAAAAAATCTGTTCGGGTTTTTAGGTATAACCATATCAAACGATGCCTCTCCAGTGAAAGAGAATGTGGAGCAAGTGCATTTGCCCGTGATTGAAGTCTTCCGTAAGGTAACAATTTACGATACCTTCTACCCGAAATAGGATCTTCGAATGCATTTCCTCTATAAAAAATCGCAAGGCTTCTTAGTATAAACGCTGCAACAATTTGTTGGTAGTGTCTAGGAATAAATCTGGAGGCAAGAGAGATAATCCGTTTAACCATTGGCTAGCTCTTTAGCAATTTATCAATGCTCTCGATATAATCGAGTGAATCATCAAGAAAGAATGCTAGTTCTGGAATAATTCTAAGCTGATGTCGAACTCTTTGAGCCAACTCATGCCTAATTGATTTGGTGTGCTCCTTAACAACCTTAAGAACATCCTCCTTTTTATCGGTTGGGAATATACTGATGTAAACCTTTGCTAGCCCAAGATCGGGGCTAACTCTTACAGATGTAACTGTAATCATCTTTCCCCTAAAAAGGGTAACCCCTTCTTTTTGAAAAATATCGCCTAAATCTTTCTGTAACAACCTTGAAACTTTGCTTAACCTTGTCCCTTCCATATCTCAGATTTTATGCAAATATAGTTGATTTGGAGGAAAATAGTGGACAGAATGCAGGATGTTTGTCCCGAATTTAGTTTGGAAAAATCCTATTACCTAGTCTTATTAATACTTACCTTTGGTAGTAATTGTAATAATTTCTATTCCCTTATAATTTGTCGAGTATTTATACACGAGGTTAAAAAATCTATCATTTAAAACAATAATAAGTATTAATTTATTAAATAGATTCTTAATTTTTTATAAATTATACGCTAATTCCTATGAGGCCATATATTAGAATGATATTATTATTCTAATCTGAACACTTTTTCTATAATTTATTTGAATAAAACTGAAGAGAAATTTGTGGATTTTCTGTTTCATTTTAAAAGAGTTACTCAACTAATAACTTTCTTTTATATTTTTGCGGTTTAAATATTAAAAAAGATGGATATAGTTTTAAGCGGAATTCGTCCAACTGGTAAATTGCATCTTGGGAATTATTTTGGTGCGATGAAGAACTTTATTAAGATGCAGGAAGAAAATACGTGTTTTTTCTTTATTGCAGATTACCACTCGTTAACAACACACCCCACCCCAGAGGATTTACACGGATCTGTTAAACATGTTTTGGCAGAATATCTAGCATGTGGTCTCGATCCTGAGAAATCAACTATTTATATACAAAGTGATGTTCCTGAAATCCCCGAGCTATATTTATTGCTTAATATGAATGCCTATATGGGTGAACTTGAGCGTTGTACCTCCTTTAAGGATATGATTAGAAAGCAACCCGATAATGTGAATGCGGGCTTACTCACTTATCCAACCCTTATGGCTGCTGATATACTTATTCACAGATCTCATAAAGTGCCTGTAGGTAAAGATCAAGAGCAGCACTTGGAGATGACACGCACTTTTGCAAATCGTTTCAACAGAATATATAATGTTAACTATTTCCCAGAACCAGTTGCTTATAATTTCGGGGAAGAACTTGTTAAAATACCGGGACTTGATGGTACGGGAAAAATGGGTAAGTCGGAAGATAATGGCGTTTTTCTTGCTGATGATGTGGATACTATTCGAAAAAAGGTAATGAGGGCAGTTACCGATAGCGGACCAACTGAGCCAAATCAACCAAAGCCTGATGCTATACAAAACTTATTTACACTGATGAAAGCGGTCTCCACCCCCGATACATATTCCTTCTTCGATGAGAAGTACAACACCTGTCAGATTCGTTATGGAGACTTAAAGAAACAACTTGCAGAAGATATCATTAAAATTACTTCCCCCATTAGAGAAAACATTGAAGGTATTCTTGAAGATAATGAATATCTCCGAAAGGTAGCAAAAATGGGTGCTGAAAAAGCTCGCGAAAGTGCTACAATGACTATACGTGATGTCCGAAGGATTATTGGTTTTAGGCAGTTCTAAGGATCGTTATATAAAAATTAGGGCGTTCAGATTTGAGAAATCACCTTTAATTCAATCTTTTATCTAACATCAATCCTTAGAAATAATCCAGACCTATTCCCTTCGTGAATTTTTACCTTTTTACCAGCATCAATTTGATGGTAATCTTCATTGGAAATTAGGTAAAGTTTCTTTCCTACCAATATATAATGGTAATCGCCACGAATACTGGTTTTAATATTTCTCCCCAACAACTTCACATTACTATGAATCTTATCGCTAATAATACAAGTTGTAACCTTTTTAAGGTTTGATAGAAAATCGGATAGAAGTTTTTGAATCATCAAAACATATAGCCCCACCCCAATAATTGCAATCAAATAGTATCGCCCATAAACCAAAAGGTGACGACCTATTTCACCTAAATTTTCGAAATATTCAGCAATTAAAATTGCAGTAAAGATAAATGCAATAAAATAGATTACTGCAAGCATAACAAGTACAATAATCGATCTCTTTACCAATGTTTTCTTAATAATTGCACGCTCGCCATCCTCCATTGTTTCATTATAGTCCGATAGGTAATCGTTTTCAATAGAGATCTCTTTAGGTTCTTGAATTGTGATAGGGATTATACCTAAAAGGATATTGCCATTCTCTGTAAGTTCAATACGAATAATATCTCCAGTGTTATATTTTCTGTAATTAGAATAGTTTACCCTAACCTCTCTGTTTGTAAAAATAAGATAGTAATCGGTGTCCATATCCTGTTTCCCATCGTTCTCTCTTATAGTTGTATCTTCTTTTTTTTCAATAACTTCGCCCTCAATCACCCATTTCTTTGCATCTGGTCGAGTATAAAACGATACCCTGCGATGAATGTAAACACCAATAAAAAATATTATTAGAGAGAAAGCCCCAACGAAGTAAAAGATGTACCAATCGCCGTCGTATACACAAAAAGTTATGGCTAAACCCCAAAGCACAATAAAAATAATCGCAATCACACCAATTACCTGTTTTACTTGTTTTTTTAAATAGGTTCTGTCTAAATCGGTTATTGGTACAAGATTTTCAGAGTAATTCATGGATGTTGTTTGCTTTGTTTAGCCCCCGAAGACGTTCTTGTGCGGGGTAGGTTCTGCTAATTCAGTCGCTGTTGATACCTTTCTCTATTTTTTTATTTCTATTTTGAAAATGTAATTAACTTCATTACTAGTAATATATGATATTCTAACTTTTTGTCCATTTCTAGTTATTGGTCCTGTATTTATTTTTATACCATGATAAACATCGTTTGGTATCGTAAAATCTGTAAATATGAATGGTATTCCGTTTACAGTATATCTTACATTATCCTGCTTTACCAACGACATAGGACAATAATCCTTTGTTTCGCCCTCAACAACACTATAGTTTTTGGATTCAACTATTTTATAGAAATCTCTTCTAACAACAATAATCCGGGGGATTTTGGATAGGTTAACTATTATAAAAATGGCAAAAAACCCACATATCAAATATCCAGTAAAAATATATACCTGTCGTTGAAGAGAGTATTTTACGTTGCTTTTCTTGGTATAATAAGCCAACCCATAGCCTAAGATGGATAGAACTAAAAGAAATAATAAGCGACCAAATCCAAATCCAACTGGTTGATATTCATACAATGTTTGATAGTCCACTTGTGTCAATCAAAGAATGAAATCTGTTCTATGCTATCTCCCAATCAAATCCATCTTTGCGATCGCGAACAGTAACTCCCATTTGAGTGATTTCATTCCTGATTTTATCCGATGTTGCAAAATCCTTATTTGCTTTGGCCTCAAGACGCATATTTAGTAACATGTCAATAAGTTTACCCGTTAGTTCGCCTTGCTTAGAGCCTTCGTTTTGCTCATCTTTTAATCCTAGGATATCAAAGGTTATTGTTCTAAAGGTGTTTCGCAATGTACTAAGATCTGCTTCGGATATAGTTTCCTTATTTTCTGCAAGTAAGTTGATACTGCGAACCCAATCGAATAGAACCGCAATGGCAATTGAACTGTTGAAATCATCGTTAAGTGCATCAAATGCCTTGTTGAGATCTTTAATATCAACACTAGATTTGTCTGAAGGTTTAATCTTATCGAGGAATCGATTTGCAGCCATCAATCTCTGTAGCCCTTTTTCGGATGCCTGAAGAGCCTCGTTTGAAAAATCCAAAGTGCTTCGATAATGGCATTGCAACATAAAAAACCTAACGGCCATTGGGGAATAACCCTTCTCTAGTAAGGGATGATTACCAGTAAATAACTCGTTGGGTAAAAATCCATTTCCGGCAGTTTTCGACATTCTTACCCCATTTACAGTAAGCATGTTGGTGTGCATCCAATAGTTTACAGGTGCTGTATGATTACATGCCTGCGATTGTGCTATTTCATTGGTGTGATGCGTGGCCTGTAAATCCATACCACCCCCGTGTATATCAAAATTGTCTCCTAAATATTTTCTACCCATTGCTGAGCATTCAATATGCCAACCAGGAAAACCCCAACCCCATGGAGAAGGCCATTTCATCAATGTTTCTGGTTTTGCAGCAATCCATAAAGCAAAATCAAGGCGACCATGCTTTTCGTCTTGCCCTCCAAGCTCGCGAGTTCCTTCTAGCAGTTCTTCGAGTTTTCGGTTGGTTAACTGACCGTAAGAGTATTCTTTGCTGTATTTTTCTACATCAAAATAAACAGTCCCGTTAATTTCATAAGCATAGCCATTCTCAATGATTTGTTTAATCATCTCTATTTGCTCACAAATATGACCAGTTGCGGTTGGTTCAATGGTTGGTGGCAACGTATTAAATGTTCTCATTACATCATGAAAACCAAGCGTATATTTATGCACAATTTCCATTGGTTCAAGCTGTTCCAGCTTTGCTTTTTTAGCAAATTTATCATCCCCTTCATCCCTGTCGCCCTCCAGATGTCCTGCATCTGTAATGTTACGAACATACCTTACCTTATAACCTAAATAAAGTAAATATCTATATATTAAATCAAATGAAATGAAAGTCCGACAATTCCCCAGATGTACATTGCTATATACGGTGGGCCCACAAACATAAAGTCCAACATGGTTTGGGCTAATTGGCTTAAACTCTTCTTTCTTACGAGTTAGTGTGTTGTAGATATACAAAGGATTTTCCATAGTAATATTGAATAACAGATTCGGTCATATGCAAAAGTAAAAAAAAGCGTCAAAGAAAGTGTCAATTGAGAGAAAAGTTAAAAACAAAAAAAGGAGAATGACACCATTCTCCCTTATTAGTATTATTTCTGACAACAGTTTACCAAGCATTAGGGTCGTCTTGAATTTCAGGTACAACCTTTTTTACATTTTTGGCAACATCCTGACCTTTTTCATTTTTTTCAACGGTGAACTCTACAATATCACCATCATGGATCTCGTTAAAATCGCCCTCAACAACATCAAGATAATGGAAAAAAAGATTATTTGGCGGGAATTGAACAAAGCCATACCCGTTATTCATATTCATAGCGGCACCTTGTTTTATGGTGTCATCCTCCAACTCAATTGTTTGTAATTTATTGGGTTGACTATAATCTTGCTGCGCAAATAGGTTAACAATAAGCTTGTCATTGATTTTTAGACCATGATTAATAACCTCATGCATAGCAACAGGGAATGTAACTTCGCGGATTAAATCCTGTGATGTGCGAGTAACAACTTCGCGGCCCATATCATCAGTATAGTCAAAATCCCAACTTAAAACCATTACTTTTGATCCAATTGAATTCAGCTTACGGATAAGAGGAACATAATCTCCATCGGAAGTAATTAGCACAAGCACATTAAAGCGCTTGTAGAAGGCTTGTTCGAAAGCTTCGAGCGCCAACCAAACATCAATTCCTTTGTCGTCCTTTTTACCACCGCGAGTACGAATTGGGAGGTAATGTGTTACCACTCCTTCAGACATCAATATATCATCGAATACACGATCGTTATATAGCTGATTTCCTCGTTGACTTGCTTCTTGCGCACTAATTCTTCCTCGAAAATAGTGTGCTTCTATGACCTGACAAAACCTAGAATCAACATCCTCTTCCCGAGCAATCATATTCCTGATAAACTCATGCAATCCTGCGATATTAAGCCTTTTACGTCTTGTATGAAAGTAGTTGTAGTAGTTGCTAACATGAAGAAAATAGTTGCCATCATAAAAGACACCAATGCGTATTAATTCTTGTCCAGATGTCATAACTAGAGGTGTTTGTGTTAAATAAAATTTTGAATAGACTAATTTCCTAATTAAAAAAGGGAAATAATTTTTTATTCATGGGCAAATATATACAATCTTCGTTAGGCTGCAATTACTCTCCACCTATCAAAGTCGGTATTATTCATAAATGTTATAATAGAATGCAACCCAACCAACGCTGCAACCCTTGAAAACACTAGGATATAAGGCTTCTATACTATTTATCTATTAAAAAGGTGATTTATATCAATAGTGTAAAATAATAGATAAGAAAATAATATTATTTTAAAATATGATAGAATCTAACCTCTTTTACAATGAAAAAAGGTGGGAAAAAATCATACTTTAAATGGTTAGTTATTCCAAAGAAATCTGATTTTCCTTAGGATATTCTACAGAATAAGAAAATTGTAACTTTTTAGTTTCTTGAGATTTAATAATTAGAATCCACTTAAGCAGACCATTAGCAGAATTATAGTTTGCTCCACCTTGATCTAAGAGTTTTACCTTAACTTTTTCGTTAGCCGAAACAGGAACTTGATCTTCGATTTCGATTTCAACATCTTGCTTTTTACCATTTGTAATGGTAATCTCCCAACTACGGGTTTCGGTAACCTTGGAGCCTATAAGGTTTTTTTCTTTAAATGCTTTTACTTTGGTTCGTTTTACAGCAACGCTTTCATCTTTTCCCAACGATAGTTTTAATGTATCGCCAAAGGCTTTGGTATTAAGAGTTGTAGAGCCCACAAAGTTGTTTTCAAAATATAGGTTTGCATCACCGTAAAGTAGGTTTAATCCTTGCCATTCGGTCATATTAGCAATTAAATAGGCATACTCTGATAATTTGGGTGTTGTTGTATACTGATAGGTTGCTTTAACTGTTGGGGTTTGAAGAATTGCTGTAACTGGTTGCTGTTTCGATGGGATATCGTAGGGGATATCAATATTAAATGTGAAATTGGTTTGACTTTCGGATACTGAAACGGGCATTGACTTATCAACCATTGCGTCATCTTTAGAGGACATCGAAACTTCAGCTTCTTCGAATACTTTTTCTTTTTTAGCTACTGCTGCATTTCCACGAACAGAATAATTGAGATAGGGTTGAATAATGTCAATATACCAAGGAAAAATTGTAGGTGCAGTAGAACCAGATGTTGGATTTCCAGAGGAAACTGAGAGTTTTATCTTACTCCAATCTTCCCCCGTTGTTTGATAAACATTTGCCTTATTGGTAATACTCAAAGGTGCATTAATGCTATTCACCCTTATATCATAAGTTGGATACCAACCTGCTTCTATGGCAAAGTATTTTATTTTAGCGCTTGTTGATATGGGTTGGTCGGCCATGAAGGCAACCATTATTTCACTAGTATTCATAACCTTTTGAGCCGATAGATTCTGTATTTGCTCATTCAATTTTCGAAGATCCTCCTCAAGGTTAGCAATCAAGTCTAACTTTTCAATGCGACTTCGTTCCAACTCATCAAATCTTGCGCGGAAATATATTAGCGAGTTTTTTAGATCCTCAAGTTTTACACCTTGATCGCCTATCAACTTTTTATTCGAAGCGAGTACATCTTTTTCCAAATCAATTGTTTGCAACAAAGCTTTTTCAAGTGTAATTTTCTTTTCCAACTCTTTTTTTCTGGCTTGTAGTTTGATAAATTCAGGGTTTTGTGAAAGTGAATCAAGCATGTTTTTCTGACATGAAACAGAAACTATGGTTGCTTCGACACAGCTAATCTGGATTGATGATTCATCAAGATTTGGAGGAAGGTTAGTGAAAATCACTCTATTCTCTCCTTTATCGAGATTTATCTTGGCAACCCTTGTAATTTGAGCACCCTGTGTGTAAACGGTTGCACTCACTACTTTAGATTTTATGTGCTTCTGCTGAGCGAATGTAGTTCCTATTACAAAAGGGAATAGGAGTGTAAAAATAGCTGCTCTTCTCATAGGTTAGGTGCTTTGGAAAGTACTTATTATGAAGTCTTATATTGAACCAAATATAGCTAATACTTATAAATAAAATGTTTTCATCTTTTAGATTATAAGAAATTAAGGTGTTAAATTCAGAGATATAAATCCAGATTGCTATTTAGCAATAGTATTGAACACACTAAGGTGTATGGCCAATTATCGTTGTTTTAACCTCTAAATATTCTGTAATAATTGACTTACATGTGCTGTGCGAGTTTTAACTTGTGCTTTAAACGCCTTGTTCTTTCCTTCTTGCTTTCTCCTGTTTGCTTTAAACCAATCCTTTCAATTAAAAGAAATCAAAATAATTCTTGATAAAAATTCCAAAAAATATTAAATTCAACTATTTAGAAAATTGATATAAAAACAGCGTTGTTTTATTAAACAATTTCCAATTTATTATACAATTAAATATTTTTATTCTAAAAAAATTACCAAACCGTAAAGAAAAATTTTTTTTATTATTAAATAATCATAATCATAATTGTTTTAAATTAACATCACAAACCTTTAAATATATAACCGATGAAAAAATTTAAACTACTCTATTTAACCTTGGGACTTATATCCTTAGGATTAGTTGGCTGCCAAAAGCAGGAACTACAAGTAGCAACCCCAGAAAAAGAGGTTGTTACGGCCAAAGATAAAGCCGTTCTCGCAGTGGTTGATTTGTTGAACCAGCAAATCAATAATGAATCAATTATTGGGGAACTTACCAGCAACCCACTAGGTCAAAAACTGGACTACTTAGTTAGCAATTTAAAGCAGACTTCGGGTAGCGAACAAGCCATCCAGACACTTCGGGACTATGTTGCTAGTACTAATGAGGTAAACAAACTATCAGAAAAAACAGGATACCTTGAAATTCCTGAGTTATGGCTCTACCAACCTAAAGTAAAAACAGGGTCGAGCGAGATATTGGTTACTTATGTGCCCGATGGTAATGAAAAGAGCTGGAAAAACATTAAGGCCTACAACCTAAAGAAAGAAGTAGTGTATTTGGATGTAAAAAACGAACCAAATGTTAGAGTTATTGTACTTGAAACAAACGGTTCTGCAGCCATGAAGGTTAAGGTTGACTACATGAACAAAGCCTTACAAAAAGCTGGTTTGCAGTCACCAGATTTACCAAGAAAAAGAATTAGCGCAAAAGCTGCTGGTATTGAAACTACTAAACTTACAAAGATTAGGTTAAACAACGATCAAGAGCCTTGGATAAAGGGTGCTGCCGAAATTTATGCTATAACTTCAGGTCTTCGCGATGTTAGCGGCACCAAGACTGCTCAAATTACCATTGTTGATATGCCTTACCTTGACTATGATGGCACAGACTATTATCCTAATCAACTTATGCTATTCTGGCCAGATTACAGCTATCAAGCTGCTAACATTCAACTCTATGAGCAAGATTCTAATTACAACTATCAACAACTTATTGTGATTATTATTAACGGGGTTACAACTGTTGCTGGAACTATTTCCGCACAGCCTTGGATTAATGCTCTTGGTACATTAGCATCAGCTATTGTTAACGCAATGCCTGCCGATTGGTTAACCGATAGCGATGACTATGTAGACTCCTACTACACCATCATGAAGAATACAACCTATACTGATTATATGGGTGCAGGAGCAAACGCTAAGGTAACTTTAGTACCCTTCTTTGTACCAGCTAACTAAACAATAATCGCAATTTGCGATACCCCAAGAGGCTGTCTAAATAAAATTAGGCAGCCTCTTTTAATTCCTGCCAGATAGATAAAAGCCGTTTATTCCACATTATAGTATTCTTTAGAAAGTTTATTGAAATCACCTAAATCGTTTTAGTAAATCTTTTTTACATTTGTTCTTTTAAGATTGGGATGAAGAATAAACGCATTTCGTTGGATGATATCGCCACAAGCCTTGGCGTTTCGCGGTCGTTGGTTTCGCTTGTGTTGAACAATAAGGATGCAAGGCATGGAATATCGGCTAAAACGAAGCAGAAAGTATTGGCTAAAGCCAAGGAGTTAAACTACAACCCAAATCACTTTGCCCGTGGATTAAGGCTCGGAAAGTCTTTTACTCTAGGACTTATTGTTTCTGATATTGCAAATGGATTTTACTCAAAGATTGCTAGGAATCTGGAAGATCTTGCCGAGGAAAACGGTTACAACCTAATTACCTGTAGTACCGATGAAGATATAGAGCGGGAGTTGCGTTTGATTAAACTACTCCGAGAGAAGCAGATTGATGGGCTAATTATATCATCATCTCAGAATAATCCAATTGAATTCAACCGATTAAGAGCAGAAGGGTTTCCTGTTGTTCTGATCGACAGATATTTTGATGGCTTAGAAGTACCTGCGGTTGTGGTTCAAAATTGCGAAGGGGCAAAACTTGCTGCATCGCATTTATTGAAACAGGGGTATAAAAGACCGTTGATCCTAGCAATTGACCCAGTACATGTTTACACTATTCGCGAAAGGCGTGAAGGTTTTATTGATGAGATGAAAAATCGATCTATTAATCCTATGGTTGTAAATATTCCTTTTGAGAACCCTTTTGATACTATTGAAAGGGTGATTGAGGAATTGGTGGACAACTCTCTTTTACCAGATTGCATTTTTGCCATAAATAATAACCTCGCATCGGCCTGTTTGCAGGCTTTACGAAAGCACAATATAAACGTGCCAAACGATATTGGTTTGATCAGTTTCGATGATGTACCCTATTTTAACTTCATGAATCCATCGATAACAGCCATTGCACAACCCGTTGATGAAATAAGCTATGTGTCTTTTGAAATGCTGATGAGTAGTATAAAGGGGGAGCAAAGTTTATTAACGGAGAGCCTAACGCATCTCCCAATAGAGTTAATAATTCGCGAGTCAACAATTAAAAACAGATAAATCATCCTAAAATAAAAGATCATGAATAGTAAAACGCTTCCAATCTTTCTTGCCTTTATCACAATGGGTATTGCCGATGCAATGGGTCCAATGTCCGATGCGGTTAAAAATCAATACCAGCTTAACGATGTTATGGCAACACTCCTCCCCTTCTTTGTTTTTATTGCATTTGCTGTATTCAGCATACCCGCAGGCTTACTTGCTGCCCGAATCGGAAAGAAAAAATTACTCCTTCTCGGTTTAGGGTTAAACGCCATTGCGCTTTTGATTCCAACACTGATTAATCCCAGCTACGTAATGCTTTGCTCCTGTATTTTGATGTTGGGTATTGGCACAACCCTACTTCAGGTTTCGGGAAATCCAATTATGCGCGATGTAAGCCCCCAAGGAGCATATGCTAAAAACCTTGCCTTTGCCCAGGGTATAAAAGGAATTGGAAGTACAGCATCTGCTTACCTTGCAACAGCCGTTGCAACATTCGTAATATTTAAGGATTTGGGTTGGCGAGCAGCTTTTCCAGTTTTCTTTGTTTTAATAGCATTAACATTTATATCTGTTCTTTTCCTAAAAGTTGAAGAAACAAAGGCGGATACGCCTCCAAGCATCGTTTCGAGTCTGAGTTTACTTAAAACCCCTTTCTTCTTAATGGCTGTTGTTGGTATCTTTCTTTACGTTGGTGCAGAAGTATGTATTACAAGATTTTTGCTCCCTTTAAATAAATCCATTGGAATGTCGCCAGAAATGGCTAGTAAATTTGGTGCTCCGCTATTCTTTCTCGTGCTAACCTTTGGTCGTATTATTGGTAGCGCAGTACTTACAATACTAAGCCCTAAAAACTTTTTCCGCATATCAACCCTTTTAGGACTAGTCGCAATACTTCTACTTATCATCGGATCGCCCGTTCTATCAATAATTGGGGTTATACTTTGCGGTTTGGGATTTGCAAATATATGGCCACTCCTTTTCTCGATAACGGTTGAAGAAAAACCCGAAGCAGCCAACGAATTGAGCGGTTTGATGTGCATGGCTATCGCTGGCGGAGCCATAATTCCTCTTATAATGGGAAAGATGGTTGATATGAATCTGCAAACAGTAGCATTTATTGTACCTGCAATTTGCTTTGTATATCTAGTAGTCCTTTCGCTTAAAGGTGGTAAAAAATCGGAGGTGATTGCATAATATCTATTTATAACAAATTAAAAATGAATTATAGTAACGATAAACGGATTGTAATGACCCTTGATGCCGGGGGTACAAACTTTGTTTTCTCGGCAATTCAAGGGTTAAAGAGTATAGTAAACCCAATAACACTCCCAAGCAACGCAGATAATCTTGATAAATGCCTAAACTCAATTATTGCGGGATTTAAAGAGGTTGAAAAAAATCTGAAAGAGAAACCGGTTGCCATAAGTTTTGCTTTTCCTGGACCAGCCGACTATCCGAATGGAATTATTGGCGATTTGGGTAATCTTCCAGCATTTCGCGGTGGTGTTGCTTTGGGACCAATGCTTTCTGAAATTTTTGGTTTGCCTATATTTATAAATAATGATGGCGATCTCTTTGCATTCGGAGAGGCTATTGCAGGACTACTTCCGCAAGTAAACGCAATGCTTACACAGGCTGGTAGTCCAAAACAGTATCGAAATCTTTTAGGAGTAACATTGGGTACTGGGTTTGGCGCTGGTTTAGTTTATAACAATCAGCTATATATTGGGGATAATTCCGCTGCTGCCGAAATATGGCTAATGCGAAATTACATAAATAACAATGTCTTTGCAGAGGAAGGTGTGAGTATCCGAGCGGTTAAGCAGATGTATAAGCACCACTCAAAAGATATTACAGATTTATCTCCAAAGGATATCTTTGATATTGCTGACGGTAAACTAGAAGGCAATAAAATAGCAGCTATAAAAGCCTTTGAGGAACTTGGAACTGTTGTTGGCGATGCTCTAGCAAACGCTGTTACCCTCACCGATTCCATAATAGTAATTGGTGGTGGTTTGGCAAATGCATGGAAATACTTTTCCCCCTCAATGTTTAATGTGCTAAACGGGAAAATTTGTACCTTAAACGGCGACAAAGTGGATCGACTGGAAATGAAGGCATTCAACCTTGAGGATGAAGAGGGTAAAAAAGCAATGACAATGGGTGGTTTAACCAAAATTAAAGTACCATTCAGCGACAAAATAATCGATTATGATCCTATGAAACGAATAGGCATTGGTATTTCACGGCTTGGAACAAGCCAAGCTGTTTCTGTTGGTGCTTACGCTTTTGCTTTAAGCAAATTATAGATTTTAGAAGAGATGGTAAAATAAAGAAATATCAAAAAATGGGCAAAAAATATTTTTATCTATTAATTGCAATCATCTTGCTTAAAGGAGGTTATGCACAGACCCTAAACCTCATGCCTTGGCCTACTGAGATAAAAATTGGTGAAGGACAATTTGTAGTCGATAAAACCCTAAAGATAGGAGTTGAAGGAAACCCGGATAAACGATTTCACCCAAATTTGGTAAGATTTATCCAGCAACTTAGCAAGCGAACAACTATACCTTTTGACCGTGACTCTGTGCTAATATCACCAGTAGATGCAAGCATGGTAATTAAAATTAGTCGTCCTGGTATTGTAAAATTAGGAGAGGATGAATCGTACACGTTGAAAATTGATAGCAATAAGATACTTATAACATCCCAAACAGAACTCGGAGCGATGCATTGTCTGCAAACATTGCTTCAGCTGCTCGAAAGAGATAAAGATTCATTTTACTTTCAAAGATTAGAGATTAATGACAAACCCCGCTTCGCTTGGCGTGGGCTGATGATTGATGGTTGTCGGCATTTTATCCCTGTTGAAGTGATTAAGCGCAATATTGATGCAATGGCAATGGTTAAGCTAAATGTTTTGCATTGGCATCTGAGCGAAGATCAGGGTTTTAGAGTTGAAAGCAAAGCATACCCAAAGTTATACCTAATGGGTTCTAATGGAGAATATTATACTCAGGAGCAGATTAAGGATGTGATAACCTATGCAAACGAAAGGGGTATTCGAGTAATGCCCGAATTTGATATCCCCGGACATGCTACCGCATGGATGGTTGGGTATCCTGAGTTAGCATCAGCAAGCGGTTCTTATAAAGTAGAAAAGTTTTTTGGCGTTTTTGATCCAACCATAGATCCAACGAAAAAGGAGACCTATCGATTTTTTGAAAAACTCTTTAAAGAGATGTCACACCTCTTTCCCGATGAGTATATGCACATAGGAGGTGATGAAAACAATGGTGTTCAATGGAACAAAAATCCGAATATTCAGGAGTTCATGAAGAAGAATGGGATTAAAAGCAACCATGAATTACAAGCCTATTTCAATCTTAAAATCTTAGAAATCCTTAAAAAGAATGGTAAGAAGATGATTGGCTGGGACGAAATTTTTCAGCCAACACTCCCCAATAGCATTGTAATCCATTCATGGAGAGGGCGTGAGGCCATGGAGGATGCTGCAAAAAAGGGATATCAAAGTATTTTATCTAATGGTTACTATATCGATTTATTCAAGCATGCATCGGAGCATTACCTGAACGACCCATTACCTAAGGATAGCAAATTATCGCCGGTTGAACAGAGTAGAATACTTGGCGGCGAAGCAACCATGTGGGCGGAATTGGTGAATGCCGAAAATATCGACTCAAGAATTTGGCCTAGAACAGCCGCTATTGCAGAAAGATTTTGGTCTCCTGGAGATATTAACGATGTTGATGATATGTACCGAAGATTAGATGTTGTGAATATAAGGCTTGAAGAGGCAGGCATTGAACATATCAAGTGTAGAGAGGCAATGATGAGGCGTCTTTGTAATGGGTCAAACATCGAACCCTTAAAAATTCTTCTTGACGCATCAGAACCCTTAAAAGGGTACAAACGGCATGGTAGCAAACCTTATACAACGGAGTATCCACTATCAAGACCTGTTGATGCTGCCTTGTCCGATGCTCCCGAGGTTGTGCGTTTCAGGTTGTTATTTAATGATTATAAAAAGACAAAAAATAAAGAATCCTATTCCCAAATGCTGGATTTGCTCGAAAAGTGGGTTAATAATCAAGCATCATTTAATTCATTAGCAGCCAATAATACTGCTTTAAAAGAGGTTGTAACGTTATCCGATAATCTAATGGAGTTGGCCTCTATTACCCGCAAGCTTCTTATTCAAATCAATTCAGGTATTAGAATTGATGACATTGAAGGCGATATGCTTAAAATTCAAATTAATAGATTAAAAACTCCCGTTGCAGAGATGGAACTTCCACTATCTACCTTAACTTTAGACATGATAAACCTGCTAAAGGATGGAAATAAAATGGAATAAAACCCTAGTAATTATTATAGTTTTATTACTTCTGAATGTAAGGGAATCCATTGCTCAGGAGGGGGTTATGCTTTTAACTTCAGGGTGGAAGTTTAGAAAAGCGAATACTATCGAAAAGTGGTTGCCAGCAACAGTCCCTGGGAATATTTATTCCGATTTATTAGCCAATAAGCTGATACCAGATCCTTATGTGGGCTGCAATAACACGAAGTTAAAATGGGTGGATGAGTGCGATTGGGAGTATCAAACCCAATTCACTATCAACAGCGATATGTTTCTAAGAAGTGAAACGGAACTTGAATTTAAAGGTCTCGACACCTATGCTAAGGTTTACCTTAACGACTCCCTTATCCTTACCGCTGATAACATGTTTAGATCGTGGAAGGTGAATTGCAGTAACTATCTAAAAAACGGAGGAAATTATTTAAAGATAATATTCAAATCGGCACAAAAACAGGTGGAAGAACAAGCGGCAAAACTTCCCTACAGGCTACCTAGCGGTGATTGGGCTTACATCCGTAAACCTGCATACAACTTTGGTTGGGACTGGGCACCAACACTTAAAACGTGTGGGATATGGAAAAAGATTTATCTCCGAACTAAACCAGATTTTTATATTGAAAACTTTTACTTCAAAATAGCAGAACTTGATGAATCTAAAGCGGAGGTGGAAGCAAATTTTGAGGTTAACTCTCCAAAAAAACAGCAAGTTTCAATCGAAATTCTTGAGAATAATTCTCGCACAAGCATAATAGAACAGAAAGCAGATGTTCAGAAGGGTAAAACTCAAATCCAAACAAAATTCAAAATCAGTAACCCAAAACTTTGGTGGCCAAATGGAATGGGCTCTCAGTACCAATATTCGCTTAGTTGCCGGGTGATGAATCGTGATGGAAAACTTATAGTTATAGATAAATCGCTGGGATTAAGAAAAATAGAAATTGTTACTAAGCCCGATAGTATTGGTTCATCATTTTACCTAAAAGTAAATAACAAGCCCATGTTTTCTAAGGGAGCGAATATTGTTCCGCCGAATTCTTTAATATCTGCGGTAAGGGATAATGAGTGGATTGCTCTTGCTGAAAACGCACAACGTTGTAACATGAATATGCTCAGGGTTTGGGGAGGTGGCATTTACCCACCCGATGCCTTTTATGAAGCGTGCAGTAAAAAAGGAATTCTTGTGTGGCAAGACTTTATGTTTGCCTGCTCGATGTATCCTTGGGATAGTTTATTTTTAAAGAATGTTAGGCTAGAAGCTACCGAACAGGTACAGCGTTTGCGTGGGTTTCCTTGCTTAGCTTTATGGTGTGGAAATAACGAAATTGACGAAGGATGGCACAACTGGGGCTGGATTAAACAAGTTGATACCATCCCAAATGCTACCCGATCAATTTGGAGTGGATATAATAGACTATTTAACGAATTGCTACCATCCATTTTAAAGAACTACGATCCCGAAAAATTCTATTGGCCATCTTCTCCGCAATTTGGTTGGGGTCGAAAGGAAAGCATGAAAAGCGGAGATTCCCATTACTGGGGTGTTTGGTGGGGCTTAGAACCCTTTAGCGTATTTAAAACAAAGATTCCTCGGTTTATGTCTGAGTATGGATTTCAAGGCTTCCCAGATGCTCGCACAGTACTTTCATTTTCTAAGGATGGAAAGGCTTTCCCAGACTCATTGGAACTATTAAGCCATCAGAAGCATCCTGTGGGGTATCAAACAATTGCAAAGTACATGCAATACACGGGGTTTTATCCCAAGACTTTAGAAGATACCATTTATTTTAGTCAGGTGGTTCAGGCCATTGGGTATCGCACGGCGATTGAATCCCACAGAATTTCTATGCCTCACTGTATGGGCACACTCTACTGGCAAATGAACGATTGTTGGCCTGTTGTTTCATGGTCAGGAATTGATTTTTATGGAAGATGGAAAGCCGTACAATACACGATTAGAGATGCTTATAGGCCGATTCTCATATCACTAAATATTAACAATGAGGAAATAGCCGTTAACACCGTTTCCGACAATCAAACGCCAACCGATGGAGAGTTAAAAGTCCTTGTATATAATACTAACGGTGATATCCTAAAAAGATGGATAAATCCTGCTATTATTAAGCCCAATGTATCGGAGCAAATTCTAAAGGTTGTTAATGAATTCAATATAGCCGACTCTAGCAATACTTTTGCTTATGCGGAGTTTGAATCAAAAGATGGCGAACAATTCAACACCTACTCTTTTTATTGTAAACAGGGAAATCTTCGGTTGATAGACCCTGAGATAAAAGTTAAAGTGGATAATGAGAATAATCTCATAATAACATGCAACCATCCTGCTTTTTACGTTCAGCTATCATCCACATTACCCTCATTTAATGTTGATAATAACTATTTCAACATGCTTCCCGGAAAAGAATATCGAGTGAAAATGTTTGGTGGAGATATTAAAGATCTAGTAATAAAATCAATGTGGAATTATTCAAAGAAATAATTGATTTAAACATGAATAAAATAAAACTTATTGTTACAATACTGTTTTTCAATGTATTGTTGGCAAACGCACAAACATCCGATCCTGCTAAATTTGTAAATCCATTTATTGGAACCGATTTCCATGGACATACCTACCCCGGAGCAACAGTTCCTTTTGGTATGGTTCAGCTAAGCCCTGATACAAGGTTAACAGGTTGGGATGGCTGCTCTGGTTATCACTTTAGCGATTCTCTAATCTACGGGTTTTCACATACTCACCTAAGCGGAACTGGTTGTAGTGATTTAGGCGATATTCTTATAATACCCACTGTAGGCAAACCAGATTTAGATAATAAACGATACTCATCCCCTTTTAAAAAAGCAACAGAGAAAGCAAAACCCGGATACTATTCCGTTTTTTTAGAAAAACCTAAAGTTTTAGCAGAACTCACGGCCACCGCCAGAGTAGGTTTTCATAGGTATACGTTTACAAAAACCGATGAGGCAAATATAATCCTTGATTTGCAACACCGTGATGAGGTTTTAGATTCATGGATTCAAATAGTAGGAGACAATGAAGTAAGGGGTTACCGTCGCTCGAAATCATGGGCAGAAGATCAAAGGGTCTATTTTGTTATTCGGTTTTCAAGCCCAATCGACCTCGTAGAAGTTCATACAGCCGATGGCGGGCCTATGAATACTAATATCGAAGGGAATAATCTGGGGGTAACAGAGGGAAAAAACCTTAAGGCTTGGTTTAAATTCAGTAAGATAAAAAAGGGTGTACTGCTTGTTAAAGTTGGTATATCTGCTACCGGTTATGAAGGTGCTATAAAAAATTTGGAGGCAGAGATTCCCGACTGGGATTTTGATAAAACAGCAAAGGATGCCTATACTTTATGGAATAAGGAGTTAGGAAAGATTGAGGTGGACGGCGGAACTAATGATCAATTAACAACATTCTACTCTGCGCTTTACCACACAATGGTGATTCCAAATATCTTTTCAGATGTGGATGGGATGTACCTTGGAATGGATAAACAGGTATATAAAGCAGAAGGATTCACCCCCTACACAGTATTTTCTCTTTGGGACACATACCGTGCTTGGCACCCTTTGATGACTATAATAGACAGAAAACGTACAGCGGATTACGTAAATACCTTTCTATCCCATTATAAGCATGGTGGATTACTTCCTGTTTGGGAACTAGATGCAAATGAAACATTTTGCATGATAGGCTATCACTCCGCTCCAGTTATAGTTGATGCTTGGATGAAAGGCATTCGAGGGTTTGATGCCAATTATGCTCTCGAAGCAATGAAACATAGCTCAAACCTTGATCACCTTGGCCTTGAGGCTTACCGTAAATATGGATATATCCCCGGAGATAAAGAATCCGAATCAGTTTCTAAAACTCTTGAGTATGCCTATGACGACTGGTGTATTGCCCAAATGGCAAAATCATTGGAGAAACAGGAGGATTATAAGGAATACACAAAACGGGCTCAGTTCTATAAAAACATCTTTAACCCCGAAACTGGTTTTATGCGACCAAAGTACAACGGTGGTTGGAAGGCCCCTTTCGATCCCACTGAGGTTGATAATAACTTTACCGAAGCAAATAGCTGGCAGTATAGTTTTCTCGTTCCGCAGGATTTAAGCGGGCTAATGAAACTTCATGGAGGCGTGAAAAACTTTGAGGTAAAACTCGACGAACTATTTAGTTCCTCCACAACCGTTTCTGGTAGGGAGCAGGTTGATATCACAGGATTGATTGGGCAGTACGCTCATGGCAATGAACCCAGCCATCACATGGCATATCTCTACAATTTTGTTGGTAGCCCTTGGAAAACTCAACGTACAGTGCGAAAGATTATGGACGAAATGTACACCCCAAAACCCGATGGTTTATGTGGTAATGAGGATTGTGGACAGATGAGCGCATGGTATGTTCTTAGTGCCATGGGAATATATTCAGTATGTCCCGGGAATACACAATATGCTATTGGTTCTCCCCTTTTCAAGAAAGCAGCTATAAAACTTGAGAATGGAAAAATATTTACAATTATTGCCAAAAATAATTCTAAGGAAAATATATACATTAATGAGGCTTACCTTAATGGAAAACCAATGGCGCACAGCTGGATTGATTATTCAGAGATACTCAAGGGCGGTGAACTTAAATTTGAAATGGCAAACACACCTAATAAGGCGTGGGCTTCAAATGCAAAAGGAACACCTGTAAATAGCATCGATAGTTCAAGTTTTGCTATTGTTCCTTATTTCACCAATGCTCCAAAAGTTTTTGTTGATAGTCTTAAAATCGATATTGCCACAGTCGATAAAGAGCAAGAGGTTTACTTTTGCGTTTCGCCAATAAACTCTAATGATAATAAAGATTGGAAGAAGGGAAATCAAACTACAATCAAGGAATCATCGAAAGTTCAAGCCTATTCCGTTGATAAAAAAGGGAGCAAAAGTTACATAATTGAGGGTAAGTTTTTCAGATATAAACCCGATAAAACCATTTCCACAAAAAGCACTTATAGTAAGCAGTACACTGCAGGCGGGCCAAATGGATTAATCGATGGGATTCGGGGCGAAAACAACTTTAGGCTTGGAGGATGGCAGGGATATCAAGGGCAGGATTTTGAAGCTACAATCGATCTTGGAAAAATAAAACCCATAAAACGAATAGCAGCAGGATTTTTACAGGATGTAGATCCGTGGATATGGATGCCTAAATATGTTGAGTTTTGGACTTCTGAGGATGGTCAGAATTTCACATTAACAGCAACGGTAAAACATAACATCCCCGAAAATCAGATGGAAGTTATTGTAAAAGACTTAGAAACACAGGTCGATATTAAGACTCGTTATGTAAAAGTTTTTGCCAAGAATTTTGGGACAATACCTAACTGGCATAAAGGAGCAGGATATCAAGCCTATATTTTTATAGATTAGATTATTGTTGAGTAGTGTTTGCTAAGATAACGTCAACTCGACGTAAGGTGTCATCCTGAGCGAAGCGAAGGATCTAATCACCTAAAGACTAGATGCTTCAATTCGTTCAGCATGACAAAGTAACAATCTAACGCTATACTTAGGATCAATATGTTAAGTTTACATCGAACTCACGTTAAGATATTTAACTCATCAATATTTATTAATACTATCGAAAAGTATGAGATTTATCATTATCGTAAAACATCTTTAATTGCAACAACTATTCAACCAAAAGATATACTTTTGTGAAATAACTAACAAATCAAAAGCAAACTAAAGAAATTTCTTATAAATTATTACCATTCAACTATGAAGAACATACTTATTGTAGGTGCAGGTGGACAAATCGGTTCCGAATTAGTTCCTTTCTTGCAAAATATTTATGGGAAGAATAATGTTGTTGCTACCGACATTAACTGTAGTGCTTGTAGTAAACTTGCAGAAAATGGTCCATTCGTTGA
Source organism: Bacteroidales bacterium (assembly GCA_013376985.1). Taxonomy (GTDB): domain Bacteria; phylum Bacteroidota; class Bacteroidia; order Bacteroidales; family Tenuifilaceae; genus UBA8529. The sequence goes on from JACABB010000001.1 coordinate 42,199, forward strand.
ACTTGATGCTTTAGATGCAAAAAAATATGCGGAAATAGTAAAAGAGTATAAAATTGATGCCATTTTTAACCTTGTAGCATTACTCTCCGCAACAGGTGAGAAAAATCCACAACTTGCTTGGAAAATCAATATGGGCGCATTATTAAACTCCCTTGAAATTGCTCGCGAAAATAAATGTGCTGTATTTACCCCAAGTTCCATTGGTGCTTTTGGTACATCCTCTCCTCTTGACAATACACCCCAGGATACAGTTATGCGTCCTTCTACAATATACGGTGTATGTAAAGTAACTGGCGAGATGCTTAGCGATTACTACTACACCCGTTTTGGCGTTGATACTCGTAGCGTACGATTCCCTGGAATCATATCAAACGTTACCCTTCCTGGTGGTGGAACAACCGATTACGCCGTTGAGATTTACTATGCAGCAATTAAGGAGAAGAAGTTTACTTGCCCATTACCAGCAGGTACTTTCCTTGATATGATGTACATGCCCGATGCACTTGAAGCTTGTGTTAAACTTATGGAAGCCGATCCTTCAAAATTAAAGCATCGTAATAGCTTCAACATCACAGCAATGAGTTTTGATCCTTCAAAAATTTTCGAAGCCATAAAAAAACGTATACCTGAATTCACAATGACTTACAACGTTGAGCCAGTTAAAAAAGCTATTGCCGATAGTTGGCCTAACTCCATGGATGATTCTTGTGCTCGAGAAGAATGGGGCTGGAATCCAAAATGGAACTTAGAAACCATGACTGATGATATGCTAAAGGTTATCGGCGAGAAGTTTAAGAAGGGGCTTATCTAACACGGTTTTGATATAAGAAACAATACTCCGATAACGCGAGTTCGATGTAAGTATAACATACTGATCCTAAGCATGGTGTTAGATTGTTACTTTGTCATGCTGAACGAAGTGAAGCATCTAGTCTTTAGGCGATTAGATCCTTCACTTCGCTCAGGATGACACCTTACATCGAACTCACGTTAATTAGTAAATCACCCCTAAGAAGTTACCTAAAAGCCCTCTGTGGAACTCTGTGCTAATCTCTGTGGAACTCGTATGTTTGCAAAGGTAAAATAAATGAGGGACCAAAATTACACCTAATGTTGTATTTTAGGTGTTAAAATTGGAGAGAGATAGGAGAGCATTTGTGGACAAATACGTCAAGAACGATATTCTCACAAAGAAATAGCCCCTATCTTTTCTACCTCTTATAAGTCCGAACAAGAACTTAGCGCTGCCTGATACGCAAGCCCGAATAATAAAGACGAGAAAGGACTGTGAAGAGATTCCAATTCTATCGCTAACCTAAATTAAGTATTGAGATGGAGCAGACCATTAGGACGAACGTAGGCCTTGATATTTCAAAGGATACCTATTGGGCAACAATCACTGTATTAAGCACTAGCCAAGGGATTAAGAACCTGAAAAGTGAAGAGTTTAAGAACAGCAAGGCCGGTTTTAGGATGATGGAGAGATGGGTAAAAGAAGCAGCGATCAGCACATCAGCGCTACACTTTACTATGGAAGCAACTGGGGTGTACCATGAGCGCATTGCTCATTATTTGCACGACAGGCAGTACCCGGTTCACATCGTCCTACCCAATAGAGCCAAGAAATTTGCAGAAAGCCTTGATGCCAGATCCAAGACTGACAAGCTGGACTCAAAAGCGTTGGGCCGATTTGGGGCTGAGCGGAATCTCACCACCTGGTATCCTTCCAATCCGATTTTTAAAGAGCTAAAATCCTTAACCAGGGAGCGGGCGACGTTTATCCACCATCGTACGCAGCTAAAGAATAATCTACACGCTTTAAAGCATAGCCATAATCCCAATAAAGCGACGCTAAAGCTCATGGAATCTACGGTTAAGGAGTTCGATAAGAACGTGAAAAGCATTGAAAGCGAAATCATCGCTACAATAAAAGGGAATGACGAGCTAAGAAGAAAGATTGCCTTTATGGTATCCATCCCCGGTGTAGGGGTGATAACCGCAGCAGTTGTTGCAGCTGAAACGGATGGCTTTTCCATGATCGGAAATGTACGGCAGCTGTGTAGCTACGCCGGTTTGGATATAGTAATCAAGGAGTCTGGGAAATGGAAGGGAAAAAGTAAAATCAGCAAGAAGGGGAATAGCCATATTAGAGCAGCATTATACCTGCCATCCCTATCAACTATTAGATACAGCCAGCAGCACAAAGCATTTTATGAAAGAATCGTAGATGGTAAAAAGAAGCCAAAGATTGGCATTACCGCTGTAAGCAGAAAACTTCTTGTTTTGATGTACACATTATGGAAGAATGAAGAGAAATATGAAGATAAACATCTACTAAAAGAAGTGGCTTAACCATAGACATCGGGGATTGCATGAGCCAAAGTTCTTCTTTTGGTCTTTCTTTCCCATCGGCTCGATGCCGATGGGAAGGAATAAAAAAAGCAGTAGGAACTAGTCCTACTGCACGAGATAGACTTCGGTTCATTGAATCACCATAAGCCTTCTTTTGGTCTGATGTAAAATTATAAAAAAATGGAAATAACGTAAAAAAAGATTTGGATTTTAACACAGAACCTTTGTGTAATTTTTAATATGTTGTTGCACAGAGGTACACAAAGAAGTCACAAACGTACACAGAGAGAAAGGAGAATTGTTCTCAAGAGGTTGGGGTTCAAAATCACTCACAAAAAACACAACACATCTCTATCGCACTTTGCAACACAGCAACACCGCCTCACATCAACACATCAACACCCCCCAACAGCCCAACAGCCTAACAGTCCAATCTCCTCACCACAACACCCATTATCGCATTTTGCGATACTCCTAACCACAACCCTTACAGTCTACAGCATCACAAATTACCTTCAGCCAACTCGTAAAATCGGTTAATGAACTCAGAACGGTGTATCTTGGTGCTTCTGCTAACAGAAAAGCTCTATAAATTTGCGATACAACGAGTCAATAATACTGTAAACCAGTAAAAATGCATATTTTGAACAAATTTGATTTAAATCGCATTATAGTTTAAATAAGTTTTGTAGCTTTGATCTAATGGTTTTCATGTAATCTATGGCAAAAATATTTGAAATCAAAGCAACGCTAGTTGGCTTGAAACCTGATATATACAGAGTTTTTCAGGTTGATAGTTCAATAAAACTCCAAGTTCTTCACGAGGTTTTTCAAGCATTGTTTGCGTGGGAAAACTTTCACTTACACTTTTACCAAGATTCACATGGAAATGAAATTAAAAAAGAAGATCAGGTAGAACTCGTTCAATTCCTCTATCAAGACAAGAATCTCACTTATATATACGACTACGGAGACTCATGGACACTTAATATCTCTCTTATTGACAGCTTCGAAGATTTAACGCAAGGGAAATATCCCATTTGTATTGGAGGTTCACGCAAAGCACCACCAGAAGATTCGGGAGGAGTAACTGGTTATGAAATGGCATTAGAGCTGATAATGGGCAATGGAAAGAAGAATTTTTCGCTAATATCAGAATGGTATGGGGATAACTATGATCCCGAATACTTCAACCTTGATGAGATAAATAAAGCTCTTTCACAACTTAGGAGTTAACCTACTTTCATATGAGTTTGAATATTGAAAAAAGAGGAGATCCTCTTCTTTATACTATATTACACGATCTTAATATTCAATTTGATTATCACGAACACCCTCCTGCTGCTACTGTAGAGGAAGCATCAAAGTATTGGGCTGGGATTGATTCTACACATTGCAAAAATATTTTTCTTCGAAACCACAAAGGCGATAAGCATTATCTGGTTATCCTTGAATATAGGAATAATGTAAATATCCATGAACTTGAGCAATTGCTAAAACAAGGAAAATTATCGTTTGCTTCACCACAAAGAATGATGAAATATCTTGGTCTTGAGCCAGGTTCAGTTTCTCCTTTCGGGCTGATTCATGATACCTCTAAACACGTTCATCTATTCCTGGATGACAACCTCCGAAAAGCCGAAAGGTTAAGTTTTCACCCTAATCTTAACACAGCATCAATTATTATCAAATACAACGATTTTATACGTTACCTAGAGTGGAAAGGGAATAGTTATGAGTTTATAAGATTGTATGCGGGAAATTAAAAAAACCTTCCCATTTAAATAAGAAGGTTTTTGAAGATATATCAAATTAATAGTTTAACGCCAGTTCGATGTAAGATGTCATCCTGAGCAAAGCGAAGGATCTGATTATCTATAAAATAGATGCTTCACTCCGTTCAGCATGACAAAGCAACAATCTATTGCTGTGCTGAAAATCAAAATGTTGTACTTAGATCGAACTCACGTTAGTTTACCCGCATTTAGAGTGTCCGCAGTTTTTGCAAATTAAGCATCCCTCCTGATATACAAGAGAATTCGATCCGCAAGACATACACTTTTTACCCTCTTTTGCCTTTGTTCCATCAGGAATATACTTACGCAATGCCCTTTCTACGCCCGCCTTCCAAGTGTTAATGGTTTCGCTATCGAGGCGGAGTGATGATACAAGGTTAACAACATCTGGAATTGGCATTCCATTCCTAAGCACTCCAGAGATTAATTTTGCATAGTTCCAAAACTCCTTATTGAACATATGCGACAAACCCCCAAGCGTATTGGTATAACCATACTTGTCTACATACTGAAAATCGTAACGACTTCCTTTCTCATCTTTTATCTTTATAATTTTACCTTTGGTAACAAGTTTAGGGATAGGCAATACATCATCTTCGGAAATACCTGTAAATATTTCGTATGGTAGGTTATTATATAACCCAACAAAGGCTATCCAACTCTCATGATTATTTTTAAATCGGATAATATCGCATTCAAGGACATCTGGACGTTTTGATGGGAATAACGACTCCTCTCCTTCTTTAACTTTCCCCTTTTTATTTGAAACAAGAACCCCGTCACGAGAACCATCACGGTAAACAGTGCAACCCTTACAGCCGCTTTCCCATGCTGTTTGATAAACTCTAGCAACCATCTCTTCGGTTGCATCGGAAGGAAGATTTACGGTTACACTAATAGAATGATCTACCCATTTTTGAATCATCCCTTGCATTTTAACCTTGCTAACCCAGTCAACATCATTTGATGTAGCTTTATAGTAAGGTGATTTTGCAACAAGTTCATCAATTTGCTCATCGTTAAAGGTTTTTACCTCTTCCGTACTGTATCCATTTATATTGAGCCAAGTAAGAAATACGTGGTGAAAAACGTTAAATTCTTCCCACTTATCACCAACCTCATCCGTAAAGGTAATATTAACATTCTGATCACCTGGGTTAACTTTTCTCCGACGTTTATACACTGGAAGAAATACTGGCTCAATTCCCGAAGTGGTTTGGGTCATTAAACTTGTTGTTCCTGTTGGTGCAATGGTAAGTAAAGCAATATTTCTACGACCATACTTAACCATATCGTTATAAAGTGTTTCGTCCTCATCCTTTAATCTATTAATAAAAGGATTTTGCTTTTCACGCTGAGGATCAAAAATTGGGAAGGGGCCACGTTCTTTAGCAAGAAAAACTGAAGAGCGGTAAGCCTCAATGGCTAAAGTCTTCTGCACTTCTACGGCAAAATCAATAGCATTATCGGAACCATAACGTAGATTTAACGCAGCAAGCATATCTCCTTCTGCAGTAATACCAATACCTGTGCGACGACCTTCAATTGCTTTCTGCCGAATCTTGCGCCATAGGTTACGCTCCACTTGTTTAACCTCTTCCTCCTCTGGATCGGTATCAATCTTAACTTGAATGGCATCAATTTTTTCTAATTCAAGATCGATGATATCATCCATAATTCTTTGCGCAGCAATAACATGTTTCTTAAATAAGCTGAAATTGAAGTGCGCTTCTGGAGTAAAAGGATTATCAACGTAATTATATAGGTTTAATGCAATAAGTCTACAACTATCGTAAGGACAAAGTGGAATTTCACCGCATGGATTTGTTGAAACAGTTTTATATCCAAGGTCAGCATAACAATCAGGAACAGATTCCCTGATTATCGTATCCCAAAACAGAACTCCGGGTTCAGCCGATTTCCAAGCATTATGAATGATTTTATTCCAAAGACTAAGTGCATCAATTTCCTGACGATATTTTGGTTTATGAGAACTGATTGGGTATTGCTGCACATACATACTTTGAGAAAGAACCGATTTCATAAACTCGTCGTCAATCTTTACCGAAACATTTGCACCGGTAATCTTACCATGCTCCATTTTAGCATCAATAAACCCTTCTGAATCCGGATGCTTAATTGAGATGCTGAGCATCAAAGCGCCACGACGACCATCCTGAGCAACCTCTCGTGTTGAGTTTGAATATCTCTCCATAAATGGAACTACACCCGTTGATGTAAGTGCGCTGTTTAAAACAGGACTTCCCTTTGGGCGAATATGTGATAGATCGTGACCAACGCCTCCACGACGTTTCATCAGCTGAACCTGCTCCTCATCAACTTTCATTATGCCGCCATAGGAATCGGCTTCATTTTTTGTACCAATAACAAAGCAATTTGAAAGAGAGGCAATTTGGTGGTGGTTTCCAATACCCGTCATCGGGCCACCCTGCGGAACAATATATTTGAAATCCTTTAATAGTTCATAGATATCCTCCTTACTCAGAGGGTTTGCATATTTTTTTTCTATTCTTGCAATTTCAAAAGCAAGCCGCCGATGCATATCATCAGGGGTTAACTCGAAAATGTTTCCAAATGAATCTTTGAGAGCATATTTGCTAACCCAAACCTTAGCGGCCATCTCATCTCCCCTGAAATAATTAATGCTTGCCTCAACAGCTTCGTCGTGTGAGTAAGTCTTGATCTTATCGCTAAGTTTGCTCATTGTCGTATTCTTATCCTCCTTATTCATAATCGCTTACAGACTTGCTATGGTTGGTTTGATTTTATTTTCTTATATGCCAAATGAGAGAGAAAAGTAAATAGATTTTTCACCAAGAAAATATTTACGAATTTATTAAACCAACAGCGTTTTAACGCCATAAGTATAGGTTGAAAATATTAACATTAATTTATAGTTATTAACATGATAATAAATTATATATCAAATTGATACAGAAACAGCCTAGTGTTCAACAAGTAACAAAAACAATGCTGTATTGATTCTGAAAATGAATTCTTTAACAGCAAAAAAAACATATATTAACACATGCATATATATGATAATAATCACAATGACAATTAATTATTAATTTTACTTGTATTAATAAATGGCTAAAGGAGATTAATAAACAGGTTGACAAGTGGGTAGTAAAAGTCAAGTCTATTTTATTATTTGTTATTAACAGGTGAAAAAACAAAAAACCTGTCAGGTTTTACCTAACAGGTTTTAAAAAAAGAAAAAATATTAATCAATATAGAATTAATTTAATGTAGGCCCACTTACAAATGTAAAGGTTGGAGCAGTATCAGCAGTCCCATTAGCAGTACATTGGAAGTCATATGTATAGTTAGCCGTTTTAGGGAATATTGTAGTTGCAACAGAATTATATATGTAAGTAGTTACGATGTAGTGTACATTAATACCACTTACTTGAGCAACTGCCAGAGGATATTTTTTCTGAAGCATAATAACAATAGCATCTTTAACTCTCTGACTCATAATTACACTTGACTGCTCATCTGTAAGTCCCGTAAATGTTGCTGATTCATGAGCTAAATGTGTTGCAAGCCTAATATCAAACTCATAATAGCTATAAGCTGAAGCCCCAAAGTAGTACTCAACATCATGATGGGTTTGATCGTTTATATAAGTCCCTAATGTAGCAGAAGCCCATACATAATCCGTAATAATCTTATAATCAGCCTGTGCCATTGTAAACTTAACTGTAGGATCAAATACCCAACCATCGACAGTGAATATAAATTGCTCCGTTTTGTTAATCTTAAAAGTATTTGAAGTCCATACACCATTGGTCATAGTATACTGTGTAGCACCGGAATATGTAATTGTGCTACTAGACTTGTAAACAAGTGTTTTCACATCACCCTCAAGAGCATAAGGGAATTTTTGTTTTAGGTATTGAGGTAGATATAATGGGGCATTTGTAGATGAAATGTAACTTAAACCCATTGCTGTGTAGTCAGCAGGTTGTAAAGCAATAAAAACTCCATCTGCCGCTAACGGAGTAATCCATGTGGTTCCATTATATTTATAGACAACATACTGTTTTTCTGAACTTGGAACGGATAGAGCATTCCTCATTTCAGAAACCTTTACATTATCAATTTGATAAGTTGTAGTAATCTTAGGAGTGGTAGCAGTTCTACTATCCCCACTATACTTGAAAGCAATGTAAATCTTTTTACCAACATATGATGATAAATCAGATATACCAGCACTTGCAAGAACTCCGTATCCACTTGTTGGAATTTGAGGGAAGGTAAAATTAGATGTTAAATCTACCCATGTAGCATTCTTAATATGATCTTTATTGCCGTCAAAGTTTTCAGATACCAAAACTGTTAAACAATCAGCATTCCAGTAACCAACGTTAACATTAAAGGTAAACTGAGGTGCAATTGCATAGGTCAAGTCAATTTGTTTGGTAAGTAAAAAACTATTATTTAATTCTGTAGTTGCATTTGATGTTACTTGAGCATACTTATTTGAACTAAATGTTCTGCAATACCATATTCCCTTAGTCCCTGAAGTATCCTTTTGCTGCCATCCATTTTCTCCTATAGGAGTATATGGTGATGCCGTTGCACAAGTATGGGTTTCGAAGTCATCATAGAAATATTTATAATCAACAACACCAGAAGCAGCTTCGGTTGAAGAGTAGTTATACTCTACAAATTTATAAGTTCCAGAAGTAGCTGAAGGGAACTTTGAGGCTAGTAATCCGGGGATTTTAGCAGCAGGTGATTTCGCAGGAGTAAAAGCGCTAACATATAAAATTGGATCTCCCCACACTGACTTATAATCAGCATCAGATATAATGTTTAAAGTTGTAAGATCTGTCATGAATGATGGTCGATCTTGACCATATACAGAAGTAATATTTGCCGATGATCCTACATCACCATAAGGGTATTTAGTCTTCAATAAAAAAGGGACATATATTGTTCCTGGTACTGATGTTGAAAAGTACTTGTTTGTGGCAATGCTTTTTGCGAGTGCGGAATCAGCAGCATTAGTTGCCGCTGCCAGTGCAGCTTTACTAATTGTTGAATAATCAGCATCAACAAGTTGGTAGGTGTATTTTACCAAATTTTTTGGCTTGGCTTTGTCGTCAAGCCCCGTGAATTGATCGTTGAAATCCTTACAACCTCCGAGTAAAACTGCGAATGCAAATCCAGAGATCAACGGGAAAAATATCTTTTTCATAATTTTAGCGTTTTTTTAGAATTTAATTTTCAAGGTTGTAGAGAATGTTCTACCAAAACCATAGAATACCTTAGCTGTTTGCCAAGTGTGATCGGTACCATCGGTTGCATCAGCAATATACACTGCATCAAAAACGTTATTGATATTTCCAATCAAGGAGGCATCAAAAGTTCCTATTTTGAAATGATAACTGGTACTCAGGTCAAAGATCGTTGCATCAGGAATCTTCCATGGTTGAGCAAAATTAAGATCTGAATAACCCGTTGAAGCAGGACTAATGTTGAAATAAGAGTAGTTACGCCCATAGTAGTTTGCATCCAAACCAATATTGAAACCCTTTAGTATTTCATACCTAGCGCCTATTGCAGCTGTTGTTTGAGCAGAGTTTCCAACATGAATACCTTTTAAATTTACATTCATTTTAACGTGTTGAGGAGAGCCAAAAACAACCTGATTTCCATTTGCATCAGAAGGTTGTCCGTTATCAGTATAAAGGTAACCTGTTGCATTACTTAACCAATTCCAATCACCGATAGATACCATGGCGGTTATCTCTAAATTTCTAATTGGTTTGGAGATAAGATCAAGTTCAATTCCTTGGTGAAGCGCATCAACCCCTTCCATATTAATACTTAAAATTTTTGCAGGAACGAGAGGATCTGGTTGAAGGATAGAACTACGAACAATCGTCTTATTCATCCACTTTGTCCTGTAGAGGTTTAAGTTAGCCGATAGATACTTTGATTTATAACCGTAACCAACCTCATAAGAGAATGCTTTTTCATTAATTGCATTGGGGTTTACAGCATTACTTATTGTTGATTGAAGAAAAGCGCCCCCAGAGAAGAAAGGAGCACGAGAAATAACACCAACATTTGCAAAAACATTGTGATTATCATTCAAGTTATAGTTTGCGCCACCCTTTACACAGTAACCCCAAAAACTAACTGTTTTAGATTTTGCTTGGGCCTTCTCGTAATAGAAACGGTCGTAACGCCAGTCGCTAGTCCTTGATAACGATGTTGAAATAAATGTGCTTAGATTTTTTATTTGGTTATACTCCGCCTGAGCAAAAACGCCTTCACTCATAACATAACCATCATAATCGCGATAAACTACATCACCAACTCCTAGTTTATTTGTTCTCCAACTTTGATCTGGGTATTGAGAAATTGGTCGTGACGAAGTAGCATCAATATAGAAATTTCCACCATACAAATCAGTAATCACATTGGTGTGCGTTCCCTTGTAATAACGTAAATCTATACCACCATAAAAATCAATGATATTGGCAATTTTTGTGCTGTAAGTAGAAAGTAATCCATACCATTTATGCTGATTCACACTTTTTGACATTATCATTTTTGATCCGGTATCACTCGCCTTGTTTAAAGCGTATATAGCACCATAATCAAAAGTTCCATCTGCCGTTCTGAAAATTGTGTTTGGAACACCGTTGGTTGATCCATACCAATTGCTCCTATCTCCTGATGTATAACCCTGTCCGCTAGTGCCATAACCATTACCAATAGAAGCATATAATGCAGTTGAAAGGCTTGATTTTTGGTTAATCGTCCAGAAATGATTTAAGGAAAATTGAGGTTTATTATACACATTTAATGCAGATACTTTACGTTGTCCATTCATATCAAATCCATAAGAAGCATTATATCTGTATTTTAATGGTTGTTTCTGCCATTCGGAGATCAGCAATCCATCAGCACTATTACGTTGATTATGCCATTGTGGTGCTCCCAAACCGGTGAAAGAGATTTGATGGTGATCGTTTATCCTTTTTGAAATATTTACAAAATAGGAATACGACTCAAATTCAGTTCCTTGAACGTACCCATTTCCAGATGTTTTTGTACCCAATAGCGTAATAGCCCAGTTTTTTTCTGTTAAACCAGTTGATACGGCAAATCCAACTTTAGTATAACCATCGCTAGCAATACCATAAGATACGTTACCACCTTTAACGGCATCGGTAGAACGTGTAACGATATTTATGGAACCTCCCAACGAAGGTGCAGCAACCTTAGAAGCACCCAATCCTCGTTGTACCTGCATTGAACGGGTAACATCGTTCAAACCAGCCCAGTTTGACCAGTAAATACCACCCCATTCCATATCATTTACAGGAACTCCATTAATCATAACAGCAGTATTAGCAGCATCAAATCCACGTAAGTTTATACGTGAGTCACCAAATCCGCCCCCCTGTTTGGTTGCATAAACACCAGGGGTTGCTTTTAAGATTTCAGGAAATTCTTGAGTACCCAATTTTTCTTCAATCTGAAGGGGTTCTATTTTTGAAAGAGCCACAGGGGTTTTACGAGAAACAGCAACGGATGCAAATACAGTAACCTCATCCAAACCAATTTGGTCCGTTGCAAGCAATATATTCCCTAAATCTGTTGTTTCCCCATCTTTTGCGTCAACTTCAAATTCTTTTGCTGTAAAACCAACAAATTGAATTACAAGTGTCTTTTTTCCTGCAACTAAAGCAAGTCTGAATCCACCATTTACATCTGTGGTGACTCCGGAGCTAGTTCCTTTAACAAACACTGATGCTCCTATCAATTTTTCATTATTACTAGCATCAAAAACCACCCCTTTCACAATAGCTTGCGAAAAAGATAGACTGGTAATCCCTGTTAAAGTTAGGATTAGCAGAAGTTTTCTTAGAGTTCGAATCATAGTAAGAATTGGTTTAGGTTGTTTGAAGATATTATTTAGAAAAATAAGTTCCATTGATAATATGCATTATTCATTCGAATAATACGATTTCCATCAAAATAAATAATAACTTATTGTTTTATTAAACGCAGTAAATATAATTATCCATAGCATACATTTTAATGTTTAGGGGAAATTTAAATTTCAAATCAACAAATTTAGAATAAAACCCTATTTTTCTTCAGATTAGTCATAAAATGCTACGCATGAAGTAATTGTTAACTGTATTTTTAAAATTATAGCGATGAAATCATCGCTCTTAAGACCTAATGAAGAGGATTTAATAAAAAAATAAAGAGGGTGTCTTGGAATTTTAAGACACCCTCTTCATTTAAAATAATAACTTAGAATTATTCAAAGAAATATCTAATTCCTAATTGTATCTGCCAACGAGAGGCTAAACTTGTATTGTTGCTATAAGTGGTTGATAATGGAACTTGGTTTGTAGCATCAAAATATGGGAAACTAAAACGAGGAGCACCACCAGCACCATTATAATCTCTGAATTGCAAGAAACTATATTTATTCACCTGTTTTCTTACACCCCAATCAGAGTTTAATAAGTTACCAATGTTGAGAACATCAAAGGTAAACTGTAATGTGTTTTTCTTACCAATTGCATCAAGGTTAATATCTTGAGTGAATCGGAGATCGAATTGATTAACCCATGGAAACAATGAATGGTTTCTATCAACTATTTGACCACGATGTGATTTTAAATATTTATCCTGAGAAATATAAGCATCTAGTTGATCCCAAGTTTGTTGTGTTGTCCTTAGATCTGCAGCATTAGCAGGGATAAGAATAATATCATTAATATCTTTAGGTACATAAATGAGATCGTTTCCTGAAATACCATCTCTATTTAAATCGCCTGCATAAGTATAAGAGTAACGTCCGGTTTGAGCACCTAAGTAGATAACTGAAATTGATGATGAGAAATGCTTTAAATAATTGATCTTGTAACTAATACTTCCAACAACCTTGTGTGGTTGATCATAGTCTGAGAAAGCTAAGTCTGGTCTATTTGGATTGCTTTTAACATAGTTATAGTTAAATGCTGATGATGCCACAGAGCCAGGGTTGCTAGTTACGTCTTTAGTCTGACCATAAGTATAAGAAGCCATTAAGTTCAAACCAAAATCAAAAGTTTTTTCAAGTTGAGCCGTTATGAAATATGAGTAACCTTTGCTTGTATTAGCAAGAACATAAGCTCCTGTAATATTTTGGTTAACTCTATTTCCATAAACAGTGCTTGCTCCTGAACCTGTATTTGCTGGGAATAAAGCTCTTCCATCAGGCAAGGTTAAGGTTGGGTTAGGAAGGTTATCGTTTCTATGATACACAGCGTTGATATCACGAGTATAAATTCCCTCTAATGTTCCAACAATGCCATAAGGAAGTTTTTGATCAATTGCAATGTTTGATCGGAATACTTGTGGAAATTTAAAATTATCGGATGTTACATCAATTTCAAATGATGATGGAAGAGTTGGATTTGCTGGAATATAAGTAGTTACATCTGGACTGAAGGGGTATAGTCTTGTTCCAGAAGCCTCAATTCTTCCCCACAATAACCCATTATTACTAGCTTGATTGGATATCCAAACAAAAGGTATTCTTCCTGTAAAAATTCCAAAACCACCACGGATTTGAGTCAAACGATCTCCAAATGGATCAAAATTAAAACCTAAACGAGGAGACCAAAGCGGTGTAGTCTTTGGAAGTTTACTTACAACGAGATTCTCATCTTTACCATTGCTACCATTTACATAAGTTAAATTATCAGATACTGTATTCACCGGCAAGTTGTTTGGGTAAAAAGGCATATCAACACGAACCCCGAAGGTTAATTTAAGGCTGTTTGAGATTTTCCACTCATCTTGAACATAGAAACCTAATTGAGATGCATTAAGTTTTGCTAAAGGAGCAGGATCTCCTGCAATTGCAGAGTACTGAAATTGGAAATTTGCCAAAGAACTTGGTGCTGTAAGTCCTCCATTATTAACATCCGTATAAAAATCAGCAAGTGAATTGTATCTGTAATAACCATAAAGTTGGCGCATGTAACCGTTTTCGAATTTAAACGATTCTAATGATCCTCCGGCTGTAATGGTATGTGAACCTTTGTATAATGTAAAATTATCAGATATTTGGAAAATATCGGTATTCAACTTATTGTTGATTGAAAACTGTTCGTATCCAAATGAAGTATAAGTTGATCCTCCACTTAAAATATCTACCATTGGGAATGGAGTACTTGGGGTTTCTCTATAATCTCTAAAACCAGTCCATCCGATGGTAAGGTTATTGGAAGCGTAGTTACCAAAAACGCTATTTAATTCCCCAATTATTGAGTTTATATTATTATATATTTTATAATCTTCACCCGAGAAGGTTAAACAGTTAAGACCATTTGAACGACCACCCTGAGCGTTTGAAGTACTAGGAGGATTATCCTTATAAGATTTTAAGTAATTATAACGCAAACTGAATTTGTGATTCTTGCTAATGTTATAATCTAAACGAACAAGGAATTTATCGTTATAGGTGTTCAACTTATAGCCCTCATAAGATCCGGGGTTATAGTTAAATTTATTGATTAGGAAATCTTTTAACCCATCTAGATCTGTTGCCTGTACGTTTGAAATATTAGCACCGCTAAGACCTGCACGACCTGCAAGGAATGTATGAGCAGGATCATCACGACGCTCAATTTCTGCGTTCATGAAGAAGAATAACTTGTTATTGAGAATAGGTCCACCAACGCGGAAACCCATTTGTTTTTGCTTAAAATTATTGTTGGTTACTGTTAAATCGCCAACTTTTGTGCTGATGAAATCTTGATTTCTCCAGAAAGTGTAAACAGAACCTTCAACTTTATTTGAACCACTGCGAGTAATTGCATTAATACCAGCACCGGTGAAACCACTTTGACGAACATCGTAAGGAGCTAATGAAACCTGAATCTCTTCAATTGCATCCAAACTGATAGGTTGAGCATTGGTTTGACCACCAGGAGTGGATGCTAAACCAAAAGAGTTGTTAAATACAGAGCCGTCAATAGACAAGTTGTTGTATAAACTATTTCTACCAGCAAAACTAAAGCCTGAACTCTGTGGGGTTAAGCGAGTCATATCCGATATACTTCTACTAATCGTAGGGAGCTTTGAGATTTGATCGGTAGTTACGTTATTGGCAGCACCTGTTCTTCCTGAGTTAAAAGTTTTATCTGCAACACCAACAACAACAACTTCGCTAAGTGTAACAGACTCCTCTTGTAACGTAACTCTAAAATCACGATTTTCACCAAGAGCAAGTTTAATGTTTTCTTCTACATGCTCTTTGTACCCCACGAAACTTACAGTAAGTTTATATGGGCCACCTATTCTAAGTGCAGGTAAATCAAAATTTCCATCTGCTCTGGTTGTAGTACCATAAACGGTTCCGCTAGGAACATGAAGTGCAACAACTGTTGCCCCCGGGAGAGATTCTCCTTTAGCATCAACAACTCTGCCGTTTATGGCAGCGGTCGTAATACCCTGTGCATTAACCATAACCGATATTAATATCAGTCCGGTCAGCAAGTAAATAAAACGAATTAGTTTAGACATAAATTTGGTTTTAGGGTTTATTAAAAATTACGGTATTTAATCTTGCTATTATATAAAAGATTGTTAAAATTTAAGGTGTAAATTTAGCTGTAAACTACATTATCAATATTAATTAGATGCTAATTAGATATTAATTATACTAACCACCACTAAAAATATTATAAAAACATCAAATAAAATCAAATACTAGCGTTTTTTACCAAAATACAAAAGCAACTAACTAAATATCTCATAAAATTATTTTCTCCAGAATTATTTTTGTTGCCCCCGCTTTCATCATAAAGTAATCCTTTGATGTATTCTTAACCTTTTGAAATTCTTCTGCCGAAGTAAAAAAATGATTTAATGCATCAGAAAAACTGTTCAGATCATCAATTGAACGAGCGGATCCAATTTCAATTAACTCAACCGCCTCTTGAAATTTTTGATAATTCGGGCCAAAAATAACAGGTAGGCCAAATACCGCTGCCTCCAGAGTATTGTGAATCCCTACACCAAAACCGCCTCCAATGTAAGAAATTGTTCCATATTTATATACCGAAGAAAGTATTCCAATCGTATCAATTATTAGTACTTGAGTGCCTTTCAGGTCTGTCTCATCGGGATTTGTATAAAGCATAGATTTAACTCCAATTTTGCTCCTGAATTTTTCGATACTCTGTGGATTAATTTCATGTGGGGCTATAATCAACTTAAGATTATAAGGGTTTTCTTTAAAATATTCTATTATCACCTCTTCATCTTTTTGCCAAGTACTTCCTGCAACCAGCACTTTAGAGTCTAATGCAAACTGTTGGAGTAAAGGTATTGTTTTAGAAGCTTGAGCATTTGCCATTACCCTATCAAAACGAGTATCGCCCGCTACTGTTACATTATAAATACCAATGCGGGCAAGCAATTCTTGAGATTTCTTATTCTGAACAAATAGGTGTTCAAAGTTTGTAAGAAATTTACGATACCACTTCCCGTAAGGTTTGAAAAAAACATGATCTTCTCTGAAAATAGCAGATATAATATAGGTTGGTATATGTCGCCTCTTAAGTTGATTAAGGTAGTGATACCAAAATTCGTACTTAACAAAAATTGTGGCTATTGGATTAACGATTTTAATAAACTTAGTGGCATTTCCCTTCGTATCCAATGGTAAATAGAATATATAATCGGCTTTGGAATAATTTTTTCTGATCTCATACCCCGATGGTGAAAAAAAAGTAAGAAGAATTTTAATGTCAGAGTATTTTTCACGGAAAGCCTCAATCACAGGTCGACCCTGTTCAAACTCCCCAAGCGATGCGCAATGAAACCACACAATTCGATCATCTTTTTTTATCGTTTCCCTCAGACGACCCTCCCACCCACTGCGCCCTTTTTTCCAAAGTTTTGCTTTGTTATTAAAAGGAGAAACAACTGTAACAATAAGTTGATATATTAGAATTCCTAGATTGTAAAGAAATACCATTTGCTAAATATTAGGGTGTAAATTTAATTCCTGTACTTTACATTAACAATAAAACTTTTTAACAAACCGTTAGTATTTATAAAATACTGGTAATTAAATAGGTATGAATTATCTCCCAAACTCATTTATGACTATGCTGTTAGGATTTATTTTCTATAAAAAATGGGTGTATTTTCGTATGCTATTTAATAAAAAATAATATCGCTTGATCCGAATAATCCAAATAGCATTTCTGTTTTTAATAAGCATCGGCTTATTTGCTCAACCTTATACAAATAAGCGAATTACCAAAATTATTGCTATTTCTGATACAATAAAACTCGACACCCTCAGTATTATTCCTAACTCATGTTTTATGGTTAACGAAAATGGAAGAATTATAGATTCAACTTATTACAAGTTAATCTATTCTGAGGCGATGCTTATTCCTTCTGCAAAACTAAAAGAACTGTCAGGTGGATTTAGCATCGTTTATAGAGTATTTCCTGTATCTTTTTCGAAAGAATATTTCAATAAAAACAAGAGTGAACTTTTCTCTCCTGACAGTTTATTAGGAAAGCAAGCCATTAAATATGTTGTAAATAGTTCATATCAAAAGCCTTTGGGAGATAATATAGAATCATCTGGGAGCATATCGAGGGGGATAAGTTTTGGAAACAACCAGGATCCTGTTGTAAACTCAGGCCTTAATTTACAGATCAGCGGTAAATTAGATAATAATGTTAGCATTGAGGGGGCAATTTCGGATAAAACGATTCCTTTTCAACCCCAAGGAAACACCCAAAGATTGGAGGAGTTTGATCGTATTTACCTTAGAGCGTACACTTCAAAGTTTGAAATTCAGGCTGGGGACATCGAGATAAAATCAAGAAATAATGGATTTCTAAACTTTAAAAGAAAAGTTCAAGGACTTTCTTTAACAACTAACCAAAATTATATTTCAGCAGACGATACTACAAGTATAAAAGCATCTATAGCTGTTGCTAAAGGAATATTTTTCAGAAATTCATTTAACGGGATCGAGGGAAACCAAGGGCCATACAAGTTAAAAGGATCTGAAGGGGAAACCTATATTATTGTAATTGCAGGAAGTGAAAGGGTATATGTTGACGGGAAAGCATTAACAAGAGGAGAGGCAAATCAGTATACTATTGATTACAATACGGCAGAGGTTACATTTACACCAATGATGCGAATTACTGGGAATAGCAGAATTAGTGTTGAGTTTGAATATACGGATAGAAGTTATGCCCGATTTGTAATTGCATCGGAGGTTGAGCAAAAGATTAAAAAAACGACCGTTCGAGTTAGTACTTTTTCAGAAAAGGATAGTAAAAATCAGCCCATTGAGCAGGATATTTCCAATGAACAAATTGATTTACTTCAAAATATCGGTGACAATATTAGCCAAGCATATATCCCTCAAATTGATTCGATTGGATTTAATCCCGATAAAATACTATATGAAAAGCGAGACACCATTGTAAATAGCATAACCTATATAATATATAAGCACTCAACAAACCCTCTGTCATCGCATTTTCAACTGAACTTCTCGTACATGGGAGAACGCAAAGGTAATTACGTTCCCCTGTATAGCAGCGCTAATGGTAAGGTATACACTTGGGTTGCTCCTTTAAATGGTAAATCGATGGGTACTTATGAACCTGTTAAAGTTTTGGTCACTCCAAAACAAAAACAGATGGCAACTATTTTTATTGAAAGGAAAATATCTAGCGATGAATTTATTAATTCTGAAGTTGCTGTAAGTCGTAATGATATCAATACTTTTTCTTCAAAAGATAAAGGAAACGACATTGGGGAGGCGCTTAGGGTTGGATTTAAGAAAAATCTTTTCAAAAGAGATACAATTCGAAGCATCTGGATATCTGGTAATGGAGCAATAACATCGTACAATTTTTCAAACATTGATAGATCTCGAGATGTTGAGTTTGAGCGCGATTGGAACATTAGCCAACCTACAACTGGTGGTGATGAAAAAGAGCTCTCCATAGGGGTTGGGCTTAAGAGCAAAAAATGGTTTTTATCTAATACATCGCAAGGACTTGCCCTTAAAGATGATTATAGCGGATTAAGAAATACTATTAAAGGGCTATATAGAACATCTAGGTCAAGAAATGAGTTTGAGGTCAGCAACCTTTCATCTAAAGACTCTATGAAAACATCTGATTTTAATAGATTAAGAATCATATCTAACATCAATATTAAAAAAATAATTGTTGGTTTAAATGTTGAGGGAGAAGATAATAGCCAAAAGAATAAGAATACTAATAAATTACTACAAACAAGTTACAGATGGTTTCAGTCAGAATTCAACATTGGGTTGCCCGATTCGTTACCAAGAGTAATTGGTTTAAGCTATAAATATCGGAAGGATTGGAAAACACCTGAAAATCAATTAAAAACTTATTCTTACTCTCAAGATATCGGTCTAAAGGCACGATTAAGCAAAAGGCAAAATAGCAGGCTAAATTTTTATGCAGGCTATCGGCTATTCAATCCGATTGATACAACAATAGCAAAATCGTTAAAAAAGGAGAACTCTCTTTTAAGTAGAATCGACTATTCGTTTACAGTTGCCAAGGATTTGATGTCAACGAATATTGGATACGAATTAGGAAATGGCCTTGAACCTAAATACCAATACTACTATGTAGAAGTTCTTGCTGGTCAAGGTGTTTTCACTTGGATTGATTATAATGGCAATGGAATTAAGGAACTCGATGAGTTTGAAATTGCCGCCTTTAAAGATGAGGCAAAGTATATACGTATTAACCTACCATCGAATCAGTACGTCTCTGTGAATAATAACGCTCTTAGCATTCAAAGTGATATTCGTCCAGAAAATATGATTAGAGATACTTCTTGGTTAGGCTTATTTACTAAAAAACTATCAAATCAATTTGCATTTAGCACAAGGCAGAAGAATGATTATTCTGGATTATCATCAACCATGAATCCTTTCAGAAATAATGTTTACGACTCTAACTTGGTGAGCATAAATAAGAATTATAGAAATTCGATAGCATACAACCGATTTAGTCGAGCATTTGGTGTGGAATGGGTGAATAGTAGAGCCGTAGCAAAGCAGATTCTTGCAAATGGGTATGAAGTTTCCAAATTGAAAAACAATCAGTTTATAGCCTGGATAGGGTTTTCATCAGAATTTAGCGTTAGGTTAAATTATAATTCAGAAAACAGAATTCAACTTTCAGAATTTTTTAATCAGCGGAAATTTAATTTAAAAAAGGATATTCCAGCGATCAAATTCAGGTATGTCGGGATGCTGGGATTAAATATTGAGGTTGGCTATGAATATGAGTATGCAAGAAATAAAACTGGATTGGAGGTGAAGAGAGGATATACAATATTATCGGAAATGAGCTACAGCATACGAAACAAATCATGGATCAACGTATCATCAAATATTTCAAAAATAAACTACGCAGGTGATTTAGGAACTCCAATAGAATATGAACTTCTGAAAGGTTTTAAGCCTGGAAATAACGCAACATGGGAATTAAAATTACGAAGAAAAATATCCAATTACTTCGAAATGGAT
Organism: Bacteroidales bacterium; assembly: GCA_013376985.1. Lineage (GTDB taxonomy): Bacteria > Bacteroidota > Bacteroidia > Bacteroidales > Tenuifilaceae > UBA8529. The sequence goes on from JACABB010000001.1 coordinate 62,972, forward strand.
ATCAGCTATAATGGTCGATATATTTCAACAGGGGAAACTGTTCATACGGGCAGTATGCAAATTAGAGCTATATTCTAAATTATACCAATAGAAAGCTAAAAAAGGATTCCCGTTTCGATATGTATTTACTTAAAAAGTAATCGAGTCCTATAAAAAACAATCCTCCAAAAGCAATCATTAGAACATATTTACTTAATACTGAAAATGATACCACGTTGGATATGTTAGGAATAAAATCTAATCTAAATTGATAAGTTATACTAGCAAGATTAAGCGCATAAAGCATCAACCAAACTAGTAATATAAAAGGAACTATCGCTAAGATCCAAAATATTGATGAATTGCTTAATAGGTTTGGTTTTTTCTCAATCCTTTCTATTACGTTTTTTGTAAAGTCTAATGGGGGTTCAATCCGAGTTAATTTAAGGTTGCCACTAAGCCAATCATCATGCAATTCATCACCTATTTTATCGAAATTATTGAGATTCTGATTCATAGTAATTTGGTGTTAAAATAACATTGTAACCTCTTCTTTAAGTAAAACCTCAAGTTGAGTATAAAGCTTTTTCCTTCCGCGATGGAGTTTAACCTTGATGTTTGATTCCGTTAAATTCATTATTGCAGCAATTTCATTGATGTTGTTGTTATCAACATAGTAAAGCGTAAGCAAAACAGATTCTTCTGGTTCGAGCATTTCCATCGCCTTCCCAAGATATTTACTTCGGTCATTTGTCGATAAATTTTCCAGAGCGCTGGTCGTTTCACTTGGAATATCAAATTTAGTTTCAACCTCAACCTGCATTGGCTTGTAAACTCTCGATCTTGAAATGGCATTATTGTAGCAAATACGATATAACCATGTTGAAAACTTACAATCAAACCGAAATGAATCGAGCGCGTTGAAGGCTTTTACAAAAGTGTCCTGAGCCGCCTCCTCCGCATCGAGTTGATTTTTAAGAATTCGATAGGATAGGGTAAAAACCATTCCCTTATACCTATCAACAAGTGATGCTGTGGCACGAGAATGGTTTTTAACCACCAAACCAATGAGCTCTTCGTCGGAGAGTTTATTAAACTCCGTCCTGAACATTATTCTTAACAATAAAGTAATAAACCAACAAACCCAAACCTCCAAACAGAAGAACCATTGCGAATTGAGCACCCTCTTCTAGATCTGTGTTATGATCTATTAGCGAAGCAAAGAATAGGCCTATTGCAACACCGATCAAAAGCAAACTCCATTTTAATGAGGCAAGTTTATTTGCTGTGGGTTTGGGGAAAAAAGCCTTTGGATCAACCCCTTTTTCCAGCATTGCAAGTCGCTGTTTGTTACGAGTGTGTAGATAGTAAAAAACTATACCAAATGTTGTACCAAATGTGAATACTATCGCAATTATTGGTATCCATACTTCTTTTGCATCCATATAATATTTTTTAAGTTCACAGGATATGACGCAAGTAATTCGAAGGTGGTTACAACTTTTTAAATGAATTAACGAAAAGTTCTGATTAATGCTTGAACTTATTTAAAATAAAAATGATGGAATATTGAAATTTACCCATTTCTTCCAATACTCCATCATTTCAATTATATATAGATACAAATAATGTTAGAATCTACCTAATTAAGGGTTTGCCTTAACCACCTCACCTGCAAAAGCATCTATAGTCTTAGAATCAGTAGCACCATAAAAATCATAATAGTACTCAATAAGATACTTCTTAATCGCCTCATCATTCATCTTCTGTCGTTTAAGGATAGGAAGAATGGTCTTGAATTCATTCTTAAGCGTTTCCTTATCAACGAAAACAAGTGTAAGTTTGGTTATCTCTTCGCTTGAACGTGAAGATTTTTCATATAAATAAACAGTTAAATCGGACACTTCATTACCATTAATTGGACCAGCTTTAGTTGAGAGGATTTTATCCTTTTCAATTTTAATAGTTTGCTGCTCATAACCAAGCATCTTAGATACAGGGCTATTATTTACCTTGTAATGAAATACAATAAATTTATTATCACTTAGCGGATATTTTGCCGAATTAAGAGCAATATCAACGTTATCGCCAATAATAGAGAACTTATCTGTCCCAAAATAATTTTTTAGATCGGTTACCTCCTTTTCATTGGGATTAAAACGAACAGACATTAGACTTCGCCGTTTAGTAACAAGCGCAATGTCTTTAACCATCGCAGTCAATACTTGATTTTGCTTTGCGCCATTTGTTTGCGGAGTGGGCAGTTTAAGCATAAATCGAGCCATCTTCTGGTTGATGGTGATAATATACGCCTCAAAATTTTCGAATTTAACCTGATCGCTAGGGTTAAGCACATCTCCTGGTTTTACCAGTTTTCCTGACTTTACAAAGGAGACATTCCCGTTTACCTTTGTAACATTGTATGTGTCCTGAGCATGAACTCCAAGAACAAGCATCAGAAGTAAAGCAATAATTGAAGTTGTTGATTTCATAGTATGAGGAATTAATATTTGCCAAATAATGGTTTTAATATTATTGAATAATACATAACAAGTAGCATACCAAAAATAGTTAAAAAATGGTTAGCCCAGCAAAACCTCATTTCTTTTTGCCTTTGGTAAGGATGCTAATACTAATTGGTAGGATAAATCTATTAGCTCTTTAATGAGGTTTTCGGGTAAAGATCTATCCATATAAACGGTATTCCAGTGAAGTTTGCTCATATGGTAACCAGGAATTATTGCTGAATATTGCTCCCTGAGTTCAATCGCCTTCTCAGGATCGCATTTAAGATTAACGCTTGGTTCGCCATCAAGATTGGTTAGGGCAAACATTTTGCCTCCAACCTTAAAAACCAAAGTTACCTCATCGAAAGGAAATCCCTCTGTTACCCCTTTTTTTGAGATGCAATATTCCCTTAATTCCTCAATATTCATTTGATTTATATTGATGTTTTTAATGATACCTTTTTTGTTGGCAAATTAATAATTTTATTTAAGAGTTTTATTTTATCAGGGACATTCACTAATAATCAATATTCCCGTCTGGGCTATCGTTTGAAGTTTTGCCTTTCTGGGAAAACTATATGTCAAAAACTAATAAACTACAAATTATATGTGTGTTGATATAATTCTTATTTCAATCAATAAGGACTTGAGTATTTCTTTTACTATCCTGATTTCTTTAGCCGAAATTTTAAGTAAAAGATAGAACTAAGACTCCCTGTAATAAAAGAGAAATAAATAAATTCATCCTAATTTTTGTTTAAAAAAATCTATTACCTTTATCATAAGAAACATAATTCTAATAGTATGAAACATAATGCACTTGTCTTTGGTTTAATTTTTTTTATAGGTTTCAGCACATTCTATTCTTGCAAAAAAGAAGATTCTTTTGTAAATACTCCACCAACTATTGAAAATCAACAATTTTCATTAAATGAAAATACTCCTAATGGAGTTATGGTTGATACAGTGAAGGCTACGGATATTGATAAAAACCAGAAACTTAAGTATTCAATTATCTCAGGTAACTTTGATGCAGCATTCAGAATTGACTCTCTTACGGGTATGATTTATGTTAACAATTCTTTAGCATTAGACTATGAAAAAGTTACAATATTTGAGCTTGGCGTTAGGGTTAAGGATGATTATAAAAATCCTTTAACTGCAAGTGCTAAGATCACTATAACTATAAATAATATTATCGAAATCCCAATCCCTCAAAATGGATTAGTTGCATACTATCCATTCAATGGTAATGCAAACGATGAAAGTGGAAACTCACACAATGGAATAGTATATGGAGCCTCGTTAACTACTGATAGACATCATAAAGCCAATAGTGCCTATGAGTTTAATGGAGTTAATAATTTCATCAATACCTTTTCAACGTTTGACTATGAATATAGAACAATATCGTTATGGGTATTTGCATACAATATGCAAGGTCTAAGTCCAAATAATCATGCTATTATCGCTCAGGATGACCCTTCGCTTTCGTATGGGATTTTAGCAGCATCTTATGATAATGGAGTCCTCAAGGTTAATGCGGGTGGAAGTAGTGCCTCAGATATTTTCCAAACTAATCAAATTGCTGAGAATCGATGGTATCATTTAGTTATTGTTCGTGATGGAGTCATTACAAAGTACTATATTAATGGTGATTTAAAATATTCTGGGACTTCTGGCACATTAACAAGTTCTTCAGGCTCAAATCAACTTTTAATAGGTGTTGGTAGATCAAAAACCTTACAATTCTTTTCAGGGAAAATTGACGATCTTGCAATTTATAATAGAGTACTAAGTCCAAGTGAAATTAACACCATGTATGCTGTGAAATAACCAGTTATTTCTAATTAAAAAAGAAGAACAATAGAAATTCTATTGTTCTTCTTTTTTAATTGAATATCGTTTCATTTAAGAGAATTTAATATTCCCTTATTATGAGAACTATTTAGATTTTCCCAATAATCGATACTATTTAGTAATATTGCATAACTCATAATCCAATACAATTAATGCAGAAACAATTTAAAAATCTTTTAAAGGGAATTCTGATTTATGGTTTTGGCAACGTTTCGGTAAAACTTGTTGGTTTAGTATTACTGCAATTATATACAAATCCGAAAATTCTCTCTGTTGATGAATTTGCCACTTGGGGAGTATTGGAATCTACTCAACTAGTCGTTGTTTCGCTATTCAGCCTTGCCCTTTATACAGCTTATATTAGATGGTACTGGGATAAGGACTATATCGACAAACGGAAGAGCATCCTATTCTCATGCTATGCCGTTCTTTTTGGAATTGGAATCGTTCTTTCATTTTCAGGATTTTTTTGTTCAAAAACACTTTCTATAATCCTTTTCAATAAAGATACTTTTGCGCTACCAATCGCATTAATGATTATTGGATCTGCGATTCAGTTCTTAATTGATTTAACTCTTTCGCAAATGAGAGTTGAAGAAAAACCAACCTTCTATATCACAACCAACATTATCAGACTTACCGTTTCGCTTGTTGCGACAATATACCTACTTAAATATGTACATCATGGATTATTGGGTATTTATGAGGCTCTTCTTCTTGGAAATATTGCCTTTGTAGTAGTTACAATCCCATACATACTAAAACATATTGAAGTCAAATTCAATTTTCCTGTTATCAAGGAAATGATAGTTTTCAGCCTGCCTTTAGCATTAGCATCAATTTCGGGTGTTTTACTCAATGTATTTGATAGATATGTTCTGAATTTTTCTTCCACACCACTTAACGTTGGTGTTTATAACATAGGAGTTAAAGTCACGAACATAACGAAACTACTCATTGTCAACTCCATTCAGATTGCATTAACACCCACCTATTTTAAGCTAATGAATCACCCCGATCATAAGGCTATATACTCAAGGATAATGACCTGGTTTATTCTTATTGTAGTCTATACGTCATTGTTTCTTTCTCTTTTTGGTTTAGAGATAACTAAACTTTTTTCGAAAGGGACTATGTACTGGGATGCATACAAACTAATTCCCATACTCAGCCTAGGGATTATATTTGCTTTGTTAAAGGACACTTCGGTTATTGGGCTTCAAATTACTAAACGCACAAAAATTATTGGGATCGTATTAGCAGGAATTGCGGCTTTTAATCTGGGGTTAAACATATTGCTTATCCCTTATTTTGGAACATACGGCGCTGCAATCTCATCATTAATATCTCAAATTGCATACTTTATTATTATCCAATATTACGCTCAAAAATACTACCATATCCCTTATAGGCTTGATAGGGTATTTACAATAATTATTATTGGCGCAATACTATATTTTGCCGGTAGTTTATTTAATAGCTACTCTTTGGGGGTAAGGGTGCTGACAAAATCTTCCTCACTCCTTCTGTTCCCATTTTTTCTATTCGCTTTTAGAGTGTTTGATAAATCTGAAGTTGATGCATTAAAATCATTCATAACCAGCATTAGGAATATATTTATTAATACAGCACCCAAGGAAATTGACGAACAAGTTTCAGAGGTAGAAGAACCACAATAAATAAAAGTATTTTGATATGAAGATTGGAATTATTCTTGATAATGAGTTTACAATAGATATTAGGGTTTCGAATGAGGTGTGTTTCTTAAAATCGATTGGTTATGAGATTCATATTTTATGTCCAAACTATAATACCTATAAAGAGCATGAGATAATCAACGGTGTAACCATTCATAGGTTTAAATTTAGCAAGTCAACAAAGAACAAACTTTTTGGGTTAATGAACACTCTTCCTTTCTATGAAAAACTATGGATAAAGAAAGTACGTGAATTTGTAAAAGAGGTAAACCCACAATATCTTCATGCTCACGATCTATACATGTCAAAAATTGCCTACATGGGCGGAAATGGGCAACTCCCTGTTATTCTCGACCTTCACGAAAACTTCCCAGCAGCTATACTATCCTACAAATGGTCATCTAAATTTCCATACAATTTATTGAGTAGACCCAAAGCATGGCAAAGAAAAGAGCAAAAATACTTATCATACGCAAGTAAAATAATTGTTCTAAGTAATTCATTTAAATTAGCTCTAACAAATCGATATCCTACAATAAATCCTAGCAATTTATTCGTATATCCCAATGTGCCAGATGTTAAGCAAATGCTATCATTCCCAATAAAACTGGATATATTTCCTAAAAAGGATCGATTTGTACTTTTTTACTTTGGGGGTATTAGCGAACGGCGAGGAATTTTTACATGTTTTGAGGCCATAAAGATTCTCGCCAACGAAATTCCATCAATACACCTTCTCTTGATCGGGCCAATTGATGGCCATGAACAAGTAACCTTTGATCGGTACATGAACAATCCTATAATAAAAGAGAGGGTAACACACTACAAATGGAAGGATATCAGCGATTTTTCTTCATATACAATTGCTAGTGATATCTGTTTATCTCCAATTTTTAAAAACGAGCAACATGAATCGGGTGTGGCCAATAAGGTTTTCCAGTATATGCTATTCGGGAAACCCCTTATTGTATCGAACTGTGCACCACAAATTGATATTGTTGAGGGACGTAGATGCGGAGTTGTTTTTAGGAGCAACGAAAGTGATGATTTAGCAGCAAAAATTAAATATCTGTATAGTAACCCTCAAGTATGTGCTGAAATGGGAGAAAGAGGGAGAGAGACCGTTCTTGAAAAATATAATCTGGAGGTTTGTGGAAAACAACTTGAATTGCTTTATAAATCATTAATATAGAATGAGTGGTATGTTTATCCATATAATGACATCGGAAAATTATTATCATATAAGTTTTATAAAATTCATTGAGAGAAACTTCTCTACAAAACAGCATCATTTTGTTTTTCGTTCAAAGAATACCAAAAGAAGTAATTACAAAGAGACAACATCAATTAAAGAAAAGCCAAATTTCATCTCGCTGATTCTTTTCATTCCTCAACTATTTAGAGCTAAAAGGATATATATCCATTACCTACCTTACGGAATTTCACTTCCATTTTGGGTAATCTTTTCCTTGCTATCAAAAAAATTGGTTTGGATTTTTTGGGGTGGTGATATTTACATTTACAATGAAAAGAATAATAACCTAAAGACGAGGTTTTATGAACTTTGTAGGAAAATAATAATTCGCCGCTTAGGGAATATTGCAGGTTTTTTGACGGAGGATTTTAACCTTATAAAAAAAATTTACAAAACGGATGCGGCATATACTAAAACCATATATCCTCTCCCCATTAATTTTACGGAACTCTCACAGGGAGAAAATGTTTCAAAAGGGAAAACAATTAAAATACTTGCTGGAAATTCCGCAGATCCATCCAATAATCATTTTGAACTTCTGCACATACTTGAGCGTTTTAAGGATGAAGATATTCAGGTTATTTGTCCCCTTTCATACGGACGTGATGCAGCATACTCTCTACGGGTTAACGATGAGGGATTTAGGGTATTGGGCGAAAAATTTAAGCCGTTGCTCCACCTTTTGCCTCCTACCGAATACAGCAAAATACTTCAGGAGGTTGATATTGCTATAATGAATCATCAGCGTCAACAAGGTCTTGGTAACCTTATTTCAATTCTTTGGCTAGGAAAAAAAGTATTTGTTCGGAGCGATACTACCACCTTTTCCTATTTTAAGTCAGAAGGTATAGCTGTTTGGGATACTCTGGACATTAAAAACCAATCCTTTGAAAGTTTTATATTAATGAATCCTAATGATGCTATTAAAAATAAAACCTTAGTTTTGAATGTTTTTTCGGAACATCATTATATTGAACTATGGAGTAATGTATTTAGCGTAAAATGATAAACGTAACAAAAACATATTTACCTGCTTTAGAGAAGTATCAAGATTATGTTCGGAGAATCTTTGAGTCGGGGTGGTTAACCAATAATGGCGCGTTAACCCAAACTCTTGAGGCTAGATTGTCAGAATATCTTCAAGTTCCTTATGTTGTTTTAGTTTCAAACGGAACTCTGGCTCTTCAAATTGCTTATCGATTATTAAAAGTAAAAGATCAGGCAATAACAACACCCTTTTCGTTTGTTGCAACATCCAGCTCTTTGGTGTGGGAGAACATTAATCCCGTTTTTGCAGATATTGATCCCAATAGCTTTAATATTTCCCCTGAAAATGTACGAAAAGCGATTACCCCATCAACATCTGCTATTGTTGCTGTTCATGTATTTGGTAATCCATGCGATCACGATTCTTTAGTAAAAATTTCTAAGGATAATTCAATTCCTATTATTTACGATGCTGCACATGCTTTTGGTGTTCAATACAATGGTGCTTCAATTGCAGGTCTAGGAGATATCTCTACGTTTAGTTTTCATGCAACCAAAATATTCCATACTATCGAGGGGGGTGCAATAATCGTAAAGGATAAAAAAACATACGATAAGGCAAAACTTCTTATCAATTTTGGAATTCCAGGATATGATCAAATTACCGAGTTGGGAATAAACTGTAAGATGAATGAATTTCAAGCAGCGATGGGTTTATGTATTCTCGATGATATTGAAGATATTATTGCCGGAAGAAAATCTATTTACAACCGATACGTTGATTCTTTCTTGGGAACAGAATCATTAAAACTACAGCAATACAGTTTAAAAGCAACCAATAATTATGCTTATTTCCCGATAGTATTTTCGAGTGAAAAGATTCTGCTTAAAGTTAAAGAAGAATTAAACAAACTTGAGATATTTCCAAGAAGATACTTTTTTCCATCCCTCGAAAAATTAAATTATGTAGCATCTCAAGTTACACCAATTGCCAACTCAATCTCACAACGCATTTTGTGCTTACCCTTATTTGCAGATTTAAACTGGGAAGAACAAAAGAAGATTATTGAAGTTGTTAAAAAATCAGCATAAATTATTTTTTCTCCAACTTTTTAGCAGGGTTACCAATGTAAGTACCTTCTTCTATAATATCTTTTACAACAACAGCACCCATTCCTATAGTAACATTTTTAAATATTTTTATTCTTTCACGAATTGTTGCGTTTGCCCCAAAATAAACACATTCGTCAATAACACATCGTCCACTAATATTTGCTCCTGGAGAGGCAGTAAAAAAATCGCCGATAACACAGTCATGTCCTATTGTAGCGTTGTAATTAATAACTGCATGTTTCCCTATTTTTGTATCACATGAAATAACTGCTCCCGGAGCAATAATAACTCCTTCCGCTAATTCGGCATACTTTGATACAATGCTTTTAGGATGGATGAGCGATAGAAATTTTGTATCCATCGGAAGGCTATTAATAATTTTTTTTCTCTCCGATGACTCTCCAATAGCAACAAGAATCTCATAGTTGGCAAATGAAAATTGAGAAAGCGGAACTACGGGTATACCAAAATTTGTTTTCTCAGTAAAATATTTATCGTCAACAATAAAAACAGCAATTTCTTCGATTTTATATTTTGATCCCGACAAACAGTCCATGATGTAGCACATAGCTTCTTTACCGAGACCGCCCGCACCAAAAACACCAATTTTGTTTTCAAATTTTAACATGCCAAAGGATAATTAACGTTATAAAAAAACCCCGGCACTCCGGGGCTTTTTTTAGAAAGTTTATTCGTTTATAAGCTCTTTGTATTGCTCTGGTGTTAAAAGTTCATTAAGTTGAGCGGCATCAGTCATTTTAATCTTTACCATCCAACCATCACCATAAGGATCTTTATTTACCACGTCGGGGGAGTCTAGGAGTTTTGGGTTAACCTCAAGAATTTCGCCAGCAACAGGCATAAACATATCAGATACCGTTTTCACAGCTTCAATTGTACCAAAAACTTCTTCCTTTGCAAGGGTTTCGCCTTGAGTTTCAATCTCAATAAAAACAACATCACCTAGCTGACCTTGGGCAAAGTCCGTTACACCAATAATAGCATTACTTCCTTCCGCTTTTATCCACTCGTGATCCTTTGTGTACTTTAAATTTGCAGGAACATTCATGATTATATTTTTTTGATTGTTAACGTTTTGTTTAATTTGTTGTTCCAAAAATACTTTTTTTTGTAGATATAAAATACTGTTATGATTATTATTTTAATGTTTTATTTAGTTTTCAAATTTTTTATACTTAAAAATAGTAATTTGATTAAGATTTCTGTAGGAATAGGATTGGTGAAAGACTGAAATTATTGAATCATAGTAAAACGAACGCTAAAACCAAAACTCGTATTTACCATAGGATAGGATGATCCTGAAACTAGTGGTGTATTCTTTGCCCAATCGAAGAAAGCTCTGATTGTTACTTGATTACTTATCACATAATCGGCTGATGCCTTAACAGATACAGCCCTTTGACCCGATGTTGTTTGATTAATTTCTTCAACCATCTTGTGAAGAACTGTCTCATTCTTTCTTAGCGAAAAATCGACCCTAAGTCTCAGATCGCTCTTCAAGGTTTTTTCTTTACCTTTTTCTGTGCTAAAAATTAAAGGTAGATTTTCGAACCGATAACCAGAACCTATAACGTATTCCCAAGTATCAATCTCAGTGAGCTGATTGTTGGCAAAACTCATTGATAATGAACGCCCCGATTTAATCTCGAACCTACCAGTAAGATTGTTAATCCAAGTCATATCCAATCCAATTAATGGGGTAAAGGTTTCGGTTATGGATACATTGGAAATCTCTCTCTTTGAAATAAAATCATCTATTGCATTTGTCACTGTTGTCAATCCATCATCCATTTCGTTATTATACTTTAGATTTGAAGTGTAAGCACCTATTGTATAAACAGATCTGTATCCATGTGTTAGAGAAAAAGTACGTAAGAAATTTTTAAAAGGCTGAAGTTTAGCCAAACCATCGTAGGTTATCTGCCAGTTTGGAAAAGGTATTTTTGGAAAATCATCATACGGAGCTCTTTTTTTTGTGTAACTAGTGTAAGTAGCAAGGAAAGATGGAATAAGCACATCTTGCGATAAATTACTATATCCAACAGGAAAATCGCCATTACCTCTTTGGTAATTCATGGTACTTACTCCTTCCCGATAAGCAGCTAATTGCTCAGCAATACCAATGCGGGCATTTCGGAACTTGTCAAAAACACTATTCGGCGATTTAAAAGCAGTACCTATGCTAATAACACTCATACTGAAATTTCCTGTGGTTAAAGGGTTGCGAGGATTAAAAACACCATTAGCATCGGCATGATAGTATACGCTATGGTTGCTGGAATAAGTTCTAATGGCACTAAGTTCCACCCGCAAACTTGGTATAGGTTCAAAAGTTGTGCGGAAATTTAGGTTTTCATTGCTCGTGAAAAGTACTGGGTTACTTAAAGTTGTATCTTTGCTTAGCCATCCATTTTGTATTGCTTTCCAAGCAAATTCGGGATCTTGCCAGCCAGATATAAATTCAAAACCAGGTGCAGTTACGCCATTCACATCGTTCATTCCAAGATACCGAGTAGTAGGTTTGTAGCCAGGTAGCATAGTTCCATTATTCTCAGAATATGCTATTGATACGACTTTTATTCCCATAAGAACTCTTAAAGCTCCTTCCGCAATAAATTTGAGCGGATTAGGCTTTTCGGGTATCTTACCCTCAATCACAACCCTTAATTTTTCGTACTCCTTTTCTGCTTTAATGGTGACACGTTCATCGTTTTTTATTTCTGTAGCAACCTTAATTTCGGCTCCTTTTTCAGTATACACTTTAACTGTAACATTCTCTGTTTTTAATCGATGAAAAATCGATTTTGCAACATTTGCCCTCAGCCTCACATCATTTTCCTCATACTTAATAATTTTCATTTTCTGTTGCTGCTTCGATCCACCTTTGGCCATTTGATCAAATTTCTGATTTAATCGTTTTAGATAACCAACCTTATTATATAGACCCATCATATTCAGTTGACCTGTAGCTTGAATAGTGTTTGAGTTTTGAATTGTATTGCCTGGATCAAAACGAGAAGTGTCAGCAAGTATTGGTCCAGCCGTCCACTTATAGTTGCCCGAATACCTTGTCGTCAAAGAAGTCCAATCAAGGAATGGTATTTTATTTATTGGTAACGTATACGTTACATTAAACTGATGATTGTAATCGGTGGTTCGTCCAAAATTTAAAATATTATGCCAAACTGAATCCTTCCAATGTTCGTATGAATCTCTGTATCGACGATCTACTATTCCCCCAGGCTCATCAATTTGAGCAACATTGTTAGCATTAAAATCAAACTTAATTGATTGAGCAAGATCCCAGTTAAGCGTATAAACTCTATTCCAAAGAAACTCTTTTGAATAGGTTGGTGTTAGAATCATATTAGGATTACTGATATTACGCAACTGCTGTTCATAGTAGTTCCTATTCAAATCTGTACGGAAAGAAAACTGGGAAGGTATTAGATTAAAGTTAAAATCTTTTATTAGCCGTAAATATTTTGAACTTAACCAATTTACATTTTTAAATGGGGTTATAGGTTTTGGTTTTGTACCATAATTATAGGTGAATGCTCCTCTAATATTTCTCTGAATTCTATGATCAGTTTTAATATTTCTAGAGAATTGCTCACTGAAAGAGTAGCTAACCGAAAAGTTTGAAGGTGATAAAAGCCAGGGCTTTCCATCCATTTTATCAATCTTAACGTTAGTTAGGTTAAAACTTTTCCTTCGGGTATAATCCTGAGCCAATTTTTTAATTTCGTTACGCTCAGATTTTGTTGAAGCCTTATCCAATGCTGTTTTTAATGGAATATCAGGATCTAGTGGATTGTATTCTGGGTTGGAGAAAGACTCGCTATAACCAACATATAATGGAATTCTAACGCCAGAGGTCGAAGGGAAGAATTTACCCATCTCAAGTGTTGCACTTAAATCGTATTGATAATAATCGTTGGTACTTCTATTACTAACCTTTGATTCTATTGAGCCAAATCCTGGTTTTATTGTAGTTCCTGCAATTGTAACCATACCCAGATCGGCTAGTTTTGCCGACATACGTGCATTTGCAGCCCAGCCTGCTTTATCATCTGTATTTGATAGCCGAAGTTCATCAACCCAAATAATTGCTGATTTGGAAAGCCCATCGCTTGTTGGATCGCTTGAGCGTCCAGGGTTACGAATACCTATCATCAACACTTTAACGTTGCTAAGATTAGGATTACCAGTAACCTTAATCTTTCGATTGCCATCCATTTTTACATAAATTGTGCTTGTTGTGATACTTGAACCAAGTTTATGCATGGCATCATTACGGGCAAGTTTTGTGTCAGTTAATGCTTCAAGGTTAATATCAAAAAGATTCTCGCGAGGCCAAACTTTAATTCTATCAGCCTCACTATTGTTGTTGTAATTGCTGCGTGGAGGGGTTACCTTAAGGGGTAACTCATACTCATAGTAGTTGTTTGTATAATCAGATCCTAGTCTTATAAAGATAGTTAAATCGTTATCGTTTAGGGTGTAGCCAGGTATTGCCTCGGCATGTACGTCCATTGTCAATTTACGGTACTGGCGAATGTCTAAATTGAGATTTTTAAAACCTGCACGAGCATCACCCTCAGCGAGATTAAGTACCTTATACTCCATTGATTGTTCGTTTTGTTCTATAACTTCATTTAAACTAGGATCGATTGATCTACTTAATCCTGGAGGAAGAACATAATTAACCGGTGTCCTCGAGCTATTGTCCTCTAAGTTTACAGAAGATATTTCAAAACTTCCTGATGGAAGATCCATTCCTGGAACACCCTCTTGTCCCTCAATTAGAGAAAGACCGTATCTTCTCCATTCGTCTCTTACCAGCTGAAGTTTTGCAAATCTGAGAATTAAAGTATCATTGAATCCTTTTAAAAACATTCTGGCAAAACTTATCATTTTAAAGTCCTGAATTGGCCCAACAATTCTCTCATACTCAGTAATAGGAACTTTAAATTGATACCATGCAACCTTTTGTTTTTGGCTATATGCAGGCATTTTTGTGTAGGTTGTCACTTTGTTGGTAATAAAATTATTTCCAACCTTCATATCCTCGGGTCGTAAAGAAACACGATACTGAAAGTAAGCTTCATTATCGCTCATGGTCTGATCTCTATTAATATCTTCTCCATCTGGCTCCTGAGTACCTGCCGTTCCGCTGTTTTGATTGCTAGTGGGAGAGTTACCTTCCATGTTGTTGTACTTTTTATACCGATCGAGGATTCCTGCTCCTCTCGTTGAATAGTCGGGATCTAAAAAATACTTGTAATCATCATTCGATGGGTCGTTATAAATTTCACTAAATGCATCAGCGTTTGTAAAACCTTTAATCTGATTCAAATAATCAGCAAAAAATGTTTGCTCATCATTTTCACCTCCTCCTGTTAAATTGTACTTTGAACTAAGACCGTCAAGACCAACATCCTGATATTTTTGACCATCATTTGGAACAAATACATTGGGTATAGATTTAATTTTAGGATAACGCCCCCAATTTGTAATACCCGTATTCTTAAGATCTCCAGAAGAAGGTAATCCTCCTTCAAATGTTTTTTGACCATCACGAAGAATATCCTCCGAGATATTCCCCAAATTGAAGTACAAATCGCCTCCAGCCTTGGTGGAATCGTATACAAATGGATCCATCAACCAAAATTCGATATACTCAATATTTTGAGCTTCAAAATCCGATGAACTAATTGGTCGCATAATCCCACCCCATCGTGTCTCTGGATCTCTAAAATGTCCATTTTCGTCTATTACTAGTGGATTATGATCATAGTTATAAGGTCCCCTTTCCCTTGGATAAAAAGCAATATTAAGTATTGGTAAGTTTGTGGGTTGCCCTTGAGGTGTTTTTTTATAAGGAAAAAGCTCATTCTCATAAACTTCTCGAACCCAATGGCTACTCCTCTCTTTATCGCTAAATCTCACCGAAGAATTAATGTTTCGAGGAAGGGATGGATCTATAGAGTACCATGCAATTTGCGCCCTTTTATAACCATACCTCAAATCATTATTTAAATTTCCCTCTGGAAATAGATCGCTTTGCTTAGAAGGGGTACTTGCCAACTTCCAATAGTATGGGCTTTGTAAATCAATTGGCGTTGAACTTCCCTCAAAATCATCAAGATATACTGTACCACTCTTACCTATTGCTTTGGCATAGCCTGGAACAAATTGAGCAAATTCAGCATCGAATGTGATGGTTGATTTCTCTTTTGTTTGGATAAATGGAAGAAAGTCTACCATCTTGGTCAAGAAACTAGATTCCTTCTGGAACGAGGTGTTTAGCCCCCATATTGTATTGGAAATCGCTTCGTTTCCAAAGTTGACCTTCTGTGTAAGTGGCCTTTCGGTTAAATTCAATACTGTGGCACCAATATTAAATTTATCAGATATTTGATAATCTAAGTGTGTGCCAACAAGGGTTTTGGTTTGAAAGTTGAATAGCGCATTATTTTCAAGTGAAACCTTAATCGCCGTTCCCGATTCAATCAACCCAGGTTTAATAATCTTTAATGTACCAAGATTATAATCAACCGTATAGTCCACTCCTTCCGTTAACTTTGCTCCCGCTGCGGTAACAACAACGGAGCCTTTGGGAATATTCGCTGCATTCAGCGATATTTCGGATCCCATCGAAGACTGGTAGGTTCCAACAAGTTTAAATTTATTTTTGTTAGCAACCTGCCTTGCCCTTGTAAGAGATGAGTCATATAACTCCTGATAAACATATTTTTCGGGATTTACATGGCTTTTAATTTTTTCACTAAGATCCTTACCAAAAGGTTCAAGTACAGGGAAAATTATCTTACCATTAGTCGCATTAATAGTTACACCATCAATAAAATCGAAAACACCATCAGGTGTCGAATTACCCTGACTGTTAAGGTTATCTAAATTTAATAATTTAATAAGGGGTTTGTCAGGGATTTCGCTGATATAGTTTAATGCTGTACCCGTAGCATCATTCTGATAAAGAACATCTAATCTAAACTCATCCTTGCTAACCTGATACGCCCCCAAAGAGTAAATATTCTTCATCATCAACTTCCATGTAGGTGTTTTTGGGGTTAACGTTTTTCCCTTAAGAAGTTTCAGAATTAGTGCTTTAGGAGCAGCAATTCCATCGGTTGATAACTCTCCTACTTTAAAGCTTTGACCTCCCACCGTATACTCGTATGCAACAGCCAATACCTCATCTGTAAGTAATGAGTTATTTAGTGACACATAGCCCATTTTGGCATTAAATGTATATTCATTGGGCTGGAGTTTACGCGCATTTTCTATCTTTTCATAGTCTTGGCCTTCACTAAATCCAGTACCTTCAAGTGGTGATAGGCTTTGGTTTACACCTGCAATGTCTCTAACATCATAGTTAGAGGTCATCAGGTTGAAAAGGTTATTTAATTTATTATCGGGAAATAAGCCTAATCCAGTTTGTGAAAAATTCGTTTTTGAATAGATGTTATTCTTTGATTCCGCAAGATCGATAAACGCAACTATATCTCTTGAGTTTTCATAGTTTGCCTGTTTATTAGTTACCCAAATCTCTATTTTGGTAATATTTACTCCCGTGTTAATAATTGGTAGATTTTTAAGAGTGCTATTGTATGTATCCCTGAAATACTGTGAAAGAAAGAAGTGCCTATTAGCCTCGTATTCATCGGCACTAATAGAAAAATCCTTTGCTTGAGCTCCTCCTTTTACTTCAATAACCTGAGTTTGTCCATTCTGCTTTGAGAAAACGGTTGTAATATTCAACTTCCCAAATTTTAACTGCGTTTTAAAGCCAAACAAACTCTGACTCCCCGTTATAAGAGTTCCCGGTAACGGTAGTGAAACGTTACCTGCTTCGATCTTCTGAATTATTTCATCCTCAAACCCATTGTATTCAACCTTGACATTATTCTCAAAATCAAAAGTTGCCTCAGTATTATACTGAACATTCATTTTAAGCTTTTGACCTATCTTACCATCAACATTCATCTGAATCTTCGATTTAAAGTCGAAGGTGGTACTCCTGCGCTGATCAAGTGGAAGGAAAGGGCTATTTGTTGTTGAACTATTTATTCCAAAACTCAATTCTGCATTTCCTTGAGGAATAATCTCAATGGTATTACTTCCAAAAACTCTATCGAATGTCTCTCCTCCCAGTTTTATATGAGATAGCAACATAGATCCTACACTAGCAGATTGTCCAGAACTTTGCTTCCGCCAGTACTCTCGCAAAGAATTCTCAAACTGGTATCCTCGATACTCCTCCTCGCTCATCACCCTAGGAGGTTTAATGTTATACTTACCAACCCTTTCGTAAATTGTATACTGCTTTGTAACGGGATCAAAGTCAACCGAGATCTTTATATTCGATGGAGACTCTAAATTAAAAGATGATCTTTTTTTATCATCCGAAGCAAAAGGATCTTCGGGTTTTAAAGGGTATGGAAGATTGGTTGTATCTGTTGCTTGGAAGAATGTGCTTTCTTCCATCAAAAAAGATCTCTCTGTGGTATTATAATTATAGGAATTAACTATAAACGAATATGCCTTTGATGTTTTAGTAAAACCAACAAAGGCAGCAATTAAAAATCCTGCTATCTGATATTTAAATGAATACTTCAAACTCTAGTTTTTCTAGCTATTCTACAATTGTTTAAGTGCCAATTTAATTAATCCTTCTACGCTTTGGTTAATATCAATTTTAAGCAATTGATCAAGAATCTTCTCCGCCGCTGCTTTATTGAAACCAAGCATAACTAAAGCAGATAACGCTTCTTGTCGTGTTGTATTGTTTATAGATGTAAATAATTGGGCAGATTCTAAATCTTTACCAGATACCTTATCCTTTAAATCAACAACTATACGTTGTGCTGTTTTTAGACCAATCCCTTTTATTTGCTTTAATGCATTAACATCCGCTTGCATAATCACCTTTTGTATTTCTATGGCAGACATAGACGAAAGGATAACCCGAGCCGTATTAGCACCAACCCCAGAAACGCTAATTAAAAGCCTGAACAGATCCCTTTCTTCTTTGCTTGCAAAACCAAAAAGAAGATGTGCATCCTCTCTTATAACCTGATGCAAGTATACCAGAGTATCTTTTTTTCCGTCAATACTGCTGTATGTTTGTAACGAGATATTAACGTAGTAGCCTACACCAGCACAATCAACGATAACATAAGTTGGAGTTAAATCTGCTATTAAGCCCTTAATATATTCAAACATCTCTTTAAAATTATAATCAATAGTATTTGCTAAATTGCTTCAGGATCGATACGCTGTAATGGATTGCTAATTAACTCCGTGTAAGCCTGTCGGTTTTTAAAAAGATCTAGTGCAAGGTATAAAGCTTGTCGAAATGAGTTTGGAGAGGCCTCTCCTTTACCTGCAATCTCGTATGCAGTACCGTGCGCAGGGGAAGTCCTTATAATTGGTAGTCCGGCTGTATAATTAACACCCGTATCGAAGTTTACAGTTTTAAATGGAGCAAGACCTTGATCGTGGTACATTGCTAGTATTGCATCAAACTTAACAAAGTTTTCGGATCCAAAGAAACCATCGGCTGGGTATGGTCCAAGGGCGACAATGCCCTCATTGTTAGCCTCGTTTATGGCTGGGATAATGATTTGCATCTCTTCTTCACCAATAACACCGTGATCGCCAGCATGTGGATTTAAACCCAATACAGCAATTCTAGGCCTTCGAATAGCAAAATCTTGAATCAATGATCGATTAAGAATGCGAAGTTTAGAGAGTATTGAATCCTTTGTTATCAATGATGGTACCTGAGAAATTGGAACATGACCAGTAACAACTCCAACCTTCATAATTTCGCTAACCATTAGCATCAATACCTCATTGCAATCAAAACTATTAGCAAGGAACTCTGTGTGACCAGGAAAATGAAAATTTTGCCCTTGAATATTATGCTTATTGATTGGCGCAGTAAGTAGAACATCAATTTTTTGGGCTTTTATATCAACAATTGCCGCTTTTAACGCCTGTAAAGATCCCATTCCGCCGTACTCTGTGGATTTTCCAAGTTCAACACGAACATTTTCGTCCATGCAGTTGACAATATTTGCACGTTTGGGATTGGCTTCGCTGGCATCTTTAATTTGATTGAAACTAAAATTCTCGACATTTAGCGCTTTTCTATGGTATGCAGCAACTTTAGGAGAACCGTATATGATTGGAATACAGGATTCACTGACTCTTGGATCGGAAAAGGTTTTTATTATTACCTCATATCCTATCCCATTGATATCACCCTGTGTAATTCCGACTCTAATTTTTTCTTCGCTCATATTCAACCTTTTTTGTTTTGTAAGGTTTATCGTACAAAAGTATAAAAAAACAGCAAGGTTCAAAGAGTTAGCGTAAGAGTAGTTTAAGAGTTGTTTGGCTTTTAATTACCAGCAATGGTAAACCCTTAAATTCATTGAATTAATTTTAATTGTAAAGTTTAAATTTTAGTACTTTTATAGCTCCTTAATAAAATTGAATGGAACTGAAACAACTATACGATAAGGCTCTTGATCTTAAGCCTCTTTCAAAGGAGGAGGGTGTTTTTCTTTACCTAAATGCACCAACCAGTGAACTTATATTTTTAGGTTCAGAACTACGAAAGATGCATGTTCCAAACAATATTGTTACATGGCAAATCGATAGAAATGTAAACATTACAAATGTTTGCATATCTGGGTGTAAATTTTGTAATTTTCATTGTAGCCTTGCCGATGATGGCGCTTTTATCACCTCTGTTGCAGAGTACAAAATAAAAATTGAAGAACTTCAGCGTTACGGAGGCGATCAATTATTACTTCAGGGTGGTTTGCATCCAAAGTTAGGATTAAACTTCTACACCTCTCTTTTTAGGGAAATTAAAGGTTTATTTCCAAATATCAAGTTACATGCGCTGGGTCCGCCAGAAGTAGCATTTTTGGCAAAGGTAGAGAAAATATCTTATAGAGATGTTTTACTTGAATTAATTGATGCAGGGCTGGACAGCCTTCCCGGTGCTGGTGCCGAAATTTTAGTTGATAGGGTTAGAAAATTTATATCTCCAGGAAAACCCAACTCACAGGCGTGGCTTGATGTAATGGCCGAAGCACACTCTCTAAACCTAGTTACGTCCGCAACAATGATGATTGGTCATTACGAAACAGTGGAAGAGCGTATTGAGCATTTGGTTAAAATCCGCGATCTTCAGGCAAAGAAACCAAAAGAGGCGATAGGATTTTTAAATTTTATTGTTTGGACATTTCAGGACAAAGGCACTAAACTTGAGGAACTTGGAGTAACTAGCAAGGTAACCACCGAAGAGTACATAAGAACTATTGCGGTAAGTAGGATAATGCTGAACAATATTAAGCATATTCAGGCATCGTGGTTAACAGTAGGTAAGGATACGGCACAAATATGCCTACATGCTGGAGCTAACGATTTTGGCTCGATAATGATTGAGGAAAATGTTGTCTCCTCCGCAGGAGCAAACAATAGGATGGATTCATACGGTATCCAAAAGGCAATTGTAGATGCGGGGTGTGAGCCTCAACTTCGGAACCAGCGTTATGAATATATTGTTTTACCCGAATGTGAGTTTAGTAAGATTCTAACCATGGAGGAACTAAAAAGGCGACCCGAAATTGGTTAACAACCCTTTAACTGTTTAATTCAAGTTGCTAGATACTCGTTCCTAGTTTCTGTTAAATTGATTGGTACGAATCTTAAACTCTTTAAAATAGAGTAAAACAGATAATGAATTAAGATGCTGTAAAACAAACTAGCAACTTGTATCAAGCAACTAAAGTTTTATATTAACAAATTATTTTTCGGCTAGTTGCACCTTGTAGGTATCCTGTAAATAATTTAATTCTAGCAAAATAAGTTCAAACTCCTTACCATTGAATGTGAATGTCCATTTTTGTCCGGGGCTAACATTATTTATATCAACCGATGAAGCCTTGGGTAGAGTAATACTTCCCGATGCTAACCTATCGTAACTGATATGCCTAATACCAAAAGTAAGCCCAGTAACAGAATCGATAAAAACTTGTCCCGTTCCTATTGGATTACTCTGTATAAAATACTTTTGATCATCCATAAATTTTCAAATAAAATCAATCAAAGATATAAAAAACTATTACCGGATAAAAGTTTTATAAATCACTTCCTCCCAATAAATAGATTTACAGCATAATAATGACCTAATTAATGGGAGTAAAATTATTTATAGTACATTTAGAGCAAGGATTTATACTGTCAACACTTCAATTATAGATTATGAAAATCAGAGATATCTATAGGTTTCTTTCTCCAAAGTTTCAAAATTTATTTTTAGACTATAAAGTAAACTTTAAACCAAGGTATGGTTACGGGAAACCTGCACACGACCTACTTTATCAACTGATAAACGAAAATCGTTCATTGTATATTGAATTATTAAACGAAGCGGTAAAATATAAAGAGGTATTTCAGTCGTTTAAAAAAATGGACGAGGAGAGCGATGAATCGAAACCCGTCTATAACAATAAATATTTACCCGGTTTAGATATAGTTGGAATTTATACCATAATCTCAAGATTTAAGCCAGAAACTTACATTGAGGTAGGTTCTGGTTTTTCTACAAAGGTTGCTTACAAAGCAATAAAGGACAATGCTTTGAAAACAAACATTATTTCAATTGATCCCGCTCCCAGAGCAGAAATAGACCAACTTGCAACTAAAATTATTCGTGAACCTTTTGAAAACATAAATTTTGATTTTATTTTTTCGCTAAAAGAAAATGACATACTCTTTATTGATAACTCCCATCGAATTTTACCGAATTCCGATTCGCTTGTTTTTTATCTAGATATTTTACCAAATATACCTAAAGGAGTTATTGTCCATATTCATGATATATATTTACCCTTTGATTATCCACAATTTATGTGCGATAGATTTTACTCCGAGCAGTATGGCTTGGCGATGTATTTACTAGCCAATAGCAAAAAATATAAACCTTTGCTGCCCAACTATTTTATAAGCGAGGATAATGAATTAAGCGCCATTCTTGAACCAATATGGAATCATAAAAACCTTGATAATGTTGAAAGGCATGGCGGTTCGTTTTGGTTAACTATTGGTTAGTTAGAGTTTTGAATTTGTTATCCTTATAAAAGCAATAAGAATCCATGATCTAACTCATTGCGAAAAAATGAATTATAACTATGTAACCACCTATGTCTCTCCTTTTTCATTCATACCTAATTTATTTGAAACTAGAATCAAACTTTGTTTACACTAGTCCCTATTATTTATCATTCAAATGCCAATTAATCCATTCATTTTGAATTTGAGGACTACCCAATATTTGTGGAGTTTGTTTTTGATTGTTTATATTAATACTCTCTAAAGTAACGTTTTGATAAATATAATCCGATAATTCCTGATAAGAAACCTCTCCCTTAGTTTCTTGTAATTTTTTGAGTAAATAATATGTGAAAATTCCATGAAATCTATCCTTATAGATAGTAGAACTCTCATCTCCGGAACTAGATGAAAACATAATTAAATTCCCTGACAAAATTGATTCTTTTGGTTTTACCTTAACTCCTTTTAAACTAAGCATGCTTTGATTACGGGCTCCCCCACTAAAACATGCATCCAAAAACATCGTTACTCTTTTACAAGGATACTGATTAAGTTGTTTGCATATTGTATCTAAACATATTCCTGATTTAATATCAGATCCACTTATATCAACGGGCAATAAATAAGGTGTTTGAGTAGATTCATCGGGTAACCCATGCCCTGAATAATAAAATATAAGCTCTGCTTCACCCTTTTTAATTTCCGCTATTGTTGTGAGCTTTTTAAGTAATCGTCTCATTTGAGCCGATGTTGCATTGTTTTGAAATGTTATATTTTGGGCAGGAATACCAAGCGTTTTTGTGCAATATTCTCTGAATGTTTCGGCATCATTTTTAGCAAATAAAGCATCGCTCTCAGCTTTTATATCCGTTTGAAAATTACTGTAGTCTTCATTTCCAATAATAAGCGCAAATCTATTAGGATTAGTATAAGCAACCTGTGGTATATTTAAATCAACATCGGACAAGACGGTTTTCTTTTGTTTATATTCATTAAAAACACCATGAATTATAAGTTCAATGGAAATCCTTCTGAACTGTGAACCTTTTTCTTTGCTAACTACTGCAAAGTGCTGAAAAGAGTTCTTTGTTTTTTTCAGTGGCTCAGCGTATGTTTCTAAAATTTGTCGAACACCATAAGTTCTTAAGAAAGCAAGCTGAAAGTTTTCTTTAATACCTTCCGTTTTATTTATATTTATACTACTTAAATTACCATTTATAAAACATGGTTCATCATCAAAATCACCATATTCCCCGCCATATGGAATTTTGCCTCCAATTGGTGTTGCATCAGTAGAACCAGTAATCTTTATAGTAACTTTTGTACCCGTTTTTAAATATGAAACTAATTTTGTTTCTAAAGTTTCCTGTAAAATTTGTAAAGTTGCTTTTGCTGCATTTGATTGAGTTAATTTGTACTTCCCTGCTGGAAAATCATCAGTCTGATTATCTACAGATGCTTTTATCACCTCATAACTGTACTCTACGTGAAAGTTTATTTCATTATTACCCACAGAATCCTTTTCGATAACAGCTTTTGTGCTAACATTAGTTGATACATTATCAGTCATTCTTTTAGAAGAATGTAGGTCGTCAATATACTGGGCTAATTGTTTTTTTAATGTGTCTTCATAATTTTTTACTTCTAAAACTACTGTTGTGGGGACAATTTCAATTTTCTTAAGAGCAACTTCATTTCTTAACCTTACAGCCTCCGGGTCTTCTTTTCCATAATAATATGCTTTATTATTAATTGTATCTTTTATTTCTAGCTGTGCAAGTGAAAAAACATCTTCGTTTATAGAAAATACGGGGTTTTTAAACACGCAACTTTTATAGTTCTTGTCAAAATATTCAGCATTTGTGTTCGATACATTTAATTTTATTGGATTTAAATCTTTAAAAGTCAATGTGAAAGTTTCATTATCGGCATCATATTGTTCTTTTTTAGGATTAGATAGAGCAACTGTTTGTAAAGCATAATAATTAGTTGCTTCCTGAATAAACTCACTCATTTTTGACGCACGAAGTTCGGTAAGGCGTTTTTCGTAATCAACAGTTTTTTCATAAATCCCCTTTTTCTCCCATTCGGATAGTTTGCTTTCAGCCATTTGATTTATTAAGATATCATATGAAGGGGGTAAGGAAATTTCCGTTCGAATAATCAAACGACCATCCAAACCACAACTTACTAAAAACACTTTATCCGTTTCATAGTCTTTTAAATACCCAACATAAGTTACCGATTTCATGTGTTCTTTTAATGAATAAATAATTTTGTTCCTTTTTACATGCCACACATTTACCGTTTTATCATCACTACCACTTGCTAAAAAAAGACCCGAAGGATGAAATACAACAGAATTTATTTTACCATTATGACCTATAAGAGATTTAGTTACTTTACCTGTATTTACATCCCATATTTTTATGGTGTTATCTGAACTTCCGCTGGCTAAAAATAAGCCATCTGGACTGTAACTAACGCTATTTACAATGTCACCATGCCCTTTAAATGTTTTTAAAACTTTTGTTTCCCGTAAATTCCATGTTTTCACCGTGCTGTCTGCACTACCACTTGCTAAACATAAGCCGTTGGGACTAAAACATACACTATTTACCCTTCTTGAATGTCCAGACAAGACAGCAATTAATTTATTCTCTTTAAAATTCCATACATATACGTTTTTATCGTCACTACAGGCAGCAATGAATTCTCCATTACTGCTAAAAGCAATACATCTAATTGAATCTTTAGCTCCAGTAAATTTTTTTGCTAGTTTATTCTTTTCTTCAATTTTCCAAACATCAATTTCATTAAAATTGCTTGAAGCAAGATATCCTCCTGTTGGATTAAAACTCATTGCTAAAACCTTGTTCTTTGCTTTAGTAAGTTCTGTAATCCAAATATTAACTGCTCCATTTTCGCAACCTGATGCAAATAGATATAGATGAAATGAATGGGAACGAATAGGAGAATTATATAATCGACCTGTCTTAACTTCATACTGAGCAAATATTGGTAAACTAATAACGTTAACTAATAATGTGAATATGAAAATTGATTTGAAATTTATTGCTTTTTTCATTTTACGTCTTTTCATCAAAGTTAAACAAATAATAAATAATTCGACGTTTCTAATTTTAAATGTTTAAACCTCTTTTTACTTTTTTGGACATACGTTCACCTCAAATTTGTAATTCGAAGTAAAAATTTTTAATCCGATAAAAGCATTTGTAATCCCCATAAAAGCAAAGAGCCGGATTTCAAATCCAGCTCAACGTACTCAACACAAAATAAAAAAGCCGCAACAAATGCGGCTTTTTTGTTGTCCTGCCAGGGGTCGAACCTGGACTCTTCTGATCCAGAATCAGACGTGTTGCCAATTACACTACAGGACAATTTTCAGGCTGCAAATATAGTTGAAGTGTTTGGAATATTCCAAACGTTTTGCTTGAAAAAATGACATGTTATAAGCAATTAGCGGTAATTTTACTATTAACTAGCAGCTTACAACTGTCAACTAATTTATTGCCCTGAGATTTTAGCCCAAGTATCCTTCAAAGTGGTGGTACGATTAAACACCAGCTTACCCGGTTTTGAATCGTAATCAACGCTAAAGTATCCCATTCGCTCAAACTGGAACTTATCAAGCGATTTAGCCTCAGCAAGTGCAGGTTCTAAATATGCTTCAATCACTTTTAAAGAATCGGGATTAATGGACGATTTCCAATCCTCACCCTCAGCAACATCATCGGGGTTGGCCTTAGTAAATAGCCTATCGAACAAACGAACCTCAGTTTTAATAGCCTGTTGAGCCGATACCCAATGAATTGTTCCTTGTACCTTTCTGCCATCGGGAGAATTTCCTCCCTTTGAGGCAGGATCAATAGTACAGCGTAACTCGGTGATATTACCAGCAGAATCCTTAATCACCTCATTACACCTCATAAAGTAAGCATAACGTAACCGAACCTCTTGCCCAGGTGCAAGGCGGAAGAATTTCTTTGGAGGGTTTTCCATAAAATCTTCCTGCTCAATATATAATTCCTTTGAGAATGGTACAAGCCTCTTCCCTGCCGATTCATCTTCGGGATTATTTACGGCTTCCAACTGTTCCACTTGTCCATCGGGGTAGTTGGTAATAACCACTTTAAGTGGGTTTAGAACTGCCATACGGCGAGGTGCACGCCTATTCAAATCTTCTCTTAAACAAAATTCTAGTAACGATAGGTCAATTACATTATCGCGCTTTGCGATACCCACTTTTTCGGTGAAAAACCTGATCGCCTCTGGTGTATACCCTCTACGACGCAACCCGCAGATAGTTGGCATGCGAGGATCGTCCCAGCCCATTACAACCTTTTCCTGAACAAGTTGAAGTAATTTGCGCTTGCTCATCATGGTATAGGTCATGTTCAATCGTGCAAACTCGTATTGGTGCGATGGGAATATCTCAAGTTTCTCAATAAACCAGTCGTAAAGCGGACGGTGTACATCAAACTCAAGGGTACATATTGAGTGTGTGATTTTTTCAATTGAATCGCTCTGCCCATGGGCATAATCGTACATTGGGTAGATACACCATTTATCCCCAGTGCGATGATGTTCAGTGTGGATAATTCGGTATAGGATTGGATCGCGTAGCAACATGTTTGGATGTGCCATATCGACCTTTGCACGAAGCACCTTTTCCCCATCCTTGAATTCACCGTTGCGCATGCGCTTGAAAAGATCAACGTTTTCATCAACGGAACGATTTCTCCAAGGGCTATCTTTACCCGCTTGGTTTACTGTTCCTCGTGTTGTACGAATCTCTTCCTGAGTTTGATCATCAACGTAAGCAAGTCCTTTTTTTATTAAAACAATTGCCCATTCGTAAAGCTGCTCAAAATAATCGGATGCGTAATATTCTCCAGCCCAATCGAATCCAAGCCAATGAACATCCTCCTTAATAGAATCAACGTATTCAACATCTTCCTTGGTTGGGTTTGTATCATCAAATCTGAGATTTGTTTTGCCACCGTAACGCTGGGCAAGACCAAAATTTAAGCAAATGGATTTGGCATGACCAATGTGTAAGTACCCATTGGGTTCTGGAGGAAAGCGGGTAAGCACTCTACCTGCATGTTTTCCTGTTCGAATATCCTCTTCAATAATCTCTTCGAGAAAGTTTTTTGATTTCTCCTCCAAACTTTCATTTCTTAAATTTTCACTTAACATCTGCAAAATTTTAGTTCTTAAAAATATAGAATGGCAAATTTAGAATTTTTTGGCGATATGTGTATAATAACATGAACCCGATATAAGAGTTACGATAAGAATATAATAAGCAGATATTTATAGATATGATGTTTATGAATGGAGTGGTGGAACAATGGAAACGAAGTTCGGCAGAGCCAATAACGAACCTGGAGCGAATCCCGCAGGGATCGATGAAGTCAACCAGAACTCGACGAAGTCAAAACAAATGGTTAGATTTTTACCTGTATCCTCCATTTTTCCAATTTCCCACTATTCCATTGATTCAAATAAAACAAATTAATTGATATATAGGTTAATACATTGTTTCTTGTGTCGAACTGACGTTATTATAAGCAAAACACACTCCATTGTCATTGGCTCTGCCGAACTCATAAATTCGGTTCCAGGCGAAGTCCTGGAATCTGGATATAAAGAAGGGGATTCTTGCATTCGCAGGAACTGAGCGTTTTTTTGAGAATTTGCCGTAAGGCAATGAAAGCATAAAGATTTGATTTTGTTTTATAAGCGGATCGTTTTGAAAATATTAACTGAATTTATACCCCACTCCTTTGATTGTTTTAATATGATTTGATCCGAGTTTCTCTCTCAGATTGTGGATGTGTACATCAATATATCTAGATCCTTGGTTAATGCTATTTTCCCATATTTGATCTAAAATCTCTTGGCGGGTAAATACTTTTGATGGTTTTGATGATAGTAGTTTTAGCAATTGGAATTCTTTTTTTGGTAATTCAATTTCATTCCGATCAACAATAACCAGATATTTTTCAAAATCGATGGTAATGTTCCCAAATTTCTTTAGCGTATCTTTCTCATCGTTATATATTATTGGGTGTTTAAAGGCTTTTAGTAATGCACCTATTCGGGCTAATAATACTTTAGGTTTTATAGGTTTGCAAATATAATCATCGGCACCCGCTTCAAAGCCTGCTATTTTTGACTTGTCGTCCAAAAGCCCAGAGACAAATGCAATTTTTGTATGGCTAATTTCGGGGATATTCCTTAGTGCAATACAGACTTCAATGCCATCCTTTTTTGGCATTTTAATATCAAGGAGGATTAGGTGGGGGTTGCTTCTTCTGGCAATTTCAATTGCTTCATCACCGGAATTTGCCTGAATAACAATATATCCTTCTTTACTAAGTATATAATCTAAGAATTCAATGAAAATTAGATCATCATCAACAATCAATATTTTTATATTATTTTCCATGCAATAATTTTCTTTTAATTTACAACGGAATTCACTGAATTCATATTTATGATAACGGGCATTATAAGATGAATTCTTGTAAAGAAGCAATTGATATGTTGCTCAGATGTTAAATTAAATTTAAATCTATTTTTTTATAACTTCTTCTTCCCGCTATGCTTTAGAACTTTTGCTTCAAGGAAAAAAATTATCTCCTCGGCGATATTGCTACAATGGTCACCAATCCTTTCAACCTTACGAATAATGCTGTGTAGGTGAAGAGCTTCATCAATCTCATCGGGATGTTTCCTGATATAATCAGCAATGATTTTATTGGAGTTTTTATGTACATCATCTAAAAAATCATCTTGGGAGAAGATGCTTAGCGCCATTCTTGAGTTTTCGTTTTCAAAAGCAGTCTTTGCATCGGTAAGCATGTCAACAGCGTTTTTAATTAGCTCGTCAATCTGGCAAACCCTTAATAATTCAGGGTTAATGCTCTTCTTTGGGCTTTTCTTTATAAACCTAGCAATGCCACGGGCAAAATCACCAATTCTTTCTAAATCGGCATTAATCTTAAGAACCGCTAAGGTTAATCTAAGGTCGGGTGCTACAGGGTTGTAAAGTGCAATAATATTCTCACAGTCGCGGTCGATTTTTAGCTCATAGGTATCGACCATCTTCTCTCTGAAAGCGACTTCGGAAGCAGCACCTTTGTCAAAATTTAAGAGGGCTTCGCGTGAAGTTTCAACCTGCGAGATTACCAACAGCCACATTTCAAATAGTTGCTGTTTGAGTTTAGCGAGTTCGGTATCTAGATGTGTCATAGTTCGTCTCTATTAGAATAAATTGTAAGTAGAAAAGTTTTTAATTTCAAGTTAAAACATGATGAAGGTTTTCAAGTGCACTAAAGTTTGGAGTGCCTAAAGTGCCTAGAGTTATATTTGGTTGTTTTTTACTTTAGGCACTCTAAGTACTCTAGGCACTTCTTTAACCAAATCTTCCTGTTATGTAGTTCTCCGTATGCTTTAGTTTTGGTTTAGTAAATATCTCCACGGTTTGTCCGTATTCAACTAGTTCTCCAAGATAAAAGAAAGCAGTATAATCGCTTACTCGTGAAGCCTGTTGCATGTTATGGGTAACAATTACAATTGTGTATTCTTTTTTCAACTCATGAATCAGTTCCTCTATTTTAGCTGTTGAGAGCGGATCTAATGCTGAGGCAGGTTCATCCATAAGTATTACCGATGGCGAAATAGCCAAAGCACGAGCAATACAAAGTCTTTGTTGTTGACCCCCAGATAATTCAAACGCTGATTTATTGAGTTTATCGGAAACCTCATCCCAAAGGGCGGCCTGCTTAATTGAGTGTACAACGGTATCCTCAATAAACGATTTGTTCTTTTCGCCATTCACCCTAAGCCCGTAGGCAACATTTTCGAATATACTTTTGGGGAAGGGGTTGGGCTTTTGAAAAACCATACCGACCTTGATACGAAGCTCGTCAACGTTGATGTTTTTACTGTAGATATCCTCATCATCAACTAGAATTTGACCTGTAATTCTAACGTTATCAATTAAATCGTTCATACGGTTGAAAAGCCTTAGGTATGTAGATTTTCCACAACCAGAAGGGCCAATTAGGGCAGTAACAGTATTTAGCTCCATTTTCATGGAGATGTTTTTTAGTGCATGAAAATCGCCATAATACAAATTGGCATCTATTGTTTCTATTTTTGCCATTATTAGTTCATTTTAACTTTTTTGCTGAAATATCTACGAAGCGCATTTGCCATTAGATTTAGAAAAAGAACAATCATAATAAGAACAAGGGCAGTTCCGTACGCCATGGGTCTTGATTCCTCGATGTTAGTGCCACTCGTAGCCAAAACGTAGAGGTGATAGGGAAGAGCCATTACCTGATCGAAAATTCCATGCGGTAATCTGGGTAAGAAGTATGCCGCTACGGTGAAAAGAATTGGGGCGGTTTCTCCCGATACTCTTCCGATAGAGAGTATTAAACCAGTAATAATATTAGGGTATGCAATTGGTAGCGTTACCCTTCGGATGGTTTGAAGTTTTGAAGCACCAAGGGCGTAACTTCCATGACGGAATGAGTTATCTACTGATTTTAGCGCCTCCTCTGTGGTTCTGATAACAACGGGAAGAGTCATCAATCCAAGGGTTAGAGAGCCTGCAATGATTGAATCGCCAAACCCAAGAGTGTTTACAAAAAGCGACATCCCGAAAAGTCCGAATACAATGGAAGGAATTCCTGCAAGGTTATTGGTCATCAATCTTATAAACTTTACAACCCAGCCATTACTAGCATATTCGTTGATATAGATTCCCGATAGTACCCCAATTGGAAAACTGAAAAGCATACTCCCAGCAATTAGGTAAAGTGTTCCAATGATAGCAGGATAGATTCCCCCTTTGGTCATCCCGTCCTCGGGCATTTTGGTTATAAAGTCCCAGCTGATAACTGAAAAGCCTTTAATTACAAGAAATCCCAGAATTACAAAAAGAATCCCAACTACCAAAAGGCTCATCACACGGAAAATCCCAAAAGCGACACGTTCGCTGAGTCGTTTGCTTCTTTCAATTTTTCTTCTCTTTTCAGAAATCATATCGATTACCTTTTAGCCAGTTTATTTCGTGATGAGATATACTCAACCGTAAGGTTGATAATTAACGTTAAGATAAATAGTATGCATCCAAGAATGAATAGTGCTTGGTAATGGGGTCCCCCCTGTGATGATTCTCCCAACTCAGCGGCAATGGTAGCAGGGATTGTTCTAACAGGCTGAAGGAATGAATGTGGTATGACTGCTGCATTTCCTGTAACCATAAGTACAGCCATTGTTTCTCCAACAGCTCTACCTATTCCAAGTATTGCGGCTGCAGTTATTCCAGATATTGAATAAGGAATTACAATTCTATAGATTGTTTGCCAACGACTTGCTCCTAGTGCAAGACTAGCCTCTTTCATGGAGCGAGGCGTTGTTCTAATCGAATCTTCAGCAATGGTTATTATTGTTGGCAATGCCATAATAGCGAGTATGATACTTCCTGCTAATGCCGTTTCTCCAACAGGAAGGTTAAAGATGCTTTGAATCAACGGAACAATAACCACTAAACCAAAGAAACCGTAGATTACAGATGGGATACCAGCCAGTAGTTCGATGATAGGTTTAAAGATATTGCGAATTCTGGGGTTGGCAACCTCTGCCATATAAATTGCAACTGCTAGCCCCAAAGGGAGCGATAGTAGAATAGCACCCAAACTCACCCAAAGTGTACCCAAAAGCAAAGGGAGAACGCCAAATTGAGCAGAAGGTTCGGCTGTAGGATACCATTCCTTACCCAAAAAGAACTCTCCTGCGGAAACATTTTCGGGTTTTACCAACTTCCCTTTAAAGTCATTGGTTATATTTTTTTGAGGGACAAAGGCAATGATTCCTGAAATGCTATCAACTAAACTACTAATACATACAGAAAGATTTTCCAAATTTGCACCTATCTTTTCGTCTGAATAGTAGGAGTTTAGATTATCAAGACGAAATGTTATAATTGTATCATTCTTTCCGGTGATTGATTTCCAATTGGTTATCTCCTGATCAAAAATTCTTTTAACTACTTTTGAATCAATTCTATTAACTGGATTGTTTTTATTAACAGCAAGTACATATCCCTCAGCAACTGGACTTCGTTTAAAAAGACCAAGACCCTCTTTGAAAAGAAAAATAACTATCAGTAGCACGGCTAAACTTGTGATACTTCCGCTCAAGGCAAGAATTCCTTCAACAATCTTTTCGAGCAGTTTTTTGTGGAAAGGTTTTGTCATTTTGTATTAGTCTATTTATATAGGAATATCCGTAATCGCTTAGATTACGGAACTTCCCAATTAACCTAATCCTGAAACCTATTAAAGAGGCACGTATCCAACCTGTTCAACTATTTTTTGACCTTCGGCAGATAGTACAAAATCAAAATATGCTTTTACCTTACTTTCAACCTTTACATTATAATAGTAGTACAGACGACGAATGATAGGGTAAGTTTTATTTTTTGCTGTTTCGAGTGAAGGACCTATGAATGTTTTTCCATCATAGGAAACTTTAAGAGCTTTTACATCTCTAGAAACATAAGCTAAACCTACATACCCAATGGCTCCTTTAGTTTGGCTAACGCTTTGGATAATAGCTCCAGTTGCAGGCATACTTAACACATTGGATGCAAAGTTTTTGTTATTCATCACGTTTGTTTTAAAGAATTCATAGGTACCAGAACTGGTTTCGCGTGAGTAAACGATAATTTGCAGATCCTCTCCACCAACCTCTTTCCAGTTCTTTATTTTACCTGTAAAAATTCCTTCAAGTTGAGCGCGGGTCAGCTGACTAACGGGATTGCTTGGGTTTACAACAACTGCAAGTGCATCCCATGCTGCAACAACCTCCTTATAGGTTACGCCAGCCTCCTGTAGTTTAAGTTTCTCATCCATTTTGAGCGGGCGTGATGCTTGAGCGATGTCCGTTGTTCCTTCAATAAGAGCAGCAATACCTACCCCGCTTCCGCCACCAGTTACGGTAACTTTTGCAGTTGTATTATTCTTCATGAATGTTTCAGCTTCTTTTTGTGATAGGGGAAGCATAGTATCACTACCCTTGATTCTCTGCGCTTGACCATTGATTGCAAAGGCTAACGCAATGATTGAAATAACTATTCGTTTCATTTTATTTAATGTTTTTAGGTTCTAATTAAAATTTGTATTGCATTCTGATTGTCCAAACGTTATCCTTTAAATCTTTGGAATAGTTTTTAAGATTATTGCTTGTTTCGTTTTTAACCATATCGTAGTAAAAAGTAAACTTTACATTAGCTGATACAGCGTAGAGTAAGCCTAATCCAACGGTTGTATATTTTAAATCGGTAGCATTGGTGGCTTTTGCATTAATTGCACTTTCTGTTGTTGAGACTTTTCCTATATCATTGCCTGATATTTTTGTGTTTGGATCGTAGAAATCATATTTTAGAACTACAGTAAGTGGTGTGTGAGAAATAGATTGAACAAAGTAAAGGTACCCACCCTTAATATTTCTGATATATGTATCATATCCCGTTGTTGTAAAGTCAGTAGTTCCAGAGTTAGGACTTGTTGATGAGCCACTTTGACCAGGTTGAACACCCATAACATATTCACCACGAAGTGTGGTTATACCAATTGGAGATTCTAAGGAAACTTGGGCATCAAATCCCTTATACTGCCTTTTTGCGAAAGCACCCTTTGCAGTTTGTGTACCATCTAAGTAGAAACCCTTTACTCCATCAGATTCCCACATCTTATAGGAATTAACACTGGCTTGATAAACTCCGCCATTGTAGTATGAGAAACCGAGACCGTAGCGAATTTTCTCATTTGGGGTAGCTTTTACAATACCGATGCGACCAATAAAATCTTTCTTATTATCAAATTCCTGACCGATGCCATTTCCTGCAAAGTAACCAGCATCAATCTTTAGGAAATTCCAAGGAGAAGTTTTGGGCATCTGGAAGGTTAGCATTGCACCAAGATCACGTTCTTGTGGAAAAAGAGTTTGGGTAAACCGTGAACGCTCTGGACTTTCGCGTTGTGATGATGAGAATGGAATCTCGTAACCAAAAGGACGGTTAAAAACACCACCTTGTAGGGTGAAGGCTTGCATCCAAGGATCGGTGAAATTTGCATATACATCTTTAGTTGCAAATCCCTTTTCGGTAATATCAAATTGAATTACGTAATTACTAAGTGTCCCAGCATAAGCAAACTTAATACGACCTCGGCGAACCCCAAAACGATTATTCTGATTGGCTCCGAAGTTACCTCCTGCCATGGATTTAATACCCATTGAATCTGCTTTTTGAGCCTGAAACTGAACATAGCCAGAAATTTTCAGTTTACTTAAGGTAGTTACTGTAGTGTTCATCTTTTGAACATAATTCGCAAGAGTATCAATAGGGTTAGTAGACTCCTGCGCAAATGTACTAGCCGTAAATGCTAGCATCAAAAATGTAAGTAGGTTTAAATGTTTTTTCATCTGTTATTAGTTTTAGTCCTTTTTTTCTGATACAAAGGAACAGTAAGAATATTGCTCCATGATTATGAGAACATTAACTCTATATTAAGAAATAGGAGTGTATGTTAAATTAATGTTAAGTTAGTGGAAAATAGGCTATTATAACGTCAACTCGATGTAAGATGTCATCCTGAGCGAAGCGAAGGATCTAAAGACCTATAATCCAGATGCTTCACTCAGTTCAGCATGACAAAGCAATAATCTAATACTATACTTAAAATCAATATGTTATACTTACATTGAACTCGCATTATTATAAAAATTGCAGAGTAACTAGTAACATGGGCCTATCTGGGATGTAAAGAAAATATCGCCGCTTTGGGCGTTTTAAATTTATGCTCTGTTTAGAATAGCAAGAACTGCTTTTATTTTCTCAACACTACTTTCTTGTATTTTGTATTCTGTGTCTCGATTTCCAAGAGTCATTCCTAATTTCCGGAAGTTCATTTTACTATCTATTGATGAAATACCGCTCATGTGAAATTCGAAAGCTCCTGTTTCGAGAAGATATTCAATGTTTTCGGCATTCACGCCGCTTCCGGGCATAATAATGATTTTGCCTTTGCTCTGTTTCACCAGTTCTCTTATAAGATGCTCGCCCTGAATGGCAGATGGTTGTTGCCCAGATGTTAAAATCCTATCAGCGCCAGTTGAAATAATATCATTAAGAGATTTAAATGGATCATTGGTAAAGTCAAATGCTCTATGGAATGTAAAGGACATTGGTCTTGCCAATTCAACTAGTACTTTTGTACGCTCAATATCTACATTTCCATTAGGAAGCAGAATTCCACAAACAATCCCATCAGCACCGAGTTGCTTTGCTATTCTGATATCTTCCTTAATAACATGGAATTCTAAATCAGAATAGAGGAAATCACCAGAACGAGGGCGAATCAAAACATTTATTTTGATATTGAGATGCTTTCGGGTTTGAGTTATTAATCCGTAAGATGGAGTAGTACCGCCTTGCTCTATATTCTCGCAAAGTTCAATGCGTTGTGCACCTGCTTCCTGAGCGTTTATGGCACTTTGTAGGGAGTTCGCGCAAATCTCTAAAGTTGACATTGGATTTTCATTAATAATTCTCGAATAAATACTTTACATGTCACTTGTCGCTTTTAAGATTCTTCAAAATTGTTTCTCCCATCCCAATGCTATACCCTTCCGAATAAAAGATTATTTCTCCGCTAGAGTTAATAATTGATACCTGTGGGTACTGTGGAGCAGGGTTTTTTCCACACATCAAATCAATGGCATTAGTTACATCGCCAGCAGGATCATATCCAAAAGCAGAAATCTTCGGAATGTTTTTATAGGATGAAGGGTTGAACCCTTTAGATAGTTTACCCTTTGCAACGATAAAGAGAATTTGTCCGTCCCATTGTTCAAAGCCTGATTTTACTAGTTGTATATCCTCCATTAGGTGTTTGGTAGGCTCTTTATCAGGATCTATAACAGCAACAACTAAACCCTTCTTCCCAAGGTAACTTTTTAGTATGAACTCCGATTTCCCGTCTAATGAATTGAATCCTGCATCGAGATCTGCTTTACCAAGTATCCCTGTTTGAGTTTCAATGGGAAGCACAATAATTGGAATCTCTACCTTTTTGTCCTTCTCTACATTGAAGTATTCAACTCTGCACTTAACAGAACCATCGTTAAGCCGATTTCCTGTCATTAAACGATAGTAACCAGTTTCGAGGTTAAGTTTACATGGGAATGTTTTAAGATTTGGATCTGTTTCATAATCAAGGGTTGTAAATTGGCCTTTATCAAGCCGAGCTATAGTAAAATGTGTGTAGTATTGTGGGATGAAATTGTTATCACTTGATTGGTTCGTCAGAGTTACCTCTCCTTTAGGCAGTTCAACTGTTAGCTGTTTTTCAAAAAGTACATCAACCCATTTATTACTTTGCAAATATTGTGGCTTATGGGTTGCTGATTCAATACGAGCAGGTATACCAAAACTACGACACGAAGCAACAAAGAAGATATTACGCGAGTATTTATCGGCAACCCTCATCTCATAAACGCTTTCGGGGCTTAGTGGTACATTATAGTAATTGCTTAAGGTATCGATTTTTATATTTTGAGAGATCCATTTAACCAAGGAGGCAGGATCTTTTCTAAACGTTTCAATATCTTTTTTACTAAATGATTTTTGTAGTAAACTCCTCCATGGTGTAATAAACTCACGTCCAATTCTGGGTGATACTATATCCCTTTCAATAATCTCTTTACTTATAGCATTATCAATCACAGGAAAAGTAGATAAACTCTTCAGATGGTCGTTAAGTGTTGAGGCTAAGGCATCATGAGTATCCTTTTCGGAGATATTTCTAAGAATTGCAAAACCATTAGCGGTATCTTTTATATCGAGACCATTAATAAAGGTATAAATTTCCCTCCAGTTACCACGGCTATTTTTTAATGATGTAGCAATTTGGTTATAATGAAATCCTTTTTTTGTTGCTAGGTTAACGATTGATGCGGAATCAATAAATGTTGACATGTATTTATTTCGGATCAAATCCTCGGTTTGTAAACGCTGATTGTTAATTGCTGCCTTATTAGTATCCGTCGCAGGAATGGACTGTGTTACAGGGGGTACAAGTTCATATTGCTCTACAGATGATTTATAGTTTGGAGGTGTTAATGTCACAACTATAGTATCAGTAGAATTACCCGAAACTTTTTGGTAGCCATAGAAACCATTATGCGATGCCCAAACGATTAAATCACCAAAACCTGAAATTGCTGAACAAATACCTTTTCTATTGGAATATTTAGTTGCAATTGGATAGAATTCAGCATAATTATAGAGCATAAATTCAACCTTTGCCATTGGCGCAGGTTTACCATCAATTTTCAGCACCT
The DNA here is from genome assembly GCA_013376985.1 of Bacteroidales bacterium. Taxonomy (GTDB): domain Bacteria; phylum Bacteroidota; class Bacteroidia; order Bacteroidales; family Tenuifilaceae; genus UBA8529. The sequence continues at coordinate 101,005 of JACABB010000001.1, forward strand.
TTACTGGAATCGTCCTAGTTTGCGTGTAGTTGGCAAGCAGATTTATGCGTGTATATTTGTCCTCAACTTGCAGTTTTTCTTCGGATCCCTGATATTGTCCAAACACCACAGTATGAGTCATCATTGCACGTTTAACAGGTGCTGCAAACCAGCCCATATTAAGTTCTGGCTCAGGTTCACAAGCTCCAAGGAAATACCATTTTCCATCAACCCAAACCTCAACCCATGCATGATTATCATCGGTATGAGCCCAGCGCGGGGTATAAACCTGACGGGCAGGAAGGCAAACGGAGCGCAATGCAGCAACGGTAAAGGTTGATTCTTCACCACAACGACCAAGAGCGTTCCGAACAGTTGTAAGTGGGCCTGATGTGCGATCATCAGAGGCTTTATAGGTTACCTTCTCATGACACCAATGGTTAACCTCTAATGCAGCGTTATACATCGACATCCCTTTTATTCTATCTTTTATCTCCTTATAAAAAACCTGACGGGCGGTATCGGTATACTCATTATTGATTCGGTACGGTAGAACAAAATGTATGAAGATTTCTTCGGGAATTGATTTTCCCCATGAGAAGTATTTTCGAGACTGGAGGGCAGCGTTGACCTGAGAAAGAACATAGTTACCGTTATGCATTGCAAGATCACTTAATGGCATAAAGGCGTACAAAAATTCAAGTGCTTCTTCCTGTTCCGAAGAAATTTGTTTGTTAAATACATCGAAGAGAGTACTTTCTCTCCCTTTGGCTAGCTCTTTACTTTTAAGAAATTGATTGTGGACGAGATTTCGATATGAAGGATCAGAAATTAAATGCTTCTCCTGTGCAGTTGAAATAAGGCTTATTAGCATTAATATTGCTAACCAGATGGATATTCTTAGTTTTCTCATCGGTACACTGATTTAATTGGGCGGTAAGGAAAACGTGATTAAACTCCCAATAACCAAGCAGATACGTCGGGATTGTTATTGTGAAATTTATTAAATTCGCTTAGTGCAATATTTTTATCGGTGAATTTGTTTACAGAAACACGGAACATTGCCTTGCCTTGTATAATCTCGGTTTTAAATCCTTTCCGATTATATTTTTCTGCAAGTTTTTGGGCATTTTCCAATTTTCCAAAGCTACCTACAATAAGGTAAAAGGTTTTATTTTCTTGAATTTTTGGTTCTGTATAGGATAGAGCGGTTTTCTTAACTGTATTATCAGTAATTGTTTGATCTATCCTAGAGTTTACAGAGTCTTTTTTTACTGCTGATGTTTGAGCCAATTTATTATCTACCTTTTTAAGAGTATCAGTAGATGTTAAAGAGTTATTCGTTTCGTTAGCCTTTTTCCAAAAACGAAAATCAGGTATCAAAATAAACATAGAGGACAAGACCGCAATGGCTATGAAAATAGATATTCCAATTAAAATTTTAGATGTAGAAGATTTTTTATGCGGAAGAACTTTGGATTTTAATGGAATAGATTGAGATTCTATCTTAGTTTTTGGTTTATCGACTTTGATATCGGTTTTAGAAACAACAATATCTTTAAGTCCATATGTAGATATTGCTATATTTAACTCTTTGGCTTGCTCAAAACATATTTTGCCTTTTTTATTTCGGCTAAGAATACCAATACTTTCAAAAATGAATTCTTTGCCATTGCTGATATCCTCATTTATTCTTTTTATATGCTCTACAAGCAATTCAGAAGCATTTGAATGGCTAAGCCCCATTTTTTCGCAAAGATAATTCTCAATTGCTTCATCGTTAAATGTTCGCGAATCATCAAAGGTTACGCTTTGTTTGGGGGCTATAAAGCCGTTTCCATCTGCTGAAGGGTGGGCGGGTTCATAATTTTGAACAAAACTTCCAAGACCGGGTAAACTTATATAGTTGTGCTTTGCTAGAAGTTCCCTTATAACGATATTAATTTCCAAAACTTTAGTTTTTAGGGTTCAAGCAAAATTAGAAAAATTCAGATAGTAATGAATATAATTATTTATGTTAAATTCTAACTCCCATAACAACAACATCATCTATTCGTGGTGAATCACCATGCCAATCGAGAAGGTTTTTATGAAGGCGTTCTCGCTGTTCTGACATAGGAAGGAGGTGTATTTCAAGAAGTAAGTCCTTCAGGTTCTTTATCATAAACTTACGTTGGTCGGGTCCTCCAAATTGATCTGCGTAACCATCGGAGAAGGTATAAATGCAGTCGCCTGGTTGAAGTTGAATAGTGTGAGTAGTAAACGGCTCTTTTGCGCGCAGGTGGATACCAATTGGCATCTTATCGCTCTTTATATGGTTTAACTCATTATTCCTAATATGAATTAGAGGGTTATTTGCACCTGAGAACTCAAGTACATTTGTTTCTTCATCAATTACATATATGGCAATGTCCATTCCATCCTTGCTACCACCAACTTCGCCAGTTTGGTGTAGTGAGTTGATAACAGAGGAACGGAGTTGATTTAGAATATCTCCTGGATGGTAAGATTCACCTTTGCCTATAATTTGACTGATGAATGACATGCCCAACATGCTCATAAATCCACCGGGTACTCCATGTCCTGTACAATCGGCTACAACGCAAATTTTCTTAGTACCAACTTTTGTAATCCAGTAGAAGTCACCGCTAACAATGTCGCGAGGAAGGAAAAGTATAAAATACTCATCGAAAACCTTCTGGATTTGCTCGTCTGGAGTAAGAATTGCCCCCTGTATTCGGCTTGCATAGTGTATGCTACTTTTAATCTCTTCGTTCTGAATGGATATTTTTTCATTCTGAACTTCAATTTCATCCTTTTGTGCAACCACCTCGGCGGTACGCTCCTTAACAATTTGTTCGAGGGCTTCCTTTTCGGCAATCAATCTTCGGGAATTCAGTCGAACAAGAATCCATACAAGTGCAATAAATAGCAGCGCATAAATTATATAGGCAAGAACGGTACGATACCACGGAGGTGTTATAGAGAATTTATACTCTGCAACTGTACTTTCGGTTCCATAAATATTTCGAGCCTTAACTTTAAATATGTAATCACCCTCTTTCAGGTTCGTATAGGTCGCCTCTGTCTTTTTATTCCAAATCGACCAGTTTTCATCAGATCCCTCAAGGAGAAAACTGAACTGAGTATCCTCTTCTTTTTCGTAGAAGGCAGCGCTGTACTCAAAGACTAATCGGTTGAAACGGTACGATAGTTTATAGGTTTGTTCTGGTTGCTGTATTAAAGAGGTTAGGTATCGACCATCAAAATATTTAATCCTGTATGTACCATTGAAAAGAATCGAATCATCTCTAGATATAACCTTTCTGATTAAAGCATTAAAAGTACTTTTATAGTTTCTTTTAGTTTTTGGGTTAAAAGAATACAATTCGTTAGCTTTTGAAATCCAAATAGTTCCATCGTTATCTACAAATAGTGCGTCACTAAATTTATCGGGTAATCTTTTAAATGGAGTTTCATCAATAATATATTTTCCATTACTATCTGATTCAACAGTTTCAATCCAGTTGGTTGTTTTATTAAAACAGGCCATAACAAATCCTCTGGGGATACGAGCAACTCTATTTATCCCATGATCAAAAAGTTTTGTTGAATCACCTAGTAAACCAGTGGGAGCAAATTTATTTATTCTTGAATCGAATTTGTAGAAACCCTTTGATGTGCAAAAGAAGAACTGATTTTTATAATTTAGCACTTGAATTTCCTTAAGTGTTGGAAGCCCACTTTCAGTTCCATAGAATTTTAAACTATCAGTTTTTGGATTGTACTTAGCCACGCCATCAACGTAAGTACCCAACCATAAAGTTCCATTGGAATCTTCATCAATACTTCTAATATTAGACTTTAGTTTGGTTTTGTTAAATCGACCATCTTTAAGAAGACACCATTGTCCCTTTACCATTTGAAATCCAACTAAACCAGCTTGTTCTCCAATATAAACAATAGAAGGATCCACTTTTGATTGGTAAAGTTTATATCCAACAATGCCAATTTTATCTTTAAACTTGTCACTTATTGAGAATACTCTGCCATTTCCATTTACCTCATAAATTCCTGAAGATGATGCTACAAGTAAAGATTGCTTTCCAGTTTCAGGATTGTTGAATATTAAGAATGACCACGTATTTGAATTTACAATAGGTTCTGGAATGAACTTTAAAAAACCATGATCCTCAATTTGTTTATATAATCCCTTAAGTGTTGCAAGGTAAAGCGTACCATTGAAGCGAATAATATCAATAATTGAGCCTTCAAACCCAGACTCCTCTCCAAATCTGCGAAAGGGTGATTGAATTTCTGCTCTTGAAACGCCATTAAAGTGTGTTAGCCAAAGGGGTTGCTCGGAACTATTTTCGGATGAACGGTATAGAAAAGTGATAGATGGATCTTTTAACCCTATAGAAGGGTTGATGGTTTCGTAAGGTAAGCCGCTTCTATCAACTTCAAGGTAGTTATATTTGGTTGAAAGAGGAAATGCAAATCCATAGTTACCATTTGGTTGTTCCAAAGCATGGTATGCAATGGACTCTTCAAGAATCTTATTTATTAAATTTGATTTATCAACATATTGCTTAATTTCACCAGTCCGCTGATTGTATATGTAGAATCCAACATCGGTGCCAATAATTACACGTTCATCTTTATTTGGCATGATAAAATAAATATTCTTAGCCATAAAGAAGTTACCATTTGGAGCATCCACAAGAGAATCACCAACCAATTCCCTTAATCCTTTAACATAACTACCAAAGTAGAATCGATTGTTAACAATAAAGGAGAAAAAGTATGATAAATCAGAGTTTTTATCAATATCAACTATTTTGGTATTTTGCTTATTATAAATAATAATATATTTCTTTGAGCAGAAATAGATTTTACTATTGTAATAGTAAGTTTTGTAAATATTAGATACCTTAAAACTATCTCTATTAAAAGTATTTAATGATACATATTTCAAATTGCCTTGATTATCTGGTGATAGATAGCCAAATTCACCAATAGCTCCGGCATAGATTGTCCCCTTATCATCCATTGCTAGTGAGCGAACTTCTGAATTGTTGGGAATAGGTATATTACGCCAAGTTCTACCATCGTACTCTAGAATCCCTTTGTCAAGATTTCCAAAGTACATTACGCCTCTTCTATCCTGAATAGCAGACCAATTCTGCTCGCTAGCACCATACTCCTCTGGAGTGAAATTTCGTAATAATGGATGGCCAAGTTTGTTCACAACTTGTCCTCTCAGACTTGTACTGCAAATAATAAATATGAATAACAGCCTAAAGACTTTCATATCGAAGCAAAATATGAATAATCAATAAAAATAGATAATTTTTTGTAATTATGACCAATACAAATATAACTTAATCCTTTTTTATACGGCAAGTTCCCATATTTAAAATTGTTTTAGTTAGACTATTCAAGTAAGAAAAGCCCGAAGCGGCTACTTCGGGCTTTTATGTTAGATTTTAAATTTATCCTATTTTTTAGCTTTAATTGCCTCAAGTTCCTCTGTTAATTTTTCAATCTGTTTCTGTTGTTCTTTAATAGCTTCAATTAGAACAGGTATCATCTTAATATAATCAACAGATTTTAACCCTTCACCATCGGTTTGAACGAGTTCTGGTAAAACTTTCTCGACATCCTGAGCGATTACACCAATCTGAGTTCCTTTTGGGAAGTTAAATTTCCTAGCCTCTTCCTTACCGTTTGAATCAGATGATTTCCTAAAATCAGTTAATTCCTGATCAGACTTCCAATCATAAGTAACACCCTGAAGGTTAAGAACTTTTTTTAGCGAACCAGTAAGCGGATTAATATTCTTTTTCAAGTTTCTATCCGAAGGATTTGAAAATGTGCCTGTTACAGTGACGGGTCCTGCAAAATATCCTGCATAATTAGTTGTTCCACCCGCAGCATACCCATAAACCCCATAATTCGCAGTTGTTCCATTTGCATACCCATAAACCCCATAGTTTGTAGAGCCTCCAGATGCATTACCACGAACCCCTGTACGCGAACCAGTGCCTGAAACTGTTGATAAACCCTGCACGCCATAATAACCACCAATTCCTCTTACCCCGATTCCATAGCTGGTTGTATTAAGCGTGTGTTCTCCGATTATTGCAGGATCATCAACCGCCGTACTTCTGTCATCGTATGAGTAGAATTTTGAGGAGATTGGATCTGCATTAACAGCAACATTGGCATTAAACTTTAAAATTTTATTATCAAACTCTCCATATAAAAGAGGAGTAGTGCCACTAACATCAGTTCCAATTACAAGTGCGTTAGAAACGGTTTGGAATGTATTATATCCCATCTTATACCCTATAAAAATGTTTTTTGAACCGGTATTACTCCACCCAGCACTTGTACCCAAATAAACATTACCCGTTCCAGCTGTATTTATTGCACCAGCATTGTTTCCAATTATAACATTTTCACCGCCAGTAGTTAGAGAGCCTCCAGCACCTCCACCAATCAGAATTTGCTGTGCACCAGTTGTATTGTTTTTGCCAGTCCATCTACCAATCATAATATTAAAGAATCCGCTAGTATTACTTTCTCCTGCTGAAGTACCAATGAAAACGTTTTGGCTAGAAGTGTTCTTAAATCCTGCATTATCGCCAATTGCGATATTATTTTGGCCGCTAGTATTACTCCATCCTGCTTGGTTACCAATAAATACGTTATTGTAGCTTTGGGTGTTTTTACCAGCTGCATAACCTAAGAAAACGTTATTGGTTGCAAATTGGTTGTTTGAGTAGTAACCTGCACTATCACCAATAAATATATTACTTTGAAGTAATGTACCAGAATAACCTGCTAACCTGCCAATAAATACATTATGTTGTCCTGTTAAATTGCTATAACCAGAACTTTCACCCATAAAAATATTAGATGATCCCGTTGTATTGCTAAATCCACTTTGATACCCTAAGAATAAATTACTACTCGCTGTAGTGTTCGCTTTTCCTGCCCAATAACCCATGAAAGTATTGTATTGACCGGTAGAGTTTGCATACCCGGATTGATACCCAATAAATGAGTTATAACTAGCGTTATTGGTATAGCCAGTTTGATAACCCATAAATGTATTGTACAGCCCTGTAGTATTATTATAACCGCTTTGATTTCCAATAAAAACGTTGCTACTTCCAGTTGTATTTTTATATCCAGATTGATTTCCCATAAAAACGTTATAGCCACCAGTTTGGTTATAATATCCGCTTAAGTAACCAACAAATGAGTTTGCTGCACCATCGTTGTTATATCCTGCATAAGGTCCGTAGAAGGCGTTATAGTTTCCTGTGTTTGTTTTACCTGAGTTCCATCCATAGAAAGCATTATAACTACCTGTGTTGGAACTACCAGTATTAAATCCAAAGAACGAATTATAGTTTCCAGAATTCGAATAACCTGCGTTATATCCAAAAAATGAGTTATAGCTTCCAGAATTTGTATAACCTGCATTATAACCAAAAAGCGAGTTATAGTTACCAGAATTATTAAATCCAGCCTGATAACCTACTACGGAATTGTAGTAAGCCGTTGTGCTATTTCTGCCTGCTTGATACCCGATAAGCACATTTCCACCAAAAGTACTGTTTGATGAGTAACCGCTTTCATAACCTAGGAAAACATTATTACTTGATGTACTATTGGTATAACCAGATGAATAGCCAAGAAAGACGTTATTATTACCTGTTGTGTTTGACAAACCTGCTTGGTAACCAATAAATGAGTTATATAAACCTGTTGTATTTTGACTTCCGCTTTGCTGCCCGATAAAATAATTAGAGGGAGTTAGTTGCATAAAGTTATTTGCACCCCCTTTAGCTTGATTAGAAAGACCTCCAACGGCAAATCCACCTTTTGCTCCTTTTACTAAAGCGTCATTTACATAAATTCTTGCGCTATCATGAGTAATACGAAAGTACTCCAAGGGAGCAACTTTTGCTTGGTTCGAAAGGCCTCCAACGGCAAACCCACCTTTTGCACCCTTAACAAGAGGCGAATCATCAAAATATACACGAACACCGCTTTGGTATACCCCAAATACAACTTTTCCATCTTTATTCTTAACCTCAAAAATAGGATCATCGGGTAGGGCGGTCAGGTTACTTGCAACTTGAAGACTCGATGCCCAAGTTATGTTGGATAAACCTTGAAGACTACTAGTTCCGTTCCATAAAGCGACCTGACCAGATATGCCAGTTCCACTTGGTAATCCTAATGTTGGAAGCGATTGCCATAGAACTCCTGATGCACCTTTAGTAAGAATTTGATTTAAAGAACCCGGTAGGTTATTATAGTCGTAAAGAGTGCTTCTTAATCGTAAACTACCGTTTACATCCAATTTCTGAGTTGGAGTTGTACCAATACCAACATTTACTCCATCATTAATCAAGGAAGAGGTGGCAGCCCATGTTGAACCGTTATTATATAAGGTTTGTCCAGATGTTCCTGAAACAAGTGGTCCAACAGGTCCTTGAATACCCTGTATCCCTTGAGGTCCTTGTACCCCATCTTGAGCAAGAATACTCCATGAAGACCCGTTATATATATAGGATATTTTATTTGTTGAATTATAATAGGCTTGGTTTAATGTAGGAGATGAAGGTGCTGTAGCCAATGTTCCTAACCATTGAATAGAAACTCCATTCGCACCCGTAGCACCTGTATTCCCTTGTGGTCCTTGTGGTCCAGCGGGTGCCTGAAATTCTGTCCAATGTGCGAGATCTAAATATGGTTGGGTTGTTGAGGTTAAAGCGAGTTGACAAATCCACATCGAATTCACAGAAGCACTTGCAGATGATCTATTAAATACATAATCTCCAGATGCATAAGTTGTACCACTGCCCCAGTTCCCTTTATTTACAAGACCTGTTCCAGCAGGTCCTTGAGGTCCTTGTATCCCTTGAATACCCTGTATTCCCTGTACTCCCTGAGTACCTGTTGAGCCATCTTGTGCTAAAATGTTCCAAGATGAGCCATTATAAACATAGGATTTTTTATCGTTGGAATTATAGTAGGCCTGATTTAATGTAGGGGATGATGGCGCTATTGCAAACGTTCCTAACCACTGAATTGATACACCATTACTGCCATTAGTTCCATTTGATCCTGATGCACCTGTTGCTCCCATGACTCCATCTTGCGCAATTGTATTCCAAGATGAGCCATTCCATATTTCCGATATTTTTGTTACAGTATTGTAGTAAGCCTGATTTAGAGTTGGTGAAGATGGTCGTAAAGCCAAAGGGCCTATCCACTGAACAGAAACTCCATTAGCACCCGTAGAGCCTGTAGCTCCCGTAGCACCTGTAGCACCTGTAGCACCCGTAGAGCCTGTAGCACCATCTTTAGCAAGAGTACCCCAAGCAGATCCTGTCCAAATTTCAGCAAGTTTAGTAGTACTATTATAGTAAGCCTGATTTAGAGTTGGTGAAGATGGTCTTACGGTAAGCGTACCTAACCATTGTATTGAAATACCGTTAGCACCAGCCGCACCAGCCGCACCAGCCGCACCCGTTAACCCTTGAATCCCTTGGTCTCCTTTTGGTCCTTGGGGGCCAGTAAGATTCGAAGTTGTAAACTGACTATTATCAGTATATTTGAAAGTATAGGTTCCATCACCATTATTAATGGTTTGAGAAATTCCATTACCTTGAGGACCTATTGAACCTTGAGATCCAGCGGGTCCTGCATCACCCTTAACACCTTGAGGTCCCTGTACACCTTGAGGTCCAGCCGGAGCTTCAAACTCTACCCAATGCGCAAGATCCTGATATGGTTGTGTGGCGGAGGTAATGGATTGTTTACATATCCACATAGAATTTACTAAGGCACTAGCTGCCGACCTATCAAATACATAATCACCAGATAGGTAAGAAACACTTCCACTCCAACTTCCCCTATTGGTTAGGCCTGTTCCAGCAACTCCTTGAATTCCTTGAGGTCCTTGAATTCCTTGAGGTCCTTCTTTACCTTCATTCCCTTGAGGTCCTTGAGGTCCAACGGGTGCTTCAAATTCAGTCCAATTACCAGTATCGCCAGAGGGTTGAGTATTTGAAATGAAGGATGTATTAGATTTTACAATCCACATTGAGTTTATCAATGAATTTGCGGATCCGCTGGAAAAAACATAATCTCCTGGTGAATAGGTTGTTCCAGAAACCCAAGCACCTTTATTTGTTAAACTTACTCCATCTTGACCTGGAATTCCCTGTATTCCCTGAGATCCTGTATCCCCCTTTACGCCCTGTATTCCCTGATCTCCTTTTGGTCCTTGAGGTCCAGGTTGGCCATTTAGCGCATACATTGCAAGAGGAACGGGCCTTAATATAACCGAACCCATATCAGTATAAGTAGAACTCCCTGAAAGTTTAATTTCAACCTTCATCACTATATTACCAGAGTTCCAAGGTATATTATTATATATACCCGTTTCAATAGTTCCTTGGCCAACAACCATGTTAGCAACACCAAATTGAGTGGTAGTTACATTTTGATTTTCAGAATAATGAATGATTGAGCCATCACCATTAGTTAAAGTAATATGGAAATTTACAACTTGATTTGACAATGCAGTTCCGCTTGCGTTTCGAACTACAGTTTGGTAATTAAACCCATTTGTTGTTTGACTAAACGCACCTGTTGCTATAATTAGTAACAGAGCAACTAAAATTATCCTTTTCATTTTGGGAATATTAATTAGTAAAATTTTTCCAAATTGATGATTTTAATAAGCAGGTAATATATAATAATATTTAATTCATAACAAAAACAGAAAGGAGATATTTGACATATATTTCGATATTATATGTCACTTTTTTTCATTTGATTGACATATGAGAAAAATTTCTAACAGAATTATAGACATGAGTTATAAAAACCTGCAGAGATAGTTCTTATTTAGTTTGCTCTTATTGAATTTTTAAATTGACCCGTTATAAAGGGTTCTATTTTAGCACTGGTTGGGGCGAATAAAATTCCAATAAGGCAAGATACGAATTGTCAAATAATACTAAATCGGTAAAAATTTAATGAATTGTTTTTGGGGGATTAACTATTAATCCTCACATTAAATAAAAAAGCACATTATTAACCTATAAATAACCCAATTAATTACTTTAAAAATTTAAATTGCAATTAAATTTTTTTTGTATTTTTATTTTTGGATATTTTGTGAGAGAGATTGCGCAATGTGTTTACTAGTAGGTTTTTACAAACCATTTACTTACCTAATCTTTTTAAGCCATGAACCACCAAATTGAAAAATGCCTTTTGGGAAGAGGTATAAATATTTTGCCAGTAATATTTTTATTCGTATTTCTGGGATGCTTCAGCACAAACCTTTACTCGCAAAACATTATAAGTCGAGAAGTTACAGATTATCCTGGTGGAAGTTTTTCTTCAACATGTTCCACATCTCCATATACGAGTTGTATTATCACTCTTCCTCCCGCAAAATATGGTGAAAGTTACTCTTTTTCAATCCCTTTAAAATCTGGAATAACAAGATCCGATATATCTTTTATTTTCACTCAGGTTACAAATTGTAGCGAAGGGGCGATTAATTTCACTACGGACGGTAAGGTTGAAATGCTGGCTGCCAGTAGTTGTAGACCAGAAGTAAATAACTTTATTGAAATTGATCTTGAAACAATTAGTGGAAGTGATGGAACTTCCGATAGGCAAAAATATTACCTCCCAATTCTTCGCGATCCTATCAAGGTTGTGCTAGTTTTGGATATGTCGGGAAGTATGTCGCTTCCAGTTCCAGGTGGAACTGCTGTTCGCTGGGAGGTATTAAAAAATGCTGTGTTGCTTTTTGTTCAAAAACTTGAAGCATTTAGGCAGGATAGGGACTCTATCGCTGCAACCTATTTCTCCACAGATATTACACAACCCGGAGGTCCAATTAACTCAGGATTTATTTCAATAACCTCCGATTCCGATCCCACAAGATCAAGTTCAATTATCCAAACTGATATGTCTGGGAGAGGACCAACCTTTTTAACAGCAATGGGGAAGGGACTACTTAACTCAAAGTTAAAACTCAATGATAATAATCCTATAAGTGCCCGCAAACTGGTATTACTTTTTACTGATGGACTTCAGAATGTTCAACCTTTGGTTAACCCCGATGGTCTAACTCTTTCTCCCGGAAGTTATGTTTTAAATAGCGGACCCTGTACTAGCCTTGATAGTATTCATTACTATACAATAGGTATGGGTGATGTTACATTGGTGCCAGAGGTATTGGCTCAAATTGCTCATGCAAATGGGGGCGTGGCATTAACCACAACTACTGGGGCAGAAGAGGGCGATATTTATAATTTTTTCCAGAATCAATTCGCAAATATGCTATCGGGTAGTAGCCCTCAAATTGTTTCAAGAGAAACAGGATTTCTTACATCAGCAGGGACTACCTATTCATTTCCTATTAATGGAAATGTGACAAAATTATACTTTGAATTTATTAATCCCAATGCTGCTAATGTAACATTTAAACTCGAAAAGGGTGGAAAAGACTTAACCTCTTTTGTAAATGTTACAAATGGAACATTTTACAAAACGCTTAGCCTGCCATTACCAATACTCAATCCAGAGCTAATAAATTCTGAAGGTGATTGGAACCTAACACTCTCAGGCACTTCTTCAAAGAAATACTCATTAACCTGCTTTGTTGATGATCATTTTATTGATTTTAGTTGCCAACCACAAAAGGCTCTGTATACAGTTGGAGACACGCTTAAATTAGATGCTAAAATATCATATGCAGGGAAACCCTTGACAGGTGCTGCTAATAAAGTTCAGGTAGTACTTCTTAAACCTGGAGATGATTTAGGCGATTTGCTTGCAAACTATACTGATAGAAGAACTGATTCATTAAAGGATGTTGCTGCAGGTGCTGAAACAAAATATTTACACCTAATTCAAAGTGATAGTTCCTTTTATAAAGAGCTTTTACCCAAAAGTCAAATTATTGATCTGTCGGAAAGTTCAAATGGACTATTTAAAGGATATTATAAAAACACTGATTTAACAGGAGTTTATCAGCTATTATATATTGTTAATGGAGAAATTTCTGGTTATGGGAAATTTCAAAGACAGAAACAATACTCAGCAGTCTTTAAATTTGGTCAGATTAATCCGAGTTCTACGGAAATTGATGCAACAATAACCACACCTTCTGCTACAACTACTCACGATGGCAATAGTAGAACAGCAACCGTTATAGTTAAACCTAAGAATAAGTTTGGACATCTACTTGGACCAGGTTATTTATCGAGAATAAAATTTACAGTAGATCCCAAGCAGGGTATTGTAAAATCCGCAAAAGATAACTTGAATGGTAGTTATACCTTTACAGTTGTGAATATCCCTGCAAATGTGAAGCCTAATATTAAGATTAATGTAATGGGAGAGTTACTTTATCAAGGAAGTTTCCCAACACCTAAGATTCATTTCTGGCAGTATATTCTGTTAATATTGCTGATCTTGATTTTGATTTTTCGTTATGTTAATGCACATACGGGGAGAACTTGGGTAAGAATGCTAATTTGGGTATTGATAATTCTTTGTGTAATATTTATGATTCTTCAAAAACAAGGAATAATCCATTTTTAAGCAAAGCATAAAAAAACTGGGCTGGTTATCGCCAGCCCAGTTTTTTTGTCTATTATTTATTCAAAGTTTCAAGTTTCTCAACCCTTTCTAATAATCTTTTATTGGCCTCCATCAACTCGTTAATCTGCTGTTTTTGATTATCAATAAGCCGTTGCTGTTCCTGCATCCCCTTAACAATAACTGGGATAATACTACTGTAATTTATACCTAATGTTTTATCTGGATCATCTCCTTCAACAACCACCTCACTAATAATTGGTTTAACGTCTTGTGCTATAAATCCAAGTTTTCTTCCTTCCTGAGGACTCTTTTTCCAAAGGAAACTAACAGGTTTAAGTTTTAGGAGTTCTGCTAAACCATAGGTTAACTCTGTGATATTATCTTTTAATCTTAAATCGGAAGTATTTATTGTTCCATTGGTTGCAAATACAGTATTCCACTTATTACCTGAAGTTCCTAATGTTGCTGCAGGAAGTTCTGGGTAAAAATTACTTTTCAGCTTCATTGTTCCGTCCTTATAAACAGTAACTGCATTGCTTAGACTTGATGAAGATGTTCCGTTACCTACTGCAAATATTGGATCTGTAGCAATCCACGACCCAGGCGTTCCTTCTACTACATTGTATGCGCCCACTGCTGTTGAGGAATAGGCGTTTGCTGTGCAGCCATATCCTACAGACAAAGAATATTTCCCAATAGCTGATGTTTGGTTTCCAAATGCAGTAGAGTTATCACCACTTGCAGTTGTGGTATTGCCTATCGCAATAGCATATTGTGTTGAGGCTACAACATTTCTTCCAAGTGCAATAGAATAATTTGCAGATGCGCTAGCATGATCGCCGAGGGCAATTGAGGATATTCCGCTTGCTGTTGATACATTACCTCCAGCTAAGCTGTATATTCCACTCGAAGCAGATTGATACCCAATAGCAGTTGAGTAAGTTGCGCTAGCATTTGTCTCTCGACCCAAAGCGGTGGCAGCGGTCGCCGAAGGACCAGTTATTGATGAGTAACCTACTGCGAAAGAGTAAGCTCCTTGAGCATTGGAAAAGGCGCCAAGTGCTACTGAGCGTGCACCAAGTGCCTTGGCATTATCGCCACATGCAAACGAGTATACACCGCTTGCAGTTGACTGGTTACCAAATGCACACGAGGCTATACCTGATGCTGTTGTCTTAAATCCCATTGCAACGGTATAAAAGCCGCTTGCAGTTGTATATCCACCCATTGCTGTTGAGTACCAGTTCCCTGAATTTGTTTTGTATCCGATGGCAGTAGCAAATGAACCACTTGCAATATTATTTGCTCCAAAAGCAAGCGAAGCCTTTCCTGATGCGATAGATCCTAAACCAAATGCATACGCATAATCTCCTGATGCTTTAGTGTTGCCCGTTACATTTCCGGTTGAGTCGATACCAACAGAGCCGAAGGCAAAACTTTTATTTCCTGATGCTTGAGCCCCAGAACCAAAGGCATACGAATCATCTGATGTTGCCTTTGCCTGATAGCCAAAAGCAAATGAGTTATTCTTATGTGCTAACGCTTGATATCCAATTGCAGTTGAATATTGCCCACGGGCAATAGCTTTAAATCCCAATGCTTGACTGTAATTCCCTTTTGCTTTTGATTCAAAACCAGTTGCAAAGGAATTTACACCAACGCTATCAGGCATTTCGATTATAACCTGACCAGCCAAGAAAGCATTCTTCAGCGGATACCACATTACCCTTTTTTCACTTGGGTAGATATTTCCCGTAGAATTTGTTGAAACATTAAAGTAGCTAGCGCTACCGCCTTTTGCTTGATTTGAAAGACCCCCAACGGCAAATCCTCCCTTTGCTCCTTTAGGAGTTGTTGAATCATCTATGTAAATACGCGCACTATCGGAGCCGATAAACATGAGATTATTATTTGTTCCCGCTTTGCTTTGATTTGATAGACCTCCCACAGCAAATCCTCCTTTTGCACCTTTGGTGGAGTTATTGCTTACGTAAATTCGGGTGCTGTCGGTAGTTACTTTCAGTAAATCATAGCTTCCTCCTTTGGCCTGGTTTGATAAACCGCCAACGGCAAACCCACCTTTAGCACCTTTTATTGTTTTGGAGTCATCAATGTAAATACGTGCGCTGTCCGGACCAATAAACATGAAATTGTTGCTTGTTCCCGTTTTGCTTTGGTTGGAAAGACCTCCCACAGCAAATCCTCCTTTAGCACCTTTGGTGCTGCTATTGCTTACGTAAATACGGGTACTATCGGACGTGACCTTAAGTATATCGTAGGTTCCGCCTTTGGCCTGATTAGAAAGTCCTCCTACAGCAAATCCTCCCTTAGCACCCTTAAGCGTGGTTAAATCATCGATATAGAATCGGGTGCTATCTGGTGCAACAAACATTAAATTACGGGTTATACTGCCTTTAGCTTGGTTGGAAAGACCTCCAACAGCAAAACCACCCTTAGCACCTTTTGCTCCACTTACTTCATTAACAAAGATTCTTGCTGAATCGGAGGTAATTCTTAAATACTCCACATTACCTTTAGCTTGATTGGAAAGTCCTCCCACTGCAAATCCCCCTTTTGCTCCTTTTAGTGGAGTATCTTCTACGTATACCCTAACTCCTGTTTGGTATACAGCGAATACTATTTTTCCTTCCTTGTTTTTTACTACAAATATTGGTTCATCATCGGTTGCATTGGGTTGGCTCACTACCTCTTTGGTATTATTGGCATAAAGGGCATAGGGAACTGATTGTAATTTGGTATGAGTGCCCATTGGGGTATAAGTGTTTCCGCCCGCAGGATCAATTTCAATTTTAACGTATATATCCCCATCCTTCCATGGGATATTTGCAAAGGTGTTTATTCCCACCTGCGCTCCGTTTCCAATGTTTAGGGTGATAACTCCTTCTTTTGTTGAGGTAGGTGAGTGCGTTTCAGTATAGTAGGCTACTCCTGAGATATTCTCAAGGGTGAGACGTACTCCAATATTTTTACTCGCAACTGGTTTCCCATCACTGTCTCGAATTACGGCTTGATAGGAAATGCCTTGTGGGGCTTGTGAGTAAACGAGGTTTGCATAAAATGCTAATACTAATAGCATTAATGTACTTGTAAAAGTTCTTGTTTTCATAACCAAATTAGATTAACTTTTGAATAAAAGAAAGGTATGACAAAAAGCAAAAACCAGCAAAGTGCCGTATCAAATTTTGATAAAAAATTAAAAAATAGTTCCACGACTTAATGGAATTTTAGTTTTTTCTTCTAGTTCAGCAGGGGATGTATAAAAAGCTCCGTGTGATGATTTGTGCTATTTTGTGTAATGTGTTAAGGCATTGTTACACCAAGAAAGCACCTAGAAACGCTGGGAGTAATGGTGAACTTAGTGTAGATGATAAAACTATCGCAAAATGCGATAGCTGAGATGCAGGAGTGTTTCTTTTTAACGCATTTTGCGATTGTGGTGTATTGCAATAAGGTTATGTGTTTTGACTGTTGATGCAGTTAGCAGTGGTTACCCCTAGGTAATTTTTGGTTTAACTTTGGCTGTTGGTGGTTATTTGGTAATGCAAGAATAGATATTCGCCCGCTCGCGCGGATTTGCAATCCGTGCGTTAAAAAACTACTTGTATGTAATCAACTTAGAATCTATTGTTATTATATCTAATAAACTTTCCAAATCAGCGTAATTCCTAGCTGAACTGAATAGATAATCCTCTGGCTTAGCAACAATCATTTCTTCAACAGGGTTTCTATGGATATATTCTAGTTTTTCATAGATAAACCTATTGCTAAATACTTCTACTGCATGATTTCCATCCTGCCATACCTTATAATCCTGCTCTTTTTTTAGATGTACGCATGAATCTTTGAAATGCTTTAAAAGCCATTCCCTCCTGCTTTCGGGTTCATCCATTGTTAGCTGAACTATCTGCTTTGAGGTAAACTTTTTGAAATCTCTGAGTAAAGCCGAAAGGCCACCTTCCTTTTCTACCCTACAAAGCATGTGCAGATGGCTTGGCATCAAGCACCATGCGAAGATAACCAGCCCCTTTTGTTTTTGACAATATTTAAGCGAATTGATTAGCGCCAACTTTTGGTTTAAACGGGTGAATACATCTACCCAGCCTACTGTGGTTAGGGTAATAAAATAGGCCGCCTCGTTATCCTTTATCTTGTACTTGTCGGACATCGGTTAAGATTTATATCAAAAGTAAAATATTTTTGCTTTTCTAGGATGGTTCAGGCTTGTTACAGTTAGGTTTTTATTTTTTTGTTAAATATTCCTTGCTACTCTAGCACGGATTGCAAATCGGCGCTAGCGGGGTCCTAACTGAGATGGTTCAGGTTTGTTACAGTTAGGCTTTTCTATTTGTTTGCTGTTATATATTCTCTGCTACTCTAGCACGGATTGCAAATCCGCGCTAGCGGGAGATTACTACTATTTAATTACAGCCTTGGGCTAACGGGGGCTGCCTAATCGATTGTAGCCAGTATTTATTATTTTATTAAACCTAATCTATATGGTTTTGGAAAAAAAACAACCCTATTATTATAATAAGTAAATATTTCAAAACTATAACCACCTTCTCCGGTTTCATTTTCTAAAAAATCGACTCTGTATAACTTTTGGTCAATGTTAAAGACATAGTTTTTAACGCACTCAATAGTTCCTCCATTAAAATAGTTACTACCTTTCAATAATTCAAAAACTGTTGCTGATGAAATTTTATAAGTAGTATATTTCCCCCATAAGTTTATGGCTTTCTCTTTACCAAATTGACTGAATATTTTACAGTATCTAATAAACGCATCGTCCGAAAATTTTTCAGAGAATAATCTTTGACAATCTAGTTTTGTAGGATGTGCCTCAATAAGTATCTGGTCTATATCAATATTTTTTATTAGGAATTGCTCAAAATATTCACTTGGAAATTTATCATCAGTTGTTTTTAGTAGTTGAATGTAACTATTAGAAAAATCAATAAATTCTTGTTTGTGTTTATTCCATGTCACAATATCAAAATTATTTTTATTAAGAGTCTTTAAAATAATTTTTGATAACTCATCTAAGAACATTGAGTCATTAACTTTTGCAATTTGAAGAGGTTCTAAAATTACACCAACACTTTTATAGTCAATTGGGTCTATTATTACTGGTAAAACATGAGAGTTTAATGCCCATGCAGCTCCCATCTCATTTAAACAGATTTCACTTTTCTTATAATTTGGACTTATTAATAACAATGTAATTTTAGCATTTGAAATATTTTCCTTAATAGCATTTCTGAAATCATCTCCTGTTTTTATTCCAAAACCCTCGGTGGATGTACAAAAAATATCATCTTTTGATAAATTAAGTCCAAGAATTAATATTTTTTCTACAAATTTATCAATCAGAATTTTGTCCTTTGAGGAATGACTAATAAATATATCTTTTGATTTATTATCAGAATTTAATGTTTTTTCAATTTTTTCAGGAGTTTTTATTTCCAGATTAACTTCTTTGTTTCCTATAAATTCTGTGGTAACTTCTTTAATTATTTTGCATAACATATCAGGTTTGTAGTATCCTTTATTTTGCCCATCTACATTAACCCAATCTCTATCTATTTTTATTCCTGAGTTTTTTATGTCTTCATGGAATTTAGATTCGCTTTCAGTTTCAAATATTCTAATTTCAAGCAAACGATTTATAAAGTATTTTTTTCCATCTAAGATGAAATCGTTTTTCCCTTTAAGTATAGCTTCTGCTATAATATTTACTTTTCCTTTATCAATAAATTTGATAAAGTAGTAATTTATCTGAGTCTTAATGTAGATTATGTATGTCATTTCTTCAATATTGCCTGCCAACTCGTTTTTATATACCCCAAATACATTTGTAAACTCTAAAAGGAATGTATTGTGTCCCTTTTAGTTTTTTTCCAACTCAACTAGATTAGCTTTCAGCCAATTTCGCCAAGAAGGATTTGTTTATCAAAGATATAATTTATATTAACAATATATAATAGTTTTGATTTGTACGAGTATTTGTTATTTGGGTTACTAAGTTTTTAATATAATGGTTTGTATATGCTTAGTTTTTACCCATTCTGGTATAAATTGCTCTTTGAGTTAATTGTATGAATAGCACAGTTTGCCGAATGCTCCCAGTTCCTATAAAGTTGAGGATTGGTTTGGTGAATTAAACCCTAGATTTCCGAACTTTTTAAAGGTTCGGAAATCTTTCTGGATCGATTTGGCAATTTGCAGCGTTCATTTGGCGAACTTAACGGTTCATTTGGCAAATTGCAGATTTGATTTAACGAACTTAAGGGTTGGTTTGGTGAGTTGTACCCTAGATTTCCGAACTTTTTAAAAGTTCGGAAATCTTATCGGATCAATTTGGAAAATTGCGGAGTCCATTTGGCAAGTTTAATATCGCATCTTGCGAATTTTGTATCGCATCTTGCGAACTTAATCTTACATCTTGCGATGTTATTATCGCACCTTGCGAGCATAATATTACATTTTGCGATGTTGCTATCGCATCTTGCGAACTTAAGGGACGGTCTGGCAAATTTCCACCTCAATCTGGCGAGTTGCTGGGTCGATTTAGCGAATTTCCCGGAGAGTGTAAAGAAGATTGTGTAAACAGATTTTTATTGTCGATATCTGTCTTCAAGGAAATAAAAAAACCTGACAGATATTTGGTTTCTGTCAGGTTCTATGTTTTTTATCGAAATTTACTTTTTCAACAAAAGTTTTATCTGTTCAAGCTCCTTTTCAAGGCTTTCGAGTTTTTGATCAGTGGTTGATTGTTTTGCAGAAAGATCTTCAATAGTTTTTTTCTGCTCATCAATAATTTTTTGTTGATCTTTTAATGCTTCAACAAGGAGTGCAGTTATTGGAGCATACTGCATTGTGTAGAATTCACCCTCCTTATTCACTACTTCTGGGATAACCTTTTCGGCTTCCTGTGCAATAAAGCCCATTCTTATTCCTTTCTCAGGGTTAGTTATATCTTTCCATTCAAAGTTAACCCCTCTGAGGTTTAGAACTTTACTAAGAGCATTGGGTATTGTTGAAATATTCTTTTTAAGTCTTTCATCACTTAAATTAGCCCATGCTGAAAGTCCAGCAGCAGTTCCATTTACATAAAAAGTATAAGTTCCTGGAGTAGTGGAATTTATTGCAACTCTTCTATTATCAAACTCTCCCCAAATAAGAGGTGTTGTAACAGCACCACCGTCAATAATTAGCCTGTTGGAAACTGTTTGAAATGCTCCATAACCTACTTTATACCCAAGTATTACATTATAGGATCCTGTATTACTCCATCCGGCAGATGTTCCTACATATACGTTTCCTACTCCAGTGGTGTTAACTGATCCGGCGGTATTTCCAATCATAACATTTTCGCTACCTGTTGTAAGGGATCCCCCTGCCGATCCTCCTATTAATACTTGTTGGTAGCCGGTTGTATTGCTATGACCTGCATAACGACCCATCATTATATTAAAGTACCCGCTTGTATTTACCAATCCAGCCTCGGTTCCAATAAAGATATTTTGGCTGGTGGTATTGGTATAACCAGCTTTATCGCCAATTGCGATATTGTTTTGCCCACTTGCATTATTCCAGCCAGCTAGGTTTCCAATAAATATATTGTTATAGCTCTGCGTTTTTTTACCAGCGGCATAGCCAATAAATACGTTATTGGTTGCAAATGCTGCATTTGATAAATATCCAGCGCTATCGCCAATAAAGATATTGTTCTTAAGAGCTGTTCCAGTATAACCAGCAAAGCGTCCAATAAAAACGTTGTGCTGCCCGGTTTGGTTACTATACCCTGAATTCTCTCCAAGGAAAAGGTTTGAGAAACCAGTTGTGGTGCTAAAACCGCTTTCATCGCCAATAAAGAGGTTAGAGTAGCCAGTGGTATTACTTGCTCCGCTCGATTTTCCTATAAAAACGTTACTATATCCTGTAGTATTTGCACGTCCAGCAAAGTAGCCCATAAATGCATTATCAGCACCAGAAGAATTATATCTTCCGCTCTCGTTACCAATAAAAACATTGTTATCTGCATTGCTTGTATAACCCGCTAAATTACCGAGATATACATTGCTTGCACCAATAGTATTGGTTCTACCGCTCTCATTTCCAATAAATACATTGTTTGCACCTGTTGAATTTGAAAGACCTGCATTGTAACCTATGAAGGAGTTAAATTGACCAGAGGTATTTGCTTTTCCTGTTTGATATCCAATAAATGAATTATAGCTTGCATTGTTGCTAAAACCAGCCTGATAACCCAAGAAAGTGTTATAACCTCCTGTTGTATTATTAAAACCAGTTTGGTTTCCTATGAATACGTTATTTGTTCCACTAGTGTTATTCAACCCTGCTTGGTAACCCATAAATGCGTTGTACTGGCCGGTATTTATCTTACCGCTTTCTTTCCCAATGAATACGTTGTAGCTACTGGTATTGCCATACCCTGCAAGATCACCTATAAAAACGTTACTTGCCCCACTAGATCCTAAATATCCAGCAAGATTACCAACGGCAATGTTATTCGAACCTGTTAGGTTGGAGTATCCTGTTTGATAACCAAGGAATACATTGTTGGTACCCGTAGTAGTGCTTAATCCAGCCTGATACCCAACAAAGGAGTTATAGTTTGCAGAGCTTGAGTACCCGGATTGGTATCCTAGGAAGGTGTTGTAACTTGAATTGCTTGAGTACCCAGATTGATAGCCCAAAAAGGTGTTGTAGTTTCCTGTTGTATTATTTCTACCCGTTTGGTTGCCAATAAACACGTTACTTGCCCCGCTGGTATTCATCAACCCTGCCTGATAGCCCATAAATGCGTTGTACAGACCAGTGTTTGCCTTACCGCTCCCTTTCCCAAGGAAAACGTTGTAGCTATTGGTGTTTCCAAACCCGGCTGAATCACCAAGAAAGACGTTGCTAGCACCAGTAGTACCTAAGAACCCTGCAAGGTTACCTACCGCAACGTTATTCGTACCGGTCAGGTTGGAATATCCTGTCTGATATCCTAAGAATACGTTATTTGCTCCAGAGGAGTTGCTAAACCCTGCTTGGTATCCAATGAATGAATTGTAGATACCAGTTGTATTCATAACGCCAGTATTAGATCCTACAAAAACATTAAACTGCCCGGTTAGGTTGCCGAACCCTGTACTATCACCAATGAACACATTGCTAAAACCGCCAGTATTCATATATCCTGATTTATGTCCGAGAAAAGTATTACGTTTACCATCAGCATTACTAAATCCGCTTTGGAAACCTAAGAACACATCACTAGAGCCTGTTGTGGTTGCCTGTCCGCTCTGGTAGCCCATGAACGAATTATAGAGTCCTGTTGTAATGCTCTTTCCCGCCTGATGTCCAATAAAGTAATTATCTGGAGTAAGTCGTAGGAACGGATCTCCTGAGCCCTTGGCTTGGTTTGATAGCCCCCCAACGGCAAACCCTCCTTTAGCATTCTTTGCAACAGATTGATTTACATAGATTCTTGCGCTATCAGGTGCAACGAACATCATATTTCTAGAGACAACCGTCTTGGCCTGATTTGATAGCCCTCCAACAGCGAATCCTCCCTTTGCTCCTTTAACCGTAGGGACTTCTTTAACCCATACACGGGCACTATCTGGAGTAATCCGAAAATATTCTGCCTGTCCTGCTTTAGCTTGGTTGGAAAGCCCACCAACAGCAAATCCTCCCTTTGCCCCTTTGATTTGCGTGTCTTCCACGTAAACCCTAACTCCTCCTTGGTAAACTCCGAATACTACCTGCCCACTCTTGTTCTTTACCTCGAAGATGGGATCATCATCAAGGGCGGTGGGAGTACTGACTATTTCCTTAGCATTCTCAGCATATAAAGCATATGGAACTGATTGTAATTGCGTGTGGTTACCCATTGAGGTGTAAGCATTACCCCCAGCAGGATCAATTTCAAGTTTGATATAGATATCTCCGTTCATCCATGGAATACTTGAGAATGTGTTAACTCCTACCTTTGTTCCGCTTCCAATATTTAGGGTGATAAGGCCTTCTCCGCTTGAGGTAGGGGTTTGCGTTTCGGTGTAGTAGGCAGTACCCGATATATTCTCTAGTGTAATTCTCACCCCAATAATCTTACTCGCAATTGGTTTACCGCTGCCATCGCGAATAATTGCTTGGTAAGAGATTCCTTGAGGAACTTGTGAGAAACCTGTTACAGATATGCAAAGTGCAAAGAAAAAGAGCACAAGTTTGCAGGTAATACAATTCGTTTTCATGTTCAAATGAATTTTATTTACGTGGGAAAGATACTGTATTAACAAAGAGATTTAATCGGTTGTTTTAGTATTTTGATTAAAAGAGCAATGTTAGTATAGAAAAAGGCAAAAAAAACTGAACCAATAAAAAACCTATCGATTCTTTCTAAAACCGATAGGTTTCATGGTGTATTTAGGCAACTATTTTTTTAGTAGAGTTTTAATTGCCTCTATTTCAGCTTTAAGTGTTTCAATTTCTGTTTGTTGATTTTTTATTTGTAATTGTTGCTCTTTAAATGCCTCAATAAATATTGCCGACATTTTTTCGTAAGCAACAGATTTATAACCATCGTCTCCAGTGATAACTAACTCTGGAAATATTTTTTCAACTTCCTGTGCAATTACACCAATTTGTTTTCCTTTTGGGAAATTCGAAGTATTCTTATTTGTATTATCCCAATCGTACGTGACACCACGTAAATTGCAAACATTGAAAAGAGCATTAGTTAATGTTACAATATTTGTTTTAAAACGGGAGTCCGACCAGGTTGATGCGCCTGCTGAAATAGTACTTCCATTAGCCCAAATTGTACCACCAACTTCAAGGGTATATGTTGTTGGCATACGGTTAATACCAACTCTTGCAGTACTGAAATCTCCACCAATTAACGGGGTTGCTGTTGAAGAATTAGCGATGTATAAGGCATTCGACTTATTACCTGTATAATAACCTGCCTGATATCCAATTAATACATTACTTCCTCCTGTATTCCCTTCTCCTGCTTGGTAGCCCAAAAATACGTTATTGGATCCGCTACTTCCCTGACCAGCTCGCCAACCCAAGTAGGTATCTTTTTCACCATTAACATTGCTTCCACCAGCCCAATAACCAATAAAAGTATTATAGCTTTGTGTATTGTTCATCCCAGCAAACTGGCCGAAATAGGAATTCAGCTGCCCAGTTTGATTATCTTGTCCAGCAAAGAAACCAACAAAAGAATTTCTGCTGCCTGAAGTATTTTTTTCACCAGCATACTCTCCAATAAATAGATTTTGACTGGTTGTGTTATTATACCCTGAATAATCTCCAATGCAGATATTTTGCCCACCATAAAGTCCCATATAACCTGATTGATAACCGATATATATATTATCAGCTCCAAAAACATTGCTTTTGCCAGCAAAATTCCCTAGAAATACATTTTTGTCTCCCGATGTGTTAGCAGTCCCTACGCTATCGCCAATAAAGACATTGCTGGAACCACTTGTACTATTAGTCCCGCTCTGGTTTCCAATAAACACGTTACTAGATCCTATTGTGTTGGATTTTCCAGCATTATAACCCATAAATGCGTTGTACTGCCCAGTAGTATTGGCTTTACCTGCCTGATAACCTATAAAAGAATTGTAACTTGCATTATTGTTATAACCGGCTAAATAGCCAATGAATACGTTGCTAGTTCCAGTTGTATTTGTAAATCCACTTTGAAAACCTAGAAATACGTTGCTGGAGCCGATTGTGGTTGCCTGTCCGCTCTGGTAGCCCATGAACGAATTATAAAGCCCCGTGGTTAAGCCCCTTCCTGCTTGATAACCGATAAGGTAGTTATCAGATGTAAGTTGTAGGAACTGATCTGTAGAACCCTTGGCTTGGTTTGATAGCCCCCCAACGGCAAACCCTCCTTTAGCATTCTTTGCAACAGATTGATTTACATAGATTCTTGCGCTATCAGGTGCAACGAACATCATATTTCTAGAGACAACCGTCTTGGCCTGATTTGATAGCCCTCCAACAGCGAATCCTCCCTTTGCTCCTTTAACCGTAGGGACTTCTTTAACCCATACACGGGCACTATCTGGAGTAATCCGAAAATATTCTGCCTGTCCTGCTTTAGCCTGATTAGATAGTCCACCCACGGCGAAACCTCCTTTAGCCCCTTTGATCTGTGTATCTTCTACGTATACTCTCACACCGCCTTGGTATACGCCAAATACCACCTGACCGCTCTTATTCTTAACCTCAAAGATGGGATCACTGTCAAGTGCAGTGGGAGCACTAACTATCTCCTTCGCATTTTCAGCGTATAAAGCGTATGGAACTGATTGTAATTGCGTGTGGTTACCCATTGAGGTGTAAGCGTTACCCCCAGCAGGATCAATTTCAAGTTTGATGTAGACATCCCCATTCATCCAAGGAATACTGGAGAATGTATTAACTCCTACCTTAGTTCCCCCTCCAATATTCAGAGTGATAAGACCTTCCCCGCTTGAGGTTGGGGTTTGTGTTTCGATATAATAGGCAGTACCCGAAGCATTCTCAAGGGTAATTCTCACCCCAATAATTTTACTTGCAATTGGCTTCCCACTTCCATCACGGATAACCGCTTGGTATGAGATTCCTTGGGGAACTTGTGAGAAAGCCCCTGTTTGTAACAAGAGCATCAATAAAGTAGAAATTAGTTTAGAAAGAGAAGCATTTACTCTCATAATGGTTAATAGGTTAATTAGAAATTAAAACGAGCGTTTAAGGCAACAACAAACGATATTTGAAATTGTTATAGTATTCATCAATTTTTTAAGCAATTTCTGTCTAGGAGGTGAAGGGCAAAACCCATGAAACAATGAAAAAAGCCCCATCAATATTTTGATGAGGCTTTTTTATAATTGTGATTTATATTCTATTTTTTAAGCATTTTCTTGATTGCTTCAAGTTCAGCCTTGAGGTCTTGAATCTCCTTAGCGTCGTTTTTGAGTTGAGCATTCTCTGCTTTTAAAGCATCAATTTGCACCTGTTGTTCCTGCAATGCTTTTACCAAAGGGGCAATAAAATCTGTATATCGAAGACCTAGAGTACGATCAGCATCACCACCAATGGTAAGCATACTATTATTAGTACCAATTAGTTTTTCAATATCTTGTGCAATGAAACCATAGTTTATTTTATCGTCACCTTGTTTCATCTGAAACTCAACGGGGCGAAGTTTTAGAATAAAATCCAATCCGCTATTTAAATCTTTGATATTCTTTTTCAATCGCATATCCGATGCAGAAGTAAACGCTACTTGACCTTCAATTACAGAAACGGCCGTATTTCCAATCCTAACTTTATTATTAGCATTTGCAATAGCACCATTACCAATAGCCGTAGCATTGATTGCTGTGGCTTGAGCCTGATTACCTAAAGCTACGGAGTAATTAGAACTGGCTACACTTCGAGTACCTAAGGAAATGGAACTTTGCCCACCAGAGTTAGCTGCATAGCCCACTGCAATTGAAGCTTGCCCAGTAGCGTAAGTAGTGTCCGGATTTGATCCGTTTGCCCCAATGGCGATTGAGACATATGCTGTTGATTTAGTATTTGTACCAAAGGCTATAGCATCGTTATTTAACGCTCTGGCATGGCTGCCTAATGCATATGCACGCTGACCATAACATTCTGCATTATCACCAATAGCATAGCTTCCCCAGGCTGTATTAGAACCGTATGCAACTTTTGAATTGCTTCCTATAGCATAGCTGTTAAGACCCCCTGAAACTGATGCGTTTGTCCCAAAAGCGTAACAGTCTGTTGATCCTGTAACTAATGATGTATTGCCCAAAGCATAGCTGTTTGTAGAATAAGAAAGTACCTGTGCTGAATTTCCAAAAGCATAGCTGTTGGAAGAATTCGATAAAACTTTTGCTAGTTTTCCAAAAGCATAGCAATCAGAAGAACCCGATGATTCTGTTTGATAACCTATTGCAATATTATTTGTGTTTGTAGCTTGAGCCTGCGAACCAAAGGCGAAGGAGTAAAGCCCACTAGCAAGACAGGATTCACCAATTGCTGTAGCATAGGTATTGGATGCTACAGTGTTATATCCCATAGCCTGTGAGTAGTCACCTTTTGCTTTGGAGTGGTATCCTGAAGAAAAGGAGTTAAATCCAACATCAGCAGGATCAAGTACTTGAACTCTGCCTACTAAAAATGCCTCTTTCAATGGATACCATAGTAGTTGTGCGTTATCATTAATTATAAGTGGTGTACTAACGGGAGAGACATTAAAATAATCGTTATCAGTTAGTTTTTTATTGGAAAGTCCACCCACAGCAAATCCACCTTTTGCTCCTTTTATAGAAGGAACTTCTTTTATCCAAATACGCGCACTATCTGGTGTAATACGGAAATACTCGGTTGATGCTTTTGCCTGATTTGAAAGTCCTCCTACAGCAAATCCTCCTTTAGCACCCTTAATCACAGCATCTTCAACGTAAACTCTTACGCCACCTTGATATACACCAAGAACAACATTCCCATCTTTATTTTTTACTTCGAAGATTGGATCATCAGGTCCAGCTGTAGCGCTGCTAGTTACAGTATGTGCTGATGCCCACGTGCCGTTAACAGCATACTGAGCGTAGGGAACAGATTGGAGTTGGGTCAAACCCATTGAAATATATCCAGCCCCATCTTTTTTATCAACCTCTACTTTAACCCAAATGTTTCCATCTTTCCATACCACATTATTAATATCTCCTTGATTTTGAGCAACTCCCGCCCCAATTGTTAGGTTAATAATTCCTTGAGGGGTAGTAGTTTTCGAGTGAGTTTCGCTGTAATAAACTGGAGTTCCAGTGTCATTTGTAAGCGTTATGCGAATGGATACATCTTGGCTTGCTAGCGGTTGACCGCTGGAATTACGTATCACAGTTTGGTAACTAAACCCTTTTGGAATCTGCGAGTTTGCAACTTGGCAGATAAATAAAAATGCAAAAGGGAGAATGATAAGTTGTGGAATTCGAAATTTCATAATCATTAATTTAGTGAGACATTTTGCTAAATTGGTGGTTGCAAAAAACATTACAAATTACAAAAAATCCATTGAATCAAAATAAAATACCTGAAAATGCTTTTTATTCTAAAATATAAAAATTCAAGTGCGCTCATTTTTCTAAAACAACAACAGCTATAATTTGTTCTATATGATTGTTTATAAGAGCTGCAACAACAATAACTTAAAAGGAATTATTCCGAACTGTTTTAGATAAAATAACTAGGATTAAAAGTTTAAAAACAACAACAAAAAAGCAGATAAACGTTAATATTCATCTGCTTTAAAATAAGAGTAAAAGAGTAAATTATTCTTTAATAAGTTTAATCACATCGCTGTTATAATTGCCAATTCTAACCTTAACAAGATAAATCCCTGATCTTAACGTTGCAACCGAAAATTCCTTTAACGCTTGATCTTCGAATTGGCCAAGGTTTTGAGTAATCATCTTTCGGCCGGTAATATCATAAACTTCAACAAGGAAATCACCTTTTGCCTTTTGATTATTTACCTCAAACCATACTTTATTAATAGTTGGATTTGGATACATCCTAAAATTAAGTGAAGGTAAATCGGTATTAGGAACATCGGTGGTAAAAAGATTACCTTGTTGGAAACCTTGGGTAAGGATAACGGAATTATCAGCACTTTTTATTGTTTCGATCACTGGTTCTCCAATTGTCCAGCTAATATTTAACCCGGATGCTACATCCTTATAATATCCGCCAGCCGATGAAACTACCTGCATCACAATTGCAGGGGTTTGCCCAAATGCTTGCACTAGGGCTAAACTTAATATTAGTGTAAAAATCTTTTTCATAATTTAATTGTTTTATCAAAATACAAAACTAGTTACTAAAACTCAAAATTAAACTATAAAACAAAATTACAGAGCGAAAGTTATGATTTTTATAAATAAAAAGCCAAATTTTTTGATAGAACACAAACATTACTTTATTGTTTAACTTCAAAAGTTAATATTTTTGCTGAATTTACTTACATAAATTGCACTATGAATAAAAATGTATTTAATGAATTAATTCTAAAACTTAATGGTAAAACCAATGATGAGATTCTTCGGTGGTTTTTATACGAGTTTAAAGGTAGAATTGTTTTATCGTCGAGTCTTGGGGCAGAGGATCAGGTGCTTACCGATATGGTTGTGAAAATTGCTCCCGGAACTAGAATTTTTACGCTAGATACAGGTCGTCTTTTTTATGAAACATACGAGTTGATAGAAAAAACCTGCTTAAGGTATAAGATTAAAATGGAAATATATTCCCCAAATAGCGAGCAGGTAGAGACGATGGTCGCTCAAAAAGGGATCAATCTTTTTTACCATAGTATCGAGAACAGAAAAGAGTGCTGTAATATTCGTAAGATAGTTCCTCTAAAAAGAGCCTTTAACGGTGCCGAAGTTTGGATTTGCGGGCTTCGCAAGGATCAGTCTATTACTCGATCGGAGGCACAAATGGCTGAATGGGACGAAGTTAACGGAATGATCAAGTTAAGCCCTTTGATTGATTGGACTGAAAAACAGGTATGGGATTACATTAAGGAGAATGGCGTGCCGTATAATACTCTTCACGATAAAGGTTATCCGAGTATTGGGTGCCAACCATGCACACGTGAAATCTTTCCTGGTGAAGATATAAGAGCAGGAAGATGGTGGTGGGAGAATGCGGATAGCAAAGAGTGTGGATTACATAAACGTGAAAAATAGTAAAAGCCCCAAAACTGGGGCTTTTTGAGGTATCGAGCGGAGTCGAACCGCTGTACGCGGTTTTGCAGACCGCTGCCTAGCCACTCGGCCACGATACCGTTCTAGGCAATTGGGAAGCAAAGATACTAAAAAAATCTTTCTAGCAAGCCCTATCACTTTTATTTTACCACTTTACTAAGCGTAACACTAACCTTTTCTATTTTACCACCCATAGGTGGATTTACCTTTGATACTTTTATAGTTGCAATTTCAACACCAACTAGTTCATTAGTAATAGATTCAAGAATTCTATTGCCAACATGTTCTAGCAAGTGCGATTTTATAGCCATCTCCCTTTTAACTATTTCAAAGGCTTTTTGATAGTTTACGGTGTCCTTTAAATTATCGCTTTCTTGGGCTTTAAGGGAATTATATTCAATTCTTAGGTCAACTAAAAATGTATTACCAATTACTTGCTCCTCTGCGTAATGCCCGTGATTAGCGTGGAATTCTATATTTTCTATTTCGATGATTGCCATAAATAATCGATTTTTAAGAAATAAATTTAGGGTACGAATTTGCCCAAAGTTTTTCAAATAAAAATAAAATTATAGAAATATTCCGTCTTTTTCATTTACTTGTGTCTCTTATAGTATAAAATTGGATTTGGACATCGAAACAATTGATATCAATAAAAGGCTGATTGAACGAGCTCGTCAAGGCGATCAGCAGGCAATGTACAGGCTATATAAATCGCACGTGCAAGCAATGTACAACACCTGTGTTCGAATTGTGGTTAATCAGTACGATGCGGAGGATATTCTTCAGGAATCGTTTGTTAGCGCATTTAAGAGTTTGGATTTTTATAAGGGAGAATCGTCATTTGGTACATGGTTAAAACGGATTGTAATAAACAAATCGTTAAACCATTTAAGGCAAAAAAAGCAGGCTTTTACCGATTTAGACAATCTGCAGATAGCGTATGAGGAAACCGATGATGAAGAAATCCCCGAAGTTACCCCAGAGGCTATTCACGAGGCAATTAAATCTTTACCAGAGAAGGCCAGAGTGATTTTAAACCTCTACCTGTTGGAAGGATACATGCATAAAGAGATTGCCGAGATGCTTGATATTTCGGAGTCAACTTCTAAATCGCAGTACCAACGGGCAAGGAAACTTCTTCAGGAAAAACTTAAAGGCAATGAATTTGTGAGCAAATCAAACGAATTAAAAGTTTAGGTATGAATTTAGAATCGTACATAAAGGAGAATCGGAATAGTTTAGACATAGAAAAACCTGACGAGGAATATCTATGGAAAGGCATTATAAATGTTGGTAAAAAAAGCAAGCATATTTTGCTATTTAGAATTGTTGCTGCCGCGTCTATTCTGCTAATACTAACGTTCACTTTCACCTATTTCTTTAATAGGGAAGATAAGCAAACGTTATTATTTGCAAATATCAACCCATCCCTTGCCAACCAAGAGATTCGGCTAACAGGTCAAATTGAAGCTTATTCCAAACTGATAAAGCAATCATCCTACGATGCTAGTCAAGTTGTAACGGGGAGTAGGGAAATTCAGTATATCAACGATTTAATTAATTACTACTCAAAAGACTTAAAGCAGAATGGGCCAAATCCTAAACTGGTAAACTCGTTGATGGATTTATACCAAAAAAAGGTAATGCTTTTAGAGCGAATGTTAAACGAAATTGAAAAAAGTAAAGATCATGAACAACACAAAATCAATATTTAGAATACTCATTCTATTCGTACTCGTACTTTGCTTTGCAAATCATTCATTTGCAAATAGTGATGAGGTTAAAGATAAATTCGAAAAAACCTTTAAAGTATCTCAATCCGATATACTTGACCTAAATATGTACGACTCCGATCTTCAAATAAATACGTGGAGCAATAACGAAATTAAACTCGCTGGCGATATTTTAATTTCAGGCGGAGATAAGGATGATATTGATAAGATTCTCAACGTTTTTAAAAATCCTGAGGTAAGTCAGGAGGCAGGGAAAATTGGAATCAATACAGTTTTCAGCGAAGGCGCAATCCAAATCATGGGATTCTACAAAAAAACAAAACTTTCTAATGGTGAGTGGGTTTCTGTATCATCTATTAAATCAAACTATACAATTTGGATTCCAGAAAGCATTGCCTTTAAGCTCCTTAGCAAATACAATAATGTGAAAGCCCCAAATTTACTGGGCAAACTCGATTTCGAGTTATATAATGCTAATCTCGAAATGGGTGATTTTGGCGATAATAGCAGCTTTGATGCAAAATACTCAACCATTCATATTGGCAAAGGGCAGAATGTTAAGTTTGATATTTATGATTGTAAGATTTTTACCGATGAGCTTAAAAAAGTGATAATTAATTCGAAGTATTCAAAACTTACAAGCAAGGCAATTACCCTGTTAGCGCTGGAATCCTATAACGATGAGTTTAGCATCGATAATCTTAATGGTATTGATATGAGTGCTAAGTATACGACGCTGAAAGCAAAAGGAAATTCAAATCTCGGAAAATTTGATTTGTACGATTGTTCTATTGAGGTTGAGGATTTTACAAAAATTGAATATAATTCAAAGTACACAGGATTCATTGCAAATAAGGTTAGTACATTCGCCATCGAAACAAGCTATAATGATACTTATGACATAAAAGAGATTAGCGATTTTTCAAGCAAAGAGTCTAAGTATAATAAGGTAAATATTGGTATAGCTCAAACATCAATTAACCTCCCAAACACTTACGACTCGGAGTTTAAGATCGGTAAAGTGGGTGCTAATTTCTTAAGTTTTAAGGGAGATTTCAAGTATGGTTCGGTGAGTATGGTCATAGATCCAACCATTAATTACAGCCTTTCATTCGAAAACACATACGGAGATATTACCTTTCCGAAGGAACGTTTCTTGAAAAAACCAACAACCCTTATCGAAAAGGATAACATAACAAAATTTGAGGGTACTACAGATCCAAATGCAAAATGCGAAATCAGTTTTACATCATACGATCTTAGTTTTACAATACAGTAAATCATTGATTAGGTTAGGGCTTCAGAATGCCTGCTACTTTGAAATGGTAAAGTAGCAGGTTTTTTTACGCATAACTACCAGAATTCGTTTATTATAATTGCCCACAATAATATCTGGGGAAGAATAAAGAATCCAAATTGTCATCGCCTAACGGCGAACTCGCAAAATGCGCTCGGTTTCTGCGAACTGTTAGCTCATGAGCGAACCGAATAATGCAGGAACTAAGAAGGGAACTCAGCGAAACTAATCCCCTTCTTTATATCCAGATTCCGGAACTTCGCCCGAAACCGAGTTTACGAGTTCAGCCAATGACAGATAAGTTTGTTTATCGAAATAGTAATCTAAACGGATATTTATAATTTTTAATTTAAGTTCTGGGAGATAGAATTAACATTCACAGGTTTCAACTATTACTAACACTTCAAAATTCATATTTAACCTTTTCTTAACACCATCTTTCATTTAAGTTAACACTATATCAATAGCTTTGTTTTGGGTGTTTTCCAACGTCCCAAACAGTTAACTCGCTGATTGTGTAAGCCATAGTAATCTTACAAACAATTTGAATATTTACAAGCAACTAAGAACAAACAAACTAGGTTAATTCTATAGCTATGAAAATTATCACTATACTTTTCACTTCTATTCTTGTCATTAATATACCCATAGCCCTATCGGCTCAGAGTTATAAGACAATCAAGGTTGAAAATAAAATTTGGATGACCGAAAACTTTGATGCCGAAGTCCCTGGTAGCTGGTGCTATGATAATAATCCTGAGAATTGCAAAAAATATGGTAGGCTATATACCTATGAAGCTGCGCTTAAAAATTGCCCAAAAGGTTGGCACCTACCATCGGATCAGGAGTGGACAGATCTAATAAATTATTTTGGAGGAGAAGATATTGCAGGTAAAGCATTGAAAAAGGATGGAAAATCGGGCTTTAATGCAATACTAGGGGGAAGTCGAATACCAATGGGTTCCTTTGGTTTGATTGGAACATACGGTTGTTTTTGGACATCAACAAAATATGATAAAGCACATGCATGGTATCGTTATATTACAGATCAAAACGATTATATTATACGTACGTATTTTACAGTTTCTTATGGTTTCAGCGTTCGTTTTGTTAAAGACTGAAATTGCTCATGTAAATAAATCTCACACCACTGATTTATTGCTTACAAGTCACTCTTTCACAATTAAGTAAATGTTTCAAAAACTTAGAGTACAAATATTATTTTGGTTTTTAGGTGTCACTCTTTTAGCAGCACTATTCATATTAGTTAGCTCCTATTTTATTAATAAAAAGAATGATCTTGGTCGGATATGCCATGAATTACAGGATACACAGATAATGATTCTACAGGATATTAATGTGCAAAAAGATTTCTTCACCTACGATTTGATAAACCCCTTATTCTATAAAATGGGTACAAGCGAAATACTATTCGAACATCATACCATAAGCTCTGCAATTAAGCAAAAAATAGGTCAAATAGGTCAAATGCAAAGTATTGAAACATTTAATATGGACTCAATACTAAATGCCGTTACAAGTGATATAGCAAAATACAATTCAAAACTAGATACAGTTGTAAATCTTATAAAAAAGCGTGGATATAAAACAACAGGATTTGAAGGACAACTTCTAGGTACAATGAAAAAAATAGAAGGTTCAGGGTTGGTGACAAAAGAGGTTATATATAAGATTGATTTTTTTGAAAAAGAATATTTTATCAGAGGAGATAAGACTTATGTTGATAGTTTGAATTCGTTCATCTCAAAAGTAATCACACAGTTTAATCGTTCATCTTACATTATCCCATTATTGAATAGCTATAAATTAACATTTAATCAGCTGATCTATCTTGATGAAAAGCTGGGCTTAAAGCATAAAGAGGGGTTAAGGGCAGGCCTTGACCAGCTGGCTCAGGAAATTGGAGTAAATTTTTCGCAACTTGTTGATAGTGCCGATTTTTATGAGCACAAACTAACAAAACAGCTTATATTGACCTATATCCTTGTCGGGCTATTTTTATTAACCATCTCTGTGTCAATATCTTTTATTGTGTCAAAACGAATTTCAAAGCCAATTGTATACCTATCCGCTCAAATAAATGCATTTGTAGCAAGTAAATTCACATTGGTTGAAAAGATTCATACTTCAAATCCCAAAGGAGAAATTGGTCAACTGGGGCATAACTTCATAATTCTTAGAGATGAAATATTTGATTACCTGAACTATTTCAAAGAGAAAGTTGATGAGAGAACAGAGGAATTACTTATCGAGAAAAATAGGGTTGAAAATCAAAAAGAGGAAATTGAAGCACAACGCGATGCATTAAATTGCCAAAACCAGCTAATCAGTGCACAAAAGAAAGAGGTTGAGAAACAGAAAGATAATGTTTTAAGTAGCATCCGATATGCAAGTCGTATTCAACATGCCCTATTAGCGGATGAGCAGCAATTAAGAAATTTAATTCCCAATTCATTCCTATTCCAAAAACCACGGGATATTGTTAGTGGCGATTTTTGTTTTGTAGAACGAATAAAAACCAGAAAAGGCGACTTTTCAGTAGTTATACTTGCGGATTGCACGGGACACGGTGTTCCTGGTGCTTTCATGAGTTTACTATGCTATACCTATCTCAATCAAATCATCAAAATAAATCAACATATCAACCCAATATACGTTCTGGCAACATTGAACAACATGATTTATAGCAACTTTCATAAAAAACAAAGCGATACCAAAATTTCCGATGGTATGGATATTTCATACCTACTAATGAACAATCAAACACTTAACTGCGAATATGCAGGAGCACATAATCCCTTATATTTATTCAGGAATAATGAATTGATAGTTTTCAAAGGGGATAGAATTTCTGTTGGCGATAAAAATAATATCATCCGTAAAATAACTAAGCACACTTTTCAGCTCGAACCTAATGACAATATTTTCCTCTTTACCGATGGATACGTAGATCAGTCTGGCGGCATAAATCTTGAAAAGTTTAAATTTAAACGCTTCAGGGAACTTCTTATGAAAATTCACAGGCAAGATGTCGACTCACAAAAGAAGGAACTTGAACAAACTCTAATCGACTGGAAAGGAAACAAAGATCAGATTGACGATATAACTGTACTTGGGTTCAAAGTTGAAAACTAAAAATCATTCTGAGATTGATAAGTTGAAAGCAGGTCTTTCTGGTAATTCCGAGACATCAACCATTCCCTTCTTACCTATTTTAATAGTCTCATTTCTTAATGTTTCTGTATCAATAATCACCGCTTGAAATCGCCCTAAAGAGCATGTGCCAGTATTAAGATATATCTTTTTATTATTCAGGTAATATGTTTTATGGGATTCCAGTTTATGTGTGTGACTCAGGATAACAACATCATAACTCCTTAGTAATCGAAGGGCATACTTAAGGTATTTATAAGAGTTATATTTTCTGGGAACTCTATCTACCTCATCATTATATTCAACTGCTTTGAAATATAATTTTTCGATCCATTTAAACCTAATTACTAACTTAAGAAGGTGAAAACCAACCCTGCTGATACCTCTTCCAAGAGTTGTGCCATTCAGAAAATCGGCATTATGCCCATGTTCAATGAAAATTTTCTTTCCTTGCGAATTAATAATTAAATGAAAATTTTTTGCAAAAGGGTTAAGTAAATCATGATTTCCTCTAATGTAGACACATCCCTTATGATTCAGGAAATCGATTAGTTCGAAGTTTTTGTCATATACCTCCTTAAAGCTATACTTGTAAAGATCGAAAACATCACCATTTAAAACAATCTGATCTATTTGATAGTAATCGACAATCTTCTTAAAAGTCTTTATAAATTTTTTCGTTTTCCATCCAAAAGAACCGAAATTATCACCGTTGTCGATATGTAAATCCGATAAAACTAAAAGATTCATTGTATTATGAGAATTGCAAAATAAATTCCGATACCTGTGATGTTCCGTTCATCAATCCCATTCGGTCTATATTACTTCTGTAAAAATCTAATTCTGTGCTGCTTTGCATTATGCTCTTGATTACAAACGGTATTCTATTAACATTTTTCTCATACAGACCAAGCTGATTTTCGCAGATAAAATCAACATTCCCCTTTTCTTGCTCCCAAAGATAACTATTAATTATTGGGATCTTACCACACATCAGCACCTCCATAAAGGTTGATGCTCCACATTTTGTAATCACTAAATCTGAAATGTTAAGCAATTCGTAAACATAATCAATAAAACCAAAAACGCTTAGATTATTGGCATTATAAACTCTTTTAAGCTCAAGGGCTTTCTCAAAAAGATTACTATTCCTACCACATACTATCAATATATGCGCTTTAATATCGGAATTGAGTAGTTTTTTAAGAATTTTCCCACCTCGAGGTATACCATCGGCACCACCCATAATCATTATAACCTTTGATTTTGGGGGAATGTCATATTTTATTCGAATGCTTTCTTTCATCTCATCTGCTAATCTTGATGAGAATTTTTCATTCAAGATGAATGGGAATGTATGGATTTTTTCGGGTGAAATATTATTCACCGCTATTAGCCGATTCTTAAGCAGCTCACTAAAGACAATAAAGTTTTGTTGCTTATCTAAAAACCAAATTGGGTGTGCTGTAAAGGGATCTGTAACTACTATTAGAACAGGAGTTTTCAGTTGGTGTTTCTTAATAATCTCGTTAACGGGTTTTATCAAAAAGAAGTGGAATATTACAATTTTATCAGGTTTATCACAAAGTATCTTTTTTTCAAGTAAAGGGCGAACAAATTTAGATACTAAAATTCCCGATAAATGGGCAATTAGCTTGATTTTGTGAATCGCATATAGTCCCTCAAAAACCCACCTTGCTTTCTCTTGCGACTTTCTATACCCATCCTCAACAATTAATTTCACAAGCGGTTGAACCCCATTAAAACCGTCAACCAAATCTACCTCATTTGTATTGCCATAGTTCTTTTCCACCCATTGAGCCACAGATTTAGCAGGAGACAGGTGGCCTCCACCTGTTTTTAAGTAAAGAAACATTAACTTTTGCTTCATTCAGTTTTAATATTATCGGCAAAAGTAGATTCACAATATTAACCTAATATCAATTAATAGCTATGGTATTGTTATATTATTCCATCGAGTTCTCAAAACGGAATATATGTTGTAAGTGTTATTCTTACCGTTCAAATCATCCCATTTGATGTTTGCTTTATTATTTCGGGGATTTTGTACAGAGCAGTTCTAATACCTTTTTCCCATCCAAAGCGAGCCATCTTAGCAAACTCACCTTTTCTTAACTTATCGATTACCCAAAGATTTGTGTATGTTTTGAAGGGTTCGTCTATTCCCATATTTGCTTCCAATACCCATTCACGGTTTGCCTCTTCCTGTGGACCTAAAGGATCGGTCATGATTATAGGAATTCCAAGAGCAGAGTAGAAAACAAGTTCACTTGGTTTTGTCCAGAGTATATGGATGTTAGAGACTAGCACTGTAAACTGTTGGAAGTACTCTGCCAAATTAGATGATTCAACTATTTGAATATTATTTGAATTTGGGAAATTCTTTTCTTTGAATCTTTTATATTTAGATGCCACATTTCCTTTAATCCCTGCAACAA
Organism: Bacteroidales bacterium; assembly: GCA_013376985.1. Classification (GTDB taxonomy): domain Bacteria; phylum Bacteroidota; class Bacteroidia; order Bacteroidales; family Tenuifilaceae; genus UBA8529. The sequence continues at coordinate 140,132 of JACABB010000001.1, forward strand.
GGTAAAGAATAATCGTTCCGCTAATTATTCCCTCCTTTAAACTAGTGGCTACTTTTAATCCTATATCCGAGTATGCGCCTGCACCGCCAACAATGTAAGTAATTTTTAATGGGAATTCGGAACTAATTATTTTTGGATTTTCTAGAAGAATCATTCTTTTCTGGAAATTTCGTTTCGCCTTTTCCTGGTTTATTCCACCAACAAGTTCATCGGGAAAAGGAAAGCCCGTTAGGTGAATCTGCTCCAACCCTACCCCATAACTTAACAATCTTTCAGAGGCACTGCTACAAGGAACAAAGTAGTGCGTGCCATTATTATAGGGAACATCAGCCACCCAAACCCGACTTAAATCGGAATCGCATATTTGGCAGTAAACCTGAATATCCGTTCTTTTAGATAAAGCAATAACCGGGGCATAAAACGATGTAAATACAAGGGTGTGGCTATCTATAATCTCACTTATCAAACCCTTACATAGCCCCATTCCTATAAACCTTTCCAGCAGCCAAAAAGAGAAAGATTTCCTGTATCTTTTCACTTCCTTCCCTCGTGGGGGAATACTTAAAAGATTATTCATTAACCCAAACACAAGCCAACCAAGCAAAGGGAAATTCTTAAACCTCGATACTAACTCATATATTTTAAGAGTAAATTTCCAAAACCTCTTTTCAATGGGTTTAGAACAATCTGTTTGTCCAAGAATAACTAGCCTATATTCGGGAATTTCAGCAAATGGGTAAAGAGCTCTTAAGTGGCCATAGCCCATTTCGGCAGTTGTTAGCAATACTTGTTTCTTACTCATATAAAAATATTTAATATTCCCCATATTTTGGTTTACAAAATTCTATTTAAAAAGGATTGTGCTAATTAATAGAAACTTAATTTATTGTTATGTAATTATTAACAAACAGGTGAATTGTTTTCTGAATAAAACTCGTTAAAAGAGCAATGATCGTATTGTCAAAGATGGAATTCTTATACATTTGCTTTTTTAAAAATTAGAAGGTTTAAACTATGACTCACTTAGATACTGAACTCGTTAAACTTAAACAGCACCTATTTGAAATGTGGTCGTTGGTGATATCGCAGGTAGAAACAGCCAGAGATGCCCTAGTTAATTATGATAAGGGTGCTGCTGCTGAAATTGCGTTTAAAGAAAGAATGGTTGATACCTTTGAACTAAAACTCGATCGCGATTGCGAAAACATCATTGCACTCTACAACCCCGTTGCTACTGACCTTCGGCTAACTCTGGCTATTCTAAAAATAAATACTGATCTGGAACGAATAGGTGACTTTGCACGTGGTATTGCTAAGTTTGTTAAAAAATGCCCCAAGGAGAGCATCAACCCTGAACTTTTGAAGGTTTGTCAGTTTGATGATCTTATAAAAAACGCTATTGAAATGCTTACTGATGCCAAAAAAGCTTTTGAGAACGAGAATTCAAGAATGGCTGTAAGTATTTTTTCTCACGATGATTTTCTGGATGATGTTCACAAACACTCCAATAAAATTATTGGGGATTATATCCGAAATCATCCTGATGAGATTGATGAGGCCTTGAACATGCACAGCATCATCCGCAAAGTAGAAAGGATCGGCGACCATTGCAGCAATATTGCGGAAGAGATTGTCTTTTACCTCGAAGCCAAGGTTTTAAAGCATAGCGGAAAAATAAAAATCTAATAGACAGAGAGTTTATATTTTTTACTTTCGTACAAGCCATTACCTTTAATGCACAATATGAACGGGTGTGTTATCGTGCCAGTTTTTATTATTTACCTGCTAACCAGCATTAATACTGTTAAAATTAATCGATCTAAAAGATGAAAAAAGCAGAATGGCTTTTTTTCTGTTCTTGCTACAATCGTACTAACCTCTTTTGAAGTTATTGTTGGCGTTTTAACTAATAGTTTGGGTATACTATTCGAGGCGTTACATTCGGGGTTAGATCTTGTTGCCGCTGTTATTACTTTATTTGCTGTTCGGGTTGCTGATAAACCTGCCGACAAATCGCATAACTATGGTTATGGGAAAGTTGAAAATTTATCGGCATTGGTTGAAACGCTTCTTCTTTTCATTACTTGTTTCTGGATTATCTACGAAGCACTACATCGTCTAGCATCAGGGAAAACCGAAATTAAAGTAACCATTTGGAGTTTTATTGTTGTAATAGTATCAATTATTATAGATTATTCCCGATCAAAAGCATTATCAAGAGTTGCAAAAAAACATAATAGTCAGGCGCTCGAAGCTGATGCTCTTCATTTCTCTACAGATATATGGAGTTCAGGAGCGGTATTCCTTGGATTAATCTGTGCTTGCTTTGGCTTCTTCTTTGCCGATGCTATCGCAGCTCTTGTTGTTGCTTTAATTGTAATCTATGTATCTTATAAACTTGGTAAAAAAGCTGTTGATGCTCTGCTTGATAAAAGCCCAAAGGATACCGTATCGAAAGTCGAAGAGGTCCTTCAATCTGCCCAACATATCACACGTTACCACGACTTAAAAGTTCGTACTATGGGAGCCGAAACACTTGTTGAAATGAATATCCACGTTAAACCGGGCATTACAATTGAAGCAGCGCATCAAATTTCGCATGAGGTGGAATATGAAATAAAGAAGTTTGTTGAACGGTGTGAGGTTCACATTCACATTGAACCAGAACAATAGTTCGCAGATTAACTCTTCACCTAGAAAAAATATAAAGATCTAACAAATAGTAACGTGTATTTGTTACTTTAAGATGTAACAAATCATTGCTAATAAAAAACAGTATCTTTATATTTCCTATTTTCTCCAATAAAATTATTTTATTTGTTGGTATAATACTATTGAACACATAGTTTAATAAACTAAAAATCAATTACTTAAATCATGATAATAAATAACCAAGATATTAATAAATCTGCCATTATAGTAAAGAATAAAAATGTGACCTATAGCGAACTATTTGTTAGCATTGAACAGTACGCACAATTTTTCAGAAACAAAAACTACAAAAAAGCAGCCATCTACTCCGAAAATCGTGTTGAATGGATTTACGCTTTCTATGCAGCATTGCAAAACGGATGTATTGTAATTCCTGTTGATTTTATGGCATCTACAGAAGATGTTGAGTATATATTGAATGACTGTAAACCTGAACTAATTTTCTCAAGTCGAGGGCAAAAAAAAGAACTTGACCGAATAAAAACGAATCTTAACTTTACTCCAGACACTCTAATTTTTGAGGAATTCGAATTACCCGCTGTTAGCTCTGTTAGCGAGTCATTTACCCCAAAAAATATTGAAAACACCGCCGTAATAATATATACATCAGGCACAACAGGAACGCCTAAAGGGGTTATGCTATCATATAAAAGCATATTTGAAAACATTTATGGAGTATCAAAACATGTCAAGATATACACTCCCGAAAGAGAGGTGCTTTTACTTCTTCCATTGCATCATATATTTCCATTAGTTGGAACAATGATGGCACCGCTTTTTGTTGGGGGAACTATTGTTATGTCACCTTCCATGCAATCAGCAGACTTGATGGAAACCTTTAAAAACAATCACATTGCAATAATAATTGGTGTTCCTCGTTTTTACGAGTTAATCTATAAGGGTATAAAGACTAAAATTGATGAAAGCTTTGTTGCCCGTAGCTTATTCAAGTTTGTAGGAATGACGGGTAGTAAAACGTTAGGAAAAAGAATTTTCGGGAAAGTTCATCGGAGTTTTGGCGGTCAGCTACAATTTCTTGTTGCAGGTGGTGCCGCTCTAAACAAAGAGGTTGGTAGTTTTTTTAAAACCCTTGGATTTGAAGTTCTAGAGGGTTTTGGCATGACAGAAGCAGCCCCCATGATAACATTTACAAGACCGGGGAATGTGCTAATTGGCTCTCCTGGTCATCCGCTACCAGGTCTCTTAGTCGAAATTCGTGAAGGCGAGATTGTTGCAAAGGGTCCAAGCATTATGCAAGGTTACTACAATCGTCCCGAAGAAACAGATGAGGTGCTAAAGGACGGTTGGCTCTATACCGGGGATCTGGGAAGAATTAATAAAAAAGGGTATCTTTTTATTACGGGGCGTAAGAAGGAAATAATTGTGCTCTCAAATGGAAAAAACATAAACCCTGTTGAGCTTGAAGCAAAACTCGAAAAATCATCATCCTGTATAAAAGAGGCCGGCGTATACACATTTAACGATGCGCTACATGCTGTTATTTACCCTGAATACAAAAACCTATCCGATTTAGGCGTAAAAGATCCCGAGGTTTACTTTAGAGAAACGGTAATGCCTGAGTTCAATAAAGAACTGAGTTCCTATAAGCGTATTATGCATTTTACATTAGTAAAAGAAGAACTACCCCGTACACGATTAGGAAAAATTCAACGGTTCAAACTTGCTGAAATGGCCGATAAACCTAAACGAAAAAAGGGTAAATTTGAACATCCAAATACCGAAGAGTACCATGCAGTAAAATCTTTTATTGAGAGTCAGGTAGATATGGAGATATCGCCCGATGATCATTTAGAGTTTGATATCGCACTTGATTCGCTTGGGAGATTATCATTAATTGATTTTGTTGAAACAAGATTTGGAATTAAACTAGATAACGATAAACTCCTTCGATTTCCGTCCGTTAGAGCAATGGTAGAGCATATTAGGGAGTATAAGCTTTGGCATAAATCGGAAGGAACAAATTGGACAGAACTTCTCAAGGAAAAAGTTCATGTAAAATTGCCTAAAACATGGCCAACCCAAAATATTATTAAAAATTTTGCAAAGGGATTTTTCAAAATCTACTTTAACTTTAAAAGTGAAGGGGTTCAAAATATTCCTGATGGGCCATGCATAATTGCCCCAAACCACCAGAGTTTTTTGGATGGGCTTTTTGTTGCATCTTTCATTAAACGGAGAACCTTTAAAACAACATACTTTTACGCTAAGAAAAAGCATGTGAACAACTGGTTTTTACGTTTTTTGGCTAGCAAGAACAATGTAATCGTGATGGATATTAATAATGATCTTAAGGAGTCAATCCAAAAACTTGCGGAGATATTAAAGAGCGGTAAAAAGATTATCCTCTTCCCAGAGGGTACCCGAACTAAAACCGGAGAGATTGGTGAATTTAAAAAGACGTTTGCTATTCTAAGCCGCGAACTAAACGTTCCTATTGTACCTGTTGCAATTGCTGGTGCCTATTCAGCCTTTCCAAGGGGATCAAAAATACCAAGACCTAGAACCCCAATCATGGTAAGTTTTTTAGCACCTATTTATCCGATTGAGTACGATTTAGAATCGCTTGTTGAAAAAGTCAAAGGGTTAATTGGCGATAAAATTTCTAAATAAACTGGCTTATCCGCACATAAGCAACAACTTCGGTTTTGGAAGTTTTTTTAAACCACTACTAACAGCCCATTTGAAACTAATTTCATCTTAAATGGCGGAACTAGCATTATGCTTATTTATTATTGGATGTTATGTGGTTTGTTATCGCATTTTGCGATTATTTATTTTACACCAAATTGAAGTTGTAAATAGTCCAAAGGAGTTTACATCTTCTATCTTGGTTAATGACGGTTGGAAATATATCATATAATTATATATTGAATTTTAATTATTTGGATAATATAAATGTTTGAAGTGTTACCATACTACATTTTTTCTTATTTAACGTCAGTTCGATGTAAGATGTCATCCTGAGTGAAACAAAGAATCTAATTATCTATAAAACAGATACTTAACTCTGTTCGGCGTAACAAGGCAGTAATCTAAATATGAACTGATAATCAACATATTATATTTACATCGAATTCACGTTATAGTAACAAAAATCCCGACTAAAATCGGGATTTTTTATTTGCATTTACTTCACTGTTGAGCCATTTTCTACCTTATCGCTTGGCTGTATAAAACGAAGTTTACCATCCGAATCCTCCGCCATAAGTATCATACCGTGCGATTCTATTCCTTTTATTTTCCTTGGTTCAAGATTTACTAGAATTGATACCTGCCTGTTAATAACCTCTTCTGGGGTAAAATGCTCTGCAATTCCAGACACAACGGTTCTTTTATCAATTCCCGTATCAATAAGGAGTTTCATCAACTTTTGTGTTTTAGGAACACGCTCAGCCTCCAACACCGTACCTACACGAATATCCATCTTAGAAAATTCCTCGTAGGTAATATTAGGTTTTTGTGGCTCAACTTTAGCGTTCTTCTTCTCGTTTGCAACTTTAGTTGCCTCTAATTTTGCAAGTTGAGTGTTTATAGCATCATCCTCAATCTTATCAAAAAGAAGTTCTGGTTGATTAAGAAGATGTCCAACAGCAAGAATATCGCTTGCACCTACCCTACCCCAATCACAACCATCAAGGTTAATCATTCGTCTAAGTTTCTCCGCAGAGAATGGAAGGAATGGCTGTAATAGAATCGATAGGTTTGCTGTTATTTGAAGTGATATATTAAGGATTGTTGCAACCCTCTCTGGCTGATCCTTAAACAGTTTCCAAGGTTCTGTATCTGCAAGATATTTATTTCCCAAGCGAGCTAAATTCATTGCCTCTTTAAGGGCTTCCCGGAAACGAAAGTTTTCGAGATTATACTCAACAGCATCCTTTATCTTCGGTATTTCAGCAAGGGTTTCTTTATCAAAGGGTGTTAGCTCTGAGCAAACGGGCAGTTTACTATCAAAATATTTTTGCGTAAGTACCATCGCCCTATTCACAAAGTTTCCTAGAATTGCAACCAACTCACTGTTATTCCTTGTTTGAAAATCCTTCCATGTAAAGTCGTTATCCTTTGTTTCGGGCATATTTGCAGTAAGTGTATATCTCAGCACATCCTGTTTATTGGGAAAATCAACTAAATACTCGTGTAACCAAACCGCCCAATTCCGTGAGGTTGATATTTTATCCCCTTCGAGGTTGAGAAACTCATTTGCAGGAACATTTTCGGGTAAAATATAGCTACCCTCAGCCTTTAGCATCGCAGGGAATACAATACAATGGAAAACAATATTGTCCTTACCTATGAAGTGAATCATACGGGTTTCAGAATCCTTCCAATACTTCTCCCAATCGGGGGTCAACTCCTTTGTTGCAGAGATATAACCAATAGGCGCATCGAACCATACATATAGAACTTTACCTATAGCACCATCAACAGGAACAGGAACACCCCAGTCCAAATCCCGACTAACTGCACGGGGCTGAAGGCCTTGATCCAGCCAACTCTTACACTGCCCGTACACGTTCGTTTTCCATTCTTTATGCTCCTCTAGTATCCACTTTTCAAGAAATCCTTGGTATTTATCTAATGGTAAAAACCAATGTTTTGTCTCCTTTAAAATTGGTTTTGACCCGCTAAGAGTAGAACTTGGGTTAATTAAATCCGTAGCATTTAAACTTGTTCCGCATTTCTCGCACTGATCGCCATAAGCGCGTTCGTTTGAGCAATGAGGACAAGTACCAGTGATATATCTATCCGCTAAAAATTGTCCAACCTCCTGATCGTAATACTGTTCCGTTGTTTTTTCGATAAATGCTCCATCATCGTAAAGCTTCCTGAAAAATTCTGAAGCCGTTTGGTAGTGAACTTTTGAAGAAGTTCGTGAGTATATATCGAATGCTATGCCAAAATCTTTAAATGATTGTTTGATGATATTGTTATACTTATCAACCACATCTTGAGGTAAAACGCCCTCTTGACGAGCCTTTATTGTTATTGGCACTCCATGTTCATCGGATCCACAAACCGAAATAACATCAATCCCTTTCATTCGTAAATATCTTGAATATATGTCCGAAGGAATGTATACACCAGCTAAATGTCCAATATGAATAGGTCCATTGGCGTATGGCAGGGCAGATGTGATTAGGTAACGTTTGTAGCTTTTCATAACACGTAATTAAATAGTTAAACACAAAAAAACAAGCCCGGTCAAACAGGCTCATATCAATTATCTTCTATCGAAGAAAAAATCAACGGAAATTATTACCTTTAAACTGTAATTAGCCAACAAATATAATAACTATTTTCCTTCGCTTGATAAACCAATGTTGCCACTTTAAACAAAATGAGTTGAATCGAGTTTATAAGATTATGCATTTAATACTGTTTAAGTGTTCAATGGTTGAATTATCAGTAAAGGAAAAAACATCATTTTACCCGATTATATTTACTTAAAATGGAAAATATAACACCACCTTTTATTAAACCAGGCGATTGTATTGGGATAATTGCACCCGCTCGCCGTGTTTTAGTACAGGAAATTAATCCTGCTATCAGGTTTTTAACAGGAAAAGGGTTTATAGTAAAAACTGCGCCACATCTATTTGCTGGTTTTCATCAATTTGCAGGAACCGAAGAACAACGGGCAAGTGATTTTATAGGCATGATAGAAGATCCCACTGTTAAAGCCATTCTTTGTGCAAGAGGAGGTTATGGTTCCGTTCGTTTACTCGAGCATATGAACTTTCGCAAACTTCAACAAAATCCAAAGTGGATAGTTGGATATAGCGATATCACCGTATTTCACAGCCTGCTGAACGGCTGGTATGGTCTCGAAACAATCCACGGACCTATGCCATTCAACTTTCAATCCGAAGGAGGAACTAATGAATCCCTCGATTGTTTAATAAATGTTTTAACAGGGGAAAACCCCAAATACACAGTTAATCCTCATCCGCTTAATAAACTAGGAAAAGCAGAGGGCATTTTAGTAGGAGGAAATCTTTCTATTCTATACAGCCTCTCCGGAACAAATGCTGATATAAACCCCGATGGAAAAATTTTATTTATTGAGGATCTGGATGAATATCTATACCACATCGATAGAATGATGATGAACCTAAAACATGGTGGGAAACTTACAAATATTGCTGGATTAATAGTTGGTGGTCTTACAGAGATGAAGGATAACCATATCCCGTTCGGATTCACTCCACACGAAATTGTTTCTAACGCCTTAAAGAATTTTAATATCCCCATTTGTTTTGATTTCCCTGCAGGGCACGTGGAACCAAACTATTCTTTAATCATGGGTAGACGAATTCGGTTAGAGGTAAATGATGATGGTGCAACAGTTTCTTTCGAAAAACCGTCTATTGTTCAATCTTTTGATAGCCAGAAGGAATTTTAAACAGGTTCTCGCTTAACAATGTCTCGTTTATCTCTGTAACCGAAATCTTCATTTTTTCTTTCCGAAGGAGTGTTCTCTCAACGGTTAACATCGGAAACTGCCCGCTTATATCGGGGAAATATGAAAAAAGGTTAATCTCTGATTTTATATTTTGGAGAATTTTATTCAATGGTTTGAAAAATGGAAAGTTACGCTCAGCAACCCAAAAGGCCGTTTCGGTATCATGCGAAATACTTTTAACTCTCAATAAACTACAATAATAGCCATTAAGCATCATTCTATTCTCTGTCTTTATTACTATTGTATCCTCTTTTGTAGTCTGATTAATTTTATTCGTTTTTAATTCATAAAACAATTTGCGCTTTGGTGAAAGTGCGAGAATTTTTTCGCTTTCAAGGTTGATAATTAAAATGCTTACAGAATTCATTTTGGAGTCAAACTCATCCATACGAACCAGTTTTCCCTTCACCTGTATTGTTAAAAAAGAGGTGTCGTAAATAGTTTTTCTCTCCAGATTGATGCTTCCCTCAAAATTTTGTAATTTTGGTTCTGCATAACCTGTAAAAGCAAGTAGTATATATAATTTGATTAATATTAAATTCTTAGTCACCATCATGCTGTATAGCGTTTTTATACCCTTTTTGTTACATTGAAAATGAAAAATGATAATGATCTTCGTCACTCTAAAGAACTAGGCAAACGAGGAGAGGCAATTGCAGCAGATTATTTAGCTAAAAATGGATATAAAATTCGTCACAAGAATTGGCATTTTGGGCATAAAGAACTCGATATTGTTGCAACTAATAATAGCACACTGGTTATTGTAGAGGTAAAAACTCGTTGGACCAACTACTGGGAGGAGCCTAAAGAATCTGTTCGACGTAAAAAGCAAAAATTTATAATTGAGGCAGCAGAAGCCTATGTACAAAACTTTAATCTAAATATGGATGTGCAATTCGATGTTATCTCAATAATTTTACAAGGAGAAATCTTTGAATTGGAACACATTCAAGATGCTTTTCAACCCACATTCTAACCTGAGTTTGATTTAAAGAAATAAATAATGTGAGTTCGTTTGTAGATAGATATATTTATTGGGTGTGATGATGGAATGATGGAAAAATGGAGTATTGAAACTGAAGCGAAGTGACCCTCGACAAAGTCAAAACAAAAGATTATCTCCCACTTTTTACTTCGTGGAACTCGCAAAATCGGTTACTTCGCAAAGAATGCTCGTAATAACTTCAAATGATGCATTTCATAATACCCAGCAACTTGTAGCCAGAAACTAGCAACTTAGGCTATTTATTCCTCTTTTAGCGCATTCCAACCCTGTGCTCTCAGCTCTATCTCATTTCCATCGGGAGTTACTAGGAATGCCCCTGTGTTTTCAGGAGTTATATGACCAATTACAGAAACTCCTTCAATTGCTAAAATTTTTTCATGAAATTCAATTGGAACAGTGAAAAGCAACTCATAATCCTCGCCGCCGTTAAGTGCTGCAACAATTGCATCAATATGCATCTCTTCTGCAATCTTAAAAGTCTGCTGATCGATAGGGAGTTTTTCCAAATAAATCCTACAACCAACCTTTGAATTTTTACAAATATGCATTGCTTCTGATGATAGTCCATCGGAAATATCAATCATTGCAGAGGGTTTAATACCTGCGATATGAAGTTCTTCAAGAATTGTCTTTCGTACTTCTGGTTTAAGGAATCGTTCAAGAATATAATCCCACCCCTCGAATTGCGGTTTAATATTTGGATTTCCTTCAAATACTTTTTTTTCGCGTTCAAGTAGTTGAAGCCCCATATATGCAGCACCAAGGTTTCCCGTAACACAAAGTAAGTCGTTTAATTTTGCTCCGCTACGATAGCATAAATCTTCATCTTTCGCTTCACCAATAGCAGTAATGCTTAATGTTAATCCTGTGTAGGAGGTTGATGTATCACCACCAACAAGGTCAACCCCATAACGTTCGCAAGCCATATATATACCGCTATATAGTTCGTCAAGATCTTCGAGGCAAAAACGCTTTGAAACTCCTATTGAGACCGTAATTTGCTTTGGCAAAGCATTCATGGCAAATACATCGCTAAGATTTACTATTACTGCTTTATAGCCCAAATGTCTAATAGGAAAATAGGTTAAATCGAAGTGAACCCCTTCTAGTAGCAAATCTGTTGTTACTACCATCTTTTTACCGTCCATGTTAATCACTGCAGCATCATCTCCAACACCCTTTATCGTGGATTTGTTTATACTTTTTGCTCTTTCCGTGAGGTGATCAATTACTCTAAATTCACCTAACTCATGCAATTCGGTGCGCTTCGACTTATTTGTCATTGTTAAAAAAATTAAGTGGCAAATATAAGTAGATTAGTGGCAAGATAAAAAGTTGATAAATTAATAATCAAAAACAAAATAGTAGTAACTTCAGTGATTACTAAGGGGTTTTATAAAATAATAGTCTAAATAAATCAACTATTTAACTTGTATTCCCTCTTTCTTAAGCGAATTAATAAAATAGTCTTTGTCGGCTAGGTGTGATTTTTCGAGTTGATCGTACCAAAATCTGGCGGTTAGCTTATCTCCCTTATTGAAATAAATTCGAATTAGGTTAAAGTAGGAATAACCATATACATGCGTGGGGAATTCTGGTATAACTTCTACAACTTTTGAAAAGCAATCGATGGCATCATCTATTTTATTGGCGGCATATAAATCAACGCCCTGAGAATAAAGTCTTATATCCTTGTTTAACTTTTCGTCGAGTATTACTTCTGTAAATTTAAAACATGATTTATCACAATCCTCAATCAAGTTAATTAACTTCGTTTCTACGGGTATTTTAGGGAAAACTAATGAAAATTTCAGTTTTTCACCAATCTCCTTAAAACTATGAACGGAAGGGCAAGTTGGGATGCCCCTGGTTTTAATAAGTTTATACCGCTTATGATCTTTGGGGTTTTCAATGTATATGTTCTTATCAGCACAAAACCACCCTCCTTGCACCAATTTGTTTTGAACTGAAAGATCGATAATAGTCGAATCCTTATATAAACCCACTCTTAATATTGTTAAATCCTGATGCGTTTGCTCGGCAGCAACAGGATTTTCTATTATTTGTTGAGCATCAACCAAAATAGAACAACAGAATACAGAATACAGGAGTATTGCTTTTTTCATAAATGTAAAAATTGACAAGGGTCGGAATAATCCGACCCCTGCAAGATAATTATTTTTAATCAAACGATTTAAAAATGATAATCTACTCCAATTGAGAAGTCTACGTTTGTTCTATTATAGGTTTCTTTAGCAGTAGGTACACCATAACTTGCGTAATTAATACTCTTATTATCTGATGAATACATGGTATAAAGCATACCAAGATTTAATACCATTTTCTCTGAAACCTTAATTGCTCCACCAAAACCTACAGAATTTGAGGATAAACTATGACTTAAATCGGTTTGATACCCTTGACCAACACCTGTTTTACCGTAAAGATAACCAGCCGATATCAAAATTTTGTCAGTAATATCATACTCACCACCTAAAGCAACTTCGTATAAATTTCCATCAATTATCTTCTTAACACCTGGTGCCGATTCAATAATAGCGTCTTTATCAAAATAGTAATGTAAACCAGCACTCATTCTCAGCTGAGGAAGAGCTTTATAGCCAATACCAACAGATAGAATTGCGGGGATATCACTTCTAATCTTATTACCATCAGTAAATAGACCTGTTCCATCAACCTTGGTTTTATTTGTAAGTGTAAGTTTGGTTCTAAATTCATACCTAATACCAATGTTTAATTTCTCTCCAAAGGTAAGGTTTGCACCAAAAATTGGGGTGTAGCCTGTGCCGGTTTGGTCTGCATCAACATCTTTATCCGCAGTTGCAGCTGCATTTGCTGTCATTGTTGTAGCCTTCCCTGCATAAGTGGTTGAAGCACCAGATAAAAAAGCTTGAGTTTGTGCTATTGTCATGCCTGTAGGGTTACCTCCTAAAGATGTAATAGTCCCTTGTAATGTTGCTACTTGAGTTGGTGTTAAACCAGCGGCAGTACCATTGGATAATAAAACAGATCCCCCACCACCAGTAATAACTGGTTGCAATGATGTGGCTGATCCTGAGAGCTGATTTGAAACCCCTGTAAGGTAAGTAGCGCCATCAGTAAAGAATTGGGTTGCCATGACCATTCCACCATTATACGAAGCACCAAACGCTGGGTAATTTGGATTAATCATTATGTTTTTCAGATACCCTTTATAGGTGTTTTTGGCAAAAATCATTCGTGCTCCTGCAGAAACGGAAATCATATCGTTAATGGCATAACTGGCATTGAGCTGAGCACCCCAGAATACACTTGTTCCTTTAAAATTAATGTCCGCAGAATAATTGTTAGTAGGAATACTAGGTGTATTTGCATTCAGCATAGCAGGAATTGCCGAAACAGGAATTTCAAAACTTGGAAGACCGGTGTTATATTTTGCAGATCCTCCCCCTGAGTTTGGTTGAAAACCAAAACCAAAAGCAATTTTATTTTTCTTGTACACTGCATAAAGATCTGGGAATAGTGGTGCTACTACATCACCAATATATTTTGCCTCATGAAGTAAAGGAAACTTGTTTTCGATTGTTTTTTTCTGAAAAATTGATTGGTTGCTTAAAGATAGATGAAATCCATCAGCAAGTTTTGTTAATCCTGCTGGATTATAGTAAACCGCATCCAAACTTGTAGATGCATCACGTGCAAGCATGCGAACATATGATGCACTCTGATTTGCATTGGTTACAATACCACCTGCAAATGTTGCAATTGGTGATATAAATCCTGTAAATAGTAAAGCAATTAGTACTCTTTTCATAAACATTAATTTAAGGTTATTACTTTTTTTCATTTAGGTTAAATTGAACGTATGTTCTATACGATTGTTTGAAACAAAAAGATGCTTCACCTGCAATCTATTTAGATAAAAAAGAAAGAGATCAAATGATCAGAAATTGGGAAAAAAATCCTGTTTTTAGACCTATGTTACAGGAATCGTGATGAATAAAAAAATGATCGGGACGGTTAAACTTAAGGATATGAAATTTTAGCGAATAGGCATCAACCGGGGTTTCGTTCAGATCTAAACCACCATAAAAGACAGCGTAAAGTGATTTTTTAATAAATCGCTTTACAAAAATATAATATCCTACAATTGCTAGAAATAATCTTGCCCTTTGCATCGAATCAGGGTGTCAATTTAAATGCTAATATAGGTATTTCTGAATAACAATAAAACATTTTAAAAATGAAGTGATTAATTATAAAAGCCTTTTATCTTCCAATCACATATTTATCAGGTGTTTTACATGTTAAACAACATGAATAAATTTTATTCTCTAAAAAATATGTGATCCTTGTTTTTTATTAACTTATCCGACAAATTAAACCGATGACTCACTTAATGAGTCAAATTGTTTTTAAATGCATTTTGAAAACAATGGTGGATACTAATTTGTTAATAAATTAAAAATATGAAATCACTTAGCGGATTATTAAAATTGAGCCTTATTGGTTTGATTTTGTTGATATTTACTGGTGGGCTTCACTCTCAGGACAGCGGGAATGGGTATACTTTTACAATGCTTAAGCAAATTAAAACCACTCCTGTAAAAAATCAACAAAGCACAGGTACATGCTGGAGTTTTGCTACAACCTCTTTCATCGAAACAGAGTTAATCCGCTTAGGTCAACCCGAATATGATCTGTCGGAAATGTATTTTGTAAGGTGTGCATATTCCGACAAAGCCAATCTTTATGTCAGATATCAGGGTACAAATAATTTTGGTCAAGGGGGACAGGCTCATGATGTTTTGAACATGATGAGAAATTATGGTATTGCCACCGAAGAATCTTATCCAGGCAAAAATTATGGTAGCAATGACCATGTTCACGGTGAACTGGAATCAGTACTAAAAGCTTTCCTTGACGCTGTTGTTAAAAATCCTAATAAAAAATTAACAACAGCTTGGGCTCCTGCATATGAATCAATTCTTGATGCATATCTAGGTAAGATTCCAACTGAAATAAACGTTATTGGGAAAAAAATTACCCCTAAATCATTCCTGGAATCAACAGGTTTGAAATTAGATGATTATATTGAAATAACCTCATTCAACCACCACCCATTCTATCAAAACTTCATACTTGAGATTCCCGATAACTGGCATCGCGATATGTACTATAATGTTCCAATCAATGATCTTATGGCACTAATTGATAATGCTTTAATGAATGGGTATTCCGTTTGCTGGGATGGAGATGTTAGCGAAAAAGGCTTTGCTTATAGAAAAGGGGTAGCCATTCTACCGGCAACAAAGATGGAAGATCTTAAAAACACCGATATGAGCAGATGGACCGAGGTTTCAGAAAAAGATCGAATTGCTCAAATGTTCACTTTTAATGGGCCAGTACCCGAAATAAATGTTACTCAAGAAAATCGTCAGTTAAGTTTTGATAATCAAACAACAACCGATGATCATTTAATGCATCTTGTGGGCATTGCAAAAGATCAGAATGGAACAAAGTACTACTATACCAAAAATAGTTGGGGAACAGAAAATCATATTTATAACGGCTTTTTTTATATGTCTGAATCTTTTGTGAAAATGAAAGCCATTGCAATTCTTGTGCATAAAGATGCTATTCCTACTGAAATAGCTACTAAAATGGGGATTGTTAAGTTTAGAAATATTACTAAATAATCGGCTTGTATAAAATGTCGTGGAAACCTGATAGAAAACAAAACTATCAGGTTTTTTCGTTTCAATAAACCAAAAGATTACAACCTCTTAGCTGTGCTTCATTCATCCTTCCTAAAATTTCAAATGAGCCATCATCATAGGTTTTACCTAAGTCTTCAGTTTGAATAAATGAGCAGGAATAAATATTTGCAAGATCAATTATATTGATAGCACCAGCTTTTTGATGTGATAATGTTGTGAAGGGATCATATGGATCGCGAACTACTACCTTCATCCAATTTGGACATTTAAAAATACCCTTACCATCAGAATAGGCTTGCGATAAGAGTTCTGTCATTCCATATTCGGAATGAATCTCCTTTACACCGAAAGCATTACACAGCTGATGGTGTAACTCTTCCCTTATCATCTCTTTTCTTCGACCCTTCATACCCCCAGTCTCCATTACAATAGAGTTTTTCAACTTAAAGGTATGCTTTTCTGTAAAGTCAACAAGGGCAAATGAAACGCCTATCAATAAACACTTTTGTCCATTGGAATCCAAGCGATCAAGGATTTCTGTGAGATTATCAAATTCATTCAAAAAAAAACCGCTTTCAGGATGCTGGGATTGCTTGATTAAATTATCCACCATAAAAACTAAAGACGATCCTTGGCGTTCAATATATGATGGAAGCAATGCTAGGATACAATAATCGGTAGGATTACCATAGAAATGGTTAAACGCTGAGGTGAAACTCTTTATATACAACTCAATATCAGTAACAAAATGCCTGCTCGTTTGATTTCCAGTTGTTCCACTACTTTCAAAAATTGCTTGAACTTCAACCCCCAACGGCTTTATCTCTCTTGATTTAAAAAACTGAATAGGAAGAAATGGAATTTTTTCAAAATGGTTTATTTTTTCTGGGTTGATCTTAAGTCGTTCGATATACTCCTTATAAATAGGAATACTTTGAGCCTGATATCGAAAAACCTCAAGGGCAAACCTTTCAAACTCCTCTTTGCTGCTAATTTGAAAAATCTCTCCTCTTAAATTATCCATTCTGCAAAGATATGTCAAGAGTTTAATTTACTAAAAAAATAAGACTGGTATCTGATTGTGATCTAAAATGATTTTGATTTAAGCATAACATCATGAAACTAAACACTATTACAAAATTTTCATTTTAGAAAGCATTGTAGATTGTGCTTTTTATTCTACCTTTCTGTTAAATCAATTGTTTTGACGTATTAGTAATGATCTCAGTTTTTATAAATTGACTTCTTTTGATAAGCCTTATAAACATTAGTAAGTGCTTACAATTTCCTAATATTCAACATTGTAAAATATTAATTGTGTTTAGTTATTAGATTAAAAACTTTACAATTAATTTTATCAAAAATCTATTAAGAAAAACGCTTATCCCTGTGTGTTATTACAAAAACTAACTCAAAGGCTTCTGCCAAAATCAATCAGTTTACGAAAAAGAGGATGGTGAGAAGAAAATAATGATAGTAAAGGATAGCTAATGTTTTAGTTCGTATCTTTTAAAAAAGGAAATCATGAACCAACAAGAACTTGAAATGTTACTCAAAGACCTTCAAGCCCTACCTAAAGAATGCGAGTAGGTAGAATTCAAAGTTAATAATTCGAATCCACAGGAGATCGGCGAGTATCTTTCAGCACTTAGTAACGGTGCATGTTATCATAAACAGCCTTATGGATATCTTGTATTTGGCGTTGAAGATACTTCTCATAGATTCATTGGAACTTCGTTTCGCCCTTTAACTGAAAAAAAAGGCAATCAGGAATTAGAAAATTGGCTAGCAACACAACTAAATCCAAGAATTGATTTAAACATATTCGAATTTGATTTCGGGAATATGCATTTTTCTATTCTTAGAATTGAAGCTACTCGTAATACTCCAGTAAGTTTTAAGGGTGAATTTTATATAAGAATTGGTAGTTACAAAAAACGTCTGGACGAATTTCCTGAAAGAGAAAGGAAGATATGGAATATTGAGAAACAACTTGTTTTTGAAAATGAATTTGCCAAAGAAAATGTTTTTGAGGAAGAGGTTTTAACCCTGATCGATTACCCATCATTCTTTGAATTATTAAAACTTCCTCTTCCAGATAGTAGAACTGCAATACTTGAACGATTAATACAAGAAAGAATAATTGTAAAAAATTCAAAAGGTTACAATGTTCGAAATATTGGTGCATTGCTGTTTGCCAAAGATATTGAGATGTTTGACCTAATAGCCCGAAAAGCAATAAGAGTTGTATTTTACGATGGTAACAACAGGATAAAAACTAAAAAAGAGCAATTAGGAAAAAAGGGTTACGCTATAGGTTTTGAAGGATTAATCAAATATTTAGAAGATCAACTTCCCTCTAATGAAATTATTGATAAAGCATTAAGAAAAAAGGTTACGCTTTATCCAATCCTTGCTCTTAGAGAATTAGTTGCGAATGCAATTATTCATCAAGACTTCAGTATAAAAGGAAGTTCTCCAATGGTTGAAATATTTGATAATAGAATTGAAATAACAAATCCTGGCAAGCCACTAATAGATCCTCTTCGTTTTGTTGATCATAACCCCGAGAGTCGAAATGAAATACTTGCTCGATTTATGAGAAGAGTAAATATCTGCGAAGAACGAGGAAGCGGTATTGATAAAGTTGTTTTTGAATGCGAATTCAATCAACTTCCTGCCCCTGAAATAATTGTTGGGGATAATTATACTAGGGTTATTTTATTTAGCCACAAGGGTCTCAAAAATATGGATAAGCAAGATAAAGTTCGTGCTTGTTACCTTCATGCTTGTTTAAAATATGTCTCCGGCGAATATATGACCAATCAAAGTTTACGAGAAAGATTTGGAATTGAAGAACACAATTATTCTATTGCTTCCCGAATTATTTCAGACACAAAAGATGCCAAATTAATAAAAGATTATGATCCTGATAATAAATCAAGAACATATGCTAAATATGTTCCTTATTGGCTTTAATTTCATGTGATTGCTTTGTTGCAACATCTGTTAATTAACTTGCAAATTACTACATATCAATGTGTTTGGTCATGTGATGGTCATGTGACAATAAAAATAGTAGGCTCAAAATTGATGTCATCTAACCTTTTAAGTAAGAATTACATTCCTGTTTGAAAATTAGGAGAATTCAACACTGTATTCTATCTAATTCTTAAAATAACACATGTCTCGAAACAAAATAATCCCGAAATCCTCCTCTAGGTTGACTCTTTAAACAATCAGTATAATACTTAGATAAATTCAGAAATACTCGTACTGTTTTTACCTTAAAATCTATTGTTAATACCTTCAACTTATCCTACTTTTACTCGTTCTTCTTGCACAAAACCCTTAAAAATTATGGTATTAGGAATATTAAAAGAGACAAAAGACGAACGCAGGGTTGCCATGCTACCCGAAAGCGTTGCTGCTTTAGTTAAAATGAATGTGTCCGTAATTGTTGAGAATGATGCCGGATTAAGCGCATTTGCCAGCAATGCCGATTATGAAGCGGTCGGTGCAAAACTGGATACAAAAGAGAATGTCATTAACCAATCAGAAGTATTGGTGAAAATCAATCCCCCTACTGATGAAGAGAAAGGGTTGTTGAAAGAGGGGAAAGTTTTTCTTGCCGTGTTAAATCCATACTTTAACACCAGTCTAGTAAAAGATTTGGCTGCAAAAAACATCACAAGCTTTAGCCTTGATGTAATCCCACGAACTTCGCGCGCACAAGCAATGGACATCCTATCGTCAATGGCAACCGTTGCGGGATACAAAGCAGTGCTAACAGCAGCCAATACTCTACCAAAATTCTTCCCAATGTTCATGACTGCCGCAGGAACAATTACTCCCGCTAAAGTGCTGATACTCGGTGCTGGTGTTGCAGGTCTTCAGGCCATTGCCACATCACGTAAACTGGGAGCAGTAGTAGAAGTATTCGATGTACGTGCAGCCGTTAAAGAGGAAGTAACTGGAATAGGCGGAAAATTTATTGAGGTTGAAGGTGCTTCAGATGATAAAGCCGCTGGTGGCTACGCCGTTGAGCAATCCGAGGAGTTTAAGCAAAGGCAGGCACAAGCCATACACGACCATGCTATAAAATCCGATGTTGTAATTTGTACCGCTCAGATTCCTGGTAAAAAAGCACCGCTATTACTCAGAAAAACTACAGTGGAAGCCATGAAACCCGGTGCTGTAATTATAGATATTGCCGCCTCAACAGGAGGAAACTGCGAAGTAACCAAAAACAACGAAACTTATGTTTACAGTGGAGTTACGGTTATTGGTAATTCATTCTTTGCTGTTGATATGCCTTCGGATGCTAGCAAGATGTTTGGAAAGAACGTGATCAACTTCCTAAAACTTATCATAACCAAAGAGGGTAACTTAAACCTTAACTGGGACGATGATATTGTTAAAGGTACTGCTGTTACTCACAACAAAGAGATTGTTCACGAAAGAATTAAATCAGTCATCAATAATTAAAAAAGATAATTGCAATGGAAGAAGTATTGAAATTCTTTGTAGAATATAAGGAAATGATCTTCATTATTATCCTATCTATATTTCTTGGGATTGAAGTCATCTCGCATGTTCCAGCGGTTATGCATACTCCCCTTATGTCTGGTAGTAATGCTATCCATGGGGTTGTAATCATTGGTGCTATTATCGTGATGGGTCACGCACATGATACCCTCTCTCTTATCTTTGGTTTCCTTGCTGTGATACTTGGGACACTGAACGTTGTTGGGGGCTTTGTAGTTACCGACCGTATGCTCGAAATGTTTAAGAAAAAGAAAAAATAGGGAGGATTAAATAATGGAACAACTTACAAAAATCATTGAATTTACCAACGAGATTTCCATTCTGGAGATTTCCTATTTGGTTGCATCGGTTCTATTTATTTTTGGTTTGAAAAAACTAAGTCATCCCGATACTGCACGTACTGGTAATTTATGGGCTGCGGCTGGTATGGCTGCGGCTATCCTTTTTACTATCCTCTTTCATAAAAAAGGTGGTGAATCCATTGGGAATATCCCTTGGATTATAACCGCGTTAGCCATTGGCACATTTATTGGCTGGTATGCTTCAAAAAAGGTGAAGATGACCGCCATGCCACAAATGGTTTCGCTGTTTAATGGAATGGGGGGCGCTTGCGCTGCGCTAATATCCATGATGGAATTTCCAAGAATGCAGACTATGTTAGCCGCAGAAGGTGCGCAGAACATGCTAAATGGTGAAGCCATAGCAATTCTCCTTGCCCTAATGATTGGTGGTGTGTCGTTTGCTGGAAGTATGATTGCTTTCGGTAAACTCGATGGTCGCATAGGCGATATCAAACACCCCATTTTACGAATTGTCAATCTTTCTTTCTTGATTATTCTGCTTGTTGCACTGGTTCTTATAATGACTCTTAAACCAGAAGCAGGGAATAATCTTGTAATTTATCTGTTTGCAGGTGCGGCCCTTATTTATGGCATAACCTTCGTTATGCCAATTGGTGGTGCCGATATGCCGGTAGTTATATCTCTTCTAAACTCATTTACAGGTGTAGCCGCGGCAATGGGCGGTTTTCTTTACCATAACCAAGCAATGCTCACTGGAGGTATTCTTGTTGGATCATCGGGAACTATTCTTACCATTCTGATGTGTAAGGCTATGAACCGTTCCTTAATGAATGTAATTATTGGTGCCTTTGGCGGAAATGCTGCTGGTGGTGCTGGCAGTGGAGACAAAACCGTAAAAGAGATTACCCTCAGCGACGCTGCAATTCTTCTCAGCTACTCACAAAAAGTATATATAATCCCCGGTTATGGACTTGCTGTTGCCCAAGCACAGCATCTTTGTCACGAACTCGATGTTCTACTTGCTAGTAAAGGGGTTGAAGTTAAGTATGGAATTCACCCAGTAGCAGGCCGTATGCCCGGACACATGAACGTTCTTCTCGCAGAGGCTGATGTTCCCTACGAAAAACTTGTTGAGATGGAGGATGCCAACAATGAGATGTCCAATACCGATGTAGTAATGGTAATTGGGGCAAATGATGTGGTTAACCCTGCTGCAGAAACAGATCCTGCAAGCCCAATTTACGGAATGCCTGTAATCAAAGCATGGGATGCTAAAAACATTATTGTAATGAAACGCTCTATGGCTCAAGGGTATGCCGCAATTGAAAACGATCTTTTCTATCATCAAAAGAACCGTATGCTTTTTGGCGATGCCAAAGCAACGATGCAGAAATTAGTTGCTGAGATTAAGGCTTTATAGAAATCAACTATAAGTATTAATTCTATTTATTAGAAAAGACCATCGTTTCTGGTGGTCTTTTCGTTTATATTAATGCTGTTGCTTGCTAGTGCATTGCGCCAAATATCATCCCAGATATCATGGGTACTAACCATATTACCCATACAACGATACTGAATCGATGAAAGTTTACAATCATTTTTTCATTCTTCTTTGCTAATACCACAATTGCCCATATAGCATGGAATAACATTAGGAGAATGGCTATGTTGCCAGTAATTCCATGAAATGTAAGTCTAAATAGCGATCCAGAGATAAGGCTCATAGCAGTAGTGCCTACTGTGTCGCAAATAAAACCAAAGATGAAGAAGTAAGTGTGCCACCATTTAAGTCGTCGCTGAAATCGTTCTGACCAAACTCCAATTGTATAAAGAACGCACGCTAAATTGATAAACACTATTGCGTAAACTAACGTTGTTGAATTCATCGCTTTGATAATAAGGTTGAAATCCGTGCTGGAAAAGTAGTAAAAAGTATTACTCGTTCACTGTTGTATCAAGAAAATCTTGGATAGATATCTTACTAATCCTATTGGTGTCCGCCAATAACCTTGAATTACCTACTGAAAAATAACCCAGATACGGCAATTAGTAAAAGTAATAATTGAAGAGGTAAAAATGGGGTTTCTTTTGAATTAGCTTAGGCAAACAATTATTTTACTTCCACTAATTCATTCGTAACCAACGATCCATCTTTCCCCTTTTCTTCATACCTGATAAACTGGTGTGGTACATTTACATCAAAGTACAAGTAAAACTTATTGCGAGCGACTAAAGACCACCAACCCGCAACTGAAAGTTCCAACTTATAACACTCAAAATTGCCAGCTTTCACCTGAACCTTTAGCCTATCAACACAGATTAACTTCATGGGTACTTCATCATCGATTTCATACATAAACGTTTTAAAGTAAACGATATTCCCTACATCAAAAGGAAATCCACGAAACGAGATAAAATAGGCGTACCTTGAGTAAATATTATTGTCACTGACATCAAACTCTTTCCCAGAACTCTTTTCGTAGTAAAAATAAAATGCTTTATGGTTTCCCTCATAGATATAATTTTCGTCCAGTTTCTTGCTTTTAAGATCTGTCCTCTTTTCAGAAATCGAAGTGAGGTCATCATAATTCATTAAGATTTCATTCAAAAAAGCATCACCTTCCTTTATCACAATACTATAGTAATTTTTACCCATATTATCAACCAACGAAATTTGAAAATCGGCGGTAACTAGCCTACCATCATCCAAATGGTCTGAAATAGTAAAGTGCTCTTTCGAGGGTATGCCAGGATTTTTGAATACTGGGGTTTGAGCATGAATCGAAAACTCAAAAAAAACTAAAATCAATGTAAAAATTGGTTTCATATAGCATCTATATTTATTTAAAATAACTCACCTAAATTAAAGGAGAGTCCCTGCGAACCCTGAATTCCAAAACCATAATCAATCGCCAGATTAACCTTTGAATGTTTATTCAATTTTAATCGAATTCCAAAACCATAACCTGGAATTACATCATTGAAATTATTTGTTAGCCATTCAGAAACTGATTCTTCATTTAGGAAGACCACTCCGCCTAATAATCCATTTGATGTAAGCGTAAAGCGATATTCACCCTCAAGATAAACTAAATTCGGCCCTCTGAATCGACCCTGAGCATAACCTCTCCCCGTATTGTTATATGCGTCCCAACCTATACTTGGTAAATCGAGATATGGTGGTTTGCCTGAAAAAGTAAAATAATTGTAACTCCAAAAAGCGAGTATATTGCTTGTATTCAATGGAAAATTAAAGTATTTACGTGCATCTAAAATGATGGATTGCCAGTTGGAATCGCTTCCAAAAATAGTTCTATTCACCCGGTATTGAAAGCTTAAATAGTTCCCCTTGTCGGGATTAATTGAGTTTGTTCTGTCGTCATATAAAAAATCTAACGAAACACCTGATGAACTTGAGCGTTTCGTAATGCCATACTTTTGAAAATCAGATATAACTGATATGCGTGGAAATTCTCTGATTTTCCAATAATAATCAAGGTTGTATCCTATTCCTAAAAAAGTGTTTTTGCAAAACTCGTGTTGCAGTAGCTGATGAATTCTAACATTATAATAATTGATCTTTTCCGCTTGTGATGTGTTGGTTTCACTTCCTAAACCATATGTCTTGGTTGGAAATCTATATATCCTCCAATCCCCAACCAAGTTCAGTTTTAATCTTTTTAAAAATATATTTGAATTGATAGTAGTCCAATATTGATGATACAGGGTATAAAAGCAACTGGTTTGCACTGATGATAATTTCTCAATATAGTTTCTGTTATAAAAAGAAAGATTATTAATTAACACAGCCGTTAATCCTGTTGATTGTGAATAGCCAACCGCAGGAACAAATGATAAAAATGGTCCTGAACCGATGTTATGTATAGTGTCTTGGGAAAATAATTTGGCGTTTCCTAAACCCATAACATCAAATAGATCTTTCGAATTATGCTGTTGAAACTTTAATGAATCCTGTTTTGTTTGGCTATATATTCCGCTATTCGATCCGGAAATTAGGATTATGATTGGTACAATTAACCATTTTCTTATGAGAGGATCAATCATTCCTGAATAATTTCATTCTATAAAGTAAGACAAATTTTTGTCGGAATTGTTCGTCAAGTTAGAACTATTTAACCCTCTTTATTCCCCAGTAATATGAGATTTCCTTATTTGCACAACCTTATAAAAGCAAGAAACCACTCCTCCGAGTGGTTTCTTTCTATATGCCTTACCGGATTACTCCCTTCGATCGTGAACTCGTTCCGCTCGGTTAGAACCAGTGACCTTAAAAAAGAAAGTCCATCGGTTAGAATGGACTTTTTTGTGTTTTGTGTGCCTTACTGGATTCGAACCAGTGGCCCCTACCCTGTCAAGGTAATGCTCTAAACCAACTGAGCTAAAGGCACATTAATTCAAAATTGATAAATCAATATCTTTAAGTAAAAAATAAAAAATTTAAAAAGAACAGTGTGCCTTACTGGATTACTCCCTCCGGTCGTGAGCTCGCTCCGCTCGGTTCGAACCAGTGACCCCTACCCTGTCAAGGTAATGCTCTAAACCAACTGAGCTAAAGGCACATTTGAAAAATAAGCCACATACGTTGTTCTGTAAGTGGCTTTACTTGGTGGGCCCAGCTGGTATCGAACCAGCGACCCTCTGATTATGAGTCAGATGCTCTAACCGACTGAGCTATGGGCCCGAAAAAAAACCGCAAAGGGTTTTTTAATTGGACTGCAATATTACATATTTGTACCCGAAATTTCAACAGCTTATACCGTTTTTTATGCAAAAACTTATTTTCATTCCAGCCAAGCACCTGAATATCAAAAATATCATATTCGATTTAGGTGGCGTTATTCTTAATATTGACTACAATCTTACTTTTCAAGAATTTAAACGTTTAGGGTTCGAAAACTTTGATGATGTGTTTAAATTGGCAAAACAAACAGGGCTTTTCAATAATCTTGATAAAGGTCTTATATCTCCCCAAGAGTTTAGAAATGAGATTCGTTTGCTGGCTAAAAAACCATTAACCGATCAACAAATCGATAAGGCGTGGAATTCTCTTCTCCTTGATTTTCCAATTCCCAGACTAAAAGTGTTAGAAAGTGTTCACAAATCCTATCGAACCTTTTTATTAAGTAATACAAATCAGATCCACTGTGAAGTTTACAATCGTGACCTGCAAAAAACTTATGGGGTAAATGATCTCTCATACTTTTTCGATAAAATATACTACTCTCATGAAATTCATATTATAAAACCCGATAGGCAAGCATTTCAAATTATTTTAGACCAGAACCAATTACTGCCAGAGGAAACACTATTTATCGATGATACAGAACAGCATGTAGAAGGTGCAAAAGCCACTGGGATTAATGCTTACCATTTAAAATTAAAGGAGGGCGAGACAATCGAGGGGCTATTCGAAGTACTTAAAGTGAACTAGAGTACTTAAAGTTTAGAGTTCTTGTACAGTAGATTCTAGACATTTGAAGATCTTCATTCTTTTTCAATTAATGCTAAGCACTCCACATGGATTGTCTGTGGAAAAAAATCGTACGGAATAAGTCTTGTAACCTTGTATCCATTATTTGTCAATGCAACTAGGTTTTTCGAAAGAGTCCCTGCGCTGCAAGAGAGGTAAGCAATTCTTTGTGGTTTTCCCTCGCCAATAATCCAATCTAGCACCTCCTGCTCTATTCCTGTTCTTGGAGGGTTGATGTAAAGGTATACTTCTCTCCCAACATCCCGTTGCTTATTCACCCACTCCCGAATCTGCGGAACTCTTTGTCTACAAGCACCTCTTAGCACGGTTGCATCTGGTATATTGAGTTTTGCACATTCAACA
Organism: Bacteroidales bacterium; assembly: GCA_013376985.1. GTDB lineage: Bacteria > Bacteroidota > Bacteroidia > Bacteroidales > Tenuifilaceae > UBA8529. The sequence continues at coordinate 166,758 of JACABB010000001.1, forward strand.
GCCTCTTTGCCAAGTTCAACACCTATAACATTAGCACCTGCTTTTACCCATCGAGTCATGGATGTGCCTGTGCCACAGTAAAGATCTGCAACGGAATGTTTGTTGAGAGGGCTAAAAAAGTTTAGTGCTTCATCCAATGAGCTATTGTATAAACTAGGAATTAGCTGCTGAAATGCTCCTGGACTATACCAAAGACCATTAAAATCTAATGATCTTTCTTGCCCAAATAGTAATTTCCACTCTGCTTTTTCAAATAAACGCCTGCCAGCTGAAGGATTATGGTGAATCCAAAAACCCTGAACCCCATTCTGTCGAAGTGCGGTAATGGCATCTTCCGTTAACCAAGAATCATTAAGAACCTTCTTCGCCTTAACAATCAACACAATTTGGGCAGATGTTTGAACATAGAATCCTAATGGAAACTCAATACCTGTGGGCAAAAACTTCTTAAGAACGCTGAGAATCTCGTTTACTTCCAGCTTATGAAGAGGACAATCTGGGATATCAATTAGCTCATCTCTCGATATCATCCCAAAATGCCAACCATTTTGATCCCTGCGGACATTTAGAGTGGTTTTATGCCTATAGCCCCATCGATTTTCATTGGGAACAGAAACAACAGGTTCTAGGATATCGCTCCAAGTTGATAGTTTGCTTGATAGAAATGTGTACTTCTGCTGAAGGCTATCCTCCATAGTCCATTCACGATGCTTACAACCTCTACATTCAGAAATACATCCTTTGGGTAACATCTGTCTTTAGAATAAAAATCTTACAAATTGTTCGTCAAATTTATTAATAGCAAAAGTATCAAATATCCGTACCTGTTAAAACAAGTTAATAATGTTCGCTAAATTTGTGTCCTAAACAACCACTAAACCAACCAACATCAATGAAACAACTATTAACCATTACTTTTTTTTGTATTTCATCATTTTATGTTTTTGCCCAGCCCACAATTGAAGTTTATTTAACAAATCGTCCATTCCCAACCAAGGGATCAATGATTGAAAGTGTTGAGGATAAATACGAACTGATGATTAACGAAGTTCCTCCTCGACCATTTAAAATTACTATGGGTTTTAATAAAGAAGGCTATATAATCAATGAATCGCGATTTGGGAATGCAGGAGGCAAACTCAGCGAAACAATCTATGATTATAACCAGAATCGTAAGTTAACAAAGAAAACTCATCGATACTTTGTGAATATGCTTGGCTGGAAGATAGATGAAACCCAACTAACATACAATGATACAACAGGATACATCTCGGAAATTATCTCTTTTAAGAATAAGGTTCTCGAATCCACAAGCATGGTTTTTTGCGATAGTACAGGCAAGCCTATTGAGGTAAGAGTTTTAGACGATAAGGGCGGCTTTTCGATGATCGAAAAGATTGGTTACTCCCCAAACGCCAACATTATACGGGTAATGGTACTAAAATCGACAAATCAATTTGTTGGTCGTTGGCTTTACCCTATAGATCCGTTGAAACCCTACCAATCTGGTCAAATTGAAAAACAATATTATCCAAATGGTGAGATAATGCTTGAGTCGCTGGAGGATCAAACTAAGATTGATCAAGGATATTTCTACGAGTATAATTATGACGGGCAAGGGAATTGGATCGAAAAAGAGACTTACCAAGTAACTCTTGGGAAGAATAATAAAATCAAGGATAAAAAACTTGAGCATAAGATTTCTAGAACCATTAAGTATTACTAAAATGAATATTATCCTTAGACCTTTCGAATTAGCCGATTGCAAATCGATTGCAAAGCATGCAAATAATCGATTAATCGCTGATAATTTAAGGGATCGATTCCCTTACCCCTACACCGAAATGGATGCCATTCAGTTTATTCAAATAGTTTCGAATAATCATCCGACAACCGAGTTTGCTATTGATATCGATGGCGAAGCCATTGGCTCAGCAGGAATAGTGCTGAAGGAGGATATTTATAGACAGAATGGGGAAATTGGGTATTGGCTTAGCCAAGATTACTGGGGGAAAGGAATTGGAACATGGGTTGTTGGAGAATTAGTTCGCAAGGCCTTTGATAGGTTTAAACTACATAGGGTATACGCTGAGGTATTCGAAAAGAATATAGCATCGGCTCGTATTCTTGAGAAGAATGGATTTGTAAAAGAGGCAACGCTGAAAAATGCGATAATCAAAAATGGAAAACACCAAAATGTCAATATTTTTTCGGCCTTAACAAAAGGCCCACTAAATAATGAATGAGGCCTTAAGTCATTAACAATTTATCAACCCTTAATTATTGTATTATCGAAAAAGCAACCATGAAGGTAATGGCAAAAACAAAGAATAATGCCACAACAAAAATATTGTCTGCTAGTTTCTCATATCCAATACTTAATACCTCCGTTCTTGCTCGAATAGATAAAAAAGAAAACAAACTACTACCTGCCAATAAAATACATGCCACACCCGTAAACTCGTCAATCAATGATGCTTCGCTATATTTTGAAATTTTAAGTGATGTTAAAACAACAAGACAAAATCCCAATAAATTGGTTGATGTATTTAAGATATGATAACAATTGCTATTTGTCATAAATAAGTCATTATAAGATTATTTTTACTAAGAAAGGTGTACTTATTAATTTATCCTTCATTCGTTTAACCCTTTAATTGATCGGTTTAAGAAATCAACAAGCGGTTTCATCTCTTTGAATACTGCGAGGGTGTTTTTAAGGAGATTTTTATCCGTTATATCCTTTTCGCTTAGGCTATGGTAAGGGGTTATATGCTTAAATTTGAAATATTCAGCCACTGGCGAATCTTTATCGAAACCTTGAGGTACTCGCTTTAACTTATCTTCATCAAAAAACTGAAAGGTTTCCTTAAATTTTTTGCTTTCTACAATTGTCAGAAAATCATCTGGGTAAAGATCAATGTCCTCACGAATTCGTTTCATAACATTAGGTTCTGCCATGTAAATTCCTCCCGATGCGAATGAACTTTCAGTATCTAGGTGGAAATAGTAACCTGCAAAAGGGCTCTTCCTACCTCCTCTGGCGATGTATGCACCAAAATTTGTCTTGTATGGGGCTTTATTTGCCGAAAATCGCACATCGCGATATACCCTAAAAATACAATCCTTAGGATCAATCGATCCCACAAAATCATCAAACTCATTAATTCCTAGGATTAGGGAATTGGTAAACTCCTTAAATTCTTCCGCCGATTTTTGAAACCATTCCTTATTGGCATTGAACCAATCGCGATCGTTATTAGCTTTAAGGGCTACCAGAAAATCTAATGCTGATTTCATATCGTTTTTTTCTCAAAATTACACGAATAATTCTTTCTCTATAACCACTCAGGTTTATATTTTTGCAAACACTTTCTTTGAAAGTAAAGATTACAAGTTAAGGTAATCATTTAAACTTAATTTCGTTGAGCCCTGTATGGTTCACGCAAGGGCGCAATGCACGATCTAAAAAGATTTTTTCACGCAAAGAACGCCAAGTTTTCGCAAAGTTCGCAAGGTATTTATTCATTATTTCAACACTTTGCGATCTCTGCGTTTTTTCTTTGTGGGCTTTGCGAGAACTAATTTTGACTTTTCCTTTTTGAACAATCTGTAAATACAATTTAACCATTATCTTTCAATTGATTTTAACATTGTTCCTCATCTCTCTTATTTTCTTTGCGGCTTAGCGACTTTGCGTGAGATTTTTTATAACTGTGTTTTAAATCATTTCATTAAAAACATCTTATTTACTATGTTCTACCTATCTTTGATTCTTCTTTTGCATAATTCTTTTCAAAAGTAAACCAAACGCATTACAGAGTATCAAACTCAAACTTTATCAAACTTACACACAATATGAATCGATTTGTATACATAATTCTCATTGCATTTGCAGGTTTTTCCTTTGTATCATGCGGGAAAAAGAAGGTAAATGAACCCAGTAAAGGGCAAAGTGGACGAGGTCAAATAAAAGTAGATGCTATAATTACTAAACCTACTTTACTTACGAATCAAATTACCATTTCTGGGTCATTATTGGCCCTTGAAGAGGTTGCTTTGATGAGCGAAATGGCAGGAAGAGTTGTTCAGATTAATTTACCCGAAGGGAAGTTAGTACGGAAGGGAACTCTACTCGTTCAACTTTATAATGATGACCTCCTAGCCAATCTAAAAAAATTACAGGCTCAATTGGACGTTCAGGAAAAGATATACCAAAGACAATCTGATCTATTGAAAGTAGATGGTATTAGCCAATCCGACTTTGATCAAACCTCTTTGGATGTTAACACGATAAAGGCTGGAATTGAAGTTCAACAAACCTTAATTCGAAAATCACAGATTTTGGCTCCTTTCGATGGAATTATCGGGCTACGTAATATAAGTGTTGGGGCTCAAATCAGCCCTTCAACTCAAATAGCAACAATCCGAATGGAGGATAAGCTAAAATTAGATTTTAGTGTTCCCGAAAAATATAGTAGCGAAATTAAGCCCGGATTGAATGTAAAATTCACTGTTTACGGAAAAGATACAGAATACGATGCAACAGTAATAGCAACCGAGGGTGGAATTGATGCAACCACCCGAAATATTAAGGTTAGAGCGTTAGTCAACAGTAAATCAGAAGAATTAGTACCTGGAGCGTTTACAAACGTACAACTTACTCTTGGCGAAAATAAAGATGCAATTCTTATTCCTACACAAGCCATCATTCCACAGGAAAGAAATAAAAGTGTAATAGTTTCGAAAAAGGGAAAGGCTCATTTTGTTTTGGTTAAGACTGGGGTAAGGAAAGAGTCGATGGTTGAAATTACCGATGGAATCAATGTTGGCGATACGGTTGTGACCAATGGTCTTCTGTTTTTAAAAGAGGGTGCGAAACTATCATTTTCAAATGTAAAAAACTGATAAACTATGCTTATTTCAGATCTTGCATTGAAACGCCCTGTAGGCTCTATTGTATTGAGTCTTATGATTATCCTTTTTGGTGTAGTTGGTTTATCGTTTCTTGGAGTGCGTTTATATCCAGCAATTGACCCACCAATAATAACTGTTCAAACATCATATACCGGGGCTAACTCCGAAATAATTGAGTCGCAAATTACCGAGCCTCTTGAAAAATCAATTAATGGGATTGAAGGGGTTAAATCAATATCATCCTCATCATCAGTTGGTTCCAGCAATATAACCGTTGAGTTTAACTTGGATGCCGACTTAGAGAAAGCCGCAAATGATGTTCGCGATAAGGTTTCACAAGCCTCTAGGAGTCTACCCCAGGACTTGGATGCACCACCAACTGTTACCAAATCCGATGCTAATTCCGATCCTATCCTTTTCCTGATTGTTCGAAGCACCACGATGAATTCGCTTGAACTTAGCGATTATGCTGAAAACATCTTGATGGAGAAGTTTCAAACCATTCCGGGTATAAGTTCAGTTGGTATTTATGGGCAACAACGCCCGGCAATGCGCTTATGGCTTGACCCAGATAAAATGGCTGCACGAGGCATTACAGCATCGGATGTTGCATCGGCTCTATCAAAAGAGAATGTGGAAATGCCCGGAGGGAAAATTAGGGGTTATGGAACAGAGTTAATTGTTAAAACCTACGGTAGATTATCAACCGAAGATGAATTTAATAATCTGATAATACGACAAACAAATAATCAAGTAGTAAGATTTAGGGATATTGGTGAGGCTGTTTTAGGCCCTCAAAACGATGAGTCTGCTGCTAGTATTAATGGAGCCACGGGTCTATCGATGGTTTTAATTCCACTGCCCGGTGCAAATAGTATTCAGATTTCAGACGAGTTCAACAAAAGGTTAGACCAGGTTAAAAAGATTTTGCCTGAAGGTATGAAACTTGATGTTGGTCGTGATAGGTCAGTATTTGTAAGGCAATCGGTTCGTGATGTTGTTGAAACATTGGCAATTGCTATCTCGCTTGTTGTTCTTATCATATTCCTGTTTTTCAGGAATTGGGTAATTGCATTACGACCTCTAATTGATATTCCAGTTTCGCTCATTGGAACTTTCTTCGTAATGTATCTTTTGGGTTATTCTGTCAATGTGCTAACACTACTAGGAATTGTACTAGCCACGGGACTTGTAGTTGACGATGGAATTGTGGTAACAGAAAATATCTTTAAGCGAATTGAACGGGGAATGGATAAAATGCAAGCAGCTATTGAAGGAACCCGCGAAATATTTTTTGCTGTTATATCAACATCAATAACTCTGGCTATTGTTTTTATTCCTGTTGTATTTCTACAAGGCTTTACAGGTAGGTTGTTCAGAGAATTTGGGATTGTTGTTGCCACTGCTGTGCTTATATCAGCATTAGTATCCCTAACGCTTACTCCTGTACTTAATGTTTTCCTTGGTGGTTCTGCATCACATCATTCACGGTTTTATTTGGCAACTGAAGAGTTTTATGAAAACTTAGAAAATGGATATCGAAGAATACTAAGTTTTTTTATCGCCCGTAAATGGATATCCTTTGTGATATTGATATCTTGTATTGGTTTGATATTTTTGATTTCTAAACAGTTGAAGTCAGAACTTGCACCCCTTGAAGATCATAGTTTTATTAGAACTTCCTTAACGGCTCCAGAAGGAACTGAGTATAGTGCAATGCAAAAAATCATTGATAAAGTTGCAAAAAAACAAATTGATTCAATCCCAGAAGCTGACTTTATTCTTGCTCGATATGGAGGTGGGATGGGGAGCTCGGGAGCGAACTCTGGAAACGTTATGACTTTCCTGTTAGATCCAAGTTTACGCAAGACTACTCAACAACAAATTTATGATAAACTAACAAAAATGTATAGGTCAATTCCTGATGCACGAATTATTGCTAGTCAGGAAGCGACTATAAGTGCCGCATCATCGGGTGGACTGCCAGTTCAGTTTGTGTTGCAAAATCTAAATTTTAATAAGATTAGAGAAGTACTGCCAAAATTCTTAGATGAGGCTCAAAGCAGTCCCTTTTTCAGTAGTGTTGATGTAAACCTAAAGTTTAATAAACCTGAAATAAACATTACTGTTGATCGATTGAAAGCCACAAGCCTTGGGGTAAGCGAAAAGGATGTTTCGGATGCATTAAACCTAGCATTAAGCGGCGGAAGGTATGGTTACTTTTTAAAGAACAATAAACAGTATTTTATTATTGGACAAGTTGATAGGGAAAATAGAAATAAACCAGCTGATATTTCATCACTTTATGTAAGAAACAATGTTGGTACTATGATACAACTAGATAACCTAGTATCAATAGAAGAGAACAGCAACCCTCCCTCATTGTACCATTTTAACAGGTATAAATCAGCCATAATATCTGCAAACCTTGCCCCTGGAAAAACTGTTGGAGAGGGAATTGAGGAGATGCAAAGAATAGCCGCTAAACTTCTGGATGATTCATTCAGCACCGACCTTGCAGGTCCTTCTAGGGATTTCGCCGAAAGTAGTTCCAATATTTCATTCGCTTTAATACTGGCTTTAGTGCTAATATATTTGATTCTTGCTGCTCAATTTGAGAGTTTTCGTGATCCTTTTATTATAATGCTCACAGTGCCAATGGCAATAACAGGAGCCATGCTTTCCCTTTGGGTCTTTGGACAAACCCTAAATATCTTTTCCGAAATTGGGATGATTCTCCTTATTGGGATTGTTACCAAAAACGGGATTCTAATTGTAGAGTTTGCAAACCAGAAATGTAAAAGCGGTTTGGGTAAAAAAGTTGCAGCGTTTGAAGCCGCTTCTGCTCGTTTTCGTCCTATTGTGATGACTTCACTGGCAACAATTTTTGGTGCTCTTCCAATTGCTTTGGCTATTGGTGCTGGTGCATCAAGCCGTGTTTCGCTTGGTATTGTTGTAGTAGGGGGTTTGCTCTTTGCCTTAATATTAACCCTATTTGTTATTCCAGTTATGTATATACTTTTTTCAAGCAAAAAAGAGATATAAATACCTGACTGTTAAATATTAATATCGAAATAAATGAAATCATTTTTCGTTCTTATATTCCTAACTATTTTTTCAATTGCTAATGCCCAAACCATAATGACTGTGGAGGATGCATTAAATATTGCCTTGAAAAATAATTACGGAATTCTTGTAGCCCATAATGATGCTGCGGTTTCAAAAGCAAATAATACACTTGGCAATGCTGGCATGATGCCAAATGTCTCACTTACAGGAAGCAGCAATTTTGCACCAAACAATGCAAAATCCTATAAAACGCTCAGCACAGGGGTTGAATTATCGTGGACACTATTCGATGGTGGTAAAATGTTTGTTACAAAGAATAAATTGAGTGAAATTCAATCTCTTGGCGAAATTCAGTTCAAGGAAAAAGTATTACAAACTCAGTATAGCGTTGTTTCCGCCTATTTTGATGTTGTGAGACAAAAACAGCAGCTGAATTCAATAAACGAAATAATAGCTTACAACAAGACTCTCGTTAAGATTCTACAAACCTCTTTTGATGGCGGTTTTGCTCGAAAATCCAGTTTGCTTCAGGCTAAAATTGATTTGAATGTTTATACTGAAAACGCAATCAACCAACAGTTTACAATTGATGCAGCAAAAAAGTATCTAAACGAACTTCTAGCAATAAGCCCTGATTCTTTATTTGAGGTTTCAGATTCTATTCCAATCAACTTTTCGTTCAGCAAAGATGAATTGCTACAAAAGTTAAGCTCAACGAATACCAGCATATTATCGTTTCAAAAACAAACGGAAATTGCCAAATTGGGTTTAAAAGAATTTAGTAGATCACGTTTCCCTCAAATCAATTTTAGGGCTGGATATTACATGTCGCAAATCGATAATTCATCGAGTAATTATGGCCCTCAATTTGGTGGTTCGATTTCAATACCACTCTATCAATCAGGAAAAATCCGTAGACAAGTTTCAATCGCAAAACTTGATGTTCAATCGGCAGAATATGATCTTGAGAACATCAAACTCCAAGTAAAAAACGATTTGCTGAACGCAATTACCCAATTCGAGAATCAGCAACGTTTACAAGCAATTGAAAAGGAAAATAATGCGCTAACCAAAGAAAGTCTGGAAATAAGCATGCAGCGGATGAAACTTGGGGAGACAACTGCATTGGAGGTGCACCAAGCCCAAGAAAATTATGTTCAATCTTGCACAAGACTTACTAACTTTGAATACAATCTTAAAATTGCTGAAACAAAACTAAAGCAACTTTTGGCTTCGATGTAATTTCATGAAGATACAATCATGTGACTCAGTATTGTTCTAAAGATCATAAATAGAAGCGGGTATTTTCCCGCTTTTACTATTTTTATAAAAATTTTTGAGATCAATCTCTATGGTGTTCAGCAGTATTGTTTTCTTACTTTACTTCCTACCAGCATTTTTAATTACTTACTACGCTGTTAGCCAGAAATATAAAAACATTGTAATTCTTCTATTCAGCATTATATTTTATAGCTGGGGCGCGCCAAAGTTTATTTTTGTAATCCTCGGTACAACATTTCTCGACTTCCATCTGGTGAAATGGATGTCACAAACCCAAAACACCCTTCAACGAAGGTTGATGCTCACGCTCTCTGTTTCTGTCAATCTTGGTCTCCTGTTTTACTTCAAGTACTCAAACTTTTTTATCGAGAATTTTAACACTCTTCTCTCATCCTTTGGTGTTAATGCAATTCAATGGACAAAATTAGTTCTACCTATTGGGATATCATTTTACACCTTCGAAACAATTACCTATGTTGTTGATGTTTACAGAAGGGTTCACAAACCCTTAGATAATTTCTGGGATTATCAACTCTATATCATTTTATTCCCAAAACTGATTGCTGGGCCAATTATTCGCTATCATGATTTAGCCGATCAAATTACAGATCGTTCTCAAAATGATACCATAGATAATAGATTAACAGGATTTTATCGCTTTGCCATTGGCCTTGCAAAAAAGGTTTTAATAGCCAACCACTTAGGGCAACAGGCTGATGTAATATTCTCGATGAACTATAGCGGAATGGACACCTACACAGCATGGGTTGGTATTCTTGCCTACGCTTTTCAAATATATTTTGACTTCTCGGGCTACTCCGATATGGCTATAGGCCTTGGCAAAATGATTGGCTTTAGGTTTCTCGAAAATTTTAATAATCCCTACATATCGCAAAGTATAACTGAATTTTGGCGGCGTTGGCATATCTCGCTAGGAAACTGGATGCGAAGCTATCTCTATATACCATTGGGCGGAAATAGAGTAAGCAAGTTTCGTTTATACTTTAACCTTTGGTTGGTTTTTCTTGCCTCGGGTTTCTGGCACGGAGCATCGTGGAGTTTCGTACTATGGGGTGCTTATCACGGATTATTTTTAGTGCTTGAGAGGGGATTCCTGCTAAAATTCTATCAACTGATAGGGAAATTTCCAAGCACCGTTATTACATTTCTAATAGTTGTAATTGGGTGGGTATTTTTCAGAATCGAAAAAATTGCGGATGCCATCACATACCTTAAACGAATGTTTGCCTTTAACTTTAACACCGCCCCGACCTTTGGTTATGAGTTTTACACCTATTTCGGTATCGCGGTAATCTTCGCCTTTTTTGCATACTCCAAATTTGGTCAAGTTATTCAGGATAGAGTTTATACCGAAACCTATAACCTCAAGCGACATATTGCAGTATCAACATTATCAGTTGTTTTGCTTCTTGTTTCAATTAGTTTAATAACGGCATTCGGGTTCAACCCATTTATATATTTTAGGTTTTAGCGATGAAAAGAACTTCGAAAAAATTACGTGTGATATTGCTTCTACTGGCTATTCTTGCTTTTCTGACATTTATTCTTCAGGGTAAGTATAAAATCATCTCTATCAAACCTTTATGGGGAAGTGTTATTCTTGCTGAGAAAGGAAATCTTACCATTAAAAATTGGTTTACTGGAGATTATCAACAGCAAGAAGAAAAGTACTTAAATGACAACTTTGGTTTCAGAAGTTTCTTTGTTAGAATGAATAATCAAATTGAATTCAGCCTATTTGATAAAGCCAAGGCCAACGGGGTTATTATTGGTAAAGACATGTATTTATATGAGGAGAACTATATAAAAGCATATAATGGAACCGATTTTATTGGTATTGATAGCATAAGACATCGTTTACAAAAAGTTAAGGTTTTGCAGGATACCCTTTCAAAATATAACAAGGATGTAATAGTTGTATTTGCTGCCGGAAAGGGTTCCTTCTACCCAGAATATTTCCCTGAGAACTACAGAGTTAAAAGGGGAACAACAAACTATGAGTGCTATATAAAAGAGGCAAAGGAACTTGGGTTAAATTATATCGACTTTAATAAATATTTTGTTGATAATAAATTTACATCAAAATATAAACTTTACCCAAAGCAAGGCATACACTGGAGTTTTTATGGGATGTGCATTGCCTCCGATTCAATCATTAAATATATTGAATTCAAAAGAAAAATCGATATGCCTAATATCTACTGGAAAGATATTGAAATTGATTATACCCGAAAGGATGATTACGATATAGGCAATGGGCTCAACCTCCTTTTTAAACTGAAAAGGGAAAAAATGGGATATCCAAAGGTGTTAATAGAATCAGATTCTGGCAAAGTTAAGCCATCGGTACTAGTTGTAAGCGATAGCTTTTACTGGGGGTTATATAACCTTGGAATATGGAAAACTTTCTCAAGCAACCATTTTTGGTTTTATAATCAACAAATATATTCGCCTGATTTGCATGAAACCTTGGAGGTTTCGCAAGTTAACCTACGAAACGAGATTATGAATCACGATGTAATTATAATTCTTGCAACCGAAGCAACATTGCCGAATCTGGGTTGGGGGTTTATTGAAAGTGCTTATAATGAATTTAAAAACCATTCATAGTTTTCGGTTTTCTTGTCACCTCGCTCATTAAAAATCTTTTACTAATTCACTTTCTAATCTTTGGCGTAAATAAAAAAGCACTTACAAACATAAAGTCCATAAGTGCTAATGTCGGCTCGGAGAGGATCGAACTCTCGACCCCATGATTAAGAGTCACGTGCTCTACCAGCTGAGCTACGAGCCGATTTTTTAAATAGGGTGCAAATGTAATCTTTTTACGTTATTTTTAAAAGATTTTTTGTGTTTCTTTGCACTTGATTAAAACACTTATAGATAAATTCAATGAAGAAATCAATTCTAATTACTGGAGGTGCTGGATTTATTGGCTCCCATGTTATTCGGAGATTTGTAAATAAGTATCCCGATTACCAGATTATCAACCTAGATGTTTTAACCTATGCTGGTAACCTCGAGAATCTTACTGATATTGAAACAAAACCGAACTATAAGTTCATCAAGGCAGATATAACAGATGAAACTGCAATAGATAAAGTTTTTGCTGATAATAAGATTGAAGGAGTAGTTCATTTAGCGGCAGAATCCCATGTAGATCGGTCTATTTCTGATCCTATGGCATTCATAAAAACCAATATCCTTGGAACAGTTGTGCTGCTAAATGCTGCTAAAAAATATTGGAAAGATAACTACGATGGAAAACTTTTCTACCATATCTCAACCGATGAGGTTTATGGTAGTTTAGGTGAAGAAGGTTTATTCACGGAGGAAACCTCTTATGATCCCAGAAGTCCCTACTCGGCATCTAAAGCATCATCTGATCATTTGGTTAGAGCCTACCATCATACCTATGGATTACCTGTTGTAATCTCAAATTGTTCAAATAACTATGGAGGCAACCAGTTTCCTGAGAAACTTATACCACTTGCAATTAATAATATCAAAAACAGCAAACCAATTCCTGTTTATGGAAAAGGCGAGAATGTAAGGGATTGGCTATTCGTTGAAGATCACGCTTCGGCTATCGATCTTATTTTCCATAAAGGAAAACATGGCGATACTTATAATATTGGTGGAAATAACGAGTGGAAGAATATCGATCTAATCAAACTACTTTGCAAGATTATGGACGATAAACTCCAGAGACCGAATGGAGAATCAGAAAAACTTATCACGTATGTAAAAGATCGTGCAGGTCATGATCTCCGTTACGCAATTGATTCAACAAAACTGCAAAAGGAATTGGGTTGGTCTCCATCATTGCAATTCGAAGAGGGGTTAACCAAAACTGTTGAATGGTATCTTAAAAACCAGAAATGGTTGGATGATATAGTTTCAGGAGGTTACCAGCAGTATTACCAAAAGCAGTATGTAACTCGATAAAAATGAAATAGGGAGCGAATTGCTCCCTTTCTTATATTTTTTAATTGCTTATTCAACGGTAACCGATTTAGCCAAATTCCTTGGTTGATCAACATTGCAACCCCGCATTAATGCGATATGGTAAGCAAGTAGTTGTAAAGGAACAACAGCAAGAAGTGACTCAACAATCTCATGCGCTTTTGGAATCTCCAAAACATAATCCGACATTTCTCTAATCAATGTGTCACCTTCTGTTACAATGGAAATAACAACCCCTTTCCGAGCCTTAACCTCTTGAACATTACTAACCACTTTTTCGTAACTACCGTCCTTGGCAGCAATCACAACAACAGGCATTTTTTCATCGATTAAAGCGATAGGTCCATGTTTCATCTCAGCAGCAGGATAACCCTCGGCATGTATATACGAGATCTCTTTGAGTTTTAAAGCACCCTCTAGGGCAACTGGAAAAAAGTACCCTCGTCCTAAATAGAGAAAATTAGTCGTTTTACTGAATATCTCTGCAATTTTAATAACCTTATCATTCGATCCCAGAATTTTCTCAATCTTTTCTGGCACTAAAGTAATCTCTTTAATAAGCTCCTTATATTTTTCTGGACTCAAATAACCTTTTCTCCAACCTAATAAAAGAGCAATCATGGTTAAAATAGTCACCTGAGCAGTAAAAGCCTTGGTTGAGGCAACACCAATTTCTGGTCCTGCATGGGTATAAACACCGGCATCCGTTTCACGAGGAATACTTGCTCCCACAACATTACAGATACCTAATACAAGAGCTCCTGCTTTTCGTGCTAAACGGATTGCAGCAAGCGTATCGGCTGTTTCTCCACTTTGGCTAATTGCAATAACAACATCGTCCTTATAAATAATCGGATTGCGATATCTAAATTCAGAAGCATATTCCACCTCGACAGGCACTCGTGCTAATTCCTCTAATAAATATTCACCCACCAAACCAGCATGCCAAGACGTTCCACAACCAATTATTATTATTCTTTTTGCTTCAATTAATCGAGGTAAAACATGGTATAAACCACCCAAATGAATTTCATCTAAATGTGGAGATATTCGTCCTCTAAATGTGTCGTGAATACTTCTGGGTTGTTCAAAAATCTCCTTAAGCATGAAATGATCAAAACCACCTTTTTCAATTTCTTCTATATCTAAATCAAGGGTTTGAATGTTGGGTTGTAACGATTCGTTGTATATAGTCTTTAGAGTAAGTTCTCCTCGTTTAATTACCGCAACGTCGTTATCATTAAGGTATATTACACTATTGGTATACTCCACGATAGGAGTTGCATCTGACGCTACAAAATATTCATCTTCACCAACACCAATAACTAATGGGCTTCCCTTTCGTGCAGCAATCAACGTATTGGGCTCATTATGACATAAAATAGCAAGCCCATAGGCTCCAACAACCTTTGTTAATGCAAGCCGAACGGCTATCTCGGCAGTAACATTACCCTTCTCATATATATACTCTATAAGATTAACCAGTACTTCGGTATCTGTCTCAGATGTAAATTTATAGCCTCTGTTTTCGAGTTTTGTTTTAAGTTGACTGTAATTTTCAATTATTCCATTATGAATTAACGTAAATATCCCATTCATCGAAACGTGTGGGTGTGCATTAACATCATTGGGTTCTCCATGTGTAGCCCAACGGGTATGGCCAATTCCAATAGTTCCTTCAAGGGGCTTTCCTTTAATATGATTCTCTAAATCAGAAACCTTTCCTTTACACTTAAATAGTTGTGAACTACCATTCAATACGCATATTCCTGCTGAATCATACCCACGATACTCTAATCTTTTTAGTCCATTAATTATTACATTGTATGCTTGCCGATGACCAATATATCCAACAATACCACACATATTTTTATAGTTTTGAGTAAGTTATAATAAGTTTCATTCGATTACTGCTTTTTCCCGTTCTAAAAATGCCTTCTTTATAGTTAACCTTAAAATCGCTTGGCTCTAAATAGAAATAATTTCTTTTAATTTTTCCTTTCAGCAAATTCTGGAGGTGAAAAGTTATATCAATACTATAGTAATGTTTGGGTTTATAGTATTTAGAAGATTGAATTTGTGTTAATGAATAATCATATAAGTTTATTACATCATTTGTTGAAGTGGCTCTATAGCCTTTTATTGAAGAGGTATCATTATCTCTATTATAGTAATATAGAAGAGGGCTAATTATTGAGTCTTTAGAAATATCTTCTTGTATATCAACACGTAGTTCAGCACGATTTATTGCAATAGGCATTTTTTTAGCCCACTCACCAAACCCATCAAGCTTAATAAGACCTCTTGCCCCGCCAAGTCCAGATATATAAAATACCGTATCTTGATGGGTGGTATCATCTAGATTTTTAATTTTAAAATCAGGTTCTGCCGAATCAAAATTATGGATGAAATGATTATATCGCCCCGATCCCGTTCCATAGGTAAATAGCGTATCGTGCTTAACTCCTCCTTGATGTGAATTGTAGAATAATCTCATTAACATTCCATTCTTGAAAAAATATAAGACCCCATCACTCCCGCTATATTCATCACTAGTGATGTACAGCCCACGCATAAACTTTAAAAATTGGGTATTTGAGGTTAATATCGTTGTATCCGCATTAATGAGTTTACGTGCAAATTCATTAGTAAATCGAATTTTTAAAGTGTCCTCTCCTTTATATATTGTGGGCATATTTATTTGGGTGGGGTAATATTTCCCATCTAAAGTTTTTTCTAACCCATTATAGTAGATCGAATAATTTAAAGTGTCTTTTAATTCAAATACCTTTATATTTATTTCTTTATTCTTAGTCCCCCATGATCTAGATAATGGCACATAAAGAATTAAAGAATCAGGTTCTGGTCTGGGTGACATCTTTTTCAATATTGTATCCGTTGTTTTCATTATAAGAAGTTGCACAAGGAAATCTGATTTTGTTCTTCCAAATATCTTACTATTATAACAACCCAGAACAGCCGTACTATATACGCCAGTAGGAATTGAATCGGTTTTAACAGTATAGGCAGATACTTTAAAAGAAGTATCAATTTTTACCGATTTTAAATCGCTTGTTGGTATTAAGTTTTTTCCTATAAATTCTGGTTCGTTATAGCAAGAACTTAAGCTTAATGCAATTGCAATTAATGTTACGAAAAACTGATAGGCTACAATTCTATGAAAAGAACTCAAAACCCTTCTAAAACTAATTCTTCTTTTGACCATCTATTGAGTTGTTTAAAATCTGATCGTAAAAATTATTAAATGATTCGATATAATGTTCTGGATCTTGGTATGGTAAAACGACTTTGTTAATGGTTTTAATATACTCGTCAACATCTTTATTTATTTCAGCACTACCATAGATTATCCCATCGGAAAAGTTTATGGCTAATTTTGTGAGATTTAGATAATCGGGGGTCTTTAAAAGGTCAACATCTTTTTTTGTAACCCCATCAATAAGAATCTTATTCCTAACATTTGACCTTAAACTCTTATTAAATTCATCGTTGTATATGGAGTAAATAACCTTAGATTTTGCAAATAACGGATCGTCGCTATACCCTTTCTTTATAAGTAAAGGTACAAATGCAGAAATCCAACCATGACAGTGAATCAGATCTGGTGCCCAGCGTAATTTTTTTACTGTTTCTAAAACGCCTCGTGCAAAAAAAATCAACCTTTCATCATTATCCTCGAAAAAATTCTTGTCCTCATCATACAAGGTAAACTTTCTATGAAAATAGTCCTCGTTATCGATAAAGTAAACCTGCATCCTAGCACTTTGGATTGAGGCAACTTTAATGATTAATGGATGATCGGTGTCGTCGATTACTAAATTCATCCCCGAAAGGCGAATAACCTCATGAAGCTGGTTTCGTCTTTCGTTTATGCATCCGTATCGCGGCATGAACGTTCGTATCTCCTTCCCTTTCTCTTGAATTCCTTGAGGGAGATTACGTCCAATTAATGCCATTTCGCTTTCTGGCAAATACGGCGTAATTTCTTGTGAGATAAATAGAACCTTTGTGCTCTTCATTAGTATTTCAGGTTTCTGATATGAAAGATCAGAGGTAAAACCCGGATTCAGCATCACGTTATTTGTAAATCCGTATCCGGGTAGTTTTTAATTTTACAAAAGTATAAAAAATAATTCAGATTTATCATTGGCTTATTCTCTGATTTTCAGTATATCTTAGATAATGCTCTTTTAATTAGTTCATTTTTTTTCTTGGATGACATTAGTTTTTAAATTTTTACGACCTTTGCATCGTTTTATTCACCTTTTATAAATTTGTTTATTAAGCTTTATTTAACTTTATTTCCCTCAAATTGCTTTCGCTAATTATGGTAATCTCCACAATATCTGAAACAAAAAAAGTCCTTGAAAATCATCGATCGACTGGTAAAACAATTGGTTTCGTTCCTACAATGGGGGCTCTTCACCAAGGTCATATTTCATTGGTTAATAGAGCGGTAAACGAAAATGATACTGTTATTGTAAGTTTATTTGTTAATCCAACCCAATTCAACGATAAATCCGATCTTAAGAATTACCCCAGAACACCAGAGAGTGATATTAAGCTATTAAAAGAATCAGGCGTTCACTATATATTTATGCCCTCAGAGCAAGAGATATACCCAGAAAAGGACACCCGTGTCTTTGATTTTGGGTTACTTGATAAGGTAATGGAAGGAGAGCATCGTCCTGGGCATTTCAATGGTGTTGCTCAGGTTGTATCAAGGCTTTTTGATATAGTGGAGCCTCATCGCGCCTATTTTGGACAAAAAGATTTTCAGCAATTAGCAATAATACGTTATCTTGTAAAACAACTAAAATTAAAAATCGAAATAATTGCCTGTCCAATTCTGCGCGAATCGGATGGACTAGCAATGAGTTCTAGGAATTTACTGCTAGAACCAGATAAAAGGAAAAGTGCGCCCATTATTTACAAAACACTATCTGAAGCACGCAACAAAGTAAACGAATTATCCGTAAAAGATTTAATATACTGGGTGATTGCAAACATTAATAAAGATCCTAACCTTGCAGTTGAATATTTTTCTTTAGTTGATAGCGAAACTTTACAACCAATATCAAATTGGGAAGATTCAAGTTCAGTAATTGGCTGCATTGCTGTTAAGGCAGGAAATGTAAGATTAATTGATAATACGTTTTATAAATAAATATCTATAAGCAAAATGTTTATCGAAATTGTAAAATCAAAGATCCATCAGGTTTCCATCACCGAAGCTAACCTTCATTATGTTGGGAGTATTACTATTGATGAAGATTTAATGGATGCTTCAAATCTGATTGAAAATGAAAAAGTCCAAATTGTTAATATTAACAATGGTGAAAGGCTTGAGACTTATGTAATTAAAGGAGAGCGTGGTTCTGGGCAAATTTGCCTTAATGGCCCTGCGGCTCGAAAATGTGCTGTAGGTGATGTTATTATCATTATGTCGTATGCAACAATGGACTTTGAAGAGGCAAAAAAATTTAAACCTTCCATTATTTTTCCCGATACCCTTACAAATAAACTTGTATAATCCCTACTATAGTTGAACAACTCCATTAAAAAGATACTAAATTACTCTGTCTTTTTTGCCCTAGCGGTTCTTTTACTATATTTTGCATTCCGTAAAGTGGAAATAAATACTATTATTAGTGGCTTTAAGGATGCAAACTATATTTGGGTTGCTTTTTCCATAATTGTTGCAATATTTGCGAACTTAGTTAGGGCGCTGCGTTGGCGGCTATTAATTGAGCCTCTGGGTGTAAAACCGTCTATTAAAAATGTTTTTGGTGCTGTAATGATTGGTTACCTTGCAAACTTCGCTTTCCCTCGATTAGGTGAAATTACCAAATGTGGAGTAATCAAAAGAACAGATAATGCATCTTTTGAATCACTAATAGGAACCGTTTTGGTTGAAAGAGCATCAGACATGGTTATGCTACTGTTCTGTGTTATTTTGGTTTTTTTTATCAAAATAGATTTTTTCGGGGATTTTCTTCTCAATAAAATATTTAAACCCGTATTCTTTAAGGCTTCTGGGTTTTCGTATATGTCAATTATAATATTCGTTTCATTCTTGGTTATTATATATTTATTACTCCATCTTGTTCGAAAAAATGTCTTTGGGCATAAAGTTAAATCACGCGTAAAAAGCATGTACTACGGTATAATTGATGGATTAAAATCTGTATCAAGAATGAATAGGAGGGGACTATTTATATTCTATTCCTTCCTGCTGTGGGGTTTATACCTATTAATGACATGGTTGCTGATTTTTTCAACCAGTGCCACCAGTGGTTTAAGTTTAATCGATAGCCTATTTGTTATGGTAGTTGGTTCCTTTGGAATGATTATTCCTGTCCAAGGGGGATTTGGTGCTTTCCATATTATCACTGCAACTGGGTTGGGTCTTTTTGGAATTTCATACGAGGATGGACTTGTGTTTGCCACAATTGCCCACGAATCGCAAACAATTCTCCTTATTACTTTAGGAACAATATCTTTGGCCGTTTTGTTTTTGAAGAAAAAGCCAAATCCTATAAATCCTTAATAAACTCTAAACCCATAGCTAATGGCTAAAACTCAAAGTACGTATGTTTGCCAAAACTGTGGTGCTGAGTCTGTAAAATGGCTTGGTCGTTGTCCTGCTTGCGGGGAATGGAATACCTATGTTGAAGAAAGGGTAAGCAAAGATAAATCGAGACCCGGACTAGTTGATGTTTCTAGAAATGCAACACCTAAGCCTCTTAAGGAAATTGACTCAAATAACGAAAAACGTTTAGATACAGGAATAGGTGAGGTAAACAGGATATTGGGAGGTGGTATTGTAACTGGATCGTTGATTCTGCTGGCAGGTGAACCCGGTATTGGAAAATCAACACTGGCATTACAACTTGCCCTCGGATTAAGAGATTTGAAAATCCTTTACATCTCAGGAGAAGAGAGTGCTAAACAGGTAAAGCTAAGGGCAGATAGAATAAATCCGAATAATCAGGAGTGCTTAATATTAAACGAAACGCTTCTTGAAAATATCATCACTCAAGCAGAAAATGTTAAACCAGATCTAATTGTAATTGATTCTATTCAAACGCTTTATACCGATAGTATTGAATCATCGCCGGGGAGTGTTTCACAGGTAAGAGAATCAACAGCAGCATTACTTCGGTATTCTAAAACAACAGGGACTCCAATTATTCTTATCGGTCATATAACAAAGGATGGAAGTATTGCAGGGCCCAAAGTTCTTGAGCATATTGTTGATGTTGTTTTACAGTTCGAAGGGGATAGCAATTTTATTTATCGTATACTCCGCTCGGCAAAAAATCGTTTTGGCTCAACTTCGGAACTTGGAATATTTGAAATGCAAAGCAGTGGACTGGTTGAAGTTACAAATCCTTCGGAAATACTTCTTTCGCATCGTGACGAGGCTTTAAGTGGTATAGCCATTTCTGCTGCAATTGATGGTACTAGACCTTTCCTAATAGAAATACAAGCACTTGTAAGTTCTGCTGCTTATGGAACGCCACAACGATCAACAACTGGATTTGATACTCGTAGATTGAATATGCTTTTAGCGGTTCTGGAAAAAAGGGCCGGTTTTAAACTGGCAACAAAAGATGTTTTTCTAAATATCGCAGGTGGGTTAAAGGTTACTGATCCTGCCATTGATTTAGCTGTTATATCATCAATTCTTTCATCCGCATTCGACTCTTCCATTCCAAGCACTACATGCTTTGCGGCAGAAATAGGCCTTTCAGGTGAAATTAGGCCAGTTAGTCGGCTTGAACAAAGAATTGCCGAAGCAAAAAAACTTGGAATGCAAAAAGTCTTTGTCTCCAAATACAACAAAGGTATAGAACAACGTACTGACGGGATTGACCTTGTACAAATATCAAAGGTTGAGGAACTGGTTAGGCATCTTTTTGGAAAAAATTAAATTCCACCTTTCGTCTATTATTTACAATATCTAAGTTTTATTCTCTTGCACTATCGATTTTTGTTTTCGATATTTGAACCTGATTTATTAAAAATACTATGAAAATTGCTATTGTTGGTTTTGGGGCTGCTGCTATTGGCCTTCTTGAAAAATTAAAAGAATCATCGCATGAAATTCATGTCTTTGAGAAAAGCAAAGATGTTTATTCATCAAGTATTTCGGGGATAAGAGCCGATGGAAAACTGTTCGTTTCTACAGAAATGGGAGGCGATATTTTTATAGATCCAATGCTTCAAAAAAAACTTGTAGATTACTATATAAATTTCACTGATAACAAACTTGTTGAAACAGGTAAATCGTTTGGAAATCATCATTACTATAAACTTTTCTACGAAAAAGGATTTCTTCCCATCAGCTCTGATTTTTACCACATTGGAACGGATCAACTAAAAGAGGTTCTTTTCAATATTTACAACGATTTTTCATCACATCCAAATATCCATTTTCACTTCAATTACGAAGTAATTGATATTGATGAAGAGAAAAATGGCGCTAAAATTAATGGGGATGGATTATTTGATATTGCTATAATAACGGTTGGTCGAAGCGGTCATAAATTGGTTAACCGAATGATGTCCAAGTTTCCCAAATTAGTGCTTGATAATACAAGGGTTGATATGGGAATTCGATTCGAACTCCCCAACCATGTTGTTGATGAGATAAATAAGGAGATGTACGAGTTTAAGGTTAAATACCGAAGCAAAACAGGGTATATGGTGCGTACATTTTGTAATAATCCTTCTGGCTTTGTTGTAACTGAAAACTATGGCGATTTTTTGACCGTGAATGGTCATGCTAAAATGTTGGAAAAAAGCAATAACACCAACTTTGCAATTTTAACCTCACTTAAATTTACAGAACCATTCAACGATCCTATCGGATATGGCTCTTATATAGCAAAACTATCGAATTTATTGGCTGGGGAGGATAAGGTAATCCTACAAACCTACAGTCACTTTAAAGAATCAAGAAGAACAAAAAATCTATATAGAGTTTTACCAACTCTCGATCCTAAAAGTTTTATTCTTGGAGATGTAAATCTTGTATTTCCTCGAAGGATTATTGAAAGTATAATCGACTTTGTTGAAAATCTCGATAAGGTTATTCCTGGAGTTGCAAATAATGATAATCTGGTCTACGCACCTGAAATTAAATTTTACTCAAATCGCCTGAATAACAAATCTATGCAGCATATAAAATTCGCTGGTGATTGTTCTGGTGCCACTCGTTCAATAATTTATGCTACTGCTCATGGATATTTAATTGGCGAAGCTATTCTTACAAATCAATTCTCAAACGCTGAATTATAATGCTTAAGGTCGAAAACCTTAGTGTGAAATTTGGGAATATCAATGTCCTCAGCCAAGTATCCTTCCTGTTAGAAAAGGGTGAAATATTGGGTGTTGTAGGAGAATCGGGATCAGGAAAAACTATTACCTCTCTGTGCTTAATGGGGCTGTTACCACCACAAGCCATAATTGAAAGTGGTACCTCGGAATTTTTGTTGAAAGGCAATGATACTATAAACCTCCTTGCCCTCACCGAAAAAAAATTTCAAACTATTCGAGGTAAACACATCGCAATGATTTTTCAGGAACCCCAAACCTGCCTTAATCCATCGATGCCATGCGGAAAACAACTTCTCGAGGCGGTTCTTCTCAACTCTGATCTACGGGGAAATGCTGCGAAGAAAAGGTGCTTTGATCTCCTAACCGAAATGCAACTTCCAAATCCAGAAAAAGTATACAATAGTTATCCTCATCAACTTAGTGGCGGGCAAAAACAGAGGGTTATGATTGCCATGGCTTTATCGGGAAATCCTGAACTGCTGATAGCCGATGAGCCAACCACGGCCCTAGATGTTACTGTTCAGAAGGGATTGTTACAATTATTAAAGTCCCTTCGGGATAAATATCAAATGGGAATGATATTTATAAGCCATGATTTAGGTTTAATCCGTGAAATTGCAGACAAAGTAATTGTTCTTCAGTATGGGAAAGTGGTAGAACAGGGCTCTGTGAAACAAATATTTTCCTCGCCTCAAAATCCTTATACAAAAGGATTGCTGGCAAGTAGACCTCCATTAAATCAAAAACCATATCGCCTTTTGACCGTTGAGGATTTTATTAATGGAAAACACACACAAGATCAATCATCAATCAAAAAATCATCAACAAATACTTATATTAATATACTCTATTCTGCAAAAAGCATTGTTACCAGTTTTATCACCAAAAAAAATCTTTGGGGAAACGCTATTAAAAGATTCAATGCGGTTGATAATGTTAGCCTTGAACTATTTGAAGGTGAGATTCTTGGTGTTGTTGGTGAATCAGGATCTGGGAAAACAACCCTTGGTAGAACTCTACTCAATTTAATTCAAAATCAATCAGGTACGATTACCTATAAAGGAATAGATCTTAGGGAAATGGATAGAAATTCCAGATCTCAGTTTAGGAAAGAGGTCCAGCTAATATTTCAAGATCCCTATTCATCCTTAAATCCCAGAAAGACAATTGGTCAAGCAATTTCCGAACCCTTGAGGGTGAATCATATTTATCGAAACGAAAAGGATCGAAAACAGCGAGTTCTCGATTTGTTAAGAAATGTAGCCCTACCCCCCGAAAGTTACTACAGATATCCTCATGAGTTCTCTGGCGGTCAACGACAACGTATTGTTATTGCCCGTGCTTTAGCGGTCAATCCCAAAGTGATTATTTGCGATGAAATTGTGTCAGCACTTGATGTTTCGGTTCAAGCTCAAGTACTAAATCTAATTAAAGATCTAAAAGAAAAGTTTGACCTGACGTTACTTTTTATATCGCATGATCTATCTGTAGTAAAATACATTAGTGATAGAATCATTGTGCTAAAAAATGGCGCTTTGATCGAAACCGGATCTTCCGATGAAATATTCAATTCCCCAAAAACAGAGTACACAAAAAACCTGATTAACTCAATCCCTTGCAGGGAAATCATCAATTAGATTTAGAAAAAATCATCCTCGTTTACCTCTTTTTTTACTTTCTTCTTTCCCTTTGCCTCCTCACAATCAGTATCAAAATATTTAGTCACTAAAGGTTTCTCCCACTGATCGTTTGGGGAAATACCTAAGCGAGAATCTTTGTAAACTTTTTGAAGGAAAAGAGCATAAATGGGTAAAGCCATGGTTGCTCCTTGACCAAAATACAATTCCTGAAAATGAACAGAACGATCCTCTGCCCCCACCCATGTGCCAGTTACTAAATTGGGGAGCATTCCCATAAACCATCCATCGGAGTGATTTTGGGTAGTTCCCGTTTTCCCTGCAATTGGACCAAGAAGCTCATACGTTAGTCTTAATCGAACACCTGTTCCACTATTTATCACACCCTCAAGCAGATTGATCATAAGATATGCCGTTTGTTCACTTATCGCTTCGCTTTTTTGAGGGGTGAAACTTGCTAAAACGTTCCCGTTCTTATCCTCAATTTTAGTAACCATCAATGGTTCAACATGAACACCTTTATTAGCAAAAGTACTATACGCTCCAACCATCTCATAAAGAGAAACTTCAGAAGTTCCTAGAAAGACGGAGTGAACCGCTTGGATTTTACTCGAAATACCCATTTTCTTTATGATATCTGCAACCGCTTGAGGCGTAAACTGCTTAATTAACCATGCAGAAATATTATTCACGGAGTTTGCAAGCCCCCACTTTAGGGTAACCATTTTTCCATCATATTTTGTACTCCCTGAGTTTTTTGGAGTCCATGTCGAATCCTTGAGTTCACCATCTTTATTTCTCATTTTTTCAATAAATGTTTGAGAAACATTGGGAACTTTATAGCAAGGAGAGTATCCCTCCTGCATCGCAAGTGTGTATAAGAATGGTTTTATAGTTGAACCAACTTGTCGTTTCCCTTGTAAGACCTGATCGTACTTGAAATGCTTATAATTAGGACCTCCCACATATGCTTTAATAAAGCCTGTATGTGGATTCATTGCCATAAAACTTGCTCTAAAGAATCGTTTATAATGTTTAATCGAATCCATCGGTGTCATCAGGGTGTCCTTCTCACCCTTCCAAGTAAATATAGTCATCCTTGTTTTGGTGTTAAAGTTGGTATAAATATTTTCCATTGACACTCCTTTACTTCTAAGGATTCTGTATCTATCAGTTTGTTTCATGGCATGAAGAAGAATCGATTTGACTTGCTCGTTGGTGAGCTTAGAGTCAAACAACCGATACCCACTTCTCTTCTGTTCGTAGTCAAATTGTAATTGAAGATACTTGCTTAAGTGCTCTTCTACCGCCTCTTCAGCATACTGCTGCATCCTAGAGTTTATTGTAGTGTAAATTTTTAAACCATCCCTATATATACTATAAGGTGTACCATCGGGTTTTAGATTTTTATTGCACCAGCCATAAAGGGGATTATCTGCCCATTGAAGAGAATCCTCAACAAATTGCTCATGAGTAAAATAAAATTTAGCATCAGGCTTTTTAGCGATTAGTATCAAACGAAGCGTTTCTCTAAAATAGGTTCCAAGTCCAACATTATGATCTTGAACCCTATAGGTTAACCTTATGGGAATTCTTACCAAAGAGTCATATTTGTGCTTAGTAAGAAATTCGTACTTATACATTTGTGATAAAACGAAGTTTCGTCGCTCTAAGGATCTTTCTGGATTACGAACGGGACTATATCTCGAAGGAGCATTAACTAAGCCAATTAGTACTGCCGCTTGCTCAACCTTAATAGAATCTGGCGTAGTGTTAAAAAAGGTTTTTGCGGCTGATTTTATCCCATAGGAATTACCGCCAAACTCCACAATGTTGAGATACATAGCTAAAATCTCATCCTTTGTGTAATTCTTTTCCAATTTTACTGCCGTAATCCATTCTTTAAACTTTGCAATTGAAAGATGGGCGAGTTTTGAAATAAAGAAACTATGATATATTGTATCACGGGGAAACAAGTTTTTAGCAAGTTGTTGGGTTATTGTACTCCCTCCTCCAGCTTCGCGGTTACCGAGCAGTAAAGTCTTAATAAACACACGCCCTAAACCCCTAGCATCAATCCCACTATGCTGGTAAAAACGTATATCCTCTGTCGCAAGAAGAGCCTTAACAAGATTTGGAGATATCTTATCATAACCTACAAAAGTTCTATTTTGTACGAAATACGTGCCAAGCACTTTATGGTCTTCCGAAATAACTTCCGAAGCCAAATTACTTTTGGGGTTTTCAAGTTCCTCAAAGGTCGGCATTGGGCCAAACATCTCAATTGAAATAAAAATGTAAAGCAATGTAACAGATAGAAAAACAAAAGAGATGAGACCCCATAGCCACCATCTTATTTTTTTCTTAGTATCAAGTTTTTCTCGAAACATACTCAGGCTTTTTTAAAAATTGGAACAAAGTTAATAATAATTTAAAAGGTATTTCTTCCAGCTTTTGAATGTTACGGAGAATCTTTGTTTAATGGTGTTTTTAAATGGTAACAGGTTCGCTGCAAAAGAAGTATTTTATTTCTTAAAAAAGTATTTTTAATATTTTTTTTGCGGTTACTTCGTTTATTGTTTTACTTTGTGCCAGTTTTTATATCAAATTTTATAATAAGGTATGATCCAAAATCTTGTTATTGTTGAGTCACCCGCCAAAGCTAAAACTATCGAAAAGTTTTTAGGAAAGGAGTTTGTTGTAAAGTCAAGCTTTGGGCATATACGAGATCTCTCCAAAAAAAATCTGGGTATCGATATTGAAAAAGGGTTTAAGCCTGAGTATATCGTTAACGATGATAAAAAAAAGGTTGTAGATGATCTACGCAAAAGTGTTGCTGAATCCGAAACCGTTTGGCTTGCATCTGATGAGGATCGCGAAGGAGAAGCAATTGCTTGGCATCTAAGCGAAGTTCTTAAGCTGGATAAGAAAAAAATCAAAAGAATAGTTTTTCACGAGATTACCAAAGATGCTATACAAAACGCTATAAAGAACCCTCGAGGAATAGATTATAACCTTGTTAATGCTCAGCAAGCACGAAGAATACTCGATCGGCTTGTGGGTTTTGAACTATCACCCATACTCTGGAAAAAAGTAAAACCAGCACTATCCGCAGGGAGGGTTCAATCCGTTGCAGTAAGACTATTGGTTGAAAGAGAACGAGAAGTATTTGCATTTAGCTCTTCCTCTTTTTTTAAGGTAGTCGCTCTTTTCAAAGGAGATACTGAAATAAAAGCTGAACTTTCTGAAAAACTTCTGACCTTAAAGGAAGCACTTGATTTCATCGAAAACTGTAAAACTGCAATTTTTACGGTTTCGGATGTTAGCAAAAAACCCTCAAAAAAAACACCTGCACCACCTTTCACAACATCAACTCTCCAACAGGAGGCTAGTCGTAAATTAAACTTTTCTGTTTCTCAAACCATGACCATTGCCCAAAAACTTTATGAAGCAGGTCATATCACATACATGAGAACAGACTCCGTGAATCTTTCCGATACGGCTATTGACGCTGCAAAAAAAACAATCATTGAAGAGTTTGGTGAAAAATATCATAACCCCAGACGGTTTAAAACAAAATCAAAAGGAGCCCAAGAGGCACACGAAGCAATAAGACCAACTTACTTTGATAAACAAAAAATTACTGGTAGTACTGGTGAACAGAGGCTTTACGACCTAATCTGGAAAAGAACCATTGCATCGCAAATGAGTGATGCCCAACTCGAAAAAACAACTGTCACAATAAATATTTCAACATCAACTTATAAATTTATTGCTTCTGGTGAAGTTATACTGTTTGATGGCTTTCTAAGAGTATACCTTGAATCTACGGACGATGATTCAGACGAGTCGGGTAAAGATCTCTTGCCTCCAATGAAAGCAGGTCAAATACTTACACCAAAAGAAATTACGGCAAACGAACGATTTACCCAGCGTCCCCCAAGATATACAGAAGCAAGTCTTGTGAAAAAACTTGAAGAGTTGGGCATTGGACGCCCCTCAACTTATGCACCAACAATTTCTACCATAATAACACGTGGTTATGTTCTTAAGGAAGATCGAGAGGGTATTATTCGAAAATACATTTCAATTCTATTAAAAAGCGGGAAAATAACAAAGGAGGAAAAAACTGAAATTACTGGAGCCGAAAAAGCAAAACTGTTTCCAAGCGACATAGGTATTGTTGTGAATGATTTTCTTGTAGAATATTTTAAAAACATCCTTAATTATAATTTTACCGCTACAGTAGAAAAAGATTTTGACGAAATTGCCGAAGGAAAAATTGAATGGGCTAAAATGATTGAACAGTTTTATCGTCCATTTCATAAAGATGTTGAAAAAACACTTCTCGAATCTGATTATAGCAAAGGAGAAAGGGTACTCGGCACAGATCCTAAAACAGGGAAATCCGTTACAGTTCGAATTGGGCGCTTTGGCCCTATTGCTCAAATAGGGGAAAACGATACGGAAAAAAATGTTAAAGCTCAATATGCAAGTCTTCTCAAAGGTCAACTTATCGAAACTATTACATTAGAAGAAGCCTTATCGCTCTTCAACCTACCAAGAAATTTAGGACTTTATGAAGAAAAAGAAGTTGTAATTGGAATTGGACGTTTTGGCCCATATGTTCGTCATGCATCAAAATTCTTTTCATTAAAGAAAGAAGATAACCCAATAACCATAAATTTACCAAGGGCTATCGAAATAATCGAAGAGGGTCGAAAAAAAGAAAGAGAAAAAGTGATCAGGGTTTTTGAAGAGGAATCATCCTTGCAACTTTTAAATGGTCGATGGGGTGCTTATATAAATTACAAAGGAGATAATTATAAATTGCCCAAAGGTTCCGATCCTCAAAAACTAAACTATTCCGATTGCATTAAAATCGTGAACGAACAGAAACCAA
Organism: Bacteroidales bacterium; assembly: GCA_013376985.1. Classification (GTDB taxonomy): domain Bacteria; phylum Bacteroidota; class Bacteroidia; order Bacteroidales; family Tenuifilaceae; genus UBA8529. Next base: position 195,918 of record JACABB010000001.1, read on the forward strand.
CAAATAAAAAGAAAAAAGTATCAGGAAAAACAAAGCGATGAATCCAGCCGATTATCTTGATCCATCTGACTCAATATCATTTCACGGAGGTGTACCAAAAGAATCATCAATTCTAACAAACATCACCTCCTTCAAGTATAAAAAAGCATTCCCTGAAGTAAAACAGGGTGATATTGTTGTTTTAGGTATTCCCGAAAGCAGGAATTCCTCCAATATTGGTTCGTCAAAATCACCCGATTTAATTCGATCATATTTATACGGGCTTTCAAACTTCCCTCTAAAAGTAAAAATAATAGATGGGGGAAACTTAAAGCCAACAAAAAACCCTTCGGATTCATACTCTGCAATAAAAGATTTAGTTGATTTTTTTCTTGGGAAAAAAACCACATTGATTCTTCTTGGCGGAACACAGGAGATATCTCTAGCTATTTATCAAGCAATCTGCATTCATCGAAAAAGCATTGGGGTATCGTTTATTGATTCTCGCTTGGATTTAGGAGAGCCTGATGGCGGCTTTTGCGCCACTAATTACATTCAAAAATTTCTCGAAGAACCCATTAAAAACCTATTCAATATTAGTCTTGTTGGCTATCAAAACTATCTGGTCGATCCTAAACAAATCGATTCCTTAACTAAAAAAAATCACGAAGCCTTTAGGTTGGGTTTTGTTAGAGGAAATTTTCGTGAAGTAGAACCAAGTTTTAGAGATTCCGATTTTGTAAGCCTCGATCTTGGGGCAATAAGACACTCGGACTGCTCCGGAAATATTAACCCTTCTCCTAATGGGCTTTATGCAGAGGAGGCGTGTCAACTATCAAGGTTTTCGGGATTAAGCGATAGAACCTGCTGCTTTGGCATATTTGAACTCAATTCAGAATCTGATCCGTCTCTTCAAAGCGCACATTTATCGGCTCAACTAATTTGGCATTTTATAGAAGCTTTTTCACAAAGAAAAGGTGAAGCTCCATATAATAATATTGATTTTAAAAAGTTTATTGTGAAAAGTAATACGCCTGGAATTGACATGATATTTTATAAAAGTATGATTTCGGACAACTGGTGGATGGAAATTCCAACGAATAACTATGAATTATTTCCCGATGGAAGAGTAATAATTGCCTGTTCTTATAATGATTATGTTCTTGCAAGCAAACAAGAATTACCAGAAAGATGGATTCGGGTATACAATAAAGTGGTATAATTTCGTTAAACATATTTTGATAAATTAATATTTTTACGCCATGATAATAAAAATTTAAAGCATAAGTGATAACTTTTTTCAATGAATAAATGTATACGCAATTAATTTTTCATTCATTTATCAACATATTATTGTTAATAAAATTTGTAAGGAATCAATATTTTTATTTACTTTACCTTTCGGTTGAACCATATTTAGTGAGATATAACAGTATGCGATTAAAGAAATTTGTTCTAGTACTTTTTTCTGGTCTCTTTTATTCCGCTGTTTTTGGACAGCAGGATCCTCAATTCTCGCAGGTTATATTTAATCAAATGAGCATAAATCCTGGATATGCAGGAAGTAATGATATGATTAATGCAAATGCAATTAATAGGATTCAATGGGTTGGATTTAATGGTGCTCCATCAACCACTTCTTTTACAATTAACTCTCCTATTGCACCTTTTGGATTTAAGAGTGGAGTTGGTCTAAATATTCTAAGCGACAACCCTGGATTCAATAAGGATTTAGGCCTTAATTTTTCCTATGCTGCTCGTTTCAAAGCAGGAAAAGGAAATCTTGGTATTGGTCCTAGTATCGGTTTTATTAATAATTCAATCGATCCTAAATGGAACTATCCCAATGTTAGCACAGATAAAGCAATCCCTCAAGGCAAACAAAACAGTGTGAATTTTGATTTGGGCTTTGGGTTATACTATAATACAGATAATATGTTTTTTGGTCTCTCTGCAACGCATCTTAATGGAACCAAAATGAACAAGTCTATCAGTCCATCCCATTATTCTAGACAATATTATCTTACAGGAGGTTACATATTAAATCTACCGAATCCTTCATGGCAATTTAGTCCATCTGCCTATGTTGTTTCCGATTTAGTATTATCTCAGTTTTCATTATCGGCAAACCTAAAATACAATAAAAAATTCTGGGGTGGCGTTTCTTATCGCATGGGTCGTTTAGGTGAAGCCATAACAGGAATGTTGGGAATTGAATTGTTTAATGGATTAAAAATTGGTTACGCTTACGAATTTTCAATGCGTGAGATTAGTAACTATAATGATGGTTCTCATGAATTTATGCTTGGATATTCCTTTAAATTGAAAAAGGAACGTCCTCCTCAACAATTTAAAAGTATAAGATTTTTGTAAACCATTAAAACTGGATTCAAAAAAAATTACGTTATTTGCTAAATAAACGGAGTGTTATGAAAAAGCTTCTTATTTTAAGTGTTCTTATATCCCTTCTGTGGAGTTGCGGTCCAAACAGAGAAGGAGAACTTGTTGGTGTTCCTGGGAGAAAAAGCTATTCAGAACCCAATCCATACAATATGGTATTTGTTCCAATGGGTTCATTTAACATCGGCGGTAACGATCAGGATGTTTCGTGGGCTATTAACGCTCCAACTAAAACCATATCTGTTGACGCATTTTGGATGGATCAAACCGAAATTACAAACAACCAATATCGTCAATTTGTGTTTTATGTTCGGGACTCTATTGCCAGAAGAAAACTTGCAGAACAAAATGATGAATTTGCAATTTCTGAAGATCAATTTGGTAATCCAATTGATCCGCCAACCTTAAATTGGGAAATTCCAATCGATGCTACTGATGAAGGGCAGGCCGAGATATTAAAAGATATGTATTACTCTAAAGAAGAAAGTTTTTATGGTCGTAAAGAAATTGATACAAGAAAACTTGATTATGAGTATTTCTGGATAGACCTAAAACAAGCAGCCGAAAAGCGTAACCGTTATAATTTTGAAACTCAAAGTTATGATAAGGGTGAAATAATAAATAACATGGGTGTTCCAGTCAAAGTTACAGATCGTTCGTCTTTTATAATTCGTGATAAAGTTAATGTTTATCCAGACACCCTCTGTTGGATTAGCGATTTTTCATACTCATATAACGAACCATATACAACTACATACTTTTGGCATCCTTCTTACGATAATTATCCTGTTGTTGGCGTTTCATGGAAACAAGCAACTGCTTTTTGTATTTGGAGAACCCAAACCTTTAATAAGTATTTAACGAGACAGGGGTTGTCCGGATCTAACGACTTCAGACTTCCAACTGAATCCGAATGGGAATATGCTGCTCGAGGAGGTCTAGATCATAGCATGTACCCTTGGGGTGGTCCATATACTCGTAATGCCGAAGGCTGTTTCCTTGCTAACTTCAAACCATTAAGGGGTAATTTAGTTGATGATGGAGGATTTATTTCACTTGCTGTTGGCAGTTATGAACCAAACGATTATGGATTATATGATATGGCGGGTAATGTTGCAGAATGGACAGCTAACGCATATGACGAAAGTGCTTATTCGTTTATGCACGATATGAACCCAGATTATAAATATAATGCAAAACCGACCGATCCTCCTGCGCTGAAGCGCAAAGTTATTCGTGGTGGTTCATGGAAAGATATTGGTTTTTTCCTTCAGGTAGGCACTCGTACATTTGAATATCAAGATACGACTAAATCATACATTGGTTTTAGGTGTGTAAAGTCTTGGTTAGGGGGTAAGTAAGATATATGCATCAAGGTGCATTAATAACTTAATAATTTAACACCATGGGATTTAATATTTCTGAAATAGTCCAAGGATCTGGTTGGAAAAACTTTATGAAGTATCTCTATGGATGGGGTGCTTCCATTGTAATTCTTGGTGCCATGTTTAAAATTCTTCACCTAAAAGGTGCGGCTCAAATGCTTATGGTCGGGATGTCAATTGAAGCAATTATCTTCTTTTTTTCAGCTTTCGAACCAATTCACGAAGAAGTTGATTGGACCTTAGTTTATCCCGAACTAGCAGGTATGTCTGACGAGGAAGAACTTCGAAAATACAGGAGTGATAGTAAACATGGAGGTGGTTTAGATGCCGATTCTATTAAAGAAATTATAACCAGTGTTATGGCCACAAGCGGAGGTCAAGTAGTTAATCAACCAACCAGCTCTTCCGGTCAAGCTCAACAAGTTCCAATCGGTGTCTCTGGAGCACTAATTTTTACTGAAAAGTTTAACAAAATGCTCGAAAACGCTGAAATTAGCCCAGAACTTTTCGATAAAGTAAGTCGTGGTTTAAATAAACTTAGTGATACCTCAACTAAAATTGCTGATATTTCTAATGCTGCGGTGGCAACAAATGAATATGCCGATAAGATGAAAAAAGCAGCAGAATCAATTGGTTCATTTACAGACAACTACTCAAAATCAGGTCAAGTTCTTAACGAATCTATAAATATTCTTTCCGAAAATTATCAAAAAACGGCAGGTATTGTTGCAGAAAGCGGTCAGGACTTCATGAATGGAGTAAGTAAATCTGTAACAAACCTACAAGACCAACTTACTAAAGCAGGTGAAAACGTAAGCACACGTATTAATGAATCAGGAAATAAGGTTGCTAGCGAATTAGGAGCCGCTGCTAATGGATTAACTCTAACTTATAAACAAGCAACGGATTCACTAAACCTCACCTATCAACAACTTTCTGATGCCATGAAAACAAATGGCAATATTATTAGCCAAGGAAGTGGCGGTTACCAAGAACAACTTGAACGATTAAATAAGAATATGTCTGCTCTCAATGCTGCTCATGAATTACATCTTCAAGAGACAAATCAGCGTTTGAAAGAGGCTGAGAAGGTTTATTCTGGTGTAGATGGTATGATGAAAAAGATTAATACATCAGTTACTGAAACCGAGAAGTTTACTGAAGCTCTTGAGTTACTCAACAAGAATATTTCAGCATTAAATTCTGTTTATGGCAATATGCTTTCGGCAATGAATATTATGTCGAATGGCAAATAATCCTTTAGACTAATTGGTCTATGGCTCACGGCAAAGAAACACCTAGGCAAAAAATGATCGGCATGATGTATCTCGTGCTGACCGCTATGCTTGCATTAAACGTAACAACAAGTGTTCTTGATGCATTTGCTCTTATAGATAACGGGTTATCCAGAACAACAGCAAACTATCGAATTAAGAACGAAAAACTCTATACTCAATTTGGTAATGCTTACGAACTCAATAAAGTTAAGGTGGGCCCATGGAAAACCAAAGCAGATGAGGTTAAAAAAGAAGCGCAAGAAATCATAGATTTCGTTCAAAAAATTAAGAAAGAAGTTGTTACTGCAGGAGAGGGACGCGAAGATGCACCTGCAATTAAAGGAAATGAAATATATTGCGATTTTATTGAAAACAAGAGCGACTTGGATATTGGTGGAAGAATAATGGTTGGGCTTGATAATAATAAAGGTAAAGCATTTGAACTTAAGGATAAAATTAAGCATTTCCGCGAATACCTTGTAGGAATTGTTGATAAACAAAAAGCACCTCAACTAATAGAATCAATTAATGGTATTTTAGAAACAAAAGATCCCGAACATAAAGAAGATGGGGAGGTGAATACTTGGGAAAGTTTACGTTTTGAACACATTCCTTTAATCGCTGTTATTCCCCAACTTACAAAAGTTCAGGTTGATGTATTAAACTGTGAGGCAGAGGTAGTTAATTACCTTCTCCAGCAAGTGGGTGCAAACGATTTCAAATTCAACGTATTAAAAGCCACGGTCATCCCTTCTTCTACTTATGTAATTCAAGGAAATGATTTTAAAGCAGAAGTCTTTTTAGCGGCATCCGATACTACTCAACAACCTAAAATTTTAATATGTAATTACGATTCAATATTCAGCAAAGAGACTGGGGAATACTTTTACCAACCAAGAAATGTTGAAAGAGAACTCCCAGTTTCAAAATCAGGAAAGGGGCAGTACTCTGTGAAAGGGACAAAAATTGGAAAAAACTTTTGGTCCGGGTTAATTGAAATGACCGCACCCGATGGCTCAATTACAAGAAAACCCTTTAAACATCAGTATGAAGTTGCTCAACCTAGCGTTGTTGTTTCTCCATCAAAGATGAATGTGTTTTATTACGGAGTTGATAATCCCGTTGAAATTTCAATCCCAGGGATATCAATGGATAAAATTTCAGCAACAATTAGCAAAGGAATGATTAAACCTACTGGAACTGGTTTTATCGTACAACCTGGTTCAGGAACTACAACTTGTGATATTACTGTATACGCTATAGTTGAAGGTACTAAAAGAAATATGGGTACTAAAACCTTTAGAATAAAACAAGTTCCTCCTCCATTACCCAGAGTTGGTGGGATAACAGGAAGAATTGTTGCCAAAAATGAACTTGCGGCAGCTCTTGGAGTTGTTGCAGAAATGCCTAAGGATTTCGACTTTGACCTTAAATTTAATGTTGTCAGTTTTACTTTAGCGGCAACTATTCGTGGTTTCAATCAGGAAGAATCGTCAAAGAATCAACTTTTTACAGAAGGCCAAAAAAGAATCTTAACTAATCTCCAATCGGGAAGTGTTGTTAATATTATAAACATTAAAGCCGTTGGCCCTGGTGGAGACCAAAGAGATCTTAACGATTTAGTAATTAAGATTAAATAATTGATACACATTATATGAGAAGAGTAGTAATTTTACTTGCCAGTGCAGTTTTATTGATTAATTCATTGAGTATTTCTGCACAAGACCAAAAGAAAGAGTCTTTGGTTACGGATGGTGTCTACATACGTGAAACTGTCCCGCAACGTATTCCTGTTCCATATCCTCACCTCAGAGAGGCTGACGCAATGTATCACAAACGTATATGGCGTATTATTGACCTAAGAGAAAAAATGAACCATCCATTATATTATCCAACTCAAAGGATGCAAGATAGAATTAGCCTTGTACAAAGGCTAGTAGATGCTATCAAGTATAATGAGATAAGTGCATATGATCCAACCCCAGATGATGAGTTTACAACCTTACTATCGTACAACCAAGTTTTAGCGAACTTCGATGCTTTAGATAAAACTAAAACTCAACAAAGTCCAATAACTGGATTAGATACTACTATAACGGTAAAAGGTGAAATTCGCTGGCAAGATGTTAAAGAGTTACTTATTAAAGAGGAGTGGTTTTTTGATAAACAACTTTCATCCATGCAGGTTAGAATTATTGGAATTTGCCCAATACGTCACTTTTATAGAACCCTTCAAACAGGTGGAGACGAAGAAGCAAACGGCGAATTACAACGTCAACCTTTATTCTGGGTATATTTCCCCGAAGTAAGAAAGGTTCTTGCAAATACAGCCGTATTCAATGATTTTAACGATGCGCAAAGGATTACATTTGATGATCTTTTCTTTAAACGTCGTTTTAGCTCATTCATAACTCAAGAAACAAATGTTTATAATAATCGTCGTATTCAGGAATATACTTATGGGGGTATTCCCAATATGCAGGAATCCGATAGGATCAAAAACGATTTATTCACATTTGAACACGACCTTTGGGAATATTAAAAAAATGAAGAAGCCTCGAAATTCGAGGCTTCTTCGTTTTTCATAAATTGATATTCTAGGTGTACTTTTCTCCCTTTTCGATAAGGACATCACTTACAAACCGCTTTATCTCCTGTTCATCGCTCTTCTTACAGACAAGAAGTATATCATCTGATTCAACAACAATGTAATCATCTAAACCTTGAAGTATTACTAACTTATTATCGGGAACATTTACAAGTGTATTCGCTGAATTATAAATCATTACATTCTTTCCATTTATTGCATTCTTCTTATCATCTTTATTTGAGTGTGAATATAGAGATCCCCAAGTGCCCAAGTCAGACCAACCAAACTCCGAGCAGATTACAAATACATTCTCTGCCTTTTCCATTACTCCATAGTCAATAGAAACATTCCGACATTCTGAATAGGATTTCTCAACACAAGATAATTCATTTTTAGTTCCGAATTGAGAAGAAATTTCTTTAAAGAGTCCATCCACCTCTGGTAAATGTTTTTCAAATGCACTAATAATAGAACTCAAGGACCAGACAAAAATTCCAGAGTTCCAATAAAATTCTCCACTATCAACAAATACTTTGGCGAGTTCTAGATTGGGTTTCTCTGTAAATGTTTTAACCTTCTTAAGATTTGGGATGTGTTTGTCGGCCGTTGCACCAACCTGTATGTAACCATAACCCGTTTCTGGTCGGTTTGGCTTAATTCCAAGTGTAAGTAGTGCATCTTTTTTAGATGCAAAACCAACTGCACTATTTATCGTTTCTACAAATTTATCCTCATTCAGAATTAAGTGATCGCTTGGAGCAACTATTACAATTGCATTGGGGTTCTTCTTTTTAATTTTATAATTTGCAAATGAAATACAAGGAGCCGTATTTCTTCGCATTGGTTCAAGAATTACCTGTTCTTCCTTAATATTAGGTAACTGCTCTAGCACCAGATTCCTGTAAATTTGGCTTGTTACAATAATTATATTCTCGGAAGGGCAAATTCTGCTCATTCTCAAAAATGTTTGTTGTAAAAGTGTTTTTCCTGTTCCTAAAATATCAATAAACTGTTTTGGTCTTGTCGTCCGACTTAATGGCCAGAATCGGCTTCCAATACCACCAGCCATTATCACACAATGTATATCTCTATTCTCCATAATATTGATATGTTAAATTTGACACAAATGTAATAAACATATTTGGGTTAAGAACTCGTTATAAAACATGCCCATTAACTAGTTATTAGTCAGTTTATATAAAACAAAATCGTTATAATTTGGCGGTTTAAATATCAACAATGAAAAAACTAAAGTAACTTTACGCTCGTTATGAGACTATTCAATCTAGTTGGTTCCTATTTTCTTCTTTTGGGTAAGGTATTTGCCAAGCCAGAAAAGAAAATGATTTACTATAAGTTAACTGTAAAAGAGATTGAAAAACTTGGCTTAAACTCTATTATTATTGTTGCTATTATCTCCGCCTTTATGGGCGCCGTAATCACTATTCAAACAGCATATAATACAGAAAACCCGTTTTTACCCTCCTACCTAATTGGCTTAGCTGCTCGTGACAGTATCCTTTTAGAATTCTCTTCAACCATTGTGGGTTTAATTCTTGCAGGAAAAGTTGGTTCAAATATAGCCTCCGAAATTGGAACAATGAGGGTTACACAACAAATTGATGCACTTGAAGTTATGGGTGTTAACTCGGCCAGTTATCTTATTCTACCAAAGATAATTGCAACCATTCTTTTTAATCCCTTCCTTACCATGTTAAGTATTGTTGTTGGTATTATAGGGGGTTGGTCTGTTGGAGTTTTTACAGGAGTTGTAACCACACAAGAATATATTAATGGTATTCAATACGCATTTGTCCCTTATTATATTACATATGCCTTAATAAAGACTGTTGTTTTCGCCTTTTTAATCACTACAATATCCGCTTTTCAGGGATATTATGTTGAGGGAGGATCTCTCGAAGTTGGACAAGCAAGTACAAGAGCCGTTGTTGCAAGTAGTGTAGCCATACTCCTTTTCAATCTTATCCTAACCCAATTACTTCTTTCATGATTAGCGTCAATCATATAAATAAATCATTTAACGACCACTCCGTTCTAAAGGACATTAGTGCAACTTTTGAGCAAGGGAAAACCAATCTTATTATTGGACAAAGCGGCTCAGGTAAAACAGTGCTTCTTAAATGCTTAGTTGGTCTTTTTGATGTTGACGATGGTGATATTTTTTATGAAGATGTTCACTTTAATAAAATTGGGTTCAAAGAAAAAAAGGAGATTCGTAAAAAAATTGGAATGCTATTCCAAGGAGGTGCACTTTTTGACTCCTCAACGGTTGAGGAGAATGTAATGTTTCCTCTTGATATGTTTACCAATATGACCTTTGAGGAAAAACTCGAAAGGGTTAATTCATGCCTAAAGAAGGTGAACATAATTAATTTCAACCATCTTTTCCCTGCTGAAATTAGCGGGGGAATGCAAAAAAGAGTCGCTATAGCAAGGGCAATAGCCTTAAACCCTAAATTTCTTTTTTGTGATGAACCCAACTCTGGTCTTGATCCAAAAACGTCAATTCTTATAGATGAGCTAATTAAGGAGATTACGGAAGAATATAATATTACAACCATAGTTAATACTCATGATATGAACTCTGTTATGGGTATTGGCGATAAAATAATTTTTATCTACGAAGGTCAAAAATGGTGGGAAGGTACAAAAGAGGATGTTCTACACAGCGATAATAAAGAGTTTAACAGTTTTGTTTTTGCTTCTGCTTTAACCAGAAAAATAAAAGGTATTCTATAATCTATCCGTGATTTTTTATCCATTCTAACTTTTCGGGCTGTAAAATATCAATCGTAGTCCCCTCGATGGATATTATTTTATCCTTACGAAACTCTGAAAGGATTCTGACTACATTTTCAACTCTCATATCTATTAACTCCCCGATCTCTTTCCTTGATATTGGCAGGTTGAACTTAGTGGATTCGTAAACTTCTTTTGAGAATAGATCAAGGATAAAAGCTATTCTACCTCTTAACTGACGATTATCAATATCTAACTTTGTATTTAAAAGTAAATCAGATACTTGGCTTATTTTCTGGAGAAGGCTGAATGCAAATTTACCGCTTTCTTGAACAAGTCTATTTACAAGTTCAAATTCAACTATACAAAACTCTGAATCCTCAATCGCTATAATTGAGTATGGATGAACAGGCGAGGAAAATAAACTTAATAGTCCAACAAAATCTTTCGGCCTTGCAATTCCTACAAGTTGTTCCTTTCCATCGCTTGAGACCCTGCTTAGCTTTGCCAATCCAACCCTTAAGAAAATAAAATCCTTAACTTTATCCCCCTGCTTAATGATCACCTCCCCCTTTTTTGCCCTTAAAAGATCTTTGCCTGTTGAAAGCAATTCTAACTGTTCGTTTGAAAGGCAATTAAAAACGGTGGATCGAAAACCGCACTCTCCACAAGATTCGCCTAAACATGGTGTTGGCATTTTATCGTTCATTGATATTTATCAATCTTGATATTTAACAAAGGTGTTAAATTACTTAATAATTTTAAAATCACAACCTTTGTGAAAAGATTAACAATTGCGAGGTTATGAATAAAATTGTAATACTTGGTGCCGGCACAGGCGGAACAATCATGGCGAATAGGCTTTATAAGTCATTGTCAAAGAAAGATTGGGAGATAACCATTATCGATAACGATCCGATTCACTACTATCAACCTGGATTTCTTTTTATTCCCTTTGGAACATATAAAAAGAAGGACGTTCTAAAACCTAAAGCAGACTTTATCCCTAAAGGGGTTAAATTTGTCCTGAATAAGATTGACAGGATTGATCCAAAAACTAATAATGTTTTCCTAGATGGCGGAGATGTAATTAGTTACGATTATCTTATCATTACCACGGGTACTCACATTAAACCCGATGAAACTCCCGGTTTAATGGATAGCCTTTGGAGGAAAAAAATATTTGATTTCTATACACTAGAGGGATCGTTGGCTCTTCATGAGTTCTTTAAAACTTGGCAAGGCGGTACTCTCGTGTCAAGTATTGCTGAAATGCCTTTCAAATGCCCAGTTGCACCATTAGAGTTTGTTTTTCTTGCCGATGAGTATTTCACAAAACGTGGAATTAGAGATAAAGTAAAAATTATTTATACAACACCTTTATCTGGAGCCTTTACAAAACCTAAGTGTACTCTTGTCCTTGGGGATCTCCTAAAAGAAAAAAACATTGAAGTAGTCACTGATTTCTATATTGAACGAATTGATAATGATACCCAAACAATTCATTCATTCGATGGTAGAGAGGTAAAGTTTGATGTTCTATCATTTGTGCCGGTTAATATGGGTGCAGACTTCATCTCAAAAAGTGGTTTGGGTGATGATCTAAACTACATACCAACGAATAAGTTTACTCTGCAAAGCGAACAGTTCGAAAATATTTTTATCCTTGGCGATACTTCTAATATACCTACCTCAAAAGCTGGGGCTGTAGTTCATTTTGCATCAGAAATACTGACAGAAAATATGCTTTCAATTTTTAAAGGAGAAACACCTAAAGCACAATTTGATGGTCATGCCAATTGCTTTATTGAAACGGGCTTTGGAAAAGCTGCATTAATTGATTTTAACTACGATGTAGAACCTTTACGAGGGGCTTTCCCAATCCCAATTCTTGGTCCAATGAAACTTCTGAAGCCTACAAGAATAAACCATTTTGGAAAACTTGCTTTTCGTTGGATTTACTGGAACATCCTGCTGAAAGGAAGAGATTTACCAGTAAGCACAAATATGTCGATGAAAGGAAAAATAGTCGATTAAAAAAAATAATTAAAACTCATTAATAAAACTCAATCGTTATGGCAGAAAAAATATTTGCAGGAGTTAGCGTAACCGTTACTGATGAAGGTTACTTAACTATTCCATCACAATGGACAAAAGAAATTGCTATTGAAATTGCAAAAGAGGAAGGTCTTACACTCACTGATAAGCATTTTGCAGTAATTGAATACTTAAGAGAAAGAGTTCTAAAAGGTGAAGCTCTTACTATTCGTTCGATTGGAAAATCGGGTGTTGTGGATACAAAAGGTTTTTATGAACTATTCCCTGGTGCACCTTTAAAAAAGGCTACCAAGATTGCTGGAGTTGCAAAACCTGTAAGCTGCGTTTAATACTAACTCATTAAAAACAAAAAAGATGGCAAACTTAGATCATCCAATAAAAAAAGTAATGATTATTTGCGCTAAAGCAAATATTGAAGATGTATACGCTGCTTTGGTAATGGCAAATGGAGCAGTAATGGAAGGTATCGAAGCAAAAGTGTTCTTCACTTTCTTTGGGCTTGATGCAATTACTAAAAAACAGATGAAGAAACTTCATACTGCCACAGTAGGCAATCCGGGAATGAGAATGCCCGGCGGACTTCCTTTCCCTTCCATTCTCGGTATGTTACCCGGTGTTGAGGCCGGAGTATCTGCAATGATGAAGAGTCAGATGGAAAAACTTGATATTCCTCCTGTTGATGAATTCCTTGAACTTATTACAGCTGGTGGTGGCGAGATTTATGCTTGTAAACTTGCCGTTGAGATGTTCGGTTTAAAGAAGGAAGATTTCTGTGAGCATGTTAAAGATATTATTACCATCGGTCAGTTCTACGAATTGGCTGCTGGAGAGGGAACACAAATCATCTTTACTTAAAAATATTTCAAAAATGAAAGAGGGGAATCCTTTGTGACTCCCCTCTTTTGTGTTTTTATTGTTTCATCATTTCATCTCTTTTGGCCTTATAGAGCACGCCTTCTCTCCAGTTCGGGTATTTATCTGTCATACTCAGCTTATACCCCAATTCAAAGTAAACCATTATATCCTCTACCATTCCATCGAATTTCCAAATATTTGGCTCGTAGTTGTCGGTTGGCTTGTGATAGTTTTCTGAAATCCATTTACTCATAGTATCAAATGACCATTGCTTGCCGTGTTCAATATTATCAACACCAAAAGACATGTTGATTGAAGGAACTCCTACCTTTGAAAAGCTAAAATGATCGGAACGATAATAACCTCCTCTTTCAGGTGTTGGATCTGGTGCTGCGTATCGATTACGCTCTTTTAGGATCTCGATAGCATAATCATCTAACTCTGAAAAACCATAACCCGAAATAGTCATATCCCTTGTTTTACCAAAGATATTTAGAGCATCCATATTAATCACCGCAATGGTTTTATTTAAAGGAAAGATTGGGTTTTCTGCATAATACTCGCTCCCTAATAAACCTTGCTCCTCGCAGGTTAGAGCCATAAAAACAATTGATCTTTTGGGCTTTACCTTAAGATTACTATATCTTTCAGCCAATTGTATCAATGCGGCAGTTCCAGTTGCATTATCAAGTGCACCATTAAGAATTGAATCCCCTTTTAGCTTGGAATTTATTCCGAAATGATCCCAATGACCCGTATAAATGATATACTCATTAGCTAAATCAGTTCCAGGAATTAACGCTAAAACGTTATTTGATTTTATGTATTCAACTTTATTCTTAAAATTAATTGAAGTACCCAATTTCATGTCAACGGCTTTAAATCCTCGTGCTGATGCTGCTTTAAGTTGCTGATCATAATCC
>JACABB010000001.1:210154-459955 GCA_013376985.1 Bacteroidales bacterium
ATCCAAACCTGCAATTTTAAAAATCCTATGAGCAGCCTCGTTTGTAATCCAACTCTGTAACTTAAGACCTGATTTAGTTACAATATTATCGGCTAAGTAAAAACGAGTACCCGACCAGCTGTTTTGTACTACTCCCCATGGATAAGATGCTGCCTCGGTTTCATGAATCAAAATTATTCCCACAGCACCTTGCCTTGCAGCTTCCTCATACTTATAAATCCATCGACCATAATAGGTCATATTCTTCCCTTTGAAAAAGGTGCTGTCACGAAATCCTGGATCATTAACAAGAGCAAGTACAACCTTCCCTTTTACATCGATATCTTTGTAATCATTCCAATTAAATTCAGGAGCGTTAATACCATAGCCAACAAAAACTAGATTTGATTTTGATATCTCTATGTTTTCAGATTGTTGAGGCGAACCACCTATAAAATCATCAGAGAAATTAAGTGTTAGAGTCTCTGCTCCCTTTGATAGCTGAAGTTTCATGGACTGATCCGAAGTAATTTTTATTAATGGAACCTCTTGGAAATAGCTGTTCCCATTACCCGGTTTAGCTCCAATCTGCTTGAATTGTTCCTCCAGATATTGAGTCGTCTTCTTTTCTCCAATGGTTCCTGGAAATCGACCTTGAAACTCATCGGAGGCGAGCGTTGCAATCCTAGTTTTAAACTCTTCTAAATTGAAATTCTCTGAAGTAAAATCAACCTTTTGCTTATTGCTATTACAGGAAACAATAATTGTTAAAAAGATTAATTTGAAAATGTTTAGTAGATTTTTCATCGACCTGGTTTTAAGGTATGGTTGGGCTAAAATATCAATAATATGATTTTAAAACTTTATTGAATCAATCAATTAGAATATCAACTCAAGTAAATGGTTTAATATCTTGATTTAAAAAGATATTTCCTCCTCCTGTCATTATTGAAGATTAGAAATTCTTTCTCTAAAATTTCTACCTTTGCTTTTTGTAAAAACATTTGAAAATGATAAATCGTAGAGTTCGTGTTCGCTTTGCCCCAAGTCCCACAGGGCCATTGCATATAGGAGGTGTTCGTACCGCTTTGTTCAACTATTTTTTTGCTAAAAAGCATGGCGGTGATTTTTTACTCAGAATAGAAGATACCGATTCGCAACGTTTTGTGCCAGGTGCAGAGGAATACATCAACGAATCGTTACGTTGGTGCGGAATTAAAATCGATGAAGGTGTTGTTGAAGGCGGTAAACACGCCCCCTACCGCCAAAGCGAGCGTAAAGCAATTTATAAACAATATGCCGATCAATTAGTGGCTTCGGGTAATGCTTACTATGCTTTCGATTCCCCCACTACTCTCGAGGAGATGAGAAAGGCAGATGAAGCCAAGGGCGAAACTTTCACATATAACTATAAGGTACGAAATCAATTACAAACCTCACTTGTATTGACTAAGGAGGATGTAAATAAAAGAATTGAGAGTGGCGATCAGTGGGTTATCCGATTTAAAATGCCCGAAAATGTTGAGGTTGTAATGCACGATCTAATTCGAGGAGAAGTTACTGTAAACACTTCCACGCTTGATGATAAGGTTCTTTTTAAAAGTGCTGATATGCTCCCAACTTATCATCTGGCAAATGTTACCGATGATTACCTGATGGAAATATCACACGTTATTCGTGGCGAGGAGTGGTTGCCATCGTTACCCTTACATGTTCTATTATACAAAGCACTTGGATGGACAGAGAGTATGCCTCTTTTTGCACATCTTCCTTTGCTTTTAAAACCCACAGGAAATGGCAAACTGAGTAAGCGAGACGGTGATAAAATGGGATTCCCTGTATTTCCACTATTCTGGAAATCACCTGAAGGTGAAACTTCACGGGGTTATCGTGAAGATGGTTATTTTCCAGAGGCCTTTATCAATCTCCTTGCACTGCTAGGTTGGAATTCTGGTACTGAACAAGAAATTTTCAGCATGGATGAGTTGATTCAACTGTTCTCGCTAGAAAGGGTGAATAAATCAGGTGCACGATTCGACCCAGAAAAAGCAAAATGGTTCAACCATCAATATCTTGTACAAAAAAGTAATGTTGAATTAGCAACGCTATTCATGAATTACCTTAACGAGAAGGGTATTAAATCAGATCTTGTAAAGGTTGAGAAAATAGTGGGTTTGGTTAAAGAGCGTGTGAGTTTTGTTCATGAGATTTGGGAGCAATCATTCTTTTTCTTCATCGCCCCTGCTTCGTATGATGAAGCCACCGTTAAAAAAGCATGGAGTGCAGAAACCCTTGAGTTGATGAAAAAAGTACTATCATTTCTACCAACGATAGAGCTCTTTAATGCTCACGAAATTGAAACTCAATTAAAGGATTATATTAATACAAATAACCTTGGAATGGGAAAGGTTATGAACGCCCTGA
Source organism: Bacteroidales bacterium (assembly GCA_013376985.1). Taxonomy (GTDB): domain Bacteria; phylum Bacteroidota; class Bacteroidia; order Bacteroidales; family Tenuifilaceae; genus UBA8529. The sequence goes on from JACABB010000001.1 coordinate 212,558, forward strand.
GATTGTGTCTTGTTGGTGCCTCCAAAGGACCTGGTGTTGCCGAAATTTGTGAATTAATTGGAAAGGATGAGGTTGTTTTGCGTATAAATAAAGCCATTACTGCTTTAAATTGATTTTTAGAAACAACTATATATAAATATAAAAGGAAAGGGTGTCTCATATTTTGAAACACCCTCTTCTTTTGAATCCCAGAAGGACTACTCCTTTTTCTCGGTAGTACAACATCTGTTTTTCCATTCCTCCCTCATCTTCTCGCGTTCTTCGGGACTCATATGCCAACGGTGCATTCCTTCGTGGAAATGACCGTGATGACGGCAACATTTAAATCCTCCAAATAGAATTTTCGCAAGAACAAACAACCCAACTGCTTGCCAGAATGTAATAGTATGCCATCCAAATAGTACTGGAGTTAACCAATTCCATAATGTCATCACAACAAATCCAAGAAGAAACCCTAAGGCTGCTATTCCAATTGGGATCAAGATTATTCTTAGTATCCAAAATCGCTTGCTTCTTTCGCTACCACAACACATCATAATTTCTAAGTTTTTTATTGTTATTATTCGTAATACAATTTTTCAAGACGTTCTCGCAAATATGCAACTGCGTAACGTTTTCGCGATATGAGGGTTTTAGTATTATCACCTGTAATCTCAGCAATTTGTTGAAAAGTTAAGCCCTCCAACTCGTTCCAGATAAACACTTGGCTTTGTTCTGGGGGTAATTCATCCAAGGCGGCGAATATTGCATCCCTAACAGTTTTTTGTTCAAACTCACTCTCGGGGTTAACAATATCAGCAAGAATGGCTTCAGGATAATACACTTCATTATCCTCATCTTCATAGGCAAGTTCTTCCAATGATTGTGGCATTTTTTTTCGTTGTTTATCCACAATTCTATTTCGGCTCACCCTGAAAAGCCAAGCGCTCAGTTGTTCAATTGGTTCAATGTCAACAATGCTACTAAGCTGATACCAAACATCCTGCAGTATATCTTCTGCATCAGCATCATTCTTGACACGGCTTCGGATAAATTTAAATAGTTGCTTTCCGTAATTCTGCACAGCATTTACTATGTTCTGCTGTCGCTCTTGAGCCATTGATAATACAATTAAATCCTCCATATACGAGGGAAGACGAATATGGGAGGAAATTACTTTAAAGATATGACGTTTTTTTCCTATTCAATATCAGTATTTAATATTTCTGTTATTCAAAATACTGAAAATGAAAAGGTTTTAGAGAAAAAATAAAGGGGCAACTTTAATGTGCCCCCCTACTAATGAAAGTTTAGAAAATGTAGTATTGTAAAGCAGCCCTAAATCCAAAATCTACTGTTTTGGTTGTTGATATTGGAGCATACATTCTATTGAAGTTATAATTTGCACTTGCGTTAATTTGCAACCGCAATTTCTCTGAAAAATAGTAATTGCATGACCCTGTAATGTTTGGGGTAATTTCTATTCTATCATTTGTATCTACATTGAAATATTTAGTTAACACAATACCACTTCCAAAATTAATTACTGTTCTTGTATTAGGAATATATGATAGAAAATAACTAGCCCGTCCGATAATAGTTTGGTAATTGTTTATACCTGAATATGAACCTACTGTATCATGTTTAAAAATATTAAAAGAACCATTTAAATAGTAACCTTCTTGCCATTTAAGTCCTTTAATCCAAGATGAACTAAAACCAGCGTTAATACCAACACCATATCGGGTTAATTCGTTTCTGTGTTTTGAGGTTACTAAATCATTCGTTGTGTACTTGGAAAAATTATTATTATAGGATAGTATGGGAGATACCAACTTTTACCCGTTTGTCAACTCGTGGAGGAGAATACGCAAGCAATAATTTTTAATGAGATTCTGCTAATTCAAGTATTGACTGGAGTTTTTAATCAATATTTCCTCAAATTTTAACCGCCTTAATTTACAGGGTTTTACATACTCATAACTGTCAAGTTCGTAATTAAATTTTAACGGATAACCAAAAGTCCCAATAATTTGTAAAAGTTCACAAACAGCACTCTCACTTATCCCCAATTTTTCGGCTAATGCTTGGGTATTTCCTGTACATTTGTTCTGAACAAAGTTATCAAGCATTCCTAAATAAATAATTAATTGTTCTACATCCATTTCTTTAGGATTTATGTCATTGAGAGATATTCCCTCTCTTAAATATTCCAAATTTAACTATTGGTGACATTTTTTTCAACTTTTTTGGAAGGCACAATGTCTATCATGTTAGTTTACAGGCAATAAAAATAATGAAATAATTGTAAGAATTTTATTGTTCAATTCTTTTTTTTCTAGAATAAGCTAAAATGTCAGGAATTATATTTTATACCTAGCCACAAACTCAATCACATTATTATACTGACCACGATCCCATCGGTAGGTTATATTTTCTTTATGAGGTCGAATCGGAAACATAGAGTAACTATACATAACATTAAATGCCCAGTGTTCGCTTTGGTTATACTCAAAACCAAATCTCCATGCGAATTCAAATTTGTGAAATTTTTGGATGTCCTCTAATGGAAAAGAGCCAAACTCATTCATTTCTTGAGCCTTGCCGAGATATCCTGTGGAAATTCCTGCCAATGCATTAAATCCATTACCAAATCGATAACCAATAATTACGGGTATCTCAAGGTAATTCAATCTCATGCGATAATGTCCAATAGTAACACCATCCTGAACTGTCTTAGCAAAACTTCCTTTTTGAATATATCTCAGTTCCATTCTGGCATAAAAAACACGATTTAACCCGTGGCCAACCCAGATACCTGCAATTGGCCCAGCTTTATCAAATCCGCTATTCCCATCGCCATCCACCTGAGATGTCGCTAAACCACACACGAATCCAGCATCAAATTGCTGCGCTTTTGGACGGATTGAAATTCCAATAATCAATAGTATAAATATAATAGCAATTCTCATGGATGTTACTTTTAAGTGCCTTAAGTGCCTAGAATACTTAGAGTTTATTGATAAATATTAATTCGCTCTAACTTCTTTCAAAATCATTTCAAGCATTTTTTCAACTCCAATAGAGGCATTTTCTTTAATATAGTGAATCGCTTGCCGGCTTTGAACGGTTACATCATTCGGGTCGACCAGATAAACGGGCGTATTTTTGGATACATATCCTAGTAATCCTGCGGCGGGATATACATTAAGAGATGTACCAATTATAGCAAAAATCTGCGCCTGCCGGGTTATCTGAACTGCATCTAACATTGCGGGAACGGGTTCACCAAACCATACTATATGAGGACGAAGCTGCGAACCCTTTTCGCATTTATCGCCTAATTTCAAATCGGTATAGCCAATATCATGAACAATTGATGAATCTAGTGATGACTCTACCTTTGTCAACTCCCCATGTAGATGAAGTATCTTAGTGCTTCCAGCCCTTTCGTGAAGATTATCGACGTTTTGGGTAATGATATGAACATCAAAATACTTCTCCGCTTCTGCCAGAGCAATGTGACCTCGATTGGGTTTTGTATCCTTTAACTGTTTGCGCCTATCATTATAAAAATTTAGAACTAAGTCGGGATTTTTCACCCATCCATCGTAGCTGGCAACCTCCATTATATCATATTCCTCCCATAATCCTCCCATGTCGCGAAATGTACGAATACCACTCTCGGCACTAATTCCAGCTCCTGTGAGCACCACTAATTTGATCCTATTCATCACTCTTTAGGTTTTTCTTTGCATAAAAAAGAATAATAAAGTATTATCGATTCATTAACCTCCTTGTAAAAATCGGTGGCTTCATCAACATCAAACCCTAATCGTCGCCATTTTGTTACCAATTTCTCCTCTTTGGCAATTATCTCTTTTTCGAATTGAACATTTTGTTGCATAATACCTGTATTGCTTTTGTTTCCGAGCATTTCTAGGTAAATGTAATTCTCTCCCTCGCTCCCTTTATTGAAAGGGAAACACTCTTTTTTCAAAAGAAGTGTAAGGTTACAAAGTAAAGCGTTTTTAGTACTAGGAGCAGTTAATAATGCTGGAATAGTTGCACCTGCACTAACCCATAACGGAATTGAAATCGATACAGGCTGAAATCCTAACTTTACCCATGTGGTTACAAGCGAAGGTGATTCTCCAGCCTTTACACCATGCACAACCACGGTTGATGAAGAGGAATATCTAACTATATAATCCCTAAACGGATACATTCGGTTCTGAAAATCTTCCTTTTTTTTAAAAACATTTGAAAGATCTGTCTTTGTTAACTCATGACGTAGAGAAAGTGTTGCTTTTGAAAGAAAAAATTCTGGTGTTATTTTTTTTGCCTTATAGGCTTCATTAATAATCACACTTGCTGTATTATACCTATTGTAACCTGCACCTTCATTCTCTCTGCCCGAAAATGAATAATTTGTTCTAATCAAATATCCATCGGGTGCTACTCTGGGATCGTTAACATCAAAGATTTTATACTTAAAATTATCGGTCTCGAAGTAAGCAGCGCCTCCTTGGGCATCAATTAAACCAAAGTTTGCTTCAATACCAAGGGGTTTGGGTAATGAATCGAGTAATCTTTTAAAATCATCGATGGTTGCACAGGAGGCTAGAGCCAATTTCATTACCATTCCCTCTTGATCTTGTAATACTGTATGATCATCCTTAGACTTTAGGTTATATGAAGCAGAATTCATAATAGAAAATCCAGCACTATTTGTACCAGCCCATACTTGATATAGTGAATCATCGGAGTTTACCAATCCTATATATTCATACTTGCCGCCTTTAATGAACATCATTTTGTTGTTGAAATTATCCGTATCGCGATGTTTCCAGAGTATAGGACGACCATCGGGTGTGGCTTTACCGCTGATTATTGCTGTTGTACAGCAAATGGAATTAAATGAAACAAGTATTGCTAGAGATGTAATTAGTAGAATTTTCTTCATAGCACTATATGCTTAAATGGAGTTTAGGGTAAATATAAGAATTTGATTTTCCTCTTACCTAAAAATTTTGAGTGATTTATAATATCGAAATAGGTTTAACCAATATTCTATTTCACTATTCTCTTACTGTTTCAATTGGAAAATGGGTAGTCTAATTCTCATAAATACGTCTTTCGTTTCAATTCATTTATAAAAACATGACATCTTGTTTTCCCCATCAGGTATCCTTCCAATTATTATCTTTACACTTTCATTCCAAGAATAAATGATAGACCAACACACCGTAGATAGAATTATTGCTGCTGCCGATATTACCGAGGTGGTTGGTGATTTTGTTACCCTAAAAAAACGGGGTGTAAACTTTCTTGGGCTTTGTCCATTTCATAATGAGAAAACCCCTTCGTTTACAGTTAGCCCATCTAAAGGGATTTTCAAGTGCTTTGGTTGTGGTAAGGGTGGAAATTCAGTAAATTTTATCATGGAGCATGAGCACATGAGCTACGTTGAAGCGCTCAAGTTCCTAGCCCATAGATATCATATTGAAGTTGTTGAGAAGGAGGTTACCCCCGAAGATCTTCTTCAACGTAATGAGCGTGAGAGTTTAATGGTAGCCACCGCCTACGCACAGCGTTATTTTAGCGATACTCTGCATAAACACTCGGATGGAAAGACCATTGGTATGGCTTACTTTCGTGAACGTAACTTTCGCGATGATATTATCGAGAAATTTCAACTAGGATATTGTTTAGATCAACGTGATGCTTTCACACGCACCGCAATTCGAGAAGGGTATAAACTTGATTATCTTGTTAAAACAGGACTAACTGTTCTGCATAACGAAGATTCATTCGATAGATTCCAAGGTAGGGTAATGTTTCCCATTCATAGCGTAAGCGGTAGGGTTATTGCCTTTGGGGGGAGGATTCTTAAAACCGATAAGAAATTTGCTAAATACCTCAATAGCCCCGAAAGCGAAATTTACCATAAGAGCAATGTTCTATACGGTATTTTTTATGCAAAAAAATCTATCACTCAGGAGAATAAATGCTTTTTGGTTGAAGGCTACACGGATGTTATATCGCTTCATCAGGCGGGAATTGAAAATGTGGTTGCCAGCTCAGGAACCTCATTAACCATCGATCAGATTAAACTGATAAAACGATTTACACCCAACGTTACAATACTATACGATGGTGATGCGGCAGGTATCAAGGCTTCCCTAAGAGGGATAGATCTTGTGCTTGAGGAGGGGTTAAACGTAAAAGTGGCATTACTCCCCGAGGGCGAAGATCCCGATAGCTACGCTCGCACACATAGCGCATCGGAAGTTTTAGATTTTATTGCCAAAAACGAAACGGATTTTATAGCCTTTAAAACCCGCCTACTTCTTGACGAGGCAAAATCAGACCCTATTAAACGTGCTGGGTTAATCAGTGATATTGTTCGATCAATTGCTGTAATTCCCGATAGCATTACTCGGTCTGTATATATCAAAGAGTGTAGCAATTTGCTTGACATTCAAGAAAATGTGCTTTACTCCGAGGTTGGGTTGAACCGTAAGAAAAAGATGGAGCAGGTTTTAGGAAAAATACCTGCCGAATCCGAGATTAAAACTACACCCCTTCCTGGCTTTGTTTCCAATATTTTTTGTGAAGAACAGGAGAAAGAGATTGTTTACTTCTTACTTCGACACGGAAATGTTGTTTTCTGGAAACCTGAACCAACTGATGAAAATCAGGATATTCCTTCGGTCTCAATTGGTCAATATATAATTAACGAAATCCTAAACGATGATCTTGATTTTAAAAACCTCGTTTATCAGAAAATATTCAACGATTATCTCACACAGCTTGAAATTAATCCCATAGTTGATATTCAATATTTTGTAAATCATCCCGATAGCCAAATAGGACAGGTTACAGCCGATTTTCTTTCAAATCCTCACAGCCTAAGTAAAATATGGGTAAATCATGAAACTCTTTCCGAGGATGATGAAGACTTCCTTCATCGTGCTATTCCAAAATCAATTCTCGTTTTTAAATTAAAGGTGCTAAAAATTGCTGACAAGAATCTTCAGAGTGAATTGCCAAAGCTAAACCCGCAACAGGTTGAGGAAATTAATAATATTTTAATAAAACTAAGGGAACTTAAAATAATTATAAATCAAATTTCCAAAGAATTGTATAGGAATTTGCTTTAATTAAACACAATAATTATTTATTCCAAAGAATCAATCCGAAACAACCATGGCTTTTAATTGTTAATTTATTTGTGAATTATTACCTTTACCGCTCATTAATTGCTATATTCGACCGCTATATTGATATCAAATAATAACTCAAAACTATAACTCTGATGAAAACTAATAAATTCAATTTCGTAAAAATTTCGGTTCTCCTACTGGCTACGATTGTAGTTATGTTTGTTGCTGGCTGTAGAGGAAAGCAGGCAAAGGATGCCGAAAATACTTCAGTAACACAAAAAGAAAAAACATTTAAAAGTGTTACAAAATATCCAATCCCAACTGCTTTTGAAGTTATTAAACTTTTAAACAATGCTGGTGCAAGCTATATTTTAAGCCTAAGCAACCCTATTGAAAATGTTGATAAATACATTCCTGCAAAAAGCAAGGCTCTAAACCTTGGTATATATGGTGCTGATCTTAGCTATGCAAGTACCTATCAGATGAAACAAGAGACCATGAACTACCTTAAGGTTTCTAAAAAACTTATTGATGAACTTCAGATTACTTCTGCTTTCAATGTAGAATTCGCTCAACGTATCGATAAAAACATTGATAATAAGGATTCTTTAATTCACATTATTTCTGATTCTTTTTACGATACTTACGAATTCCTTGTAAATAATGGAAAAGATAATACCTCATTACTTGTTATGGCTGGTAGCTGGGTTGAAGGTCTTTATATTACAAGTCAAATTGCAATAATTAGCAAGAATAATGACGATATGCTTAAAATTGTTGCCAACCAAAAAGATCCTCTAAATAAACTTATTGAGTTAATGAAACCTTATACCAACGATAAGGATATTTCTGAAGTAGCAGAGGCTCTAAAACCACTTTCAAGTATTTTTGCAACTGTTGGTACTGAAAAACTCACGAAAGAGCAGTCTGATGAAATCACAAAGGCTGTTATTAAAGTTAGAAGCGGAATAATTTAATTTATACACATCCACGCATTTAAAAGAGCTGTCTAAAATTAGGCAGCTCTTTTGATTTATTATAACGGGCAACAATGATCATGGCGGTTTGCCAAAAAACATTGGTGTAAAAGTGAAATTGCAAAAATTTCTCTTATTTTTCTAACAACAAAGTATTGAATGCTTTGGAAACAGAATAATTGAATATTGAAAATATGTAGGTTATGTATTTAAGAGTATCTATTCTAATTATTTATGCATCTTTTCATATCTTAGTGCGTTGATTTTATCGTATGAGCGAATCCATTCTAAACGCCTTAATGCAGCTATTTGCCCTAATAGCAAACACTTCGCAAGTTACAGCAAAAGGGAAAAAAGTTGTTGATGCTTTTTTACGCCAACACCTATCTCGCCGTTTAGCAACGGAATATCTTGATCTCTTCGAAAACTATGCTGATTTCTTTAATCGCGATATTTCAGCCTATGCAAATCAGGAAGAATCTGGGAGAGTGGCCTTAATAGAATACGTTCAAAAGATTTGCACCCAACTACGAAAAGAATTACCACAAGCCGATAGAATTACAGTCTTTATTAAACTGCTAGAATACATTATAGAGGATAATAAAATTACAGCCCTCGAAAAAGATGTTGTGGATACCATTGCAACCTGTTTTAATATTGATGAACAAGAGGCTCAAAATATTGAATACTTTATTTTTCATAACGATTGTGAAGAAATCGATCCCGCACATCTCCTAATAATTGAAAGTCACCCTAAAATTCGAGAAGATGTTCTTGAAGGGCTTTGGGTGGAAGAGAATATGCCCGAATGGCTTGAGGATTCACACAAATTATATAACGAAAACATTGCTGGTAGGTTAACATTCCTGTATATTCCATCAACAGGAAACTTCGTAATGCGATATTATGGAAAAACTGAACTTTACCATGACGGAACAGCCATTATACCGGGTAAGGCATACCTCATTGAAGTAGGATCAATCATCAAAGGGACTTCAATAACACCCATATACTTTAGCGATTTAACGGGATGGCTCTTTAAATCAAAAAATCGACAGAAAATTGTATTTACAGCAGAAAATCTTGAATACTCTTTTAGGAATAGCACAAACGGTATAAAAAACTTCTGCTTTTCCGAAGAATCGGGGCAACTCATAGGTATTATGGGTGGTAGCGGTGTGGGCAAATCAACGCTACTCAACCTATTAACAGGGAAGCTTAGCCCCAAATCGGGTAGAGTACTAATCAATGGGTATGATATTCATATTGATAAAAGATCGGTTGAGGGGATTATCGGTTATGTACCACAAGATGATCTTTTATTTGAAGATCTCACCGTTTATCAGAACCTATACTATAATGCTAAACTCTGCTTTAGCAATTTTACTGAATTTAAAATTAGGCAAACAGTAAAGCGAGTTCTAGATGATTTAGATCTATGGGACATTAGGAATTTAAGGGTTGGCTCTCCATTAAATAAAATGATTAGCGGAGGTCAGCGTAAACGCTTAAACTTTGGTTTAGAGCTGATGCGTGAACCATCAATTCTATTTGTTGATGAACCAACAAGCGGACTCTCATCTAGCGATTCTGTAATGGTAATGAACCTCTTAAAACAACAAGCAAATAATGGTCGCTTAGTTATTGTTAACATTCATCAACCATCATCTAAAGTATTTAAACTTTTCGATAAACTTTGGATTCTTGACAAAGGAGGATACCCAATTTACCAGGGTAACCCTATTGATGCCATCGTCTACTTTAAGACAATGAGCACTCAGGTTAATGCTTCAGAGAGCGGATGCTTTCAGTGTGGGAGTATAAATCCAGATCAAATTCTTGAGATTGTGGAGGCAAGGGTTGTAGACGAGAACGGAAAACACACCAATGTCCGTCAAAAAAGCCCCGACGAATGGAACACCCTTTATAATAAAAATCTCCAAAACAAACTTAAATCAAAAGATCATAAGGATATTCTACCAAAAAACTTTTTTAACATACCAAATATCGAGGTTCAGTTCAAAATTTTTACAATTCGAAACATTCTTTCAAAAATCAGCAACAAGCAATACGTATTTATCAATTTAATAGAGGCTCCTTTACTCGCTTTCATTTTAGCCTATTTTACTAAGTATATTCCTGGTAATGAATACATTTTGGCCGACAATAAAAATCTTCCCGCCTACCTATTCATGAGCGTTGTAGTATCCCTTTTTATTGGACTTACTGTTAGCGCCGAAGAAATAATTAGCGATAGAAAAATATTAGAGCGCGAGTCGTTCCTAAACCTAAGCCGTTTCAGCTATCTTAATGCTAAAGTTTTCTACCTTTTTGCCCTATCCGCAATTCAAATGCTGATATTTGTTTTAATTGGCAATTATGTTCTTGAGATTAAGGGGATGACTTTGGTATACTGGCTAATACTCTTTTCAACATCTTGCTTGGCAAATATGATGGGCTTAAATATTAGCTCGGGGCTTAACTCAATTGTCTCAATTTATATCAGCATCCCATTCATTCTTGTACCCCAACTCCTCCTAAGCGGCACTATTGTTCAATTCGATAACCTCCACCCATCGCTAACACAAAAAGTTTACGTTCCAATAGTTGGAGATGTTATGGCATCTCGATGGGCTTTTGAGGCATTGGCTGTTGAACAATTTCAAGATAATCGATTTGAAAAACTCTTTTTCGACCAGGAAAGAGTCATGAGCGAATCCTATTTTCGCACAGCATTTCTTATACCACGCCTTCAATATAAACTTGAGGAATGTAATAGACTTGAAGAAGAGGGTAAAAAAAATGATCCTCAATTTACTAGCAACCTAAAAATAATATTCAACGAAATTCAAATCCTCCAAAAATCAACACAATTACCGCCTTTTGATAATATAAAGAAACTTAACCCCGCTGATTTTAACAATCAAATTTCCGAAGAAACCAACGGGTATTTAAGATTTATCAAAGCCCTATTTTCCGATATTAGCTCAACCGCCGGACAGAAAAAAGATAATACCTATAGAAAATTAGTGGATAGCCTATCTGCCAAAGGTGTTTATACGCTTAAACAACAAAATTATAATAAGGCGCTTGCTGATTGGGTTCTAAACACAAACGAGGTGACAAAATACCTTGAAACCGACACAAGAATAGTTCAAAAGCATGAGCCAATCTTTATGCTTCCGAATCATCCATGGGGTAGAGCGCATTTTTATGCTCCAATGAAATATTTCAACGGTCAATACGTTAAAACGCTCTGGTTTAACCTTGCAATAATATGGTTTTTTTCTTTACTCCTATTCGTTACCCTCCAGGCCGATTTATTACGAAGAATAATCACCTACTTTGGCCGCCAGATTGCTGAAAAAAGAGCTTAGAAAATAGCCCAATAAATTAAGCCATTGCAACGTTCGAAGAGCGTTTATTCCCCTTTCTTAAGAAACTCCATTATTGATTTCAGATTCTCAAGATTATTCTGCTGAAGTTCAAGTTGATCTATTTGCTCTTGTAACTCGTTTAAATGAGTTTTATCAACGCCTTTTTGAAGAGGTATTCCGCTGCTTTTTGGAACTCGACTTGGAGTGGTTTTTGATATTTCGTCGGGTCCATCAATAAACATTGCTCCTTCTCCTTCGCATAACCAAAGTGGATTTATCCGAAATCTCCGGATTAGGTTTTTAAGAAGCACGGCCGAAATACCTGCCTTACCTCTTTCCACATCAGAATAAGAACCCTGCTTAATATCAAGAGCATCAGAAAACTCCCGCTGTGTAAGTTCAAGAGATTTGCGAATTTCTTTCAATCTTTCATTCTCTGACATATATTCTCTTATTTCTTATTAAGTACTGATCAAAAAAACAAAAATAATAGATAATTATAAAATCTTTCAAAAAAATACTTAAAATTTCAACAATTTAGTAAATTAGGCCTTTGATTTTTGAAAATTTTTAGAATGAACTCTGGTAAGAAAAAAGTGGAACGAGTAAAACGTTTTTCTAATCTAATTAAGGAAAACACAAAACTACTTGACCTGTTGCTAAAATCTATCCTAGATAGTAGCGAGCAACTTTTAGTTGTAATTGCTGATAATATGGTTGTTTTCGCAAATCGAAAAGCAATTATACGTTTTGGTTTTACCTCCAAAGAACTATCCACCAAAACAATAGATGAACTATTTACAACTAACCAGCAAACTCCATTGCGTAGTTTTCTGGCAATTGCAGTAACCATACGTAAGCCCCCGTCAGAACAATTATTGGTAAAGATAGGATCAAAAAGTGGATCGGATACTTGGTATGCCCCTCGTATTAAAAGATGTGTTTGGAAGGGAAAGTCCTCATTACTGATGATGCTTGCGGATATTGATAAAGCTGAAGAGAAAACAGAACTTTTTCCCAAAGGCGACGAGGCTCGACTTCAACTAGCTTTAAAAGGTGCTGAACAAGGAGTTTGGGAGTTCAATTTCCGAACAGGTGAAACCTACATAAGCGATGATTCATTCGCTATTTTAGGCTATAAACCAAATGAGTTTAAAACCTCATATGAAAAGTGGTTGTCCTTAATTCATCCAGATTTTATCTCGTCATTTGAAAATTTAGAGAGTAATATAAAGAAGGGTAACCATAGCAACTTCCAAAGAGAGTACCTTGCCCTTTCGAAAAAAGGAACCTATGTTTGGCTTTGGTGCATTGGACGAGTGGTTGAATGGGATAAAATGGGAGTTCCCGTTCGGATGGTTGGTGTGAATATGAATATTGATGAAAAGAAGAGGGTTGAAGTTGAAAAGGACGAAAATCGAAAAACACTAGAAGGTTTAATTTCTAATACCCACGATGGCCTTGTTATCATTGATCAGAATGGCGTTATAAAGGAATGGAATCCCGCTCAAGAAAAAATTACCTTAATTAAACGAAATCAGGCAATTGGTTACTACTTATGGGATGTACAAGGCCAACTGACCTTGGGTGCACATGGCCTGCATTCATATCTCAAGACGTTTAAAGATGTTTTCGACAAAATTGCGCATACAGGAACCAATCCATTAGAGGGAAAAACGCTCGAAACTCAACTTACCCTTTATAATGGGGAACGAAAAATTATTCAGAACACAATCTTTTCTATTGAAACAAGTACTGGGAAAAAAATAGCAATAACCGTAAAGGATATAACAGAAAGTCAAACATCGCGAATTAAATTAGAAAAAAGCGATGAGCGTTTAAAACTGGCTCTGAATGCCGGCAGGGTTGGTATTTGGGACACCGATATTGAAACTGGTGAAAAATACTACTCTCCAATGGCATTTCAACTCCTTGGCTATCGCCCTTGGGAAATTGAACCAAATGAGGATGTGCTAATTAATATGATTCACCCAGATGATAAAGAAACCATGGTATCGAAAGTTGGAGCTTTTCAAAAAACTGGCGATAGCCTTGATCTTGTTTTTAGAATTAGAAAAAAAGATGGCAGCTATATCTGGATTCATTCAAAAAATAAAGCCATACGAAATACTGTAGGAAAAATATTAAGGCTCACGGGAACAATTAGCGATATTACTTTCCAAAAGAATGTGGAAATGGAGCATATCCTTCATCGCGAAGAACTTTTAAGAAACCTTGCCCTCAACGAACTTCTTTCCGAAATATCATACACCCTGAATACAAACGAATTCTTCACAATAAAAATCAATGAAGTACTAACAAAACTTGGATTTTTCACAAATGTGAGTCGTATTTATATTTTGGAAAATAGTCCCGATCAAAAAACCACCTCTAATACCTTTGAATGGTGTAACGAAGAGATTGAGTCTCAAATAGAAAATCTTCAAAAAGTTCCCCTTGATATGATTCTTGAATGGATTGAAGGAAAAGAGGTTTACTTCTCAAATGATTTACTTAGGGATATGCCGTCGGATCTTTCAGAAATGATGATCGCACAAGGGAGTAAGTCCTGTTTAATGTTCCCCATTCAGGTGGAGTATAATCTCATTGGTTTTCTTGGCTTTGATGAGTATAGCACCCCAAAGGAATGGGATAAAATGGAAATAGAACTTTTAAAAACTATTGCAAACCTAATATCATTCTCGTATGAAAGAGAGAGGGCTCATGTACAACTCGTTAGAAACGAGCATCGTTTCCGTGAGCTTACCGATATGCTCCCCCATATAATATTCGAAATAACATTAACAGGTCGGCTAGAATTCCTAAATCAAACAGGTTGTAACTACTTTAATATCACCAAGGAAGCTGTTTTGAAAGGTGTAATGATTCAAACACTTTTCCCCGAAACAGAATCATTCCTTATGAGCGTTCTTCGCAATCGCTTAGTCCGCAAAGAGTTTATGGATCCTGTTCGGATAGAGGTAAATCCATCTAACAAAAATAGAAAGGTACTCCATATTTGGGCTACACCTAAATACGTTGACTCGAGGTTGGTTGGTTTTTCGGGAATAGCATTACTGGATGGGATGGAGGTTTAATAGCCCCACTCTGGTGAAATTATTACGAAACGGGTTAACTAATTCTGAATGTCCACAACATTCAGTAATAGTAAACCATTATACGTATCTGTCTAAAAAGTTTGGCTACTTGGCCGTTTTCTTCTTCCCTTTCGGTTGCACATACGCCAATTTACCTTCTGCAGCCTCGTGGAATTCGAGTTTTGGATTTGAATCCTTTAATAATTCTATTTGATTTTGAAGTTTTCCAATCTCCCTATTCAAACTCTCAATCTTTTCCTCTTTTTCGGAAATGGTTTGCTTTAAAAACATGCTGTTTAAACCATCAGACTGATTAGATGGGATGTTTGGGTTTATATCTCTCCTATAAACAGGCCCCTCTTCAAAAATCAACCAATTCAAGTTAATATTATCGCATTTTGCGATTATTAAATCGAAATCAATCGCACCTCTAGACCTCCATGAGGATATGGTATTCTGTCTAACACCCAGACAACTGGCAAGCGATGTATCCGTATCTACTTCATAATAAACCCTTAATCTATCAATTATAGACACTATCGCATTTTTTGATAATTTTTCTTGCATAATCGCAATTTGTGATGTATATTTGTAACTATGTATTAAACAAAGTTACGATAAATTTTATGACCATTGCAAATATTAAATCAAAAGTCCCATTTTATGGGTACTATCAAGCAATAGCAAAAACATGCAATTGCTCCTCTCAATACGTAAGTATGGTTCTAAACAATAACCTTGGTAAATATTCTAAACGCGATAATGATTTGATAAAGCAAATTCGTGAAACGGCAGAAAAAATAAATACAGTATTTAACCAGTAGTAACCCTTTTATGAATATCCAAGTTAAAATTGCAGCTCCCGAACTCATGGAGAGTTTTATTCAAGACGAAAGCAATCATCATCAATGTACAATCGTTGCATCTGGCATTATAACCCCCTCCGATTTTAAACGATTAAGGGAGGTTATAGATAATACAGAATCTTTCTTTAAATCCGAGTTACAAGATAATAGAACGTTAAAAAAGTATTCGTTAAAAGATTAGTACGTGTTGTTATATGTAATAAAACGCTATAGCATTTTACGTTTTTTCGATGATATGGTTTTAATAAATTGAATATAAAACCTCTAGCATCAAAAAATCATCCCAAAAATTTTTTGGGTTTAAGTTTTGCTACAGATGAGTAACAACTCAAATCAAAAAAACGTTTTTAATGCGTTTGCCAAATTGCAATTTAAACAGCACTATCATTTTTTTTAACGTCTTGCTTACCAAGAAGTATTTTACGCTGAAATATTAGAAGGTAGAATACCCCGGTAGTAATTGCCGAATCGGCTAAGTTAAAAATGGGGCTGAAGAAAACAAAGTGTTGACCACCAACAAATGGAAACCATTGTGGATAGGTGGTGTTAATAATTGGGAAGTATAGCATGTCCACAACTCTGCCATGCAGGAAGGGAGCGTAGCCCCCACCATTAGGGAGAAATGTTGCAACGCCTGAAATAGAGTCATTGAAAATTAATCCGTAAAATGCGCTATCGATTAAGTTTCCCACTGCCCCAGCTAATATTGCAGATATTCCTAAAACTAATCCTGTATTGGCTTTTTGTTTAATAAGGAGGTATATATAGTATCCCATGGCACAGCTTGCGGCAATTCTGAATAGGCTTAGGAAAAGTTTTCCATATCCACCCCAAAATTCTATTCCAAAGGCCATTCCGGGATTCTCGGTAAAATGAATAATAAACCAATTCCCCATAACAGAGAACCCTTGCCCCTCTATCATATGGGTTTTTATCCAAATTTTAAGTAATTGGTCAAGAAAAAGGATTAGTACGATTAGAAGGATTGATTTATTTCGTAGTGATATATTCATTTTAGTGTAGTTGATAAAATTCGTTTTCGTTGTAATATTTATAGGGCAAAGCTATAAAAAAAAGTGGTCGGAAAAAAACCCGACCACCCGAAAGGTTTAGCAAACATTTTTTATCGCTGGTTATTTTTAGCATTTATGCTAAGCGTTGCATGTGGAACAGCACGTAGTCTTTCCTTTGCAATGAGTTTACCAGTTTCCCGACAAATACCATAGGTTTTATTTTCAATGCGAACTAATGCAGACTCAAGATGTTGTATAAATTTAATTTGTCTCTGAGCCAACTTCCCTGCCTCCTCTTTTGATAAGGTAGCCGCACCTTCCTCAAGTACTTTAAATGTGGGTGAAGTATCTTGGGTATCGTTGCTTTCACTCATGGTAATAGCACTCTTAAGAATTTCGTAGTCTTTGCGTGCCTTATCGAGCTTTTGCAGAATAATCTCTTTAAATTCTGCCAACTCTTCATCAGAGTATCTTGTCTTTTCTGCCATAACTCTAAATTTTGCTTAAAAATATGAAATTTAATATGAATAAACCAACCTTATACAGCAATCTTATCAACTTTAATTGCAGTATTTACATCTGTGTCAATCTCAATGTTTATAAATGCTCCCTTGGGCGCATTATCAACCAAAATAATCTCTTTTGCTAATGTTTGACTTGCTATGTAATCGCGATGAATTTCAACCGCTTGATTTATTGCATTATGTTTCAGTATACTGATATGAATTTTATCTGTTACATCAAAACCCGCATCTTTTCGTAAGTTTTGAATTCTGTTTACAAGTTCTCGCGCAATACCCTCATTGCGAAGATCTTCCGTAATAGTAATATCAAGAGCTACGGTAAATCGACCCTCGTTAGCAACCAACCAACCTGGAATATCTTCCGAAAGAATATCCACATCCTTAATGCCAATTTCTATAGGCCCTTCAGGGATATTAAGGGTGAAAATACCTTTGGCTTCAAGAATTGAAATATCTTTCTGAGTCATATTTGCTACTGAAGCAGATATAGATTTCATCGATTTTCCAAAACGAGGACCTAACTCTTTAAAGTTTGGTTTTATCTTTTTAACCAAAATCCCAGAAGTATCCACAAGATATTCGAGTTCCTTTACATTAACCTCAGAAAGGATAAGATGTTCAATGGCGGATAGCTGACGTTTAAAATTATCGTCGAGGATTGGTACCATGATTTTGCTCAATGGCTGACGAACCTTGATACTTACTTTGCGTCGTAAGCCTAGAACCATGGAGCTGACGCTCTGGGCAATTTCCATTTTTTCCTCAAGATCTTTATCGATCAGGGCTGTATCGTATTTGGGATAGGTTGATAGATGAACGCTATCAACCTTATGCTTACCCGAAACTTTATTCAAATCGATAAATAGCTGATCGGTATAGAATGGTGCAATTGGCGCTGCAAGCTGAGTAACAGTTTCGATGCATGTATAGAGCGTTTGGTATGCAGCAATTTTATCCTTGGTGAATTCACCGCCCCAGAAACGTCTACGATTCAAACGAACATACCAGTTGCTTAAATGCTCGGATACAAAATCCTGAATTGCCCTACCAGCCCTTGTTGGCTCATAGTTTTCATAGGCATCCTCAACCTCTTTTATCAATGTATTTAATAATGAGATAACCCATCTATCAATCTCAGGACGTTCGTTAACGGGTATTTCAGCCTCCTCGAATGTGAATCCATCGATATTGGCATATAGCGCAAAGAATGAGTAGGTGTTATAGAGCGTTCCAAAGAATTTGCGTTTTACCTCATCAACGCCCTCAATATCAAACTTAAGGTTATCCCAAGGTTGTGAGTTTGTAATCATATACCAGCGCAAAGGATCTGAACCATACTTTTCAATTACCTCAAATGGTTCGACGGCATTGCCTAAGCGTTTACTCATTTTGTTGCCGCTCTTGTCGAGGACTAGTCCATTTGAAATGATGTTTTTAAATGATACAGAATCGAATAGCATGGTTGATAATGCATGCAGCGTGAAGAACCAACCACGGGTTTGGTCAACGCCTTCTGCAATGAAATCGGCAGGGAAAACATCACTGAAATTGTCTTTATGCTCAAACGGGTAATGAACCTGAGCATATGGCATAGCCCCAGAATCGAACCAAACATCGATAAGATCGGTTTCACGGGTCATTTTCTTGCCCGATGGGGATACAAGTACAACATTATCAACGAATGGACGATGTAAATCGAATGAGCTATAATTTTTATCTGAGAAATCGCCTTCGGCATATTTTTCTAAAGGATTAACGGACATAAAACCTGCCTTCACAGATTTCTCGCACTCAGCTTTCATCTGAGCAACAGAACCAATGCAAATCATTTCGCTACGATCTTCGGTAACCCATATTGGCAATGGTGTTCCCCAAAAACGTGAGCGGGATAGATTCCAATCAACAAGATTCTCGAGCCACTTTCCAAATCTTCCAGTACCTGTGTTTTGTGGTTTCCAGTTAATCGTTTTGTTCAGCTCAAGCATTCTATCCTTTAATGCCGTGGTGCGGATAAACCAGCTGTCGAGCGGGTAGTAAAGCACTGGTTTATCGGTACGCCAGCAATGTGGATAGCTGTGTACGTGTTTTTCGATTCGGAATACCTTATTCTGCTGCTTTAGGTTAACAGCCAAGTCGACATCAAGGGTTGTATCCGTTTCGGTTAAAGTAGAATCGTATTCGTTTTTAACAAATCGTCCCGAAAATTCTTTGTATAGGTTGATGTTGATGTGATTTTGAACAAATGCAGGATCAAGATCATCTATTCTATAAAATCTTCCTTGGCGATCGACCATTGGTTCTGGGTTTCCGTTTTTATCACGAAGGATAAGTGGCGAAATACCAGAGGCTTTTGCAGCACGATCATCGTCAGCACCAAACGTAGGTGCGATATGAACAACTCCTGTTCCATCCTCGGTGGTAACAAAATCACCTAAAACAACTCTAAATGCATCACCTTCGGGTTTTACCCAAGGAAAGAGCTGTTCGTACATAACCCCAGCAAGTTTTGAGCCCTGATATTCAGCAAGGATCTTGAAAGGAATTCTTTTATCTCCTTGATTATATTCCTCCAACCTTAATTCTGCATTCGCAGCAGGGAAGTATGCTTCGAGACGATCTTTGGCAAGTATTACATTAATTGGGTTTCCACTATATGGGTTAAAGGATTGAACTAATACGTACTTGATGTTTTGTCCAACAGCCAATGCCGTATTTGATGGTAACGTCCAAGGAGTAGTTGTCCAAGCAAGGATATGTATATCGGAATTAATTCCTTGGAAAAGGAATTCGCTTTTATCGTTACGGATAACTTTAAACTGGGCAACGGCTGTGGTATCTTTAACATCACGGTAGCAACCTGGTTGATTGAGTTCATGAGTGCTTAAGCCCGTTCCTGCTGCTGGAGAAAAAGGTTGAATGGTTTTTCCTTTGTAGAGTAACCCTTTATCGTACAACTTTTGAAGTAGATTCCATAGGGTTTCTATATATCTATTATCGTAGGTGATGTAAGGATGTTTCATATCGACCCAATATCCTATTTTAAGGGTAAGTTCTTCCCATAGGTCGGTATATTTCATCACCTCCTTTTTGCAGGCGTCATTATATTCTTGGATTGATATTTTTGTTCCAATATCCTCCTTGGTTATCCCAAGCATTTTTTCAACACCAAGCTCAACGGGCAATCCATGGGTATCCCATCCAGCTTTTCGGTCAACAAGGAAACCTTTTTGAGTTTTATATCTACAAAATATATCCTTAATTGTTCGCGCCATAACGTGGTGAATACCAGGCATTCCATTTGCTGATGGCGGGCCCTCGTAGAAAACAAACACAGGGTGACCCTCACGGGTGGTTAAACTTTTTTGAAATGTGTTGTTCTTATCCCAGGTTTTCAGCACGTCTTTATTCACCTGCGACAAATCTAATCCTTTGTATTCTTGAAATTTAGGTTTCATTCAAATTAACTATTATACAGTGTACCTTGCAATAAAATCCCACAAAGATAGGTTTCTGTATGAGATAATCAAACAGATTGTTGGTTAAGAGATGTTTGCTAATTAACCTACGTTGCAAGCCTTCTGTTTATGGGGTTAATTTGTTGAAATAAAATGTTTTATTAATACCCATTTAGGGTTGTGGTTTATTTCCACGAGGTGGCAAAATGTGTGTAAATTGTTTCTTAGTTTCACTATCGCAAAATGCGATAATACATGTTGCTTTTTTACACTTTGGGGATCCTTCTGAGTACCATTCTCCATTAAAAAAGGTTTATCCTTGTTTGAAGTAAGGACTTCCCTCTTTGAAGAGAGGATTTTCACTCTATGAGCAGCAATTTCCTCGTTTGCCAGAGGAATTTTCTATATGAAAAAGTGACTTTTCTTCCTTGAAAAGTTTCTTCCGAAGGAAGGAATGAACCATTTCTTCCTTAAAAAGTCTTCGGGGAAGGAAGGAATAAAACATTTCTTCCTTAAAACGTCTTCGGGGAAGGAAGGGGAGAAACTTTTCTTCCTTGAAAAGTCTTTGGGGAAGGAGGAATAAAACATTTCTTCCTTCCCAAATGACTTTTCTATTTTGCTTTTACATTTACCCTGTGTTCGATATAAGGATTAACACAGAGGTTTTAAGTTCTGAGTTTAACAAGATGGTCGTTTTAATAAGATTCTATCTTGCCAAAACAATGTTTATTTGTGTTGAGAGGCTCAGAGAACACAGAGGTTTGTATATTCAAAATCTACAATATATAATACCTTAATTTCTCATCTTTTCAATGTAATTCCTTGTTTCGAACTGAGGTTATTTAGTAAAAGTTGGGTTATTTCTTCGAAAGTCTATTTATTTTGGTAATGAAAAGATAAAAGAAGAGCCCTTGTTTATTTTGCTTTTTACTTGAATTGTTTCACCGTGCGCTTCGATAATGTGCTTAACAATGGCAAGGCCCAATCCTGTTCCACCCTGCTCGCGTGATCGGCTTTTATCAGCCCTATAGAATCGTTCAAAAACACGAGAGATATCGGCTTCCCCAATTCCAATTCCATTGTCATGTACCTCAACTAGAATTTTGTTTTTTACTTCGGAGAAGGATATGCGCGTTTTACCGCCCGTTTTTCCATAATAGATTGAGTTGGTTACAAGGTTTGTAAGAACCTGAAAGATTTTCATCTTATCAGCATATACAATAATTGGTTTTTTATATTTTTTGTAAAAAACAAGCTGCGTATCACGCTTTTTTGCCCGTACTTCTTGTGCTTCAAAAACCTCCTCAACAAGTTGCACAATGTTGAAATGCTCTTTGTCGAGTTTTAATTCGCCCGCCTCGTGCCTTGAGATTGTTTCTAAATCCTCAACAATTGAAATAAGGCGATTAATGCTTTTCTCGGCTCGCTCAAGGTATTTGCGGTTTATGGAGGCATCCTCAAGTCCACCATCAAGAAGGGTGAGAACGTATCCCTGAATGTTAAATATTGGTGTTTTTAATTCGTGAGAAACGTTACCAATGTACTCTTTTCGGTACTGCTCCATTCCTTTTAAACGGTCAATTTCTCTCACTTGATTGCTTGCCAATGAGATGGCATCCTGATTAACCTCATTAAAACTTTTATCGAGATTCTTCCATGTGGCCTTTTCATCAACAGTACTGATACTTGGGATCTTTTTTAAAAACGACCATGTAACAATGTATGTAAGCATAAAAACAAGGAGAATACTAACTATTGGATATAATAGGTAGTACTCCTTGTTCCCGCTTATAAAAATTATGGCAATTAGCCCAGAGGCTATAGCTGCTGTTAATGATATATAGACTGTAAATTCTCGTTTTAAAGGGGTTTTCATGGGCTAAACTAATGATTTTCACCTTTGGAGAGTTGGCAGATTAATTGCCAAGTCGTCATCCCACAATATAATTTTTATAAATACACAAATAAATCATCTCTTAACAGATGAATTAAATCATATGCTGGGTTTTGGCTTTACCGGCAATTTGTCCTTAAATACATTTCTATGATTTGCCAAAGAATAAATAAACAACCACCTAAATATAAAAGTTTAAACATTCTTTTATTATACGAATTTGCTTCGCTTACAACCTCATTAACCTTTCGCTTAGTTATTTCTGCATATTCGGGATTTTGTCTAGTTATGCTGCTTGTATCCTTAAATATTTCAATTATACGAGTTGATATTATTCTTCTAATCGATGTTACGCCATAATAGAAACCAAGTCCCCAACAAATAATCGCTAATCCAAGAGGAATTAAATCTAAAGTCAATTCTTTGTTCTCTACTTGCTTGAAAGCATATGCAATAAGAGCTCCATTTACAGCAATTATAAATTGATCGAATTGAGTTCCAATTTTATCAAGTTCATATGCTTTCTGAGATGCGTCCATATTTATAAAGGCTAAGATATTAAATTTTTGAATCAGGTCTTATACTAAAATATTGTTTTTCATTTCTTATCAACCTCTTTTGCAATTGAACATTATTTACTTACTAGTTTACTCAATAAGTAGCCTAACAATACAATTCCAGCAATAACAAGAGAAGTCTTTAATATCTCATCAATATTTCTTCCTGCAATATAGTCGTCATATTGCTTTTTTGTAATAGAATTGTTTCGATAAAGAAGACTCATTAGTTCATCTCTTTCCGCATTTGAAGCGGAACTGTTTTTGACTTTTTGGTTTAATGCCATCAGTCTATTATAATCTATACTATTTCCTGCGCCCATTGTCTTTTTTCTCCTTTATTATTTCAAATAGGTCAGGTAAATGGTCAAGTACTTGCTTTTGAAATTGATCAATAATCTGTTGCTGATTATCCGTTTTAGATTTTAATTTCTCTATTTCGATTTTTTGTTCATTTAGTTTGTCTTTCAACACATCAACCCTGTCTCGAACAAATTCTTTTATGCTATGCTTTGTAGCAAAAAAAGTACCAACTATCGTTGCAACGAAAGTTGAAATGTAAATAAGGTCTTTTAACTCAAAACTATCCATTTTTTAATCTTTCATTGCATTTTTGTAATCTAGTATCTTCGTGTTTCTCAATAAGTCTAACTTATTAACAACAACTATTAGAGATTCAACATCATTGTTTTATTACCATTTAAATGCTAGCAGGGCTTCCAGACTCTGCTAGGCCAACCCAACTTGATTGACCTTCCAGATTCGAAAGAACTGGAAGTGTTAACTGCAATATCGTAAATTAATTTAAGTTACCAACTATGGTTAATATTGAAGATTTAAGAAGATTCCAAAAAACAAACTGACTATGAAAATATCAGAAGTTATTGTTCTTTCTTAACGCCCAAGTAATCCTGAATCCAAGTATTGCTTTAAAAGCCTAGAGATATACTTGCCAACGATATCAAATTCGAGGTTCACAACTGTACCAACCTTAAATTCATGGAAATTGGTGTGCTCGTATGTGTATGGAATAATTGCAACCTGAAACGAACCTTCCTGAGAATTTACTACGGTTAAGCTAACTCCATTCACAGAAACAGAACCTTTCTCAACCGTGATATTGCCTATCTTAGAGTCATATTTGAATGTGTAATACCAGCTGCCATCGGCTTCTTTAACCTCGCTGCACGTTGCGGTTTGATCAACATGTCCTTGAACTAAGTGTCCATCGAGTAAACTGTCAATCTTCATGCTGCGCTCAAGGTTTACTTTATCGCCCACCTTAAGAAGACCTAAATTTGATTTCTCAAGCGTTTCCTTGATTGCGGTTACGGTATATGTATTGCCCTCTTTTTTCACAACGGTTAAGCATACACCATTATGGGATACGCTTTGATCTATTTTTAGATTCTCCGCAAATGAACATGTAAGGGTGATGTGTAGATTCTCTTGATCTTTTACGATTGCAACCACTTTGGCGGGTTCTTCAACAATTCCTGAAAACATATCAATAATTTTAAAGTTAGGTTGTCAAAGTTACAAAAATCGGCAACAAAAAAACATTTCACGCAAAGTCGCTAAGCCTCAAAGAAGATAAAACTGATGACAAATACTGTTCGCGTAATTTGAAATATCTACTGAATTATGTGCCTGATTAACTAATAATGTTTTTAATTCTGGATGGTTCGATCTAATATTTGGATTCATTTTATGGCATGAAAATGCTTTTTGAGTTTATAATCACCTTCTTTGATAATTAATACTACAAAATTGTCCAGAAATGGACTTTAGGAGTATTTATTATTACTACAATTATTTTATTTTTCTAATTATCACGCCTTTATTATTCTTGGTTTGGTTATTGTTTATTTTTCCTTTTTATGATATTCTATTGTCCGAAATTGGATTAAAACAGCAAAGCGAAATTATACTTAGCAATTTTAGTATAAGGTGTGAAAAAGGGAATAAATATGTACAATTTCAAGACTTTTACGCAATTACCTCGAAAAAAAATTAAAAATAGGATATCACACCATTCGTGTAGGTTGAAAAATCTACTAGAAATACTTGAACCCCTCAAACGACTTGGACTATCATTATTTTTAATGGTGGTTTTTGTCTTTAATAGCTATGGGCAAGCAACAAGAACATGGGACGGCGGGGGTGGTAATGGTAGATGGACTACTGCAAACAATTGGTCCAGTAATACCGCTCCAGTGAATGGCGATAATGTTATTATTCCAGCAGGCTTTAATAACCTAATAATAAGCCGAGTTCCAAATATTTCCTTAAACTCTCTGACTGTTCAAAGCACGGGTATTATTTTTACTGCAAACGGAACAGCGCAAACAATTACAATAAATAATATAAATGCAACTTCGGCATTAACCATATCGGGATCAGCAACATTTGGCGATGGAACTGTTGGAAATGCAGTTAATTTAAATCTATCTGCAATAAATACAGCAACTAGCATTACGGGTACTATATCAAATTCTGCTAATAATACTATTTCTCTCGCTTCTGGTCAAACACTGACCATTGCAAGTGGAGGAACTTTTAATGCCAATGCAGGAACGGTTACAATTAATGGGATTGTAACAAATTCAGGAACTGTAACAGGTGGTTCGTTAACATTCAGTTCAACAGGGGTGTATAATCATAATCAAAATAGTGGCACAATTCCAACCTCAACATGGAATGCTGGGTCTACCAGTACCATTGGTGCTGGTTTTACGGGAACAACACCTGCTGGTTTGAATCAATCCTTTAGCAATTTTACGATGAATGCTAATGGACAAACGCTTACTTTGGGCTCAACCCTAAGTGTTGGTAATGATTTAACAATTTCGCAGGGTACTATTGCTGGTGCAACAAACACCATCAACCTTACAGGGAATTTGAGTGGTGCTGGAAATTTGTCGTTTACAACAGGAACACTTAATATTGGCGGTAATAATAGTCAAACAGGTACATTCAACTGTGGTACAAGTACTGTAAATTATAATGTTGCAGGTCAACAAATTAGGGGAACTACGTATTATAATCTTACAACTTCGGGCAGTGGAACAAAAACACTTCTGGGAGCAACAACCATAAATAATAACCTTTCTATTTCGGGCACTACAACTCTAGCATCAGATATTTATCAGATTACAGGGAATGCTACCGGTTTGTTTACAATGGCTTTTGGAACAGGTTTAACCCTTGGAAATATTGGTAATGCTACAAATGTTCTATTCCCTACAAATTTTACAACTGGAAATATAACTCTGGGTTCTGCTAGCACAATTTACTATCAAACAATGGGTACACAAACGGTTTCAATTGTACCCACATACGAAAGGTTAACCATTGATGGGGGTGGCACTAAAAATATTGCTGGCAACATTCGCATTAATGGCCTCCTCAATTTAACTAACGGGCGACTTGTATTAAACGGCAATGACCTAACTTTATCCAGCAACGCAAGTGTTATTGGACTGGTTGGCTCTGCCAATATGATTGATATTGGATCGGGAAGTGTAATTAAAGAAGGAAATACCTATTCCGATTTTGTGCTAACCTACCCAATAGGTATAGGATCTGCGTATACATCAATGCAGATAGCTAGTCTTTCGGCAACATCCATTGCTCCTTTATCGAGTATTAAACTACAATGTAGTTCAACTCCTGCATCAGGAGTTCCGGGAAATCATCCGCTAAACCGTCAATGGGTAACCTCAACCACAGGTATTACAGGATCATTAATAGCCGATGTGCGGTTTACTTATGATGCTGGTGATATTCCAGCTGGTGGTAATGCAAGTCTCTACGAAATTGCTTATAAACCAACGGCTGGAGTCTGGGGAGTTCCAATTGGTGCAAGCGCTGCGGGCAATAACCCTCTTAAAGCATCATCTACTTCATCTTTAGATGCAACATGGACTGCCACTGAACCTGTTAAAAGGGTATTCTATTCATTAAAAACGGGGAGTTGGGACGATCCAACAACGTGGACTCTTGATCCATCTGGAACACAACCTTTGAACCCCAATAATGTAACACCAACAACATCAACTTCATCTGCCTTTGATGAGGTGGTAATCCTTTCGGGGCGAACAGTTACAGTGCCCACAAACACAAAGGTCAACAATAAACTAACTGTAATTGGAACGCTGGATTTTGGAACTACTACAGGACACTCTTTTACATCCATTATTGGTACAGGTCGGATACGTCTTGCTGGAGATAACTTCCCTACAGGAGATGCTACAAATTTCGTTACAGCGGGTCTTGGTGAAGGAACAGCAGAGTACTATGGAACATCTAGAAACTTGACTATTGCACGTACTTTCTTTAACCTAGAAATCAACCTAACAGCAGCAAATACGCTAACATTATTAAGAGATTACTCTATCAATGGATATCTAAAAATATTCAGTGGAGTTTTAAGCATTAACGATAATACCTCAACTACCCCGCTTAACATAACCGTAAAGGGCAATATCACCGTTTCTGCAACAGGTAAAATTGCAACTGGTACAGCTAATGCTCGCCATCAACTGAATATGTATGGCGATTTCACAAACAGCGGCGATGTAAGGTTTACCAATCGTGCTGTTGCCGATTATGCAACCGAGGCCACAGATGGTATTGTTGATGCTAATTTCCTTAGTCCCGATAACGATCAAAGCATTATGTGTAGGGGCATTACAAATTTCTACAGGATTGAGATAGACAAAGGAGTTGATTATACTTATACATTAAATATTGATGCTACTGCACCAGCCAATTTTAATCTGTTTGGATTTGCCAACGAGAATCATACTCCTGCTACGGCACAATTAGCAAACAATAATAATGCGCTTGGTTTAATAAGAGGTTCAGTAAGAATTGGAAACAGCATTGTAATACCAACACTTTCAACTGCAAATATTTACAGCATTTCTGCAGGAGCGCAACTATGGATTGATCGTGGAACTGTGCAAAAGAATAGCGGGCAAACAATCGCTTTATACGGTAAGATTAAAATCACCAACGGAACCCTTGAGGCTAAAACAATTAGCGGGATAACATTTCGCAGCAACGGTATTCTTAGCGTTGAAGGGGGAACCGTTAATACCAATCAAATTAGAACTTCGGATGTAGGAGTTGCCAACTATGGTGGGTATGTTCAAACAGCAGGAGCGGTCAATGTGCTGGGAGGAACAACAAATACTGATTATTACGTTTTTTCATTGCCCTACCCAAACTGCGTATTTAACATGAGTGGTGGTACTCTAAATGTAAACACCTCAACAGGGAATGGCGGTATTCTCATTAATTCCGATCCAGAGAATATAAAAGTTACAGGTGGTACAGTGATTGCAGAAACAAAATCAACCGATGATTTTTTAATTACATCAACTGCGCCTTTCTGGAATCTTTCGTTTAAAAATTCAACGGCTGTAGCCCGACAGTTTACTTTGGGAGCAGCAGTAAATATCGCTCCCGATAATGTAAACGTAGCCGCTCAACCATTAAAAGTGCTAAACGATTTTAGGTTGTGGGGAAAAGAGTCTGGTGGTGCAACATACCCCGCTATCACCTTTAATCCTGGAATAAATGATGTATATATTGGAGGTGCTTTTTATGTTGAAAACGGGGCATTGTATGTACCCATAAGCGGAGGAACACCACCATACGATGCAATAGCAAATCAACCAACATCTCGCAATACTACCTATTTCAACAAAACAAACGGAACGGGTGCGGTAGAAGAGTTTTATCAGGGTAATACTACTAACCCTCTTGAACTTGGAAATATCGTTGTGGATAGAACTAATGGTTATGAAGTAAAACTAACCTCTGGGGCAACCAGAACCAATGAATCGGTTATTTTAGATATAAACGGTAATGCATCTGTGCTGTCTGGGACATTAAATCAAAACCTCTTCACTATTCGTACATGGGGAGCCATAACAAATAATGACCGCATGGGTACATGGTTTCCAGGTGTAACTCCTAGCCGAGCCCAAATTCAAATGGTTGAAAATCCTTCGCTAACACTCACAACCACAACTAATGCCGTTTTTGGAAACGTTCAGATAAATGTAACACCTCCATCAAAAATAACCCTTACCAGTGATGTTTACATCGAGCGAATGGAGTATGTAAAGGGACTTATCTACCTTAAGAGCTATAACCTTAAGGTTGATAATTTATGGAACATGGAAACGGATATTTTTGAGAATAGTTCAACCAATAGCTATCTAAAAGTGGCTGATACTGGCTACTCTGGCAGCTCTATGATTTTTACCGATGGAAAAGCAAGCGATGGTGGTTTAACCCTTAAGGTAACTGCCGATTCACAAACTGAAAATCAACCCAATATTCTTAATAATTTTGGCCCAATAACCTATCCCCTTGGCTTTACAACCGATGGCGGTACAACACTATACTTCCGTCCTGCTCAGATGGTGGTAAAGAACTTTGCTGATGATGGGTATGTTACCATTCGAACTGCTATGGGTCCACTTCTCACTCTAAACGCTGCTGGAGGAGAAGTTCTTCAACAATACTGGCGAGTATCATCATCCTATTTTACTACTGCTCCCACCGTTGCTTTTCGTTTCTACTATCGAAACCGAACAGGTGGTGGGCTAATGGATCTTGTTGCTGCTAACTCAGTTAACGAAGTTAATTATGTTCCAGGAAAAGTACAGGATAGCAATCCATACACAAGATTATACGAGGCTTTAACCGATAACGATATTATCAAAAATGTTGGAGCAACAAATACCCGTGTAATCACTTTCAATGGAAGTAGTACAAACGGGTTATTTACTCCATCCTCAAATGGCTTTTCTTTGGACGATTACAACTTTACAGCAGGGGCTGCCGCATGTTTCGCAGGTTCCCCAATACACTACTACTCAAACGCAAGCTATCAAATATGGAACAGTGCTGCAACATGGGATGTAGGCTTTATAGGTAGTGGTGTTCATGCTGTTCCAACAACTGGAAGTATTGTACACATCTATAACGGCAGAGCAACTGTTGATAACCCGCCTCCTCGTGCAGGTAGAATAACTGTTGATGCTACAGGTATACCCAATCCACCAGCAGAGATTATTTTTGAACTACCAAACCTACCTATTGAGCAATCGAACTCAGAGAATGTTCCACGCTTGCAGTTTTACAATAGCGTTAATGCAACCTTGGGGTTTGTAAAAGGGGTTGGAATGATCTCTTTCGGTGCAAATAATATAAACTTAACGGGAGATTTTGGAGATTTTGGGACAAATCCATATTCGTACTATCTATTCTTTAACAATGGCACAGCACCCGCTCAGCTAACAAATATTCCAACGCCCATCCCCAATATGATGATCGAGTACTCCACCGACATCAACCAAAATATCACAATCAATTCGGATTTGATTGTTCAAGGGAATGCAACGGTACATCCTTTAAAAGATGTGTATATAAAGCGTGATTTGGTTTTAGGCTTTTGGCTTGGAGCAACATTTCAGTTCCCAGCAACAGGTAGTGCTGTTAAAGTTACTGTTGATAGAGATGTTGATTTTACACGAATCCCTATTCCTGGATCAGTAGGTAATAGAAATCTAAATGTAGCCGCTGCTGCTGGTGTACTTGAGCATACATTTGTTATTAAAAGAGATATTATTCAAGGTTCAGATAATAACTGGGGAATAGATCTTTATGGAGCAGCTAATAGATCCAAGGCAATTTTAGAGATGCAGGGTACTACTAATGGAACTTATTCGCGAACCTCAACAACAGTTCCAAACCTGTATCGCATAGTAATGAACAAGGGTGCAAATCAAACCCCATCCTTTTCTTTCGATGATAGTTTTATATTAAACGGGTCAACAAACACAACAACCAAAGCTATCACAATGAAGAGTGGTACGCTTGTTCTAAATGATCCTGCTATTAATATTAACCTAACAACAGGAAGCGACTATTTTGAAATTCCCGCCGCATCTTGTCTTGACATTAAACAGGGAATTACCCATGCTAACGGTACTTCGGGTATTAGCCTCGATGGAAAACTTAACTTAAGCGGTGGAACGCTCGATATGAGCGGTGGCGATAATCCAATTGAGTATTCGGCATCGGGCATGGCAACAATCTCGGTTACTAGCGGTACTTTAACCGTTGGGGGACAAGTTCGCCGAACACCTTCTTCGGATGTTGGTATTCTCACCTACTCGCAATCAAACGGAACTGTAGTTATTGGTAATGATGCAGCGCCAATCGGAAATAGAGGTGTATTCGAAATACTAAATGCTGGAAGCTCTTTCTCAATTACTGGGGGAGATTTATTTATTGCACGTGCTCAAACAAGCCCAACCATCTCAGCATTCTATTTCGACCCTGCAGTCTATAATATTGGGCTTGCAGCCAATATAAACATAGGACATACATCAACTCCCGCCTCTCAAACAATAGGGATATATGCAGGGAAACCTCTCCCAAAACTTAGAATAAACAACTCTAGTACAAGAAATCCAATAGCAAGACTTGATGTGGTATCAGCAACCATTACAAGTTTACTTCAAATTGATGCTGGGGCAACTTTTAACGCTAATGGTTTAGATCTCGAACTTCAAGGCGATATGACGGCTAGCGGAACATTTATCCCTAATGGAAACACTACCTTCTTAAGTGGAAGCAGCACACAAACAATCACAGGAAATGGATCTGCTCTTAACTTCTACAATTTCGATAAATTAACTTCAAACAACGTAATATTAGCCGCTGGCAACACACCATTATTGGTAAGCAATAGCTTTTCGCTTTGTGGCGGAACTTTTACTGATAATGGAAACACAGTAACCGTAAAAGGCGATGTATATAATGATGCAACACATATAAACAATGGAATTGGGGATGGTATAGTTCTAAAAGGAGATAATTCTCAAATTCTTTCAGGTAATGGAATCTTTGGAAAGCTAACTATCAACAACTCTAATGGGGTGACTATTCCTATAGGAAACCAGTTGTTCATTACCCGATCGTTAAAGATGCAAGCAGGTGTTTTAAATATTGGTAAAAATCTTCTCGATATTGGGTTAAATGCTGTTATTGAGGAAGCATCACCATTCTCAAATACCAATATGATTGAAACCAATATCTCTTTTACCGATAATGGTTTACGTAAAACATTTCCTTCTGGAGCATCACCTATATTCATTTTTCCTGTTGGATCAAACTATAAATACACCCCTGTAACACTAGCGATTTCAGCCAACGGCAATAGTACAGGCAGCATTGCCGTAAAACCTGCTAACGAAATACATCCTAGTATCATTGAGGATACCGAGCTGGGTACACAAATAATTGATAAAAACAATGCACTTCAGTATTACTGGACTCTAAAGGCAAATGGAATCTCTGGGTTTACTGCTTCTGCTAAAATGAGGTATATTGATGCTGATGCTGTAGTTGGGCCTGAATACACCATTGCCGATTATCATACGGCCAGTCTTCTTGCCAACGGGCTGGGCAACTGGCTGAAATTTCCAAAGGCTGATTTTGATGAAACAAATAAAGATCTGATATTCAATTTCAATCTCAAGAATGATGCTGGAATAAGCGGCGACTATACCGCTGGAGCAGGTGACGCAAGCCTTGATGGTGCTATTCCCGATTTAGTAACCAGCTACGAAACTAATTCGAGTGGAGACTGGGCAACAGGTACAATATGGACTCCAAACGTTGCTGGCGGACCTCGTGGTGCAATCACAAAAATTAATACCCCCCACACCGTTGATGTAACCTCAAACTACGTTGCTGGGTATTTAACCGAAGTATTTGGTACTCTTAAACTCTATTCAACTTACGGTCATCGTTTGGGTATTCTCAATGGTAATGGTACAATATACCTTGAGGCAGGAGATATTCCCGCTGCTGTATACGATGATTTCTTTTCATCCGCAGGAGGAACCCTTGAGTTTAGTGGAACAACAAACTACGAGTTCCTTGGAAATATTACTGAGGTAAACCACCTGAGATTTACCGGAACAGGAGATAGAAGATTTCCAAACAATAACCTCCTTCTAAATGGAAATCTTGATATTACTGGTGGTGCAGGTCTTAATCTAATAAACTACTACAACCGTAAAACTAGCATTAAAGGAAATCTAACCCGAACAACAGGATCTTTTGAGGCTGGTAGTGGGGCAAATGCAACACTTGCTTTTGTTGGAACACTTCCTCAAACCATTACAGGGTCATTCTCCAATAGTAACGCTTTAAATAATCTCGAGATAAATAATGCCAACGATGTTACTATTATTAACGATGTTGAGATTGATAGGGAACTAAGGCTCACCAATGGTCTTGTAAGTATAAACCCCTCAAGTCTATTCAGAATAAATTACGGAGCAATTGTCACTCCTGCAGCGGGTTCAGCACTATCGTTTGTAAATGGAGTACTTACAAAGGAGATGATGAATGGCAACAGCTTTACTTTCCCAATTGGCAACTGGGACGACACAAAAGCACATGGTCCAATTACATTAAAATCTGTATCTGGCCCTGCTGGTATAAACGACTGGAAAGCATCTTACTTTTTTGCAAACGCAACCTTAGCAGGATATAATACCGATAATTTTGATAGCCCAATATCTACAGTAAGTCATTCGGAGTATTGGAAGATAGAAGCACCAACGGGAGGAGCATCTATCATAAGTATAATCCTTGATGGCTCTAGCGATGTGGCAAGTTCTTTACTAGATTTATCGAATCTTAGGGTTGTAGGATGGAATGCCTCATCTTCTAAATGGGAGGTTGTGGGAACTAGTGCAACAGTAACAGGAACAGCAATTTCTGGTACAGTAACAACTACTACATCCATAAATTATGGTAGTTATACCTACTTCACACTAGCATCTGTAACACCTATTGCTGCAAGTACAGCAACGATAACTAGTCCAGGCATAGTGAATCTATGTAATGGATCATCGACAACAATTATAGTTACATTCACAGGTACAATGCCTTATGTGCTTACCTATAATGTAGGTGCTACTCCTGTTACGACACCTGCCATAAATTCATCCTCCTATAGTATCACGGTAAATCCTTCCTCAACAACAGTATATACCCTTACAAATATTACTGCAAACGGTATCCCTGGCGTTATCACAGGTATGACATCAACAACAGTTAATGTAAGCCCTATACCAACAGTTACCATTACAAGCAACGATGCTGACAATATTATTTGTCAAGGAACTAATATTATTTTCACAGCAACAGCAGGATTAGCAAACTATCGATTTAGAATAAATGGAACTACGGTACAAAATGGAGCGAGCAATACTTATAATACCTCATTGTTGGCTGTAGGCTCACAATCTGTTGATGTTATTGGAACTAATGCAGGAGGATGCTCATCAACAAGTAGTGCTTTAGCGGTTACTGTAAATCCGCTACCTTCAGCAGCCGGAGCAATTAGTGGCCCAGCATCCGTTTGTAGAACCTCATCTGGCGTATATACTGTACCTGCAATTGCTAATGCAACCAGCTATAATTGGTCGAATAATAACGGTGCAACAGGAACTAGTGCAACAAATAGCATAACACTAACTTTCCCAAATTCTGGTTCAACTATTATTACTGTATACGGGGTAAATAGTTGTGGAAATGGGGTTTCTTCAACTTATACGGTAGCAGTAAATACCGCATCCATGCCAGGCGCAGCAGGAACTATTACGGGAACAGCCGAAGTCTGTAAGGGCGGAACTGGTTACTCATATAGTGTTGCACCCATAACAAATGCTACGAGCTATATTTGGTCGTACTCAGGAACTGGGGCAACAATAAATGGAACAGGTGCAAACGTAACTATAGATTTTGCAGCAGGCGCAACAAGTGGAAATTTAAGTGTAGCAGGAACGAACGGTTGTAGTACTGGAACGGTTTCACCAAATTTCAGTATTGTTGTAAATACTCCCCCAACAGCGACCATTCTACCAGCAACACCAGCAACCTGTGGCGGGACACCAATTACCATAACAGCTACACCAGCAGGAGGTACAGCACCCTATACCATACACGCTTGGACTGGCGTGGGCGCAGGATCGCTATCATCAACATCGATTACCAATCCATCGTTTAACAATACTACAGGGGGAAACTACGGTCTTACCTATACCGTTACTGATACAAAGGGGTGTAAGGGATCTGTTAGCACTTCTGTTACAGTATATCAAGCACCTGTTGCAGAGGCGGGTCCTGACGCTTTAGGCCTTTGTAGTGGAACAGCATCAATTGTTCTGACAGGAGCAACTGCAACTGGTTCTTATAGTGGTACACCTACATGGACGGGTTCAGGTGGCTCTTGGACACAAAATCCAGATCCAGCATTAGCATCATTTACACCCACGACTACCTCCGGATCAATTACAGCAACGTTAACCTTAACGGGAGCTAATGGTTGTGCTGATGTAACGGATACCAGAATTATTTCTTGGAGTACTACCCCCGATCGACCCGGGGCTTTTACAACCAGTACAACCTCTGTATGCCAGGGACAAACAGGTGTTACGTACACTGTGCCCAATGATCTAATTGCAACATCCTACGCATGGACTTATACGGTTGGAACGGGTGCAACAATAACGGGTAGTGGAAATAGCATAACGCTAGATTTCTCATCAACTGCAACCTCGGGTAAGTTAAATGTAACTGCAACTAACTCCTGTGGTACTAGCATTGCACGTACACTTGATATTACTGTTAACCCCACTCCAAAGACAGGAAGTATTTACCATATCCCCAATAACTATGGGTTATAAAACAAAGAAAGCTTCCAGTTGGAAGCTTTCTTGTTTTTTCGTTTTTACCTATTCGTTAAAACCCAAAGTTCAATCCCATAATAATTATTGATTTTTTTCCTTGAAAAGATGATGGCGTATAAAGATCAAGGTAATACTGGGCTGTATGCCCATCCACATTAAAGCCTTGAATATTGCTTTGAGCGATATTGAGATAGAGCCATGAATCGTGAATGAATTCCCATCTACTAGTGAAAGAAATCGTTAAATTCTTCCATGTAACATCTTTCATAAAAGGCAACTGGTCTTCATTTGGGCTGGTGACATAAGCATATTCATTTCCATGTCGAGCATAGGTGATATCTCCTCTCAAAAGAAAACCTCTAAACAATTTGATATCTAATGCACCATATAGTTCATCCGAATTATCTCGAAGATAGTGGCCTAGATTGAATTTGTTGGTCTCAAAAGTAGTTGTTGGCACACGATGCTTATAGGTAAGAGGATTGGCTTTAGTATACTCAACGGTTAAAGCAGTATTCGAAATTGGCCAGTTAGAAAGACGAAAGCCATACTTCTGTGAAACGAAGTTATGCCGCTTTGTGCTGAATACTCGTGTAACCGAGAATTCATCGATATAAATAGTGCTATATAGATGAAGATTCTTTATCCTTCTTATGCTCAAATCAAGAAACATCTGTGAGTTTTGGTTCTCAATATCGTGGTTTAATGTATGATCAATAGATTTATAAAACATTACAGGAATTAGGTATGCTGGTTGAACCTTAATATCAGAGTACACAATTGAGTTTCCAACCGAAAATGAGATACCCTTGAATGGGATAAAGGTCATCAGATTTGCTGCGATGTATTTATCTCTAAACACTGTCCTAAAATCTCCTCCAGATGTTATATATGAACGGCTACTATCAACTACTTCCGAAACTAACCAGCCATGATAGTAGTTTAACTCAAACCAATAAACGGGTTTCATATTAAGTTTAATCATAGCAAATGAGGGCGTTTTTCCCGAAAATATCGAAGCACCATGGTAATTAGTTCCCCATTCCAATTGATCTTTAATAAGCCCTATTGATCCCCATTTCCAACCATACACAATGCCCCCCCTCATCTCGGAAAAATCACCACCCTTCCTTCCCTGAACATTCAACTTGTAATTTCCGCCTTCGCTTTGTGTAAAATAACTTGGCTTTGCAAGAATTTCGGTTTGATAGTTATCGCGCAAATTTGCATAAATTGAAATCTTCCCAATACTTCCCCACGCCTCTGCCCCACCCCATGTGTGCATTATTTGATTAGATCCTACAACGTATTCACGAACGCCCCAAATAGGTTTTAACGAGAATGTAAAAAGCGAATCCTTATAGTGAACTCCTGGTGGTAAAAACCCAATGTTGAAATTTGGTTCTTTTGTTATCAGATTGCCACGTTTCGAGTCAGTATAGGAGTTTTTACCCTTTTCACCAATGAATTGATACTGCTTTAGATAAAAATCCAACTCTTTGCTCTGCCGCTTGATAAGTTGTTCTTTACTTTTTTCCGCTTCAACTAAACATTGTAGAATATAACTATTCGTATAGGGTTTGGCGGCAGAATTTATGGTTATGATTTTGCTGTTAGCCAGCTCATCAAGAAAATCATAAATAGCCTCGTTTCGGAAAGAAACGGGAACATCTTGGCAATAACCTTTACTCCAAACTAAAAGAAGGAGGATTGTTAATAAAAATGATCTAATGGACTTCAAATGAGTGTGATTGTATTTACTTTATTCTGTTTAATAAACTTTTTGCAATATTTTTGATGTTTTGAGAGATTAACTCTTTTGTCCAAAGAATCATTCCATCGTTCCACCGCTGTGGGTGAATAGTAAACATCACTTGGTTTGGAAAGCGTCCCTCCTCAACTGCTTTAATAATATCATTCGTATGTCTAAAAGAATAGTTGGTGTTTAGTTGCGGATGGCTGCCCTTTTCTGTGAGCTGAACTTTATCGCGAATGCTGACTTTTTCTCCATTCCAACGTCTACCCGTATCTGTTAGATATAAAACCTTTGAGAAATCAACATCAAAATATGGTTCGCCAATTATTCCAAAAGAACGATAATCGTATGTTTTCCAAATATTTCGATTATCATATTTTGACAAGGGGCTACCATGCATGCAGATAGTTTTAATATGATAGAAATTCCGAAAATAGTTCAGATTCTCATCGAATGATTTTATTGCCCGTACAATATCTCCGTTAACCAAAGCCAGATCTTCATAATGATAGCCTATTTCATGCCCAAAATCGGCAATCTCTTTTATAATTTCCGGGTTATTGCTCTCCTTTACAATTCTGAAATAATAACTACCACAAATTCCTAATTGTTTCTCAATTTGAGCCGTTTTCAGAGAATTAATCGGAAGTTTATCAACATCATGGCGAAGGATAATAACTTTTTCTAAAGGCTTTTCAAGAAATTGCTGAAAAGTTTGGAAACTATAACCAACACCTTTTAATGATTCAATAAGTCTGGTATATGCTTGTAAAGTAAAATCTCTCATCTATTTAATCGTCCAATTATGGTAGTCCCTGCATGCACTTGTTCTCCCTCCCGAACCATTATGGTAGTATTTCGAGGAATTATAAGATCTGTTTGAGAGCCCCATCGTATTTTCCCTACAATCTCCCCCCGCTTAACAATAGAACCCTCCTTGGCCATAACAATACAGCGATGAACACCACGTGCTGCAATCTGAACGATACCAGCCATAATTCCATCGTCACGCTTGAAAACTACAGTATTCCTCTCGTTGGTTAGTGTTGATTCTGGCGTATTTAGTCCAATTGCTGTACCATCGGTATGTTTAACAAGAATTATTTCCCCATCAATAGGAGCTCTGTTATAGTGAACATCAAAAAGTGTCATTGCTATTCCTATCAAATAGCATGGTTGACTTAAAATATCCGTTTTTGTGATTTCATTAATGTTAGCAACCCTCATCTTTTTAATAGTAACAGGGGTTTGATTAACCTCAAGCTCTTTTATGTAGATGATTCTTCCATCTGCTGGTGCTACTATATCGTCCTTATCGCCAGGAATTTCCCTTTGGGGGTTTCTGAAAAAGCGGTAGAAAAATAGGCCAACAAAAAGTATGAAAACTATTATTGGGCAAAGGATTATCACAAAAACAGCAAGCGGAATAATAATAATATGATGCAACAATAGTCCAATTGCTGCTGAGAAGATTCCCAAAAGTATATTGTCTGTATACAAATATCTCCTATTAAAACCCCCTTTGGATACCCAAAAGATAAACATCGCAGAGGATAGTAAAAACGATGCCATTACTATTATAACCTGTTCCATTATTATTCTACTTTATTTGGTTTAAAATACGATTATCTTTTCTTAAGGTATGAAAACATCATTAATGCATAAGCAAACATAGGTTTAATATCCTTTTTGTAATATAGTGCGCCAACCCTTTCCCCTTTCATCGACATCAAATAGTTCTTTATGGTTAATTGTCCCTTTTTAAATGCCAAAAAAGAATAAACAGTGTCGGTTAAAGAGTTAGTCCATTTTACTCCTACCTTGAATTCCTTGGAATAACTATTGGTAATTCCGTTTAAATAATTATAAATATATAATCCATAATCAACCCCACAGGCTTTTGCCAAACCAACCCATAGCCATGTTCTTGCATTTATCTCAATAAGCTTAAACTGATTATCCGAAGGATCTTTCAGAAACTCAATTTCACAAACACCGCTATACTCGAAATGTTTTATTAGTTTTTTCGAAAGATCAAGGAGCTCAGTCACCATAACACTTTCTGCAAAGGTAGCCGTTCCAAACTGTATGGGGTGCTCCCGAAGTTTTACCCCCATCCAATATGCTTTAATCTCACCATTAACAGAAAAAGCAGTAAATGATATTGTTTTATTACTTCCATCGAATGGTATTACCGTTTGTGTAAAGGTATCTTCAAGAGTATATTTTTGCTGAATTGCTTCAAGCTGATTTTTCAACTCCTCTTCACTATATGCAATAAAGGCCTTTTTCTTAAGCGCACCATAGAAAGCCAAGCCATGTTTACCTCTTGTAATTACAGGGAATTTAAACTTTAACCCATTGGTTATTGTATCTGTGAAGCAATGTGTGGCTGGAATAGGAACGCCTAATTCTGATGCAATTTTTAAAAGGTTTACTTTGTTATAGATTTGTTCAATCCTTTCGAATTCAGGAACAAGCATTTTGTAATACTCTTCGAGTTTTTGCCTGTTTCGAGAGAGAGTAATTACTGCATGATCGTTTGATGGAAGAAGAATCCATCCATCTAACTTTTCCTTTTTTGCTAGTTCATAAAGAAAATCGGCAAAAGCATCCTCGTTATAGTCGGGGCAAATAAAAAACTTGCGGGAATACTTAGAATATCGTGCTATACAATTTCTTTTGTCTACAACATATACGGGGATACCTTTTTCGCCCAAGGTACGGGTTAAAGACAACCCTTGAACATGCCCTTCGATTACTATTGCGCCAGTTATTTTTTTGTGTGATTCCAATATTTAAAAGATATAAAATTGAGCTTTTGAATCTATCATCCTACTAATTTTTTGATCTGATTAATTATAATCGTATTTGTATCCTCAAACTCATTTCTAATTAATTCTACCATTTTTTCTCTTGCTCTTTGTTTAATAGAGGTGTCCATAATCATATCGATAGTTTTGTATACCTGCTCAACCCCTTCTATTTTCAGCATAACGCCAATATCAGTAAATTTTTTGTTGGCCTGCATAATTCGCCCTCCCGTATATATACATGGATTTCCTAGCAAACACGCTTCGCGAGCCATTGTATCGCCTGAAGATATTACAAAGCGAGAATGGTATATCAAGGAGTAAAGATGCTTTATGGGTTCCTTAAGAATTATACAACTCTCTTTGAAATCGTTTACCAACTCCTTATTTTCAATTGAAAGCAGTATTTTAATGTTTTTCTCTTTCAAATATTTAACAATCTCGGGTAGT
Organism: Bacteroidales bacterium; assembly: GCA_013376985.1. Lineage (GTDB taxonomy): Bacteria > Bacteroidota > Bacteroidia > Bacteroidales > Tenuifilaceae > UBA8529. Next base: position 253,283 of record JACABB010000001.1, read on the forward strand.
AACCCTTGGCGGTTAAGGTAGTTCACGCTTACGTTCGAAATTTCACGGATAAACACGTAGCCGTTGGCTTGTAAACCATAATCTGCCAAAATCTCTTCATTGGGAGTAAAATAATCAGGATGAAGATATGCCAACTCCTTAAATCCTTTGTATTTCAAAAAGTTCTTGCCATTAACTGGCATAAAATCAGGCATCACATCAATATCTGAAAACCACTTACCTAGCAAAAAGGTGATGCGGTATTCACTATCATCATCATAATGAAGAATCTTTACACCAAGAAGTTTACAAGCAACCCCGCAAGTTAAGCCCTGACATGCAACCAGTTTTATTTTATTTTTGCGCAGAAAACGAAAGGCTAATACCTCTCTCTGAATAATTGAAAATATTTTGCCGAAAAGACTTTTCCGATGAACTCCTAGACTTACAATGTCAAATTCAGGCAATTCGCTTTTGGCGATTAAATCTAAAACACCTCTTTGTCTGTAGGTTAAATAAACCTTGTAGCCTTCTTTGGATAGATTATATATCGCATTTTTAAATAGGTTAACATCCGCAGGGTGTAACAAATCAAATAGGATATTCATTATTGTTTTACATTGATTAACAAATCATTCCATCGATTAATGGCAAACTGATACGAATGTTTCTGTATAACGGTTTCTCTTGCTTTTTCTCTCATTGATCCCAATGAATCGTATTTTGAATACGCTTCTTCCATCTTTTTAACAATATCCTCTTGCGTATTATCGTGCAAAAATCCATTTATTCCGGGCATAATAACATCTGCAATATCGCCAACAGGAGGAACAACAACAATAAGTTCACAGGCCATTGCCTCAAGCATCGCACAAGGAATTCCCTCGGCTAAAGATGACATAACCAGTATTTTAGATTCTTGTAAACTTTCTAATACATCGTTGGTCTCTTTTAAAGTTACAACTTCTGTTAGATTCAATTTTTGAATCTGTTGTTCAATAGATTGTTGTAAATCACCATAACCAATCATACAGATATTCACAGGATAGCCCTTTTCTCTTAATTTTGCTATGGCAGAAATAATAATATCCGGTCTTTTCCGACTATCCAGAACTCCAATAAAAATAAAATCGTATTTCTTTTCAACTCTTTTGGGTTTAAATTGCTCTGGGTTTACCGTGCTGTGTAACTGATAAGTCTTATTAAACCCTTTTTTTTGCCAAAACTCACCAGTAACCGATCCTGGTACTAAGATTCTTTTCGCCCGTTTTAGTATTTGCTTGATAAGGATTCGTTTAATCCAACTATTATAAAAAACAGTTGTGTCCTCAATTATTTCAGCATATATAAGAGGTTTTCCAGTAATTAGCGATGCTATATACCCGTTAAATCCATGAGGAAAAATATTGTAGCTAACTATTACGTTTGCCTTCTTTTTTTTGATTAACCATGCTCCATATATTGCTGTAAACATCCAATAAAACAGCCGTATCCTAAGAATTTTTGGCAATGCAATGCACTCTACATTTTCGGTATCAACATCTAATGGCGTTTTTCTGAGAACATAAACATGTTCAACCAAAGGAGACCTGCTTAGTGGAATGATTTTATAATTTATTTGACTGGGTTTTAGCCGTGCAAATACAAACACCCTAATCTTTTTCTCCATTTCAAAAAATGATTTATTTCAAATACTTATCAGTAATATAGCTAATCCAATAGTTGAGAGATTGAACCCTGCTTAATAGGTTCTTATTTATCTGCTCAACATTATTTTTTAATGGATATTGTAAGTTTTTTTCATATGTCTCTGGATATTTTTCTTGGTAATAAGCATCAAAAAACTTTGCAGATTGTCCATTCACAAAAGAACCATCGGAAAAAGTTTGTTTTAAAAAGTGCTTTTTAGATAAAACCAACAATCTACCAAATGGGTTTATTACATCCGCCATGGAGTAACCTCTATCCGATTTATAACTCGCTAACCTTTTATTATTCCTACTAATTAGGTTGGCATATAACCTACTAGCTATTTCTTTATCTTTTAACCTATTCGCATTAAAGGGGTGATAGATACCCGAATAGTTGGTTTTAGAAAATGCTGTAATAAAATCGATATCAAGGAAAGGAGAGAAATTAGGTATATAGTCGTTATAGCTGTTTACTTCGTAACCAAAAAAACGATTCGCTATTCGGGATAACTTTATATGATTATACTTTTCGCTTATTGTCCCATATCCTGAAACCTCTTTCTCCAGTCCCTCTAAACGAATGTTCCATTCTTCAATCAATTTGGATACAACAGATTGTTCTTTGAAAAGTAGTTGTGGAAAATCAGGCCTTATCTTGAAGTCTGAACTGATGTAGTTAATTAATGCGCTGGAGATAACTTCGCTGGCCTTAATGGTAGCAAATTTTAATATTTCATCACCAAAATTTCCAGAAAGAATTAATCGAGAATTTGTGGAAATTTGCGGTGTTGTAAAAAAATAGGGGGCGCGACGATAACCTCTAATTCCATTTGACTTAATAATCGAGTTTCTGGCTGAATCAATAAAAAATTTATCAAAATAGTCTTCATCAAGAATATAAGGACAATATCCTAAGTCCTCGGATTTTGAGATTGCTCGTGGTATAAGAATATCTGCAGAGTCTTTCTCTCCAAAAGAAAATAAACTAATTCTGCTTCGGTTTTGCTTTAAGGCATAGGATAGAACCAATCTACCATCCCACCCCCCGGTAAGCGTTACTGCAATATTCCAAAGATGATTTGTGAGCGCTTTATTAACGGCATTATCCAGCGCTTCGTTAATTATCTCAAATCCTTCTTTCCTAGAGATTGGAGATTCTACAATTAACTCCTGTGGACTCCAGTAATATGCTTTATTAACTTCTTCTCGTTTTATTTGATAAATGCTGGATACCGGTAGTGTTTTGATCCCTTCAATAAGAGAATTGTCTGATAGTTGGTAATTAAATGTATACTGCTCAGCAAAAGAAACTAAATCAAAGTCCACATTTTTCATTAACCCAGAAGCAATAATACACTCCAACTTTGATGCAAATATGAATTGATTTCCAGAATTATAAATAAACAATGGGAGAAAACCCAATCTGTCGTTTGCGATAATGCACTTAGAATCATTTACATCAAACAGAAAAATATTAAACCACCCCGTAAGATGTTTTACAAAATCTACGGAGAATTTTACATAGAGGTAAGGAATATAGTCACTAGGTGAAAGAAATATTCCATCCCTGTTTTCTTCTTGAATCTGCTTCTGTATTGAATCGCTTACATAAACCTCTCCGTCAACAAAATAGTAAATTGATAGTTTATGATTGTAAATTGGTTGATTGTCTTTGTCTTGATATTTCGGAAAACATTTGCCGACCCAAATCGAATCGAGAACTAATTGAGACTTTGACGGGTTAAGCTCTGCGGATAATTCAGGCAACATTTTTTCAAAAGCATTTTTCAGTTTTTGGTTTTCAGCCTCTCCATTCATTTGGATAATACCGCATATACCTGCCATAAAGAATTCCTTATTCGTTTAATATTTCGATGTATTTATACTTGCCGTTGCTTGAGGGAGGTAGTGCTGATGTATATTCTATACTGAAAGGTACATCAAAGCATTGCAATAACTCGTCTATTTGTTTTTTCAATTGAGTGTCATCAAACATTCCATTGACCTCAAAAATAAGAGTTAAGGATTTACCGTTCCAAATAACCTTGTGCTTTGATATCTCTGGAAATTTTCTAAAAAGTGTTCCCCCGAAAATGTTTACTGGATGAAATCGCTTACCATTTGGAAGGTTTATTATATCTGCGTTTCTTCCTAGGATTTTATTGAAAAAAATAAAAGGATATTTTGAATCGGATTTAGGTAGGTGCAAATTATCTATTAAGTCGCCAACTTTATATCTAATCATTGGCATGGCCTCATTATCTAAATCCGTAACAAGAACCTCTTTCATTCCCTCAATACCTGAATCAATTGTTTCAACTATCACATGTGGTTCGAAAACATAATATTTATTATCACCAATAGGCCTTGTTGCAATGCCCATTACCTCCCCACAACCATAAAAGTCTCCTGTGGGAGCAAACACCTCTTCAATAATAATCCGTTGATATTCCTCAAGGTTTTCTGCGGTTGTTAAAACTTGTTTTAATTCTAGTTTTGAAAGATTGTTTTGCTTGAAATATTTTGCGAGCGTATATATTGCGCTGGGATAACCCTCTAACGACTCTGGTTTAAATCGAATGATTTTTTCTGCAATCTCTTTTATATCCTCTTCATTTAGCAATGTTGATGGGATATTTAGCTGATTCATAAGTTTTACTTTTGCCCTAGAACTTATGCTTTTCCATCTTTTTATCGAAGAGGAGTTCCCCCAAATATGGACATTCCTCTGCCCTAGTTTCCAGCCTGACATTAACCAAAGAACATAATTCGCAGCACCTCCTGCACTTAATGCTTGAGAGTCCTGATAGTAATTAATTGGTATTCCTGTTGTGCCGCTAGAACTTCCAAGATGTAAATCTTTGTTTTTTTTATTTTTTGCAACTAGGTTTTTTCCTTGTTCCCTTATGATTTCTCTATCCAGGATAGGTAACTTGAGTAAATCTTCGCTTTTGTTAATTTCGTTAGGTAAAATATTGTGATTTAACATCCAGTTTCTATAATATGAAACATTATTATAGGCCTGATTGATAAGATTTTTCAGTTTTTTGTTCTGGTAATTTAAAATTTCATCTCTACTCCAATTTAAAGTTGAACTATATTCTTTGTACCTATCATATGTATTAAATCTCTTTGCGAGATCTATCAGCCTTAATTTGAGCATGTTTTGATGTAGAAAAGATTAACCTTGTTGTATCTGCACTAATCTAACTCCTTACTCTTTCTGCAAGTTGCTCCATTGTCAAAACATCAACTTTGTTTTCATCAACTTGCTTGCGAATGTTTTCTAGTACTTTGGGTAATACATTTTCAATGTACCATTCATCCATTGAAGGGTGAAACCAAAGATGGGCAACCATCTTGTTTTTTGCGGCATTATCAACAAATGAGTTTGCCATTTTGATATACCTCCGAACCGACCAGTTATATTTAGATTTATCGAGAGAGTAACTGCTTGGAATTCGGACAAGTCCCCGTTCATCTATAACAGGTATATCAATGTTGTAATTTGCCTTTTTTCTATAACTTGTAAAGCCTAATTTTTTTAGTGTTAAATAATTTCCATTTGTTCCACCAGGAAATGCAATGCTTTTAAGTTGAATCCCTTTTTTATTTGCAAGTTCAATACAAGCCTTTAACTCCGCTTCAAAAAGATCTGGTGAGCAGTTTTTATCCGTACAATCAATGTGGGAAAAGGTATGACAACCTATTTCATGCCCAACTGATGATTGCATAATTTGATCTATCAGATCGGGTGCATACCATGCTGGTGATTCTTTATAATTCGAACATGGATCGTGCTGATACCAGTCACCATTGAAAAATGTCCAATTACTGTTTTCGAAAAATGGGGGTCGAGGCATATTGGCGTGTGGAATTGTTCCATGTTCATTACTACATTTTTCGAGGAATAGATGTCCAACAGTTGCCCATGTAACCGGAATTCTATATTCCTCAAAAAGGGATAATAATTTTGGAACATTCATCCGTTCTTTCAAGCCCATCTGTTCTGCTCTGTTCTTTTTAGTTTTAGAATATCTAAAAGCCCATGCCATTTCAAAGTCGGCTGAAAGAACAATAATTCCTTTTGTAAACGGTGATTTAACCTTTTTATTTATCGTTGGCTTAATTTTTAAATCATAGAGCAATGCGGTTAGTAAGCCATGCCATTGTGCTGGAAAAATTTTTCGTAATAATGAATAAAGCCGCTTCATTTTAGATCCTATTAACAATATGATAGTAATTAAACATCATTGTATCAATTGAAAATTCACCTACCGCTTTCTTCTTGGCATTTTCTGCTAGTTTTTCCCTTAGCTGTTTATTGCAAATCAACTCAAGTATCATATTAGTAAGCTGTTCAATGTTTTGAAATTCAAATAATCTACCAACAAAATCATTTATTACCTCACCCGTTCCTCCAGTATCGGAAGCAATTATTGGTAATCCTGCAGACATTGCTTCAAGTATTGCATTACTGCATCCTTCGCCAAGAGATGAGTGAATAAAAATATCCGATGCATATAAAATGTCTTTAATATCCAACCTATTACCTATAAATGATACGGTTTTTGAAAGGGATAGGTGTTCTACCAACTCTTCTAGCCGCCTTCTTTCAAATCCCTCTCCAATAGCAATGTAATGAATTTTTATTCCTTTTGCGTTAATAATGCTCAATGCATTTAAAACCGTATTATAATCCTTATAGGGAATCAAATTTGCAACACTCGTTAACAATACTACATCACTCTCAATACCTAACTCTTTTCTAATCTCTGAGGATTCTTTATCGGGTTTAATAAAAAAATTCTGGTCGATACCATTACGCAGAACAGATCCTCGTTTTATTCTATTGGCTCTCAGTCCTGCATTAGAGTTTGCGACTATGTGTTTTGAAAGATGCAATACAAACATTCTCCATAGTTGATGCTTGTTAAAACGTACTATTCCATGCCTAATACTTCCGTTGATGTGTTTTACCCTTGATGTTGCTGATAATAAAATACCATAGGTTGACTCAATCCCTCCCCATGTCCAGATTAAATCAATATTATTGTCTTTTATAACTCTTCTTATTTCAATAAATCTTTTAAAGAAATTTTTTGATTCTAAGAAAATAACATCTGCAGACATGCCATACTCCTCGATGTAAGAAGGTGTGGTTCTATTAAAACAAACAACCTTGGTTAAAACCTTCCTTATATCCGTATATTTATAGATTGTAGCAAGCTGTCGCTCGCGCCCGCCACGATTTAAGGATGAAATGATATGAAGTATTCTTGTTTCTATGGTTCTTATTATTAAATATTATCTAATCCTTTATTAACCGTTAAAATATAATAAGGTATAAAAAATAGTACAATCACCTTAAATTACTCATTTATAAACTTAATAAAATCTGGCAGGTACGTCTTTGCATTAAAAATAATACTTGCTAAAACCTTACCCTCCATACCCACCCTTTGGCTTTTCTCAGGATCAGATACAATATCATTCATAGCGTTGCATATTCCCTCAACATCACCTGCATTTACTAAAAAAGAGTTGCTTGCATTTAAATATTCCGATATATCGCTTACCTTGGTACATATTGTTGGTGTGCCAGATGCTAAAAACTCACCAAGTTTTGTTGGAAATCCTCCCGAATCAAAGTTTTTTGGAGGAGCCATTACAATTCCTCTTGCCTTAATTAAAAACGCTGGGATTTCGATTGATTTCTTTGGTCCCGTAAAAATTACAATTTGAGATAAAGAATTTTGTTGTACAAATTGATATATCTCTTTTGTGATATCTATATTTTCATCAATTGGTCCAACAATTAACAGTTTATAATTAGGGTTGGTTTCAATAAATTTATTAAAGGCTTTAATAATATCTAAAACCCCATCTCTAATAAATCCCCCAGTACCTCCAACATAGGTGAAAAAGTTTTCTTTATTAACAATCTCAAGACTTTGGAAGCGAGAAAAATCAACAGTCATTGGTAATACAAATATATTTTTAACGCCAATGCTTCGATAGTAGGTTTCAAGTTCTTTTGTTATTACCAGCAAACCATTTACTTTTCGGTAAATATAAAAATGGATTTTTTGAATTGTTTTGCTTTTTGTTACTGATTTTGTAAGAATTTTGGGATATTCAGTCTCTTCAATAATTAATCGATATTTTAAAAAAATTCGAAATAAAAGCAGCAATGATATACTAAAAAAATCATTCGTGTAGGTTATTATTATTGCTGGTTTATCAGCATACAACTTTTTAATAATATTAAAATAGCTCGACACTACTATCTGCAATTTTTTAAGTTTTTTCCCTTTTGATGGCCAAACGGTAGTGTTATTTGTATATTCAAAATGAATACCTTCGAATATCCCCTTGGTTTCTTTACTTAATATGTTTATTTCTTTGTGCGGCTTGGTAATATATACTTTTACCGAAAGGTTTTTTTCGTATAGCGGTTTTAAATAAGAAATAATTCTATTGGTTCCTGCCATTCCAATTGGAAAGGATTCGCGAGTTACCACAATTATGTCGTATTTCTTTTTCCGTTTTTGACTATTCATTCAATTTATAATTACATTAATGTATTTATTTCTGTCCCTTTTTAATAATTAGTCAATCAGGTTTTTATATCTATCTGTGCTTAAATAAAACATCATCTTTTTATCATTTAACTACTTAATAAAATCGTTTAAAACAAGAAACTATTCGGAACAATAATATTAACTAACCCGAACAGCTATTTTTTCGTCATCAGCAGGTTTTTTAAAAGGAAATACTAAAGCATTAATAATTATTATATAAAGAAATACGGCCATTGAAATTGGATTTGAAAATAGCATGATTAAAAATGCGATAAAGAAGATTACTATTGTTGGTCTTTTTAAATTTGCATAATTATAAATTTTCATGAACTTATAGATTAAATATAAGAGAAAAGGAAATACAAAAAAACCCCATGTTTCTAATAACGATCCTAAACCATTTGTCCCGTCTTTTAAATCTGTTTTTAGAAGATCTGTATCCTGTCCAGATAGTAAACCTTTTCCTGTTGGGTATCTGAATGTTCTTAAAATGGCATTTTTTGCACCTAATAACCTGTTTACTTTTGTTTCTGAGTCTTTGCTCTCATTTTCATTATATGCTTCTATATTAGTATTAATTTTATCGGACATAAAGCCTAGATTATAAATAGATGCTCCAAAAATGCCGAAAAAAGATAATACAATTAAACTATTTACCAGCGTGATTTTTTTAATATATATGGCAATTACCAAAAAAAACAGGGCTAAATAACCTGCCGTGGAAAATGTAGTTATCAGCGCAAGTGTATAAACAACAGATCTTTTGTCGATATTAACCCCATTTTTTAACCAGTTCAGTATCATTCCAAATATAATTATCAGAGCAAACCCCCCTGGTTCCCACATAAATCCACAATTCCTTCTTATTCCATAGCCATTATCAATGAATGCATTAACATAAAAAAACGAAGACCAATAATTAGGATTTGCGGCAAGAGATTGTGTGGTAATTGAATTAAAATAACCCGATAAGGAGTCAAAGAAATTCGTGAAAAGTATGTTTAATAAAAATAGCGGGATTGAAATTAATGTTAAATAAAATATATATGTTTCAAACTTATTCCAGAAACTTGGACCAAAACATTTGATAAGTATGTATGGAAAAAAAATGATGTCAATTGTCGCAATCAAAATCCTAAAATAAAAAAATGTTGAATCAAACAATATGATCGAAATAATATTTATTAGCAGCCAAATAATAATTAAAAAGATTAATCTATTTGTTTTGCCAGAATATTTATAACGATTATATAATATGAGGACTATTGCTAGGACGAACGGCGTGTATTTAGAAAACAATATGTTTGCGCCTCCTGTATATAATAAGAATATTATAATTATAAATTTTTCAAATAAATGTAGGTTCTTTTTTAACATTACATCAAATACTTAATTTGACAGTTCTTTGATTCAAGAAATAACTTACGATAAACAAACATAAACTAGTGAGAATTTGAGACCATATAACCGTTAGCAATACATCATGATTCAAACGGTAGAGTATAAACAGAGAGGTTGTTTGAAAAAAAGCATAGGATACAACATAAATACCCATCTGATCTGTTTTTTTTAAAATTACATTTACAAAATTTCCTAATTTAGAAAGAACCAAGGGTCCCATTAGCAATCCTATCTTCAAATATGGTAAGGATCCTACGTATTTAGGAAAATATTTAATCACATCATCCAAAATTAAATACCCTAAAAGAATAGCAGGCAAAGTAACAATAATTGTAACCAAATATAATCGCTTAATTTTTCTCCAAACTTGACCCGCATCATTATTCTGTCCAAACATATAGGTTAATTTGGGGTAATAATATTGACCTAATGTAGATGGAAGTAATGCTAGCGTGCTAATAAGAATAAAAACAGGAGAATAGAGACCCAACATGACTTCGTTACCGTAAGATAAAATAAACAACCGAGGAATGGTATCAATTAAAGAAACCAGATATGAAGTTAAAAACAATGGAATTCCTGTCTTCATAAGGGTTAAAATAACCTTCACCTTTAAGGCTGGTTTAATTCGCATAGGACGAAACCTATGTAATAATACCAAGTTTATACTTGTTAGCAACACTTGCATCGCCAGAAAACCATATAATCCGTAAAAATAAATCAGCGGAGATAAAAGGAGGTTTGAAGTAAGATTGATGAATTGAATGTTGCTTAGTTTATTAAAATGGCTCGAAGTGCGGAAAGTTCCGCTTAAATAGGTGGTATAAAAAGCCGTGGTACTTCTAAAAACAGCAACAGAGATACAGGCTAAATAGGTTATATTAAGTTCGAACCTAAAAATCACAAAAGGCACAATAAGCAAAAGAACTACAATGTTGAGTAAAGAAAAAGCCAGTGTGTTTTGTGCAAATTCATTAGCCTCCTCTGTTTTGCCCACTCCAAGATAATATGGTAATTCTCGATTCATCCCATTAACAACCCCGAGCCTAAGAATAGTGGCATACGTTTCAAATATTGACATGGCTAACCAAACACCCATATAATAGGGTTCAATCCTCCTAAATGTCAAAAAGGAAACAATAATTGAGACAGGTAATGAAAGAAAAGAAGAAGAAAGAAATTTCAATACCACTTTATTGTCCTTCAATTTTTGAAGCAACGTATCGAGATCAAATAACGGTTTCAACGAAATAAATTTCATTTTTAATTATTCACAAACTCCACCATTAATTACCACCCAATGAACCGTTTGTTTGCTAAACAGCGAATCCGTCTCAAAAATAGAATCTGTAATTAGCTTTGCACCAAACTCATTCAAATGGGTAAGATCGTACATCATTCGTTTCTTGGTCGTAATGTTTAGCGTATCATATTGCGACTTTGGAAATAATTTCAAAATATCTTTATTAAATCTTTTTGTCCCCACATTAAAAGGAGATTTTATTATAACATCTACAAGTAAAGGATGAAATGGAAACTCAACAAAAACTAACTTGCATCTTTTATCTATGAGTCTTTTAATTCCGTAAGTAAATAACTTTTGTTTCTCCTGATATTGGCTACCATTAGTAAAATAAATTTCTTGAAATTTTGATATAGGTTCATGAAAAGTAATGGTATCGCGATAAGGATATAATGCTGAGCTGCTAGTAAACAACTCTTTAGGTTGCAAGTTATTTCGGATAGATGGTAATAAGTCTTCGAAATGATTTACAACTAATTGATATATGCTTTTAAATGGAATTCCCCCCGTATTTTTATCCCTCCCGCGCAATTGCGCAAGTTGAGAAATAGAAAGTACAACAACAGAATTATCAGGAACAATTTCAGTGAAAACCAAAAAATCATAAACCCCAGCACCTCCTTTAGCTGCAGAATAAACATTTCTGCCCGTAATCTTTGAAATTTTTTCTAAATCAAATCCTGCTTTTGCCTGAGAATCACCCCAAATAAAAATGCTATTAAGAGATTCTTTATAGCTAATTTCTCTAAATCTATATTCGTAATAAAAATAAAATGTCAATATAGAAATAGTTACTATAGAAATGAATAGGAAAAGTTTTAGTAAAAAATTTTTCATTGAAACCTAGAACTGAAAATAAATAAATTCTTGTTGCGTCCCAAAATACCAAAAAATCAAAAAGAAAATCGTATAGTAAATACCCCATCTTAACACTGGATTTAAATTTTTGCTGTCGAATTGTAAGGCGTGTTGTTTTGATCTTTGTATCCATTCCACAGAAAACAAGATTAATACTAAAAACAGAATCTGTTTAGGAAATATTTCTGGTTTTGAAAAAATCGACTTTGAAAAAACGCCCTTTAAATAGTTAATTGCATGATGAATATCTATGGAACGAAAAAATACCCAAGCAATGCAAGTGAGAATAAATGTTAGTCCAATATTTATAATATCACGAAACGATGGGAAAAACTTTCCTATAGCCACAATCTCCAGATTAATTCTGTTTTTGTTTAATAGCAAAACAGGCAGAAAATAAAGAGCATTTAATGCCCCCCAAACAATAAAAGTCCAATTTGCCCCATGCCAAAAACCGCTTACAATAAAAATTATAAAGGTATTTCTGATTTTCATCCAATTACCACCCTTACTACCTCCAAGAGGGATATATAGGTAATCACGAAACCATGATGATAATGATATATGCCAACGTCGCCAAAACTCGGCAATATCCCTTGAAAAATAAGGGAACGCAAAGTTTCTTAAAAGTTCTATCCCTAATAATCGTGAGGCGCCTAACGCTATATCGGAATAACCCGAAAAGTCCGCATATATCTGAACGGCAAAGAGAACCGCTCCAATAGCGAGCGTACTTCCTCCAAAACTTGCCGAATTATTGAATATCTGATTTGCATACTGCGCACAATTATCGGCTATAACTATTTTTTTAAACAAACCCCAAAGAATTTGTTTTAACCCATCTGTCGCTTTTTGATAATCGAATTGCCTCTCTCTTTGTATCTGAGGAAGAAGATGTGTTGCTCGTTCAATTGGCCCCGCAACGAGTAAGGGGAAAAAACTTACGAATACTGAATACTCTACAAAGTTTTTTACTGGTTTAATTTTCCCATAATAGATATCAATTACATAGGATAATCCGTGAAAAGTGTAAAAAGATATTCCAACAGGAAGAATCACTTTAATAGTCCATGGGTTTACCTGAAACCCAAAACCTGTCAAGGCGTCTGAGAAAGAGGAAATAAAAAAATTATAATATTTAAATACGCCAAGAAATCCGAGATTAACAGATACACTTAACCAAAACCAAAATAATTTTTTACGGCGATTTTCACTCTCATACATTTTTAAACCCGTGAAATAGTCTAATAATGTTGAGAAAACTAGGAGAAATAAAAATCTATAGTCCCAAGACCCGTAGAAGAAATAGCTTGCAACTAAAAGTAGGATGTTTTGACTCTGAAGCTTTTTGTTGAAAGCAAACCAATATAATAGAAATACTATGGGGAAAAAAATTGCAAACCCGATTGAGTTAAAAAGCATTCTTTAAAAATACTATTTAGGTAAAATATTCTTTGATGCCGATTGAAACTTCTTCAACGTTCTTATTATGACCTATCTTTAATAATTCTCTGTAATTACTGTAATAAGCCGTGTATCCGGGGTGACTAATTTGAAGATATGCTAGCACAAAACGATATAGTGACTCATCATCTTTTAATACTTGATTGTGGTTTTGATATAATACCTCTCTTAAATCACGAATATTTTTAATCTTGAATACCCGATTCGACAAATCGTAAAAACTATTTCCAAAAACGTAAACGGGCTTATTTAACAAAACTGCTTCAAAACCACTGGTGCCATTTATGGTTAGCAATCCCTTGCATTGGGAGATAATCAGCTTACCAGAAACAGCAGAGCCTAATAATTTAACATTGGGAATTGCCCTAACCCTCTTATAGTCAATAAAATGCCTCTCCTCTTTTACAATTGGGTGAACTTTAACATATAAAAAGCTATTCGGTGGTAATTGGGCGGCTATATTTTCTATAAGTTTAATCTGGTTTTTGTAAATACCATCACCCCAATACAATACAACAGCTTCTGGTTCCATGTGCATTGGGTAGTAATAGTAATCCTTATTAGGGTCAAAATTATCGTATCTTAAGTAAAATTGCTCATCCCAAAGATTTTTAAGCCGATCGGACAATCTTGATTTATTACGACTTAGGTATCTTTCTAGTGCATTTTCAGGATCGCTTCCCTCTTGCTTGTTCTCCCTTTTATTGAAAATATGCTTAGCGATGGTTTTAATAATCTTCAACCAAAATCCAAATACATTAGCCGTTCCAGAATTTCGGTCTTTTGATGCTAATTCAGGGAGTATTAGTTCAAAATCCTTTCGGAAATTATCAAGAAATTTTTCCGCCCTTTTATGCTTGTCTTCATCCGAAGAATCAATTTCTGCTAATGCTTTAGGCATTTCAATAGAGAATCCACTATCAGCCGAAACAAAAATCCAGTTATATTTAGTCTCCCCAAAAACTTGAATTTGTGTTAAGTATTCTGCACCATGTTTTTTACATATTACTGAAGCAATTTGCAAGAAAAAAAGTGCTACTGGTTCGTGCAACAAACAATCAAAACGCAGTTTCTCTATCAGATTATTCCAGAACTTATAGTACACTTGAACTAAAATTAAGATTTCATTATAGTCCATGTTTGCGAATGTTCTGTCGCTTTGAATACAAGAATTCAGGCAAAATCGATTATTTGTTTGATCGATTATTAATTGATCTATTTGATGGATTAAATCCAAATCAATTTGTTCTTGACCAATTAACTGGCTAATTTCACCCTTAAAGTTGATTATATCTACAACGTTATATCTCTCTCTTAAAATTTGTTCTTCTTCCTTTGAATAGGCAAGATGAACAATATTAATAGCTCCTATAAGATGCTGGCCAATTCCCCCGTAAAGGTTCACTAAATCATTTCTGCTGAAAAGAATTACTTTTTTCATTACAGCATCATACAAATGAATAAGAATGTTTCATAATCCCGAAAAAATTGGGTTTTTAATCTGTATATCCTGCCATTTTATTGTAAATTGGCATTAATGATAATTGCTCATGGATTGATATAAACTCTGTGAAATCATTTTTTAAAAAAGCCTCAGTCTGCAGGTAAAGTCCGGGTTTGAAATTTATATCTAAAGAATCATCCAACTCAACAAATTCAACCTGAACACTTCCTGTTTTTTGAATTTGAAGTTTTTCCATTGGTTTAAAATAAAGTCTATGGTTTTTTGTAAGAATCTCTACAGCCCACCTACCTGGAGCCTCCCAATTTGCTTGGTAATTAAACAATGTACCCTCAACGGAAATTCCCGCCCCTGTAAAAATTGAGGCAGCCGGATGCCAAGCTAGACCACCAGCATTAAAGCAACAAATTTCTTTGGGTTTGCCCCCTAAATAAAATGCAAGATCAACCACATGTGTTGAATTCGCTAAAAACCAATTTTCTTTGATCCCTTCCGCTTTAACAAGTGGTGAAATTACATGAGCCCATTCTGTGAATTCAAAATTAAAAGAAGAGACCCCCCCGTCTTTTAAAATAATTTCTTTTGCTTTCTTCACCGAACTGTAAAATCTACGGTTATACGCAAGATAAATCTTTACACTATTTTGCTCTGCTTTTTCAGATAAATTCTTAACTTGCAAAGCATTTAACCCACCCGGCTTTTCACAAAGTATCTCTTTTACTCCACTCTCTATTAATTCCAAACAATTTTGGAAAAGCGTCTCAACACCAGTAGCAACAATAACTTTAGGAGGAATTACTGGTTTCGTTTTTAGAAATGCCTCCAATCCTCCAGGAACAACTTCTAATCCTGTTTTATCATAAAACGTAGTCGCACTTTGCGTCCCTCTTCCAATTGTAATAAAAGGTGTTTGCTGTGCTTTTAAAACCGTTGCATACTCAATCGCCATTGGGCCTGCGCCAATAAGCCAAATCTGTTTTTGCATAAATAATTAGGTTATAGGTAGTTCGTTAATTCTCTTTCCTAGAATCTTAAAGTATTGTTCATTTAATACGCTTAATAATGGTTTATGAATTTCAAAAGATTCTTCAAGAGTTGGTAAATGGGATAATCCAGTATCAAGAATTTGTTTTACTTGTAAATTCGTCAATCCGCTCTGATACATCATTTTCACCTCTTCGGTACGATATGGGATTTTAGCATCCTCCTTATAAAACTCCGAAACCCCTTGAGACTCTTTTATTAGGATAGTTTCCCCCTGAATGCTAATTTGATGCGTTAGGAATGGCTTATCTCCATCATCTTTTTTTACTTCACAACTTAATTTAAAGTGATTTCCAGAAATAGATTTACCGGAAAACGAACCATAAAATTCAATAAAATTCTGCCGTTTGCTCTGATAAATTTTTTCATGAAGAAGATTCTCAACTACCTGAAATCGGGTTTCACCGCTTAAAAATGCTAAAAGATCGATTTGATGAACAGCATTACAAGCCAAACCCCAATCAACCCCATTAACTTCCATGCTTATTGGTCCTTTATCGCTTAAATACTCTTTGAGATATTGATAAAAAGGGAAATGGCGGCGAGGGCAATTCACCCAACTTTTTATTTTTTTAGTTTGTAATAGTTCTATGATTTCAAGAAACTGGTTTTCGCTCTGAAAGGCAACTTTCTCAAAGATGATATTACGAACTTCAAATAATTCAACCATTTGCTTGGTTATCATCGCTCGAACATCGGCATTGGTGGCTATTATAACAACATCAAGAATCAGATTGGGTATCTCTTGTAAACTCTTATATGAAAAAAGATCATGTCTTTCATAACCTGCAATTTCCTTGAATCGGTTGATAGCAACTTCTAAGTTTGAAGTATTGGGATCTACAACAGCAATTGTAAACGGTTCTTCGCTCTTTGCAAGGCCTTGCAAATGACGACTTCCCAACTGCCCCGCTCCAATAACCATTATGTTTTTCTTGGACATATCGAACGATTAAATGGTTTTTTTTATCACTAATTATAATTCGAAATCGATTAGGTTTTCTCTTAGCATCAACTCCATAAGTGTAAAATCAATGGGCTCATCAAGATCAAAACAAGAGTGAGGCATTTCGTATACAAGTGAATATGGAGTATACGCATTTTTAAAATTCAAGTCGAAAAATTTTCTCCGATAAAAATAGAATGAAGCATTCAGATCATATACCTTGGGTGCTGTTTGTCTTGATAATATTGGTGTTTCTGGTTGTTTTACTAGTTTATAATAACCATCTGATGATTTTTCGACCATATTAAAATACGGATTTCGATGGCAATTATTTACGGAGAACAAATTCAAGGCGTTCTCATCATTTTTAATAATTTCAAAAGCACATATTAAATCATCAATGGTTCGCAATGGTGATGTAACATCTAAATCAAGGATAAAATCAAATCTTACACCTCTTTTCTTCTCTTCAAATAAAAGAACGTCGTTTATTGTGCCAATTTTTCCCGCATTATCAGTGGCCATTTCGGCGGGTCTTACATATTCAGTAAACAACCCAAATTGAGCAGCAATATTCTTAATATCAATGCTATCGGTGCTTAATGTTAATACTGCATTATGTTTTTGGCAAAATTCATTTGCAACTTTAATACTATATGCTATTAAAGGCTTACCGTTCAACATCCTGACATTCTTGCCTGGAATGCCTTTTGAGCCACCTCTTGCGCAGATTGTGATTAATATTTTCATGTTTAGTTTAAAGAAATGTATTCTAAAATACTATGATTATTTTGCAATTACTTTAAATAACGCTCCACCCACCGTCAATTATCATATTAAAGCCCGTCATGTAACTTGAGGCCTCGCTGCATAGATATAGGATTGCTGCATTATATTCATCCTTATCAGCCATTCTTCCAAGCAGTGTCCGTGAGCTATACTGGCTATTAAATCTGTCATCGTGATTATCAAATACCCCGCCAGGTGTTAAACAATTCACCCGGATATTTTTCTCGCGATAATAGGATGCAAGATATTTTGTTAGCTGAACCACCCCTGCTTTTGAAATAGCATAAGAAACGGGAGATGAAAATTTCTCATCAGGAAAATAAATGTTTTCTACGCCATCATAAAGTCTCTGATCCGCAGCAACAATGCCGTAAATAGACGCTACGTTGATAATTACACCGTGACCCTGTTCCAAAAATAACTTACACCCCTCCTTGCAAGCCAACGTAACGCCAACAAGATTGCCGTCAATCACTTTCATTAATGTTTCCTTCGTGTACTTCTCGAACGGATTATAAAAACCTTCTGGCTTTATCTGTGCATTGTTAATCAGTACATCTAAAGTACCATATTTTGATTTTATCTCGGAAAAAAATTTTATGATGCTGCTCTCGTCAGTATTATCTATATATAATGGAAGCGTTTTTTGACCCTTATCTTTCATTAAGTTAGATAGGTTGTTACATTTATCAATGTCAATATCGCCAATAATAACTTCTGCTCCTTTATTTGCTAAAAACTCAACATAACGGCTCCCCAATATGCCTGTTGCGCCTATTATCGCAATTTTTTTATCCTTTACATCAAACAATTCTAACTTTTGATTATTCATATTTATTTGAATTTGTTTTAGCACATAATGCAGTTTTCAAAGAGCCCAAACCGTCAATTAAAGATGGTGTTGGGCCGGTCTTTTCTAAATAGCTTTTTATAAAATACTCCATTAATGATAAATACATGTTGTTTCTATCAAAATCGCTAAAGGTGTATTTATTAGTAACTTCGTTTTTTGCTTTTATAATTTGAATTTCATTTTTAAATAGATCGCAGATCAATCTTCCCTTTTCGCAAATAATCTCAAAATACCTTGAATACCCTTGAACAAGGTAGTCCATGTGTATAGAGACAAAAACATCCTTGCTGGATTGATAATGTATTTCGGCCAAATCTTCAGTTTCAATTTCAAGATCTGAGAGTTTTCCTACAATCGAATGGAAGTTTTTATTAATAGATCCACAAAGATAACTCGCCAGATCAATCTCATGAATTAGATCTAAAACAACTCCTCCTCCCAGCATTTTACTTGATGAATAGGATGTGCGATAATCAGTATTTGGTCGCCAATCGGGTAAATACTGTCCAACAAAAAAACGTGCTGAATATGTTTTACCTAATGTTCGATCCTCTAAAATTTCTTTAGTTTTTTTAATGCAGGGATGAAATCTTAAGTTATAAGCGCACATCCCTATGCCCGAGTAGTTTTTAAGCAATAACTCGAGCTGATTGAACTCCTCCCAAGTTGCTGCAATTGGCTTTTCAACAAGTATGTTTGATTGTTTTGGGATGAGTTTTTCTAAGAACTTATAATGAAGCGCAGTGGGATTTGAAAGTATAAAAAAATCGAATTCTCTTGAAAAGAGTTCTTCCTCACTGTAGATTTCTTTAAAGCCAAAATCATTACCCTTTTCTGTTTCACGGAAAAGAGTAATATCATGAATACCAATTCGCTTGAGATTTTGGCAGTGTCGTTTCCCAATTGAGCCAAAACCAATAACGCAAACTTTTAAAATAGCAGGAGGGGTCACTATTTTAGGTTAAATTTTAAACTTTTCTATTGTTTTTTTGTACTCATTCCACTCCCCTGTATCGAGCCAAGAGTCCTCGCTAATAGGAAAAACACCAACCTTCCCTCCTCGTTCTCGAACCTGCTGCATAAGGTGTGTGATATGATAAAACGTATTGTCGGGGATTAATTCTATTAGTTCGGGATTAATAATATACATTCCTGTTGATGCCAAAAAGGAGTATTCTGGCTTTTCTTTAAAATCAGTCATTGTCCCCCCATTTTCAATTTCACATATTCCGTAGGGGATTTTATGGTGCATTAATGAGGCTACAAGGCTAATGTCGTATTTGTTTTTTTTATGAAATTCAACAAATTCGGAATAGTTTGCATCAATAATAATATCGCAATTTGTGATTAAAATTGGTTTGTTGAACCTTCCTTTTACTAGTGTTAATGAACCGATTGTCCCTAAAGGCATTTTTTCCTCAATATATTCGATTGAATATTCGGGTGAGAGCTCTTCGAAATAGGATTTTATAATTTTTGCTTTGTGGTTAACCGAAACTAAAAAATGATCTATTTTGAAATCGAGGAATTTATCGATTATAATTTCAATTATTGTTTTATCTCCAATTGGGATAAGTGGTTTTGGAAGAATTTTAGTGAACGGCTCAAGTCGTGTTCCTTGTCCGCCAGCCATGATAACCACCTCAACGTCAATTTTATCGTACTCTACTTTAAGTTTTGATTCCTCCAATATTTCATCCCAAAATAGAATATCAATGATTATTCCATTTATATCGATTATTGGAACTGCTGAATATTTTTCTTTTAGTATTTGAGCCTTTGCATCTTTGTAATCATACCCTTCTCTAACAGCAAAGGAGTTTAGATGACAGGCAGATATTACGTCTACATCCAAGGCACCTTCTGCTAAAATCCATCTTCGGATATCACCATCGGATAGAGAGCCTAGTAATTTACCATTTTCATCAATGAGAAATAGGATTTTCCGGTGGGTGGAATCGAGCTGTTTCATTGCCAGCCTAACGGTAGTACCCTCTTTAATTAAATATTGTTCTATGTGTTTTGTCTTCATTTTTAAACGAAAGAATTTTTAATTAATGAGTTTATCGTTTGTGCTGGCTCAAAGCCTGTTACACTAGTAAAGGCTTCGAAACTAACTTTTCCAATATTCTCAATGGGTTCCTTTTGCTCAAAAAATGTTTCGAAACGAATTGATTTTTCTGTTTCCAACTTTTGAATGATTTCTTTTATACTATATTTTTCTCGTGCTGTAACATTATAAATACCAGTAATATTTTTGTCAACAGCCATAAATATGGCCTCAGCACAATCAGAAATATGTAAAAAATATCGGCTTAAATTTCCATCATTATTAAATTCTAGTTTTTTATCGGAATTAAAAGATCTTAGAAGATAGGCAAATACCCCTTTTACTTGATTTCCTCCGTATAAGTTAGGTAGTCGAAGAATACAAAAGTTGTGCTTGGAAGTTGTTTGGATTTGAAATTCTGCAAATGCTTTAAAGCTTGCATATGGGCTTTCAGGGTTTAACTCGCTGTTTTCATCTGCAAAATCGCATGAGCCATAAACTGCTAATGTTGATATTTGAAATATTTTCTTGCCGTGTTTTATTGCTGCATTTGTGATATTTGCAAGTCCCTCGGTATTAATTTTCAGGCATTTATTGATCGGTTTTGTTATCTGACCGGTACAATTGATTATAATATCATGCTCCTGAATTACAGATTCCAACCCAGAATTATTAAAAACATCTACTTTTATGAAATCACAAATAGGTGTTGAGGGTTCAACTATATCACCAATTGTAGTATGATAGCTGGTTTCCGATGAATATCTTTTGGCGACATTTTGTCCAAGATATCCAGAGCCACCAAGTATTAGTACTTTTTTTCTAATCATGAAAAATCTTTTGAACGATACCATCTAAAGGTACCGTTTTTAAAATTTTAACAATTTGTTCTGCAGAAGTTCCATTGCCATAGGGGTTTTCGAGGCTACGAACATATTTTCTAAAATCCTCATCAAAAACCGCTTTTTTTATAGCTTCAACAATTTTTGTTTTATTGTTCGGAACGTCTATAACATTTCCGGCACGCTCCCGTCCTTGCTGCCGAGTTCCAATGTTTATTGTAGGAATTTTCAGCGTTGGCGTTTCATGGATACCAGAACTGGAATTGCCAATTAAAGCACTTACATTACGGTAAAGATTAATGAAGATATCGGTAGGCAAACTTGGAAACCATTTTACATCATTCGATTTAATAAATTCGATAATCTTCGAATATCCAGCATCGTTATTAGGTAATAGTACAATACATTGAACCTTTGATTCCTTGATTGCTTCAATTGTTTCTTTTATCTGATCAAATGAATTCATCCACTCCGTGGTAACAGGGTGTTGTATCATCAATAACGTTGGCTTTGATAAATCAACCTTTAAATACTCTTCGACTTTTTCACGAGGTAAAACGGGTGTATTTACGAGTACATCAATTGAAGGGCAGCCAACAACATAAATGGAATCAGGGTGTTCTCCCATTCTGATCAGCCGTTGTTTTGAAAGTTCTGTTGCAGGAAAATGTATATGAGCAAATTTGCTCATGGCGTGGCGAATACTTTCGTCGATACTTCCTGTAACCTCACCTCCCTGAATATGTGCAATAGGAATATTCATGTGTGCTGCAGCCACAGTAACGGCAAAATTACCACCAATATCAAAACCAGAAAGTACGATATCGGGTTTTGCTTTTTCTAGCTCATTAACAAGACCCGTCATCACACGGCTCATCGATCTTAC
This sequence comes from Bacteroidales bacterium, assembly GCA_013376985.1. Classification (GTDB taxonomy): domain Bacteria; phylum Bacteroidota; class Bacteroidia; order Bacteroidales; family Tenuifilaceae; genus UBA8529. The sequence goes on from JACABB010000001.1 coordinate 275,435, forward strand.
CATTTCTGCTCCAGTATCTTCCCCATTCGCATCAAACATAGGGATTTCAGCATCAATCTTAAACCCGTCCTGCTTTATATAGTTGACATCTTTACCATGAGTTTCTAAAAGGCAAATGCCTGTAACCACAAGATATATTTCAAAAAAAGGATCTTGTTTTAGTTTTTGAAGTATGGGCTTATAGCGACTGTAATCTGCTCTTCTTTCAATTACAATAAATACTTTTCTCATGATTATTCCTGAATTTGTGACCTTGTGATTTGTTGATCGTTTTCAATATCCACTTGTGCTTTACGCCCAAGAATTGATTCGAACTCTTCTGCTTTAATCTCGCCTGTTCCTGGCCGTTTTACCCAAATATTTTCACGGGTAAAAACATCTCCTTTTTTTATCGCTTTGATGGACACAACTGAAGCATAGGCAAAGTCTATTGTTGGCTTTTCATCCGCAACTGGACCTTTTTTACCATCACGTGCTTTTTTAACGATTTTGGAAGCAAAAATCAACTCCTTACAGGCGGCAGTATCCATTGAACAGATAATATCTGGTCCAACCCTATTCATGTGATCAGTAAAATGACGCTCTAATATAGAAGCACCAAGGGCAACAGATGCAATACATGGATAATTTGTTACGGTATGATCGGATAATCCTAGAACGGCATCAGGAAAAGCTTCTCTCAATTCGTTAATCGCATTGAGTCTCACGATTTCTGGTGGTGTCGGGTATACGTTTGTGCAGTGAAGCAATGCGTAAGGAATTTTATTCTGTCTAAATATTTCAACCGCTTTTCCAATACTTTCAATGGTATTCATTCCTGTAGATAGGATAATTGGCTTACCATAGGAGGCAATATAATTAAGAAGAGGGTAATTATTACACTCACCAGAGCCTACTTTATATGCAGGAACATTCATGCTTTCAAGGCGAATTGCCGCTGCCCGTGAAAATGGGGTAGAGATAAAGATCATCCCCTTTTTATGTACATAATCCTGCAACGCTCGTTCGGCCTCCTCATTCAACGCACAGGAATTCATTATTTCATAGATAGATATATCGGCATTGCCTGGTATGATTTTTTTTGCTTCTAAACTCATTTCATCTGAAACGATATGCGTTTGGTGCTTGATAATTTCAACACCTGCGCTTGCAGCAGCATCAACCATCTGAAAAGCTACGTCAAGGCTACCACCGTGATTAATACCTAACTCTGCAATTACTAGAGGATCGTAGTTTTGTCCAACTTTTCGACCTGCTATTTCAAATTCAGGAAACTTATTCATGCGTTTTATTTTTGTTTTCGGGTTCAAAGGGCAAGTAAATTCTTGCTGCGTTTTTCTCTTGAAAACCCTATAAATTATATATACCCGATTTAATTTTTTTTAGATTTTCTTTATTCGAAAACCAATTAATTGTTTCTTCTAAACCTTTTTGGATGTTATATTCGGGTTTCCATCCTGTTAATTCTTTGATTAAACTATTATCACCCCAAAGTCTAAACACCTCTGAATTATCAGGTCTTATTCTTTGTTCATCTGTTGTAAACTCAACGCTACTCTTCATTATCTCTTTTATCTTATTAAGAGTATCAAACATTGAAATCTCAAAGTTTGAAGCAATATTGATCTCCTTTCCAATGGTTTTATCGCATTGCGAAATAGCAAGAAACCCCTTACAAGTATCCTTAACAAAGTTAAAATCACGGGTTGGTCTTAAATCTCCAAGCTTAATTTCTTTTACCCCAGATAGTATTTGCGATATTATTGTTGGAATAATTGCTCGAGCTGATTGTCTGGGTCCATAAGTATTAAACGGACGGGCAATAGTAAGCGGAAGATTAAACGAATTGTAATAACTCATCGCCATTGCGTCTGCACCTATTTTTGAAGCAGAATATGGTGATTGAGGCTGTTTGGGGTGTTTTTCATCAATTGGAACGTATTGGGCGGTTCCGTAAACCTCTGATGTCGAAGTATGAATAACTCTTATGTTTCCATTTTCTCTTGCCGCTTGACAAATATTTAGAGTGCCTTTTACATTTGTATCAACATAGCTATCCGGAGCAATATATGAGTATGGAATGGCAATTAGTGCTGCTAAATGAAAAACAAGATCTACTCCCTTTACAATTTCTTTACAAAAATGAGGATCTCGTATATCGCCAGTTACAATTTCCAAATTTGAATTTGTAGGAATATCCTCAAGCCAACCCCAGTAGTTGAAGGAATTGTACTGGGCGAGAGCTCTTACCTTGTATCCATTATTAAGCAATAATTCAACAAGATGCGACCCAATAAAACCATCGGCTCCGGTAACTAATACTTTATTATTCATGCAGCTACTTTTTTTTCACATTAAGTAAAGAACAGAGATCTTTATCGTACTTTATTCTCCTAATTAGTGCTTTTGTGAAATTTGTTGCCCCCTCCTCGTTTAGATGACCAGCATCTGCAAACCAATCTAATCTACCCATAAATAAAGAATCATATGAAAAATCAAAGTGTTTTACATTTTCTCTACGGATAATATCTAATGCTTGATTTTCTACAAATGAATTATTGATTCTTTTTTCGCCAACAGTATGAAAAAGCGGAGAACTAACAATACAAAGAGTAACGTTTTTCTTTTTACATATATGAATTATATTTTCCAATGCGTTTAACATATTCATATCCACCACAGGTTGCGGTACAATTTCAGAATTTGTTTTGAGCATTCCAATATTCATCACTTTATCTTTGATTGGAATATACCCTTCAAAATCTTTTTTGTGCCTTGAAAGAAAATCAATATTAAATCTTATGATGCTAAAAATTTTAGAGTTGAAAGGATAAATTGCCGAAAATAACTTTATTCGTTCATAAGGACTTCGTAGAAGAATTAGGGGGCGCAACTCCGGGTATTCCTTATAGTAAGGTAACAGAATTGATAATCGATCATAATCTCCTGGATAATGAACAATGTTTTTAGGGTTAAATTCAAGAAATATTAATCGAGGAGAATAACGCTCGGCAATTACCTTTATTTGAGCATATTGTAATAAAATACTATGACCCCCATCTTGTCCTGCATCAAAACAAGTCAGTCCCAGTGAATCAGTAATAATACGAGAATCATAATTATGTAATGCTTGTGATGCTCCAAAAACAAGAATATCCGATTTACACTCTTTAAATGTATAATTCAAAGCACGATTTGAACCCTCCTTCTGATTAAAATATAACTTTCTCAATATTAAACCAATAACTTGATCTGAAACAATAATAATAAATATGAAGAAAAGTATCTTTAATCCTCTTGATATAAGTTGATTCATGCCTCCCTAAAATTGAAAATATATAAATTGACTCCCATCGAAAACACCTACCAATAAAATCAGAATTACTAATAGTGCATACCCAAGGTGCTCAAAATACCACTTGTTAAATTTCAGTGGGTCTTGGTTTTTTGTGAAGAACTCTTGTCGAAATTCAATTACTATTAGAAATCCAACCGCCAAAACACCATAAACCAACTGCTGCAACTCTCCTATAAAAAGATGCCCAGAAGATGTCGCAATTTTTCTAAAAACAGTAAATGCATCATTTATGCTTGTTGCACGACCCAAAATCTGAGATGATGCAAATATTACATATGTTATAATACACGAAACCAAGATGTATAAAGATTTCTCTTTCAACTTAAACTTATCTTCAATTTTTGTTTTAGTGTTGGATGTTAATGCTTCCAAACTCAAAAAGAAGCCTTGCATCAGACCCCAAACAATAAATGTTAAATTAGCTCCATGCCAAATACCGCTGATGAAGAAGGTTATCATAAGCGCTAAGACTATGCCCCAAATACGAAGTGTCCTGAAATGAAAAGCTAAAGGAGTGTACACATAATCTGTAAGCCAAGTTATCAATGAGATATGCCAGCGACGCCAAAATTCCGCAATTGACGTTGAAAAAAATGGTCGATTAAAATTAAACATTACATTAATTCCTAGAACCTTGGCCGTGCCAATGGCGATTAGCGAATATCCCCCCAAATCGGCATATACCTGAAAGGGGTATAGTAGAGAGGCAAAAAGCAGTGTTGTCCCATTGTGTTGACCAATATTATTATAAATAGCATCAACATATATTCCCACCCTATCAGCAACAACAAGTTTCAAAAAGTAACCCCATAGCATCAACTTGAAGCCTTGCGCAGCAACATTGTAATCAAACTTTTTTTGTTCTCTAAATTGAGGAAGCATATTTTTTGCCCTCTCAATAGGTCCGGATAAGATCAGTGGAAAAAACGAAATAAATAAAGCTAAGATGCCAAGGTTTTTTTCTGCTTCAATCTCTTCATTATAAACGTCAACAGTGTAACCAATTGCCATAAAAGTATAGAACGATATTCCAATTGGAAGAAATAATTTTATGTCAGGTAAAGGCCATCGTATACTAAACGATTCTAGGAGTCCAATAATTCCATTATTAATATTACTATAATATTTAAAGAAAAACAGCGGTAATAATATCAATATTATGTTTATTACCATTAAGCGTTTTTTCTGTGAATCGTCCTTTACATTATCAATTAGTCGTGTAAAAATGTATGTTGATATGGTTACACCAATAGTGATTAGCGCAAAAATTGGTTTAATATTTAAATAAAAAAAATAACTCGCACAAAGTAAGGTTAACCATCTGAATCTAAATGGTGTAATAAAGTAAAAAATAAGGAGTAAAGGGAAGAAAATTAAAAAATTAAAGGATGTGAAAATCATACTAACTACAATTTTGAGCTAATTATTGCAACCATATCTCCAACATTTTTCATTTTATTTAATTCCTTTAGTTTAAATTTTATGGAAAAAACATTTTCAATTTCCGCAATTAAAAGCATGTGCGTTAAAGAATCCCATCCTTCTACATCGTTGGCTGTTAAATCTTCAGTAATTATCAAAGATTCTTTTTTAAATACTGTTCTAAAAATTGTTGCTAACTTTTCAATGATATCCAACTTTTCCATGTTAAAAGATTTTTGGTTTATTTGCTTAAAAGATTTTCAAACTTCTTTATTTTTTCAGCCACTTTTTTTGGTATTACAATTTTTTTATTGGTCGAAAAATCATAAAAGATGATTTCAGCTTCGCCAATAGACGACAATCCTCTTGATTTGCTTTTTATAAAATATTCCATAACCATAGAATATTCAAATATTTCGGTTACTCTAGCACCTATAGTGAGGGTATCTGGATAATTTAATGGCACTAAATAGCTACATTCTGTTCTTGATAAAACACCTGCAATATTGCTTTTTTTGAAGTCCTCAAGCAATTTTAACTTTTCATAATATTTTATTCTTGCAACCTCAAAGTAGGTAAAGTATTTAGAACTATTTACATGACCAAGAATATCCATATCTACCCACCTAACCTGAGTTTGTGTTTTTACTTTAAAATCTTTAAGAACTTTTAAATCTTGCATTTACTCCTTGTCGTTGGTATTCAATTGTTTTTTCAATAATATCTTTTTATTTGATGGTAGATAATTGATAATCTCTTGGTTTTTGGCCTCTTGGGTCATTATCACTTTAAAATTTGCCTTTTCGTATGTTTTAATAGAGGGTGTATTGCAACTAAATATTTGTGCGTATACCTCTGAAACATCGGGTTTCGATTTTGATAGCCTGTTGATAATCTCGTCATTCAAAATACCCAATAATTTTTTTCCTCTATGTTCTTTTGAAACATAACCAGCTCCAATTTGAATGGAATTGGGAGTGTATTCAATATGTATCTCACTAATCAGAGAATTAACTAACGCCGCTTTTGCTATATTTTCTTTGGGTAAAACAAAATTCAATAAATTCCCTTTTAGTTGAGTTGATGAAATCCCTTGGTCTCCCTCTATCCATGCGCTTAGGGCTGCCGCTACAACCCCATTGACTTCAGCAACCAGAAAACTTGAAACGGATAACTCACACCCGTCAATCTCCTCCAAAAGCATTTCTTCAAGATATTTAGCAACCATAGCCTCGGATAAGCCAAATATTGTTGAATATGATAAACGATCTGTTCCGCTTTTTTCAGCCTCAATAATAGTTTCAACTAAAAAAGGTATATCTGCTATTGTTGCGGTTCTAATAACAATTTCTTCCATAACCGATTTATAAAAAGGTTTTTAGCGAAATCCGATCCGTTTTACCATTGGCGTTTAATGGAAAAATATCTTTTACAATAATTTTCGAGGGAATCATATACGAGGGTATCTTTCGAATTAAATAATCAATTAGCCTTTCATTATCACTAAATTCACCTTCAACAAAAAGAGCTATTTCCATGTTCTCGTTTTGTGCGGGATAGGCTATTGCAACAGCATTCTGTCCCGATAAAAACTCTCGAACATGATATTCAATTTCACCAAGTTCCACTCTGTACCCTTGTATTTTAACCTGATAGTCTAAACGACCAGCCAGCATGATATCACCATCATTATCAAAGTAGCAGGAGTCGCCGGTTTTGTAGTATCGCTTAATAGCATTTCCCTCTTTAAGTTCAAAAAAACACTCTGCATTTTTTTCCTCGTTTTGCCAGTACCCCGGTGTAATTTGATCCCCAGAAACACATAGCTCTCCTCGTTGATTTTCTCCTAATAATTTCTTGTTTTCGTCAACTATTATTGCACTTAAGCCATTCATGGGTCGACCAATCGATAACATGCCATTAAGCTGCTTGTTAACCCCGTGTCTATTATACTGATTGTATGTGCAATAGATTGTTGCTTCCGTTGGGCCATAAAAATCGTATATTTCTGCGTGGGGAATACATTTTGCCCATTCGTCTATTAGACTGAGGGGTGAGGCTTCCGCTGTTAATATATTATACCTCATGCTGGGAATATTGATTTCATCAAAATACGGACGCAGATACCTTATCATCGAGGGAGCCATCGCACCAAAGGTGATTTGATGATCTTCTAACAAACCATACACGTAACTATACTTAATACGATCATGGGGAATTGTGAACGTACAAGCACCTCTTGTTAAGGGAACTAGGAATGACTGAACAGAAACATCAAATGTTAAATCAAAGCATTGAAGGCATTTATCATTCTGATCTACAATAAAACCAACATCCCAAAAAGATTTCATGAACGAACCAACATTCCCCCTTGTGATTTGAACCCCTTTGGGTTTTCCCGTACTCCCCGAAGTAAATAATATGTAAGACAAAGTATCATCAGGTACTTGCTTATATTTTAGGTTAATCTCCTCATCTTTAAGGCTTGAACTGTTAATTAATGCTATCTTATTATATTCCTTATTGCCTGTTGAATCGATTAATAAATGAACATCCGCCTGTGAAATAATCTCAACGCTTCTCTCGTGTGGTTGCTGTGGGTGTATTGGAACATATGCATATCCCTCCAACCATATTGCAAAAATTGAGGCATAGGTTTCGATATCATCATTAACAACTAACCCAATGTTTTCAATATTCGCTTCTTGTTTCTGGATAGCCCGCCTAATCTTTGAAATACTCGTTGCAAATTCCTTATATGTATAAAATTTTTCATTGATGCAAAATGCGTTATTCTGTGCAAATTTATCAACGGCTTCAAGAAGCGGATTTAGTACATATTTATCAAACATTATCTTCTTATTAGGTTTTTAAGAACTTAGGAATCATTTGATCCTTGTAATAAATATATTATTTGATTTGTTTTAAAAATAACTTAATAACATATGATCTGTATTCCTTTTTTTATTCTGGAGCGAATAAGATTCAATATAATCTAACTATTAAAAAGTGTTTTATAATAACCTTAACACTTACTTATTAGGAGTTAAAACTTCTAATTTACAATCCAATAAATCTTTATTAATTATGGCTGATAGTTTTGTTGATAATAGAGTTGCCCCATTAATATTTAAATGACCCCCGTCCACAAAATACTCCTCCCTTTTAGTAAAAGAAGAATCTTGTATATAATTCATAATGGGTGTTTTATATTGCTTACAAATAGAATTAACTACTTCTATAGAACTTGTGGTGTTAATATCTGAGAAATAATACGGTGAGAAAACTACATATAACCTAATGCCTTTTTCTTTTGATATTTTTATAAATTGATTAAGAAAGCTCACTCTATTAGTATCCAATTTAGGATCATTTACCAGAGTGCTTATTTTTGTTTTTGCCGTGTTTAGTGTGTCAAAAAGAGGTACAAACCCTTTGTCAATAAATGACTTTTCTTTATTGGGTATCATTCCTGTTATTATAGTTAATAGCATTGAGTTATATGAATATGTTTTCGAGATGCATTTTATTTTTTCATATTTGCTTTTTAACCTTAAAACATCTATCATCTCAGGGTACTTGCGTAAATAGGGCAAAAGGATTGAAAAGCGATCATATCCGTTTGAGGTTGTTAGTTCATTTGGAGCGATATTTAAAATAATGACCTTAGGAGTATATCTTTTAAGAATTCCTTTTAAAATAGCTGTGTGATAAAGGATGTCCATACCGTCCCTACCCTCATTATATACTGTTAAATTTAATTGTTTCTCTAGCACAACAGGACTGTAATGATGGTTAGCACTTGAAGATCCAAAGATTAGTACTTCTGCATTCGTTTTTTCAAGACCATATGTTGTCCTATAAAAAAGCCCTGTTTTTTGATTAAAATATAATTTTTCAAGTATTCCACCACATATAAAGTCTAAAGAAGCCAATACCGCTAAAAAAATAATTATTCTTATTATCAATTTAATTATTTGGCTTTTAAAATGAATCATACGTTATTAGAATTGAAAATAGATAAACTGACTTCCATCAAATACACCAACCAGCATAATCAAAATTAACAGTACACCATATAAAAAGGATCTAATAATAAAAAATCTGGAAGGAATGATAAAAATGTCATGCCCTTTAAATTCAACAAAGATGTCTCTTAAGAGTATTATTAATATTCCAAATAATGAATATAATATAAAGGCGGCAGAGCCATAGTAAATTTTTCCCACGGGGTTAAAAATCATTTTAATAATATCGCTCGCTTGCTCTATTGATGAGGCTCTAAATAATATTAGGGATAATGTAATTGTTGAAAAACTAAACAGTAATCCTAAAATAATTGTTAGATAACTGGGGGTTTTCTTAAAAATCTTTCTTCTCCATTTAAGTGATAATAACTCTATTGATATTATTATTCCCTGAATAATGCCAAATAATACAAATGTCCATGTTGCCCCATGCCAAATACCAACAATAACAAAACTAATGAAAAGGGCTAGAATAATTCCTTTTTTCCCATAATCACGAAGCTGTAATGTTAGTGGGTTATATATGTATTCATTTACCCACGATGATAAAGAAATGTGCCATCTTCTCCAAAATTCTGTTATTGAAACTGAAAATAATGGTCGCTTAAAGTTTTCCATTAAATTAAATCCCAATGTTTTTGCTAATCCTCTGGCAATATCTGTATAGCCTGAAAAATCGGCATAAACCTGAAATGTATACAAAACAGAACTTAAAAGAATAGTTTTTCCAGAATGATAATGAGGATCAACGGAGTTAACGTAAATTGCTATTCTATCAGCAACAACCAACTTTTGAAAGAGGCCCCAAATAATTAGTTTTGCTCCTTCTGAAAAATTTGATGTAGAAATACCTTTTGCTTCATTTATTTGTGGAAGAAAAGATTGAGCCCTCTCTATTGGTCCGGCAAGCAATTTGGGAAAAAAGAAAATATAACTAACAAATGATGTTAAATTCCTTTCAGCACTTATATTCTCTAGTTTCACATCTATTAAATAGGATAGTGCAGAAAAGGTGTAAAATGATATCCCAAGAGGTAAAATTAAATTAAGTTGTGGAAGTTTTTGAATCAAGCCCAGCACATCACTTAAATTATTAATATTTGATATAAAAAAGTTGAAGTATTTAAAAAAGAATAAATTTGAAATATTTATAAAAATCCCTAGTATAAAATAAATTTGAATTTTATCGGGATTTTCTTTTTTATCGATTTGAATCCCAATAAAATAGTTTAATATTGAAATTACCGAAATAATTAATAATGAAAAGGGGCTTGAGTATAAAATAAAAAAAACACTTGCCGTTATCAAAACTAATTTCGGATAACTGCTTTGCCTAATCAAATAAAAAAGAAGAATAACTAAAGGGAAAAAAAGGAGAAAAGAAAAAGAATTAAAAAGCATTCTTAAAGAGATTTTCCAGTTCGTAATTATTTAATTGTTCTTTGGGCAATTGAATCGCAAATCTTACCTACATTTTTAAATCCCATCAACTCCGTTAATTTAAATTTAATATTAAAATGCTTCTCAATTGCAGAAATTAGCGTAGCGTGATTAAGTGAGTCCCATTCATCAATATCATTTGCTGTTGTAGTCTCAGTAACTATAATTGATGGGTTTTCGAAAACTTTTCGAACAATTGTGTTCAGTTCTTGTAAAATTTCATTTCTATCCATAGTGTTAGATTTTATTGCTTGAAACTAAAATTTGGTTTTTTCTATTTTGTTAATTGCCTCAATGAGGGTTGTTGGTACTTTTACTTTTTGCGCATTCTTAAAATCATACATCACCATTATTGATTCACCAAAGGCAGATAATCCAGTCTTTTCGCTAAGGATAAAAAATTCGAAAGATAATTCTTCGCTAGTTATCTCCGTTATTCGCGCTCCAACTTGAATAGAATCAGGGTAAACCAAAGGAATCATATAGGTACAAGAGATTTTATGAACTACGGCACCAAAACCATTTTCTCTAAGATTTTTAAATGTATCTAACGACTCAAAGTATTTTATTTGAGCACTCTCAAAGTATTTAAAATAAACTGTGTTATTTACGTGGTTGTATGAATCCATTTCGCCCCAAGCTACTGGTATCCTAATTTTAACAGGAAAATCATCGAGTATTTGAAGATTTGAAGTCATTGTTGTTGTGCTTAATTTATTTATTCCGATTCAACAGGATTTTTCGTTAATGAAAAAGATCTTTTAGAGAAATAATCTTAATTTAAATCTACATGAATTTAAGTAGTTTTTAACCCCTGCTTAGTATAACAAAATCACAAACCTTACTAAATCCAACCTTTTTGTAAACGGGTTCTCCAATACTTGTAGCCTGTAAAATTATGGGTTCATTGTTGTTTTTTTGTAAAATTTCCTCAACAGGGAGGTGTGTCATAATAAAACCAATTCCTTTGTTTCTATACTCTTTCAGCGTTCCTATGTTATATAATCCATAAACACCATCGCTATGGAATGATAGCGATGTTGCAACAGGGAGATTATTGTATAAGCCTATATAAAGCGTAAATCTTTTATCATTTAAAAGAGCCGCAAATTTTTGCTCATTAATTTTCTTTTTTGGAAAAAATATCATTTTACATGTTTCGATCCAACTCTTAAGCATTTGTAAATTCTCAACCTTTTGAATGGCAAAATGGTCAATGTTCATCAATTGTTTTTTTGAACTTTTATCATATTCCATTCCAGACCAAACATCAACAAGTTTAAAAGAATGTTCAATTAATCCGTCTAAAATATCCGTTGGTGAAGAGTGTGGCCCAATAAGACAAAGCGAGGGGTTTGATTGACGAGTCAAGTGACGAAATAACTCTTCACTATCGACACCCTTTAAGTTAATATAATTGATGAAATTAGGCCAATCACAATTATCTGTTTTAATCCAATTATAATCAAACGACTCACAAGAATAACTGCTATTTATATCACAAAAATAATTTAGAAAAGACCAAAGATTCTTCTCTGTTAAATATGTGATTAAATTCTCGTTTTGCATTAAACCTTTGTTATATTGTGTTTTCTAGCGATTGTGCAATTTTTGCAAGAGCAATTTTATCCACTTTGCCATTTGCATTTAAGGGTATTATTTCTAGAAAGGTAACTTTTGAAGGTATCATGTAATAGGGTATTCTTCCTTTTAAAAACTCAATAATTTCGGCCTTTAAAATGTTGTTTCCTTGAACAAATAGGTGAATGTAATAATTACCCATGCTGTTTTTTAAGGCAATGGCTATTGTTTTTTCTGTTTTCGTAATATCCCTTGCATTTTTTTCTACATCGCCTAATTCTACCCGATGTCCTTGGATTTTAACTTGTGTGTCTTTTCTTCCTACGTAGAAATAGGTGTTTTCATTATCTATAAAGACGATATCTCCCGTTCTATAAAAACGCTTATTCATTCCATCCTTATTGTATTCAAAAAAACTTTCTGCATTTTTCTGCGGATTAAGCAGGTAACCACCTGTAAGTTGTGTTCCAGAAATACACAATTCGCCTTTATCTCCAACCGAAACTTCTTTACCGCTATCGTCCAAAATAATACCTTCGATATTCTTAACCAGATCGCCAAGAGCCATTATATTATTATATTCTTTTTCATTTACTCCGTCTTTATAAACATATGAATGGGTAAAAACAGTTGCTTCGGTCGGGCCATATATATTAATTATTTGCGATGATGGCGCACACTCTTGCCATAATTTGGCTAATTCAATAGGAAAAGCTTCTCCACAAACTAAAGAATATCGGATACTTGATAGGCTAATTTCTCCAAAATACGGCTTTAAAAAAGATAACGTAGAAGGAACTACCGCTATAAAGGTTATTTCATGTTCAATCATCAGCTGTAGCCCATACATATACTTAATTTCATATTCAGGAACAGTATAAATACAAGCCCCGACACAAAGAGGTATAATAAAGGTTAGAATTGACATGTCAAAGGTCATGCTTGACATTTGTAGAAAACGGTCATTCTCATCAATTTTCCAATTAAGAAGCCAAACAGATTCGAGAAAAGCGTTTAAATTTGCTCTGCTTAAAGGTGTTCCCTTTGGTTTTCCTGTACTTCCAGATGTAAATATAACATATGCAGGATCAAGATCATTGGTGCTTGGAAATTCTAAATTTAACTCCCCTTTTGTAATATCATTTGTATATATAACATTTACCCCTTTATCTTTATAAAAAATATCGTTTTCTGTTTTGTGACTAGTAAGAATTACTTTAATCTCTGCCTGTTGTATTGTTTCGAAATTTCGTTCGTTTGGGCTTAGGGGGTTTAATGGAACATAACCGTATCCACAGAGTAGTACCGAGATACACGATACATATGATTCAAAATCTTCGTTAATAATTACACCAATATGTTTAGGATTAATAGTATGCAAATGGGGTAAGAGCGCTGTTTTTATATCAGTTATTTTTATCCCTACGTCTTTATAGGTATAATGTCTTCCCTTAATGTAAAAAGCATTTCGATCCTGATGTTTTTGAATCGACTCTATAATATTATTAATCATTTGCATGCTTTTAAAGATGCATAAAAGTATTTTTAGAAAACCCTTAGGAGTGATTAATACGCTTTCTATTTAACATTAATCCTAAATGCATTAAGTATAAAAAAGCCTAAAAAAGCACCTAATAAATAATAAATTAGATCAATAGGATTAAATATGCTGCCAAACAAGGCTCTAAATAGAAAATATTCTCTGAATTTATCTAAAATAGGCGTATGTATAAGCTGTGTAAACTCAATTATAGTTGTAACAATAAACACCCAAATTGATGTTTTTAATGGAGTTGTTTTTGGAAAAATAATTGAAAAAAACAATATCCAAAATACCACATAAATTAATCCTCCTAAATGGTTGTGAACAAATTCAAAACCGAATCCATTGTAGAATTTTGTTAATATTCCAATTAAAACAAGGAATAGTAGTAATGCAAATTTCAGATAATATTTTTTTACTGCTTCTTTAATTTGCATTTTATCCATTATTTTTAAAGAATTAATGCTGTTTATTAATGGCTTTTTACTTGAAAAAATTTAATATCCTTTTTTTCAAGGTTAAAGGAGCTTCTTCGCTATCATAGTAGCCATTTGAATATTCGTAGGGATATTGGTAACCATACTTAAAACCATAACCATAACTATAACCGTAATGTTTCTTGGCTATAACATCATTTATTACCAATGCAATATTTTTAGTCGCCTCGCTTGTTTTTAAATTCTCAACTAGATTTAGCACTTCTTTGTCCGAATAGTTAAACCTAATTATTAACAACAAGGCATCGGTGAAACGAGAAATCACAAGTGTATCAGTTACAACCGCCAGCGGAGGTGTGTCAATTACAATATAATCAAATCGTTTTTTTGCTTCATTTATATAATCATCCATTCTTGAAATACCAATAAGTTCTGCTGGATTGGGGGGTATGGGTCCCGATGGAGATATAAATAGGTTATCGAATTTGGTTTGAAAAACAATTGAATTAAACTCGTCTTTCCCTATTAAGTATGTACTCATACCATTTTGCTGGCTTATACCAAAAATACTATTCAACTTTGGTTTACGAAGATCAAGACCAACCAGTAACACTTTTTTACCTGTTAAAGCAATTATTAAGGCTAAATTTGCAGCAATAAAGGTTTTACCCTCTCCGCTAATCGTTGACGTTATTGTAATTACTTTTTTATCTGGCTCTCGTAAAATATATTTCAAATTTGTTCGTAGTCCACGAAAAGATTCCGCAAGGGTAGATCGTAGATTTGATACCAATGGTAAATCTTTATCATATTTATTATGTCCAATAGTACCTAACACAACAGTAGATGTAAGCCGATGAATTTCTTTGAGATCTGTAACCTTGGTGTTTAAAAAGTTAAGTCCAAATATTATTAAAAGAGGAATTATTGCCCCCACAAAAAAGCCATTTATATAAATCATTCTTCTATTGGGCTTTATAATGGTTGCATTTTGGGGTAGTGCATAATCAAGAATTTTATTATCAGCAATATTAGAGGCTTTGGCTATTGCCGCTTCTGCGCGTTTCTCGTTAAGATAAGTATACATCTTATTAATCATGTTAAATTCGCGCTCGAATCCAATTAGCAGCCGTTCATTGTAAGGAATTCTACTCATCTCCTTCTCCATATCGTCCATCCTTCGATTTATCTCACCAAGAGCAACTTCATTTACATCAATTAAACTCTTAATTTTTTCTCCAAGGGTTTTCTTTAACGTCTCTAACCTAAAAGTATAAGCAATTAATCCTGGTGTTTGTGGATTTACCGAAAGTTTTAATGTTTCCTGTTCAATGTATGCTTTATTAAGATCTTCAAGAATATCGGCAAGTTGAGCATCTTCCACCCCCATAGCAGACGGTGCAACAATATCTTTTAGTTCTTGCTTATTCTCTAAATATTTTTTTAAATAACTATAGTACCTGCTCTTGAGATCTATTTTACCCTTATCATCTTGAAGTTTTTGAATACTTTCGTATATAACAACGCCCTCTTTATCGATATTAATAACTTTATTGCTAGATCTGAAGTTTTGAAGCCTTTTTTCAGCACCATTTAGAGAATCCGTCATATCGGTCAACTGTGAATCGATAAATCTAATGGTGTTTTCTGCTATCCTATTCTTTTCGTCAAGCCCTTTTTGAATATATGTTTGCATAAGATTATTAAGATAATCCGCCTCTTTTTCTGGAACAAACCCTGATGTTGTTAAAACAAGAATTGAACCTTTTTTATCATTAAGATCAATTGAAATTTTGCCTTTATACGCATTTGCAAGTGAGTTCAAGGAGTTGAGTACAAAGTAAAACTTGCTTCCCATTTCATAGTTGGAAAATAATTCACGACTTCTGATCTTTAATGTGAAATTAAAAAAATCGCTTCTGAAAGGTTCTCCCCATTTTAGTTCTTTCTTAATATTATATTTATTATTAATTTCAAGTAGATACTTCTCATTAGAGAGAATTGTAATATTTACAGGGAAATCGGTGAGATTACTTTTTGATGAATCGAGAAAAACCTTAAATGGGGATCGTTTATATAGTTCATTTTTTACTACCCCTCTACGACCAACTCCAATATATGTAATACCAAATTCATCGAGCTCTGAAACGGATTTTAACGCTAGAGAGTATGATTTCAAAATACCAATTTCATTCTGAACGCTTTTTGTATTTCTAACCAACTTTAACCCTTGGATAAGATTTTCAGCACCCGTAAAGCTATTGGGACTCTCATCGTCTCTGATGATCAGAGAAGATTGTATATTATAAACATTAACGGAGTATCGATTAACAAGATAACCGATAAATAAACCGGTGAAAATTGAAAGTGCAAACCAATACCAATTTGATAACATCAAAAACAGATATTTTTTAATGTCAAATAATTCATCATCCTGTAAGGAGGCCTCATTTCTGCTTGGTTGAGAGTTCATTATTTTACTCTTTTATTGATCGTCTATGTGTTTTGCTTTTACAGCAAGGTGATTCCGAATGAAAATTGATGGCTTTGTTGTTTGTGCTAAATGCTTTTATTGGTATCCTTTATAGCTTCGCTTAGTCAGTCACAGGATTTCTGTTAGACAACTGCGATAATAAAAATGTATTTTATAATTATCAAAGACTATAAAAATAAATCGGTCTTTTTGTTTTTATACATTTTAACACCAGTCCATCGTATTCTTGGTGTGCTTATAAAAACATTAAACAACCCTGTTTTTATGTCCTAAAAAAATTTTTATATCTTGTATAACAACTAATAATTCTTATTAGCTATACAAATATAGTTATTGATACTAAATTATCTCACAAGAGTCAATTAAATTGGGGTTTAAAAAGAATGATTCAGATCAATAATAAGGCCATTATTTCAGAATATAGTTTATTAAAAGAAGGGTTGTACTTACTATTGAAAGATAAATAGCTATGTTGGGCGAATTCATTGAAAAGAGTTTCCCTTTGCGTGGCTCAACAACAAGCATGTCGTTCGGTGCTAAATAGTATGCTTCGGAAAATAGGAGGCTTTTATCTTGAAGATTTATTCTTAGTGTTTTAACTCCTTCTGGTGTTTGCCTTATCAACATCACATTTCTCCTATCGGCATAATCGGTAACATCTCCGGCTAAACCCAATCCTTCAAATATGGTTAGGTTGTCTTTAAGGTTTATCTTAACCCCGGGACTCTTAACCTCCCCTAAAATTGTAACCTTGAAACTAAGCATCTTTACTACTGCAATTCCATCATTCAAATATTTCTCAGTCTGCTTTTGGATTAAATTACGGCACTGATTTATGGTCAAATCAATAATTTTAAGTTTTCCAAGAACAGGTAATTGCACAAAGCCTGAGTCTGACACAGAATAACCGTATAAGTAATTTGTTGATTCGTTTGTAAACAAAGAGGATTGAATGGCATCACCCAGTCCTCTATTATTAAAAAGATTGGAAACAATAGGATCTTGAGTGATTATTTGAATATATAATACATCTCCAACCCGTAGGGTGTAATCAGGGATTTTGAGTGTTTTAAGACTTTCATTACTAATATTGTTGAAATAAAGCAGTTGGGATCTTCTATTACAAGATGTTAGCGCAAACAAAGTAAGTGTGCTTAGTAGAAAAATTTTAGCAAATAGTTTCCTCATGGCTTTATTTTTCAGTTAAAGCAAAAGTAAAGAAAAAAAATGATAGTTGCTCGTTTGTCGTATTTTGAATGACCAACTATATTAGAATTATAAATCTAATAACCATTTCAAGGTTATTTAACAACGAAACTTATACATTCTAATTTTCAGATATCTGATATAAGAAGCGTTTAATGCTTTTTTTGGGCGTTTTTTCAAATTCTTCTGGGTAAAGTTTGATCTTTGTAATTTGACTATACTGGGGGAGATTTTTGTTAACATCAACTCTATGGTGTTCCATTATTCTCTCAATGTCTGCTGATTTCATTTTGGCTTCGTCAGCAGCGTCTAAATCAGGGTACACCAATGCGATCAACCTATTATTTTTTTCAATAATCAAAGACTCTGTAACAAAAGGTAAATTATTAAATCGAGCCTCAAGTTCTTCTGGGTAAATATTCTGACCACTTGGGCCCAAAATCATACTTTTACTTCTGCCTTTAATAAAAATAAAACCATCATTATCTATTATACCCAAATCACCCGTATGAAGCCATCCATCTATGAGGGTTTTCTTTGTTGCCTCCTCATTTTTATAATAGCCTTCCATTACGTTTTCACCTTTAATTAAAATTTCACCCGCTTCGCTTTCAGGATTACTGGAATCAATTTTTATTTGAAGACCAGGTAAAAGAACACCACAAGAACCGGCTTTAATTTTCTCCCAGCCAATATAAGATATTAACGGGCCACACTCTGTCATCCCATAACCTACCGTATATTTAAAACGTATTTTGCGTAAAAACTCTTCAACCTCCTTATTAATAGGTGCTCCACCAATGACAATTTCAAGAAAATTTCCACCAAATGCATCTGTTAACTTTGCGTTTATTTTCTGATAAATCGCTTTGTTGAGTATAGGTACGTTGATTAGCACCTTCATGGTTGGCTTATTTATAATGGGTAAAATTTGCTTTTTATAAATTTTCTCGATGATTAAGGGTACTGCCAAAACAAGTTTGGGTTTTATCTCCTGAAAAGCCTGAAGTATAATTTTCGGGGATGGTACTCTGGTTAAGAATGTTATATGGCATCCAACTGAAAATGGCATCAAAAACTCGAAAGCACAACCATATGCGTGTGCTAATGGTAAAAATGAAACAAGTTTGTCTTTGGGCTTTAGTCCAATGTTTTTTCTGCCAAAATCAACATTTGCCACCAAACTATTGAGTGAAAGCATAACTCCTTTTGAAAAACCCGTTGTTCCAGAAGTATAACTAATAACCCCAAGTTTTGAATTAGGGATTTCGGGGTAAAATATTGTTTGGGGGGATAATTTTTTAATGTCGTTTTTGATTGTTTTGAGGAATTCCTGATATTTATGCCCGACCTTACTATCCCTGTTAACCAAAAGAGATGAAGTATCAATAGAGAAAATGGCTTTTAAATGTGGCATCGAATTCTCTTCGAGATTATCCCATACAGAATCACCAACAAAAAGCATCACAGAATCAGAATGATTTACAATATGATGAATATCATTATTTGCAAAATCTGCAAGAATTGGAACAATAACTGCTCCATATGAAATAGCAGCAAGATAGACAATAGCCCAATTTGAGTTATTTCTTCCAATTAATGATATCTTATCTCCTTTTTTAATCCCCCACAGTTCAAAGATTTTGTGATGTTTATGAATTTGCTGAGCAACATCCTGATATAAAAATGTTTTGCCCTTATAGTCAGTAAATGCTGGCTGATCCCAGTTTTCCTTAATGCTTTTTTCAATATACTCTTTTACGTAATTGATGTTCATCATGGCATTGGGGGATTAAGGTTGGTGTTTTAATTTTGGGAAAGTTGATATAAGAATCTTTTAATACTCTTCTTTGGCGTTTTTTCGAATTCCTCTGGATAAAGCTTAACTTTTGTTATTTGGCAGTATTGAGGGAGTTGTTTATTTATTTCCACACGATTCGACTCTATTACCTTCTCAAGATCTTCATTTGAGTATCCTGATTTGTCGGCCAAATCAAAATCGGGAAAGATTAACGCAACAAGTTTTTGATTATGCTCAACAACAAGTGACTCTTGTACGAATGGCATGTTATTGATTCTAGCCTCTATCTCTTCGGGGTATATGTTCTGCCCGCTTGAACCAAGAATCATATTTTTACTTCTTCCTTTTATATAAAGATAACCATCGCTGTCAATAATACCAAGATCCCCTGTATGAAGCCAACCATCATCATCAATTGCTTGCTTTGATGCTTCCTCGTTTTTATAGTAACCAAGCATTACATTTTCTCCCTTAACAAGGATTTCCCCAATTATCTTTTGAGAATCAGGGGAATCAATCTTAATTTGCATGTTAATAACCGATTTTCCTGATGAAAATAGCCGATTTGTTTTCCAAGAATCATAGGCAATTATAGGTCCACATTCTGTCATACCGTATCCAACGGTATATCTAAATCCCGTGTTTTTCAGAAAACTTTCAACTTCTGGATTTAATGCTGCTCCGCCAACAATCACCTCAATAAAATTGTCACCAAAAACTTTTGCAAGTTTTTGTCCTATTTTACTAAGAATCCTTCGATCGATAATCGGTAGTTTAAGTAATATCCTTAGAGAAGGACGTTTAAGGGAATCCAATATGTTTTTTCGATATATTTTTTCGATTATTAAAGGTACTGAAAGTACGACTCTTGGTCTCAACTCGGCAAAGGCTTCAAGGATAATTTTTGGAGAAGGTGTTCTTGTGAGGAAATGAATATGGCATCCCGCTGTAAAAGGGAATAAAAACTCAAAGGCTGCACCATAGGCGTGTGCAAGCGGGAGGATCGATACCATATTATCCCCGGCCTTAAGAGACATAACCTCTTTTGCAAACACCATATTGCTCCATAAACTTCTATAGGGAAGCATAACTCCTTTAGAAAATCCCGATGTCCCTGACGTATAGTTTATAACTGCAAGTTCCTCTGGCTGATCCTGATGATAAAATACCTGACTAGAAAAAAATCCTTGAGGGTATTTTTCATCAAAAAATTCTCGAACACGGCCTCTGATCTCTTTAACAGAGAACGAGGTGTTTTCATGTAGAATTGCGAAATCGGCAAGAGAAATAATACATCTTACCCCTCTCATTTGAGCCTCATTCAGATTTTCCCATATACTATCGCCAGCAAACAAAACTCTTGCATCAGAATGATTAATAATATGGTGTACATTATCGGGCTTAAAATCATGTAATATGGGTACAAGTACCGCACCAAAACTCACCGATGCAATAAAAGCAACAGCCCATGTTGATGAGTTTTTTCCAATAATGGCAATTTTATCTCCTTTTTGAATTCCCGTTTTTTCGAAAATGATATGTATTTTTTCTACTTTTTTTGCGACATCTGAATATTTCAGCGTTGATCCCTGATAATCTGTAAATGCCGGCTGATCCCAGTTCTGCTTAACACTTTTCTCTATAAGCAAAATAAAACTTTTGTCCATTAAAATATAATCAAGTTAAACAATTGTTTATCTATGTATATTCTCGCTAAAGATTTGTCTTAAGTGTAAATTATATACTGCACTTCTATTTTTTCTCTCCATGTTTTTCCAGAAAGTAATACACTTGCTCAAGTATCGTCTTATGAAGATCAAAAAATACCTCGCAAGTAATCTTTTTCGATTGCTGCAAATTGGCTATTAAATACAATTACCAACTTCAGCCGAATAAACGCCTGCGATT
Organism: Bacteroidales bacterium; assembly: GCA_013376985.1. Lineage (GTDB taxonomy): Bacteria > Bacteroidota > Bacteroidia > Bacteroidales > Tenuifilaceae > UBA8529. The sequence continues at coordinate 296,653 of JACABB010000001.1, forward strand.
ACAATGTTTTGTTAAAATTCTTTTTTAATTTGTCACCGAATCCGATTACAAATGTAAAATTTTTCAATAAAAAGACTTTACATGATTAACAATAATTGCTGATATTTAATTGCATATAGAAAATAACTAGACTATTTTGTGAAAAAACTTCTTTTTCTAATCCATCTCTTAATCCTTAAATATGACCTTTAAAAGAATTGTAATAATTGTTGCCGGTGGTTCAGGAACAAGAATGGGCGCAGGTATTCCAAAACAATTTTTGCCACTTCTTAGTAAACCTATACTATTTCATACAATTCAGGCCTTTTTAGATCTCCCTTTAATTAGTGAAATTATTCTTGTTTTGCCAGCATCTCAGATATCGGTTTGGTTAGAACTCTGTGAAAAAAATCAATTTACCGCTAAGCATACTATAGTTATAGGCGGAGATACCCGTTTCCAATCCGTTAGCAATGGCTTGGCAAAAGTTATTGATTCAACGACCCTTGTTGCAATTCATGACGGAGTAAGACCTTTAGTTTCCAAAGAAGTTATTGAGAAATGCTTTCAAGAGGCAGAAAAATATGGAAATGCAATCCCCGCAGTTAAGCCATTAGAAACAGTAAGGTTTTGTGAAAAAACAGGAACAATCCCTATCGATAGGGAAAAGGTTTTACTTATACAAACGCCTCAAGTTTTCAAATCTTCGATTATTAAACAAAGTTACCAAACACCATGGCTATCCTCGTTTACTGATGATGCATCGGTTGTTGAGCATGCTGGTTATCAAATCCATATTGTTGAGGGTAATCGGGAGAATATTAAAATCACAACCCCTCAAGATTTATTGTTTGCAGAAGTTTTACTTAAGAAAAATAACCCTTTTTGAATAACCTCTGATATTAAAAAAGGGGACTCCTTGTCCCCTTTTCCTTTTTAATGATTACTCTATTTAAGCATGAACTCTCCCGATCCAACTAGATTACCATCAACATACACTGTTGCTTGATACTTGCCGGCAACCAGTTCCCCTTTATTATCATAGTAAATACATAAATCTATATCCTTATTCTGATAATCAACCTCACGTTTAGCCGAATAAACAATTTTTTCTCCCTGAAAATCGAAAAGATCCGTTTCTGCTTTTGCAAGAACAAACTGATCGGGTCCAATTATTCTAATGTAAGCATCACGAACACCTGCTTTTGCTATTGCATTTTCAGAAAGAGTGAAACAAACTCTAAGTTTTTCAACTCTTCTGGCTCGTGTAACCTCATTTCCCTTTCGACTTACCGCCATAGCAACAACGCTTCGAACTTTTATTACCGAGCCCTTCTCAACCTGACTATTTAATTCTTCGGTCTTTTGCTCAAGTTCTTTAACCGTTTTTTTTGCTGTTGTTGCCTCTTCTTTTATTTTAACATTCTCTACAATAAGTTTCTGATTAACGGCATTTAACGAATCAACATCATGGAGTAAATCTTTCATTATTGTACGCAGGGTTCCTAACTCACGTTGATATTCTTTTATCTTAGAATAGCTAATATTTCGTTCGGATTGAATCTGAGAATAAAGTTTTTTTACACGCTCTTGTTCTATTTGAAGTTTTTGATTTATGGTGTCATTAGTTGTTTCCAGCGTTTTATAGTCTGCCATTAATCCTTTAAGATTTCTGGCTATGGAATCTTTTTCTGCGGTAAGTTGTACCTGCATATTCTCAGAATCTTTATTTTTTTGATAGTACATCCATCCAACAATAAGGAGGACTATTGCTAAAACAACAATTAATATAGAAAGGAATACAACTGCTTTTGATTTTCCTTGGTTGTTGTTCTCTGAAAGGTTACCGGTGTTTTCCATAATTCTCTTTTTGTTTTGTTTTTTATGTTCGTATACATCTCTAAAGTTAACCGTTATTTTGTTAGAGATTGAAAAATTTCTTCTAACTGTTTTCCTTTTTGCTGCATTGCTACCAAGGTTAAATCATTTTCTACAGCAAACCGAAATATTATTGGTCTAATATCATCTTTATTATTGGTTGAAAGAAGCCAAGTATTATCGCCCATGTTGGCTACGGCTGAAATCTCTTTGATTTTGAAAAAAATCTGCTCGTCCAGTGTTTCAACAAATTCAACAAGAATGTTAGACCCTTTGCCTTTGGAGCGGGCTATAATATCCTCTGTTGCGCCATCGGCAACAACTTTTCCTTTATTTATTATGATGATTTTTTGACAAATAGCCTGAACCTCCTGCATAATATGCGTAGATAATAAAACTGTTTTTTCCTGTCCAATACTCTTAATAAGTTTTCGGATTTCTAGTATTTGGTTGGGATCTAAACCGCTTGTGGGTTCATCAAGGATTAAAACACTAGGATTATGAATGAGTGCTTGGGCTAAACCGACTCGTTGACGATAACCCTTTGACAATGAGCCTATTTTCTTATTCTGCTCATATCCAATTCCTGTTATCGAAATAAGTTCGCTTATACGTTTATCGGTGCTTTTACCAAGGTTATAGATATTTGCAACAAAACGGAGATATTCCTTTACGTACATATCGGTGTAAAGCGGATTGTTCTCTGGTAAATAACCAATCTCTTTTCTTATATCAACCTCTTGGTTTTCAACATTAACACCATTAACCTCAACAATTCCAGAAGTTTGAGGAATGAATCCGGTAATAATTTTCATCATCGTTGATTTTCCGGCTCCGTTCGGTCCTAAAAAACCAACTACATTTCCAGACTGAACTTCGAATGACACACCCTCGAGAGCTCTTTGTCTACTATAGTCTTTTACTACGTTAAAAACCTTAATCGACATACTATTATATTAGTACATGCAAACCTAAGAAAAATAACGTTTACTTTTGCATCTAAATGTACAACAAAAGAGGCATCCTGTTAAAGATACCTCTTTGAGTGTTAAACAATTATTTAGTTAGATACCAAAAGTTGATTTGATTTTATCTACATAATCCAACTTTTCCCAAGTAAAAAACTCGACTTCTTTTTCATACTCCTTACCACCATTGCCTGGCTCTAAGAATTTGACCATCCCTTTGTAAGCCTTGCGACCAAAGTGACCATAAGAAGCAGTTTCTTCGAAAATAGGATTTTTTAGTCCAAATCGTTTTACAATAGCAGCTGGACGCATATCGAAAATCCCATCTATTTTCTTTGCTATTTCTCCGTCGTTAAGTTTAATCTTGGCTGTGCCATATGTGTTTACGAATAGCCCAACGGGCTGTGCAACACCAATTGCATAGGCAACTTGAACAAGAATTTCATCGGCAACACCCGCTGCAACAAGGTTTTTTGCAATATGTCTTGCAGCATAAGCGGCTGAACGGTCTACTTTAGAGGAGTCTTTACCAGAAAAAGCACCACCGCCGTGAGCGCCCTTTCCGCCAAAGGTATCAACAATAATTTTTCTTCCCGTTAAGCCGGTATCGCCATGCGGGCCACCAATAACAAACTTACCTGTTGGGTTAACATGAAGGATAAAGTCGTCTTTAAAAAGTTTTTGAACTCTTTCAGGAAATAATGCTTTTGTTCTTGGAATAAGAATAGTTCTTACATCATTCTTAATTTTTTCGAGCATCTTCTTCTCCTCATCAAAATCATCGTGTTGAGTGGAAACAACAATTGTATGAATACGATAGGGATTGTTTTTATCATCGTATTCGAGAGTAACTTGACTCTTTGCATCTGGACGCAGGTATGTCATTTGCTTGCCTTCGCGTCTGATTTTGGCTAATTCTACCAAAAGAAGATGTGAGAGCATTAAGGTTAATGGCATATACTCATCTGTTTCGCGACAAGCATAACCAAACATCATTCCTTGATCTCCGGCACCTTGATCTTCCTCCTTTTCTCGTACAACACCCATATTAATGTCAGGTGATTGTTCATGAATGCTTGAGATAACCGCACAAGATTCAGAGTCAAAGCGATATTCATGTTTGGTATAACCAATGCGCCTTATCACTCTGCGCGCTACTTCTTGAACATCAATATAGGCTTTAGTTTTTACCTCGCCACTTAACACCGCTAAGCCTGTTGTTACTAATGTTTCACATGCTACTTTTGAATTAGGATCTTGGCGAAGAAACTCATCAAGTAAAGCATCAGAAATTTGGTCGGCAACTTTATCAGGATGCCCTTCCGAAACGCTTTCGGATGTAAATAAATATCCCATTTTTTATAATTTATAGGTTTATAAAATAGGAAAGGTTTCGGGATTGCTAGGCGTGTTGCCCTTTTTTAGCATTTTTTTTCTGTGGTTGCAATCAGCCAAATCTTTCCACATCGTTTATATCGTTACAAATGTAATAAAATAAATATATGTTTGCCCACTATTATTGTTGGCTTTTTAATATTTTTGCTGATTGCGTTGGGTTTTTCTATTTTTATCTCTCGGTGTACTATATACACACAACAATCCGCTAAATATATCCCTGCGTGATGCGATTAACTAATCGATACGAAAGTGTTGCCAGTATAAAACCAAATGTATTGGCTACCACATCCCAAAATTCTGCACTCCGATTTATAAATATAAATTTTTGAAAAATTTCGATCAAAACACCATAGCTTATTGAAATTGCTGCAGCAATTAAAATGGCTTTTAATGTTGCTTTTTGCTGTTGTTTTAGCGAGTTGTTTTCAGATATCAAAAGTAATGAAAAGACAAGGTAAAAGGAGGTATGTACGATTTTATCAATGTGGGGAATATCAATAAATTTCACTTTATCAATCTGATTTCCTGGAATGCCACAAAGGAGAAGAATAAACGCTGCCCACGTAATAGACTTCCAATGATTTCTCAAAAATTCAAGCATTTTTATATGTAATAATTATCCGTTGAAATGTAAAAGTAAAAAATCATTACTTATAATAGCCCTTTTTATTCCCAAACATGAGTTTTTTAATTTCATTGATTTTTTTTCGCGCCATTTGTTACCTTTGTAAGGCTTTAAAAGATACAATGAAAACACCCGAGAAAAGAATTGTTGATTTTATTGAGGAACATCATGTTCTAACTTTAGCAACCTGTTTCGAAGAGGAGCCTTGGTGTGCAAATTGTTTCTATGTGTATCTTCCTGATGAAAATAGCCTTGTCTTTACTTCCGCCTTTGAGACTAAGCATATTCAGCAAGCAAGTCATAATATTTATGTTGCGGGAAGTATTGTACTTGAAACCAAAATTATTGGCAAAATCAAGGGTATTCAATTTCAAGGAATAATCAGTGAGCCTAAAGGAGAATTCCTTGACATGGTTAAAAAAGCGTACCTAAAAAGATTTCCAGTTGCAATGCTAATGGAGACCCATTTGTGGGTTGTTGATTTAACATTAATTAAAATGACTGATAACCTTCTTGGATTCGGGAAAAAATTAATCTGGAAAAAAGATCTTATGTTTCAAAAAATCAACCTGAAAGACTAAAATTCACAAAATGATTCTTGTGACCGGAGGAACAGGGTTAACGGGTTCTCACCTTCTTCTTGAATTAACTCAAAAGGGCTATTTCGTGAGGGCTATAAAGCGGAATAATTCTTCAACTACGTTTGTTAAAAAAATCTTTTCTCTTTACAGCTTAAGTCCTAACGAACTTTTAAACCGAATTGACTGGATTGATGCCGATCTTTTAGATTATTCATCATTACTTGATGCGACCCGTGGCATTGAAACAGTATACCACACAGGGGCTTTAGTTTCATTCAACCCAAAAGATGCAGAAGCAATTACCGAAACAAATATTAGGGGAACTGCAAATATTGTAGATGCTTGTGTTAAGAACCATGTTAAGAATTTATGCCATATGAGCTCTATTGCTTCGCTAGGAGAAGCAAACGAACACGGTTTTATTGATGAATCATGCATTTGGACAAAAAACAAAGGAAAAAGTGCATATTCAAAGAGTAAGTTTTTTGGCGAAATGGAGGTCTGGCGAGGAGCTGAAATGGGTTTGCGTATAATTATTGTTAATCCCTCTGTTATCCTTGGGCCTGGCCGTTGGAATACGGGAAGCGGACAGTTTTTTAGTAGAATTTATAAAGGTTTGCCTTTCTACACCGACGGTATTGGCGGCTATATTGATGTTCGTGATGTTGTAAAGGCCATGATTCTTTTAAATGAAAATCAAAACATCCAAAACGAAAGGTTTATCCTAAGTTCCGAGAATTTAAACTACCAAGACATTTTTTCGTTGATTGCAAAAAATCTTGGAAAAAAACCTCCGCATTATCAAATTACGCCAAGAATGGTTTCTGTTTTCTTCCCGATAATTAAACTATTTGGAGTGTTTATTGGGAAAGGCTCTGCAATCTCAAGAGAGAGTTTAAATTCAGCATTTAGCAAATCTTACTACTCTTCGGAAAAAACAAAGAAAAGTATTGGATTTCAATTTTTACCAATTTCAGAATCAGTCCAATTTATTGGTAGCGTCTTTCGAAAAGGGTCTATTTGACGGCTCGACTACGTTGGGTATAAGAATAAATTATAAAACCTACTCCAGCAAGAACCAATGGGATGCTAAGCAGTTGTCCCATATTTAAACTCATTGTTTTTTCGAAATCTACCTGCGGTTCTTTTATAAATTCAATAATAAAGCGTGCCGTAAATACAAATGAAAGGAATAACCCAAATAATAATCCTTTCTGTGGTTTACTCTTTGACTTGTAGTAGATCGCATATAACAACAAAAAGATGAGTAGATAAACGAAAGCCTCATAAAGTTGTGTGGGATGCTTTGGGAATTGCTCACCACTCCGTACAAAAATAAAACCCCAAGGAAGGTTTGTTTCAACTCCATAGATTTCTGAATTCATAAGGTTTCCCAATCGAATTAAAAAACCAGCAAGAGCCACGGTAATAACAATTCTATCAAGAACATATATCTCAGACACTTTGTGCTTTCGGCTAAATAAATAAAGAGCAATTATAATACCCAAAGCAGCACCATGACTAGCCAATCCTCCCTGCCAAATCTTTAATATATCAATAGGATGACTCAAATAGTAATCGGGTTCATAAAAAAGACAATGCCCGATTCTTGCACCCAAAACAGTTCCAACGACCATATATATTGTTAGTGAATCGAGAAATCCTTCGGGTAAGTCCTCTTTTTTTACAAATCGGTTAAAAATAAGGTATCCAAGATAAAATGAAAGAGCCCATAAAACACCATAATACCGGATTGCAAATCTTCCAATACGAAAAATTTCTGGGTCAATATTCCAATGAATAGAAGCAAGCATCATATATTGTTTTTTTATATTTTGAAAAATATCAATTATTATAGGAGTAATGGTTATCTCAAAGATATTATCCTTGGGATTCTCTTAAAGTCTCTCCTAATGGTCATTGCTTTAATTTTGTAAAGATAATATATTGTGTTGAAATTCTGTAGAATCAACTACCCAATATAAAAACACCGTCAAAGTTGACGGTGAATATTAATAGTTAAGAAAAACAAATAGTTTTCGAGGTTAAAATCTGTTTAGCCATCTATATCTTCTTGCCGTATCTCCTAGTTTATATCCAATCATTAACTCATGAGATCCTGCCCTACTAAGATTCGATAAATCGTTGAAATTGTAATCAAATGCATATCCAAATGTAAATTGATGATACCTTGTGCCAAACATCATAACCATAGCACCTACGGTGCGAAATGATATACCTGCCCAATAATCCTGTTTATAGTATGCTTTTATATTTAAGTCTGTTGATGTTGATTTTCTTTCAGTAAATGTCAATAAAATTGAGGGCTCAATAGCAAAATCGCTTTTGTATGGCTCAAATCGATAACCTCCAATTAAATAATACTGACGAAGTATTTTGTATGCTTCATTAGAACTACCGCTCCCAAATTGAAATGCTGTTTGGAAAATATTCGTTGCGGAAAAACCAGCATAATACTTTTCGGTACTAACAAGCATTCCAAAGTTTACATCCGTTGACATTTTTTGATTTATCTTCCCTGCTACAATAAGAGGATCTGGAACAAGCGGATCGTAAGTGTCGTTTGGTGTGACATTAACACGAAACTGATATGCTGCTAAAGAGCCACCAAAACTTAGCTGAACATCTCTCATGTAAATATGGTATGCATATGTTCCTTGAAAACCTGTCCGACGAATTCGCGCATTTATATCATTATACACAAAAGCCCCCATCCCAACACGTCCACTTGGCCTGCGTCTGCGTGTTCTTGATTTAATCAGTCGGGAACGATTCCTAAAAGATGTTTTTAATATTCGTGTTTGTGCACTTAATGCATAAGTGCTTGGACCTTCATTGTAACCAACCCATTGTTCTCTGGCTGTTAGGTGAAATGCAGTAAGCCCTTCGGCACCTGCCACAGCAGGATTTACCAGAAATGTATTGAGCATATATTGACTGTAGAGCGGCTGCTGCTGAGTATAACCAGCGGTAGTCCCAACTACAATCAAAACCGTTAATATGAATATTCTTTTTAGCATTTCTTCTGTTTTTTTCAGAAGTCATTTTTTAATTTCTATCGAACTATAGTAATAGACCCTTTATAAGAAAAGGTCTTACCTTTAACCGTCAATCTTATCATGTAATGGTACGAATCCATTGGAAGAGGTTCTCCTTTTAAATCTTTGCCATCCCAAGCAATAAAATCGCTATTGGACTCCCAAACCAATCTTCCCCATCTATTAAAGATACGAACCTGTATGTTGTCAAAGTAGGGATATAAATCCTGCTGTATTTGTGTGCCTAAAGGCGGTGCAGGAAAATACCATTTATCATTTATTCCATCGCCATTGGGTGTAAAAGCATGGGGAATTCTTAATTCCTCATAATTAATTGAACTTATAAGAATTGTATCCGCATTTTTACAACCATTAACATCTGTGATTTTAACCCAAACTGTTTGATTTCCCGGTTGTGCATCTACAGTAATTGATGGAACAATATCACCTGTACTCCAATTGTAAAGTTGGAATTTGGGATCACTAACATCAAGAGTCAGCGTTTGGTTTCCAAAAAGGACAGTATCGTTACCAAGTTTAATCAACGGTAACGGATTAATTTTTGCCTCAATTTCGTTATATGAACAACTATATTTTTCGTCGATAAGCCGAACCTGATAAGTTCCAGCATCTCCTGTATAATAAATTCTATTGGTGGAATTATCCTGCCACAAATAACTTTTAAATAATCCGGGATCCAGTGAAGCCCGATCTCCATAACAAACAGCAACGCTAGTTGGAACACCTTCAAATGGTATATTAATAGTTGGCGAATTCAACACAATGTTTTGGCGATATGGATCTCCAGCACCACAACCAACATAATCCGGATATTCAACAACTTCGAAGGTGTAAATACCTCCTTTTAACGCCTCGCTCCAGTCAACTTGTATAGTGTCTCCTCTGTCAATTAAGGTATAAAATGAAGAGGGAACGACGTTACCATCAGGATCTGTAATTTTCCATGTAAAGTTGCTATGCCCGTTAAGGCCTTTAACCCAGTAACGTTCAATACTGCCAACGCAGGCCATGGGCAAATCTTGCCCATGGCTCTGCATTACAGCAGCTATTGTTAGAGTGAGTGCTAACGCTATGTTAAGCTTTAGTTTCAATGCCTAATTACGTTTTTTAGTAAGCACATGATGTAGATTATACTTTTAAACTTTCTATTATAGTGCCCAACTATTAGGTATATGATAGATAGGACCAGTAACTGGTTGTGGGAATACTATAATGTAAGCTTTAATAACATCTCCTGCAGCCCATTTGGTATTATACCATGTATAGTTAGCATCGGTTATCAATGTTTCGTTACCTGCTGCATTCCTAATAGCAACATAATCACACTTACGAGAAATCTTAGCATTCCATGATTGGAAATCGAACTGATAAACAGTAATTGCATTATTCATCATCTGGAATGTCTGAACGGCACCATAAAGATTTTGTGGAGTTGCTGTCATCTTATATGGGTTGGTTGTATTGTTTGCATGAGTTACAGCATCTTGTCCCAATACGTCTAATGCAGGGAAAGCGGTCATTGTTGCTACTGTAATATCAGCACCAAGTGTAAGATTGTTTCCAGCAGCCATTGTGGCATTGAAAACCTTATAATCTAACTTAGTATAGTAAGGAAACTCCTCATTTGTATTGTCCATTGCTAGAGCAATATTTGTTGCAGCAATTGAACCAGCACAACCAGCAACGATATGATTTATTGGAGTACCACCAACCTGATAGGTTCCAGATGTTGTTGCAGTGCTTATTCTAATATAAGGAGGGTTAATAATTGTAACATACTGTTTAACTGCCTGACCAGCACATCCGCCATAAGCAGCAGCAGCCGTTTCAACTGTACTTAACTCATATGACGCTGTTGTAGTAATAAGTGCAAGGGCGGGAGTAAAAGTTAACTCTACGTAGTTATCTGTTGTTGGAGCATGTGCATCAGTAACGTTTGCAGCAGGAGTATAAGTCCAAGCAAATGTTGAGTTTAAGTTTGCAATAAGAGACGCTGCGGTTGCTTTAGGTGCGGCAGGTGCTGTCCATGTTGGGTTTTGAACAGGACTTGGGTAAACCCAGAATGGCATAGGTTTTCCGGTTGTTACTTTATTTGCTGTTCTATTAGCAACATAATCAGTTGCTCCTGCAAGTGTTGGGTTAAAACTTGCACTAAGTGTAATTGTAGCATTAACAACTACCCCTGAATAGGTTACTGAATAGGCATTCCACTGGGTGCTTCCTGAGTTTCTAACCAAATAGTTATAAGAACCGTTAATTGGAGTCCATGTTGCTAAACCACCAGCATTAGCAGTTTGAATAACCACAACTGCACCGGTACTACTATGTATGGTATATACAACCGCTGCATTAGAGTTTGTACCATCAGCATTTTTGATGGTTAGGTTAATCTGTGCGAAAGCACTTGACACTAAAAGTATCAGAGAGAAGGCCATCGCAATTTTTAAAAAAGTTGATTTTTTCATTTTTCTGTAAATTAAGTTGTGTTTTTGTTTATTTATTTCTTTAGCTTTTTTACTAATTATGCTTGTTTGCATTAAATCACGTTGCTATACTAACAGCCTCGCTAAGGTGGAGGACCATCTCGTATAGGGGTCTTTCGGTCGTTCAGTTTCCAATTGTTACTTTTGGAAGTCATGGCGATTATAATAATTTTTAACACGTTATTAACAGGTAATACGTTGACTTAGCTGTTAAAGTTTACACATTAATACGTAATTTTATCCTTTTACTTGATAAACGTATGGTAAAACCTGATAAACGGAACTAATTTTTTTTCCGTCTTCCAAAAAAATTACAAAAAAAACTCCATTTTCGGCATTTAAAGAACGTGAGATAAAATACATCCAACAATCCTGCCATTAGATATAAGTATAAGAAATTCAGCTAAAAAAAAATATTCTTGGGATTTACATGTACGAAAATGGTGAACACAAGGGTTCTGTACTCCAATCTTTTTAACATTTGCCAATTCCAAAATAGTTTAAGAGATTAATCAAATTGATTAATTTGAATGATGTCTGATTTTTAATTATTCTGCTCTGATTTCGTTTGAAATAATACTACTGTTTTATAACCGTAATATTTTAATCCTCAATTGTCCTGCTATATATATTATTTACGGGATATATTTCATACCGCTTGGCTATTGATTTGATAAGGACATTATTGGCACCGAAATACTTAATCTGCATAATTCTTCCTTCAATCTTACTGTGGTATGTCCGTTCCTCGCGGCTTATCTGTTTCCCTTTTTCATCAAGTTTCGTAATGCCGGTTAAATTTTTCTTATTGTCATAGGTGTACCGAACTTCAATGACTTGACTCTTTTTATTAGCAAAAGAGGTTTTTGATATATCGGCAGCTAATAATCCTGCTGTATTATAGACCGGTTTAGATGATAAGCCTAGAATAGAATCCTGTGGGCAGACATTGGCTTTAGTTTTAACTTTTCGAGAGAGTTCATGCCCTTTTGCATCAAATTTTGAACTTACGCTATAAACCTCTTTTCCTTGGGTGTTTTTTGCAATTACTTTTGTTGGATTACCTGATGAATTATAAGTAAAATTTAAAATGTAAAGAATTGATGTATCGTTTGTTTGTACCGTTTTAACAACCTCTTGATTTACTAAATTATTCTTATAACTAAATTCTAGTACCTGTGTCATTTTTTCGTTTCTAAATACTAGTGTTCTAATTCTTTCCATTCTATTATAGGAGTGCCACTTGTAGTTATGGGGGAAATGATCTTTTAAATCAAACTCTATTTCGGTATGCATCCTATTTAAGGAATCATAAATCTGTTGTTCAACTGCATAATTTAAATCTTTCTGTTGTCCATTTTCTACAACATAGCTAGTAGTTACAATTACTCTTCGCACATCTTGTACCGGTCGTGTTTGGGCTGATATTTGGGTTGATACCGTTAAAATAAACACGAATAGAAAAAAAATGGTTTTTATTGAACCGAATCGTTGTTTGAACTGGGTTACTGTATTCATAGCAAATTTCTTTAGTGATACCATTGTTTGGAATATATACCTATCTCTTGTAAACATAAATTAATTAAACGAATAGTTGATGTGAATGTTACAAATACAAAATATTAATAAGGTATTCCATACTGTTTCATTTTGTTATAAAGCGTTTTGCGATCTATATTTAGAATTTGTGCTGCTTTGCTTTTATTATATCTGACTTTTTCAAGCGTAGATACAATTAACTCATGCTCTGCATTCTCTTTTGAGTCGCGGAGGTTTTCAATTTTTTTAACCGGTGTAGACATAACATCCACACTCTCACTTTGCATGTACAATTCAACTGGTAGACAACGAACAGTGATTTGCTCTCCCGTTTCGAGGAGTACGGATCTTCGAATAACATTCCTTAGTTCTCGAATATTTCCAGGCCAAGAATATCTCATGAATATATCAACCACAGATGGCTCAAAACCAAGAATATGTTTTCCCATTTCTCGATTTGCTAAATCGAGAAAATGGTTGGCAAATATTGTTAAATCGCTTTTCCGCTCCCTTAGTGGAGCAACATTTATTGTGAATTCATTAAGGCGATGATATAGATCCTCACGAAAATCACCCCGTTTAACAGCCTCTATTAAATCATCATTTGATGCGGTAATCAGCCGCACATCAACCTCAACCTCACGACTACTTCCGATTTTTTTAACCTTACGCTCCTGAATGGCTCGGAGAAGATTAACCTGTACATCGTAGGGGAGATTTCCAATTTCATCGAGAAATAAGGAGCCTCCATCGGCTGCCTCAAATTGCCCCATCTTATCTGAAATTGCTCCTGTGAATGATCCTTTCAGGTGTCCAAAAAATTCGCTGCTCGCCAATTCTTTTGATAAAGCACCGCAATCAATGGCTATAAATGGTTTCCGACTTCGTTTGCTTTCATTGTGTATTTCGCGGGCAATGTACTCTTTCCCAGTACCACTATCACCTTGAATAATTACTGAAAGGTTTGTTGGGGCAACAATGCTGATATAATCGTTTACTTGCTGTGCCTGACTACTAATGCCTCGAACAAATTTGCTAACTATTCTTGAGTTGTTCTTATCAGTATCATTTACTGAGCCTCCACTTCGGGATGCTAGTGCATTTGTTATCGTGAGTAGAATTTCATCGGGGTTAATGGGCTTGGTTACATATTCATAAGCTCCCTTTTTAATTGCACTAACGGCAACACGGATATCAGCATATCCTGTCATCAGTATTACAATGGTATCGGATGATTTTCTTTTCGCTTCATTTAAAAGATCCATACCACTATGGTCGGGTAATCTAAAATCGGAAAGGAGTACATCAATCTCCTCGGTCTTAATTATTCGAACCGCCTCTTCGAACGAAAAAGCCTCCTTAACCTCGTGTCCTTTTTTTGAAAGGAAGGTCTTAAGCATAATACAGAAGGTGGAATCATCATCAACTACTAAAATCTTTGCCATGTGTTTCTGCATTGAAAATCAACAGGTGCTAAGTTAGGGAGTTTTTTTAATATTCGGTTGTTGGTTAAATGTTATTAGTTACTGGTAGTGAATTTGTAACATGTTATGTAACTGATAAACAAGTAAAACAAGAGTCTATTGCTCTTTTTCTTTCCAATCTCCATTTTCCTTAATTAGGCTAATAAGCTCCTCAACAGCAATATCTTCAGATATGTTTTTCTTTTGAACCTCTTTACCCCTATATAAGGATACTTTGCCATTCCCAGAACCAACATACCCATAATCGGCATCGGCCATTTCGCCTGGTCCGTTTACAATACAGCCCATTACCCCAATTTTAAGTCCTTTGAGATGCCCTGTGGCCTCTTTTATTTTGGCAAGTGTTGCCTGAAGGTTATAAAGAGTGCGCCCACAACCAGGGCACGATATGTATTCGGTTTTAGTTGTGCGGGTTCTTGCTGCCTGTAGAACTGAAAAGGCTGTTGAGCAAACGATTTTAGAGGATAGTTTTTCAGAGGAAATCATAATTCCATCGCCAAGTCCATCAATCAGTAATGCACCAAAATCGGCTGCGCTTTTGAGTTGAAATGATTCAACATCAGAGTCATCATATTCACGATGAACAATCACAGGGTTTTCAATACCTACATTCATTAATTGAATAAATGCGGCTCGTTGCTCGGCATACCCGTTTTTATTTGTTGTTTTGAGAATTAATATAGTGTTTTTATTCTTCTTTATCGTTTCAATTATAGACTTAGAGAGTTGTTGAAGAGTAATAATAAGAAAAGTTGGATTTTCTGGATTGTCCGATTCTTCGATTTTTTCAACTAATGTTACGATTGACAAGCCCTGTAAATTCTTTAGGTTTGATATATCAGCCCTTCCAAAAAACAAATAATCGGCAGACAATCCGGTGCTGGTCCATGATTGATTTTTGGAATCAAAAGCCCAACCCCATTCTATTAAATCATCCTTGTTTATTTGCTGTTTATTAGATAGATCTGCAATTACCCCTGGAGGATTATTACCGCCAATATTTCCAATGGTTAGAGTTTTCCTACGATTGTATGAAAAAGGATCATACGGTAATTCAACTATTTCAGGTATAAAGGGCTCTGTTTTTCGATTCTCAAAATAGGCAACCAATTTCTTTGCTACTGGAATTTCGTACTCTGGTTCTTCTGTTAACGAAACTCTAATTGTATCACCTATACCATCGGCTAAAAGGGTACCAATACCAACAGCAGATTTTATGCGTCCATCCTCACCTTCGCCAGCCTCGGTAACTCCAAGGTGAAGGGGGTAAAGCATTCCTTCCTCCATCATTGAACTAACCAGCAATCGAGTAGATTGAACCATAACCCTTGTATTGCTGGCTTTCATTGATATCACAACATTTTTGAAATTTTGCTTATGGCAAATTCTGAGAAATTCCATTGCCGATTCAACCATACCTGCTGGGGTATCGCCATATCGGCTCATTATCCTATCGGACAGTGAACCGTGGTTTACACCTATCCGAATTGCAACCTCTTTTTTACTACAGAGATTCAAAAGGGGAAGAAATCGCTCCTCAACCTTTTTTAATTCAATATTGTATTCAACATCGGTGTACTCAAATCTATCGAATTTAGCCCGAGGATCAACATAATTCCCTGGGTTGATTCGCACTTTTTCTACATAAAGAGCCGCCTCAATGGCAACTTCTGGATTAAAATGAATATCGGCAACCAAAGGTATTTTACACCCTTTACTCATCAATTCGTTCTTGATATTTGCAAGATTTTTTGCCTCTTTAATGCTTGGTGCAGTAATTCTAAACAACTCCGCTCCTGCATCTGCTGACCTGATACATTGGTTTACCGTTGCCTCAGTATCATTGGTGCTGGTGGTTGCCATGGTTTGAACACGTATTGGGTTATCCCCACCAAGCATAATTCCACCAATTGATACAGCCGGTGTCTTTATTCTTACAAACTGCGTCAGGCTTTCGCAGTATCTCCTTTTTGACATGGTCAATCCTTTTTGCAAAGTAAGGGATTTTGAAGAAATGTTACTTCTAAAAAACGTTTCTTTTCGGATTCTTGCCTTTGTAATAATGCTCCTTTTAGAGAATCTCATCCCCAAACATTCCTGACGCAGCGAAGCGGAGATCAGGAATCCATAAAAAACAGGTTTAAAAACCATACAATAAGTTAATTTCTTTTAATTTTATATACTATGAAAACTTATTACGTCTACATATTAGCAAGCAATAGAAACGGAACTATTTACATAGGTTTTACAAATGATCTCGAAAGGAGGATTGGCGAGCACAAAAGTAAAACTGCTTATGGTTTTACTTTTAAATATGGAGTTAACCAATTGGTTTATTTTGAAAAATACGATAGTTCTTTTGAAGCATTTAAAAGAGAACGACAATTAAAAAAATGGAAAAGGAGTTGGAAAATAAAACTGATTGAAGAGTTTAATCCTGAATGGAAAGATTTAGCTGAATGCTGGGTTTAAAAATGGATTCCTGCTTTCGCAGGAATGTTCAACTAGGTATGTGCTTCCATATACTATTTTCTTCTGACGAAAAAAACAAAATATTTTAGATTCCTTTTTCTTTCTTAATTCCTCATAATTCAATAATACATTATCAATTATTCTTTGTTAACTTCACGCAAACTAATTACTTTTGCTATCGAGCCCTAATACAAAACTTTACAAATCATGAAACATATTATTGTACCTATTGATTTCTCTAAGGAATCGCTAAACGGTCTGCGTTTGGCTATAATTTTTGCGAATCAGTTTAAGTGTAATATACAGATGGTTTATGTTCAAAAGGCTGTATCGGAAATGGGGCGTATTGGTTTGGAGGAGGAGCATCGAATGGCAACCCAAGATTTTGGAAAGCTGATTGGTGAATATTCACCAAAACTACACGAAGGTTTAGAGATAAACTATATCATCAAAAAAGGAAAGGTTTACCGAGAGGTGGTTAATCAGGCAGAGGCATTTGAGGATACAGTAATTATATGCTCAACCCATGGTGCATCTGGTTTTGAGGAGTTTTTTATTGGGAGCAATGCGTTTAAAGTTATTTCAGCCACCGAGACTCCTGTTATTACAATACGTCAAGGGTCTGTTCCTCATGAGATTAAAAAAATTGTAATGCCTATTGATATTACTTCTGATACACGTCAGAAAGTTCCCATTACTGCTGAAATAGCAAAGGCTTTTGGTGCGGAGGTACATGTGGTTGCCGTTTCCACAAATGAATCGGATGAGATTGTAACCAAGCTCAACGCCTTTACAAAACAGGTTTGCGATTACCTAAAGGATTACGAAGTACCTTTCAAAACAGCAAAACTGAATGGTGATAATTTAACTGATATCACCATTGAATATGCTTTGGATGTTAATGCCGATTTAATTAGCATCATGACAGAACAATCGCTCTCGATAGCCAATTTTGTTCTTGGTACTTATGCACAGCAAATGCTTAATAAATCGCCGATTCCAGTTCTTAGTGTAACCCCGAAGGAGATATTTATTCTTGGCAGTTTTATCACCCAAGGGAAACCCTATTAGGAAAATTGATAAATGAATATTTTATAGTGAAATATAAAGGGGAACAATAGATTCCCCTTTATATTTTCTGATTCTTCAATTGCATATCAATAAATGAAAAAGCGACATTTTAAAACATTTGATGCATTAAGGTTTTTCGCATTTTTCAAGGTTTTCTTACTTCATCTCCCAATAGTTGCTTTTCCGTTTTTTAGCTTTTTAAAGGATGGGGGAGGGATTGGTGTAATTTTTTTCTTTGTTTTAAGCGGATTCCTAATTACGTATATCATTTTAGAGGAAAAAGATCAAACAGGAAACCTAAATCTTTACCATTTTTTTGCTCGTCGGGTTTTACGAATATGGCCATTGTACTACTTAATGATAGCCTTCGCTTTTCTAACACCGTTTATTCTCTCATTTATAAACCTACATCATTCCGATAGCGGATATACCCCGAATTGGTTCATGTCTCTTGCATTCCTCGAAAACTATAAGATGATTTTCGCACACGATTATCCAAACGTATCCCCTCTGAATGTTATGTGGTCGTTATGCATCGAGGAACATTTTTATATTATTTGGGGTCTTAGCCTTTTCTTCATTAGAGTAGATAAAGTTCCACTACTAATTGTTCTATCGATAGTTGTGGCAAATATCTCCCGCTATATCTTTTCCATCAATGGCTTATCAACGATAGATATTCTGACAAATATCGATTATTTTGCTTACGGAGCATTTCCTGCATTCCTGTTGATAAAGAGGCATTTGATTTTCGATAAAATTAATCGTTTGCCAATAACACTCAAAGTAGGAACCATTGTAGTAATTCTTGCATATATTGTTGCATCTCCACATCTTTCATATTTCCACAAGGATCTTATTGAACCAACCATTTTCGGGATTTCTTTTGCTGCTATCATTTTCATGGTTATTCCCAGCCAAAGCATTTTTTCAATTGATGATAGAAATATTTTAAGTCGCCTCGGAGTGTTTACTTATGGGCTATACCTCTATCATACAATAGTAATCAACCTTTTTATTCAAGTTTTCAGACAATTCAACATTCCTTTGGAATTAGCCGTTAATGCAATAATCTTTTCTGCTTTATCCCTTTTAACTACTATTTTGATTAGCGTTTTATCGTATCATTTTTTTGAAAAGCAATTTCTAAAACTTAAACGGTATTTTTACTGATATTTTCTTTACAAAAGCCAATGAGAATCCTATTTATATACTCTACCACTAAAACAGTAAACATACGAAAACCGCTGAGAGGGCAGGAGGATATATATTTTGGTATCTCATATATCTCCTCAATGCTAAAGCAGCATAGCCACCAAACGGCGTTGGTTGTTCTTGATAGAAGATATGGCACTAAAAATCATAAAACAGTAGATGATAAAATTGGATGTTTCAAGCCCGATATTATCTGCTATACATCAGTATTCAGCGAGTTTGAGTTTGTTAGCAGTATTGCAAAGGATATTCGGGATAAATACCCAAGCATATTTACCATAATAGGAGGGGTTCATGTCTCCCTTAACCCAAAGGAGGAGTACCTTAACCTTTACGGCGCAATATGTATTGGCGAAGGAGAGTACCCTGTTTTGGAACTAGCCGAAAGGATTCAGAATGGTGAATCCTACTACGATATCCAAAATCTCTGGTTTAAAAAGGATGGACAGGTTATTAAAAACCCTCCACGCCCATTCACTGAACATTTAAGCGAGTTACCATTCCCGGATAGGGAGATGTGGCAGGAGTGGATACTAGAGCCAAACTCAAAGATTACAGTGCTTCTGGGTAGGGGATGTCCGTTTAACTGTACCTACTGCTGTAACCATAAAATTAGATCGATTACAAGCGGTAAGTACGTTAGGTTAAGGGAGATTCAGGATATTATAAATGAGATGGATGAAGTTACAAAGCGGCTTCCTGCCGTTAATGAGTTCTTCCTTGAGATAGAGACGTGCGGGGTGGATCCCGATTGGATTATCGCAATTTGCGATGCACTTTATAAGTTTAATGAGCAAACTACAACACCAAAATCCTTTGCCACAAACCTGCGGGTTTTCCCGGGTATTAAGGACGAACCAATCTTTCAATCTCTAAAAAAAGCGAACTTCACGGCAGTTTCAATTGGCCTAGAATCGGGCAACGAAGATGTACGTAGGAATATCCTTAATCGCAACTACTCCAATGATGATATTCGCAGGGTGGTTGCTACTGCCCGAAAGTATGGGATACGAGTTGGTATCTACAATATAATAGGCATCCCGGGTGAAACCTACTCTCAGTTTTTAGATACTCTTGCGATGAATCAGGAGTTGCAGCCCGACTGGCACGCAACCTCTATCTTTTTCCCCTACGAGGGAACGGCACTATACGAAAAAGCCCTTGAAATGGGGGTTATTCCTAAAAACATCAATTTCAATAACGAACGCCAGAGGGCTATATTAGATTTGCCGGGCTTTTCGAAACGTCAAATCCAAAAATCGTTCGATTCATTCCACTACGATGTTTACAAAAAGGCGAAGAGGAGGAGTATTGTAAAACTGACCATATACTTTATGCAGAAATTTCTTGGGCATAACTTTATGGCGAATGTTAAGGTGATGGTAATAAGGATGGTTGCAGGGTTAAAAAAGTAGAAGAAAAATATAATAATTCTACTCTTCTTTTTTAAACGAAACTCTCAAATTATCAATGTAAATCTCACCGTGGGTTTTGTCGGGATTGTAAACGTAAACCTTAAGTAGTCCTTTTTTATGGATCTCTTTTGATAGTCTCTTGATAATAAAAGCGGAATTCCATTCTTTTGATGCAATACTTAACTTGCGGGGCTCCCAGAAATCGGAATTTTCAGAATTCTCAAGGGATATAACGAGAATAGCAGTCCTCACATTAGGACTTCTGTACCAAACATCTGCCTCAACAGAAAGGGCGTTCAGAGTATCTTTCCATAAAGAATCAAGATGAACAGAATATGTGTATGAAAAACCATTTGCAGGAACAATGTTTGAGTACTTTCCAGAATAACTATACGCATCTGTAAGTGAACTGAATGTGGTGCTATCCTTCTGCTCAAAGTCAAACATTTTTTGTTTTATAATAGTCTCTTGTGATTTAACCAGTTTATTAAATAACGAATAAGCATCCTGATTTGATTGGGAATCGCTTATTTTATGGCTAATATCTATTCTCTCCCAATGTATTATTGATTCTTTATTATAAAAGCGAGGGTTGGAACACCTTAATTTTACCTTTTCAACGGTTGGCTCAATCTCATTATTTAAGGGGTTTTGTATTAATGGGTTAACCCACAAACCATCCTGTGCATTTGATTCAACAAATCTATAACTAAGCATTCTTCCATTATCAAGCAGATAATCAATGTACAAAGTCTCGCCTTTATATAAAAAGGATTTTATTGCACCAAAGTTTGTTCCTTTGCAAAGGAATTTTGCTCTAATAATTGCATTTGTAATTTTAGGAACATCAACCCACTCGTCCCATTTAACGGTATCAGTAAAAATTTCTTTGGGAGATAATAAGTTATTTGCAGTTCCTTTCTTAAAAAGCAAAAACTTATCGGTTTTGTTAACGATGCTGTAGTTATTAAAAATTGTAAGAATAGAATTTGGTTCATCATTAAGGATATATCGACCATCCAAAGATCCGAGTTTTCCATAGTTGCCGTCATCGATTAGCTGAAAAATAATATAATCAGCACCATTATTTCTTCGAAAATTAGAAGCAGATTTCTTATCTAACCAGCTTGAAAATGCTCCTGATTGCAGTGTGGTTCTAGGCTTCCATTTTAAATTATTTGCCGGAATATAACTTAAGTCCCAGGGATAAACATCAATAGTAGAGTCTCCTATTTCCTTACGTATTTCATCTGGTAATATGTTTTTGCTAATGTTTTTGATTGAAACTTCTTTTTGTTTCTCTATTAACCCATTATAGTTAAAAAATACTTCGGTGAAGTTCTTATAACCAGCAAGATCTATACGATAACCATTAAAGTTTTCCGTGTTTCTATAATTCGCAAACAGAGATGCAATACCCAAAATCGGAATAAGAATATGAATTGGTCTGATTTTCTGGATTGTAAAGAATAATATCGACCAAAAGATAATGGTAAAACTTACTATCAAAGAGTAATGACTTGCATCCTCGCGCGACATTGCATGTTTCCACATAAAGAAAAGAGGAAAGAGAAGCAACAGGAAAGCAAACCTTGTTATTCTTTCCTTAAACAAAAAAGGGATGGAGAATATTGATATTATAAAAAGTGAAAGTAGATACCAGTTGTTATCTGGCGATAAAGCAAGTGAGGGATAACCCTCCATCATTTTAAAAATGCCCCAAAAGTAATTTATAAGTAAAGGAATACTTTGATATAGAATCATTCCAATAAAAAAAACAGAGAGGGTGGCGGAAAAAATTAGGATAAGTATTTGTCTTACACTTCTGTTAATCGAATAATCGTAAACGATGTAAACGAAAATAACACTAAAAGCATTAATACCTATTGATGATTTTATAAATAAACCTATTGAAGCCAAAAGGATAGCCCAAATGAACAGAATAAATTTTTTATTGCCTGAAAATATTAACAATGAGATTGCACAACCACCAATAATGGCGATATCTATCGTTACAAAGTAAGATACAATTAGCGTAACCAAAATGTTTATTGCCTTTATCCATTTATTTGTGCTTTGACCTAACTCTAAAAGAAGAAATAGAAATGCAAGTTTTATTAAAGAGAAGAACAGAACAGCTATTAAAACATTATTGCCAACAACAATCGGATGCTTTAAAAATCCTAAAATTCCTATTGGAAAAACTAAATGTCTTAAAAAATCAAAGTCGTTAATAAATAAATGGTTGAGAGCCCACATATAAGGTGAATCAAGCCCTGTTGTAAAGTAGGGTTCGAATTTCAGAAAGGATAAAACAAATATTATTACACTAATAATAATGTTTAACTTTTTTGTGGAAATATTTGGTAACCTCATATGGGTTTAATCAATGATTTTAAACATTCAACTTCAATATAAAACAATAAAAAAACCAGAACACTACAAAGATATGTTCTGGTAATCAAATAAGTTAATATTTCTTCTAATTCGTTTTTTGCTTGACCTCTTTTTCTAACACTTCAATTTTCTTGTTAAGTTCAATAATATAAAGTGTTAACTCCTCGACCTTTTTTAAAAGTAAGTTATCCATTTCACCTACACTATAACCATTCTTCTTAAACTCTTCGGCCGAAGGAACTTCAGGTAAGTGATTATTCTCCTTAACAAATCTTTCGAGCAGAGGAAGGTTCAAAAGTTTATAATCATTATTAAAAACATAATCAGAATTAGGAACATCTGCAATAACCTTAACGCCTTCACAAAGAATACTGCCGTTAACTGCAAGTTTGTATCCTTGAGTATTATATGTATCTATTCCAACACTCCCGGAATGGAAAAAAAACAGGCTTGCTGCAAATGATAAAGGTACATGTTCCGTCCCAGCATCATTAAAAGCACTAAGTGTTGGCCCTCTTTTGTCTGTCAACTTCCAATCCTCAACATCAAGGTTAAAGCCTGTAGGAAAATGCCACCTTTGAGAACCAACAACATCTAAAATGTATTGAGGATTTGTTGTTCCAATACCAACATTGCCATTCCCATCAATCCTCACTTTTTCCGTTGAATTTGTGTAAAAGCGTAAAGTCCCACCGCTTTGATTTGCCGCTATATTTAATGCTCCATCGCTAACACCTAAACCATAATAGGCAGACCCACTCTCGTATAACCTTATATGGCTTGTTTGCTCTGAGGAACTAGGTGCACTTGAACTAATATAATAATTACCAAAACTTAATTTTGCGCCAGGTGTTGTTGTTCCAATGCCAACATTGCCAGTATTCAAATTCCAAACTTGAATTAACTTATCTGCATTACCAACACCCGAACGCCCATGTAACCCCAATATATGTACAACCTCATTTTCTAACTGAAAATCGGCAGTGGGAGTATTTGTTCCTGCTGAATTCATTAAACGCAGCATGTAAGATGTGGGTGATCCAGTCATATTTTTATCTATGGTTAGCAGTGCTCCTGGGGTTGATGTTCCAATACCAACATTGCCCCCTTTAAACCAGCTATTTCCGGCAGGATTAATACTCCATTTGTTATCCCTATCATAAAGAGATCCGAAACCAAATGCTATATTCCCATAAAACCAACTGTACGAGCCATTTGTATAAATTCCTGATGGAAAATAAGCAGCATTACCGGTACCCGCATAGTTTCCAGTGCTTATGTAACCCCCATTACCGCTATTGGATGGAGCATCATGTGTTTGTCCAAATGCTACAAATGCTACTATTTGTATAACAAGTATTAATACAATTCTTTTCATTTTATGTGGTTTTTATATTGTTAGTTCTTAATAAATACCTTGCTAATCGCCTTACTGGTTTTAACCAGCCTTACACAGTAAACTCCGGGTGAAAAATGCTCCGCGTTAAACTGCTGCTGGTTGCTAAACCCATCCGTTTTCTTAAGCATTAGCGTTCCTGTTGAGTTTAAAATCTCTATGCTTAAAATTTGTGAAATATCTCCAGAATATTTAAGATTTATAGTGCTTGTAGCGGGATTGGGGAAAATTTCGAAATTATCATTTTGATATGCGTTTTTTTTGTTTTCACAACTACATGTATTGGAAAAAGTAGTAACAGTTCGATGTTCATTTATAAACTTCAATGTCATTATATCTGATGAATAATTTAATAAATCATCGTTCTCACCATTATTGTAATCATTAAAACTTTTAACGGATGATTGATTAGTACAAGAGTATTGCAGAATATTTTTATCTATGTAAGCCTCAAATGTTCCTCCTATTGTTGTATTTGGAAGTATTGAAATTTCATTAGACGCAATTATTGATACATTAGAAGAAACAGATTCATCCTTCATAGTAATATTTGCAGAATAATACTTCCCTAATAATGTTTTGTTTTCTAATAACTCATTTTCAGATAGCACATAAAAATATATTGATCTTTCTGTCCAATCAGGATCTAATACAGCCAGTTTTAGCCTGTATATGTCTCCTTCATGCAACACTACATTCATTTGGGCAAAAACTTTTTCAATATCAATGTCTCCTATTTTATTATAAGGATTATCTATGTCTATTCTTTCCTCAAACCATTTAACTTTTTCATCGCTAGTATATTCTAAATTATTATTGCATTTAATTAAAGATACAAAATACTTGAAATAACAATTAATATCACACGTCCATCCAAGCAACCAATGACAATTTTCTTCTTTAGTATATATTCCCAATGAACAATCAACTATTTTATAAAATGTAGTTGTATTAAAAACGGAGGGAGTACAATCATAATGACTTATTTCTGAATAATGAATTGGCAAAGGGAAAACACCCAATCTAAAAATTTTATCTTTACATACAAACGCCAAATCTCTTTCCCCATTAATAGTGATTCCCTCAAACGTTTTAAGGGAGCCATTTGTTATTTTGGGGTTAGAAAAAGTTGTTCCTGGCGATCCTTGTGGTGGGCCACAAGGAACAGATCCACTACCACTTCCTGTGCCTATTATTATCGGTGAGGTAGTATAATAATGTATAAAATTAACATCTGTTATAGGTGAAACAAGAACTTCATTAAAATTCATATAGTTCCTGACAGAAACTACCGCTTCATTCCAGTCCACAGGTATTAATAATTCATACTTCCCGCTCTTATCCGAAAGACATGTGGTTGGATCATAAAAATCGGGGTAAAAACTTAAACCACTTATTTCATTTGAACTTTCGTTATCAACTTTATTTGAAGACGAATTCAATCTCGGTTTTTGATAGCTCCACATTTCTGCACCTTGCAATGGAGATAAAGCATTATTATAGATTACCCCTTTAATTAACGCTCCATTTAAAGGTACTTTAAGCAAATCTCTATGGCTTGGCATATGTACCTTATTCCAATCGAATTTACCCCAAGGTTTGGATTCTATACATAATGCCATTCCTGTTTCCATCGTAATAGGGATATTAGAATCGAAAATAAACGTCTGCTCTTGGTTTGGAGTCAAAAAGTAAGATTTGTTAGTACCCAACTGACAAAAATCACTGGTTGGTGTTTCATAAGATTTCATCGGGAAATGCCTTAGCATTGTCCTTATATCACCACTTATACTCTGTGTTGTAATGTTTTTTACGGTTACGCTAATTTTACAATAATTTGAGCTGCTGGCAAAGCAGGGTAAATTAATAATACTATAGCTTAGAACATTTAAATCGCCAAAAGTTTCCTGCAACGCCTCAAAATAGGCAAAGGCGAACTTACTTCGCCAGCCATCGTTTTCAAGCTTTAACATATCATCAACATTGTCAGCAAAACCTATCTCATTTAAGCAGCCTGGCATTTTTAATGTTTTTAAAACGGCGAGGTGAAATCCTAGGTAAGTATTATCTTCCTCAACCCCTCCATTTCTGTTTCCGCTTCTATCTGCCCAGTTACCTTGGTCAACCATATTATCCTGCACTTTTTGAGCATACTTTACAAGGAGTGTATTATTCGTATTGAATTTCTGGTTGCAATAAAACGTTTCGGTACCCGTTGCTGATCCATTTCCGCCATTACAGTGAATGCTTAAAAAGTAAACTTGCCCCGGAGCTTGGTCTTCATATGCATTTGCTATTGCTGCTCGATCATATTCTAAAACATTACTTCCTGTGTTATTATCTGGCCTTGTTAATACGACCAACCAATCAAGGTAAAAATTGGTTTCGATTATACTTTTTAGCTTATTAGCAACCTCCCAGTTGGTTTGAACCTCGCAAAATGTTCTTATTGGTTGAAGGGTGGTGGTATTATCCATGTTATGACCGGGGTCTATTACAATTATTTTATCCTGAGCATTACTGCTAATTATAAATAGAATCAAACCTGTTAGAAATACTGTTTTTTTCATACCCTTATTTTTGAATTACCCTTACAAACTCTATTGTTTCCGATTTGTCCTCATCATAAATAATCATATCACCTTGGGGTGACCAGTTGGGCCACATTTCAATTTTATCTGGGGTATTTGTCATTTTCCATCTCTTTGAACCATCAGAACTACATATATAGATATCCGAGTCAATAATTACATTACCGTCACTAACGCCTAAAAAATAAACTAAATACCTACCATCTGGGGACCAACTTTGACCATGACCATTACCTAAACAGCATAGCATCCCGCTACCGTCCATAGCATAAACATACATCTTTCCGTTTTCATGAATAAGAACTTTACTCTGATCTGGGGATATTACATAACTATAGTATACCTTTGGAGTCTTGGTGATATCCCATGTTCTAGTGCCATCGGAAGCTTCAACCATACTTCTTTTTATATTAAGTGAAACCGTTATTTCCCGAGGCTTGGATGTGTTGTCGGTTTTAGAATAGGATATATTGTCATTAGAAACCAATTTTGACATTATATTGTATTTTAACAGTTCTTTGGTGGTTTTCCCGTTTTTTTGCTTAGCACACTCCTTAAACCTTATTTCACTACCATCCTTTGACCATTTTGCATCAAATCCAGCCATATGCTCCGTAGTTATTGTTTGTACAGGAGTGGTATTTTTGAGATCAATTACGTATACTCCTGTATAGGTCTTGGTTACAATTACTTTAGTTCCATCAGGAGAAATTCTCGGGTGGTTAAAACTATCCCCCTTTTTTGTAATGGTTGTGGGTGCTCCAAATTGGAATGGGCAGGTTGAAGGATCAAGGAATTTTTCATTTTGTGCAAATAACATATTTGTTGCTGTACACAAAGCCGTTAAAAACAGTATGCTTTTCATGGTTAAATAATTATTTTTTGTTCAAGTAAAATATTTATGCGTTTAATTTATATTCTATATCGAAAATAATCATCTTTTTTTAATTTTCCATCTTTATGTGTGCTATTTTTAATGCCTCAACCATATTAGGAAAGAAAACGTCACTTATTCTGTTTACAAAAAGAACTATTTCAATAATATTACCATCCGCAATCCCACATGACACAACTCCTTGTCTTATCATAAAAGTAATACATTCTTTTTAGCCACAAAAAGTGGGATTTCACATCTTTTCCCCCATATACAACCTAAAACCCTGCAAAACAATTACATTTGCATTGTTGTTAATAATATACTACAATCCTAAATGGGATTAAACTAAGATGTATGAAAAGCAAAAAGAAGAAACAAGATAAAAAAGCTAAGAATGGCCTTGGTAAAAAGGCTCTTACAAAAGAAATCCTACAGATATTCGCCAACAACCCCACTTATACATATAACTATAAGCAACTTGCCAAATTGCTTGATATAAAAGATGATGGGCCTCGGAAAATGATCACCGAAATACTCTATGAGCTTCTGTCTGGCAATACGCTGGATGAGGTTTACGCAGGCAAGTTTAAACTTAAAGCATTAGCCGGTTATTCAACGGGAGTAATTGAGATGAATAACGACGGTACTGCTCAAGTTATTACCGATGATAATCGCGAAATTTTTATCCCTGAGTTTCGCCTTAATCACGCCCTACATGGAGATAAGGTTCAAATTCTTATCACCCATCGTATGCGGCGTAACCTGCCCGAAGGGGAGGTTATAAAGGTTATTGAGCGAGCTAAGCGAAATTTCGTTGGAACAATCAGCCTCGAAAAAAATTATGCTTTTCTTATTCCCGATAATAAGCAGATGCCCTATGATATTTTTATCGCCCAAAAAGATCTTAAAAAGGCTAAGAATGGTCAAAAAGTAATCGCTCGAATTACCGATTGGCCAGCAAATATGCGAAACCCAAATGGTGAGGTGATTGAGGTACTTGGTAATCCCGGGGTAAATGAGGTTGAGATGCATGCTATTCTGGCTGAATTTGAGTTACCCTACAGATTTCCCGAAGAACTCGACAAAATTGCCAATAAGATTAGTGATAAAATTACCCAAAAGGATTACAGCGAACGTAGAGATTTTAGGGATATCCCAACCTTTACTATAGACCCCGTTGATGCAAAGGATTTTGATGATGCACTTTCGTTCAGGGTCTTGCCAAACAACAACTATGAGATTGGCGTTCATATTGCTGATGTTACCCATTACGTTGAACCGGGCTCCCCAATTGACAACGAAGCCATAGAACGTGCCACTTCTGTTTATCTCGTGGATCGTTGTGTTCCAATGCTCCCTGAAAGACTTTCGAATTTTGTTTGCTCTTTGCGCCCGAATGAAGAGAAACTTTGCTTTGCTGCTGTTTTTGAGATGAATGACTCTGCTGAAATCATAAGCCAATGGATTGGTAGAACAGTTATTCTCTCGAAACGCCGATTTTCATACGAGGAAGCTCAGCAGGTTATCGAAACTGGCAATGGTGATATGCAAATAGAGATTCTTAAACTACATGAGCTGGCTCAAAAACTCAGAAAAAATAGATTTAAATCTGGTGCGATTGGCTTTGAGCGTACAGAAGTTAAATTCAACCTCGATGATAAAGGAAAACCCCTTGGCGTATTCTTCAAGGAGAATAAGGCATCAAACCAGCTAATTGAGGAATTCATGCTACTTGCCAATAAAAAAGTTGCTGAATTGGTTGGACGCGTTAAGGATAAAACAACTGCTAAACCCTTTGTTTACCGTATTCACGATAAGCCAAACCCCGAAAAATTTGAATCATTCCGTAATTTTATTACACGCTTTGGTTACAACATTATGGGCGGAACCGAGAAGCAGATAAGCAAATCGCTGAATAAACTTATGGATGAAGTTCGGGGTAAAAAGGAGCAGAACCTTGTTGAAACGCTTGCTTTGCGATCGATGGCAAAGGCAAGATATTCAACCAACAATATTGGTCATTATGGCCTTGCATTTACACACTATACCCATTTCACCTCTCCAATTCGCCGCTATCCCGATATGATGGTTCATCGGTTATTGGCACACTATCTGAATCATGGAACACCGAAGGACGAGCAAGCACTAGAAAAACTCTGCAAGCATTCATCGGATATGGAGGTTAAGGCAACCGAGGCCGAAAGGGCTTCAATTAAGTATAAACAGGTTGAGTTCATGACCGATAAAGTTGGACAAGTATTCTCTGGTGTAATATCTGGCGTTGCTGGTTTTGGGCTTTTTGTTGAACTAATTGACAGTAAATGTGAGGGTTTAATTCCTATTCGCGAATTAGATGATGATTTCTACGAGTTTGATGAGGATAACTATTGCCTTGTTGGAAAACAAACTGGTAATAAATTTCAACTTGGTGATGAGGTAAAAGTAGAGGTTTGGAGAACAAATCTCGCTAAAAAACATTTAGATTTTAGGTTGGCTGAAACAGGCGAAAAGAAACTCATATCAAAAGATAAATCAAAGTTCAAAAAACGCCGTTAGCCCAATCATTTCGGCTCCATGTAAAAATCTACGAATTATATGTTTAAAAATAACGCTAATAACTAAACCTATAAAAAATGAAACGATTTTTTGTGTTAGCAATTATTATTGCTTTCCTTGCAAGTTGCGCCAAAAAAAATGAGATGAAGCCTGGTCCTTGGCTCGGAGTAATCCAAATCGATCCTCATGATAAAAGTATGTCCGTTCCATTTAATATGACCTACAGTGTGAACGAAAACGGCACTGCTCAATTTGAGATCACCAATGCCGATGAAAAGATTGTTATCACAGAGATCGCTAGAAACGGGGATACTTTGATTATAAAACCACCCGTATTTACAAGTGTAATCGTTGCAGTGCTTCGCAATGATTCTCTGGTTGGGAAATATTACCCAAAGGGTATCGAAGTTGGAAATCCTTATAAATTTTATGCCGTTGCTGGTGTTGCTGATCGCTTTCCTTGGTATGCAGAAAAGGCTGCATTTGATGTAACTGGTCGTTGGAGAGTAATTGAAAATCCGGGAACATCAGATTCAACAATAATGGTTGGTGAGTTTAGGCAAACAGGGGACAAAGTTTTGGGTACATTCCTCAATACCACTGGGGATTATCGCTATCTTGAAGGAAAGGTATCCGGAAATAAATTCCTGTTTTCTAAAATGGATGGTGCTCAATCTTTAATCTTTAATGCCGATATAAAAGACCAAAAAACAATGGAAAATGGGCGATTTATGGGAAGTTTGAAATGGGCAAGTAAATGGAAGGCTATTAAGGATGAAAACATAGTTCTTCCGGGCAGTGAAGAGCTTGTAAAAGTAAAGAAAGGTTACACCACCTTCGATTTTGCGGGTACTGATATGAATGGAAAAAGGATTACCTCAAAGGACGAAATGTTCAAAAATAAAGTAGTGGCAGTTCTTGCAGGAGGTAGCTGGTGTCCCAACTGTTTGGACGAAGCAAGGTTATTCAGTGAGTTATATGGTAAATATAAAGCCCAAGGATTCGAAGTTGTTGCCCTGAACTTTGAGGATAAAACATTTGAACCATCAAAGAAAAAGATGGAGCGATTTATAAATCAAGCAGGAGTAAATTATACATTTTTATATGTTGCGCCTCGTGGTCGGGAGAAAAGGGACTCTGTTTTATACCCAATTGAAGGCCAAATGGCATTTCCAACAGGGTTGTTTTTGGACAAAAAAGGAATCATAAGAAAAGTTGAGACAGGTTTTTCTGGTCCTGGTACTGGTGGGTATTATACAAAATTTGTTGAGGAAACAACAAAACTGATTGAACTTTTAGTTAGTGAAAAATAGTTCGAAATAAAAAAGGGGGTTAATGCCCCCCTTTTTCTCTATTTACTCCTATATCTCTTAAAGGCTATATTGTAAAAAGCAATAAAAAAGTATTTAAAGTCAGTCCAGAATGGGCTTTTTTCATACGCTTCGAGATATTTCATCTCCGAAGCCATAATTTCTTCAAGCGTTTTGGGGTTATCAACATAAAAAGGAGGTATCAAACCAGGTTTAAATTTTATCCTCTTCTCTTGAAGTTCCTGTGAGTATAAATTAAAATAGTGCTGGCTTAGGGGTCTTACACCAAAAAGTTTCATGTCGCCACGAAAGAAGTTTACAAACATTGGGAGTTCATCAATCCAAAATTTACGCATAAAACGCCCAAGGGTTGAAACCCTAAAATCGTTGTTAAACTTGCCCCCTTCTTGTAAATCATTCTTTTCGTAAACATAACCTTGTAGATATTCCGCATAAGGATGCATTGTTCTCATTTTATAAACCTTAATCAACTTTCCACCCTTCCCAACTCTTTTAAGTTTAATAATTGGGCCATAGGAAGGCTCAAGGTCAAATGCAGGTGTTTTGATTTTTCGTGCTACTACAAAATAACGATTATCGATGTACTCCTCTTCAACAATTTCAAAACCGCACGAGTATAGACGTCCCAAAAGTTCTGCACGACTTAATACTCGGTTTTCCCCTCGGGTAAGAAGGAAGTATATTTTTTTTGTTATGGGGAACTTTGGAAAAACTCTTTTTATTAAAAAATCAATTGAATAGTAAATATAGTTAAATACTGGTGGAAACTTTGCTAAAATTCTTTTCTTTCTTAAATCCTTTGTTTCCGCCATGCAGATAAAAATTCCACTTTTGGGCAGCTTTTCGTTAACCGTTTCAAAAAACTTGTTAATTCGTTGTATATCGTTAACCCGCTTAATATTAATGATTGCCTTATAAAAATTATCATGAATACTCATAATATTAAACCGAGTAGTCGTAGATATTATTAATGTAGATTCTAATGAAATATTAACAGCCTTCTCAAAAAAACAGTATGCTGACTCTCCTAATTCTTGAATTATTGCATTTTTTACAGATAATTCTTTTCGGGGGTAGATAATTACTGATTCCGGGATTTTTTCGGTTGATTTGAAACGATACTCATGGATGTCAATCTTTTTTTTATCTGTTTCTGGGATATAAAATCCTCCTTGAATAATGGGTACCCTTTTAAATAAATATCCAAAATAGAGAAAAGAAAACTCTAAAAAAGATGCAAAAACAATGGTAGCAAAAACAATAAAATCAAGATTTTTGTCAATTGGCATCAAATAAAGAATAAAAATAGCGAACATCAATAAACTAATATTACTTAAAAAAACTTGTTTTGTGTCTTCAGTAATGCTAACTTTTTTGAAATTATACTTGTTAAATAAAAACGAAAACATTATCCAGAAAAGGCCAAGCACCAAATATAATTCATAGTAAACATAATCTGCGCTGAATGAAACAGGGTTAATCTTAATGCCTAACCAAAATCCGGTTAAAACAAATAGGATATCAATTATAATAAGTATAAATGATCGCCGATTCATTATGTGATTAATCTTGTTTAAAATCAAGGCAAGTTAGTTTAATATTTTTTATTTTTAACAAGAGTGACAAAAATCATTAAAAAAAACACATTCGCAAAGCAGTTTTTGGTTTTAATTCTTAGCCTTTTTTTTCTTGCTCGTTTTTTCAAACAAGGAATTAACAAACTTATTCTCGATTATGTTATATAGTACGTTAAAAAAAAAAATTAGTTCTATTCTATTGTTTTGTAAACTAACTGTTTTGTGAAACGACCATTTCTTGTGATGAAATAGAAAATAGTCGAAGGTCAAATATCTTGCAAATTACCTTTTTACAAAAAGAAATATCAGTTTTTACAAATTATCTTATCACCTCATTGAATATTTAATAATTTTGAATTATAGATTGTACATTTGTATCATGTATTATTGTTTAGATTGAATATTTTTCAACTCAAACATTTTTTGCTATTATCATGGTATAGTGGAGTTTGATTTAAAGAAAATGCTAATAGATAATTAAATAGTTGATATACTCTTCTTGTGTAGTTATGAAGAAGTTGATTTTTACAATTGTAATAACATTCGTCGCTTTATCCTTTGCTGTTGTATTTTTCTTTTTTTGGTTACAAAACAAGAGGGAAACCCCATCGGAAGCAATTTTTGCCATACCAATTGATGCTTCTTTTATCTTAAAGATCAATGATTATCATCGATTTTCAGAAAGTTTGCGAACAAACAATCATCTGTGGGATGCTGTTAAGCAATTTTCTTCTGTGGCAAAAGCGGATAGTATTATCGCCTTTGTTGATAGCCTCTCTAATCGTTCATTGCTTTTTAATGCGCTAATTTCTGCAAATTCTGTTTACATCTCTACCCATACTCTGGGTGGAAACAATATTCAATTCTTTGCAACAGTTAAAATACCAAAAGGTTCTAGTAAAAATGAACTCTTTGACCTCACAGAATTATGCACAAAAAATAAATTTCGGATTGCAGTTCAAGAGTATAACAAAATAGACATTTCAACCATTATTGATCCCAAGCATTCCACCGAATTATTTTATTTCTGTTTTTTTCGCGGTTTAGCAGTTTGCTCATCATCAATAAATTTGATTAAGTCTTCAATTAATCAACTCGAAAAAAAATCATCACTATTAAACGATCCCGCATTCTTATCAATTTCCCATACAGCAGGCACTAAAGTAGATGTCAACCTTTACATAAACAACTCGAAGATTCCGGTTACATTTCGCAAATTTTTCAAACAACCTTATCTTTCAGGGATTAATACATTTACTGATGTTGCCCAATGGAGCGAACTCGACGTTACAATTAAAGAAGATGCATTATTTCTCAATGGATTCACCCTCGCAGCAGACACATTAAATTCTTATCTCAAAGTTTTTGCCCATCAACGCCCAATAGAAAATAAGGTAGCCTCGATTCTTCCCTTAGAAACAACTTCTTTTATCTGCTTAGGAATATCAAATCTTGATCTTTTCCTTGAAGACTACCGGCTTTACCTTGATCACACTGATCGCATTCTTGAATATACATCTGCCTTGACTGATTGCAAAAAGAATTTTGGCATTGATATTCATGATCTTTATCGTTCATTCTTTAATAAAGAAATTGCTTTGTTTTTTTCCCCCTTCGATGGCGTTGATATCAAGGATTGCTGGTACGTTGCCGTTAAGAACAATGGTGCTAGTCAAACCAAGCAAACTTTCAGCAATTTGATCGACACCTATGTTAAATCAAACAAGTTGAAACGCTCTGATTTTAGAACTAGTTTTAAGGTTGATAGTGATAAAAGTTTCGAAATATATAAACTCCCATTAAAGGGAGTAAATCAACTTCTCTTTGGAAGTCTTTTTTCTGATGTTTCCGATGAGTATATTACCTTTATTGATGACTATGTTATCTTTGGAGCATCAAAGGATGCTCTATCTAAGATTATACTTTCAAATATTCACAATAAACAACTACAACTTGATGTATCATTCCGCCAATTCAGCAATGTGCTTGCCTCAGAATCAAATTTTTTCTTTTATCTAAACCCAAATCGATCGGAAAAACTTTTTAACACCCTCCTTGAGACACAATATGCCAATACATTGACCAAAAATCATTCATCGTTAAGTAAAATTCAAGGTATCTCATTACAACTAAACGGTGGAAGTCGCATGATATTCAATAATATTAACTTCCAATACTCACCATTCACATCAGAAGATCCTCAAACATCTTGGGAAACAAGGCTTGATACAGCCCTCTCGATGAGACCCCAAGTGGTGATTAACCATGTTACGAAAAGTCAGGAAATCATAGCCCAAGATGAAAAAAATAAGCTCTACTTGCTAAATGATGTTGGACGTATTCTTTGGACTAAGCAACTGCCTGAACAAATTAATGGAGAAATTACTCAAGTGGATCTGTTTAGAAATGAAAAAATGCAATACATTTTTAGCACAAAAAGTTATATTTATGCTATTGATCGAAAAGGAGATTTTGTTGACGGTTATCCTATAAAGTTAATATCAAAAGCCACAAACCCTGTTTCCGTTTTTGATTACGAAAATAGCCGCGATTATCGTTTATTTATTGCTTGTAATGATCGTAAAATATATGTATTCAATCGTCAAGGAAAACCTCTTTCTGGGTGGTTTTTCGGAAAAACAGAAAAGATTGTTATTAATCAACTCCAACACTTTCGCGTAAAGGGTAAGGATTACATTGTCTTTGCTGATGCCAATCGCCCATATATTGTTGATCGGAAAGGAGAGGTACGAATCTCCCTTCCCCGTTTTTTTTCCAAATCTATCAATAGCAAATTTATCCTTGACGAAAATTCAAAAAATCATTCTGAAAGGCTTATCACAACCGATTCTATAGGCCTTATTAAATTTATCTATTTTAATGGTAAGGTTGAAGAACTTGCAATCAAAGCTTTTTCATCGAAGCATGTTTTCGATTATCTGGATGTTGATTCAGATGGTGAAAAAGAGTATGTTTTTTTAGACAACACGAGACTTTATGTTTATAAAAATGATAAAACATTGCTCTTTTTATATAAGTTTGACACCGAAATAATTCCTGAAATTTTGATTTGCAAGATCAATAATTTGGGGCTTAAACTTGGATTTGTTTCTTCAAAATCTAATGAAATTTATCTAATTAATGGGAATGGTTCTTTATATGATGGTTTTCCTTTAAGTGGATGTACTCTTTTCAGTGTTGGAAGCAACCCAGTTAAGGGTTCAAATTTTAATCTAATTACAGGATCTCCTTCGGGGATGTTGTTTAATTA
Organism: Bacteroidales bacterium; assembly: GCA_013376985.1. Lineage (GTDB taxonomy): Bacteria > Bacteroidota > Bacteroidia > Bacteroidales > Tenuifilaceae > UBA8529. The sequence goes on from JACABB010000001.1 coordinate 332,837, forward strand.
TTCTGTAAAATAATTAATTGTATATCAAATGCTTGGTTTTTTAAGGTTTATACTGATTTTCTTTATAGTTCTAATTGTTTTGGGCTATATCTCACGCTTTCTTTTAAAAATATTGCTCTTTCGGTTAGCCAAAAAAATGAATGTTCAGCAAGAAAAGGATAAAGGGCAAAAGGTTGGGGATGCATATATTAAAGGTAATCCAACTAAAGAAAAAGTTGTAGATAAAAATGTTGGGGATTACGTTGATTTCGAAGAAATTGATACAAAATAGTTTTTCTATTTATCATCAAATAATTATTAATAAAATAATTCTCTAAAATGATTAATGTTGTAGCAGGCATAGATATTGGGGGAACCAATACCGTGATTGGGTTGGTTACAAATAATGGTGATTGTTTAATAGAGTCATCAATATCAACAAAAAACCATAGCCATTTTGAGGTTTTTGTTAAATCAATATTTCAAGAAATTGAAATCCTTATTAAAAAAATTGGGGGAAATCATACCCTGATTGGCATCGGCATTGGTGCACCAAATGGTTCTTATAACCTTGGAGCCATTGTTGATGCTCCAAATTTAGAATGGAAGGGTATCCTCCCATTATCTAAAGAACTTTTAAAATACACATCCGTTCCCACCATAGTAACCAACGACGCCAATGCCGCTGCATTGGGCGAAATGTTTTTTGGTGGAGCTCGTAATATGAAAGATTTTATTGTAATTACACTTGGAACTGGTTTGGGAAGCGGTATCGTTGCAAATGGCAAGCTGATTGTTGGACATGATGGCTTTGCGGGAGAACTTGGACACCTAACAGCCTTCCCAAATGGTCGCATCTGTGGATGTGGAAATAAAGGATGTCTGGAAACTTATGCTTCTGCAACAGGAATAAGAAGAACGGTATTTATGCTGCTTGCCGACAGCAATCAACCAAGCATTTTAAGAAGTGTGAGTTTTGAAAAATTAACAGCAAAAATGGTGTCTGATGCAGCAATTAAGGGAGATCAAATAGCCCTTGAAGCATTTGAATTTACTGGAAAGATTTTGGGTCTCAAACTCGCAGAAACTGTTGCGATGTTCAGCCCTGAAGCCATTTTTATTTTTGGCGGACTTGCAAAAGCAGGAGTGTTAATAATTGAGCCAACAAAACGTTATATGGAAGAAAATCTATTTCCTATTTTTAGAAACAAAGTAAAAATTATCCCATCAGAACTTGAGGGTAAAAACGCTGCCGTTTTAGGTGCCGCAGCATTGATCTGGCAAAATAACAGTTAAGTAAATCACGTAACTCGCTCATTTTTTATTATTTGTATTTTATGTGCATTTTTATATATTTTGAATTATAGATATTAGGTGCTAACTTTATGCCTCATTTCAAAATAACTATAGCATGTTTGATAGCAAAATATATTCGGAAAGACGGCTAAAACTCCGTAAAAAAATTCGTTCGGGGATTATATTAATTCATGGTAATAATGAATCTCCAATGAATTATCCCGCAAACCCCTACCATTTCCGTCAGGATAGTTCTTTTTTATATTTCTTTGGTCTAAATCTCCCGGGATTAGTTGGTGTTATTGATATTGAAGATGGCAGAGACTGCATTTATGGTAATAATGTTGATATCGATGATATTATTTGGATGGGTCCACAACCCACCATTAATGAATTAGCATCAAAAGTAGGCGTTTTATCGACCCACCCATTGAAAGATCTGGTAACAACTCTTCATCGTGCAGTTAAACAGGGTCGCAAAATTCATTTCACCCCTCCCTACAGAGCAGAAAACATTCTCTCATTAGAGCAACTGCTTGGAATCCACCCTACATTGATTCAAAAATATTCATCCGTAGAACTTGTAAAAACAATTGTATCATTAAGATCAATAAAAGAGCCTTGCGAAATAACTGAAATAGATTCTGCTTGCGATATTGGTTATAAGATGCATACCACAGCAATGAAAATGGCAATGGTTGGAGAAAAAGAACTTAATATAGCGGGTACAATTGCTGGTATAGCAAATTGTTGGGGATCTGGTCCTTCGTTTCCAATTATACTTTCACAAAACGGGGAAACACTTCACAATCATGATCATTCTCAGATTTTGAAAGAGGGGCGATTACTTTTATGCGATGCCGGTGCTGAGGCCATTTCAAATTATGCTTCCGATTTTACCAGAACAATACCAGTAGGAGGAAAATTTTCTCAGAAGCAAAAAGATATATACAATGTTGTGCTAGCAGCAAACAATAAAGCAATTGAACTAGCAAAACCAGGCATTCCCTATTTAAATATTCATTTGGAGGCTGCTCGAATTATCACTTCTGGATTAGTTCAACTTGGATTAATGAAGGGCGATATTAATGATGCCGTTACAAATGGAGCACATGCACTATTTATGCCACACGGCCTTGGTCATATGATGGGGCTTGATGTCCATGATATGGAAGATCTCGGCGAAAATAATGTTGGTTATGATGATGAGATTTCCCGTTCCGATCAATTTGGTACAGCTTATCTTCGATTGGGTAGGAAACTTCAAGAAGGATTTGTAATCACCGTTGAACCTGGTATTTATTTTATCCCTGCGCTAATTGAAAAATGGAAAAGTGAAAAAATAAATTCTTCGTTTATTAATTTTGACAAACTTGCTGATTATATCGGTTTTGGTGGTATTCGCCTTGAAGATGATATATTAATCACCGCAAAGGGTTGTCGCTTACTCGGATCTAAACGTATTCCAATAACTATTGAAGAGGTTGAAAAAACCTTTGCTGGTTAAGGTTGCTATAATTTTATTATAATAAAGGGGGTAAATTACCCCCCTTTATCTTTTCCCTAAAACGCTTCGCTTGCGGTAAAGTATAGTGCTGGTTTATTTTCTTGCGTAAATCCAACATCAAAGCGAATATGAACATTTGCCGGATTTACCCTTGCCCTTAAACCCAAACCATAAGTGTATTTAAATTTCTTTAGATCAAAATCATCTATCTCATTTGCAACATCCCCAGCAGAATAAAACATCGATCCTTTTAACCACTTATAAATTGGAAAACGGTATTCTGCTTGTATCGCCAATAAGTTATTATCGCGGTATCTTCCCTTATAATATCCTCTTAAAATCTCATTACCTCCCATTGATGGTAGCAACTGAAACGGGGTGTTTCCCCATGTAATATCCCCATAAATTTGAAGGCTAACGAAGTGGCTATATACAATTGGATAGTAATTTCTGAAATCCAACGTTAATCGGCTATACTTCATTTGACTTCCAAATATTTTGCTGTTTATAAGAAGTGATAATTTGTAGAATTCCCCGCGTGTTGGGTAGAATAAATTATCACGATTGTCCCATGTTAAAAGGAATCCTAAACCAGAACTAAAAAAAGTTTTTGTCCCTGCTATGGTTTTATTAATAAGTTCTCCATCATTTTTAAAATCAGATGTTTGATAATAACCAAATTGTGCCTGTATTCCGGCCATAATTACATCAAACATTACTCTTTGTCGTTGAAATAGAAGCGAAGCGTCCTTTGAAATATAGTTTTCCTCAAGTGAATCTGGTGTATTACGACCAATACCAAAAAACTTATCCGGATAATAGTTGGCTTTAATGTGTCCCGAATAGTAAAAATCCCTATCCTCCGTGTAAAATTTAGGAAGCAGGGTTAAACTCACCTGATTCTTTAGTGTATAAATCAATGTTCCTTGAATATTTGACGCTTTAGTTGAACCTTGACTAGTAAAATAATAACCCGATGTAATTCCCATACCCCAATTCGTTTCCTCACCAAAAAATAGTATTGGCAAAGCAACTATGAAATTTTTGCTTGTATCCTTTAAAGGAATAGTATCTTTAGGTACTAATAAATTTGTTCTGGCTACTATGCCCTCCGTGCATAGTAGAAAAATGAAAATTAATGTCGAAAATATTTTCATCATATAGGTGTAAGAATATAATAGCAAAGTTAGTGAGGTTGGCGAGATTTGATCGAAAATATTTGATTATTCTACTTTGACCTGCTCCTTTTACAGCAGAAGATTTAGTTGAACTCGTTAATATGGTAATTTGTTTAATAATTGTTAATAATTTTGTGTGTTACGTTTTAAAAATAAATTTGCTTTTAATCACTCCGTATTTAATTATACTTTTTTTTCGATCTTCAAAGAGATTTACAATATTTTTAAAACTAAAGTACACACAATCTATTAACTCTTTTAAATCTGTTAGTAACTGTAATTTTATACATCAAAACGATATTAACTAAATGTTAATAACTGTTGAATATCTTTGAATACCAGATACAAATTACTTTTTACGCTGTTTAAAATTTGTTATCCAAATATTAATAAGCAATTTTGCAAATACAATTAACTATTTTTTTAAACCAAATTAACACCCTAATATCATCATCATAAATTAAATTTATAAATTCTAAAATATGATTATAAATGTTAATAGTGTTGATAAAATAGGTTTTGTCGATTTAGACATCGATAATAACTTAGATTTACCTGCAGAAATAAAGAGATTAAAGAAAGAAAAAAATGCAATTATCCTTGCTCACTACTATCAGAATTCTGAAATACAAGATATCGCTGATTTTATAGGAGATAGTTTAGCATTATCACAAAAAGCAGAAAATATTGATGCAGACATAATACTTTTTGCTGGTGTAAGTTTTATGGCCGAAACTGCAAAAATTTTATCACCCAATAAAAAAGTTTTAATACCCGATAGGAATGCAGGATGTAGTTTAGCAGATTCTTGTAAATACGATGATTTTAAATTTTTTTTGAAAAAGTATAATGGTTATAAAGTAATTACATATGTGAATACAACTGCTGAAATAAAAAGTATTTCGGATATATGTTGTACTTCATCGAATGCTGTAAAAATTGTTAATAGTATTCCTAAAGAACAGGGTGTAATTTTTGCGCCAGATAGAAATTTAGGAAATTATATTAAAAGTATTACAGGAAGAGAAAATATGGTTATTTGGGATGGTGCATGCCATGTTCACGAAGAATTTGATTTAGAGGAAATCTTAAAGATAAGAAGTAAGTACCCTAAAGCTAAGTTAATATCACATCCTGAATGTAAGAAGCATATATTAATGATTTCTGATTTTATTGGATCTACTGCCGATTTGTTGAGTTATACAATTAAAGACGGTTCTAATGAATTTATTGTTGCCACAGAACCAGGAATAATCCATCAGATGAAAAAAGCTAGTCCCGACAAGGTTTTTATTTCACCTCCACCAAAAGCAACTAATTGTGGTTGTAATGAATGTTCCTTTATGAAGTTGATCACTTTAAAAAAAATCTACTTAACTTTAAAATATGAGTTACCAGAGGTAATTATTGATGAAAATTTGATGAACTTGGCCAGATTACCTATTAAAAGAATGTTGGAAATTTCAAAATGACCATATGGATAGTGAATTTTTAAGAGGGAATAGAATAGATTCGGATAAGGACATAGAACAAAAAATACGACCATTTGAATTTCAGGAATTCAGTGGCCAAGAAGGTATAATTGATAATTTAAAAATTTTTGTGAAAGCAGCTAAAATGAGAAATGAGGCTTTAGATCATGTATTGCTTCATGGACCTCCTGGTTTAGGAAAAACTACGTTAGCCAATATTATTGCAAATGAACTAAATGTATCGATTAAATGTACTTCTGGTCCTGTTTTGGAAAAACCAGGGGATTTGGCTGGGATACTAACAAATCTGGAAAAGTTCGATGTATTATTTATTGATGAGATTCACAGATTAAGCCCAATTGTAGAGGAGTATTTGTATTCTGCAATGGAAGATTATAAAATTGATATATTGATTGATAAGGGTGCTAGTGCAAGAACTATTCAAATTGAATTGAATCCCTTTACTTTAATTGGTGCAACAACACGAAGTGGTTTATTAACAAGCCCATTGCGAGCACGATTTGGTATAAAGTTACATTTGGAATATTATGATTCTGAAACATTAAAGCGAATTCTTAGAAGATCTGCTAAGATTTTAAATATTGAGATAAAGGAAGATGCCACAACTGAAATTTCTCTAAGAAGTAGAGGTACACCAAGGATAGCTAATTCACTGCTAAGAAGAGTTAGAGATTTTGCGCAGGTAAAAGGAAATAATATAGTAGATAAGGAAATTTCGAGTTATGCGTTGGATGCTTTAAAAATTGATAAAAAGGGTTTGGATGAAATGGATAATAAGATATTGACTACAATAATTTATAAATTTAATGGAGGACCAGTTGGATTAAATACTATTTCAACGGCTGTGGGTGAAGATTCAGGAACAATTGAAGAGGTTTATGAACCATTTTTAATAAAAGAAGGATTTATTAACAGAACTCCAAGAGGAAGAGAAGTAACAACTTTAGCATATAAACATTTAGGTATTATTAAAACAGAAGAACAGGGAAAACTTTTTTAGTAAGGGTTGGAGATTTTATTGAGTTCGTTCTTATTTAGAATCTTGATGCGTTTGCCTGAAATAGAAATGATTTTGTCATTTTTAAGATCAGAGAGTAAGCGAATAACTGATTCTGTTGCTGTTCCTACTATATTGGATAATTCGGCTCTGGTTAAGGAAATTGTAAGGAAGCCCTCATTGTCTTTCCCAAATGTATCTTCAAGCATAATAAGAACTTCTGCTAAGCGTTCTCTAACCGTTTTTTGGGCAATGTCTTTAATGTAACTATTTGCTTGGTTCAATTCTTTACAAGTAAGCTGCATTAGAGATAAGGCAAAATCAGAGTTTTTCTTTACAAATGAGAACATGATGCTGGAAGGAATGAAGCAAATTGAAGCATCTTCTATAACTTCTGCTGTTGTACATGCAGGTTCGTTGCTAAGAACAGATCTGTAGCCGGTAATATCCCCCTTTTGTGCAAAAGCAATAATTTGTTCTTTACCATCGAAGCCTGTTTTATATATTTTTAAAATACCAGAATTAACACAATAGCATCCTGATATTCTATTACCTTCACGATAAAGAACATCTCCTTTTTTAAATGAATTGATAGATTTATTTTTGTCTATATAATCTAAATCTTCTGAACTGAGCGAATTAAATATAGATGATTCAGTACAAGAACAACCCTTACATAAGAGAAAATTATCTTCCATTGTGCTATTCATAATATTTAAGGTAAATATAACTTAAAGATCATTTTAATCTTCGATAATTTAAGGAAAAAATGAGTTATAAATAGTTCTTAAAATTATTTAAAAAACGAATATCATTTTCAAAGTATAACCTTAGATCTTTTACTTGGTATTTAAGCATAGCTAAACGCTCAAGGCCGATTCCAAAAGCGTAACCAGAATAGATTTTATTATCAATATTATTTAATTCAAGTACCTTTGGATCAACCATTCCACAACCCAAAACTTCTAACCAACCTGTATGTTTACAAACGGAACAACCTTTTCCACCACAGAGTTTACAAGTTATATCCATTTCTGCAGAGGGTTCTGTAAAAGGGAAAAATGAAGGTCGTAAACGAATATTAGTGTCTGAGCCAAATAATTCCCTAGAAAAAAATAGTAGAGTTTGTTTTAGATCTGCAAACGAAACTCCTTTATCAATGTATAAGCCTTCTATTTGATGAAAAATACAGTGTGCACGGGCAGAAATTGCTTCGTTACGAAAAACACGTCCTGGACAAATAATTCGAATGGGTAATTTGTCGTTTTCCATGCTACGGACTTGAACTGATGAGGTATGCGTTCTTAGGAGAATATCTGGATTTTTTTCAATAAAAAAGGTGTCTTGCATATCTCTGGCAGGATGTTCTTTAGGAAAGTTGAGAGCGGAAAAGACGTGCCAATCATCTTCAATTTCAGGACCTTCAGATAATGAAAATCCAAGTTTTTGAAAAATTGAATATAATTCATTTTTAATAAGGGATATTGGATGCCTTGAACCCATGAAAAAAGGTTCGTGTTGTAAAGAAAGATCAATTGAATTACTTCTGATATTTTTATCCTTGAAATTTAATTTAGAAGAATCAATTATTTCGACAACTTTATTTTTTAGCGTATTTATTACTTGGCCAAACTCCTTTTTCTCCTCCGCTAGAACATCACGAAAATCTGAAAACAAAGAGGTTATTAAACCTTTTTTACCAAGCATTTTAATGCGAAATATTTCTATTTCTTCTACGCTTGAAGGAGAAAATGAATTGATTTCCTGATTGATTTCCTGAATTTTTTGTTTCATCTAAATATTATTTTACAACTGAAATATTAAACTTAATATCTTTTAAAGGCCTATCATTTTTATCTGTATTTACAGATGAAAGTTCGTCAACAATATTCTGACCTTCGACTATTTCACCGAAAACGGTATAATTACCATCAAGATGTGGTATACCCCCAATCGTTGTATAAATTTTTCGTTGTTTTTCAGTAAATTTATACTTAGGATACTTTTCCCAAATAGAATCGATTGCTATACTTACATTTAGTGATATAGAAACAGTATCTACTTTTTTTTGATTTTTAAGTGATGAGATTTTTTCTTGAAGAAGTTTTTTATATAGGTTGTTTTTATTTTTGGAATCACGTTTATTTTCTAGATCATCTAATTGTTCGTTAGTATAAACTTTCCCTTTAACTAAATAGAATTGTGAACCAGACGATTTTTTTTCGGGATTAATATCATCACCCTCACGTGCCATGCCAACAGCTCCTTTTTTATGAATTAGACTATCAATTATTTCAGCGTCAATTAAATAACCAGAATCTTTGTTGCCATAAAGTGAATCAGGTTTAGCTATTATGGTTGATGGATCTCCCCCCTGTACAACGAAATTGTTTATAATGCGATGAAAAATTTGACCGTTAAAAAAATTTTCATTAGATAATTTTAGGAAATTATCCCTATGTTTAGGAGTTTGGTTATAAAGTTTTATTATAATATCTCCTTTATCAGTATTAATTTTTATATAGTGTGAATCGTCTTTGGAAACTCTATTACAAGATGTAAAGCTTGAAATAATTAAAGAAAAAATAATGAGTTTGCGAATCATAATCATAGTTGATTAAAAATAAAAAGTTAGATCATACAAAAATACAGAACAGAAAATTATTTATACAATTTTAAAGCTTCTTTTACCAAATAATTAATTTAATATTTTTTATAAATAGAATTTTAGGATAAAAATTGTAATAGTTATTCATTTAGAGAATACAATAATTAAATTGTGTATAATAATTTCTCTAATAATTTTTATTTCTATTTTTACGAGGATTAGAAAGCATATATAAGAGTTATTCATATTGAACTTATTTGTGTTTTTCTTATGATTGAAGATTGTAAATAAAGTTAGAGATTATAAGGGGGAAATATGAAAGTTAAAATAATTAATAAATCAAAACATGAAAATCCTAATTACTCAACCCGATATAGTGCAGGATTGGATTTAAGGGCTAATTTGAATGAATCTATAATTTTGAAGCCTTTTGAAAGAGTTTTGGTTAAAACAGGATTATTTATTGAAATTCCTGTCGGGTATGAGGCGCAAATAAGACCTAGAAGCGGATTAGCTTTAAAAAAAGGTCTTACTGTGCTAAATTCACCAGGAACGATTGATTCTGATTATAGAGGTGAAATAGGGGTTATATTGATAAACTTAAGTCAAGAAGAAGTTATTATTGAAGATGGGGAACGTATTTGTCAAATGATATTTGCTAAATATGAACATGTAGAATTTATTAATGTTGATCATATTGCAGAAACGCTCAGAGGTGATGGTGGTTTTGGGCATACAGGTATAGAATAAATTTAAAAAATGTTTTTTATAAAGAATAAATTTTTATTGATTTTGGTGCTAATAATTTTATTAGTAGTTAATAATTTGTATTCACAACAAATAAATGAACTAAGTAAGAAAAAAAAGGAGATAGAAAATGAAATAGAGGCTATTTCTAATCTTCTTAAAAAAACCGAAAATGAAAGTAAAAACTCATTAAATAATATTAGGTTAACTAAAAAGAAAATAGAGTTAAAGAATAGTTTAATTAAACAAATAGATAATGAGAGTGATCAATTAAATGATAAAATTACTTTACGAAAAGGAAAAATAGATAGTCTAAACCAGCAAATAGGTTTAATAAAAAATGACTATAAAAGAATTATTTTATTTAGCCAAAATTCAAAAAATAAGAATATTTTATTATTGCTTGTTTTTACGGCTAAGGATTTTAACCAAGCATATAAAAGAATTAAATATTATCAGCAAATTTTTAACTATAAAAAGAAATTAGTTGCAAGGTATTATGGTACAATAAATGAGATAAAGAATGAAAACGAAAAATTAACCGATAACATTAACCTTTTATCCAAAAAACAAAAAGAAAAAGAGTATGAAATTGTTGCACTGAAAAAAGAGGAGGGTTCTTTTTTACAAAAAATAAATGAATTAAGTAAAAAGAAATCAGATTTATTAATTGAATTAGAAGAGCAAAAAAAGATTTCAAAAAAAATTAATGATGAAATCAAAAGATTAATCGAGGAAGAGGCTCGGCGTGAAACTGAAAATAAGAATGCCCCACAAGAAAAGAGAATATTATTAAGTAATAATTTTAGAGACAATGTTGGGAAGTTTATGCTTCCTGTAAGTAATGGGATAATAACGGGAAATTATGGGGAATCATTTCATCCTATTTTGAAAGAAGTTAAAATAAAAAATAATGGGATAGATATTACTATATCACAAAAGTCGGATGTTTTTTCGATTTATAAAGGTGAAGTACGAAAAATTTTTAAAGTACCAGGCTCTAACCTTGCGATAATTATTAGACATGGTAGATATCTTACTGTTTATACAAACCTAACGGGAATAAATGTTGCTGTTGGGCAAGAAATAAATACATATCAAAAAATAGGGGAAATAAATTTGCAAAAAGGGGAAGAATCTTCAATATTGCATTTCGAACTTTGGAATGAGAATAAAACCGAAGATCCCTTAAAATGGTTTAGAAAGAGCGATAAATAGTTTTTGTAGAAATTCGAAACCATTTATCTTTTTAGTTAGTATAACTAGGATAATTTTAATGTTGCCCGATGAAAAAACAATTAACAATAGATAGCAAAGTTGAAAATATTTGCTATGTTGAAAAAATAATTGATGAAATATCCGATGAAATTAAAATTTCGTCAGATATCTATGGGAAAATCTTAATAGCAACGATTGAAGCAGTTAATAATTCAATAGTTCATGGAAATAAGTTAGATCCGTCCAAAAAGGTAATGATTGGAATTTATTATGAAAAACCAAATTTGCGTATTTCAATTTCAGATCAAGGATGTGGATTTGATTTTAGTAATGTTCCTGATCCTACAACCCCAGAGAACATTGAAAATATTTCTGGACGAGGTGTTTTTTTAATGAAAAAATTGGCAGATAATTTAATTTTTAACGATACGGGAACGCAGGTAGAGTTAATTTTTAAGATATGATTAAGACATGGCGATATACTTTACAAATCATCAGAATAGCTACGTATTAAAGAATAAAAGAAAAATTTCTAATTGGATTAAAAAGGTAATAAAAAGTTATGGGAAAGAATTGGGTAGTGTTACAATTATTTTTTCAAACGATGACTTTATTCTTGAAATCAATAAGCAATACTTAAAACACAATTATTTTACTGATATAATTACTTTTGATTATTCACAGGGGAGAACCGTGGATGGTGATATATTTATTTCTCTTGATACTGTTCTAGACAATTCAAAAACATACAATTCTTCTTTTGACTGTGAATTATTGAGGGTAATAATTCATGGTATATTACATTTACTAGGCTTTAAAGATAAGAAGGATTTTGATAAAACCATTATGACAGAGAAAGAGAATAAATGTTTAGAACTATTTTATACAGAGTATGAATGACAGTTTCGATGTAATTGTTGTAGGAGGAGGTCATGCGGGGTGTGAAGCTGCTGCTGCTGCTGCAAATCTAGGATCAAAAGTGTTGCTAATAAGTATGGATTTAACAAAATTAGCACAAATGAGTTGTAATCCTGCTATTGGCGGTGTCGGAAAGGGGCAGATAGTTCGTGAAATAGATGCACTTGGAGGATATACTGGCATTGTAACAGATTTAACAACTATCCATTTTAGGATGTTAAATACATCAAAAGGTGCTGCAATGTGGAGCCCCAGAGCACAATGTGATAGAATGTTATTCTCAACCGAATGGAGAAAGGCATTAGAACAAATACCTAGTTTATTATTATTACAGGATGAGGTTATTGATATTGATTTTAAGTTAAATAAAGTAACGGGGTTAAGAACAAAAAATGGAAACTACTTCAAAACAAAGACAATTGTTTTAACTAATGGAACTTTTTTAAATGGATTAATTCATATTGGAAAAACAAGTTTTCCTGGAGGGAGAATAGGAGAATTACCTTCATATGGCTTATCGGAGTTATTAAAAAGTTATGGATTCGAAATTGGAAGAATGAAAACAGGAACTCCTGTAAGAATTGATGGTAGATCTGTTAACTATAATAAATTAGTTGAGCAAAAATCTGATACGGATGGAAAATTTTCTTTTTTAAAAGAAATTAAAAGTAGTCTGAAAAGAAAAAGTTGTTTTATTGCTCATACGAATATTAGAGTTCATGAAGAACTAAAAAAGGGATTTTCAGACTCTCCATTATTTTCAGGCAGAATTAAAGGTGTTGGACCAAGATATTGTCCAAGTATAGAAGATAAAGTAAATACTTTTTCAGAAAAAACTTCACATCAGTTATTTTTAGAACCCGATGGAGTTAGTACTTATGAAATGTATCTTAATGGATTTAGTTCATCATTACCTATAGATATTCAGTATAAAGCATTGACTTTAATTGAGGGGTTTGAAGATGTAAACATACTGCGTCCTGGTTATGCAATAGAATACGATTTTTTTCAGCCAACACAATTAAAGCATACAATGGAATCCAAGTTACTTGAAAACCTTTTTTTTGCTGGTCAAGTGAATGGTACTACTGGTTATGAAGAGGCAGCAGGACAGGGTATGGTCGCAGGAATTAATGCTCATTTAAAGGCAAACGATCTATCGGATTTTATTTTAAAAAGAGATCAGGGCTATATTGGTGTCATGATTGACGATTTAGTAACAAAAGGTGTTGATGAGCCTTATCGGGTATTTACTAGTAGAGCAGAATTCCGATTATTGATAAGACAGGATAATGCTGATGAAAGACTAACACCAATTGCAGAACAATTAGGGTTAATTACAAAAAATCGTTTAGTTGAATTTAATTTAAAACATGAAAAAATTACTAATCTTAGTAAAGTAATAAACTCAAAACAAGTTGAACCAAATGAAATTAATAATTATTTAGAAAAGGTAGGTAGTGTTGCTATAACTCAAAAAAGAAAATTAAAAGAAATTTTATTAAGACCCGAGGTTTCACTTAAAGGAATAATTGGAGAATGTGAAAACTTAATTACCTTAGATAATATCGTTTTTGAAAATGATACAATTGAATGTGTTGAAACAAAAATAAAATATTCCGATTATATAGAAAAAGAGAAACTTTTGTCCGAGAAGTTCGATAAACTTGAATACATCACCATTAATCAAGATTTTGATTTTTCAAGACTTGAATCGTTAAGCACCGAGGCAAGACAGAAGTTGATGAAGCATAAGCCAAAATCAATTGGTGAGGCAAAAAGAATTTCTGGAGTGTCACCAACAGATATAAATGTGCTTTTAATTTATTTTGGAAGATAAAGCTCCACGTGGAGCGATATTTTTTTATTCTTGTTCCACGTGGAGCGATAATAAAAATTTATTAATCAGTTAATTATATGTTATTGTTTTTTTAAAAGGTTTAAGTATTTTAAAATATTAAGCGTGAAAAAAATTGATTTAGTTGAGGGAGTTATATATGACCCGATTGCGAAGAGTGTGATTCCTGGAAGGATAATCTTAAAAAAAAATAGAATAGAACGGATTGAACCAGACAATAGTATTACTGGGCCAATAATTTTACCTGGTTTTGTGGATTCCCACATTCATATTGAAAGTTCAATGTTGATTCCAACGGAGTTTTCAAAGATTGCTGCAAAACACGGAACTATTGCTGTTGTGGCCGATCCCCATGAAATAGCAAATGTGGCTGGTGTTGAAGGAATTGATTTTATGATTAATAACTCGAAGTCTGCTCAAATAAAATTTTTCTTTGGTGCTCCTTCATGTGTACCTGTATCTCAATTTGATGATTGTTATGAAATCATAGACTCTGTGGTTATTAATAAATTGATGAAAAGAAACGATATTTATTTCCTTGGGGAGATGATGAATTTTCCGGGTGTTATCAATTCGGATACAGATATAATGAGAAAAATTTCTAGTGCATTGGATAATAAGAAACCCGTAGATGGCCATGCTCCGGGATTAGTTAATGAATCTTTAAAAAAATATATCTATTCTGGAATTACCACAGATCATGAATGTTTCACTTTGTCTGAGGCAAAGGAAAAGATAAGGTTAGGAATGAAGGTTCAGATTCGAGAAGGTAGTGCTGCAAAAAACTTTAATACGTTAAATTCTTTAATTACGGAATACCCATTACAAACTATGCTTTGTACGGATGATTGTCATCCCGAAGATCTTATAATAGGTCATATAAACAAAGTAGTTAAAAGATCTTTAAATTTAGGGCATGATATTTTTGATATACTTCAGGTTGTTTCAGTTAATCCAGTTAAACATTATAATATTGAGGTTGGTTTGCTACAGGTTGGGGATTTTGCCGATTTTATTATTGTTGATAATCTGAAGGACTTTAATGTTAAATCAAACATTGTAAATGGATTAAATATTCTTGAGAATAATCTCGAGCAAACTAGTACTCCTATCGATATTTTCAATTATACATTTTCTTCATCAATGGAATTGGAGAATTTGGATTTGATTGCAAAAGGAAATAAAGTTAAAATAATAGAAGTATTAGAAGGCGAACTTGTAACTAATATAATAGAGGAAAAAGTATTTGTCAAGAATGGTCGAATAACAACAGATGTGGAAAAAGATATATTAAAAATAGTTGTTGTTAATAGATACAAAAAAAACGAATTATCCATTGGATTAATAAAAGGGTTTGGTTTGAAAAAAGGAGCAATAGCCGAGAGTATAGCTCATGATAGCCACCATATTATAGCCGTTGGGGTTGATGATCAAAGTATTTTTAATGCGATAAATTATATAATAAGAAATAAGGGGGGCGTTTGCTATTTTAATGGCTTTGATATTATAGGACTCGCATTACCTGTTTACGGTTTAATGGGGTTTGATTCTGGCGATATTATTGCCGATAAGTATAAGGAAATTAATAGTAAAGTTGCTGTAGATGGATGTAAGCTGCATGCTCCTTTTATGACATTATCATTTATGGCTCTTTCCGTTATCCCAATGTTAAAGATAACCCCCAGAGGGCTATTTGATGTGACAAAATTTCAATATACAGATCTATTTATTCAATGAGCGATAAATCTTTTTTGAAAGAGAAGATCGATTTAATACCTGATAAACCTGGTGTTTATCAGTTTTATAGTAATTTGAATGAATTATTGTATGTTGGTAAAGCAAAGAAGTTAAAAAAGAGAGTACAGTCTTATTTTTCCCCAAACGATAGTCACAGTAAAAAAGTATTAGTTCTTGTTAGTAAAACGGTTGATATAAAATATGTAGTTGTTGAAACCGAATCAGATGCTCTTTTACTTGAAAATAACCTTATTAAGAAATATCAACCTCGGTATAACATACTTTTAAAAGACGATAAAACATATCCTTGGATATGCATTAAAAATGAATCATTTCCGCGTGTTTTTTCTACAAGACGGTACGAAAATGATGGAAGCTATTATTATGGGCCATATACTTCTGGATTACTTGTTAAGACGATTCTTGATCTTATTAAACGGTTATATGCAATTAGAACATGTGCTTTAAATCTTGACAAAAAAAGTATTGAACAGAAAAAATATAAACCTTGCCTTGAATACCAAATTGGAAATTGTTTTGCTCCTTGCATAGGTAAACAAACAAGCGATGAGTATAATGCGAACATTACTGAAATACAAAACATATTAAAAGGTAATTTATCATCTGCTCAAGTATGGTTAAGCAAAAGCATGAACAAAGCATCAAGCGAATATAAATTCGAACAAGCACAACTTTACAAAACAAAACTTGAAATACTAAAAAAGTATCAAAGTAAATCTACAATTGTAAGTAATCAAATATCTAATATTGATGTTTTTAATATTTTAGAAAAACCTAGTTATGCTGTTGTTAATTTTTTAAAAGTTGTTAAGGGGGCTATTATTCAATCATATTCAATTGAGTTAAAGAAAAATCTTGACGAAACTCAAGAAGAACTCCTTGGTATTGCAATAACAGAAATAAGAGGACGAGTTAAGAGTAGTGAGAAAAATGTTCTTGTACCTATTAAACCTGATTTTTTGATTGAGGGGCTAAACTATAGAGTACCCCAAAAGGGGGATAAAAAGAAATTACTGGATTTATGCTTAAGAAATTGTTTAGCTCATTCTGTCGAAATAGAAAAAAGAATTGAAACCCAGAATCCTATTGATAAAACAAATAAGATACTTACAACTATTAAAGACGATTTACATCTATTTGACCTACCAACACATATTGAGTGTTTTGATAACTCGAACTTACAGGGAACCAATCCTGTCTCTTCTTGTGTCGTATTTAGAAATGCAAAACCAGCGAAAAGAGAATATCGCCATTTTAATGTTAAAACAGTTGTGGGGTCTAATGATTTTGCCACAATGGAAGAGGTTGTATTACGAAGATATCGAAGACTTATCGAAGAAGGACAATCATTGCCTCAACTTATTATTATTGATGGGGGTAAAGGCCAACTAAGTTCTGCAGCACAAAGTTTAACTATTTTGGGCGTAATAGATAATGTGAAGCTAATTGGAATAGCAAAAAGATTAGAGGAATTGTATTGCTACGGAGATCCAGTTCCGTTATATTTAGACAAGAATTCCACAACACTAAAAACTATTCAATATCTTAGAAATGAAGCACATCGATTTGGTGTAAGACATCATACTGCAAAAAGATCTATTAAGAATATTAAATCGGAAATGGATGATATAAAAGGAATTGGAGAAACAACCAAGCAAATCCTTTTTAAGTTTTTCAAAACATATAATAAGATTATAAATGCAAAAGAAGAGGAATTAATTCGATTGGTAGGAAAAGCGAAAGCAAATATTCTTTTATCATATTTTAAAAGGAAATAATAGATATTTTTGTCCTATCTAAATTATTCACAATGCCAGTTTCTGGAAATAAAATTGATCTTTTATCAAATAATGGCACGATTAAGTTGATACCCCAATCAACTTTTGATACCATATCTGTAAAAGCCCCAACAACAGTGGAACCACTCCAAGAAATTTTTTTGAATATCGTGGGAGTAAAATTATTTAAAGGAAATTATTTAAAGGAAGACACCCAAATTGACAAGAATTTTTTAATTGTTAATGTTGATACGATAGTAAATATTCCCCAATTTTATAAAATAAATACACATCAGGGATCAATAATAGCATTATATGATGATTTTTCGGGATTTAATTCTTCTCAAGATGAGGTTTGTTATATAGTTAAGAATTGTCATAAGAGCCTTTCTCATCCAATTTTAATTGAAAATAAAGAAGTTGATCCAGTTATCCTGAAAGAAATTACCGTCAAAGAGAAAAATTCAAGCCCTCATGATTGGGCTTTTATTCCACTGTTACTTGGAATGTTTATTATTGCTTCAATTGTAACATTTTACAAAAAGTATTTAGGTCAACTAATTGAAAGTACCATTTATATATTTTCATCATCAAAATATTTAAAAGAAAGAAATACTCTTTTTCAACGATTGGCCTTTTTTCTGGATTTTCTTTTCATTGTCTCGATTTCATTACTTGTGGACAAGATTGCGAGAAAATTTGGAATTTACACCCCATCCAATCAATTTGATTATATGATATTTCTAATTTTTTGTGCTTTTTTGCTAGCATTAAGAATTTTTAGAAAAATTATCTATAAAACCTCTGCGTTATTTTCGAATCAAAATAAATTTTTTAACGATTTGTACAATAATTCCTCTTTATACACAAGAACTCTTGGCGTTTTTCTACTACCCTTGGTGTTTTTTGTTAACTATACAACGGGTTTTATTACTATCTTTTTATTCTATTTAGCGATTTTAATTACCACCATAACCCTGATTATTAGAATTATAAGAATGTTTAAAGTATTTGTTATTGCTGGATTTTCAATATTCTATTTCATTTTGTACCTTTGTGCGCTTGAATTAGCACCTCTTTTTGTAGTATGGAAAGAGGTTAGTTCTAGATAAATAAAGTGGTATAGAATTAAAAAAAGGTGCCTTGAAAATCAAGAAAATCCTAGTTTCTCAGCCTGAACCACAGAGCGAAAAATCACCATATTGGGAGTTGGCTCAAAAGCACAGCTTAAAGTTTGACTTTAGGCCATTCATCACAATTGAGGGTGTTGCTGCCAAAGAGTTCAGACAGCAAAAAATAGATATATTAGAGCATACGGCTGTTATCTTTACGAGCAAAACAGCAATTGATCACTTTTTTCGCATTAGCGAAGAGATGAGAATTACTGTTCCCGAAACGATGAAATATTTCTGTATTACAGAATCCGTTGCCTTATATTTACAGAAATATATTGTATATCGTAAAAGAAAAATCTTTTATGGGAACAATACTTTTCAGGATTTAATGGAGGTTATTCTTAAACACAGAGAGGAAAAATTTTTAGTTCCCCTTTCCGATGTTCATAAACCAGAAATTCCCAAAACATTAGATAAGGCTAAACTCAAATACAATAAGGTTATTCTATATAAGACAATTAGTAGTAACCTTTCGGATATTGGACAGATGTCCTATGATATGCTTGTATTTTATAGCCCCAACGAGATTAAATCGTTATTTGATAATTTTCCAGATTTCGTTCAAGGAGATATTAAAGTTGCAGCTTTTGGACCAACAACAGCAAAAGCGGTAAAAGAGGGTGGACTCAGATTAGATGTTCACGCACCGACACCTACTTGTCCTAGTATGACTCAGGCACTTGAGGAGTATATAAAAAAACATAATAAAGACAATAAATAAAAGGGGTTAAAGCCCCTTTTTTCATATTATGAGACTCTTTCATAGAAAAAATAACAGACTTTATATTGAACGGGAAATCGAAACTCTTTTTAGAGATGGATTATCTCATTTTATTTACCCAATTAAAATTTTATATTTAACATACCCAATTAAGGATGGCGACTATAAAGTGTTAATAAGTGTTTCGAAAAGAAATTTTAAAAGAGCCGTTGATAGAAATTTAATAAAACGTAGAACAAAAGAGGCTTTTAGAAAGAATTCGTTTCATTTAAAGAATTCATTGGAAGAAAAGGAATTGGGTATTTATATTGCTTTTATTTATGTTTCGAAAGTAATTATTGATTATAAAGCGATTGAAGATCTTGTAATTAAACAGATTTTATATTTAACAAATCGTATTGAAGGCATTGAACACACCAAAGTATAAACCACTATTGATCATATCAAAAGCAATTGCGTTTATACCAATTATTTTTGTCAAGATTTATCAAGTAACGATTTCACCTTTTTTTCCGAGCAGCTGCAGATTTACCCCAACCTGCTCTTCATATTCAATTGAAGCTTTTAAAAAACATGGTTTGTTTAGAGGATTTTGGCTCACAGTAAAAAGATTAATTCGCTGTCATCCTTGGGGTGGACATGGTTATGATCCTGTACCATAGTTTAAAAACATTAGTTATTTTTAGGTAAAACAATTCTGAAGGAAGTACCCTTGTTAATTTCAGAATAGTTGATAAAAATCTTCCCGTTATGGTATTCTTCAATTATTCTTTTTGATAACGTTAAACCAAGCCCCCACCCTCTAGATTTTGTAGTATAACCCGGCTCAAATATTTTTTTATATTTTGATTTAGGAATCCCTTTACCGTTATCACTAATGTCAACATATACAACCTGAATATGATCGTGGATACTAAAAATTATTTCCCCATCTCCATGTATTGCATCAACGGCATTTCTTACAATATTTTCTATTACCCATTCTATTAAGATAGCGTTGATAGGAATAAATAAACTGTCTTTTTCGTCATAAAGGCGAGTAAACTTAATTCGATTTGACACCCGACTTTTAAGGTAATCTGTTGATACATTGATAATTTCTATGATATTTTTTTGTTCTAAAGAAGGAATAGATCCGATTTTCGAGAAACGATCCGCAATTTTTTCTAATCGGAAAATATCTTTTTCCAATTCGATAGCAATTGCCTGATTGTGTGTACCTTCTTTGAGTATATCTAAACAAGCAAGTAAAGAAGAAGTTGGCGTTCCGAGTTGATGTGCAGTTTCTTTTGCCAATCCAATCCAAATCCTGTTCTGTTCAGCTTTTCTTGCTTGGCTAAAAGCAAAATATGTAATAATTAAAAAAACAATTATAATAGAGATAAGAATATATGGATAGTATGTCAATCGAACGAGAGTTGTACTATCCTTATAGTAGATATAATTTTTTTTCCCATCAAGCAGTGTCACAAGAATTGGTTCGTGTGAATTTCTCATTTTATTCAGAATAGTTTCTACGTTTTTATGGGAATCATTCTTAGGAAACGAGAAGTTCCTATAAGAGAGGATACTATCTTTTTCATCTGTTAGGATAACAGGAACTGTTGTGTTATTTTGGATAACCTCAAAAATAAAAGTTATATCTTTATTGGAGTTGTCGATGTTGGAAAGTTGTTTCATTCCCTCTGCCCATAATTCAATTTTTTTTCTTTCCTCAACAGATAACTCTTTTACTAAAGAATTAGTAAAAATAAGTGAAGAAAAGATTAACCCTGCAATTAGAATGATTATAAGATTCCATCGAAGTTTATTGTGTTGAATTTCCATGTTTGATTTTGGTTGTGTTAAAGTTTTTTTGTTGAATCTATTTCGTCCCATTCAATTTTAAATGGATTTTTTGTCTTTTTATTATTAATTGAATCAACTTTATTTATTGAATCTAAGGATCGCCTTTCTTTTTTAGGTTGTTTAAAACCATCCTTAATGATGCTTTTAAATGAAGATCCATCTTCTTTAAGATTATTTTTTAGCTCCACCAGTGAGTTTTTCTTATCTAAAGTAAACTTATAGTTATCGCTATTGCCCTTCAGTTTAAAAAATAAGTTTAAGCCATTATGATTATCATGCTCATAATCTGAATTATATTTATTTATTTTTAGAAACTTTTTGGTTAAAATTTCTTTTAGATTAACCTTTACCCTATAGCTAAAATCGCCACTAAAATGATGCTCCCCTACAAGATCAAAATTTAATGCATTCGATGAGATACTCATAGATGGGATAGTAACGATTTCGTTTTCGATATTGATTTTATTCACAAGTGTTTTAAAATTAATTGATTCCATCTCTTTAAGGTCAAGAAATTTTGATAATCTTTCGAATTGATTTAGATTCCGTAATTTCCCGTTTTCAACTATTAAGGTTGAAGATGCTTTAATGGATGATAAGTTTATTACACCTGACTTTTCGAATTTATAAGCAATATCTGCATTACCGGATAAACTTCCACTAATGTTTTTGCTCGTTATTACGTGTTGATTAAAATTGTTAAAGGTTGTAAATAGGCTAGTAATATCAATGTTTTCAAACAAGAGAGAAATCTTCGAATATTGGTTAATAGATGATGAAAAATTTCCTGTTAGATTCCCAGAAAAGGCATTCACTGAAAATCTATCACAAGTGAATTTTTCGTTCGAATAATTCAAACACAATAACAAGTTGTTTAGTTCAGAGTCCCTGTAGATTATTTTTTTTATTTTAGCGTTTAATCTATAATTATTTGGATATTTTGTAGATGTATTTTTTCCATTAGCAGAGAGAATCGAGTCTAGGTTTATTCGATCCACATCAATTGAAATCACAGGGAAAAGTTCTTTTTTGTGTATTACAACATTTAAAAAATCAGGTATCTCTAAGTTTCCTTTAAATGAAGAGGTAAATAATTTTCCATTCCCGTTGAAGGTCAAGCCCTTTTCGTCAAAACGAATTTCTCCTGTTAGGTTTTTAATAATATCAAATTTATTAATTGACAGATCTGATATGTTAACCGAAGAGTTAACTTTGATTATATCTAAACTATTAGGATTCAAGTTATAAATATCATTTATATTAATTAATAACTTTAAGTTACCTTTGATATAACCTTTAATTATAAGATCTTTGTTTATACAAAACTCTTTTGTTTTATCTATTTTTGAATTAATTAGTATATGTGGTTTGGGAAAGTTTAGAATTCTTGCATTCCCGGAGAAACTTAATCCAGAGTAGTTGATAGAAAAATTGCTGATCTCGGAGATGTTTTTTTCAAAATTGTTGAGAAAAGTTGATGTTCCGTAAAGATGGGGTAAGAAAATATTATCATCAAATGAAAACAATAAATTTTTAAGTATATATCTTACAGTAAGTTTCTGTGAATTTAATTTGCTTAAATTTGTACTATAGTATGAATCAAACGAAAATTCTCCCTTTTTAACAAAAGGAAAAGCATCACGTTGGATATTTCTTTTTAATTCGTCGAATGAAATGTTTTTGGATGATAAGGATACTTGAAGAGAGTCGTTTTTAAAAGAATAGTTAAAGGCAAAATCAAGTTTAATGGTTTTAAGATTTATTAAGCCGCTTTCTGAGAACAAAACATCATCCTTTTCATTTATTTTTGTGGAAACAAAAAAGGGAATTGAGTTTTTAAAGTAATAGTTATTGTACCTACCAGTTAAACTATCAACATTAAAATAAAGTTTTATAGTGAATGTGTTTGAGAAAATAGTACCAGATCCAAAAGCATTTCGAAGATGAAAAAAAAGGTTAACGTTTTTTGTGGAGGAATATTTGACTAAACAATTTTTAATTTTAATTCTTTCGGTTTTAATTATATATGAACTTAATGATTCTTTAGAATCCTTCTTTGAGAAAAGTAAACTCATTTTTTCACTTTTTATGTTTATTATTCCATCAGAGAATTCAATTTCAGGAAATTCATAAATACTTCGAAATAGGTTAATTGTGTTAATTTTGAAGATTATTGTTTTAGAAGAAATAAGTGTATCTGAATGTTTATCAGGAGTATATAGTACACAAGCATCATTTAGTACAAAAGAACAATAAGGAAAATTCTTAAAAATAGAGAGATGAACTTTTGAAAAGTTTATACCGATGTCTGTTTTATCTGTAATTTGAGATTTAAATTTTTCAATTATACGATCCTCAAAAGCAAACAGAATAAATGCTATCGAAAGAGCAAGGCATAAAATTAGAATAAACAAGCTGATGAAAAACTTCTTCATATCTGTTTTTTTAGTTTTATTTCTCCGAATTTTTTTATTGGGGAACTATTTATAAATTTTAATGTTGTAGAATTCCACAATGTGTAAAACAGCAAAAATACTAACCATTTTATTGATTCTCCTTTGTTTTATTTTAAAAATAAACATTGGACAAAATATTGACTCTTTGTTTTTAAAGATTCAGAATGTTCCGGATACAACATCTAAGATAGAATTGTATATTAAAATGGCAAGTTATTCCTATCAAAAGGAGAAAAATAGTAAGGAGGCGGAAAAATTTTTATTCGAAGCAAAAAAATTAGCAGACAATTATGGTAAGCCATTATTAATAATAAAAGTAAGCAATGAAATCGGAGTTCTTTATCGCAATTTATCCAGATATTCTGATGCTCTTCTAATGCATAAAGAAGCGTATCGTTTAGCGGAAATGGTAGACAATAAAAACCAGATTACCCTAACGTTAAACAATATTGGAGTTGTTTACCGAAGATTGGATGATAATTCGCGGGCGGCAGAATACCATCTTAAAGCGCTCAAAATAGCAGAAGAAATCAGAGATACTTTTAGTATTTCTGTTTCAGAAAATAGCCTTGGTAATATATATTCGTATAGTAGTAAGTTTAATGAGGCTCTTTTGCATTTTAGTAATGCACTAAGATTATCTATGTTACAAAAAAATCTTCTGGGGCAAACAATGAATTTAAACAATATAGGCGAGGTTTATGAATTTTCTGGAAATTACGAAAAGGCAAAGGAATATTATTTTAAATCTCTTGGGATTAATAAACAACTTAATAATGAAAAAGGAATAGCCATATGTTTAAATGGCATTGGTAAGGTTTTGCTTTATACCGATTTTCCCAAAACAGCATATAAATACTTCTCCGAAGCAGCGACCATCAATAAAAAAATTGGGGATAAAAAATTTATTGCAGAAAGTTATATAAACCTGGGACGGTCACTTGTAATGCTTAAGCGGTTTGATGAGGCGAAACAATGTATTGAGCAGGGAATGAGAATTGCTCACGAAATAAAAAGTAAAACACATCTACAACTTGCTTATGAGACATTTAGCACAATTTATTCGGAAAAGAATAACTTTAAATTATCGTTGCAAAACTATAAAACATCAACTTTATATAAGGATAGTATTCTTAACGAAAAAAACGCCAACCACATAGCAACGATTCAAGCTATTTTTGAAACAGAAAAAATTGAAAAGGAAAACCAAATCTTAAAACAGAAGCAAGAGATTAATGACAAAGAATATAAAAGGCAAAAATATTTTAACTACTCATTAATTTTAGGCCTATTTCTAAGTATGATTTTAATTGTAGTTGTTTACCTTGCCTTAATCTCAAAAAGAAGAGCAAATAAATTATTATCGGAACAGAAAGACGAGATTGAATTTCAAAAGGAGAAAATCGAGCAACAAAGAAAAAACATTGAATTAAAGAATAGAAATTTAGAAGAGGCATACCTAATAATCGAAAACTATATTGGGAAAATTACGGATAGTATTAAATATGCAGAACAAATACAAAAGTCTATTTTGCCCGATATAGATGTTTTAAAATGTATCTTCAAAGAAACATTTATATTTTACAAACCCAAAGATATTGTAAGCGGCGATTTTTATTGGTATACAGAAAGAGAGGATAAGATTTTTATTGCGCTAGCTGATTGTACTGGACATGGAGTACCGGGGGCTTTTATGAGTATAATCGGTATGGATTTGCTTAACCAGGCAGTAAAGCAGCAGGGATGCGAAGAAACAGATAAAATTTTATCCTTTTTGAATAATGAGTTGCGAGAAAAACTTAGGAAAGGAAAAGAGGAGCTTATTCTTAAGGACAGTATGGATATAGCATTATGTATTATTAATAAAAAAACAAGGGAGTTAACATATTCAGGTGCGTTAATTCCATTGTTTATTGTTAATGATGGGGTGGTATTGGAGATAAAGCCCGATTACGCATCTCTCGGAACATCTAATCGGTTATTTAATAAAGAATTCAGAGTTCATAAATTTACTCTTAAGCCCAATAGTTGGTTATATTTATCAACGGATGGCTATATAGATCAGTTTGGGGGCGAAAATCATAAAAAATTTATGAGAACTCGTTTTCTCGAAACGCTAGTTAAAATGAACTATTTAAATGCAGACGCACAACTCGATGAAACCGAAAAACAGTTTGAGCAATGGAGGGGTAGAAATGAACAAATAGATGATGTTTTAGTTTGGGGTATAAATATTTAATATCCCGCACATGTTTTAAAATGGAAAAATTAGAAGAAATAAAAAGATTCAGGTACAGTCTTGTTTTACCATTAGTGTTTGTTTTACTATTATGGCTGATAAAAATAGTTGATTTTAGTGAACGTCTGGATTTATATTTATTTGGAGTTTTCCCAAGAAATATTAAGGGTTTATTCGGTATAATATTTTCGCCCTTGTTGCACTCGGATTTCAATCACCTCATATCAAACAGTATTCCATTATTATTTTTAGGAACTGGTATAATTTATTTTTATAGGGATTTGGCTTATAAAGTTATTGGCATTATTTGGCTTGTAAGTGGTATCTGTGTTTGGATTATTGCGAGAGACAGTTATCATATTGGAGCAAGTGGATTGATATACGGAATTGCATCATTTCTTTTTCTCAGTGGCGTTATAAGAAAAGATTATCGTTTAGCTTCAATCTCTCTGCTTGTAGTTTTTTTATATGGTGGGTTAGTTTGGGGTATTTTCCCTTTTTTCCCACAGATATCTTGGGAATACCATTTTTTCGGTTGCCTTAGCGGTTTTTTTGCGGCGGTTATTTATCGAAAAAAAGGACCCAAACCGATTGAATGGTCTTGGGAAAAGGAAGAGGAAGTCAATGATGACGATAATTCCGAGGATTTAACAATGAAATTGTCCGAATAAAAAATCCTTTTTCTATATTTGCTGCCTACAACTAATTAATATTAACAACCTAATTTGATAAAAATGGCAAAGTATAATGAAAATGAAATGACATCCAATAATATTAACCTAATTGGACAAGGAACAGAAATTACAGGAGACGTTATATGTAGCGGTGATTTGAGGATTGATGGAATACTGAGTGGTAATATTACATCAAAGGGTAAAGTTGTGGTGGGTGAAACTGGAAAAATAAAAGGAGAAATAAATTGTAAAAACTCGGATATTTCTGGAATCATTGAAGGAAAAATTACTGTTGTTGAACTTTTATCCCTGAAAGCAACTGCAAGAATTATGGGTGATATTATTACGAGTAAATTGGCCATTGAACCAGGATCAAAATTTACGGGTTACTGTAATATGACAAATGAAAGTGAGAGGTTGACCGAATAGTTTTTAACGAACAGAAGATATTGCGAGGGAATGCCATTGAAACAATTTATTTTGAGAACATTAATGGTGGTATTGATTACTGCTGTTTTGTGTGTTTATATATTTAAGATTTTTTTCCCGGAGAAATTCATTATTATATACTTCTTTTTACCATTTTTTTTTGGAATCATTAACATCATTATATTCAAATCGCTTTTTAGGGCGCAAGATTTAAGCCTTTTAAAATTTTCGAATAGATATTTACTATTTACAACAATAAAGTTGCTGGGTAGTATTGTATTTATCTTGAGTTTTCTTTTCTTCAATAAAGATCAAGCAGTCCCCTTTCTTTCGTCTTTTTTAGCGGTTTACTTAATCTTTTTGGCTCAAGAAATAATTGAGATTCTCAATTATTTTAAGAAAAATGAGAAAAGCGAAACCACTCAAGCAAAAACATAATAACTTTATGCAAAATTTTTTCAATGTGAAAAGGAGTATTTATATAGGCCTTTTTTTATTTACAATTATTAGTTTTGGTGATTGTAATAATGTTTTTGCATCAAAAGAGGTAGAAGAACAAACAGGCAACAACGAAGAAGGCGGTAAAAAGAAATTCAATACAGTTGATTTCATTTTTGAACACATTGGTGATTCTTATGAGTGGCATATTGTTACTATCGGGGAGTACCATGTTTCAATTCCTTTACCCGTAATATTATATAGCAAGCAACGAGGTTTAAATATCTTTTTTTCCAATAAATTTCAACATGGGAAAGAGATTTATAATGGTTTCAAATGGGAAGAAGAGGGAAAATATAAAGGAAAAATTGTAGAATTGGATTCAAAAGGTGAAATACTTGAAGAAAACCCCTTACCGTTAAATTTTTCAATTACAAAATTGGTTTTTTCTATTTTTTTAGCATCAGGATTACTTTGTTGGGTTTTCATTAGCATTGCAAAAAAATATAAAAATGGAGCAGATAAAGCACCCACAGGCATTCAAAATCTTTTTGAGCCGGTAATTCTTTTTATTAAAGACGATATTGCTATTCCATCAATTGGAGAAAAACAATACCAGCGGTTTATGCCTTTTTTGCTTTCTGTTTTCTTTTTTATTTGGTTCAACAATATGTTGGGACTGATTCCCATATTTCCAGGAGGGGCTAACGTAACAGGTAATATTGCTGTTACAATGGTTCTTGCTCTTTTTACATTTGTAATTACAACTTTTAATGGTAATAAGCATTACTGGAAAGAGATAGTAAATGCACCAGGAGTTCCTTGGTTTTTAAAGTTCCCTATACCCATTATGCCTGTTGTTGAATTTACTGGACTTTTTACTAAGCCGATTGTGCTTATGATACGGCTTTTTGCAAATATTCTTGCAGGTCACATGGTTGCAATTGTATTCTTTAGTTTAATATTTATTTTTGGAGCTCTTAATATTTGGGCTGGTTATGGTATTTCTATTATTAGCGTTTCATTTGCGTTTTTTATGACATTGCTTGAACTTCTTGTTGCATTAATTCAAGCATACGTTTTTACATTATTATCTGCCATTTATTTTGGAATGGCAACACAAGAACATCATTAATTATTTAACATAAAAACTAGTTATATGACTACTTTATTTATTATTCTTCAAGTTGCTGCAAATGCCTCGATAGCAAAACTAGGTGCAGCATTAGGTGCTGGTATTGCTGCATTGGCTGCAGGTATTGGAATTGGTAATATTGGTTCATCTGCGCTAAAATCAATTGCACGTCAACCAGAAGCAGTAGGCGATATTCGTTCCAATATGATTGTTTCTGCGGCTCTTATTGAAGGAGTTGCTTTTTTTGCAATCATTATTTGTGCGCTAGTCCTATTCTTATAAAAAATTATTCCTATGGGACTGATTACTCCTGATTATGGGCTATTGGTCTGGATGTTAATTTCATTCGGATTGGTTCTTTTCGTGCTTAAGAAGTTTGCATGGAAACCTATCATGGAAGGGTTGAAAAGTAGAGAAGAGACTATTTCGAAATCCTTAAGACAGGCCGAAGAGGCAAGAAACGAAATAAAAAAACTTCAGGAATATAACGAAGAACTTGCTGAAAAGGCAAGAGCGGAACGGGAGTTAGCTTTGAAAGAAGCAAAATCCCTTAGGGATAAAATTGTTGAGGAGGCAAAAGCACAAGCTCAGGCTGAAGCTCAGAAAATTATAGAAAAATCAAAAATTCTGATTATTCAGGAACGAGAAAATGCACAGAAGGAGCTTGCTCAAATGGTATCTAAACTTGCTCTTGAGATAACTGAAAAGATCCTTCGAAAAGAATTTTTGGATAAAGATAAGCAGATAGGTTATTTTAAAGATTTGCTTAGCGAGATATCCAGCAAAAACTAGAAACAAAAATGAACGCAGGGCGGATTTCAGTTAGATATGCAAAAGCATTATATGATTTGGCTAATGCGGAGAACACGGCAAAGGCTGTTTATGAACACTCCTATGCTGTATCTCAAATTATTGAATCTTCATCGGAGCTTCACTCAATTCTCCACAACCCCGTTATTTTACCTAGTGAGAAAGAAAGAATAATTAATCGCATTTTAACCAATAACGTACATCCTCTTCTTCTATCTTTTGTAATCCTAATGGTTAAAAAAAGAAGAGAATCATATATTGTAAATGCATTACTTGTATTCCGAAAAATATATAGGGAAAAATCTGGATTAGTGCGAGTTATAATTGAAACACCCTCGGATTTGGAAACAGAAACACAAAAAAATATTTTAGCATTTGTAAAAAACAAATTTAATAAAACACCCGAACTTGAAATTAGACAAAAACCTAGTTTAATCGGAGGTTTTATTGTTGAAGTTGAAGGATTACTAATTGATTTAAGCATTTCAGGACAACTTGCGAAAGTAGAAAAAGCACTAGTCCAAAATCAAAAAGTACTTTAAAATATTGAGATTATGGCAGAAATTAAGCCTTCGGAAATATCTGAATTACTCAGGAAAGAACTTGCTGGAGTTAAGCAACAGGTAAATTTTGAAGAAATAGGGAGTGTTTTACAGGTTGGAGATGGAATCGCTCGAATTTTTGGACTAGATCATGTTCGATCAAACGAATTGGTAGAATTTGAAACTGGTGTAATGGGCATTGTTCTTAACCTTGAAGAAGATAATGTTGGCGCAGTATTACTTGGTGCTTCTGAATTGGTTAAAGAGGGTCACCGAGTAAAACGAACAGGAAGAATAGCATCAATAAGAGTTGGAGAGGGTATGCTTGGTCGGGTTATTAACACTCTTGGAGAGCCAATAGACGGCAAGGGTCCTATTAAAGGAGAAACCTATGAATTGCCTCTTGAGAGAAAAGCGCCAGGTGTTATTTACAGACAACCCGTAAGTGAACCTCTTCAAACAGGGATTAAGGCAATTGATGCAATGATTCCAATTGGACGGGGGCAACGAGAACTTATTATTGGTGACAGACAAACGGGAAAAACAGCAATTGCAATCGATACAATTATTAACCAACGATCCTTTTTTGAAAAGGGAGAACCTGTTTATTGTATTTATGTTGCCACAGGACAAAAAGGATCCACAATAGCGGGAATTGTTAAAACCCTTGAAGAACATGGGGCGATGGAATATACCGTTATTGTTGCCGCAACTGCCTCAGATCCTGCCGCCCAGCAATTTTATTCTCCTTTCGCGGGTGCTGCAATCGGTGAGTTTTTCCGTGATACAGGAAGACCTGCATTAATTATTTATGATGATTTATCAAAGCAGGCCGTTTCTTATCGTGAAGTATCATTGCTTCTTCGTAGACCACCGGGACGTGAAGCCTTTCCTGGAGACGTTTTCTACCTTCATTCAAGATTGCTAGAAAGAGCAGCAAAAATTATTGGTTCTGATGATGTTGCTCGGCAGATGAATGATTTACCAGAATCAATTAAGCATCTTGTTAAGGGTGGTGGATCATTAACCGCACTACCAATTATTGAAACTCAGGCTGGAGACGTTTCTGCATATATTCCAACGAATGTTATATCTATTACAGATGGACAAATATTCTTGGAAACCAATCTTTTCAATAGTGGTGTGAGACCAGCTATCAACGTTGGTATATCTGTTTCTCGGGTTGGTGGAAAGGCTCAAATCAAGTCAATGAAAAAGGTTGCAGGAACCTTAAAACTCGATCAGGCTCAATATCGCGAACTCGAAGCTTTTGCAAAATTTGGTTCAGATCTTGATCCGGCAACCCTTGCAGTTCTTGATAAAGGTTCTAAAAACGTTGAGATATTAAAACAAGCACAATATAAGCCAGTTCCTGTTGAACAACAGGTAGCAATACTTTTCTGTGGGGTAAAGGGTCTTTTAAAGAACATTCATAAAGATAAGGTTCGGGAATTTGAAAAAGATTACCTAGAACTAATTCAGTTAAAGCATAAAGATCTATTAGCCAAAGTTGCAAAGGGCGATTTTGATGATAACACAGCATCAGTATTTACAGCTGTTGCTGAAGATGTTGCAAAGAAATATTTAAGTAAATAGTATTTATGGGAAACCTTAAGGAGATTAGAACTAGAATTTCATCAGTAACATCCACTAGAAAGATTACAAGTGCGATGAAGATGGTTTCTGCGTCTAAATTCAAAAAATCGCAGGATGTTCTTTCAAAGTATAAGCCATTCTATGATCATTATAAATCCTCCTTAGAGTTTGTTATAGTTAACAATGGGAATTGCAACAACAAATATTGCGAGACTAGAAAAGAGATCTCAAATATAGGTTTGGTTGTAATATCATCAAACAGTAGCATGTGCGGATCATTTAATCAAAATGTAATTAAAAAGACCGCAGAGGCTTATAATCAGTTATCTATTAAATACCCAAAAGCAAAAATTCACATATTTTGTATAGGGAAGAAAGCTACAGATATTTTATCGAAAAAAGGATTTGATATTAAACCGCTTAGCTCCGCAGTTGTGGATAAACCAAATATTTTATTGACAAAAAAGATATTTGATGAGTTATCAGAACTCTTTTTAAAACAAGAGCTTGATATAATAGAGCTTGTTTTTAATTCATTTAAGAATGCTGCGGTTCAAATTCAAACAGTGTCTGGTTTTCTTCCCTATTCTTTGGATAACAAAGGTATTTCAGATAATGCAGATATTATTATTGAGCCCAATCCAGAAATTTTTATTCAAAAAACATTACCGAAGTTCTTGCTATATAAAATTCATGCGGCAATCCTAGAAAGCACCACCGCAGAGCATGGTGCACGCATGACCGCTATGCATCAGGCTACTGATAATGCATCAGATCTTCTCAGAGATCTAACCCTTCAATACAATAAGGAACGTCAAGCAGCAATTACAAAAGAAATTTTAGAAATTGTTTCAGGCGCAAATGCGTTGAAAGGATAGTTTTTATTGCACACAATCATTAATCTTTATTTTATACAAGTTATTAACTGTTAAAAGTTAATGGTTGGTTACTTGCATTATATATATAAATATATACTGATTGTTTAATTTGTATAACAATATTATATCAGTACCCTGCGGAAGTAATATAGGGTGTTTAGAATGCGTAATGAGAAAAAAGTTAAAAAAATATATGCTTTTTTTCAAGGTATTGTTTTGTATTTTAAAGAGAGACAACGAAATAGATTTGTGCAAGAAAAAACAGGAGTTTGATAAAGTATCTAAAAGAGTTATCTTAGTACGTTAAAATGATTATCTTTTTTTATCACTAAATAAACATCGAATGTTTCAATTTTTAGCAAGGACAATTTTAAGGTACAAGCTGTTTATTCTTATTTTTTTAGGGATTTTCACATGCTTTATGGCCTATAAGGCAACATTTGTTGAGTTATCATACAAACCAACCCCTCTATTACCCAAGGAAGATTCGGTTCTTATTCGTAGTGTTGAATTTTCAAAAAAGTTTGGGAAGGGCGAAAATATAATGATAATCGGAGTAAAAGACACATCCTTTTTTTCATTGAAAAATTTTCAAAGTTGGAGTAAACTCGAAGGAGATCTTAGAACGATTAATGGTGTAGAACAGGTATTTTCTTTGATTGATGCGCTTAATTTGGTAAAAGACACTGTGAGCAAAAAGTTTATACCAGAAAAAATCTTTGGAAAAAAATCTTATTCTGCACAAGAGCTTGATTCTTTGTCTATAGTTACCAGATCATTAACTTTTTATAAAAACTTACTATATAATGATTCGACCAAGACCTATCTGATGCTAGTGACCCTTAATCGAGAGATGATTACAAAAAAGGAACGAGTTGGTTTGGTCAACAACATTGTTAATATGTGTAAGGTTTATGAAGCAAATTCAAATAATCATCTCTATTATTCTGGGCTACCATACATTCGGGTGAAGGTTGGTGAAATGATTAAAGGGGAGATGTATTTGTTTGTTGCCCTTGCCGTTTTGGTTGTTTCAGTAATACTCCTAATCCTATTTCGATCAGTTAGAGTTGTGCTTATATCACTCCTTGTTGTGGGAATAGGTGTTATTTGGTCGCTTGGAACGCTCTCGCTTTTTGGTTTTGATTTAACCCTTTTAACTGCTGTGATTCCAACGCTATTAGTAGTTATTGGTGTGCCGAGTTGTATATTCTTAATTAATAAGTATCACCATGAATATCGACATCATGGAAATAAAACTAAAGCGCTTTATCGGGTGGTTACACGTGTTGGAAGTGCCACATTTCTATCAAATCTTACAACAGCAATTGGTTTTGGTGCTTTTGTAATTACAAACACAAAGGTATTGAAGGAGTTTGGGATTGTTGCTTCATTAAATGTGATGGGTGTTTACTCAATATCCTTAATGCTTATACCTATTATTTTTAGTTATATAGCACCGCCTCAGAGTAAGCATCTAACTCATCTTTCGAGAAAAGGAGTTAAGAAGAATATCAATAGAATTGTTTTAACTGTTTTATACCGAAGGAAAACAGTATTTACTATTGCTATTGCTCTAATTTGTGCGGGATTTGTTGGTGTTACTTTTCTTAAGAACAATGGTTACATGGTTGATGATATTCCAAGGAATCATCCCGTGTTGGTTAACTTAAAATTTTTCGAAAAGAATTTCAATGGCGTTATGCCTCTCGAAATTGTATATGATACACAAAAACCCAATGGCTATTTGTCTTCTGGTGTTCTTGTTAGAATTGATAGACTCCAAAGGAAACTTTCAAATTATCCAGAACTATCCAAACCCGTTTCAATTGTAGAAGCAGCAAAATTTGCTTCACAAGCATATTATAACGGTAAACCAGATAGATACAGACTTCCAAGTTCTTTTGAATGGGGATTTATTTTATCTTACGTTCCCAAGAGTATTGGTGTGAGCGATATGTTTGCTCGTCTTGTTGACTCAACTGGAAGATATGTTCGGGTGATGTATAATGCCGATGATATTGGAACAATTAGAATGAATCAGTTAAATCAAAAAATTAGATCCGATATAGATACTGTTTTCAAGGATAATTCCAAGCATGTTTATATATCTGGTTCAAGTGTTGTTGTTACTAAGGGATACGATTATCTTGTAGATAGTTTATTTGTTAGCCTGCCGCTAGCCATTTGCTTAATTTCATTTTTTATGGCATGGATGTTTAGGAAGTGGAGAATTGTAATGTTTTCTGTTTTAACAAATATGGTACCCCTATTGCTTACCTCTGCCGCCATGGGCTATATTGGAATTGCTTTAAAACCAAGCACGGTAATAGTTTTCAGTATCGCATTTGGAATAGCAATTGACAACTCAATACAGCTTTTGGCAAAATATCGGCAAGAGCTTCGGAAAACATCTCATAATATAAAAGCATCGGTTATTTACGCCATCAGAGAGACCGGGATAAGTATTCTTTATACATCAATCGTCTTATTTTTTGGATTTGGTGTATTTTCACTTTCAAAATTTGGAGGAACGGTATCGCTTGGTGTATTAGTTGCACTGACTCTCCTTATAGCTCTCTTTAGCAATCTTTTTATATTACCATCAATTCTTTTATCGTTCGAAAGATCAACCTCTGTAGATCCTGATTATGAGCCAGCACTTGAGTTGTCTGCGGGATTTGATGATGACGATGATAATAACGATAATCCAAGAGTAGAAGAAGATGTATAGCATTGAAGAACTTTCAGAACAGGTTGAAAAGGCTCTTACTACTATTGAGTTTCCTCAAGAGCCAAATAACCTGTACGATCCAATTAAATATGTGCTATTATCAGGTGGGAAAAGAATTAGACCGATATTAACTCTGTCCTCGTGCAATATGTTTAAAGAGATCTTGAGTGATGCTATTTATCCTGCTCTTGCAGTGGAGGTCTTTCATAACTTTACCCTTGTTCATGATGATATAATGGATAATGCCGATATTAGAAGGGGAAAGGAGACAATTCATAAGAAATGGAGTAACAGTGTAGCAATTCTTTCTGGGGATGCAATGACGATATTTGCATATAAATTATTAGTAAAAACAGATCGAAAATTTATTCTTCCAATAATCGATATTTTTAATTCTTTCTCTTTGGGTATCTGTGAAGGACAGCAGTTCGACATGGATTTTGAAAAGATAAAATATATTTCTCCGGAAGAGTATACAAAAATGATTGAACTTAAAACCGCCGTTTTGCTTAAAGGGGCATTACAAATAGGAGCAATTATTGGAGAGGCAAAAAATTCAGATGTTACCTTAATTGGAGATTTTGGTTTAAATCTAGGCTTGGCTTTTCAACTGCAAGATGATTTGCTTGATGTTTATGGCGACACTAATGTTTTTGGAAAAAAACTGGGAGGAGATATTGTATCAAATAAAAAAACAATTTTAGTAGTCAAGGCGTTTTGCAATGCCAAGGGAGAACAATTGAATAAATTAAATATGCTATACCAGCAAAACACTATCGATGCCGAAGCAAAAATTGAAGAGGTTGTTAAAATCTTTAACGAAACAAATGTAAAGGAGGAGACAGAGTTGCTAATAACAAACTATTATAGCAAGGCAATAGAATCAATTGAAAAAATCAGTATAAGTTCAAATCGAAAAGATGTTCTGCTAAATATTGCGAACAAGATTATGAACAGAAACAGCTAAAAATGTGTTAAGAATAATCAAAACATCAAGGTTTTTGAAATTTTTCTAGGATTGAATATGTAAAGTTTATTAACTTTAGATGGTAAAATTATCCATGTTATAGGCTAAAAATTGTTAGATATGGAAAATAGTACTCTTAGATTATTAATACCTTGGGATTTTACGTCGGTTGCAGAAAATGCTCTAAAGTATTCTGTTAAAATAGGTTCATTAGCAACTGCTGCTCAAGTTGAACTAATTCATGTTGTCGAAGCGGGTGGGTTATTTGCTAAAGGTAAGTTGTCCGAAAAAGAGGCAACGGAGAAACTAAAAATTGATTATACCAGAATAAAGGAGCAATATGGTATTGAGGTGAAAACCACAGTAATGGAGGGAAGTATCTTTCATACAATTAGCGATTATGCTGCGGAGGTTAATGCGGATTTGGTTATTATGGGAACACATGGAATCAAGGGAGTTCAAAAGCTTACAGGTAGTTGGGCTCTTAAGGTTATTGCAGGGTCAAGTGTTCCCTTTCTTGTTGTACAGGATGAACCTAAACAACAAAATCGGGTTTTTGAGCATGTTGTAATGCCGCTCGACTTTAGTTTCGATGAAAAAGTTAAGTTAAACTGGGCAATTAAGGTTTCAATTCAGTACAAATCGCAGATTCATATTATTTTACCAAATGCATTTGATGCAGGAGTTCAAAAAAAGGTAAATTACAATCTTGCTTTTGCTAAAAAGCATCTCGAAAATTATAGTATACCCTACGAGATACACAGCGCAGGGAAGGGTAGCAAATTTCAAGAGGAGATAGTTAAATTGGCTCTTGATATTGAAGCAGATCTTATTCTGATAATGACATCTGGAAGTCTTGATTTTACTGACTACGTTTTTGGTGCTCAAGAACAGTATGTTATAGCAAACGAATCGAAGATTCCCGTTATGTGCATAAATCAATCAATGTAAATATTTCACAATATAAAAAAACCCCTGCGATGGGGTTTTTGTTTTATAGAGATTCCTTCAGTTTCTCAATCAAAATCTTACTGTTCATTAAAATGTCATTCTTGTCGAGTTGAACAATGGTTGGTTTGTTTTTTTTAGTACTTAAACCATAAAGATAGGTTTTGTCGTAATACTTGAGCGTGATTTCAATTGCTTCACTAAAACGACCTTCCTGAATGCTTTTGATAGCCCTGCTTGCATTATCACTACCCAGCCGTTTAGTAATTCTATTAACCGATGCAATTAGTAATTCGGGATTACAATTCGTGTAATCTTTGGCAAGCCGTTCTATTCTAATTTCTGTAGGAAGTTCAATAGCGATAACAGGACTATTGAGCATTTGACTGAAAAATTCATTTGGAATAAAAACAGAGCCAATACTCTTACTTTCATCTTCAACCCAAGAGGGAATATTGGGATCTAGTTTGGCGATCTCCTCAAAAAGGAGATTCTCAAAAAACTCAGTTGATGGCTGTGGCTTTTGTCCAATAGCTCCAAAGGCAGAGCCTTTATGATTTGCTAACCCTTCAAGATCGATAGCCTGTTGACCAAGTTTAGATAGTTGGGATAAAAGGTCTGTTTTTCCGCTACCAGTCATCCCTCCTAAAACTATTATATTTAGTGGTTTTTCTAAATATCCTTTAATATATCTTCGATACGATTTATATCCACCAATAAGCGTTTTTGAGTTAAAGCCAGCAAGACTAAAGAGCCACGACATACTAGAACTTCTCATCCCACCACGCCAACAGTAAACCAAGACTTTTTTATCTTTAGCAATTGCTGAAACCTTATCGATAAATCCGCTTAGTTTTGGACCAACAAAATCTAACCCTGCAAGAACAGAGTTGTATCGAGATTCTTGTACATATTTAGTTCCAACTATTGCCCTTTCTTCATCGGTGAATAGTGGAATATTATAGGCTCTTGGGATATGGCCTTTGCTGAACTCAGCAGGTGACCGAACATCAATCACCGGAGTATGCTCTCGTTCTGATAGAAAATCAACAATCCCGATATTTTTCACTAGGGTAAAATAAGTTAAACAAATGATTTAATCCTGAAATAAATTCCCAAGGATTGAACTACTTTCTTTTCCTGAATTTCGTCCGTAAGGGGCAAGTGCCTGAATTAGTTTTCTGATAGGCATTGATTGTAACCAGATCCTACCTGTTCCTCGGAGTGTTGCAAGAAACAGACCCTCGCCACCAAAGACCATGCTTTTAAGGCTACCCGTCGATTCAACATCGAAATCGATTTGGGGTTCGAAAGCAACAATACAACCTGTATCAATCCTTAGCACCTCGTTATTTAGTTGACGTTCAATAACCGTTCCCCCTGCGTGAACAAAGGCACGACCATCACCCTCGAGTTTTTGAAGGATAAAACCCTCGCCACCCACAAGACCTGCTCCAATTTTACGATTAAAGTGCATTGTTATTTTAGTACCCATGGCTGCGCACAAAAATCCATCTTTTTGAACAATAAGTCGTCCTCCCATTTGAGACAAATCAATAGGAATTACTGTTCCGGGGTAAGGCGCTGAAAATGCAACCCTTTTTTTGCCTAGGCCACGATTTGTAAAATGGGTAATAAATAACGATTCGCCAGCCAATACTCTTGAACCTGCCGAAAGTAACTTATCAAAGAATCCTTGATTAGGAGCAGTACCATCACCCATTTTGGCTTCAAACTGAATACCATCATCCATATAAACCATAGCACCCGCCTCAGCAATAACTGTTTCCATTGGATCGAGTTCTACCTCCACAAGTTGGATGGATTCTCCCATTATCCGATAGTCAATTTCATGTGATTTCATACCCTTATTATTAGTAGTTTAACGATATTTTTCATTGTCGTCATCGTGAATACTTAAATAGCTTATGTAGCGAGATGGGCTGATAACTCCCTCATCAACGGCACGAATAACTGCGCAACCAGGCTCGTGAATATGGGTGCAATTATAAAACTTACAATCTGAGGCGATTTTAAAAATTTCGGGAAAATAGTGGTATAGTTCATCATTTTCAATATCAACTAATCCAAAACCTTTAATTCCTGGAGTATCAATTATAAAACCCCCAAAACTTAGCTCAAACATTTCACTAAATGTTGTTGTATGTTTACCCATTAAGTGATAGGAAGATATCAGTTCGG
Source organism: Bacteroidales bacterium (assembly GCA_013376985.1). GTDB lineage: Bacteria > Bacteroidota > Bacteroidia > Bacteroidales > Tenuifilaceae > UBA8529. The sequence continues at coordinate 371,964 of JACABB010000001.1, forward strand.
TTTTTAGGTTAAGTTCGGGTGAAATTTTATTTATTAGCGTAGATTTTCCAACACCTGAATTCCCTGAGATTAGACTGACCTTACCCGTAAGTATATTTCTTAGTTCGGCGAGGTTTTGTCCCGTTTCTGCCGAAACCTGAATGCATGGATACCCAATTTTACTATAGATAGAGATATAATCGTTGAGTTTGGCAATCATCTCATCGGTGTAAAGATCTGTTTTATTGAAGACTAATGTTGTTGGAATTCTGTAAGCTTCAGCAGTAACAAGGTATCTATCAATAAAGGCAAGTTGAGTTTCGGGAAACTCAATGGTAATAATTAACAGGGTTTGATCAAGATTTGCTGCAATAACGTGCGATTCGCGCGATAGGTTTGTAGAGCGACGAATGATATAGTTTTTTCTATCGTGAACACGGCTAATTGCCCCAACATCACCTTCATCAACCTCAAAATCTACATAATCGCCCACGGTTATTGGGTTTGTTGTTTTTACCCCTTTTAACCGAAGCTTCCCCCGAATTGAACAGAAATATATTTTTCCATCATTATCCCGAATAGTATATCTACTACCGGTTGTTTTAAGCACCAACCCACTTTTCATTCTATCGACTAAGGCATTAATAAAAAACAAAAATAGGAATTTGAAAACCTTTTTACTAGAAATGAAGATAATATGAATAAGGAAAACTACTTTCAAAAAAATTTCAGACTTACTTGCGGATGGCTTGATTTGATTCTCTGTGGTTTGTATTTTTTATTTCTTCTTCAACTAATTAGTTTTAGGATTGAATCAGATAGAATACAAAGTGATTGTTTCTATTTTCAAAGAAAAAATTAATTGCAAGCAATTGGAAAAAACATATAGTAGGCCTTAAAATAAGTTTTATTATATCTAATTTTATGCGAGAATACGGTTAAACCAAATAAATATGATTGACCTCAATCACCGGGGGTTATTCAAAAATAATAAGAAGTTTAGGTAAATATTTAATTATTATCTCGATCATCATGACTGCAAACAAAGATTTTTCAGGAAGCTCCGCTGATGTATATAATTATTATGGAACAAAGCCAGGCGAAGATATCCAAACAAGAGAGGCGAAAAAAGAGCCAACACCACGAGCCCAAAAAGAACGACAGATGTATTTTGATTCAAAATCATCGGCATCTGTTGAATTTCCATACTGGTATACTCGTCGATGGAAGCAATTAGAGGGAGAGGTTGCGATAATCAGAAGGGCTGAAGCCCTAAAGTCAGGATTCGAACATTTAACACCTGCAATTTTACCGGGAGAATTATTGGCAATGAGGAAGGCAAATTATCTAAGAGGTTCATATCCCATGCCATGGCTTTCTGAAGGGTTTTTTCTTGCAAAAGAGGATGAATTATACAAAGAGGCACAGAAATCAGGAAAAGTAAGCGCCGATGAGGTTACCACCATGGGACAAGGTGGTGGGAATGTAACCAAGAGCGTTGGAAACGTAATTTCCATTGCCGGCAAATTTGGCTTACGAAAAGAGGAGATGCCTATTTTAATAAATACAGCAAAAGAATGGTTTAACAAATCGGTTGATGATGTAGGGCATAAATACGAACAGCTTGTTCCTGGCTATAATACAAAGGAAGAGATAATGAGGGCTGTTATTTGTATGTTCGATTCCGGCTACACTTTGCCGCAGGGTAGGGAGGTAATGAATTACTATTATCCGCTGCAATTTGGAATTGAAGGAATCAAAAATATTTGTAAAGAAAAGCAGGATCAATCAGCGGGCTATCCCGACATGGATAGGTTGTATTTTTACAAGGCCGTTTTTACAATGCTGGAAGGTCTTCAAACATGGATATTGAATTATGCCAAGGAGGCTCGTTTTATGGCTTCGCTTGAAAACAGTAAGGATCAAAAGGAAGAATATCTTGATATAGTTGAACGATTAGAATGGCTATCAAAAAACAAACCGAGAACATTTCATGATGCCTTACAACTTGTATGGATATTTCATGTTGCTGTTCTGAACGAGGATGCTATTTCAGGATTATCTCCCGGTCGATTGGGTCAAGTTCTTTACCCTTTCTGGAAGCAGGATATGGAGAATGGTCATCTCACCAAAGAGCGCACCATTGAACTTCTTGAGTGCATGCGCATGAAATTCACCGAACTAGATTGTTTTGCCTCCATGGGCGTAGTAGGTGGTGTTTTAAGCGGAAATACATTTAACAACCTATGCATTGGTGGTTTAGATAAGGATGGCTATAGTGCTGCAAATGAATTGGAAATGCTTATTATTGAATCAGCAATGTCCTGCGATACACCCCAACCAACACTTAGCCTTCTTTTCGATGAAAAATTGCCCGAGGAATTTTTACTTAAGGGAATTGAGTGTACTAAGATTGGTACGGGATACCCTGCCTGGATAAGTAATAGGGTTGCAATGGATTTTCTTCTTAACAATTTTAAGAAGGAGGGAATGCAACTCGAAGAGGCTAGAGCTTGGGCTATTGGCGGTTGCCTCGAAACTTCGCCCGGAAGTTGGATGCCGCTTGAATTGAACGGTGAAATATATTTTATACCGGGAGGTTCTGCTCCAGCCACGAGCGTTGGTGTACATTTCATTTCACTCCCCAAAATATTGGAAGCTGTTTTATTCGATGGGCTCGACAAAAGAACAGGAAGACGCGTTTACCCAGCACATGGTTCTAAATTAGAATCGTATGAAGAAATATGGACTATTTTCAAAAAATACTTTAGCCTTACCGTTGAGGTGTTAACCCTAACAAACAATATACAGCATGATATATGGGGAAAGGTTTCGCCATCTATTATTAACAGCATGCTAAAGCCGGATTGCTTGGAGGTTGGGAAAGATATTAGCCATAAAGGTTGTAGATATAATAGAACATTTAATGTTGAAATATGTGGTGGAGTCAACCTTGTAAACTCATTATCATCCATTAAGAAGAATGTATTTGATGAAAATAAAATATCATTACAAGAACTTAAGGCTGCAATAGAATCCAATTTTGGTTACCTATCTGCATTAGAAACAGGTTCATATAGTTTGATAGAACAGGTTAAAAAAAAGAACTATATGGATTGGCTTAAAATTCACAAGTTATGCCTTGATGCTCCTAAGTATGGGAATGACGATAAGTATGTAGACAATATCTTTAAGGAATGGCAAATCTGGTTTAGTAAAATGTGCGAAAATTATCTTTCAATCTATAATGAACCCTTGTATTCATGCCAGATTTCGGTATCCACACATGCACCAATGGGGGCAGTTACATTAGCCACTCCCGATGGAAGATTATGCGGAACAACTTTTGCCGACGGATCTGTTTCGGCCTATCCGGGAACTGATAAGAATGGTCCATACGCTCTATTTAATTCAGCCACCTGCTATAATCATGCATTATCGCAAAATTCACAGCTGAATATGAAAATTCATCCTTCCGTTGTTAGAGGTCGAGAAGGCTCAAGGAAGTTTTTGGAAATGATTAAAGCATATCTTCGGAGTGGCGCTTTCCATGCCCAGTTTAACATTGTTGATTCGCGGATGTTAAAAGACGCTCAGAAAAACCCCGATAAATACAGAGGATTAATGGTGCGCGTTGCTGGATTTACCCAATATTGGGTCGAGCTTGGAAAACAAATTCAAGATGAAGTAATTGCCAGAACAGAGTATGAACAAATTGGTTAAAAACTAAGAAAATGAACCACTACGATTGTAAGTATTACCTTAACATAGATGTTTTTAAGGGCATTTGTAAAAGAGATAAAGGAAATATAAATGCCGATGATGCTGCATGTGAGAACTTTGAAAAAGCACAAAAATGTAAGCATTGCTCTAACTTTTCCTTAACGGCAAACGATTTAGGGGTATGTATGAGCAAATACGATGCATATCCCGAAATGAATGCAGTTACCTGTAATGATTTTAAATAAAAATCATTCCGATACCAAAGGATATATTTTTGACATTCAGGGATTATCAGTACATGATGGCCCTGGGTGTAGAACGTTGATCTTTTTAAATGGATGTACTCTCAATTGCTTCTGGTGTTCTAACCCCGAAGGAATTAGCAGGAAACCATTGCCATTACATTATTCTTCATACTGTATCACCTGTGGTAAATGCATCGGTAATTGTTCGCAAAATGCGATTAGTATCGAAAATGAAAAACTTCAAATTTTAAGGCAACTTTGCGCCGAATGCGAAAAACGAAGTTGTATTGACGAGTGCTATACCAACGCATTAAGATTAAGCGGGTATGAAATTACCGTTACAAAACTATTTGAAATTATTAGTCGCGATAGGCAATACTGGGGAAGCAAAGGCGGGATAACCCTTACCGGCGGAGAGCCGTTATTGCAGATAGATTTTTCAAAAGAAATTTTGGCAAAATGCCACGAAGCCTATATTCACACTGCAATAGAAACATGTGGTAACGTCCCATGGAAAAACTTTCAGGATGTTATTTCTTATATCGATTGGATTTTCTTCGATTTAAAACACCTTACCAGCGAAGAACATAAGAACGCCACGAAGGCAAGTAACACTTTGATTTTGGAGAATGCAAAAAGACTTTCAGAAGAATTTTCTGGAAGATTGGTGTTTCGGCTCCCACTTATTCCCAATTTTAACGATTCAAACGAAAACATCGATAACACTATCACTTTTATTAGGAAAATAGGACAAAAGGAAATCAACATTTTGCCCTTGCATCATTTAGGACGTGAAAAGTACCAGATGCTCGGTAGTGTTTATTATGGAGGCAATTTCCCTTTGCCAACAAGCGAAAATTTAAGGAGTATTGAAAAAAAGTTTAAAGAGTCTGGCATTGATTGCTATTTAGGTGGAGAAACGCCTTTTTAATGTTTTTTAAAGAATGCGTTTACCTTATCATCCAGCCCATCTTTCATTATATCCGCAAACCCACCAATAAAAAAGCATGAATTTGAAACCGATTTATGCTATATCCTATAAAATTATAACCCTGTAGCAAGGCTATAATTTAAATGATTATATTTGATTAAGGATAATTCTTATGAGATCTAATGCAAACTTTATTATGGTTAGGGTTGATCGGGTTAAAAAAATAAATGAGTTAACGAATTTACTAAAACAGATACCGTTATGAAACCAATTATTCTAGATTATGCAATAGAGAGAAAAGGAGAAGTTAATATTGTATATGATTATGATTTTTCAGAATCGTTAAACATAATTACCATTGGTGATGAAAAGAAGGCGTTTATTGATTCTAATACAAACGATTTTTCGCTTTTAACCCAAACAAAAGTTAGTCGCGAAAGTGATGATAATTGTAATTTATTATTAGAGTTGAAAACAAAAACACTTACACAGCAAGAAAGAGATGACGAAGGTTTTAGTAATTTCTAATAAATCTGATTTAACCTCCGACTTTGTCATAAAAAGGATAAAAGAAAGAAAAATTGATTTTTATCGTTTTAATACCGAGGAGTTGACAAAAACCTGTTCTGTATCGCTTGATTTTTCTACAGATTTATTTTCTATAACAGATTTAATTACAAAGCGAAAATTTGATTTAAAAGAATTTAATGCCGTGTATTTTAGAAGACCAGAGATACCATCGATCAATTCTTCCGATTTAAACAAAGGAGAAACTATATTTTTAAAAAATGAAATTACATATACATTAGAAGGTATTTATAAAATCCTTAGAAATGCATATTGGGTAAGTCCTATTTACGCAATTAGAGAAGCCGAGAATAAGATATATCAACTTGAACTAGCAAAATCAATAGGGTTTAAGATACCTAATAGTATCATTACAAATTCATTTGAGGATTTTAAGTGTTTTTACGAGAAAGAAAAAGGTGCTTGTATTATAAAACCAATTAAATCAGGACTTATTGAAAATGAGAGTAAATCAAAAGTGGTGTTCACAAGCATTTTAGAGAATGAACCCACTTCTAAAAAACAATTGGAAATTTCACCTAACTTTTTACAAACACATATTCATAAAAAAGGGGACATTAGAGTAACAATGGTAGGAAAAAACGCTTTTGCAACGTTGATTCATTCTCAAGAAAATCCACAAACACAGATAGATTGGCGAAGAGGTGAAAATATCCTTAAATACACCAAAATCGAGTTGCCCACTAAAGAACTAAATAGTTGTATTAAACTTCTTTCAATATTGAATCTGCGATTTGGTGCTATAGATTTCATATTGGACGAAGATGATAACTTTATTTTTCTGGAAATAAATCCGAACGGTCAATGGGCTTGGATTGAAAAACAAACGGGATATGAAATATCAGATGAAATTGTAAACCTATTAGAATATGAAAATTTTTAATAACATTCGTGAATTTTTTTGGCCACTACTAGAAAAGTCACAGATTCCAGAACCCAAACAAATCAGTCCAGAAGAAATTACAGTTTCTAGTACACACATTGAAAAAACGCTGGAATATGCCATAAACTGTTATGAGGCTGAGAATGAAAGAAAAAAAACAGTTGAAGGAAAATCCTCATTATTTATTGGTACGATAAGTGTTATCACTTCTGTAATTATTGGGGCTACATCAGTTCTTGTTAAAATTAATGATTATAATATTACTATTTCATTTATAGTTCTTCTTCTCTTTGTTCTGACCGTTTACATGACAAGAACCGTTTGGTTTTCTATTAAAGCGTTAGAGAGAAAAAGTTATCACACACTTTCAATAAATGATTTCTTAATAAGTGATTCGGACGAGACTTATTACAGAAAAATCATTTCTGAAATAACAAATAAAGTAAGAAAGAATTCTATCGTAATTAATGGCAAAGTAGATAACATGACAATGGCTCAAGAATACTTTAAAAGAGCTATAGTTATAGTTGCGCTTTATTCATTTGTCATATTGTTACTATTCTTGTCTAAATCAGGAATTGATTTTTCACGACATTTTCAAAAGTGTATTGCTTTATTAAACAGAATAGAATTAAACGGGTGGAATACAATCATTCTTTATGTATTGGCAATTACATCTTTTTTATTGAGTATTAAAGCATTAATGCGAAAAAACAAGTAAGTATGTTTACCAGCCCTAATCTAAATTCCTGCAAATTCTTTTAAAAAATATTCAACACTCGACTTTAACAAAATCAATAATTCCGAACCCTTTACCTCATGATACCCAATCAAATAATTGAATGGCTACTGGATAGCGATGTTTCGATTCAGTATCAGGTATACCGTGATTTGCTGAATATTGATAGACCAGATCTGAAAGAAAGAATATCGAAGGAGGGTTGGGGTGCAAAATTTTTATCGTACCAGAATAGTAACGGGCATTGGGGGCAGGGATTTTATCAACCAAAATGGATATCGACACATTACACCATACTGGATTTGAAGAATCTATCAATTTCAAATCAGTGTAAGGAGATACAGGCTACAATCAATAAAATTATCTGCGAAAATAAAGACCCTGATGGTGGGGTAAATCCAACAAAGTCAGTATCTAATAGCGATATCTGTATATGCGGCATGTTTTTAAATTATGCTGCTTACTTTGGGGCAAAGGAGGATGATTTAAAGTCGGTAGTTGATTTTATTCTTTCACAGCAACTTCCCGATGGTGGATTTAATTGTCAGTTGAACAGAAAAGGCGCAACGCATAGTTCTGTGCATTCAACTTTATCGGTAGTTGAGGGGATTTTGGAATACTTGCTGAATGGTTACAAATATCGTTTGAATGAGTTAAAGAAAGTGGAGGAGGAGTCGAGGGAATTTCTTCTTGAACATAAGTTGTATAAATCCCATCAGACGGGCGAGATAATTGATAGCAAAATGGTAATGCTATCGTACCCATCGAGGTGGAGATATGATATTTTACGGGCGTTAGACTATTTTCAGTTTGCGGGTGTTGGTTATGATAGTAGAATGTCTGATGCATTGGGGGTTTTAATAAAAAAACAAAGGGCAGATATGACTTGGCCTTTGCAATGCAAGCACAGCGGGCAAACCCACTTTGACATGGAAACCATTGGGCAACCCAGTCGGTGGAACACATTAAGGGCATTGAGGGTATTGAAACATTTCGGAATGATTGAGAGGATTAAAAAATAGTAGTTGCTGCAATGATATAACGTCCCGAAGGGACAAATTAATTCAGCCCAAAGGCAACGCCTTGGGTATATAAGGAATAATTTGTATTTCGCCCAGAAAGGGCAACTTAAAAATCCCCCTAAATATGGCACAATCGTTATCAAAATTGTATGTACACATTATTTTTCACATCAAAAACCCATTGTCTCCTATTCTCAATCAGGACAAAAAGGAATTATACGCCTATATGGGTTCAATAATCAAAGACAATGGTTCTATTCCAATACTAATAAATGGCACGAGTGATCACGTACATGTATTGTGTGTGATGTCTAAAAATATTGCGCTCGCTAAACTAACAGAGGAAATTAAGCGACATTCCAGCCGTTGGATTAAAACACGAGGGATACATTACAGATTATTCGCATGGCAAGGAGGGTATGCTGGATTTTCTGTGAGTCAGTCGTTACACGATAGAACGAAACAGTATATAGAAAATCAGGAGGAACACCACAAGAAAAGGACATTTAAGGAGGAGTTGATTGCATTTTTAGTGGAGTATGGCGTTGAGTATAATGAGGAATATTTGTGGACTGATTAATTTGCCCTTTCAGGGCGCAAAAATAGGGTTTGTATTAGTTGCCCAAGGCGTTGCCATTGGGCTGAAGTAAATAGGACTTTCAGCCCTATTGATCATGAATATCTGGAACTTCTGGTAATCTAGAAACAAAAAAGCCCAATAGAGCATTCTACTGGGCTTATGATATGAAATTTGGATACTCTAGCTATCGCTATGAATAGATTTGAATCCTTCGCCGAGGATTTCGTTTGCGTCAATTACTGTGATAAAGGCAAACGGATCTATTGATTTAATATAATCCTTTAGCATATAAACTTCGCGGCGGCTAACATTAGTAAAGATCATTTTTTTCTCTTGGCCTTGGTACATCCCTGTTACGTTTATTAAAGTACCTCCACGCTCTAGGTCGATAATAATCTTATTGCGGATCTCCTCCCATTTCTCAGAAACAATGAAAAGGGTTTTATCGTAGCTAACACCTTGGATGGTCATATCTATAACCTTACCAGTTATGTAGATAACAATCCAGGAATACATTGGAATCTTCCAATCCTTAAAAGCGAGCAGGGCCAAAAGAACAATAGCCGAATCAACATAAATCATCAATTGTCCAAGGGGAAGGCGGGTATACTTTGCGAAAATCATGGCAATAATATCAGATCCGCCGCTTGTGGCTTTTGATTTAAATATTAAACCCAACCCAAATCCGATTAGTACACCTCCAAAAACTGATGATAGCAGCATATCGTCAACAAGCGGTGCGTAACCGAATAGCCCATGAAGCAAGTCGATAAAAATAGATGATAGAAGAAAACCGATTACGGTTTTAACCCCAAAGCGAGGCCCAAGAATTTTTATTCCAATTATAGTTAATGGAATGTTGAGGATAAGACCAACTGTCCCAATTGGCAAACCATCTGGTGCCCAAGAGAACATTCCTTGAGTCAAATAGTGTGTGATGATACCAATACCATAAACCCCTCCCGGTGCAATTCTATGTGGGTCGATAAAAAGCACAAAACCCGCAGCCAGAATAAACGCACCTATTGTTATCAAAGCGTAGGCTAAAAACCATTCCTTCGAAAACAGCTTTTCCTTAGTTAAATAGGTCATCTCAATTTAATTATTAGTTTTCAATTTTGTGACAAAATTAATTTTTTCCCCTCTAAAGTTTTAATAAGTGTCTTTTAACATATCTGAAAAGGGTAAACTGAAAAAGATAAAAAAACCCCGATTTGAGATCGAGGTTTTTTAGATGAGTTCAACAACAATTATTAGGTGATAATTTCGTCCAATATTTTACTATAAACGCTTTCGGGGGTAATTAGATTCATGCAGGCAAAATCCTTCCTAAAACAGGGCTTATTTCCATAAATGGAACATGGTCGGCACGGCAGGTTAATTTGAAGTGCATGTTTTGGGTTTTGATTCCACCCATAAAATCCTGCAAAAGGATGTGTTGCTCCCCAAATACTTACCACACATGTGTTTACAAGCGATGCAAGGTGCATATTTGCTGAGTCCATGGAAACAAGAACCTCAAGATTCGAAATTACCTTTAGCTCATCCTCCATAGTAAGTTTTCCTGCAAGGGAGATTGTATTCGGAAAACGTTTCTCCCATCCCTCTAAAATCTCTTTTTCATATTGTCCTCCACCAAATAGGAATATTTTAACGCCTTTAGTATCCGAAAGGAGATCCATAACCTTTTCCATCATCTCGAGTGGGTATATTTTCCCCTTGTGCTTAGCAAATGGTGCAACTCCAACCCATTTATTTTCCCTTGGCCCCGTGATGTTTGTAATTTTTTCGGTTAAGGGTGATTTGGTAAATAGGTAATCAAATTCAATATCAAATTTAAAACCAGCGTCGTAAAATACTTTTGCATAGCGCGATACCGATGTATCGAGTTGACGTAAAACTTTCTTGTTAATTCTAGTAAGATTACGTTTATCCTTTCGGCCTTTATCAATAATCGCAAAATGCGATAACGAAAAAAGATATAGAAACCGGAGGATTTTTGTTCTTATCACATCGTGTAAATCGGCAATAACATCAAACTTACCAAGCTTTCGGAGATCGAAGTAAAGACGTATTATTCCCCAAAATCCTTTATGTCTTCCCTTAAGGTCAACTTCAAAATGCTTAACTCCGGGTATATGTTTTAAAAATCCTGCGGCAAATTTTTGCGATACAAATGTGATTTCGGCATCTGGGTAAGCCTTAGATAGTGACCATATAACGGGAACTGTCATTGCAACATCACCAATAGCACTTAACCGGAATACTAAAATCTTTGCCATCGTTTTTTCGAGATTATTTTTTTTGTGCGTAAAGTACTGGGTTTAAGGATGGATCGTTGTACATTTTCATCTGCTTGTAAACTTTCATGTACTTCTTACCGCTTTCGATATCGGCAATTAGCTGATCAATAGCCAATGAGAGATCTTTTTTCTGATCTAACAGTACATCAAGTTTGGTTTGGCATTTAGCAAGATGTTCAGGTGCAGCATCTTTTCTAATCACCTCTTGTTGCATGTGGTAAATCTTTAATGCAAGTATTGATAGGCGATCGATTGCCCATGCAGGGCTTTCCGTGTTAAGGGTAGCGCCCGCTTGTAGTTTAACATCCTTATACTTTGTAAGAAAGTAGCTATCGATTAGCTCAACCAAATCGGTTCTTTCCTGATTCGAACGATCTATCCAACGCTTAATTTCTAGGGCTTTTATAGGATCAATCTTGGGATCTCTAATGATATCCTCAAGATGCCACTGTACGGCATCAATCCAGTTCTTTTTAAATAGCGATCCCTCAATGGTTTCCTCTTTGTGAGGGTTTACTAATGTAGCGTATACATTATCCATTGTATGATAGTAAGTTGTACTATCGTCGAAAAGTTTATTACAAAGTTGGCTGAAGGTCATTTTTTTCAATTTAAGTGTAAAAAGCAAAAATATCTTATTTATTTTAAAAGTTTCGATTGTTTCTATTTTTCTGCATTTTATTATGCTCTTCCTCAGAAATCACTCGATATAATTTATCTGCACGCCTTACCGCGGTGTTAACAGGAATAGAGCATTTTATTCCTTTTGGACAAAATTGTGCAGGCTTTTCATCAACCCTTATCTCGGAAACGGTTTCTTCAATAACGCCAGATGTTGTGCCTATAATTAAAATTTTATCGTTGAGGTAAAGTTCATGCGCTTCAATTGAAACCTCTGCAACACCAAGGTTTGAGAAATAATTGGTGATTTTCCCGCAATATATTTTCCTTTCGGTTGCTAAGCTGCCATAAACGTGGCTCCATTCGCCCAGTTTACGACCAAGGTAATAACCATCCCAAAAACCTCTGTTAAATACGGTTGCTAATCGGTTTGTCCAATTATCTATTTTTTCTGGCGTATAGGAATTATCGCAAATTGCATTTACGGCCTCATTGTAACATTGGGTAACGGTTTTAACATACTCGGGAGCACGAGCCCGGCCTTCAATCTTAAGCACTCGAACACCGGCATCAATTAACTTATTTAGAAAGTTTATTGTACACAAATCTTTGGGTGACATGATATATTCGTTATCGACCTCAAGTTGCTTGCCTGTTTCAGATTCCTGAACGGTATACGATCTTCTACAGATTTGAAGGCATGCTCCACGATTTGCCGATATATTTTCCTGGTGAAGGCTAAGGTAGCATTTGCCCGAAATAGCCATGCAAAGCGCTCCGTGAACAAAAAGTTCAATTTTAATTTTGTTTCCTGATGGACCTGTTATATTTTCTCTTTCAATCCCTTGATATATTTCATGGATTTGCTCTAAGGAAAGTTCCCTTGCTAGAACAACAACATCAGCCCAATGGGAATAAAATTTTAACGATTCAAGGTTGCTAATATTAAGCTGGGTGGAGAGGTGTATTTCGTGTCCAAGTTCAGAAGCACACATCAGCGCTGCTTGATCGGAGGCAATTATTGCACTAACACCTGCGGTACGAGCCTCTTTAAGTAATTCTTTAACGGCGGGTAAATCATTATCGTAAAGGACAGTGTTTACAGTAAGATATGACTTTATGCCGCTATTAGTGCAAATCCTTACAATTTCCTTTAAATCGGATACAGAAAAATTAACCGATGATTTTGCCCGCATGTTAAGATGACCAACGCCAAAGTAAACCGCATTTGCGCCACCCTGAATTGCAGCCATTAGGGATTCAACGTTGCCCGCAGGTGACATTACCTCTATATCCGAACGTTTCAGCATTCTCTTGTATAGAATTAAAATGTGGATACAAAGAAACAACTCTTTGTGCTAAATAAAAAAACATCCTTTGATTTTGAACCAAAGGATGTTGCCCATATTGACTAAAATATCTATTTCTTTAATTTACTAAAGAACACTGTTACTGCCATCCAATATTCTTTGCTTGAAGGGTTCGATTCCCAAAGAGCCTTAGAGCCATGTTTACCAGAATCTGTGGTGGGTTTAAATGTTGTTACTAAAGATTTTGGAATAACAGAAAGCATATCGACCATTGCTGGATACTCGTCTTTAGAGGATAGTGCAAGCACAGGAACGGAAATCTTTGAAATTTTTGATTGAATAAAGTTTTTCGGTTCAAAGTATTCGCCCGGCGAAAAAACAACCAAAGCACCAATCTTAAGTTCTTCGGTGGCTACAATTAAACTTAGCGAAGCAGAGTAAGAGCTACCCCAAAGAACAATGGGCTTGCTCGATTTTTGCTTTACGTAGTCTATTGCAGCATGGATATCGGGAAGAGCATCAATGTAATTTGTTGGAAGATTTTTTTCCTTTGCTTTAGCAGCAGTTTCGTTTTTTATAAAGTTCACCTCCTCGCCAGAGCGTTGATCCAACGCTAAGCAGTTGTAGCCTAACTTTACAAGTTTTGGTGCAATTTCCTTATACTCTCCCCGGCTGTATCCTGCCTGATGTAAAAGGATGATATAAGGATTTTGCGTTGATGAGATATAAAGATCGGCAGTAATACTTAAACCATCCTTTGATTCAAAGGAAACTTTTTGCTGTGCCGAAGTTCCTAAAACCATAAACGTTAAAGATAATCCCCAAATTAAACGGCTGTACAAGAAACGCATAGGACACTATTAATTTGCTTTACTAATAGAATCAGATAATACCACTACATGGTTCTTTTTAACTTCAATCAGACCAATTTCAGAGATATCAAAGTAGATTTCTTTTTTATCCTCTTCAACAACCTTGATTTGTCCCGGTTCAAGCGTTGAGGTTAGCGGTGCATGATTTTTCATCACAGCAAATGAACCTTTTGAACCCGGAACTCTTACAAGGAGTATTTCCCCTTTATAAATTGTTGCTTTAGGCGTAACTATTTCGAGTAACATAAAAATAGTTTTATCAATTAGGATTGAGCTTCAGCAAGCATTTTGTCACCTTTCTTAATTGCGTCTTCAATAGTACCAACAAGGTTGAAAGCGGCTTCGGGATATTTATCAACTTCTCCGTCGATAATCATATTGAAGCCCTTTATTGTATCCTTGATGTTTACTATACATCCAGGGATGTTTGTAAATGTTTCGGCAACGTGGAAGGGTTGAGAGAGGAATCGTTGAACCCTGCGGGCACGGTGAACAATAAGTTTATCCTCTTCGGATAATTCATCCATACCAAGAATTGCAATGATGTCCTGTAATTCCTTATAGCGTTGAAGAATATTGATAACACGTTGAGCTGTGTTGTAATGCTCCTCACCAACAATTTCAGCAGTTAGAATACGAGACGTTGAGTCAAGTGGATCAACTGCAGGATAGATACCAAGTTCCGAAATCTTACGACTTAGTACCGTTGTTGCATCAAGATGCGAGAAGGTTGTGGCAGGGGCAGGGTCGGTAAGGTCGTCAGCGGGTACATAAATTGCTTGCACCGATGTGATAGAACCTTTGTTGGTTGAGGTGATACGTTCCTGCATCAAACCCATTTCGGTAGAAAGAGTAGGTTGATAACCTACCGCCGAAGGCATACGACCAAGAAGTGCAGACACCTCAGAACCAGCCTGTGTGAAACGGAAAATATTATCTATAAAGAATAGAATATCATTTCCTTTGCCTTCTCCTTCTCCATCGCGGAAATACTCAGCCATGGTAAGACCAGATAATGCAACACGTGCTCTTGCTCCGGGTGGTTCGTTCATCTGTCCAAAAACCATTGTTAGAAGAGACTTTTTAAGTTCTTCCTCATTTACTTTTGAAAGATCCCATCCGCCAGCGTCCATACTTTTCTTGAACTCTTCGCCGTAATTAACAAGACCAGCCTCGATCATTTCACGAAGAAGGTCATTCCCTTCACGGGTACGTTCGCCAACACCAGCAAATACTGAAAACCCTTTGGATTGTTTTGCAATGTTGTTAATAAGTTCTTGGATGATAACCGTTTTTCCAACGCCAGCACCACCAAAAAGACCAATTTTACCACCCTTTGAGTAAGGTTCTAATAGGTCAATAACCTTGATCCCGGTAAAAAGAACTTCTTTTTCGGTGCTAAGATTTTCGTATTTTGGTGGGTTATTATGTATTGAGTAGACTTTTTCACGACTTAACGTACTAAGACCATCAACACCTGCGCCAATAACATTCATCAGACGACCCTTGATATGGTCACCAACGGGCATCGAGATCGATGATCCTGTTGCACGAACTTTCATACCTCTACGAAGACCATCCGTTGAATCCATTGCAACGGTACGGATGGTGTTTTCACCAATATGCTGTTGGCATTCAACAACAAGAATGGAACCATCTTCACGAGTTATTTCAAGTGCGTCATGAATATTTGGAAAACTTGTGCCGGCCATACTAAACGTTACGTCAACAACAGGTCCAATTACCTGAACTATTTCACCATACAAATCGGCCATAACAGTAAACATTAAAATATAATTCTGACAAAATTAGCTAATAAATAAAATAATATCGACAAAACGCTACATCTTTATTTTTGAGAAACACCTTGTGTGTATAGTTCATAAAAATGCTGTAAACTTTTTTCAATCTCGTTCTTTAATTCAATCTGACTATACTTATCAGCTAAAGAACCCAGTTCCTGTAAGGTTTGAATATTAACCTGTTTCTCGTAGTCAATTGAACCATCGAATCGATGACTCAAACTGAAATAATAGCGTAAGTTTTCTTCGGTTGCCTTTAGATAATCCTTAATAATTTTATCGGCCTTTTCGGTTTCGTTGATTTTAAAATATGATTCAGCGATTCCAATCATAAAAATATCGTATGGATATTTTCTTTGGGGCATCAAATCAACAATTTTATTAAGAACCACAAGTGCAGAATCTTTTTTATTCTGAGATATTAGTTCGTCTGCTAATCGGTTAAAGTTGTTTCTTAATCGAAGAACTGTTGTGGTTCGCTGATTATTATGATCGATACTTACATCGGGTTGATTCATTCTACCCCAACGGAATTTATTCAATAGGTTATTGTAAAGAATATCAGCATCAATTCTACCAAAAGATAAATAGTCTTTAGCCTTTGTCTTTATTGGTACTAAGCGGTAAGCAAAACCCTCAAGTTGTAAATAATCGCTAATTCCTATATCGGAATCACCATATGGAGAAACGAAGTAAATTGGGCGTTTCCAATTATTGTTGGCAATTATATCAAGCATTATCATATCGCTTTTTTGGATATAACTTTTCTTTAGCGTTCCAACAATTTCTTTTACGATTAGTGCCGAATCTTTTTTACTAACAGTATTGCTTGCTAGTACAGCGTCTTTATCAACCGAAACCATGTAGCTCTTAGTTGGTATATAAGCAACAGGATCCTCGTTGGGGATTTGATATTTAGTATCAGGCTTATCGCTAGCAACAAAATCCATAATTTGTTTTAATTCAATGTTTTGTTTAAACCTCTCGATTACATAAACAATATCTCGTTTGCCCTGAACGTATTGATCATTATTCATGCTTATAGGAAGAGGTGCGGATTCGTATGCTTTTCTTTTCATTTGATCAACATACCAATCGGTTCCAAGTAAGCTAAGATTACAAACTCGCACATCGGTTCTAACCCCTTCAACTTCTTGAATGTACCACAGAGGGAATGTATCGTTATCGCCATTGGTAAAAAGAATAGCATTAGGAGCACAGGAATTTAAATAGTTGTATGCGTAATCCCTTGCGGTATAACGCCCTGAACGATTATGGTCGTCCCAGTTTTGGGCTCCCATAATAATTGGAACGCCAAGACACAACACCGAAGCCACGGAAGCCCTTTGAATGGGTTGAAGTAGTTTTGAAAATCCTTCTGATACAGCCAATACACCTAAACCAATCCATATAGCGAATGCATAAAAGGATCCAGCAAATGCATAATCACGTTCACGAGGTTGTAACGGATACTGATTTAGATATACAACAATAGCCACACCTGTTAAAACGAAAAGAAGTGTCACGACAATAAGATTTCTTTTATCTCTTAGAAACTGATAAGCCAACCCGATTAATCCTAGGATTAGAGGAAGGAAGTAATACTTATTTCTACCAATTTGATTAAGTTGTTCGTGTGTTAACTTATCCTGATTGCCAAGATGGATTGCATCGATTGGTTTAATTCCGCTTATCCAATTACCGTTTAGTAATCCCCCCTGGCTTTGAATATCATCTTGCCGACCAACAAAGTTCCACATGAAGTAACGCCAATACATAAATCCTACTTGGTAGCTAAAAAAGAAACGTAAATTTTCCGTAAACGTTGGAATATTTCTTACCTCTTGCTCACCATTTTGATTGGTAATATGTTCGGGAATACCAACAATATTGGCCCATTTTTTATACTCTTCCTCATGCCCTTCGCCAGGACTCCACATTCTTGGAAAAACTGTTTGAAACCGCTCATCGAAGGAGTAATTTGTTTTCAGATAAGATCTGATATATTTTCCATTTCTGGGAATAAAAGTCGTTTGGTTTTCGCTACTGGTTACGGGTGCATTATAATATTGACCATAAAGCAAAGGTCTGTCGCCATACTGGTCACGATTTATGTAACTCATCAACGAAAAAACATTTGATGGATTATTCTCATTCAAAGGAGTATCAACAGACGATCTTATTAAGACCAGTGCATAAGAGGAGTACCCAATTAGTATAACTGTAACACCTAGAATTATTGTGTTTGCAAGAACCTTATTATGCTTGAGAGTATAATTTATTCCCCAGATAAGGATGGCAATTAGAGCAATAGTATAAAAAATTACCCCGCTATTATATGGTAGTCCAAAACCATTAACAAAAAGAAGTTCAAACCATGAGGCAACCATAAAGGTTCCTGGTATGATTACGTAAAGAACACCACCAAGAAGTGCAACAGAGATAAGACTTGCCCAAATTAAACCTTTTTGCGTTGGAGTATATTTTCTGAAATAGTAGATAAAGGCAATTGCTGGAATTGTTAGTAGGTTGAGTAGGTGAACACCAATTGATAGCCCCATCATATAGGCTATAAAAATTAACCAACGATTTGCATAGGGTTTATCCGCTTCTACCTCCCATTTTAGGATTGCCCAGAAAACAATGGCGGTAAAAAATGACGAAAGGGCATAAACCTCGCCCTCAACTGCAGAAAACCAGAATGAATCCGAGAATGTGTATGCTAGAGCACCGACAAAACCACTTCCCATAATTCCAATAATATTTGCTGTTGTTGGCTCTTCAACGTTTTTTACAACTAGTTTTTTAGCTAAATGGGTTATTGACCAAAAAAGGAAAAGAATTGTGAATGCACTTGCAAGCGCAGACATTATATTGACTGTAACGGAAATTTTTGAAACATCACCCGCAAAGTGGGTGAAGAAATTAGACACCAATATAAAAAATGTATTTCCTGGAGGATGCCCTACTTCAAGTTTATAGGATGACGCTATAAATTCACCACAATCCCAGAAGCTGGCTGTGGGTTCAATGGTCATTAGGTAAACTATTGCAGACGCAAGGAATGCAACCCATCCAGTGATGTTGTTTATTTGATTGTATTTTTTCATAAGTGCATAAATAATAATTCGCTAAAGTAACCAAAATTCGCTTACAGCCCTCATGTAATATAATTTTAGCTTTGTTTAAAACTATGTTAATCTGTTTTTTGAAGTACTTTTGCTCTAAATTACTAAAATATGAAGGAGAATAACTGGAAAGATAGGCTAAGTGTTGTCTATTCTACAAATCCTGATTTTCAATACAATCAAGGAGAAAAGCATGAGGAGGAAACAATTCTTCCTCAAAAGCAAAATTTAGTAGTAGCCATTGAGCGAAAAAACAGAGGGGGTAAAACCGTTACCCTTGTAAAAGGTTTTGTTGGTAAAGAGGATGATTTGGCCGAGCTAGGCAAAAAGTTGAAAACAAAATGCGGAGTTGGCGGATCAGTAAAAGAAGGAGAGATTATTATTCAAGGAGAGTTTAAAACTCGCATTGCCGATTTACTGAAAGAATGGGGTTATCGGGTAAAAGTATCTGGTTGATGGTTTAATAATCATGAAAATTATTTATAGTGAAAAAAGTTTTATTTATCTCTTTGTTTATTTTCTCCTTACAGGCAGAAGCACAATACTTTTTAACGGGGGTTGAGTCTTTTAGCATTAAATGGAGGCAGATAAAAACAAAAAATGTTAGAATTATTTTTCCGATTGAGGCTGAGCAAAAGGCATTTCGTTATGCGAATCTATTAAGCATAATCGATACTGTAACTCCAAAATCGCTAAATGCGAAACAAAAACCTTTTGACATTGTAATCCACAATAATAGCGTACTTTCCAATGCTTTTGTTGCGTGGGCTCCAAAGCGAATGGAAATAGTTTCACAATCACCCACATCCACATACGCACAGCCTTGGTTGACCCAGTTAGCATTGCACGAAACACGCCATACCTCGCAGCTTTATAAGTTAAACGAAGGTCTAGTAAATTTTAGTTCAATTCTTTTGGGTGAGCAAATTGTTGGATTATCGGCAGGAATGGTGCCAAATTGGTTTTTAGAAGGAGATGCCGTTGCTTTCGAGACCGCAGCATCCAATTCTGGTAGAGGACGCCAAGCTGATTTTTATCAGTATTATAGAACACACTATCTAACCCAATCAAAAAGATTTAAATACGATAAATGGTTGATGGGGTCGTTCAAAGACAATATTCCAGATCATTATAATTTCGGATATCAGCTGGTTAGCTATGCCAAAATAGAGTATGGTGATAGAGTTTGGGCGAATACGCTAAGATCGGTTTCACGAATTCCATTTACCATTTTCCCTTTCTACTTTGGCCTAAAAAAGGAAACAGGACTTTCAAGGAAAAAACTTTTCGAGAAAACTTTTAACAATCTTGATAGCATTTGGTCTAGCAATCAAAAATTTAATAAGGTTGATAGTTTAACCAATATTGTTAAGAGGAGTGAAGAGTATAACGATTATAGATATCCTTTTAGGCTAAACGATAATTTTTTAATTGTATATAAAACAAGCCTTTCAAGAAATCCCCAATTCACGCTTGTTGATTTGAATAGCAAGAAAGAAAAATGTTTGGTTCAACCGGGCTATTTAACGAGCATACCATCCTACTACAACGAAAATATTTTTTGGACAGAATACCAATCTCATTTCCGCTGGCAATACTTAAACTATAGTGTTATTAAGTGGCTCAATATTAGAAATGGACAGATAAAAACAATTTCTGATTGTGGAAAATACTATTCTCCTGTTTACAACCCTCATAACGATCTCATTTATGCAATATCTGCAAACAATAATGGATTGTATTCAATTGATGCTTTTGATATTAATGGAAAAAAAATTAAAAGCATTAACCTTCCCAACGAATATCAACCTTTTGAGTTGATATTTTCACAGAATCAAAAATCTTTAATTGTAGCAGTGGTTGGTGATAAAGGAAAATCAATTATTAATTTGAATGATGACGGTTCATTTACTATTCTTTTCGGTTCAACGTTTCTTGATATTCATTCATTATCAACATTCCGTGATTTTATTCTTTTCTCAACCACGAATAATTACAAGGAGGACATATTTGCATTTAATGTAAAAACAAAAAAGGTGTTTCAGATTACAAGATCACCTTTTGGATCAACCGATCCTTCGTTTGATTCAAGATCAAACGAAATCTTTTTTTCAAAATATTCAACGAACGGATATTCAATATCAAAAATTACTCCTGACACAACAAATACGAAGATCGTACTACCCGATATTACAGACGATTTGATCTCAAAAAAATTAAGTCAGGCTTTAAAATTCAATATCGATTCAACAGAAATACCAAATAACACCTATGAGATAAAACGATATGGTGGAGTTAAAACGCTTTTTAATATTCACAGTTGGGCTCCATTTTACTATGATCCAACTGAATTAACGAATGGAGTATTTGCCATAAAACCGGGATTGACTCTGATTTCGCAGAACATAACAGGAACATCTGTTTTAACGGCAGGATATGGTTATGAAAAATCTAATCTGGCACATATCAATTATCAGTATTTGGGATTATTTCCTGTTTTGTCATACAGCTTCGATCTGAGTAATGGTTATCCAACGCTCTTTTACATAAAAAAAACTAAACACCCCATTATCACTGAAAAAAGAAAAGAATCTACTCTAAGTATTTATCTACCCCTAAAGTTATCTTCAGGTAGATTTACCACTTTGCTATATCCATTTATTCAAACGATTAGCAGTAACGATTATCTGTTTTCGAGCAGCGATAGTTCATACCATAAGGGACTTCAACGGTTCAACTATAGGGTTTATTTTTCAACCCTACAGCAACAAGCACATAGAAATATTCGACCACATTGGGGTTTTGTAGCAAATATTGAGATGGAAAATGCCCCATTCAATAAAAACAATTTGGGTTCTTTGGTTGCAGGCATATTTAATCTATACTTTCCGGGCTTAGCCGCAAACCATAGTCTATTGGTTAATGCGAGTTTCCAAAATCAGAATCTTAAATATTATTATTATTCTAATAAAATTATTTTTCCTCGGGGATATGCTAGTTATCAATCGGAAACCTATAAGGGGGTATCGGTTGAGTACTTATTTCCAATTGCTTATCCTGATTTTGCTTTTGGTTCAATTGCGTACCTTAAACGAATATCGCTAAATTCTTTTTACGATTTTGCAACAAATCAATATCCTTTGAGAACACGAAACCAAACCGATACAATGAAATCAATGGGTTTTGAAGTTTATATAGATTTTAAACTTTTACGGACAAGATATCCAATTCGTCTACAGCTTCAGCAAGGATGGAGTGGCGATAACCTTTTACCATTTAACTCGTTTAGTCTATTTGTAGACTTTTATGGACAATAATTGCTGATTATTAGTTGATTTTTCTATTTACCGCTTTGGTATCGGTTTTGTTAATCATCAATATTATATTTAGGCGGTTATCCTTTTTATTTTGTTATGAATCAGGACGATATTATAAAACAAAAGCAAAACCTTCGACGAATAGTAAAAGAGTTAAAGAAGAATATCTCTAAGGAGAAAATGTTTGAAGATTCGCAAAGAATCTTTAGAAAAGTTGAATCTTTACCTCAGTTCAAAAAAGCAAAAACGGTTCTTGCTTATTGGTCTTTACCCGATGAGGTTAGCACGCATGATTTTGTATTGAAATGGTCTGGTGAAAAAAAAATTGTATTACCGATTGTTGTTGGAGATACTTTAGAATTAAGGACTTTTAATGGGCTAAATAAATTATCTGTAAATAACTCATTGGGTATTCAAGAACCGCTATCGGGTGAACTTGTAAATCCTGCAGATGTTGATTGTGCTATAATTCCTGGAGTTGCTTTTGACACAAAAGGAAATCGACTTGGCCGAGGAAAAGGTTTTTACGATAGATTTTTAAAACAAACCAAAGCCTATCTTATCGCAGTGGGTTTTGATTTTCAGATATTAGAAAGCGTTCCTGTATCTTCTTTTGATGTTGCCGTTAACATTGTTATTTCAACAAAAAATTAAACTATATGATTAAGCGATTTTTATCGATAGCATTATTTGTTGCATTTTCTATTGCTTCTTTCTCGCAAATTCCAAACGGGTATTACACGGCAGCTGATGGTAAAACGGGTGCAACCCTAAAGACAGCCCTGTATAACATTATTAAAGGGCATACCGATTTAGGTTACGATGGACTATACAACATCTACACAACATCTGATAATCTTCCTTCGGGGAAGGTATGGGATATGTATTCAATCAAGGCTGATGGTACTGCAAACTATTTCTTTTCTCATACATCAGGCGATCGATGCGGATCATATAGTACAGAAGGGGATTGCTATAATCGTGAGCATACCTTTTGCGATAGTTGGCTCGGAAAAGCATCTCCACAAAGGTCGGATGCACATCATATAGTTCCAACCGATGGTTATGTGAATAATCGTAGAAGCAGCTACCCACATGGTAAGGTGGGTACTGTATCATGGACATCCTCAAATGGAAGTAAATTAGGGAATTCCGATCCGGCAACAGGTTATTCGGGAATAGTATTTGAACCAATTGATGAATTTAAGGGTGATTTTGCCAGAATGTATTTCTACGTTGTAACTCGGTACGAGAACCTTGTTGCTGGTTGGGCTTCGAATGGAAGTGCCGGTGAACTATTGGATGGAACTTCTTTCCCTGCTTTTAAGAGTTGGTTTAAAACGTTGATGCTTCAGTGGAATCAACAAGATCCCGTTAGCCAAAAGGAGATAGATAGGAATAATGCCATCTACGCACTACAACACAATCGTAATCCATATATCGATCATCCTGAGTATGCTGAGGCTGTTTGGGGAAGTGGAACAATTGCATTAAGTTTTACCAGTTCGGCGGTTACATCTGCAACCGTTGGAGTGGTTTACAATTATTCTGTATCGGTTGCTGGTCCTATTGGCTCAACCTTTACAATAACTGCACCAACCAAGCCTAGTTGGTTAACACTTACAACAACAGGAAATACTACTGCAACGTTGAGCGGAACGCCAGCATCTTCAGGTTCATTTGATGTAACCCTTTCAGTAACCGATGGGTCTTCTACAAAAACTCAATCATTTTCGATTATTGTTGCAGCCTTAGAAGGGCTTAAAATCACATCAACACCAGTTATAACAGCTACAACAGGAAGTGCTTATAGTTATTCAATTACAACATCAGATGTTGCAAATCCAGGGGCAACAATATCAATATCTGCAACCACAAAACCATCTTGGTTAACCCTAACTTCAACGGGGAATGGTACTGCTACCCTCAGCGGAACTCCCACGGCAGGCGATGCTGGATCAAATTCTGTTACACTTTCAGCAAATGATGGTTTTACAACAGTCACACAACCTTTTGCAATAACAGTTAGCGTTTCAGGGACATCAAATAAAGAAACTTTCACTAATATTGGTGCTGCCTCGTCATCATATGCTAATTTTACTTGGACAGGAAATGATGGTTCAACATGGAGTGCAACATCTGCAAGAACAGATCAAACAATCGTAGCTAGCAATAAAGCAATTTGCCTTAAAAATGTTGCCAGTACATATATTGAATCGGGAACACTTTCTGGTGGTTGCGGATCAATCACCTTTAAAACCTTACAGGTTTTTTCTGGAACAGGCGGAACCCTTACGCTTTTTGTAAATGGCGTTCAGGTTGGCTCTCCTTTTGCATATACAACGACCGAACAGACAGCCTCTTTTACAAATATTAATGTTATCGGAAATTTTGTAATTAAGCTTGTAAATAATGGAAATGCTCGCCCTGTAATTGATGATGTTACTTGGACAAATTACACAATTTCTCCTCCAAGCATTTCTAATATCTCTATTTCACCAATAAATCCAACAACCAATGATGATGTGATTGTTTCGGCAACCATCACCGACAACGGAACAATTAAGGAGGCTACACTTGATTGGGGTCTTTCTGCATCAACACTTGACCACAACTTGACCATGACACTTGATGGTAATGTATATAAAACAACTATTCCAAAACAATTGGCAGGGAAGGTTTACGCAAGAGTAAACGCCAAGGACGATTTAGATGCTGTTTCTTCGTCAGACTACAGTTATGATATTATTCAGAATGAAAAACCATCTATAACCGATATATCAAACACACCAGTCAATCCTTATACTGGTGAAATAGTTAAAATTTCTGCAACCATTACCGACGCAGATGGAACGATTGAAGATACTTGGCTAAAGTGGGGAACCGCTCCATCCGCGTTGACAAATCAGTTAACCATGGCTTTAGTTGATAGTAAATACGAGGTAAATATTCCCGCTCAATCACAGGCAGGAACAATCTATTTAAGCATTAATGCAAGAGACGATTTTGGCGCAGAAACATCATCCCTTTACAACATTATAGTTACTCAAAACCAAACCCCTTCAATATCTAATATTTTAATAACACCACAAAATCCGTTAACAGGAGAGGTCATAACAATTTCGGCCACAATAAGTGATTCCGATGGGTCGATTCAAGAAGCATTCTTGAACTGGGGAACAACCTCTGGTAATCTAACAACCAAAGTAAGCATGATTTTGAATAATGGAAAATATGAGGGTGTTATTCCGGCTCAGGCACAGGTAGGAACAATATATTTTATGGTTAATGGTAAGGATAACCTTGATCTTATTGGTTCTTCTACACAGCAGAGTTTTACAATCGCAGCCCCCAATGTGTTGCCAACTATAACAAATATCATCGTTAATCCACAGAATCCGTTAACTGGTCAACCCATAACCGTATCCTCTATTATCACCGATTCAGATGGTACGATTCAAGAAGCCTTCCTAATGTGGGGAACAGTTTCAGGCAACCTTAATAATAAGGTTGGTATGACTTTAAATGGAGGAAGTTATGAAGGGATAATTCCCGCTCAATCTGCAATTGGAACGATTTACTACACCATAAATGCAAAGGATAACTCAGGGGAAATAAAGACCACAAACCAAAGCAGTTTTTCAGTAGCCGCACCGAATATTCTACCGACTATCTCTGATATTATGCTTAACCCTCAGAGTCCACAAATTGGTCAAGCAGTAATTGTATCAGCCAATATCAATGATTCCGATGGTACGATTCAGGAGGCCTACATTATGTGGGGAATAAATTCTGGTGGTCTAACAAATAAGATCGTTATGACTTTAAATGGAGAAAGTTATAAGGGGATAATCCCTGCCCAATCTTTAGCAGGAACGATTTACTACACCATAAATGCAAAGGATAACTCAGGGGAAACTAAGACCACAGACCAAAGTAATTTTACAGTAATCGCCCCCAACGTATTACCAACCATTTCTGATATTACGTTCAACCCCCAGAATCCACTCACGGGTCAAGCGGTAACGGTATCTGCCATTATCACCGATTCAGATGGGACAATTCAGGAGGCTTATATTAATTGGGGAATAGTTACTGGCAATCTGATTATTAAAGCCAATATGACTTTAAACAGCGGGAAATATGAAGGAATAATTCCATCGCAAGCACATGCGGGAACTATTTACTTTATGGTAAATGCAAAAGATAATTCCGGAGATATTAGCACAAGTTCTGAGACGAGTTTAACAATATCACCATCAACAGATATAAACGATCTTAATAGTCTTGGGATTAAAATTTACCCCAATCCTGCTAAAAACATTATTGTGATAGAGTCTAATGAAGTTAATGTAAATCATCTTGTCATATCCAATATTATTGGAGAAAAAGTTATTGATTTGTCAATTAGTGGAGAGAAGCAGACCGTAGATATTAGCAGGTTAAGTTCGGGTATTTATTTTGTCTTGATTTCTGGAAATAATTTTAAAAACACAAAAAGAATTATTGTTAATAAATAGATGATGAGGAAAATAACTTCAATAGCGCTATTTGTACTTTTTTCAGTAGCCACTTTTTCCCAAATCCCATCGGGGTATTATTCGACAGCCGAAGGGAAAACGGGTGCAACTTTAAAAACTGCATTGTTTAATATTATTAAAACCCATACTGTTCGGACTTATTCAAATCTTTGGACTGATTTTCAAACAACCGACAAACGGACTGATGGAAAAGTTTGGGACATGTATTCATCCTGTAGTTTAACTTTTGTTATCGATCAGGATAATGGCTCAGGAGGAACAAGCGAATGTGAAAAGTACAATAGAGAGCATTCATTTCCAAATAGTTGGTTTAATGGTGATCAAGCATCTCCGATGTACACAGATCTATTCCATTTATACCCGACTGACAAAAAAGTGAATAATACGAGAAGTAATTATATTTATGGTGTAGTTTTGACCCCAAGTTATACTTCGTCTAATGGATGTAAGCTCGGCTCTTCTGATCCTGCAACAGGTTTTTCAGGAACTGTTTTTGAACCAATAAATGAGTATAAGGGGGATTTTGCAAGATCCTATTTTTATATGGCGACATGCTATGAAGATAAGATTGCTGGATGGGCTTCTTATGCAACAGAAGCTCAGGCGATATTAGCCGGGAATTCTTTTCCTGCTTATAAGGCATGGTATGTTACCCTTCTTTTGGGATGGTGCCAACAAGATCCTGTTAGCCAAAAAGAGATTGATAGGAATAACGCTGTTTATTCAATACAGGGCAATCGAAATCCATATATCGATCACCCCGAATATGTTCAGGCTGTTTGGGGAACAAATACCGGAGTAGATAATGTAAATTCTTTATCGCATGTCAGTATTTATCCTAATCCTGCAAAAAACGAAATAAGCGTTGAAGCCTTAAACACAAAAGCAGATGATCTTAAAATTGTTAATGTTACTGGAAATACAATTATTCAAACAACCTATGATGGAGGGGAAAAAACAATTGATATTAGCAAGTTAAATCCAGGAGTATATATTGTCATTATAAGCGGAAAGACCTTTAGAAATGCTACCAAAATAGTGATTTACTAGAAGAGACGAAATAAAAAAAACGAGTTTTTACTCGGTTTTTTTATTTTACTTTATCGCCATCGTAGGCCCATTTTAAATATACGGCACCCCAGGTAAATCCAGCACCAAACGTTGCAAGAATGAGATTATCACCCTTACGAAGTTGAGACTCCCATTCCCATAAACATAGCGGAATGGTTGCGCTTGTAGTATTACCGTACTTTTGTATATTGATCATAACCTTATCCTTGCTCAAACCCATTCTATTGCCTGTTGCCTCAATAATTCTCATATTCGCTTGGTGTGGAACCAACCAAGCAAGGTTTTCTGGCGTTAAGTTATTCCTATTCATCATCTCAACAGCCGTATCCGCCATATTAGAAACAGCCGCTTTAAATACAGGTTGTCCTTCTTGGTAGATATAATGCTGACGTTTATTGACCGTTTCAATTGATGCGGGATACATTGAACCACCAGCAACTTGGTGCAAATATTTGCGACCAGAACCGTCCACTTTCATTAGAGAATCGATTACGCCAAATCCGTCTTTACAAGGCTCCAAAAGAACCGCACCAGCACCATCTCCAAAAATGGGACAAGTTGCGCGATCCGTATAATCAGTAATGGAAGACATTTTATCCGCACCAACAACTATAACCTTTTTGTGTGTTCCCGATTCAATAAATTTCGAAGCGGTTACCAAAGCATAAATAAAACTGGAGCAACCGGCATTTAAGTCATAACCAAAAGCGTTTTTTATTCCAACTTTATCGCTAATAATATTAGCCGTTGCCGGAAATTGCATATCAGGAGTAACAATCCCACAGATCAGCATATCAATCTCATCAGGGTGTGTTTTGGTCTTTCGAAGTAATTCCAGCACAGCCTGTGTTGCAATATCAGATGTTCCTTTGCCTTCACCTTTAAGAATTCTTCTTTCCTTGATACCTATTCTGGTCATTATCCACTCATCCGTAGTGTCGACCATTTTGCTTAACTCCTCGTTCGTAAGAATATAATCGGGGGCATAACCAGCAATACCTGTAATTGCAGCAGTAATTTTTCCCATTAACTAAAAGCCTCTTTAATTTTTAAACAAAGATTCGAACTAATCACCTCTTTGGTTTGAAGAATCATGTTCATTATGGCTTTGGGATTAGATGAGCCATGTGCAATAATGACAGGTTCATTAACACCAAGAATTGGTGTTCCACCATAATTTTCAGCATTGAACATTTCGAGGTAAGAATCCTCTATTTTTCTTTTTTTGATTATTCGATAAAATGCTTCGGCCTCTTTGAGAACTACGTTACCAACAAAACCATCACAAACAACGACATCAGCCTTGTCATCCTTAAAAAGATCATTCCCTTCCACGTTTCCAACAAAGTTAAAATCTTTGTTGTTTTTCATTAATTCAAAAGTGTTTTTAACGAGGATATTTCCCTTTTCGTCCTCTTCCCCTATATTCAGAAGAGCAATTCGTGGGTTTTGATTACCAAGAATAAATTTCGCATAAAGCGATCCGAGAATGCCATACTGATACAAAACCTCAGGTTTACAGTCGGGGTTTAGCCCAACATCAAGTAAAAGATTGAACTTACTTTCACTTACAGGCATGAAACTTGCTATGGCAGGTCTGATTATACCAGGAACTTGCTTAATAGTATACATTGCACCTACAAGCATAGCCCCAGTACTACCTGCGCTAGCAAAACCATCAATTTGTTTGGTGGCCAATGCTTTAAAGCCATTGCTAATGCTAGAATTCGGTTTGTTTTTAAACGCTTTCGCTGGATTTTCACACATTTCGATTACTTCGGTGCTATGAATAACATCAAAGTTATCAGGGTTGGCGCCTCCCTTTTTTATTAATGAGATAATTTGGGTTTCATCGCCTAAAAGAACAATCCTCATATCAGAGGAAAGTTGCTTTTGAGCAAGGATTGCCCCCGAAACAACAGCATCAGGAGCAAAGTCACCACCCATTGCATCTACACCAATTCTCATAAGTAGATTCCTTTAATTAAAAAAAGGATTGATCATTAAGCTTTTGCAACAGCCTTTTCGATTGCTAATTTACCACGATAGAAGCCGCATTCTGGACAAACTCTATGGTACTGAATAGCAGAACCGCAGTTAGAACATGTTCCCAGTGTTGGTAATTCGGCTTTGTCATGAGTTCTCCTCTTATTCCTTCTTTGCTTGGAAATCTTGGATTTTGGATGTGCCATTGTTAAAATTGTTAATTGTGTAAAATTTAGTTTAATTTAATATCTTTAAGTTTATTCCATCGAGGATCAATATTTTCTGTTTCCTCTTTTTTTAATTTGGTGGATAAATGGTTTTTTAACTTTTCAATCATTTCCTTATTACATTTCTCCTTTAAACCATTCATTCCATGATAACGCTGCAAAGGTAAACTTAGGCTGATACTTTCGTAGATGTATTGGGCAAGGTTAATTTCACTATCATCATTAGTTAAAATAATGATTTCATCGTTGTCCTCTAACTTTTCACCTCCGAATTTCACAAATAGAACGCCTTTATATGAAATAGGAAGATTAAAAGATTCAAGGCATCTATCACAAACAACCTCTACAGAACCTTTAATACAAATATTAAGGTCAAGCATTTGGCTTTGTTTGGTGAGATTTACATCAACTAGCAAATCGCCCAGTCTAATTTCACCCTCTTGAAACTCGTCAAAAAACCTTTTATCAACCTCGAAGTTAAACGAATGCTTACCCAACCCAAGGCCTTTAAAATGAATTGAATATGTGTTTAAATAGTTACTCACAGTACTCGAAAAATATCGTGCAAAGGTAAAAAAAATAATATCAAACCAAAAAAAATGCAAATCTAGCAGAAGTTCAACAAATTTATCCCTTCGACCGTCTTTTTCTTTCGTTCTCGTCGAGATAAATTTTCCGAAGTCTCATTGACTTTGGGGTTATTTCAACGTACTCATCTTCCTGGATATACTCAAGCGCCTCCTCAAGGCTAAACTTAATTGGAGGAGTAAGCACCGTTTTTTCGTCTGAGCCTGATGCGCGCATGTTTGTCAACTTCTTCGATTTGGTCACATTAATAACCATATCGCCAGGGCGTGTATTCTCCCCAACAACTTGACCCGTGTAAACTTCCTCGTGCTGATCGATAAAGAATTTACCTCTATCCTGAAGTTTATAAATGGCATAAGCATAAGTTGTTCCTCCTTCCATTGCAACCAACGAACCGTTTTGTCGAACCTCTATTTCACCTCGGTAAGGCTCAAAACCTTTTACGCGGTGAGCAATAACAGCTTCACCTGCTGTAGCTGTCAGAAGAAGATTTCTTAAACCGATGATACCACGCGATGGGATTTCGAAATCGAGATGAATTCTATCACCCCTGCGCTCCATTGTGAGTAGACTTCCTCTACGCCTTGTAACCTGTTCAATTGCTTTGCCAGAAACCTCTTCGGGTAAGTCGATTGCTAAGTACTCAATTGGTTCGCATTTCTCACCACCAACAAGTTTGATTATAACCTTGGGTTGACCAACTTGGAGTTCATATCCTTCACGTCTCATCGTTTCAATTAGCACCGATAGATGAAGAACGCCTCTTCCGAATACAGTAAACGCATCGGCAGAATCGGTTGGCTCAACTTTGAGTGCAAGATTTTTTTCGAGTTCTTTATCTAATCTTTCTTTAAGATGTCGAGATGTTACGAACTTGCCATCTTTGCCAAAGAAAGGTGAATTGTTGATGGTAAAGAGCATGCTCATTGTTGGTTCATCTACATCGATGGTTGGCAATGCCTCTGGATTTTCGATGTCGGTAACAGTATCCCCAATATCAAAATCTTCGATTCCAACTAATGCGCAAATGTCTCCAGATTCAACCTCTTCGACCTTTTTCTTTACCAATCCCTCGAAAACAAGAAGATCCTTTATTTTGGTCTTAATAATTCGTCCATCGCGTTTTGCTAATGATACCATTTGACCTGGTTTCAGGTTGCCCCGATGCAACTTTCCAATCGCAATACGCCCTACGTAAGAAGAGTAGTCGAGCGATGTAATTAAAAGTTGAGGTGTACCTTTTAGCGATTTAGCAGGTGGAATATACTTTAAGATGCATTCAAAAAGTGCGGTTGTATCTGTACCAGGTTTTTTCCAATCGTCCGACATCCAACCTTGTTTGGCACTACCAAAAATTGTTGGAAAATTGAGTTGATCCTCATTCGCCTCAAGGTTAAACATCAAATCGAAAACCTGCTCCTGAACCTCTTCTGGTCGGCAGTTGGGTTTATCAACCTTATTGATAACAACAATTGGCTTAAGCCCTAACGCAAGTGCTTTCTGAAGAACAAATCGTGTTTGAGGCATAGTTCCCTCAAAAGCATCAACAAGTAGAAGTACACCATCAGCCATATTAAGAACCCGTTCAACCTCGCCTCCAAAGTCGGAGTGACCAGGAGTGTCAATAATATTGATTTTTACGCCCTTATAGTTAACCGATACGTTTTTGGCAAGAATTGTTATTCCCCTCTCTCTTTCAAGATCATTGCTGTCGAGAATAAGTTCACCCGGTCTTTCATGGTCCTTAAAAAGTTTACCCATGACAATCATCTTATCCACCAGTGTTGTCTTTCCGTGATCGACGTGTGCAATGATTGCAATATTTCTAATCCCTTGCATTTCAGTATATAAATTTGGGCTGCAAAGGTAAGCCTAAAAACGGATAATTGTACTTTTATTTAAAATTATTGATTATTAAGACCAAAACGAACCAAGCATTCGGTTGCTAAAAGATAAGCAAGGTAGGAGTTTAATTATTCTAAAAAAAATTTTAGAATTTAGCAAAAATATATTTTTTACGAAGGGAATAGATTGTTTTTATTGTGGCAGGGCGTTTATATAAAAAGAAGGTGTCTCAGACTTTTGAAACACCCTTTTTTTAAATCCAAATGATTATACTAATTTATGGGTTGCAGTGATGTTGTTAAGCTCTCTTCTGTTGCAATGGCATCAATAAGTTGTACTTTATTCGATCTACCCGAAATTTTTAGGCTTTCAGTTTTTCGCTTTTTTATAAGAATTCGTTTATTGTTTTTAATCAAAAGAATAAAAAAACATAAACGTATCAAAATTACATTCAGCAAGAGAAATTCAGTAATAAGCAAAAAGATATTTATAAAATCTTTTTAATGTTTTCGGTTACAATATGCCCATCAAATAGTTGAACAATACGGTGTGCCTTTTCTGCATCGGTAGGAGAGTGGGTTACCATAATAATGGTTGTTCCCTCTTTATTAAGTTCTGTAAGCAGCCCCATAACTTCTTCTCCATTAGCAGAATCTAGGTTTCCTGTTGGTTCGTCTGCGAGAATTAAATTCGGATTACTAACAACGGATCTTGCAATAGCAACGCGTTGTTGCTGACCCCCAGAAAGCTGTTGTGGAAAGTGATTACGCCTATGGGATATTTTCATTCTTTCAAGGACTGCTTCCACTTTTTTCTTTCGTTCAGAGGAAGGAACATTTTGATATAGCAGGGGTAGTTCTACGTTTTCGAAAACCGTTAATTCATCAATAAGGTTAAAACTCTGGAACACAAAACCAATATTGGATTTACGAAGATTTGTTCGTTGTTTTTCTTTGAATTTTGATACTTCATGATCCATAAAAAAGTATTGGCCATCCGATGGATTATCGAGTAAACCAAGGATATTGAGCAACGTTGATTTTCCACAACCAGAAGGACCCATAATTGCAACAAATTCTCCGCTTTTTACTTCGAATGAAACCTTATTTAAGGCAGTAGTTTCTACTTCGTCTGTACGAAATACTTTGAAAAGATCAACTGTTTTAATCATGGTTATAGTTATAAGGTTTAATAAAAAATAATTTAAATTATTAAGTAAGCAAAATAAGAAATTTTTAATAAAGAAATCATAAAACTAATAAAAGAACTTTTTATTCAAAAAGAAAATCTAAATCTTCACCAGAATTAACCTCTTTTGCTGGTAATCCTTTTTTGAATATTCTTGCTGGTTTTGATCCTATTAGTGATAATTTTACATTTTCTAAAAGAATCATAGTACCCTCTCGAAGTCCAACAACGTAAACATAAGGATCCATTTCAAGAAATTCAAGAATTCTTTCTTCGCGGGTTTCTCCTGCATGTCCTTCTGGATGTGAATCAATGTAATGTGGATTTATTTGAAATCTGACTAGATTAAACGCACCAAAATTATCCGGTTCGGTTATGGGCATGTCGTTTGTTGTGCAAATTGTTGGGCAAGCAACATTTGCTCCAGCGCTCCATCCAACATAAGGAGTCCCACTTAGAACTTTATATCTAACAGCCTCAATAAGATCAAACTGATGAATCATTTTAAGTAGCCTAAATGTATTCCCTCCGCCAACAACAATCGCCTCTGCTTCTTGAACTGATTTTTTGGGAAATTTCGAGTGGTGAATAGACTCCACCTCAATGCCCAGCTCGCTAAATTTACTTTGAACCTTTTTTTCATACTCATCAAAAGAGAAGGTTACTGCGGCGTAAGGTATGAATAAAACCTTTTTGACACCCTTTAGGAATGTGCCAATTTGCTCCTTGGGATGTTGAAGGTATGCTTCTCCAGCATTTGTAGAGTTGCTAATTAAAAGTAATCTCATTATTTATATGTTATGGGTTGTTCTATTTGTCAAATTTAGTGACGACTTTAGAGTTTCAAAAATAATGAAAGAAATGTTGTTATTATGTTTAGATTGAAAATATTACAAAATAAGACTAAATCATAAATGCGAAGATTGAAATGTCTCGCAGAAACTCATCCCCTGCCTTTATTAATTCAAGGGTGTTGCAAAATATTTCTTTTTGTTCTTCGAAAGAAATATTCGATGTTTTAACAATTGCTTTACTTAATGTTTCGTAAAGCAAATCCAGTTCTGGCTCAATAGGTGTATAGTAATAACTTGAAGTGAAAAAATAGAATCGTTCCCTCTTGCCAACCTTCAACCACTTTCTATCACTATTTTTTAAATTAGTAATAAAATTCTCATTATTTAATGAAAATGCACTGTTGGAGCCAAAATATTGTGCTTGGCGCAAATTTTGGTTATAAATCCAAAAATCCACATTTATAGTATCCGTTTTTTCAAGAATGTTATGCCAGTTAGATTCTTTTAGAAATTTATGATATAATGCCTTAATATCTATATCTGAATATATTTGAGTTAATGAATGATAAAAATCAATAACGGATAAGTATACGAGATTAGAGTTTTCATTGGCGTTTTTTAAAGAGATAAATGCAAAGCAGATAAAAGAATCTTTTTGAAATGAAAAATAAGGATCTTGAGTTTCTGGGGATAGATTTATATTCCAACTTTTTTGAAACATCGATGATAAATGATTTTGATTATTTTGAAGATTATAATTATAAAAGTAATAGCCTGTTTTATTAAGTAAGATATATAAATCTGAGGTTTGAGCAGATGATTTTTTAATGGTTTTTTTCTTCTGTGTGTTTTCTCTTATAAAGAGCATGATTAGAAAAATGAAAAGAATAAATAAACCTGTTGATATAATAATAATTATTCGTTGATTATAAAGTTGATGATTTATTTCTGCAAGTTCTTTTTCTTTTTTTTGAGCGTCGTACTCGGCTTGAATCGTTTCAATTTTTCCAAAAGTTTCTGCGTTAAGAAGAGAGTCCTTAATCTGAACATAAAGTTTATAATTTAATAAAGCTTTTTCGTGGTTTTTTGTCTGTACATAAATGTCAGAGAGAGCCTCGTATACAGCCTTTTGTGTTTCTTTTTGTTTTAGTTTAATTGCGATATTCAGGCTGCGCGTTAAATATTTAATAGCTAACGGGGTGTTGTTTAGTTTTGAGTATACAAGTCCAATATTTTGAAGAGATGCACAGATACGAGGAGGACTCCCTAAATCTTCAAAAAATTTCAAAGCATCTATGTGGTATAAAAGAGCATCATTATACTGTTGTTTTCTTAGAAATAATGATCCGATATTATCCTTAATAATTGCAACACCCAATTTAATACCAAGAGAATCGTATATTCTCATAGAACGTATGTAGAAATCAAGAGCGGCATCATATTTTTTTAATTCTAAATAGGCACTTGCAATATTATTTGCTGCACCAGCAACCGCTCTTGGTGTATTATTTTTTTTATTAACGGTAAGATATTTTTTGAAATATTCAATGGACTTATCGTATTCTTCGCGAAAGTAATATATCTGACCAATATTGTTTAGAGTTATTGCACCATAAGTGCTATCACCTATTTCATCAAAAAGGACTAATGCTTTTATGTAGTTTTCAAGCGCTTTATCGTATTTTCCCCATGCCCGATAAATTAAACCGATATCATTTAGTAACTGTCCTGCTCCTTTTTTGTTATTAAGAAAAGTGTAAATTTCAAGAGCATTATTTAAATTGACAAGAGCAAGGGAAAATTCTCCTTTTCTTTGATACGAGTTACCAATTTGATGGTAAACATGAGCAACTTGGTTCCTATCGTTTGATCTCTCGGCAACAAATAATGCTTTATTCAGGTAAAGCAATGATTTATCATAAGCGCTATCAGTGTAAATCTTTGCAATTTTCAGACAGGTTTTATATACAATAGAGTCAACCTTTTGGTTATTTAGATTATTTATAAGGCTATCAACGGTTCGATTTTTGGCTATACCGTGAAAAGAAAAAATCCCGAATGTTATATAAATGATTAAATGACGCATAAAGAAGATCATTTTAAATCGTTTTCAAATGTATAAAAATAATTGATTTTCAACCTAAAACTTGATTTGCGAAGAATTATGTTGTATAAAATAAAAAAGCTGCCCTTTGGAGCAGCTTCTTAATATTTAAAATATCGAATTAGTCGTTGAAATTAAATAAGACTAGCCCAACAGAGAAGGGATAAACTTCGGGGCCTTTATCTTTTTCGAAAAGAGCAACAGGATAATAGTTTGCAAATAGTTTTAAACCCCGATATCCAATTCTTGCGGTGAAACCATACCGAAATGTGGAAAGATTAAAGTCATCGTGATTTTTATCTTTCTTTCTTCCTCCGTTTTCATAAATTACTTTAGTGTGTGCCCCGATTCTTAAGCCCCCGATTACGCCGCCTGAAATGTATATTCTATGTCCTCGCTCACCGGTTGGGATTTGAATTTCTAAAAGAAGGGGAATTGTCAAATGTGTTGTTGATAGTTTAGATTTTTGAACATCAAAATTTCCTTTGATATAAGAACTGTCCACAATAGTAATTCCATTCTCCATCTTTAGTGAAATAGGATTTGAAAAATGATAATTATTAAACTCTAACCCCATTCCCGTAATTAACCCTATTTTATCCGTTCCAAAACCAATACTATACTGCATAAAATTAAGGTTAATATTCCAAGAGCGAGCTTGCTTGAGATCTAGCGCAGCCAAATCACCTTTTAGGTTTAATGACCGATTTTTATCCATTAAACCATTTACACCGAACTCAAATCCAGACCAATGTCCTTGAAAACCAGATTTGTGGTGATATTCGGTATCCCAATCATCACAAAATTTTCTATTGTTTGGTATTTTTAGAGTTGTATTATTTCCATCGTCAAATATCGTGATGGTGCTTCTACCAATTCTAAATTTTGCTGAATCAGCTTTTACTTTCAGCAGGGGTCTTTCTTTTAGAGTATCTGTTTTTTGTAATGATAATGTTGAATCTCTACTTTCCAGCGCCTTCAGTTTTTGTATTTGTGATTCTGGATCTTGCGAATAAGCAGCTGAGATGAAGCTTAAACCCAATAAAATTGAGATTAATTTTTTCATAGTATTAGCGTTTAATTGGTACATGATTTTGTTCTTTTATTGATAGGACGGAGATGGTTACAGATAGTTACAAGTCTTCCTGTTTTTTTCTAATTGAGGTTGAGAAAGCGATTAAACTTGATTCAAAGCTCACTTTCTCAATGTTACCATTCTTGTCTTTTTTTGCATTCAAATGAATATCTTTTCCCATTAATTTCCCGAATGATTGAACGCCATATTGGAGGATTTCAAAAAAAACAATTTCTCGTACCCGCGGTTTATTTATACTATTATCGGCATAACTGTTTTTTTCAATCTCTGAAAGATTCGAGGGTCTTGGATAAAGTACAATTAATCCTTTAATATTCTCATCTTGAATTGTTCTTTCAAAAAAAACTTTTTTAGAGCCAAGGCTCAAAATTTTTGCAGGAATAGGATCTTTTTTCCTTATCGTTTGATTATTAAAATTTACATTTGGTTTAGATGATTCTATTCGGGTTTTAGAGGCTTTTTTGTTTGGAACAAAATCTTGCGATTTTGCATACGAGTATTGGTTCTCCTTTTGTAACTCTTTGGGGGGATTAATGAATGAATGATTAAAGGAGGCCACAACATCGCTTTTTTTGAGTTCGTAGGAATGATTTGTGTTAACTAGAAATTTTCCGATTGTATACATACCCAATAATAATCCAATAGATGCCGCAATTCCTATTGATCTCTTTAGTGTTGAATAGCGAATAGGAATTATTGATGTTCTTTTTAATCTGGTTTTATCTGGGAATACAATTGAACTAGAGGATTGAATGATGGTTTTCTGATATAATAATAAGTCAAAACTTCCTGTGTGATTTTCGCTTAATATTGTATCCAATCGGAGTTTTTCCTTGTCTGAAATTTCTCCCTCTACGAAGGCGATGTATAAATACTCTGATTCATTTTCAATGCCATTTTTTAAAAAGGAACTTTTTTTGAGATCTGCTTTATTAGGATAAGAAATAATATCGTTTACCAGAACAACATCCGTTAGCCCTTCTAATTGATTTTTGAGATCTGGGTTTTGTTCTAGAAATGCGATAAGCACTCCCTCCAATGATGGATCTAATGTGCCATCAAGGTAGTCAACAAGAAACACTTCGTAATTGTATCTAGTTATTTCCATGGTGTTTCTAAATAATATTTTCGATACTTACAAGGTAATTCTTTAAAAAGAGCCTGGCTCTAAAAATATATACTTTAACCTGAGATTCCTTAAGCCCTGTAATTTCTCCAATCTCTTCGTATGAATAGCCTTCGTAGTCCCGGAGGAGTAATACCGATTTTTGAATATTTGGAAGTCGCTCAACAGCGTTGCTTAAAACTTCACTAATATCACTATACTGATCAAGCGTGGATCTATTCGATGATTGGGTGAACTCAAAATCTGCTTTTGTTTTTTCTTTTCGAATCACATCGATTGATGTATGATACGTTGTTGTGAAAAGATAAGACTTTACTTTTTCGTAAGAAACGTCAGTGTGCTTTGTCCAAAGTTTTTCATAAGCATCCTGAACGATATCTTTAGCTTTTTCCTGATTTTTAATGGTTTTTAGGGCAAAACGGTAGATACCATCAGCATACAAATCAACACTTTTATTATACTCCTCTACAGTCATTAAAAGTTTGCAGTTTCCAAAATAAGACGATTCCGATTTAAGAAAGTTACAGTGCTAACAGAATTCTTTTTTATTTTATAAATATTTACCAGAAAATGGAGAAATGGCGGTGAGTAGAAAAAAATGTATGTTATTTGGAATGTGAAATTTAATACTAATTCTGCGAGATATATTTATCAATAATTTGAAGCATTCCCTCTATTTTAATAGGTTTTGCCATAAAACTATCGAAGCCACAATCGAAAGCATTTTGATTATTGTCATTGTTTGGGTAAGCCGTTTGACAAACAACGGGTAGGTTATTGTTGTGAAGTTTAATAAGTTTTGTTGCCTCGTAACCATCCATTTCGGGCATAACAATATCCATTAATACAATATTAATATCAGGATTGTTTCTGACGAGTTCCACTGCTTCAAGACCAGTCTTTGCCCAAATTACTTCTGCCGCAGTGTGCTTAATTGCCGCTTTAAGGTATACATAGTTTGAATCAATATCATCAGCAACAAGAATTTTTTTATTCCTCCAGTTATAGGTTTGCTTTTTTTCCTCTTTTTGTTCTGGTTCAAATTTGAAACGAACAGGTATATATGGGACAGTAAAAAAGAAAGTGGAGCCAGATCCAGGAATGCTTGTTAACCATATTTTTCCGCCCAATTTTTCAACAATATGTTTTGAAATAGCCAGTCCAAGA
Organism: Bacteroidales bacterium; assembly: GCA_013376985.1. Taxonomy (GTDB): domain Bacteria; phylum Bacteroidota; class Bacteroidia; order Bacteroidales; family Tenuifilaceae; genus UBA8529. The sequence goes on from JACABB010000001.1 coordinate 411,740, forward strand.
CCCATGCCGCCAAATCTTCTTGTATTCGAATCATCCGCTTGCCGGAAAGGGCTAAAGATATATTTTTGTTTTTCGGGTTCAATTCCAATGCCAGTATCAATAATATAGAACATTAAAGTTCTTTCATCTTTAAAGGTGTATCCAAATTCAATGAACCCATTTTCAGTAAATTTGGTAGCATTAGAGATTAAATTATTCAAAACCTGCTTAAGTCTAAGAGGATCTGTAAGTATCGTAAAGTCCTCTGAGCGGATTTCTTTTTTAAAATTAAGTTTGACGTATTTTCCTTTTTTATCTTCATTGAGATAAGTCTCTTGAAGTTCTGTCATTAATTTATTTACACAACACTCACCTTTCTTAATTGCAAGTTGACCGGTCTCAATTTCCGAGATTTCAATAAGGTTTTCAATTAATTTTAAAAGATCGTTAGAGTTCTTGTAAAGGACATCAGAAAGATTTTTCTTTTCAATTATCGACAAATCCGAATCCGTTAGCAAAGAAGAAAAACCAATAATAGCATTTAATGGAGTTCTAATTTCATGCGACAAATTAGAGAGAAATGCTGTTTTTAGTTTGTCAGATTCTTCAGCTTTTGTTTTGGATAAAAGTAGTTCTCTTTCACTCTCTTTTCTGGTAGTAATATCTTCCATGCTAGCGATACCATGGGAAACCTCACCTCTTCGATTAAATATTGGAGCAAATGAAGCGAGAACCCAAAAATGCTCTCCCTTTATGCTTTGCAACTGAATTTCCCCTTTCCACACATTCCCTTTTTTCACACATTCAATAGCGGTATACAGATTTTTTCCTGAATTGTATTCAACCTTCATTTCAAGAAGGTTTTTATGTATTGCTTCCGAAGGGGAGTGTCCTGTTAAATTAGTGAAAGAAGGGTTTATAAACTCTATGTTTCCCACTGGATTGGTTATAACTATACTTACGGGTGAGTTCTTGATGGCTTTTGATAGAACATATAGAAAATGTTCAGTTATTTTCTTCTTTGTAATATCAATCGAAACACCTCCTATTTTCCAGTTATTATCAAGCCCATGAAATCTAAACTTATGAGTTACAAAAGTCTTATCGTGACCCTCTTTATCCGTAAGCGTTTCTTCAAACTCAATTTTTCCATGTTGTAAAACTTTTTCATCCTCCAGAGAAATTCTATTGCCCCATTTAGGGTTGAGTTCTTCACTTATATTTTTACCAATAAACTTATCGAATCCAAACACATTTGTTAGATATTTGTTTTGATATAGAAGTACTCCAGTATAATCCTTAATAAAAACACCAATAGGCATATTATCCATAAAAACAGAGAATTGCTCCTCTGTTTTTCTAAGAGTATTTTCTACTTCGAGTTTTTCAGTTATATCCTTAAAATCTTCAATAATTCCAAGTAATTCCCCATTACCACCCCAAAAAGGAACAGCAGAATGTTGGCACCTAATCTTCTTTCCCCCCTTTTTAAATCTCACCTCCTCTGTTTCAACCGCTATTTCCCCATCGCGAATACGATCCAACGGGCAATTGGTTGTATGACAGAAAACCCCTGGAAAAATATCGTAACATTTCTCACCCTCAATAGATTCTCTGGTAGTGCCAGATATCCTACAAAAGGAGTCATTTACACGAATGATATCATAGTTTGTATTAATAATTCTCATCCCGTTTGCCGTAGAATTAAATATTTGATAAAGTTCAACATTCGTATTTAAAACTTCTCTGGTACGATCGGCAACCTCGCGGTCAAAAATTTCTTCTATGTTAAAGAAATGAGCTATTAATCGATTAAAAAAAAGACTAATTAATATGTATGAGAGGACAATAATTAATATAGAAAGTAATATTGAGCGTATTAGAAAATTATAGAAAGGGGCTTCAAAATTTGTAGTGTTAACGGCAAGGATTATATATCCCGCATTTTCATTGTTGGATAATTTTAATTCCCCCGTTTTAAACAGAGCAAAGTATTTATTTTCATACTTGGTTGTAACTTTTTCCCCTATTATTGCTTTATTAAGTGTATGTTTATCAATGATAATATCTTTTTTATCTGAAGAAATAATTGTCCAATCCTTATCGTAGCTAATTGTTGAAATATTCTTGTTTAGAATTTTATTTGCCAAATCCGACTTTAGAACGGTAAAAACCTTAATACCGTTTTTATTTTCTAGTGCTGTTATACCATCATGCGCACCAGCAGCGATTTCTATAAATCCAGCATTACCATTATTGACGGGAATGGTAATTGAGCGATAAAGCCCTTCGGCCTTAATGAAAAATTGTGGAGTAGTGAAATCAACCCTTGCTCGGCTTTCTGATGAATTATAGAATAATTCTATATCATGTTTGAGCCTAGAACCAAAAATCAGGTTTCCCTCAGAAGAGCGAGCAAAGATATGAGGCCATAATTTGAAATCGTCTTGTTTAAATGCGGGTTCTAGTGAACGAAAAAGAGATAATGAGTCTTTATCAATAATGGATTTAACAATTTCCGGAGAGGTTCCTAAACGATAATAGCGATTGATAGAATTAATGTAATTCTGGTTTAAGTTATCTTTTAATTCAATGATTTTAAGATCGATGAGATGATTTTTAAAGCGAAGATTGAATGTAATTGATAGATAATTGTAAAAAACAGAAAATCCCATTATAATTAAGACAAGCGTAATTATAATTCTTCTTCTAGTATATTTTTCTTTAATAATTGCCTTTGATCTCAAAACGTTTTTGTGCTTTCAATGTATAATTCAAAAGTAAAATTAATTATTTGATGGAGACACGTTAGGCAATATAATATTTTTCTATAAAAAAGTATTTTTCTATAAACAAAATAGAATCTCAAAGAAAAAATAAAAACTTCAATTTATTACTCTTTGATTATCATAATGTTTGTGGGAATAAGGTTCTTATCATAAATCATAAAAACGTACGCTCCTGGATTAAAGTTTTTTGTTAATATCGTAACGTGATTGCTTAAAGGATAGCTGTTTTTCAAAACAATATTTCCCAAAGTGTTAACAATAATCACTTGTTTTATTTGCTGGTCGGATTCTATATTAATGATATCTCCTGCTGGGTTTGGGAAGATCTTAATTTGTTTTTTTGAATTTACAGGAATATCATTCGAAATAATATTAAGATCAACGACCAGTGGATTAATTACGTCAATGTACCCATTGGCACTGAGAAATCCTGCTCCTTGAATAGAGTATGATAGGTTTTTCTCGTAACCAATGTTGGAGAATGATGCTACCCCAAGTGAATTTGTTGTTGTTGGTTCGTAACCATTAAGGGCTACCGCAATGTTTTGAATAGGAATATTTTGTGATTTCACATTAAATATTACATTAAAGGTTTTTTGAAAGAGGGTGTCTTTTATTTGTGATATTATTCCATCAACGGTTATGTTCTTATTAATTGAAAGATATCCTTCTCGAGTAACATTATACTTGAAGTTACCTTTAGGTAATTGAAAAACTCCCTTGCCTAGAATATCTGTTTTAAAACGTCCATAAAGAGCGTTATTGTAATAAAAATCAACATCATTATTGTTTAATAGAATTTTATTTTTAGGACCATCACCAATAAAAGTGAAATCAAGAGAATAAAGAGAGGATACATCATCAAGATATACTTCTTCATTAGCAGTCCCAGTTATTGATAACCAATAGTTTAAAGGAATGTAATTTGGTTTGGATATGGTGATTGAATAATTTCCTGAGAAGAAATCTCCTTGGGCTTTTCCCAAGTTATTTGTTGTAAGTGTTGTGTCTTTGAAATTTATTAAAGCGCCATCAATCTTATTTCCCAAAATATCTGTAACGGTAAATGAAACAGGGTGCTTTATTGGCGTGAGGGCAATATCTAGATTGATATTCGTTGCGCCAATTATTAATTGTTGATTATATAGTGAATAGTCATTGGAGTTTAATGATAAGAAGTAAGAGCCTGACAGTTTGGTCAATACGGCTTGCCCCGATGCATTGGTAAATGCAGAATCATTTTCAATAACAACTTTTACGTCAGAAATATCACTTAAAGTCTTTTTATTAAAAGCATGAATACTAATTGTGTATAGTTTTTCAATATTTGCTATTACTGTAGCATTCGTTTCCGATTCACTTATGCTTTTATTTAAAGATTTGTATCCTGGAGCATTAACGGATATGCTTAAATCACCGCTTGCGATAGTAAAATAAGCATAACCATTGTTATCTGTCGTTTTAATCACACCACCAATATTAACGCTAGCATTTGCTATTGGGGTAGAATTGCTTTGAACTTTTATTGTAAGTTTTTTGAATACTGTCGAACCTATTGATTTTACTATCGCCTTCCAACCGCTAAAATTAGTGTTATCGTCTGAACGAAATTGAAATGTAAGCGCACCATCCACATTACCTGATTGAATAATCCCGGGGGAGTTCGTGCTACAATAAGATCCTAAAACGGGACTGGATGTTGTTAAGCCATCGTAAATGGTTAGTTTATCCCATTTACAATTATCTCCCTCAACCGTAAATGATAGAAACTCTGCATCAATATGAGTTCCTGAATATTTAGGCTTAAGTGTTAATATGTAATTTTCATTATTGCTATAATTAAGAATAGATCCTCCGGAGTCATAAAAGAGCATGGTGTCGACTGCTATTGTATTGTTTGACATATTAATATTGGAAGAACTTGTTATTGCGTCGGTTGTGAACGACCAAATATTGCAAGCAGAATTGTTTATACCAACTAAGTTGCCAGAGAGAACTTTCCAATAGTATGTTTTGTTTTTTTCAGGTTTAAAATCGAATTCTGGCTTTTCCACTCTTCCTGCATAAGCTAAATTAGAGGGCGATGAACCAATATAAACATCGTAAAACGTACCATACTGAGTTGGCGCCCATGTTAAAATACCTGCTTGAACATATTGAGCCCCATCCAAGGGGTTGGGTGATGATACACAAGTTGGTATTTGTGGCTCAACGCACTCAACGGTTGCAATCCAACCCGTTGAAACATTACTATCATCAGACTTAAACCTAATAGTCAAAGATCTACCAGAAGAAATTATTTCACCCGGAGAGGTTGTTCCAGAAAATGGACTACCAGTAATCTCTTGACTAGTCAAATTAGGACCATCAAAAATTGAAAGGAAATCATAATTTTTTTCGGTTGAGAATTCAAGAAACTTTACCTTAATAAAATAGTTTTCTTTCTGAGCAATAAATGTGATAGTGTTGTTTTCAAGATTTTTATAATTTCCGTTTTTTCCGCCAGTATCGTAAAAATAGGTATAACAAGTTTTAAGAGTATCATTAGAAATCTTAACGCTATCCTTGGCTGAAATTTTAATTGTTTTTTCGAATGATTTTGATAGCCCAGAAGGATGTGAAACCGTAACATTAAAATTGATTGGAAGAGACTTCGCTTTTGGGATTATTGGATTTACAGCCACCCTAAAAGGTACGGAAGAAAAAGAATATGCCTCAAGCGAGAATGGCTCTGTTAGAATATTGCTTAAGGTTAGAATATTCTTTATGCTATCTGGAATAGTTGCTTGAAAAGAAATATCTTTAGCAAGAGCATGTCCTTTATTAGTAACACGAATCAATGCTTTAGCTGTTTCCCCAAAGTTAAGTAAACTATCATTATTTCCACCAACAGAAGAATCATCTATTATTATATCACCAAACGATAAAATCGGAGAATTCAATAGTATCCTTAGTTTAGACATCCAAACACCTTGATTGCTATATATTTTTAGAGTAAAAATTGCCGTATACTGATCTGGAACATTCTCATTTACTTTAAATGAAAATGCAGCAGGAATGTCTAAAACGTTAAAACCATCTTTATGAGAGATATTTGAAATATCAATTGAATCATTACCATTAATAGAAATATTATCATCTGCGCCTAATATTTTTACTTTAACAGAGGTTGCATCATCTACGCCAATGTTTTTAATTCTAAGATTTGTACTAAAAGTTTCGCTATAATCCGCCTTTTTATTATCATTTGAAAGATGATCGTCAATTGAATAAGAATCTAAAAGAAGGAATGGTCCTGTTGGAGATATTGCATGAATTGTATCGATTTGTGGTATTGTTTGAGGGCGTGTAACCACAACAATAACGTCTCCCGTGGAAGATATTGGTGTGATTGGAATACTAATATCACCAGTTTTATTGACAAAAGAAACCCCCAGAAGTTGGCTATTCATTGAAATAGCGATATAAGAATTTTCTAATGCATTTACAGAGAAAGCGTTTTCACCAACAGTTATGGTTGAGTTGTGAGAAACTTGATTGGGTTCTGCTTCCGTAAAATATGGCATTATAGAAGGATCTCCTAAAATATTATAGGCTTGCCAGTAATAAATTGCTGATGATCCTGAATTGGGGTAACCCTGAATATTAACTTCCGTAACAGCAAGATTCCCTGCAAATAACATTGCTCCGGTGGTTACATAATTACTCACAAAAGCAGCATCGTACATGCCTGTAGTTGTTTCCTGAGATGTTGGCACATAACCATTGTTTTCCCCGTCCATTGGAAATGCACCAACAGCCCAGTAAAAATCTTCAAGCCAAAATGTGTTTGGACAGGAGCCAATGTAAGTAACGGCTCCTTTGTTTTGTGCTCGAATCCAAGCTTCTCCTAAACATTCAGAGGCACCAAAATTTCCAGAAAGGCAGCAATTTCCAATCGCTAAAGGGTATTTATTAGTATTTGAAAAAGAGTTAATGGTAACGTTCGAGAGATTTGGATCAACCCACGAAGTTTCACTCCCATGCGCAGTATAATTTATGAATCCTACAGATATCTTACTTGCATCATAACACCCTGAATATGATGAACTAGAATTAGGATTATTGGGATCCGTTGTTACTCCAAACTCATTTACCATATTAAAACCATGACTTGAGTTGAAGTAGTTTGCAGTTGCATATTTAATAGCGGGTTGTCCAACCTTTGGATTCCATGATTCATCTGCCCCAGCAATTAGAGTAACCTTATTCAAGTATCGTGGATCCTCAAACTGATACTTTTCATAGTAGATAATCTTATCAATAATATTCGCAAGTTGCGATGGTGTTGTTGCCGACAATCTTCCATAATACATATCAGGAAACATATCTCCGTCAACACTTGCATAGTAAAGATCTGTTGAATAAGAAGTAGATGAACCGGTTGCAGATGCGGGAATCTGCTGAACATCCCCAACAATGACTAAAAATGTTGGAGCAGGACTCTCAGGTGTTGCGGAATTATACTCCTGTTGAATATATGACTTGATTTGATCTGGTGAATTGCCAATTATGTCAGTATATACTGTCTTAACATCAAATCCTTTAAGTTTTTTCCATTCAATAAAAGGTTGAAGTGTTTGCTCAAAAGTTCTATCGCTAATAATTAGCATTTTTACAGGGTACTTTGTTAGATCTGGATGGTTGGTATACGTACTTGTTGACGATTCTAAAAGAGATTTATATACAACATTAAAGTATGGAGAATAGGTTTTTGCTTTAAAAACGTCATCTGCTGCTTGATTATTGATATCTGTAAAAGAGACATCAACATTAATATCATTATAAACCTTAATTAGTCCACCGCCAGGATTATAATCGATAGGGGAAACTGTTAAGCGAGCGATGGTTGCAGATCGAAGGTCCCCTAGAACCTCAATTGTAGCGATCGGAGAATTCGAAAAAGAAGTCTTAGAATAAACGTCCTTTCTCATTTCAAACTTTGCCTTCGATGGGTCTTGATCTTTTCGAACCGATGGTTGATTTGGATATAAAGGAGATGAAATACCTTTTTCTTTAAGGTTAACCAGTTCTTCGGAATAAGATAATATTTTTAAAATAGGCTTACTACCTTTTGGAATTCTGATAAGTTTCTTATAAGCAGGTAATTTTGGTGTCCCTAATTCACCAATTGGATAAGATCCTTTAATCCAAATATCTGTATATGAATTACCATCGTTTTCATTAATTGTATTGCTAAGAAGTTTATCGTGATTAAATGATAACCTTATACCACTATTACTTTTTGAAATAGAATTTGTTGCATTATGCCTCTTAGTTAAAGAAATTTCCTTAACCTGAGCAAACGTAAGATTACTTAATGCCACAAAAAAAAGCGAATACAAAAAGACTCTCATAATTCTTTCTTTAATGTCCGTAAATGTATAATTTTATTAAACGAATAACCCTCCTGTTTTGTTGTGAGAAAATCTAATCGATTTTTATTATTTGAATCGGTAATATTATGACGATTTAAGCAAAAACCGAAAAAACATCAAAGAATTCATTTATATATTTGCCTAATATTGTTAATACTGATTTATGAGAGTTGTTATTCAACGAGTAAATGAAGCCTCTGTGACAATAAACGGTTATATTAAAGGAAGCATTAAAAAAGGATTACTTTTACTACTAGGTATAGAGCAATCCGATACGAATGAAGATGTGGTTTGGCTGACCAGAAAAATTGCTAAACTTAGAATATTCGATGATAATCTAGGTGTAATGAACCTTTCTATTCAGGAAATTGGTGGCGAAATTCTTGTTGTAAGTCAATTTACTCTTCATGCAAAAACAAAGAAAGGAAATCGCCCGTCATATGTTCGGGCTGCTTTCCCCGAAATAGCAACGCCCCTTTACAATAGTTTTGTAAAGCAAATGGAGCAAGAAATTGGAAAAACGGTTTCTACTGGTGAGTTTGGAGCAATGATGTTGGTATCTCTTGTGAATGATGGTCCCGTAACAATAATAATTGATTCAAAAAATAGAGAATAATGGACGACTTAACTATCTGGGAAGCACAACAAATGGTTGATGACTGGATAAAAAAACATGGCGTTAGATATTTTAACGAACTTACAAATATGGCGATATTGACGGAAGAGGTAGGCGAAGTCGCACGAATAATTTCAAGAGAGTATGGTGATCAATCGTTTAAAGCAGGAGAAGATTCTTCAAAACTAGGAGAGGAACTTGCCGATGTGCTTTTTGTTTTAATTTGTCTTGCAAACCAAACCGGAATAAATCTGACCGATGCTTTAAGCAAGAGTATCGAAAAAAAAACAAACAGGGATTCTTCAAGACATAAGAATAATCCAAAACTTAATTAAAGAACATCTCTATTAATTTTGTTTTTTGAACGAACACTATACTTTCGAATTAGTAGTATTCAGATAGAATCTTATTTATTCTTTTTTTCGAAAACAGGGGTATTCCCAAAAGAAAAATTCACTTTGAAAAAAGACTATTCCAAACGAAATTCCTTAATTTAATGAAAAAGACCATTTTATTACCTTTAAAATAGTAAAATAATAAGGTTTAATGCTAATTTTGTTATTCAAAATATCAATTTTTTCTGATAGCCAAATTGATAGGGTACAGAGTCGTTTTGTTAATATTGTTCAATATATTATATCAATATTTATGAGAAACAAATTGAGCAACTTGATTGCATTAAATAAACTAGATTGACAATAAGATTAAACGAAAGATTTTTAATAACGAGTTATAATTAGGAGGATATATAATGGAAAACAATGAAATGAACGCATTGGGGATGATTGAAACCAAAGGCTTTGCTGCGATGGTTGAAGCCTCAGATGCTATGGTCAAAGCGGCAAAAGTTGAATTAGTAGGATACGAAAAAATAGGTGGAGGATATGTAACCGCAATTGTTCGCGGAGATGTTGCTTCTGTTAGAGCAGCCGTGGACGCAGGGGTAAAAGCAGCGGAGAAAGTTGGCGAAGTTGTGTCTACCCATATTATTCCAAGGCCACATGCTAACGTAGATAGCGCACTTCCATTAGGTGGAAAAATTGTTAAAAAGGGAAAATAACTAAATAAAAAATACAATTATGGTCGATTTAAGAACATACGTTTTTTTAGATTCTTTGCAATTACAGATGGCTTCGTATTTGTCAACCGTATCAAGAGGTTATCTTCCTGTGGGGGGACAAGCATGTTGCATCATTGAAATTGCCCCCGGTATTGAAATCAATACTCTTACAGATATTGCTTTAAAAGCAACGAATGTAACCCCTGGGATGCAGGTTGTTGAAAGGGCTTATGGAATGCTTGAAATTCACTCTGACAGTCAAGGTGATGTTCGTATGGCGGGACAAGCGGTTATGAGTGCAATTGAAAAAACCGAAAGCGACAGAATCAAACCAAGAATTCTGACAAGTCAACTTATTAAAAATGTTGAAGACCACCATGCTCAGTTAATTAACCGAACAAGATTTGGAATGATGCTTTTAAGAGGAGACACGCTATTCGTATTAGAGGTTGAACCCGCAGGTTATGCATATTTCGCTGCAAACGAGGCTGAAAAGGCTGCACGTATAAATATAATCGATGTAATGGGATTTGGAAAGTTTGGAAGGGTTTATATCGGTGGTGATGAAGCGGAGGTTTTGGAAGCAAAAAAAATCGTTGAAAAGCGATTAGCTGAAATTACAGGTAGAGAAGAATATTAGAAAAAAAACAAAGTTTAACTAAAAATAATCAATAAGGAGAAAAATTATGAGCGATAATAGTTCAGAAGCATTAGGAATGATTGAAACAAAAGGTTTTGCCGCTATGGTTGAGGCTTCAGATGCAATGGTAAAAGCCGCAAAGGTTGAATTAATTGGCTACGAAAAAATTGGTGGTGGTTATGTAACTGCTATTGTTCGTGGTGATGTTGCTTCTGTTAGAGCAGCCGTTGATGCAGGTGTTAAAGCAGCCGAAAAGGTTGGTGAAATTGTTTCCACGCATATTATTCCTAGACCTCATGGAAACGTTGATTCCGCCTTACCTCTTGGAAGAAATCAGGATAGTAAAAAATAGTCTCTATTTTCTCTATTAATTAGAATCGTTTGAATTAAAAACAGAATAGATTTCTAATTGATGAAATTATACAGAATAGATTTCATTTTTTAATATAATATAAAATGATATTAGCCAGGGTGGTTGGTACTGTTGTTTCAAGTCATAAGTCAGAGAAAATCGAAGGGATTAAGTTCCTGTTACTTGAAAAAATCGATCCTATAACCATGAAAGGTAAAGGGGACTTTGTTGTTTCAATGGATAGCGTTGGTGCTGGAACCGGGGAGGTTGTTTTTTATGTATCCGGTAGTAGTGCTCGATTTACTAACGTAACCGAAGGTAGACCAACAGATTCTGCTGTTATTGCAATTGTTGATTTTATTGAGAAGGACGGTGTTTATACTTTTCAGAAAAACAGTTAAAAATGATACTAGGAAAAGTTGTTGGAACGGTTGTTTGTAATAAAAAAAACGATAGCATTTCTGGAGCGCGATATTTATTAATTGATAAGTGTAATCAGCAATGCGTTACAAAAGGAGATTATCTTGTCGCCCTCGATTTGGTTAGCGCTGGAAACGGAGAAATGGTTATAATTTCGGAAAGTTCCTCTGCTAGAGAAACTGAAGATACTTTTAACAAACCCGTTGATGCCTTGATTGTTGGTATCGTTGATTTGATAGATGAAAATGAAACGATAGTTTATAAGAAGTGAGGAATAAATGGATTTAACAGTATTAGGCGCATTAGAGTTTAGTAGTATTGCTATCGGTATTTTGGCTTTGGACGAGATGGTTAAAATTGCGCCGATCAAAATTATTGAGGCTAGAACAATTTGCCCCGGAAAGTACCTGATTGTTTTTAGTGGAGATGTGGCTTCTGTTGAGTATTCATTTAACAAAGGCTATGAAACAGGTAAGAATAGTGTTATTGATAGTTTGTTCCTTCCAATGATTCATCAAGATGTTATCCCTGCCATTGGAAATATTGTTAAAACAGAAAACTGGGAAGCCATTGGAATTATTGAAACACTTTCAGTGGTTTCTAGTATTGAAGCAGCTGATATCGCTGCGAAAGTTGGAGGTGTAAAGATTATTGAGGTAAGGCTTGCTATCGGATTTGGTGGCAAATCTTACGTAAAGATAATGGGTTCACTTGATGAGGTTCAAGCAGCCATGGAAGCGGGAACTGCTAAAGCAAAAGCGAATGGGCAACTTTGTATGGAAACGCTCATTCCACAGCCTCATATTGAAATAAAACCATTTTTTATGTAATAAGGAGGGTTTGAAAATTGGACAATTTAGAACAAAATATTCGACAGCTGGTTCAAGAAGTTATTAAAAGCATGAACCTTGACCTAGTAAAAGAGGAAACTGGAACAGGGATCGGTGTTTTTTCAAACATCAACAACGCAATAGATGCAGCCGAAAAAGCTTTTAATGAGTTAAACAAATTAAGTCTCGAGACACGTAAAAATATTATAGCCAACATTAGAAAAGTATGTTTGGCAAATAATACCTACTATTCCAAATTGGCTCATGAGGAAACTGGATTGGGTCGATGGGAGGATAAAGTCCAGAAGAATGAATTTGGGATTAACAAAACCCCCGGTGTCGAAGACATTGTCCCTGAAACCTTCTCTGACGATAATGGACTAACATTAGTTGAAAGAGCAGCTTATGGGGTAATCGGATCAATTACACCAAGCACAAACTCAACAATTACAATAATAAGTAATGCTATTGGAATGATAGCAGGGGGTAACTCAGTGGTTTTTAACCCACACCCATCTGCAAAAAAAGTATCCTGCTACTTAGTTAATTTAATGAACTGTGCAATAATTGGAGCAGGGGGGCCTTCAAATTTGGTAACATGTATCGACGAACCAACCATTGAATCAGCAAAAGAGTTGATGTCGCATAAAAAAATAGCAATAATGGTTGTTACTGGCGGCCCTGCTGTTGTTAAAACAGCAATGAATAGCGGTAAAAAGGTTATTGCTGCTGGACCAGGAAACCCCCCTGTTGTTGTTGACGAAACTGCGGATATTGCAAAGGCAGGAAAGGCTATTGTTGATGGAGCAAGTTTCGATAATAATGTAATCTGTATATGCGAGAAAGAAATAATTTGTGTTGCTTCTGTTGCCGATAGGTTAAAAGAAGAGATGAAGAAAAACGGGGCATACGAATTATCTACAGATCAAATTAAAAAAATAACCGATTTAGTAATTTCAGAACCTGGTGGCCCAGGAAGTGAGGGGGCAGCAAATAAGAAATTTGTTGGCAAAAATGCCGATTATATTGCTAGTCAAATCGGATTAACAGTTCCACCATCTACAAGGCTACTCCTTTGCGAGGTTGATCGAAATCACCCTCTTGTATGGACAGAACAACTTATGCCCGTAATGCCATTGGTTAGAGTTAGAGATGTTGATGAAGCAATAGATTTTGCAGTTGTGTGTGAGCACGGATTCAGACATACAGCAATTATGCACTCGTTAAACATTGCAAAACTCAGCAAAATGGCAAGAATGATGAACTGCTCCATTTTTATTAAAAATGGGCCAAGTTATGCTGGATTGGGTTTTGGTGGTGCTGGTTTTGCATCCTTTACCATTGCGAGTCCAACAGGGGAGGGCGTAACAAGAGCAAGAACATTTACCAGAGAAAGACGTTGTACATTAGTAGATTATCTGAGAATTATTTAAGACAAAATTGATAAAAAGAAGATCCTAACAATTACACAATGAAATTAGGTAGAGTAATCGGAAGAGTGGTAAGTACCCAAAAAGTTGAGTCGTTTCAGGGTGTTAGTCTGCTTTTGGTTCAACCTCTCGATGAGAAGTTGAATAAGGTTGGCGATCCAATTGTGGCGATGGATACCATTCATTCGGGAACTGGAATGATTATCTATTATGAGACAAGTAAAGAAGCAGGAAGAGTTTTGGAAACTGTAATGAATCCTAGTGATGCCTCGATTATGGGAATTGTTGACGAACTTTTTGTAGACAGTAAAAAATGATAATAGCAAAAGTAATTGGAAACGTAGTTTCTACGATAATTGCAAATGGGTACGAATCAAAAAAAATTTTGATTGTACAACCCATTGATCCTTCTGGCGCACCGAAAGGCTCCTCGTTTCTTGCTATTGATGCAGTTCAGGCCGGAGTAGGCGATACTGTTTTAGTTTTGGAAGAAGGTGGTTCGGCAAGATCGATAATTGGAGAGCCAGAATCTATGACCGTAAAAACCGTAATTGCTGGAATTATTGATAATATATCAAAATAGATAAAACACAAATTAACAGATGTTTGTAATATTTTGATTAAACAAAAAAATTACATTTTTGAAACTAATTTGGAATGAACAACGGCGGTAATATTAACAATATTGATCAGGTTAAAAGGGTTGCTATTGGTGCCGATCATGGCTCGTACGACTCTAAGGAGATGTTAAAAACCTATCTTCAAACTATTGGATATTTGGTTGTAGATGTTGGGACTAACAATAGTGTAGAAAAAGTTGACTACCCTGATTTTGCTGTTCTTGTTGCTAAAAAAGTAGTTAACGGAGAATGTGATCGAGGAATTATGCTTGATGCTGCAGGAATCGGTTCCTCAATGGTTTGCAATAAAGTTAGAGGAATCAGAGCCGCACTCTGTTGGAGTTTAAAAACAATTGTAAATAGCCGAGAACACAATAATGCTAATGTACTTACAATGGGTACGGCTCAACATACATCTGGTGAATTATGCGAAATGGCAAAATTATGGCTTGAAACTAGATTTGAAGGAGGCAGACACTGGCCTAGAATTAATAAAATGATGTCGGTAGAAAAATTGAGAGGATAATATGGAACACAAGGATTTGATTGATAAAATCACCAACGAAGTAATGCTTCGCTTAAATGAGAAGATGAAATTGATGGATTCTGGAAAAAAAGAATCTTCGGAAAAGCAATCTGCTAATTTAGGTATCTCGCCTGCTGAGTTAGCTCGGTATATTGACCATACTTTGTTAAAGCCAGGTTCTGTGAAAGAGCAATTTGAACAATTATGCAACGAAGCGATTCAATATAAATTTTACTCTGTTTGCGTTAATTCTGGATGGGTAGAGTTTGTGGCAAAAAAACTAAGAGGATCCGGCGTTAAAGTTTGCTCAGTTATAGGATTTCCTTTAGGTGAAATGGAGACAAGAAGTAAAGCCTTCGAAGCTCGTAGTGCTTTAGAACACGGAGCCAATGAATTGGATATGGTTATTAATATTGGTGCGTTAAAGTCAAGAAACCTAAAACTTGTTGAAGAAGACATCCGCGCAATTAAAAGAGCCAGCAGAAGTAATACTATTTTGAAGGTAATTATTGAGACTAGTTTGTTAACAGATGAGGAAAAAATTCTCGCCTGTGAAATAGCCAAAAAAGCGGATGCCGATTTTGTAAAAACCAGTACTGGTTTTTCTACTAGCGGAGCTACTGTTGCTGATATCGCTTTGATGAGAAGGATTGTTGGCCCCAATATGGGTGTTAAAGCAAGTGGCGGAATTACCGACTATAATAAAGCAGTTGCTCTTATTCGGGCAGGTGCAAACAGATTAGGTTGCGGTTCTAGTGTTGCTGTGGTTACTGGTGCAACAGCGCAAGGTCCTTATTAAGAATAGCCATCAAAATATTTAAAAAAAGCAAAACCCCACAAATTCTTGTGGGGTTTTGCTTTTTTTAAATATTTATTTATCCACAGGAAAGGCCTGATGAATTGGCCATTTACGAGGATTTTCATTTATCTTTTTCATTAATTCATCAACAGCTTTCATTAGTTGAGTATCATAGCCTTCGGACATTTTCTTTGAATCAATATCGATTATAATATCTGGAGTAACACCTTTATTCTCAACAACCCATTCGCCTTTTTCGTTGTAAATCCTATAATCGGGAGCAGTAAGGCCTCCGCCATCTATTAGTTGGATAAACATTGAAACACCAACAAGACCACCCCATGTTCGAGTGCCGATAACAGGCCCCATTTTATTTAGTTGGAATTCATAGGGGAGTTCATCACCTCCGGAGCCTGCATAGCGATTTGTTAAAAGAGCCATATTTGCCTGAACTGCTGTTGCAGGAATTGTCTGGTCTACTGAATTTCGACGAGTCCAAAAACCATGCGGTTTTTTTAGTAATCTTTCTAAAAAAATCTCTGGATCAAGCCCACCTCCGTTAAAACGCCCGTCGAGAATTATGCCCTCTTTTTTAGTTTGAGAATAGAAATATTTTGGAAAATCAATTGCGGAACCATTCCACGTATCGGGCATATAGATATATCCAATTTTTCCATTGGAAGCCTTATCAACCGTTAGTCGATTTGATTCCAACCAATCCATATACCGAATACTATTTTCGTTATACACAGGCTCAACAACAACTTCTCGAGCTCCCGTAAGCGTAGGCTTTGAGTTAACTGTTAAAGTCACCTGCTTATCGCATAATCCAACAAAATAACCATATATCTCTTTATCGGCCTTAACGTCAACCCCGTTTACTTTAAGAAGATAATCGCCCTCAATAACGTTAATACCGGGTTTTGCTAAGGGAGGCCATATTTCTCGCGACCAATCCTTTTCTCTATAGATTTTTTTAAATTGATAAAGATTATTTTGAATATCAACCTTATAATCTGCGCCAAGCATACCAACATTTACTCTTGTTGCATTTCTTTTATAGTCACCACCATAAACATAGGTATGTGAAGTGTTAAGTTCACCGATTAGTTCCCCAATAATAAAAGTTAAATCCTGACGACAGGATGCCCTATCAACTAGTTGTCCATATTTATGCTTTAAGAAACTCCAATCCTGTCCATGCATGTTGGGTTCGTAATAATAATCGCGCTCCATACGCCACGCTTCATTGAATATCTGTTTCCATTCCTTGATTGGATCGTACCATACCTTTAAATCGGATAGTTTCAAAGGGCTTTCGTTTCCTCCACTTGAAGGAATTATTGTAACATTATTATCCTTTAAGTAGATGATATTTTCGCCATTGAACGAAAGTTTGTAACTATTGATATCTTCAACAAGAGTTTTTTCTTTTCTGTTGCTAAAAGTGTAAGAATATAGAGACATTTTATCCTGAGCGTTAACTTCAAAACGGTTGAAGTTCCCCTGATTATAGTTTAGGTAGAATAATGTCGCATCGTTAATTTGTAAATTTCTATAATTTCCTTTCTTGAGCGGGAGCGATTCGATACGATCTGTAATGCCATCAAAATCTATACGAACAGGGTAAATGGTTGTTTTAACTGCCGGGTTGGTATCTGAAGAAATCTCCTCGTCGCTTTTGTAAGGAATTATTGATTTTCCATCTTTTTTCAGGGTGATTGCGTATATTCCAGCAACCTTTTGGTAAACCATTTCCCATTCAATATCGCAGTAGGTGGGTTCAAATATTCGATCAGAAATGAATAGGATAAACTCACCATCTTTAGAGAACACAGGGCTAAAATCATGAAAAAGGCCATTGCTAATGCAATTTATTGCCTTGGTTTCTAGGGAATAAACGAATAATTGGTACATGAAATCCTTATTCATCTTGGAATACACGATATACTTACTATCTGGCGACCAGGAATAGTCGTAGATAGATTTTACATCCAAGGAAACATCAACATTTTCGTACTCCTCTTTATCAACCGTTGTTATGACTTTAGTTGCAACATCAATATAATAAAGGGTTAAGGTTTGATCTGTATATGAAAGTTTCTTGCTGTCGGGCGACCATTTAAGCGTGTGTCTATAACCATCCTTGTGGGTTGTAAGTTTAATAGCATCTTCTTTACCATTGGCATTTACAACGTATATTTCATATTCACCTGATTTATCTGAAAAGTAAGCAATCCATTTACCATCGGGCGACCATACGGCATCCTTATCTCTTGCACCACAATTATTTGATATATTTCTGGTTGATCCATCGCTTTGTGGAACGGTAAATACTTCACCACGGCTAACAATCAATCCCCTTTTTCCTGATGGGGAAATTTCAATGCCCTGAATTTCAGAACTAATATCTTTCAGATACGGACGAGTTTCTTCCATATCCGCCAAAACCTCAATAGGTATCTTCTTTGATTCTTTTGTATTTAAGTTGAGCATCCAAATATCACCACCGAGTTCATATACAATCCTATTGTTATTTCCTGCGCTAGGATGTTGAACATCATACTCGGTATGTTTTGTTATTTGATCTATATTCTGGGTATTTGTGTCGTAAGCCCAGATATTGAGAACTCTATCTCTATCCGAAGCAAAGTATATTTTATCGCCAATCCACATTGGAATTCGATCAGAACCCTCATAATTAGTAATATTTATCTCTTGATTGGTTGTAAAGTCATATACGTATACTTCCTGAGCACGTCCGCCTTTGTACCGTTTCCATGTAGCATTGTCTTGAGAGTCTTTGTTGTAGGCTAACTTTGAACCATCGGGGGAGTAGCTGGCACGTGCAATATCATATAAAATAGTTTCTTCAAGCCCTGTTCCATCTGGCGATATAAGAAAAAGTTTAGTGTATCTTGATGTGCTATTTCTTCCAGAGGTGAACATTATCTTATTTTTGGTTTTATTCCAACCAATCACTTCATCAAATCCGGGATGAAATGTTATTCGTTTGATATCGCCGCCATTGATGTTCATTATGTATACATCTGCATTCCCGTCATACTCCCCTGTAAAGGCAATTAACTTACCATCAGGAGAAATTTTTGGATAGTTTTCCTGACCATCGTTAAATGTTAAACGGGTTGCAACACCACCGTCAACAGTTGATTTCCATATATCGCCCCCAGTTACAAACACAACGGTGTTATCATGTATATCTGGATAGCGCATCATTGGATTTTGAGCAAAAAGACCAATGTTTGCAAACACAAGCATTATAATTAGTAGAAAAAATGCTTTGATAAATTTTTTCGGATAATTTTTTAAGAATCTCATATAATTTAGTTTAAGTATAATTTGGATATTAAAACGAAAGATAAGTTTAAAATAAAAAGGAATTATTCAATAGAAATGTACCTGTCAAATTTTTTTTTGAGTAAAAAAAGCCACAACTCATAGTAGAATTATGGCTTTTCTTTGTAGCCCCACCCAGACTCGAACTGGAATCTGAAGTTTAGGAAACTTCCGTTCTATCCCTTGAACTATAGGGCCAACTATATTCGAGCCGCAAAGATAATATTATTTTAAAAGGCAGCAAATGGCATTAAAAGGCATTAATCAACCAACCTCTCATCTCTATTGTAAAGGAGATTGTTAATAACTTTTGATTATTGTTAATTCTTCGGTGCAATAATAAGTATCATATATTTACTCATGACGTAATTTGGCATAAAAATTAATGATTTTTAAAACCCTATGTAAATAATAGAATGTCAATTTTTTAGGCACATGTTTCTAAAATAGTTTAGAAAAAATTGTAAAAAAAAGCCTCTGAAAGTACAACGGGTTCTATAAATGTTAATATTTGCAACTTATTTTTTAAAATAAACCTCAGCAAAAGCTGAGCATTATTAACCTAAAAGATCAAATAATAAGCGTCTAGTCATGGACAAAAAAAAGCAACAGAAGCTGGTTTACATGATCAATGAATTCACTGAGGAGGACGAACCTCCGAGTACCATCAACCTCAGCAACGATGAGGCTGAGGTGTCAATTCGCTTCAATAAAGTTGGAGCTCGCGTTTCGAATGAACGTATTGGTATTAGCCAAAAATCATTGGAATTTTTAAGAAAGAATTACCCTTCCGTAACAGAGAAAGATTGGAATAGCTGGCAATGGCAAGTTAAAAATGGAATTACCTCTATCAGCCAGTTGCGCCAAATCCTCAACCTATCAGAACCGGAGTTACTTGCTATCGATAATGATAAGTATGCTCTCCCGTTAAGAATTACTCCATATTACGCAAGTTTACTATCGCAAGATGATCCGAATCAAGCTCTTCGACGTACTATGGTTCCAACCGTAAACGAGGTTACTATGTCTCGGGGCGAATTTGCCGATCCACTCGGAGAGGAGCATCATAGCCCCGTTCCAAATTTAGTACATCGTTATCCTGATAGAGTTCTATTTTTATCCACAGGCTTTTGTTCTGCATATTGTAGATACTGCACTCGATCACATATGGTGGCAAAAGATAAATGCCACATTGGAATTAAAGCATGGGAACCTGCGTTGCAATATATTAGAGATCATTCCGAAGTAAGAGATGTTCTTATCTCTGGAGGAGATCCTCTCACAATGCCTGATCCTCATATCGAATATTTACTCTCATCTTTAAGGGCTATACCTCATGTTGAGATTATTCGTATTGGGACAAAAGTACCGGTGGTTTTACCTCAGCGTATAACCAAGACATTGGTGAATATGCTAAAGAAATATCACCCATTATTTATGAGCATCCACTTCTCTCACCCTGATGAACTCACGCCAGAGGTTATAGAGGTTTGTGGTCGTTTAGCCGATGCTGGTATTCCTCTTGGAAGTCAAACAGTTCTTCTGAAGGGTGTGAACGATGATTTGGGTACTATGAAGAATTTAATGCATGGTGTACTTAAGGCAAGGGTAAGACCTTACTACATATATCAGTGTGATCCAATTCCAGGTTCAAGCCATTTCCGCACCCACGTTGCAAAAGGACTTGAGTTGATTAAGGGGTTAAGAGGATTTACATCTGGATACGCCGTTCCAACTTTTGTAATTGATGCTCCTGGCGGTGGTGGAAAAATACCTTTGCTGCCTGAATATTTTTTGGGTACAGAAAACGGCGAAGTTATTCTGAAAAATTACGAAGATAAAATTTATACATATCCTGATTTTTAATATTGTTAATAGCATTCCCCATTCGCGTTGTGTATAATAGCACCTTTCGAATGGGAATGCTTTTTTTATATCAATTTGTTGAAAGGCGGAAAAGATAGGTATAAAATTATTCCATATATTGGTGTAATTTAATTGTTAATTAATAATCTGATAATCAAGAGAAAAAATGCTTACTGTTGGATTGACATACGATTTACGTAGTGATTATCTAAAAGAGGGTTATTCCGAAGAGGAAACGGCAGAATTTGATTCAGAGATAACAATAGAATCAATAGAATCAACCCTTCAAAGACTTGGCTATAAAACCGAAAGAATTGGTAATGTTAAAACATTATTAAGAAAGCTCATTAACGAGAAAAAGTGGGATTTGGTTTTTAATATAGCCGAAGGAATGTACGGAATTGGTCGTGAAGCCCAAATACCAGCAATACTTGATGCATTTAGAATACCTTATGTGTTTTCAGATCCACTAGTGCTTTCATTGACCCTTCACAAAGGTTTAACAAAAAGAGTAATACGAGATAAAGGTATTCCAACCGCTGATTTTGCAATCGTTGAAACATCGGATGATATTAAAAATATAAACCTTCCTTACCCTTTATTTGCAAAACCCGTTGCGGAGGGAACCGGAAAGGGAATTGATAGCCGATCGAAAGTTGCTAATCCAAAGGAACTTGATGATTTATGCCGAGAATTACTAAGTCGATTTAATCAGCCCGTACTGGTTGAAACCTATCTGCCGGGAAGAGAGTTTACCGTTGGTGTTGTAGGTACTGGCTCGGAAGCAAGAGTTGTAGGTGTTATGGAGGTTGTAATCACTGCAAAAGCAAAGGAAAGCATCTACTCATATCACACAAAGGAGAATTGGAAAGGTGTTGTTGAATATCCAATGGCAACAGGGGACATTGAAAAAAAGTGTGAAGAGGTTGCGCTGGGAGCATGGAGATGTCTTGGTTGTAGAGATGGTGGTCGAGTAGACTTAAAGATGGATGCAAATGGAGTACCTAATTTTATTGAGGTTAATCCCTTAGCAGGAATTAACCCAGAGCATTCTGATTTACCTATGCTTGCCGGAAAGAAGGGAATTCGGTATGAGCAGTTAATCGATATGATAATGAAATCAGCCCTAAAACGAGTAAACTAAAATCTATGAGTCCAAAGAAAGCCGTTATCCTTTACAACGAATTATCACCAAACCCCACTCCTGATGAGGCAGATGTGCTTGAACAGGTAAATATTATTGCCGAAAACCTTGAAAAACTAGGAATTAAATATTCAACCATGACTTTTTCATTGAACATGAAAAAAGTTGAGCAAGAACTTTTAGCCTACAAACCCGACTTTGTTTTTAATCTGGTTGAAGGGGTTGATAATAAAGGTGATTTAATCTTTCTTGCACCAGCACTGTTAAATTCTTTAAAAATTCCTTTTACAGGGGGTGGTTTGGAAACTATTTTTATTACCTCATCAAAAACCTTAGCAAAGGAACGGATGAAGCAAGGTGGCTTGCCAACGGCTTCCTGGTATCATGGCGAAGGAGTGTTTGTACCCATTGAGGGGAAACGGTATATTGTAAAACCAATTTGGGAGGATGGCTCTCTTGGATTAGACGAGCATTGTGTGTTTTGGTGGCATGAAGCGGGATTAACGGAGGCAGCAAAAAACTTAAACCCAGCAACACATTTTATCGAGGAATATATCGATGGACGGGAATTCAATATATCAATACTTGCTGGACTAGATGGCCCAACTGTTCTTCCTCATGCTGAGATTAAGTTTTACGATTACGAAGGCGATAAACCTAAAATGATGGGTTGGACCGCAAAATGGGATGAGGATAGTTTTGAGTATGCTAATACCCGCAGAACCTTTGAAATGGGTAAGGATGATGATCAACTTTTAAATAAACTTACGGAGTTAACGCTAAAAAGTTGGGATGTGTTTAAACTTAATGGTTATGCGCGTGTTGATTATCGAGTTGATAAGAAGGGCAACCCAATGGTTCTTGAGATTAATGTTAATCCATGTATATCGATGAATGGTGGATTTTACGCAGCTTGTGAACAGGCTGGAATTTCTTTTGACAAAGCGGTAGCTAGAATTATAAATGATATTCCCTCAAAAAAATAGATGGCCATGGAAAAAAACTACACCCTAAGATTTGAACCTCTTGCAGAAGATGTTGAAGCCGTAGAAAAAATTATACATTCATCAGGCTTTTTTCAAGATCATGAAATTCCTGTAGCCCTAGAATTGGTTGAAGAGGCTATTGAAAAGGGTCTTGAGAGTGGATACTTTTTTGTTTTTGCTATGGATGGCGAACGAACCATATCGTATGCCTGCTATGGAACTATTGCTTGTACTAAAAACAGTTATGATCTTTACTGGATTGCAACCCATGATGATTACAGAGGAAAAGGGGTTGGTTCGTTAATTCTGAAAGAAACTGAAAGAAAAATTAAATCGATGGGGGGTAGAGTCATTTATATAGAAACCTCCTCAAAACCTTTGTATATACCCACTCAAGGTTTTTATGAAAAGCACGGATATTTTAAAGAGGCCATTCTTAAAGATTTTTATGATGTGGCTGATGATAAAATAATATATTCCAAACATTTATAGAAATCATTACGTCTATTTAGGCCATACCTAGAATGGTGTGGTTTTTTGTTTTCGTGTGTATCCCACAAATATTGCTTTAGGCTGACGACAAAATTTTTTATTATCTTTTTTGTGAAAATTCACACCAAACAGCATATGTTTTCTTACAATTTATTATATTTATTGACAATAATATTTTAAATCGTAATAGAAATGTCAGATCACTTTCAAGTAGATGCAATTGACCAAAAGATACTATCTTATTTGGTCAAGAATGCAAGAATGCCTTTCCTAGAGATAGCCAGAGAGTGTGGTATTTCTGGAGCAGCAATCCACCAACGTGTTAAAAAAATGGAGGATGCCGGCATAATTGCTGGTTCAAGAATGAATGTAAAACCTAAAGCATTAGGATTTGATGTTTGTGCTTTTGTTGGACTTCAATTTTCAGCTTCGAACCAGTATCATGGCGTTATTGAAGCACTTAAGCAAATGCCAGAGGTTGTTGAATGTCATTTTATTACAGGAGGGTATGCTCTTTTGCTAAAAATTTATTGTCGAGACAATGAACACCTTATGGAAGTTCTTGTGAAAAACATTCAGAATATTCCGGGCATTGCAAATACCGAAACCTTCATATCCCTTGATCAAACCATCGAAAGGCAAGTTTATGTAAAAGATAAACGAGTTGTTAATGGAAAACGAGCGGGGAAGTCAAAAGATTAAAGAGGCTATTTTGTTGATTGCTAAATAAATAAGGATACTTTGTTAATTAAATCGTCTTTACTTATTGGCTTGGTTAAATAATCATTACATCCCAAAGAAAAACATTTTTCGATTTCGCCAGATAAAACAAATGCTGTTTGAATAATAATTGGAATTTTATTCCCTGTTGCACGGATAACCTCAATTGTTTTTAAACCATCCATAATAGGCATTTGTATGTCTAAAAGAATTAAATTCACGTCAGAGTTCTCAAGCATTCTAATAACTTCTTTTCCATCTTTTGCCCACAGTAAATTGACATTTGTTCTTTTTAGGTAAGCTTTTATGAGCATAAAGTTAGATGTAACATCCTCTGCTACGATTATTGTTTTATTGCTTAGATCCAATTCTATATTGGACTCTTTTGTTTGTTGTGACTCAGATATGCTTGAATCATAATCGATATTTGGCAATGTAAAATAAAAAGATGATCCCGAATTGGGCTGTGAATTAAACCAAATATTACCATTCATTAAATGTATAAGTTCTTTACAAAGAGCGAGTCCAAGACCTGTTCCTGGTAAAATGATAGAGTCGTTTTGACGGTTGTATTTACTAAATCTCTCAAATATTGAGGCTTGGTTTTCGGGTAGAATTCCTATTCCTGTATCTTTAACGAAAAAAGTAACCGTTTGGGGATCCGTAAGTTTAAATCCAAAAACAATTGAACCCTGATTTGTAAATTTTAGGGCATTTGATAGCAAATTAGACATTACCTGTCTAAGGCGATTTTTATCAGTTAAAATAGAATGAAAAGTTAGAGATAGATCGTAATCCAATGTAATAGCGATGTGACTTTTGTTTATTTTATGTTTTTCTTGATTAAAAAAGAATAGTAGATCTTCCAGAACTTCGAATATAAAAACGGGGGTTTTATTAATTTTTATTTGCCCTGATTCAATAATGGAGATATCAATAATATCATTAATTAAATGCATTAAAGTTTCACTATTTGAATGAATTAGACGAACAAAATCTTTTTTATCCGTATCCGTTGCTTCTGAGTCTACAAGTAGATTTGCGAAACCAACAATGGCATTCATTGGTGTTCGAATTTCATGAGAAAGATTTGCAAGAAATGCTGTTTTAAGCATATCTGATTCTTCGGCTTTATCCTTTGCTATTTTCAAAGCTAGGGTTCGATCTTCAACAACTGCTTCCAAATGTTCCTGATGCCCTTGAAGTTCTTCTTCAATAATTTTCCGCTGGTTTATTTCTTCTATAAGTTTTTTATTAATTTTTGCTCTAAATCTCATCCGGTTATGAATAAAATAGATGGAAAAAATTAAAAATAGCGCAGCTATGATTAGAAATGCATTCCAGAAAATTAATTTATTTTTTTGCGCATCTTTTAGTTCTTGCTCTTTTGAAAGGAGAAGAATCCGCTTTTCTTTTGCTTGTAGGTTGTATTTGGCATCAAGTTCCATCAGGAGATTTCTCTGCTCATCGCTGAAAACGGAATCCCTTAACTCTTTAAATTTGAAAAGTGATTCATAAGCCCTTTTGTAACTATTGATTTCAGCATAAAGTTCTGATTCTCTTAACGATATTTCTACTAATAGCGTTTTTATTTTGGCATTATTTGCTAAAACTTTTGCGGTATTAAAAAATGCTTCGGCTTGTTTATAATTTTTTAATTTGAGATAGCTGCGTCCCACATACTGAAAAGAATTTGAGACTCCTTCGATAAAAGGAACTTGTGAATAGTAACTATTCGCTTTTAGAAAATACTGAATTGCCGTGGTATAATTTTCTTGACGAAAATAGATTGTACCTATATTAAGCAGTGTATTTGCTAATCCAAGTTTATTATCATCCTTATATTTTATTTCAAGGGATTTGTTTAAGTAATCAAGGGCCTTTGAAAATTCACCAAGTTCACTATAAATGCGGCCAATATTATTTAGAGCCTTCGAAACACCAATTTGATTATTGTTTTCTTTGCTTATGGTAAGACTTTTTTGATAAAAATCGAGGGCTACCGGGCTCTCTCCAAACGAAAAGTAAATATTTCCTGTTTCTCTAACAATGTCTGCTAATTTGCTTTGCTGATTTAGTTTACCAATAAGGCTAAATGCATTTTGGGAGAATTCAAGGGCTTTTTTAAAATCGCCAAGTTTTGTGTAGATCAAACTATAAACTTGGTATATATCTATTAAGTGAATGCTATCATTTATAGAATGTGCTAATAAGAGCGTTTTTTCTAGTTGGTTTATTGCTTTTGTATAATTGCCCTTGATAAAGTATGTTTTTCCAATAATTATTTCTGCGCTAAGTTGTTTTTTATGATTGCTAAGTTTTTTAGCAATAGTTATTGCTATGTTAGCATATTCGAGAGATTGATCTGTGTTGGTGTTATTATATTCATCAGCAGATTTGATTAATAAATCTAACTTAGATGAATCGGGTGATTGTCCTAATATTTTGCTAATACTATCCGTGCCATTACGAATATCTGCTTTAGTATTTGTTGGAGAAAAAACAAATAAAACAAGACTCATAAAGGCAATAAGGATCTTATTTTTTAAACAAAAAGACCTTAACATGAATGTTTTGTTTACCCCTGTAAGGTATGTAAGATTGAATTGAAAAGCAATTGATAAAATATAGATTCTTAAATTTTTTTGATAATGACATAAAAAATGCCCCCGAAGGGGCATTAAATTCTGCGATGGTTATCAATTTAATAGCTAATTGTCTTCCTCCTCATCGTCATAAAAATCCTCTTCATCATAAAGATCGTTTTTATAGTCCATATCGATGTCTTCAAATTCATCAATTTCTTGGAACAACGATTGTTTTTGATTTTTCTCCTTTTTAATTGGTTTTAACTTTCTTGCTTTTTTCAACTCCTCAGAACCTAGTGATGATTCGCGTGGGAGTTTTTGAGTTTCCTTTCTTGCTTTCATTTCTGGAATAATTAGAAACGGTGTTTAGACATTTAAGGGTTAAATAATTTTGTTAAAGTTTTAGGGTATAAAGGTTTTTGGGGTTAAACGCATATAAGAATAATAAGTAATTATTTTTCTGGTTAATATACAAGGATTTATTTTTATAGACAATTTCTACTATGAATTTGTAAAAGCAATTTTTGGCAATTTTAGAAAAAAATTGTTTTTCTCCAAAAAGTTTTTAACCAATTACTTCCTGTTTTTTAAAAAAATCGCACAAATACCCATGCTTGTTTTTGTACTTTTTTCTTTGTACAAACGTTTCAAAAATCAGTTTATCTTTGACGTTATTTACGTTTTATGGCGACAGGTATTATTATTAATCAGCTTCTAATTTTTTGCCTACTGATGATTGTTGGAGCAATTGCTTCCAAAAGAAACATACTGAATGATGAATCTAAAGATTTTTTGGCTCGAATAATAATAGATATTACCCTGCCTTTTCTAATTTTTTCAACATTCTCTCGCTTGGAGTTTGATATTAAACTTTTTAAAAATGGATTATTCGTTTTTGTTCTGGCATTTGTAAATTTAGGAATTTTATATCTGGCAGGATCTTTATCATCATTCGCACAAAAACTTAATAAACCCCAAGCAATGGTGCACACGCTCCATACTATGTTTGGGAATATTGTTTTCCTTGGTTTTCCTCTTTTTGATGCGCTTTTTCCTAATGGTATCGGGGTTTTCTATGCGGCCGTTTATCAGCTGGCATCTAATTCTTTAACATTTACTTATGGCATT
Source organism: Bacteroidales bacterium (assembly GCA_013376985.1). GTDB lineage: Bacteria > Bacteroidota > Bacteroidia > Bacteroidales > Tenuifilaceae > UBA8529. Next base: position 439,499 of record JACABB010000001.1, read on the forward strand.
TACAGATTAAGTTCAGGGACTCAAAAATCAGGCTGGAAAAGTTTACTTAATGCAAATACAGGCGCAATTGTTCTTGGAAGTTTGATTTTGATATCAGGACTTCATCTACCCAAATTTGTTGCTGATGCTTTCTCTGGTCTTGGGAAATGTACCAGCCCCCTTTCAATGGTCTATATTGGTGCTCTTCTTGCTGGAATGAATATTCGAAAATCCTTTAAAACGATTAGCGTTTTTATTATTAGCATGAATAAACTTTTAATTATTCCTCTAGCTCTTGGATTGGCTTATGTTTTACTGATAAAATGGCTACACATTGAAATTGCACGTGAAGCGTTTTTTGTTTTGGTAATGCAAGCTGGTATGCCCTGCCAAACGATTATTGTAGTAATGACACGAAGGTATGGTGGCGATTACCACCTAGCAGCAAGTAATCTTCTTGTTTCAACCCTATTTAGTATTATTACATTACCCTTACTCTATCTCGTTTTGGAGAATATCTTTAGGCTTACATTTTAAAAGTTAGAGGTTCAACTATTAGTGTGCTTCAAGCCAATTATTACCTATGCCAATTTCAACATCTAGGGGAACTGATAGTTTAGCAACTTGAGTCATAGATCTTTTAACGATCTCTTTTATCTGCTCAATTTCAGGTTTGTAGACTTCAAGCACAAGTTCGTCGTGAACCTGAATGATCATTTTAGAATTAAGGTTTTTATCCGCAAGTTCTTGGTGAATTTTTATCATCGCCAACTTGATAACATCCGCAGCCGAACCCTGAATAGGTGCGTTTATGGCATTTCGCTCAGCAAGGCCTCTTACGGTGGCATTATTTGATTTAATATCTGTTAAATAACGCTTCCTGTCGAATATTGTAGAAACCCATCCCTTGTCCCTTGCGTTTTTAATACAGTTTTCCATGTATTCTTTAACCCCTTTGTAGGTGTTAAAATAACCATCTATTAATTCTTTTGCATCGGTTCGGGATATTGAAAGTCTTTGAGACAAACCGAATGAAGAAATGCCATAAATCATTCCAAAATTTGCAGTTTTTGCTCTGCTTCGTTGTTCCCTTGTGACTTCTGCAAGAGGGATCTTGAATATTTTTGCAGCAGTTGCCGTATGGATATCTTCTCCTTGATGAAATGCTTCGAGCAGCGAGGGATCCTTGCTCATGTGAGCCATCAACCTAAGTTCAATTTGGGAGTAGTCGGCTGATAGTATTAAGTAATCATCAGAGGATGGAACAAACGCTTTTCGAATTTCACGACCTTTTTCGTCTCGAATTGGAATATTTTGGAGATTTGGATTATTTGAACTTAACCGACCCGTTGAAGCTACCGCTTGATTAAATGAAGTATGTATTTTCCCTGTTTTAGAATTTACAAGTAATGGCAAGGCTTCAACGTAGGTTGAAAGCAATTTCTTTAAAGATCTAAATTCTAATATTTTATCAATAATTGGATGTTTGTCTTTGTATTTGAGTAATTCCTCTTCCCCGGTTGCATATTGTTTCGTCTTTGTCATTTTCACATCCGAGGCGATTTTTAGTTTTTCAAAAAGGACCTCGCCTAGTTGTTTTGGGGATGAAATATTAAGATCGGAAACACCTGAAATTAATTTAATTTCATCGTCAAGAGCGATTAATTCTAGATTTAATGATTTAGCAAACTCGCTAAGATTTTGAACGTTGATTTGAACGCCTGCTCTTTCAATATCAGCAAGCACCTCAATTAATGGTGCTTCTATGGTTTTATAAAGTTCTAAAAGACCTTCATCTACAAGTTTTTTGTATAATACCTCCTTTAGTTGAAAGGCAAGGTCTGCATCCTCACAAGCATATATTGAGATTTTGTCAATTGGAACGCTTCGCATTGAAATCTGACTAGCACCCTTTTTTCCTATCAAATCCTCAATAACAATTGGCTTATAGCCAAGCAATTGTTCCGAAAGAATATTGAGGTTATGACGCATATCTGGTTCTACCAAATAATGGGCAATCATTGTGTCAAATAAGAAACCCCTTAAATTAATGCCATAGTTTTTAAGCATCAGGAGATCAAACTTAATATTTTGACCAATCTTTGGTTTATTGATATCCTCCAAAACGGCCTTAAATTCTTGAAGAACTTGATTTGCTTCTGTTTGATTAACAGGAATTGGAACATACCAGGCTTTAAAAGGGGCTGTGGCAAATGATAGTCCAACGAGTTGACTTGTATAAAGATCGAGCCCTGTTGTTTCAGTATCAAATGCAAATTCATTTACGCTATTAAGCACCGCTATAAGAATTTTGCGCTCATCAGCAGTTGCAGCAACCCTATAATCGTACGTATAATCATAAAGGGTTTTTAGATTATGATCTGGAGCAACTGGTTGAGAGGCTACTTCACCAAAAAGATTACCCTGAACGAAACTATCTTTTTTTACCTCTTTAACATCGATTTTAGTAGATATCTCTTTTAACATTGAACGAAACTCAAGTTCCTCTAACATTTTTCTGAACTCAATAGGATCTGGTTCTTTCCTTTCAAAGCTATTAATATCTTGGTTCAGCGTTAGGTCGATTTTAATGGTAACCAATGTTCTAGCAAGAAGTAGTTGATCCTTGGATTCTTCAATGTTTGTTCTCTGTGCTTTGGATAGTTTATCGGTATTTTGAAGGAGATTGTCTATTGAGCCATATTTTGAAATTAAATCGGCTGCTGTTTTTTCGCCAATCCCTTTTACGCCAGGTACATTATCTGATGTATCACCCCAGAGAGCAAGTATATCGATGAACTGAGAAGGGTTATTTATTTTGTAATCGTTACAAAAAGCATCGGAAGTGACGGTTTCCATTTCACCACCCCCTTTGCCAGGCTTAATAATCTTTATATTTTGGGATAGGAGTTGACCGTAATCTTTATCGGGAGTCATCATAAATACCTCATATCCCAAAGGATCGGCCTGTGTTGCTAGGGTACCAATAATATCATCGGCTTCATATCCCTTTAGTTCAACAATAGGTATATTCATTACCTCCAGAAGACGCTTGATAATTGGAATTGCCAAGCGAATATCTTCTGGCGTTTCTTGTCTATTGGCCTTATAATCAGGGTAAAGTTCGGTTCGAAAGGTAGGTCCAGATAGATCGAAGGCTACCGCTAAGTGTGTCGGTTCAATCTTCTTAAGCGCATCAAGTAGCGTTTTTATGAAGCCGTAAATAGCAGAGGTATTCAATCCTTTGCTAGTTTTTATCGGGCGATTGATAAAAGCAAAGTAGGCTCTGTAAATCAGGGCGTATGCATCGATGAGTAGAAGTTTTTTTTGCATCTGAAATTCTATTAAAGATTATCTGAAGCGTACCATTCTGCGAATGATGTTGCTGTTTCGTTTAGTTTAAGATGATGGAGTTTTACCCCATTGGGTAGTCTGGAAGAAATAATATCGGCAAAGTAAGGCAATAGATTTTCGCATGTAGGCTGGAATGGGAGCGATTCAATTTTTCCAAAACTCTCTGCACGTAAGGTTTTTAGCATCGATGATTTTTGGTTAAGTAGTAGGGCATGGTCGAAACGACAGATAATGTTTTCATTCACTATCTTTTTTAAATCGCCAAAATCCATTATCATTCCCAATTTTGGATTCGATTCAGAAGAAATTGGACTACCAATAACTGTTACGAATAGCACATAAGAGTGACCATGAATATTGCGACAAGCACCATCATAACCTTCAAGTGCATGAGCAAGTTCAAAATGGAACTCCTTGGTTAGCCGAATTAATGCCATAATACCTTAAATTTTACAGAAATAAAAACCGTATTTGTTATACTGTTGGTTGATAATAAATGAGATGCAAAAAAATTTTCTGGGATTGTTTCGAATTCCCTTAAACCGTGCATCTTCCAATACAATCGAGAATTTTGGAAAGATTTTCGTTTTTTAAAAAATAATGAGTGTTCTTTCCTTCTCTTTTAGATGATAAAACCCCTTTATCCTTTAATATACCTAAATGGTGAGAGGTGGTAGATTGTTCAATATCTAATTTCTCGTGAATTTCGGTAACTGTCATTCTCCTGCCGTCTTCAAGTAGACTTATTATTGATATTCTCATTGGATGTGCGATTGCCTTTAGCATGTTAACAGCCTTTTCAAGTTGTTCAACATTTAATTCTCTCTTTTGTTGCATGATTTAATAGTAGTAGAGTCAAATACAAATATATTAATAATTAACTTTTACCTTGTGTCGTAGAATCAATTATTAAAATTTGATTTGCTTGTAAATCCTTATTTTTACTCTTTTAAACATATTACAAAAAGAATAAGCTATCAAGGATTAAAAAAATAGTTAATTTGCCATGTAAAATAAATCGAATCAGAATGTCAAAACTCGATGATATTAAGAAGCCTGTAAATCATGATTTAAATGAATTTGAGCCATACTTTCGTAACTCTATGAGTTCGAAAGTGCCTCTTCTTGATGTTATTACAAACTACATATATCGACGAAAAGGAAAACAGCTTAGACCTCTGATTGTGTTCCTTTCAGCAGGATTGAATGGGAAGATCAACCAGTCAACATACGTTGCTGCAGGTATGATAGAGTTACTGCATACTGCAACGTTAATTCATGATGATGTGGTGGATGAAGCTTATGAACGTAGAGGTTTTTTTTCAATAAATGCCCTTTGGCGATCCAAAATTGCTGTTCTGGTTGGTGATTACCTGCTTTCCAAAGGGCTTTTGCTATCGATTGAGAAAAATGAGATAGAATTGCTAAGAATAATGAGTCAAGCGGTAAAGGATATGAGTGAAGGAGAGCTCTTACAGATTGAACGCTCAAGAAAAATGGATATTGATGAGAGTACCTATTTTGAAATTATCCAAAAGAAAACGGCGAGTTTATTAGCTTCTTGTGCAGCAAATGGCGCAAGTTCTGTAAGTGCTACTCCAGAAATGATTCAGCGGATGAAAGATTTTGGAACATACCTAGGAATGGCTTTTCAAATTAAGGATGACCTTTTCGATTATCAACCCCAAGGTATAATTGGTAAACCAACAGGAAATGATATTAAAGAGAAAAAACTTACTCTTCCATTGATTTATTCACTCACCAAGGTTCAAAAAAGCGAGCAATCGGATGTTTTAAAATTAGTGAGGAGTAGCAAAAAAAGCAGCAAAGCAGTTGAAAAGGTTGTTGCTTTTGTGCAAAAGAATGGAGGCCTTGATTATTCAACTCAAAAAATGGAAGAATTCAAAGACAAGGCATTACAGATATTAGCTCTTTACCCAGAATCTGAGTTTAGATCATCACTTGAGATGTTAACGGATTATGTTGTGGAAAGAAGAAAATAGTTTAGTTGTTGTTTTTTATCGCTAAATAGTTAATAATTCCAAGTACTATGAGTTTTATTGATATCATTCTAATCGCAATTTTTATTTTTGCGGGATTTCATGGCTACAAAAAAGGTTTTGTTAGCCAGTTTGCATCATTGGCTGGATTACTCCTTGGAATCTGGGGTGCAATTAAGTTCTCAGATTATACAGCGGGATTATTGACAGAACATTTCCATATTACAACGCAGTATTTACCCTTAATTGCATTCGCAATAACCTTTGGTATTATTGTAGTTGGGGTTCATTTCCTTGGTAATATTGTTGAAGGATTATTCGAAATGGCGTTCCTTGGTTTTGCAAATAGCATACTTGGAGTGGTTTTTGGTGTTCTTAAGACGGCATTTATCCTCAGTGTTATATTAGTTATTATGGGAAAAGCAGACATAAAAATGAAATTTTTACCAAAGGATATTTCCGAAAAATCACTTTTCTACCACCCGATTGAACGTTTAGCCCCATCTATCTTTCCCGATCTGAATTTTGATGAAATTAAAACAAAACTAAAAGAGACATTTCATCCTGTTAATCCTTAAGAGATATAATCAGATGTATATTGATCTCTGAAAATATAAACCTAGTATTATGGGAATATTCAATTTTTCTCAGAAAAAGAAAGAAGCTCCAAACATAAAGGATATGGTTTGGATGAACCGATCGGCAAAGTTAGGGGGTTGCTTGAAACTTATTCAAGAGCAAAAAGATGTTGCGGTTGTTGCATGGTTCTCAAAAACGCAAGAAGAGTTTCATCATTTTTTGAATGAACAGCATGGTCTTGACATTGAAATTCACCTAGCACAAACGATAATATCAACAAAAATATCTAATATAAAACTTATTCTTCTTGAGCATTTCCCATTGCGTAATAAAGAGGAAAATCTAATCTTAAACCTAAACCCCACGGAGGTAGTCGTTTTAAATTCTTTAGATGAACCATTATTTGAGGTGTTTGGAAGTGAGGAGATAATCCGACTGATGAAAAATTTGGGAATGAAAGAGGATGAGATGATAGAACACCCAATGATTAGTAAATCAATTGTGAGGGCTCAGCAAAAACTTGAACAAAAAGTCACATATGAAAACTCAGCGAATTCTTCAAAGGAATGGTTTGAACGAAATGGTTCTATTTGAGTTAGGATAAAGAATATTATAAAAAATTGTATACGATGATTTAGTATTAATAGAATATGAAAATCTTAATTCTTGCCGGTTTAATAAGTTTAACTACGCTTACTAAGGCGAACAATACGTTACAAGTACCATTAAATAAAGATACCATTGCAGTTAAAACTGAAGTTTTTGATCCAGAAATAGCGACTCAAAAATATCTTGATACGCTTACCCCTGAAGAAAAAGAAAAATCGGATGCATACTTTGAAGGGGGTTACTGGCTGATGCTTTGGAATGTTATCCTCATAATTATTATTACTTGGGTGTTTTTGTCATTAGGATTATCTCGATGGATAAAGGGAATAGCCATAAAGGCAAAAAACATTAATCTTCAAAACTTAATTTACATTTTCTTATATTTTTTGTTTGCTTTCCTATTAATTTTTCCGCTTAATATTTATCAAGGATTTTTTCGAGAACATCAGTATAATCTGTCTAATTTATCGTTTGGTGGATGGTTGGGCGATGAATTGAAAATTCTTGTTTTAACATTAATTTTTGGTAGCATTATTTTACTTGCTATTTATAAGGTGATTAGAAAAGTGAAACAGGACTGGTGGATTTGGGCTAGTGGGATTGCTTTTGTTTTTATAGTGTTTGGAATGTTTATAGGTCCTGTTTTTATTACTCCGATTTTTAATAGATACAAGCCACTTGAAGAGGGAAAATTAAAAAATGAGATCTTATCATTGGCAAGAGCGAATGGCGTACCAGCAGAAAATGTTTACCAATTCGATGCTTCAAAGCAAAGTAAAAGAATAAGCGCAAATGTAAGCGGTTTTGGAAATACAATAAGGATTTCGTTGAACGATAACTTGTTAAAAAGATGCTCCATTTCCGAAGTGAGATCCGTAATGGCTCACGAAATGGGTCATTATGTTCTAAACCATATACACAAAGGAATTATTCTTCTGATAATTGTTCTTGTAATTGCATTTGCACTAGTTAATTGGTGTTTGAATAAATCAATAAGTAGATGGGGTGAAAAATGGAACATCAACAATATTGATGATATTGGTAGTTTGCCCCTACTCGTGTTACTATTCACTCTGTTTTTCTATTTTTCAAAACCTATAATTAATAACTTTTCACGAACAATTGAAATTGAAGCCGATTACTTTAGTTTGAATGCTGCGCAAGAACCCGATGGATTTGCCTACATTGCAATGAAGTTATCCGAATATAGAAAAATTAGCCCTGGACATTTGGAGGAAATTATTTTCTTTGATCATCCAAGCGGAAAAACAAGGGTGCATAACGCAATGATTTGGAAGGCGGAACATCTTAATAAACCTGTTAATGTAAAACCTCAAAAAGAATAAAAAAGATGCTGGATGCAGGGTTTTATTGTAAGACATGTTTAGAATTGATTATTATCTTTGAGAAATTTTTTTTGATATGAATTTTATTGAAGAGTTAAAATGGAGAGGTATGATTCATGATATCATGCCAGGAGCAGAAGAGTTGTTAAAGAAAGAAATGACGGCTGCTTATATCGGTTTCGACCCAACTGCCGATTCCTTACATGTGGGCAGTTTTGCTCAAATAATGCTACTGAAACGCTTTCAGATTGCTGGACATAAACCCATCGCACTTGTTGGTGGTGCAACAGGAATGATTGGCGATCCTTCTGGAAAATCGCAAGAGAGAAATTTACTTGATGAAAAGACTCTTCAGAAAAATTTGGATGGAATAAAAGCACAGTTATCAAAATTTCTTGATTTTGATTCAGATGCTTCGAATAAAGCGGAAATGGTGAATAACTACGATTGGATGAAAGATTATACTTTTCTTGAATTCATTCGTGATATCGGCAAGCACATCACCGTTAATTATATGATGTCGAAAGATTCTGTAAAGAAACGCTTAGGCGAAGAGTCAAAAACAGGTATGTCCTTTACAGAATTTACATATCAGTTGGTTCAAGGCTACGATTTTCTTCACCTATATCAGAATAATAACTGCAAACTTCAGATGGGCGGCTCGGATCAGTGGGGAAATATTACAACTGGAACTGAACTCATAAGACGAAAAACTGGAGGTGAGGCTTTTGCTTTAACTATTCCACTTGTTACAAAATCAGATGGTGGAAAATTTGGTAAGACCGAGCAGGGAAATGTATGGCTCGATTCGAGATATACATCGCCTTACCGTTTTTACCAATTCTGGCTTAACGTTTCGGATGATGATGCGGCAAAGTATATCAAGATATTTACCTTGTTAACAAAGCAGGAGGTTGATGCTTTGACTCTTGAGCATAATCAGTCGCCACATCTTAGAATATTGCAGAAAAAACTTGCCGAATTAGTTACAACAATGGTGCATTCTGAAGCGGATTATCAGATGGCCGTTGAAGCATCTGGGATTCTTTTTGGAAATGCAACTGCCGATACATTAAAGAAACTTGATGAGGAAACCTTTCTTTCTGTGTTTGAAGGAGTATCTACGTTTGATGTTTCCCTTGATAATTTTGAAAAAGGAACTCCCTTCTCAACTTTAGCAGTGGAGTGTGCAGCAGTCTTTCCATCTAAAGGAGAACTTCGTAGGTTGATTCAAGGTGGCGGAATTAGCATCAATAAGGAAAAGGTTATCGATTCAGAAATGCTTATTAATACTAATCACCTGATAAACAATAAGTACCTTTTAGTTCAGAAGGGAAAGAAGAACTATATCATTATTCGAGTGATCTAAACTTTCAATTCTACATACAAAAAACAGAACTTTCTCGTTATTAAATCATTGCTTAAATAGCAATGATTTGTAACTTATTTTAGGGAACAATAATTAGAACCTTATATTGATGGAATCTGCAAAGAACGAATTTAATCTTAACTCAACCAATCTTATACAATTGATTTGGAGTAAACGCAAACTGATGATGTGGATTGGCGCAATTGCATTTGTTGTTTCGCTAGTTGCATCATTTCTAATTACTCCAATGTTTAAGGCAACGGCAATTATCTATCCACCAATTAATAACCAACCATCCAAGGAGCTTTTAACATCAAACGTGCAAGCAGGGTTGACGGTGTTTGGTGAGAGCAAAGAATCGGAACAGCTTCTACAGGTGCTTTCATCAGGTACTTTAAGGGATATTGTTATAAAGAAACTCAATCTTACTGCAAATTGGGGAATAAAATCCGACGATATGTATTCGCGGTATAAGACCTATGGTATTTATAATGATAATATCAAATTTAGGCCAACGCAATATCTAAGCGTTGAGGTTGAGGTGATGGATGCTTCCCCTGCGATGTCAGCAAAGATCGCTAACACTATTGTTGCTGTTGAGGATAGTTTGATGCTTGCAATTAAGGCTCAGGTTGCTAAAAAAGGCTTATTAGTTGTTGAGGAGCAGTATAAACTGGGTTTAGCGGAAATGAAAAATTTGGAGGACTCCTTAACTAAAATAATGAAGAATGGAGTAATTCATATACAATCTCAAACGCAAGAGTTCTATAGAGCCTATGCTAAGGCTGTTGCAAAGAATGAAACCAACGCAATTATTGCTCTTGATAAAAAGATTGAACCGTTAAAAAAGTATGGTGGCAAATATGTAAGATACATGGAGGAAATTCAGAATAAAGCCATTCAGATAACAGAACTTAGCAACAGTTTAAAAACAATGCAAATTGAGGCATCTCAAAAAATTCCTAGCCAGTTTGTTGTTGATTGGGCTTCTGTTCCTGATAAAAAAGCCTATCCAAAAAAATCCATAGTAATTATTTTATCTACTCTATCAGCACTCTTTTTCGGAGTATTTTTGATTGTTATTGCCGACTTTATTAAGAACCTACTCAAAGAGGAAAAATAAACTTTGAATCAGCAAAAGTACAATATTGGTATCATTGGAGTTTCCGTCCTCTTCATCCTTTTAAATGCGGTTCTTACAGCAAAGGGTATTTTTTTATTGAACGCTCTCCCTGCTTTGTTGTTAATTTTTATACTCCTTTTCTTTTCGTTAAGGCAACTCTTCTTTTTACTCGTTTTTTTGGCTCCACTATCAATACCCCTATATCGACTTATACCGGGACTTCCTTTTGATTTTTGGTTTCCTACAGAGCCGATTATTTTAAGCCTTTTAGTAATACTTATTTTAAAATCATTAAAGGAGAGGTATTTTGATAGCCAATTGATAAATCATCCTGTTTTTTGGTCGATACTATTATATCTGGGTTGGATTTTTATTTGTATCGTTCCAAGTGAAATGCCTTTGGTTTCTTTGAAGTATTTGTTGGTAAGAGTATGGTTTATAAGCGTATTTTTCTACCTAGGATATATTCTTTTTAAATTGCAAATAAACTATTTTAAAATATTTCTGTGGTGTTTTATTTTAGGTCTACTAGTTGTTGTTACTATTTCTCTAATTAAACACATAGGACTTGGTATTTTTAACGAAAAGGCGGCTCATGGAGCGTGTGCCCCATTTTTCATCGATCACACATCATATGGTGCTACAATAGCCATAATTTTGCCTGTTTTAGTTAGTTTAATTGTTATTTCTAAGAAAATAAGTCGGAAGATATTTTTATCGGGTTTGACACTCTTTTTTACTATAGCATTAGTTTTTTCATATTCAAGAGCAGCTTGGCTTAGCGTGGTCGTGGCAATTGTCGTATGGCTTGTTTGGTATTTAAGAATAAAGTTTTCATTATTGATTGCGGGATTTATAATTGTCGTTAGTCTGTTAATCTCTTTTCAACTTGAGATTGGTCAATGGTTAAGTAGTAATACTACCGATTCTAGTGGAAACTTAAAAGAACACTTGAACTCCGCATTAAATGTCTCTACAGATGCTTCCAACTTAGAAAGAATAAACCGTTGGAGTTGTGCTACTAGAATGTTTAATGAAAGACCATTTTTTGGATGGGGTCCAGGAACTTACATGTTTTACTATGCGCCATTTCAGCGTTCATACCAAAAAACAATAATTAGCACAAATTTTGGGAATGGAGGAAATGCACATAGCGAATACCTTGGATTGCTTGCTGATTCGGGGATTATTGCCATGCTCGGGTATATTCTTATTTTGATCTTTGTATTCTACCGTGGATTTACTTTATCCAGAAAAATTGAAGACAGAAGTATAAGAATTTTAGTAATTGGAGTACTATTAGGAATTGTTACCTATGCAATTCACGGTTTTTTGAATGATTTTCTGGATAGCGATAAAATTGCTGCTCCCTTTTGGGGATTTATAGCTTTTATTGTAGCAATGGATGTTTGTTATAGGAAACCAAAGGGCTCTTTAGAGGAATTCAAAGCCAAGGATAGAGATATCATCGAAAAGAACAATATTGTTATTCCCTGAATCCTGTTCTTGTGCTTCAACAATAAACTTAATATTATCCTCAAGGCTAGACGCATTTGAAATATTTGTTTCAATGGCTTTTGTACCATTTTCTATCTTGTTTTCACTTAAAAATTCAACCAAACCATCTGTAAAACAAATTAATTTTGATGGCTGACCTATGAGTATTGAACCAACATTCATAACGGGAATTTCATCGAGCATTCCAAGTCCAACACAGCCACTTGTTAGCTGATTGATTTGTTTAGAGATTTTATTGTATAAAAGGGGAGGGTTGTGTCCTGCATTGATGTATTCAAGATGACGTTTTTGAACGTTAAATCGACCAATGAAGATTGTTATAAATTTCTCTCCTTTGGCAGTTGCCATAACCCTTTCATTAAGTTTTTCAGCAAGTTTTGTGAGCCGGATCTCGTGTGTGAAAAGAGCTCTAAGGTTGGCTTGGAAGTTCGACATTAAAAGTGCGGCAGAGATTCCTTTACCAGATACATCTGCAATACAAAAACCTATCTCGCCCGGACTAAGTTCGATAACGTCATAATAATCTCCCCCAACTTCGTAGTGTGGGTTATAGTATGTGGTAATTTTAAGTTTTTCGTTTTTGGGCAAATTTTCGGGGCTAGGTATTAGCATATTCTGCATCTTCGATGCCAGTTCTAACTCTTTTCTGATAGCCTCCTGTTCTAGGCTTTTATAAAATAGCCGGAGATTTTCAATAGCAACAAATATGATAATTGAAAGCGTTTGTACAAAGTTTAGATGTCTTATTGAAGCACTTACTCCTTTTTCAAAATCATTTGTGTCTCCTATTAATATGTAAGCCAAAGGAGTGTTGTTTTGTATTACTGGAATAATAATATCAAGTTCTTGTAATACAGAACTCTCAATGGTGCTAATAATAGTAATCTCGTTAAAAGCCATAAGATCGCGTTCAACATCAATATTTTCAATAACCGAATCGGGGCAATTGGTTTTAAGCAAAAGTTCCCATGTTTCTTCTTTTTTATAGAAAAGAACACGATCAATTCCTAGATCATCATTAAGAATTGTACCAAATCGTTGAAGTAAATTTTCAGTTTTTAAATCTGCACTAATAGCCTGCGCCATCGTTAGTAGAGCGTTTAATTTAAACGTACTCTGCTTAAGTCTTTTTGATGACGAGGTTAATGACATATAATCAATATGTTAGATTAAAAATAAATATTAAAACGAATATTACTATTAATTTATTTCTCATCTTCTAAAATTAGATAAGTTACAAAAAAGTAAAATCATAGATTATCCCTTTTGTAACAAAGGATTTAGAAGAAAAAAAATTATTTAACTCGTTCAGAATAATCTCTTGTTCTTGTGTCTATCTTGATTTTATCTCCAATATTAATGAAAAGAGGCACTTGAATAATCGCCCCCGTTTCAACAGTTGCTGGTTTTAAGGCAGTTGATGAGGCTGTATCACCTCTTAAGCCCGGTTCTGTGTAAGTAACAGTCATTTCAACAAACGGAGGGAGTTCACAAGAAAGTATGCGCTCTTCTTCGGCATGGATCATCATTTCAACATATTGACCTTCTTTATACAGATCGCTATTGTCAACAAGATCATGCTGAAGTGAAAATTGCTCGAAAGTTTCCTGATGCATAAAATGATATCCTAGATCATCTTTATATAAAAATTGATAAGGTCTGCGCTCAATACGAACCTGATTAATTTTTACTCCTGCGTTGAAAGTATTTTCGATTACTTTTCCTGTTTCGAGGTTTTTAAGTTTAGTACGAACAAATGCACCCCCCTTACCTGGTTTAACATGTTGAAATTGAACGATCGTGTAAAGTTTTCCGTTAAACTCAAGACACATCCCATTTTTAAAATCTGCAGTAGTTGCCATATAATTATTATGAATAAATTTCTTGCAAAAATAGTAAATCAATGAAAATCTAAAACTTATTCCTTATAAGTCTTTAGTTATTGTATTAATAAAAATGAATTAACAGCGTTGCTATATAGGCCGAAATTTAAAAAACTAAGAAAAACAATTTATATCACTTATTCTAATCTTAATGGGTAAAGTATACCGGAATAATCTATCAAATCACAATACACTGAACCGATAAATATATCAAACTTTATTCTTATGGGAATAAAGTTTGAATCGTTTGAGAACCAAATAGCCATATCATCCTTCGATTTAAAAACCCGTCCAGTAAGTACTTCGGGCATAAATTTCATACAATTAATAGTGCCAAACTTGGTTCTAATCTTTTCAAAACCTTTAAAACGAATTACCAGTGGATATTTTTCATCGGTAAAGTACGTATTAACAATAAAAAGTTCATTTAGTGCAGGTTGTTTGTTTAACATTAGCGTACGTAAATAGTAAAACGAAGATAATATATCCTGACATCCTTTGACAACTACAACTTTTCCTGTTATTGAACTGTTACAGATTGAAGAATCTTCTCTTGACCAGTGATCGAATACCTGTGTACTATAGTGCTTATATCTATTTTCATGTATATTTCGGATCGATTTATAAGGCCAGTTTGTTTCTTTATCAGTAAAACTTTCATATGTGTCGTCAACAAGGTAAAGGGAACTAGCAATACCAACCGACTTTCCATTTAAGTAAAGATTATTAACCGATTTTCCCTCGTAAGTACCTTCTTTAACCTCAAGAACGGCCTCTCCGCCTCTTATAAACCCATAGTGAACCTGATATTTTAAACGCTCACCCGTAGTAAAGGATTTTTTCTGTTGTGCGAATATTCCTGTGAAAAAAAAGATAGGGATACAAAGGAAAAAGAGATGCTTTTTTGATTGAAGAGGTATTGGCATATTTCTGGTATTATTGCGATCCGGGAAAAATATTTTTACGTGATTGAGTTGCAACAAAATTTTTGAGGTAGTATGGTTCAAAATAGGCAACATTTTCGAATGATTTTTTTTCAAAAGCCTGTAAGGCTAATGGAACCATAAATTGTGCAGAGGGTGAAAAATCGTCAACAAAAAGAGCATTTGGATGGTTAATCACCGATTTACACTTTGATGATCCACTACCAAAAAACAAAATTTTGTTTGTTTCTAAACGATTGTTGAATGTTGTTCCATCTACAACCAAAGCTTCTATATCGTTCACTTGGGTACAAGATTTGTTGTATAATGCAGTATAAACCTCCATTCTACGGGCATCTATCATTGGACAAAGGAGATCGATATTATTTTTTTCAATAATTGAACGGTACAGAATGTTTGCTCCAGAAGACATTGAATAGAGACTACAAATTGAGATTAATGATTTTTCGGCAGCATAGCAAATACCTTTTGCTGCCGAAACGCCAATTCGTAAGCCAGTGTATGAGCCAGGCCCTTTACTTATTACTATAGCATCAAGTTGAGCAATACCAATACCTGTTTCTTTAATTAGTTGATCGATAAAAACAGTTAGCAGGGTTGCATGTGCTTTTTCATCAGTACTTTCTTTTAACCCAATAATTCTTTGATCAATAGTAATAGCTACCGAACAAACATTTGTACCCGATTCGATCAAAAGGAATTTACTCATCTTGAAAACTACTTTTTGCTTTCGTCTTTAAATAGTTTATCTTTGGCAACCTTTTTAATCAACTTACCGTCTTTAAGTTTTCTTGATATTGCGCTAAATGGAGCGGAGATAATATCTTCATCCCCTTTTAAGCCTTCCATAATTTCAATATATTGGTTGTCCTGTATGCCGGTTTTTACAACAACCATTTTTGAGGAATCCTTCCTAGCAATGAAAACAATTTCTTTTAGTTCGCTTGGTTTTACAGTTTTAGTATGTTGATCTTGATTTGCTTCCGAAAACCCCACTGCCGCACTGTTATTCAACGAATCTGAACGTGTAGTAACTGCCTGTATAGGTACAGATAAAATATCATGTTTTGTTTGTGTTCTAATATCAACTGTTGTTGACATACCAGGCCTAAACGGGCTTGGATTTTTGCTATTTATAAGATCCTTATATGAATCTTCGAGTAAAAGAATTCTTACCTCAAAGCTAGTTACCTGATCCGTTGAGGCTCCCTGCACATTTGCGGAATTTGCTATCTGGGTTACAACACCTTTGAATTTACGATTTAGATATGCATCAACCTCAATAAGGGCTGTATCGTTCATTTTTACGCGGACAATATCATTTTCGTTAACATCAACCCGTGTTTCCATTCGGCCAAGATCCGCAATGCGAAGGATTTCGGTACCAGCCATTTGAATTGTTCCTAATACTCTTTCACCTAATTCAACATTAAGTTTGGAAATGGTACCATTCATAGGTGCGTAAATAGTTGTTTTTCGAAGATTTTCTTCAGCTTCTTTAAGGGAGGCCTCAGAACTTTCAACACTAAATCGAGCTGATTTTACATCGGCTTGTGCAACTTCAAAATTGGTTTTGGCTGTTTCAAAATCCGATTCAGAAATTGCTTTTTGATCAAAAAGCTGTTTGCTTCGATTAAATGCTAATTTTTGTTGTGCCAGTTGTGCTTCCGATTGAGTTAGACGTGCTTTTGAGGTATTTACGGCAGCAATTTCTCTCTCTTTTAGAGAAAGATATGTATCGGGTTTGATTCGACAGAGCAGTTTCCCTTTTTCAACCTGATCACCTTCTTTTACAGGAAGGTCAATAATTTCCCCTGATACTTCGGGGCTAATTTTAACCTCAATTTCAGGTTGAATTTTACCATTGGCAGTAATGCTTTCGGTAATTGTTCTTTTTAAGGGCTTTTCAACAAAAACGTCTATTGTTTCTGGTTTTCCAAACCATCCTACTTTTTTACCAATAACTACAAAAACAATAAGGATTATAACAATCCCAATTAAATATTTTAGTGTGTTTTTCTTTTTCATGTGTGGTATAATTTGTCGTTATAGACTTAATGGAACACCTTTGTAGAATTCCAAGATTTTAGACTTAAAAATCAGCTCGTACTTGGCTTGTAAGAGATCCGTTTCTGCTTTTGATAATTTTGTTTTGGCTGTAGTATAATCAATCGAAGTAACCATTCCAACGTTAAACTTCTGTTCGGAATACCTAAAAGCCTCTTCGAGAGATACAAGACTTTTTTGAGTTGCCTTAAGTTTTTTTTGCGCAGCTAAAGCATCAATATAAGCTTGTTGAATATCTTTATAAAGAATGTTTTTTTCGTTTTCAAAATTTAACCGAGCATTATCAAGTGAAATCTTAGCATTTGAGATGTTATTGTGAACTTGATATCCATTAAAAATGGGAATAGATAATCCTAAGGAAATAGTTTTACTTGCGTTGTTTTTTACCTGAGTCATAAACGGATCCTCATCAATCAATTCGAGTAAACCTGTTGCTGTATTTAATTTATAAACTTTTGTTAAGTAAAATTGAGCACCAGTATTATAATTTCCATTAAGTGAAATGTGAGGACTCATTCCTCCTTTTGCAATTTTTACGGCAAGTTCAGCACTCTTAACCCGATGCCCTGCGCTAATAATTTGAGGCATGGTTTGTTGAGATGTTTCAAAAACTCCAGCAGGGGAGAGATCAACGAGTTTACTCTCAATAGCATCAAGGTTTGGTTTTTGAATTTTAAAACCCTCTGTGGTTTTTATATCAAGAAATTGAGTTAGAGTGAGATATGCGATATCGAGTTGGTTTTGAGCATTAACAAGTTGAAGTTCATCGCTAGCCGCTTGAGCTTCAATTTCTAGAAGATTACCTTCCGGTAAGCTACCTGCTTTTACAAGTACGCTTGTTCTTTCTATCTGCATTTTAGAAAGCTCAAGTTGTTTATCTGCAGAAGCAACTAAATCTTCACTGTATAGTATTTGTAAGTATGCCGAAGCAATGGATAGTGCGATATTGTTTTTTACCTTTTCAACGTCACTAATTGTGGCTAATAAGTCAAATTTATCCTGTTTTTTTGTGTTTGAAATTTGAAAACCATTGAAGAGTGTCATTGATGTATTAATCGAAAAACTAGTTGCTTGTGTGTTCTGTGCCTCTTTTTGGTTAGTTAAATAATTTGTAGCAAGCCCAAAACTGTAGGCATGACTACTAGAAATATTAAGATTGGGCAAAGCGTTCATCTTCGATTGAAGTAATTTCCCCTCGCTCACTTTAACATTAAGTAATTGTTGCTTAACCTGAATATTATTATCGAAGGCATAATTGATACATTTCTCTAATGTCC
The DNA here is from genome assembly GCA_013376985.1 of Bacteroidales bacterium. Taxonomy (GTDB): domain Bacteria; phylum Bacteroidota; class Bacteroidia; order Bacteroidales; family Tenuifilaceae; genus UBA8529. The sequence goes on from JACABB010000001.1 coordinate 457,547, forward strand.
AAGCGTCTTGTGCTTTTAACTTAAAGGTTGACAGAAGCAAAAATGATACAATTATTAAATAATATTTTTTTTGCATATACTAATTTATTAGGTTAGTTATGATTATAATTAACCTTCGAAATTAGCTGAATAATTTGAAATAGAATAATTAAAGAAAGTTAATATTGTAAAAAAACCTTGATAAGAGGCGTTTTTGCTAAAATCCTTCTCTCTTTTACCAATTACTTTGCAAAACTATTTGATTAGTTTTCTTTACTTATTGCAGATTTGAACATCCAAATAGAGGTATACATTACAACTCCGCAAACAATCCCCTTGAGAACCTGAAGCGGTAACGATTTTACCACATAAGCGGCCAAGAATACGCCTGCCGTACCCGCAATAGTAAGCGCAATTGACGTTTTCCTATCATAAGCATTTTCTTTCATAAACCTAAAACCACCTGCCAGCATTAACATTGCGGTTGCTGTCATCATAATTGGAAAAGCAGTTAGGGGATGCATTCCCAGAGTATATATCATTGCCATGCAGGGGGCATAAAATCCGATACCAATTGTTTGTAAAGCACCAAAAACAAAACTTAAAGAAATAATAAGTACAAGTTTCCATCCTGAAAGCCCATTTGCGATGCCGCCTAATGGCATGATATTTAAGAAACCAGCAAGAATGATAAAGGCAACAACCATTAAGCCAATACCCATTCCGAGTTGTATTTTCTGGCGTGGCATTTTTGAAACAATTCCCGCACCCATAATTGCGCCAAATGCCGTAGCAGCAGATATGGAAAAAATAGTAATAGGATCAACATCAACAGCGGTCATAAATATGAATGCCTGCACAACGGTGGGAATTAAATTGCCAACATTCATGGTGCCTGGAATTAGCCGATCATCAACAAATTTGAAAAATTTGAATATTGCTGTTTGTACGGCAAAACTTCCTATTCCAAGAGTATCGAAAAAATTGGTAACAAATCCTGTGATTGAAAGCCCTGTCCACGATTTATTCGAATAGGTTTTTCTATTCTGAGATAAATCTTTTATGTAAAAAAAACTAAAAAAACTTGTAATTATGCCGAGTACGGCTTTAAGGATAATTACCATAAGCATTGGATTTTATAAGAAAATAGATGTAAAAGATTGTTTTAAAACTACAAAAGAGGTTTGGAGTTTCCAAATATGAATATAAACCTTTATGAATCCAGATTTTTAGATTATCTTTTAGAAAAATGAAACCATTCTTATCAAACAACTACCAATCAGCATCACAAAAATTCAAACGCTGCAAAACCAATGAATTAAAATAAACCAATTAAATCGCAATTTGCGATGGGGTAATTATACCAAAAAGATAAAAACAAAAATCCAATTGAATTTAACCAAGCATCAGGAGAGAGATATCCGAATTTTCCGCAATTCCGAATAACAAAGCAGCTCGCAATATCAGCCCATTTTGATAAAATCGCAAAAAAATTTCTTATTTCACTTTAATATTGCACTACACTATCAATTGATTAGTAATTTTGAAATGCAAATTTTAACGCAGAAACTAAAATCGATACAAATGAAACTATTCGGCATTGCAACAATCAATCCTGTAATATTTTACATAGGAAAATTATCCTTTGTTGGGAATATCATTTTCCTATTTCTGAAACGGTTTGTTCATGCTTATGAGTTTAGCAACATTGTGTTAATAATTAACCTTTTGCTAATATTTATTCCTGCACTTATAATATTTATTATTTCACTCTCTAATCTTGGGGAATCCCTGCGTGTAGGATTACCTAATGAGGAAACAACGCTAAAAACTACTGGTTTATACAGGTTTAGTCGCAACCCGATATATGTAAGTGTAATAATGGTGGGTATTGCATCGTGCATTTACGTGCCGCATTGGTTAAATATTGCACTTTTGGTAGTTGCTACCCTCATTCATCATATAATAATCCTTGGCGAGGAAAAATTCTTACATGGTAAATTTAAAGATCAATGGGTTGAGTATTGTAAAAATGTGAGGAGATATTTGTGATTGCTGCTTTTTTTGGCATTAATTTGATGTTGAGATAATTGAACCTCGTTTATAAAAATTAAGAAAACCGAACGATATCGGTTTTTAGTTAAGAGCAGGGTCATCGCTAAAAATTTAGGAGATAAATTCATTGTTAATACGCTATCATAGAGGAATTTGATGATTTTGTATGAAACGATATCAAAATATTTTAACGAGTATAATCGATAAAAAATAGCATATACTCTGCAATGAATAGCAATAATAATGATCTCAATGATAATTCAAGTACTCTAGGTCATATAAAAAGTTGTAAAACGTTACAAATCAAAAATTAATAAAAGATGGTATAATGGACATTTTTAATGGTTTTTTTTGGACCATGCTCCCTAATGGACA
>JACABB010000010.1 GCA_013376985.1 Bacteroidales bacterium
CCCAACTACTTGAAATGAAAATTTAAAAATGGGTGACCCAGTGCACAAAACAGGATTTTTCAACTTAAAAGTTGTCATCATTTAACTTAGGGGACACAATAACAATGAATCAAACAAAAACTCCCCAAATCGGAAAATTTGGGGAGTTTTTTGTTGTTTGTGGAGCTGGAGGGAGTCGAACCCTCGTCCAAACAAGGAACCAGACTGCGTTCTACATGCTTAGCATCTCTTGATTTTCGAGGTTAGACAGGCGAAATGCGACCGAACCAACCCTTATCCTCTAGTGTTTCGCCGGGTGTTAGAGGTGTCTGCCCTAGCTATCCCCGTTAGTTTGGTGTCCCATATACCGAAAACAACAGGGATGAGTTTTCGGTGAGACATCTCGTTCCCTACCGCCTAGGGCAAGGAATTAAGCTAATTCGCATAGCGGATTAAGCAGCAAGAGCGTAATTTGATTCGCCTTATATAGTTTGTGTTCTGGGATTTACGAGCCAGCATCACCACGCTCGACATGCTTACAGACCCATTCTACTTGCTGTCAAAACCAGGTCAGCCCCATGAGTCTATTGTGAAACAAAGATAATTAAAAAAGTTGACAGTGGGTAGTCGACGGTTAACAGAGTAATACTGTCAACTGTTCACTAATAATCACTATTCATAGATAGCAAAAACTCTTCGTTGTTTTGTGTTCTTATTAAACGATCGCGGAAGAACTCCATTGCCTCAACTGAATTCATATCGGTTAAGTAGTTGCGGAGTATCCAAATTTTCTGTAGAGTCTCCTTGTCAATAAGAAGATCGTCTCGGCGTGTACTCGAAGCTGTAATGTCAACAGCTGGGAAAATACGCTTGTTGGATAATTTACGATCAAGTTGAAGCTCCATATTGCCAGTTCCCTTGAACTCTTCAAAGATAACCTCGTCCATTTTACTACCTGTATCAGTAAGAGCTGTGGCAAGGATTGTAAGTGAGCCACCATTCTCAATATTACGAGCTGCACCAAAAAACCGTTTAGGTTTGTGAAGTGCATTGGCATCAACACCTCCCGATAAAACTTTGCCTGATGCGGGTTGAACGGTATTGAAGGCTCTTGCTAAACGGGTAATTGAGTCGAGGAGAATTACAACATCATGGCCACACTCAACTAATCTTTTTGCTTTCTCAAGAACAATATTGGCAATTCTAACATGTCGCTCAGCGGGTTCATCAAAGGTAGAGGATATTACCTCTGCGTTTACGCTGCGTGCCATATCGGTAACCTCTTCAGGGCGTTCATCGATCAAAAGAACAATCATGTAAACCTCTGGATGGTTTGCTGCTATTGAGTTTGCAATATCTTTTAGGAGAATGGTTTTACCTGTCTTAGGCTGAGCAACTATTAATCCCCTTTGGCCTTTACCAATAGGCGTGAACATATCTATAACCCTTGCGGATAGAATATTTTGCCCACTTCCTAGCAATGTGAATTTTTCATTAGGAAAAAGGGGAGTTAGGAAATCGAATGGCACCCTATCGCGAATCCACTCTGGGTTACGGCCATTTATTTCATTTACCTTAATTAGCGGGAAATATTTTTCTCCATCTTTTGGTGGACGAATAGTCCCGGTTACAGTATCACCTGTTTTTAAGCCAAAAAGTTTGATCTGCGATTGTGAAACATAAACATCATCAGGTGAGCTGAGATAGTTGTAGTCCGATGATCGGAGAAAACCGTAACCATCGGGCATAATTTCTAGAACACCAGTAGTACTTACTATGCCATCAAAATCAAACCTATCGCCAGTTCTACGTTCAAACCCTTTGCGAAAATTTTGATCGCGGAATGCAGGCTTTCTTTCTCCGTCAATTGTTGTTTCAGGTTGATTTTGCTGAAAATCTTCTTTACCAACTTGTTCAGTAGGAATAGTCGATTGTATTGAATCAGCCTCTAATACAGGAGTAGTAGAAGTTTCAAATCCATCTGTGTTTTCTACTATTTGCTCAATCATAGATTCAATTTCAGGAATATCTGCGCCAAGATCAGCGTCTAGCAGAGGAACTGATAACTGTTTTTTAATCTGTGGTTTTGGACGATTAATCTGAAATGGTCTATTTTCAACCTTTGGAGTTAGTGGGTCTTCAAATGGGATATCTTTCGGAACTTCTTTCGGAGCTTCTTTTGGAATTTCAATGCGAGGTTTTTGGCTATCATTAAAAAATTCTCTTGAACCTTCTTTTGGACGTGTAAAACGTTTCCTCTTTCCACGATCTAATGCATGTTCAATTTTAGGTTGAACTTCGATAATTTGCTGTGGTTGAGTTTCTTCTTTTTTTTCTTTTAGTTTTACTTTTGATTCGCTCGCAGCATTTATTGCTTGCTGATCGAGTATACGATAGATGAGTTCTTGCTTACGCAAATTTTCTATCTTCTTGATATTCATATCTTTTGCTATATCCTTAAGTTCAGGAAGCAATTTTTTGTTTAGTTCTAAAATATCGTACATAAAATGATCAAAAGTTTTAACTGAATTTTATTATTAGTTGGGAAAAAAAAGAATTTCGATTATAGTTTGAAAATATGAAATGGGATTAAAAAAGAGATGTAAGCGGTATTTTTTGCAATGATAAGGATTTCCTTTCTAAAACCAAAAAAAATCAATAACTGTTTATCATTTTCTAATAAGTTTTTAAAAAAAAAGTTAATAAAAACATGATTTTTATCAATTAATAATTAAATTCAACCATTGTTTTTCAAATCTTATTACCTGATCATGAGGCAACTTAAAATTATTAAACAGGTTACTAACCGAGAGACAGTCTCACTTGATAAATATTTACACGAGATTGGAAAAGTTGACTTACTTTCATCGGAGGAGGAGGTTAACTTTGCGCGTAAGTTAAAGGAAGGTGATGAGGAAGCTTTGAATAGACTTGTAAAGGCCAATTTGCGATTCGTGGTATCTGTAGCAAAACAATACCAAAATCAAGGACTTAGTTTGCCTGACTTGATTAACGAAGGGAATCTTGGATTAATTAAGGCAGCACAGCGTTTCGACGAGACACGAGGCTTTAAGTTTATTTCTTATGCAGTATGGTGGATTCGACAGTCTATTCTTCAAGCTTTAGCTGAGCAATCCAGAATTGTTAAGTTACCCCTGAATAAAATAGGCTCTATAAATAAGGTTAATAAAGCTTTTGCCGAACTTGAGCAGAAATACGAGAGGGAACCATCAGTTGATGAACTAGTGGAAGTTCTGGAACTTGCTACTGATGATGTAAAAGAGGCGTTAAGGAGTTCTAATCGACATCTTTCAATGGATGCACCTTTGATTCAGGATGAGGATAGCAACATGTATGATGTAATCCTATCGCATGATTCACCATCTCCAGATAGAGGATTGCTCAACGATAGTTTAAGAAAAGAGATTGAAAGGGCTTTGGCTACTCTAACTCCTAGAGAAGGAAACATAATCCGATTGTACTTTGGATTGAATGGAAAACATCCGCATACTTTGGAGGAGATAGGTGAGGAATTTGATCTCACTCGCGAACGTGTTCGCCAGATTAAAGAGAAGGCAATTAAGAGATTAAAACAGACCACTAGGAGTAAGATTCTGAAGAGTTATCTTGGGTAGTTGATAAGTTAACTTGTAATCTGAACTAGTTTTTAGTGTTTCGTTTATAGAACCTAAAAATTGCTAATAGCAGTAAATACTTTTTGCAGAGACTAAATATTTTTCGAAAAACTATATACTAAACACCAAACACGTTAAGTAATCAGCTGTCAATGGGCAACCATCAACTGATCTTTTTCATACCTTTGTACAAAATCTAACACATGTCACGTTTAGTTGCTCCATCTCTACTTTCTGCTGATTTTGGCAATCTTAATAGGGATATTGAAATGGTAAATGCCAGTCAGGCCGATTGGTTTCATCTTGATATCATGGACGGGGTATTTGTTCCAAATATCTCCTTTGGTTTTCCGGTAGTTACCCAGGTTAAAAAGTTGGCGAAAAAACCTTTGGATGTACATTTAATGATTATTGATCCCGATAGGTATCTCGAAAAATTTAAAGAAGCTGGTGCTGATATCCTTACTGTTCATTATGAGGCGTGTACTCATTTACACAGAACTTTGTCCCAAATTCGGAATTTAGGAATGAAAGCAGGAGTTTCTGTAAATCCTCACACTCCTGTTGAACTACTGAGCGAAATTTTGGGAGAGGCTGATTTAGTTTTAATAATGTCAGTTAACCCAGGATTTGGTGGGCAAAAATTTATTGCTAATAGCTATAGAAAGATTGAGCGATTAAGAGAGATGATTGATTCCCAAAAGCTAAGTACACTTATTGAAGTTGATGGTGGAGTTGATGCAAATAATGCATCTCAACTTTACAAAGCAGGTGCTAATATTTTAGTGGCTGGAAATGCAGTTTTTAAGGCAGAAAATCCTATTTCGGTTATAGAATCATTGAAAAAGGCTCTATAGTCCATTTTTCTAGTTAAGTGGTTTTTTCGTATTTGTAATTACCTGTAAATAAAACAGTTATTTTTAAATTCATATTGTTTTCTTGATTTTTATTTGTTTGTATGAATAAATAATTTAATATTGCATTCAATAATAGGCACTATGATTTCGCACAATACAAATTTTTTTGCCAGTTACTTTTACTTCTACTTTTACGAAAGCAGGGGCTTGGCAATTGTGTGAAATTTGGAGATGAAATAAAAAACACAAAATAAACCAAGCCCTGCAGATGCGGGGCTTTTTTATTTTTAAGCAGATTCTAAATATCAAACATAATACAAAGGATAGAAATACTGAACAAACAAACATTAGACAGTAGATGAACAATATAGGCAGAATATATTACTTTTTCTATTACTTTTTTTATCGCCAAAACTCTGGGGACTAAAAGCATTGTGTAGAAAAAGTAGATTGAAAATACGCAAAGAGGTCCCCGGAAGAGGGCCTCTTTTTTTGTTCAATAATATCAAATTTTAAAATGAAAAAAATTATATCGATTCAGGGTATTAAAGGGGCTTTCCATCAGGAGGCAGCGATTGAATATTTTGGTTCAGAGATAGAAATCCTTGAATGCATTACCTTTCAAGAGCTTGTGAATTCAGTGGAAAAGGGTAAAGCCTCCTTCGGAGTTATGGCGATTGAGAATTCTTTGGTGGGTAGCATCCTTCCTAATTATGCTCTTATAAGAGAATCATCATTGAGAATAACAGGAGAAATATACCTCAGAATAGTTCAGAATCTTATTGCATTATTAGGTGAGACGGTTGATTCAATAAATGAGGTTCGCTCACATCCTATGGCATTGGCGCAGTGTACCGATTTTTTTAAAAACTGCCCATCAATTAAACTTGTAGAGAGCGAAGATACTGCCTTAAGTGCTAAGCAAATTGCAGAGCATAACTTGAAAGGGGTTGCGACAGTAGCAAGTAAAAACGCAGCATTAGAGTATGGTCTTGATATTATTGAACCAACAATTGAATCGAACAAAGAGAACTATACCAGATTTTTGATTCTTGAGAAAAAATCTTCTAAAGAGGTTGCCGATGCATCGAATAAAGCAAGCATAACATTTACCGCAAAACATCGACCCAGTAGTCTGTTTCATATTCTACAACCTTTTGCAGATTATGGAATAAATCTGACTATGCTACAATCCCTTCCAATGGTTGGAAAGAAATGGGAGTATATATTCCATGCAGATTTAGTTTTTGCCACTCTTCCCCAGTTATATCAGGCACTTAAAATTGTAAGGAAACATGCGTCAACATTAGATATTCTGGGTATTTATAAAAGTCAAAATTTGACTGATAATAATCAAGACATCACCGAGCAAGAAATTCTAAACTAATAAACTAGAAATATGGAAATGCAAACCGCAAGGAGAATAGAAGATGTTCAGGAATACTATTTCTCAAAAAAAAGAATAGAACTTGAATCTCTTTCAAATCAAGGCGTTAAAATTATTAATCTAGGAATTGGAAGCCCAGATCTTGCTCCGCCAACCGAAATGCTTGAAGTTTTAGCAAAAGAGAGTTATAAAGATGGCAATCACGGCTATCAGGGGTATAGAGGTGCGGATGAACTCCGTAATGCAATCTCTGAATGGTACACCAAATACTATAGCGTTAAGCTTGATTATAATACTGAGGTTCTCCCGTTAATGGGTTCAAAAGAGGGAATCATGCATTTGAGTATGGCATTTTTGAATGAAGGGGATAAGGTTTTGGTGCCTAACCCTGGATATCCAGTATATCGAATTGCTTCTCAGATGGCTGGTGCAGAGGTATTGGATTACTTGTTAAAGGAAGAAAATGGGTATTTTCCTGATTTTGAAGAAATCGAGAAGCAAAACCTTAAAGGTGTTAAGCTGATGTGGGTAAACTATCCTAATATGCCGACAGGCACAAAGCCCAACATCTCGCTTTTCGAACGTCTTGTTGAATTTGGACAAAAGCATGGAATTTTAATCTGTCATGATAATCCGTATAGTTTTATTCTAAACCAAAAACCTTTATCGATACTTCAGGTAGATGGCGCTCATGATGTGGTTATTGAGCTGAATTCCTTGAGCAAATCGCACAACATGGCTGGTTGGAGAGTTGGTATGATGGTAGGCAAGACCGATTTGCTTTCAAAAGTTTTAAGATTTAAAACAAATATGGATTCAGGAATGCCACTTCCAGTTCAACTTGCAGCCGTGGCTGCATTGGGATGTGGAAAGGACTGGTATGTAAATCTTAATGCTGAATACAAAATTCGACAGGAAATTGTAAAACAGATTGCAGGTGAACTAGACTGCACCTTCAATCCAGAGCAAAGCGGGTTATTTCTATGGGCAAAGATTCCTTCTTATATAGTTGAATCGGAAGCCTTTTCTGGTGAAATTCTAAAACAAACGGGAGTATTCATTACCCCCGGAACGGTGTTTGGTAGCAATGGCGAAGATTTTATTAGGATTTCGCTTTGTTCGGATATCAATACACTTAACGAAGTGCTATTTAGAGTGAGGTTATTTAATATTTTTAGATAAAGGGATGAAAAATATTTCGATAGTTGGAACGGGATTAATCGGTTGCTCAATTGCCATGGGGGTTAAAGGGATGTTCAAGTGCATCGCAGGGTTTGATATCAATCAACAAAATATTGATTATGCAATTAATGCTGGAATAATCGACGAATCATGGACAATTGAAAGAATTGCTTATGAGTCGGATGTTATAATAGTTGCAATTCCTGTTGATGCTGCTATTCCTATCGTTTATGATCTTTTAAGTAAAATTAAGGTTGATGCAGTTATAATAGATGTTGGATCTACAAAATTATCGATATGTAGGGCTGTTCAGAATCATCCAAACAGAAAGAATTTTGTTGCTGCTCACCCAATGGCTGGTTCCGAAATTGGAGGACCACAGGGTTCTGGTGGAAATCTCTTTAAAGGTAAAAAATCAATTATTTGTCAGGCTGAACTATCCTCCAAACTTGCTATTCAATGTGCTGAGGAGATATTCAGAGTGCTGGGAATGGAGGTTGAATATATAGATGAAGAAAGGCACGATAGCCTTGTTTCACTGGTTTCACATCTTCCACAAATTGTATCATATGGAATAGCCAGTACGGTGGGTTGTTCTATAGATGTAAATCACCAATGGTTTGATATTGCAGCGAGTGGGTTTGATTCAACTACACGTTTAGCAAAAAGCCCATTAGAGGTTTGGATTCCAATTCTTATTCAAAATAAAGAGTATATCAGTCAAAACTTGCAACTTTTTATTCATCAGATTGAAATTATGAAAGAGTTGATTGAATCTGAGAACATCGAAGCATTGAATCAATTTATTTGTCAATCACAAGCAGTACGAGAAAAATTTGATAATAATATAAAAAATAAAAAAAATGGAAACAAAACCATTAACAGATTTGGTACCACCGAGGCTGTGGTTGCCAGAGTTGAATAGCCCATTATTGATTGCTGGGCCTTGTAGTGCAGAATCGCCGGAGCAGTTATTTAAGGTGGCAAATGAGCTAAAACAAAGTGGGAGGGTTCACTACCTCAGAGCTGGTATTTGGAAACCTAGGACAACTCCTGGCTCCTTTCAAGGTGTTGGCTTGGAGGGGCTTGGATGGCTAAGGGATGTAAAGAAGGGAACAGGATTGCCTTTCTCAACAGAGGTTGGCTCAGAAAAGCATGTGTATGAAGCACTAAAATTTGGAGTTGATATGGTTTGGATTGGTGCTCGAACAGTATCAAATCCATTTGTAATGCAGGAGATTGCCGAAGCACTTCGAGGTGTAAATATCCCAGTGTTAGTTAAGAACCCTCTAAGCCCTGATATGGATCTGTGGGAGGGGGCAATTAAAAGATTATATAATGTTGGAATACGTAAGATTGGTGCAATACACAGAGGATTTTCATGGTGGGGAAAATCAATTTTCAGAAATCAACCTTTTTGGAAAATCCCTTTAGATCTTAAGGCAAAGTATCCCGATTTACCTATTATTTGTGATCCAAGCCATATTTCTGGCAACCGAAACTTAGTCCCATTTGTTGCAAAACGTGGGGTTGATATGGGTTTTGATGGTTTGATCATTGAGGTTCACCCTGAACCTACAAAAGCTTTGAGTGATGCTGCTCAACAGCTTACCCCATCAGAGTTCTATGAACTGCTTAACTTTATTGATAGTATTGGAAATCCTGAACTATCCTATCCTGATGACCTACTAAACGAACTACGTGCGGAAGTTGATATCATGGATGACCTTTTACTATGGGCTTTGTCCAACAGGATGGAACTTTCCGAAAGGATTGCATCAGTTAAAACGAACAGAAAAATGTCAGTACTACAATCAAAAAGATGGGGTCAAGTTCTTGAACGGGTAACAAACACAGGTGAAAAGTCGGGTTTAAGGGCAGGGTTTATTAAAAAACTCTATAATACAATACATAAGGAGTCTATTTCAGTTCAAAATGAATTGATTGAGAAAAGTTGAATCGAGTATATTAAATTTAAACCTAACTTTATATGCTCAAAAAAAACATTAAATGGAATTAGTTGAGGTAAAAGGGAGCGAATCCTTTTCTCAGATATTGATTGGCGAAAGCATTGATAATCTTAAAAATTACACATCAAATAGTAAACTATTTATTATTACTGATGGAAATGTAAAAAGATTATACAGTAATCGCTTTCCTATTGCACCTTTGTATTGCATCGAACCGGGAGAGACTTCTAAGAATTTTCAAACCACTATAGATATTTATCGATGGCTACTAGAAAACAATGCTGATAGAAGTTCCTTTATAGTTGGTATAGGGGGTGGGGTTGTTTGCGATATGGCAGGATTTGTTGCATCAACTTTTATGCGGGGTGTGAATTTTGGATTTGTTGCAACTACATTATTGGCTCAGGTTGATGCTAGCGTTGGGGGGAAGAATGGGATTGATCTCGATGGGTATAAGAATATTATAGGAACCTTTAATCAACCTAAATTTGTAATATGCGATATCTCAATGCTTAAAACCCTTCCGCCTATTGAATTTGCAAATGGAATGGCAGAGGTGGTTAAACATGCTTTGATATCCGATAAATCGATGTTCGATGATATTGAGAAGAACAGGATTGAGATTTTGGCATTAAATGAAAGATTGATAGAATATTTGGTTACCCGTAACGTGAGAATAAAAGCAAGCATCGTTGAGGCTGATGAGCGGGAGAATGGTTTGCGTAGAGTGCTAAATCTTGGTCATACCTGGGGTCATGCAGTGGAGAAATTAACGGGCATTCCTCATGGTCAGGCAGTAAGTATTGGTTTAGTTTTTGCAGCTAATCTATCTTTAGAAAAGGGTTTGCTTAGTTTAGACGAACGCAATAGGCTGGAGAGTATTCTATCAAATATTGGACTACCCATTACTACAGATGCAAATCCAAAACATATTTTTGAGGTTTTGCAAAAAGATAAAAAGAGAGATAACGAATTAGTTCATTTTGTTTTAATGAAAGGAATTGGGAGCGTAGAGGTTGAAAAAATTAATCTTAAAGAACTCGAGAAATTTATACAAAAATGACACGTTCCGATATCTGTGTGGTTATTGCAAATAGCTCCTTTGATGGTATAATTAAAGTGCTGGATGAGGTGGGCATGGCCGAAATTCGCATCGATCTGCTCGATCTAATGCCAAACCAGCTTGAAATTGTATTCTCCAGCCATAAAAACCTTATTGCTACTTGTCGTCAAGGTAGGTACGATAATGTACAAAGGGCATCAATCCTTTCAAGAGCAATAGAGGCAGGAGCCGCATGGGTTGATTTGGAGATTGAGACATCACCGGAATGGCGTAAACCATTGATAGATTTGGCAAGGAGTAAGCGGTGTAAGGTTATTATTTCGTGGCACTGTTTTGGCAAAACACCCGATGAAAAAGAGTTATTTAGTGTGGTTGATAGCCTTTATGAAGCAGGAGCTGATGTTGCCAAAATAGCCTGTTTATCGAACAGTATAACCGATAGTGCTCGAATACTAGGACTCTATTCAAAATATCAAAGATTAGTTGCGCTTGGAATGGGTGAAGCGGGCATAATTACTAGGATTGCTGCATTATCATTGGGCGCACCATTTACATTTGCCTCTTCGGAGGGGAATACCACAGCTCCCGGACAGATTGATTTTAAGGAGATGGAAAAAATTGTAACACTAATAGAACAGTTAGGCTAAATTTATGAGCAAACTTTTCGCAGTGTTTGGAAACCCAATATTACATAGCAAAAGCCCACAGCTTTTTAATTCTATATTTGAAAAATCTCATATTGAAGCATACTATACCCGAATTCGAGTTCAGAAATGCGAAGATGTTGTTCGAACAATTCGTTCGCTAAATATAATTGGGGCAAACATTACCACACCATTCAAAGAGTGTGTTATTCCAATGCTTGATTCATTGTCACCCGAGGCCGAGCAAATTGGAGCTGTTAATACTATCCTGAACGATAATGGCTATTTAAAAGGATTCAATACCGACTATCTGGGCGTTATTAAATCTATTGAAGAGGGTGGAATTGATATTTTTGGGAAACGTTGTTTGGTACTAGGAGCTGGTGGTGCTTCACGAGCTGCTGTTTTTGGTTTGATGAACTCTGGGGCAGAGGTTTTTATAGTAAACAGAACCCAAAGTAAAGCACTGGAGATTGCAAATCATCTGGGTTGTAATGTTGCTCAGTTCAATGATATTATTGATGGTGTTGATATTGTTGTTTCCACGTTACTTCCTGATGTTACTTTGCCAAATTTTAATTGGAATTCAGGAATACAACTTTTTCTGGATGCTAATTATAGAAAATCAAATCTCTCTGTTGATGCTCAAAATGCAGGAATAAATGTTGTAAGGGGAGATAGATGGTTAATTCACCAAGCAATTGGCTCATTTTCAATATTTACAGGGTTTGAACCTTCGGTTGAATTGCTTAGCAGTTCAATATTACAAACACTTGACTTTAATAGGGTGAATGTTAAATCAATAGATCTTAATGACGTAGCTTCCTTAAATAATGATCGGTTCGACTTAATTGTTTCTTCTGAGAGTCAAAACCCTGATGAAGTAAAAAGAATAATAGATGAAGAAAAGTATATGGCCATCAACGGTTAACGGAACAATTACAGCACCTCCTTCGAAAAGTGTAGCTCAACGAGCCATTGCTCTAGCATCAATGGCTATTGGTCAATCTGAGATTATATCAGTTGGTAATAGTGATGATGTAATTGCTGCAATCGAAGTTTGTAAGGCCTTATGCGCAAAAATTGATGTTAAAACCGATAGATTGTTGATTTCTGGAGGTCTTTCTTTGCCAAGAGTTCCTTTGAATCTTGGCGAATCTGGCCTTAGTGTAAGAATGCTCTCTGCTATTGCTGCAACGCTTGATGGTGAAGTAGTACTTACTGGACATGGTTCTTTGCTGAATCGTCCTATGAATATCGTTGAGAATTCATTAAATCCACTCTGCGAGTACTGTCGAACAAACAATGGAAAACTTCCTATTACAGTAAAAGGGCCATTAAAAGGGGGCAAGATCACAATTGACGGTTCAATCAGTTCTCAGATTTTAACAGGTATTCTGATGGCCTCACCCTATGCAAAAAATGATGTTGTAATAAATGTTGAAAATTTGCAAAGTCGCCCATACATCGATATCACCATTGGGATGATGAAATATTTTGGGATTGATGTTGAAAACAGGGATTACAAAGAATTTAGAATTAAATCGGGTCAACAATATCAACCTAGGAATTATAAGGTAGAAGGTGATTGGAGTGGAGCTTCTTTCTTACTTGTTGCTGCTGCAATTGCAGGAAAAGTAAGAGTGGAGAATTTGCAGATTAGTTCATCTCAGGCGGATAAAGCAATTATAAATGCCTTGATTTATGCTGGTGCCAAGGTATCAGTGAATGATAATCATATTGAAGTGAGCGAACACCAATTAAATGGATTTCATTTTGATGCAACCCATTGCCCCGATCTATTTCCTCCGCTTGTTGCACTTGCAAGCCATTGTATTGGAGAAACTAGAATATTAGGTGTGAGCCGTTTACGTGTAAAAGAGAGCGATAGGGCTGCAACACTTTTGGAAGAGTTTAGTAAAATGGGAATTGAACTTAAGGTTGAAGGTGAGTTAATGATTATTAAGGGAGGAAAACCGCAATCGGCAAAGGTTTGCTCTCATGGAGATCATCGAATTGCTATGGCAACGGCAACAGCAGCTTTGGCTGGCGAAGGAATTGTTGAAATTGATGGTGTTGAGAGTGTTACTAAGAGTTATCCAGATTTTTTTGTAGATTTGAGTAAGGTTATTAGTTAACAAGTTATTGGATTATTAAGTGGAATAACCAGTAACCAGTAACCAGTAACCAGTAACCAATAACTAGAAAACATGAACACATTTGGTCGGATATTCAGAATAAGCATTTTCGGAGAATCGCATGGGCAAATGATTGGGGTTGTAATTGATGGTTGTCCACATGGAATTCCATTAAAGGTTGAAGATTTTCAGGCTGATTTAGAGCGACGTAAGTCCGGAGCCATCGGAACAACTCCTCGTAAGGAGGATGATATCCCTGAAATTGTTTCTGGATGGTTTAACGGTTTTACTACGGGAGCACCCTTAACCATAATATTCCATAATAAAGATACTAGATCAACAGATTATATTGACATTAAGAATCACCCAAGACCTGGACATGCTGATTTTGTTGCACGCCAGAAGTTTGGCGGATTTAACGATTATAGGGGCGGTGGGCATTTCTCAGGACGATTAACATTAGTTTTAGTTGCTGCTGGTGTTATAGCAAAAAAAATAATACCAAGTATATCTATCAATGCATTACTTATTGAAGCAGGGGGTAGTACCGATATTATTAATGCAGTAAAAGAAGCAAAGGATAAAGGAGATTCAATTGGTGGAATTGTAGAGTGTAGGGCGGGGTATATATCTGTAGGTTATGGCGAGCCATTTTTCGATTCTGTAGAATCTGTAATTAGCCATTTAGCATTTTCTATTCCTGCAATTAAAGGTATTGAATTTGGTTCTGGCTTTTCATCAGCCAAAATGTTTGGTTCACAGCACAACGATCCAATTATTGATGAAACTGGTAAAACATCAACATACAATGCAGGAGGTATAACAGGTGGATTAACCAATGGTAACGAATTAGTCTTTAGAGTGGCAGTAAAACCAACCTCAAGCATATCTAAAACACAGCAAACCTATAATTTTACAAGCGGAAAAATTGATGAGTTAAAGGTCGAAGGAAGACATGATACTTGTATAGCACTCCGGGTTCCTGTTGTACTTGAGTCCATTACAGCAATTGCTTTGGCTGATTTTGTATTACTCAGTAAAAAGACTAAAGGTTAACGAGAAAGTCTATAAGTTTATAAACTATTGAAAGTAAGTATTATAGTGTTTAATTGTTAGTTTATCGAGCAAAAAAATTACTAATTCCAATAAATATTTCTTGCAAGAGTTAAACACTTTTTTTGAAAAACTACACACTACACACTACACACTTTAAACGATCAACTGTCAACTAAAATCTATTCCTTTCCTTCAAGGTAATTCTTCAGATAAGAGTATCTTTCAGTTAGTTTTCCGTCTTTAAGAATAGTTGCTCTCTCTATTACTCCTTCGCAATCGCCGCAAAGGAAATGTGGAAAAATCTTTTCAATTAAGGTTTTACCAAAATCTTCGCTAGCATCTCTGGGAAGCTCTCCTGGAAGATTGTCTATTGACATAACAGTAATATTTTTTCCTCCTGAAAATGCAGCCTCCTCTTTTTCTGTACTAGGATTATAATCAAAAAATGGATTGGCAATAGTTGAAGCCCTAAGTGTAGAAGGTATTGGGCCTGGAATATCGCAGCTGATATCAGCAATAATACTTATTTTAAAATCAGGCAATAACATTTCTTCTTTTGTGAAAAACATAGGAGAGCGGAAATCCCAGTAATGACAAGCAACTAGGACATCGGTGACCTTTGTAAATGGAAGGAATGATGATTCATGCTCCATTGGAGATTTTGACCAATAATCCCAGTCGAATGGTTGTTCATCTTTCCTTTTCGCATAGTGCCAAGGATCGATCCTGCAAATTACAGGTTCATTGAACTCTTTGGTTAGAAAATCTTCAGGATTTACCTCTTTTAGGTGAATGGCTTTAAAGATTTCCATTGCACCGTTTGCAACACGGCCACCACCAGTAACTAAAATCTTTTTGGGATCAAGTTTTACCTTACGGAGTTCACTGATCAATTCCTTGTAATCATGGCATTGATGGGCAGCAGGAAGGTAGTATCTATTCGTTCTAATACCTCGTGCCCTTAAGGCATTGTAGGCTCCTACTACACCTGCCCAATGACCAAAAGCAACTAGCCTTATTCCATTTCGATCTGTGAGGTATTCATGATCCAAAAGCGTAATCCCTTTTTGAGCTATTGCTTGAATTAATTGCAGGTTATGAGGTTGTTTTTTTGCAACATGAGCAAAGAATAGGTAGCTTTTATTTGGTACTAAGTAAGGGATTTTAACCTCTTTTACGCCTAAAAGTAAATCGCAATCACTTAAATCGTCCTTTAGGGTTATTCCAACTGATGAGTACTCGGAATCTTTGTAGCATCTAATATCACTGGGTTGAACATAAATCTCAACATTTGCAAAAAGCCTTTTAAGTTCAAGAGCTTGTGCGGGAGGTAAAGCCACTCTTTTATCGGGTGGATTTTTAGTTTCTTTAAGAACACCTATTTTAAACTTAGTATCCATAGCTATAATTTGATAAAAACTGATAATTTTTAACTATTGCGAAAATAATCATTCCAATTTATTATTTATTGAGTTTTCTAATTAAAAAATTAGTTTACGAATAATGTCTGCTCAATGTTTATGGTTTTAGTAAAGGAAAAATTGAGATTTAAAATTTTTGATAAAGATAAAAATCGCAAAAAATCAGATTTCAAACGATTTCACGATAATCATAATAAATAGAATCATTTCAAATTGTTTAACAACATGCAACTTTCTCTCTTTTTCTATTAACTTTGCTAGGTTTTTTTTAGTATTCAATTCAATATCAATAAAATTCAAATTTACAATGGCAAAGAATAAAAAATTCATTTCTTGTGACGGGAACTATGCTGCCGCTCACATCGCATATATGTTTAGCGAGGTTGCTGCAATCTATCCCATCACCCCTTCATCCACTATGGCAGAGTACGTTGACGAATGGTCTGCATTTGGTCGGAAAAATATTTTTGGAGAAACAGTAAAAGTTGCAGAAATGCAATCTGAAGCTGGTGCTGCTGGTGCTGTTCATGGTTCATTGCAAGCTGGTGCGTTAACTACAACCTATACTGCATCACAAGGCCTTTTGCTGATGATTCCTAATATGTATAAGATATCTGGTGAGTTGCTTCCAGGAGTATTCCATGTATCTGCACGTAGTATTGCTGCTCAAGCATTATCTATCTTTGGTGACCATAGTGATGTTATGAGTACCCGTTCATGCGGATTTGCTCTATTAGCAACAGGTAGTGTTCAGGAAGTAATGGATTTAGCAGGTGTTGCTCATTTAACATCTATTAAGACTAGAGTTCCGTTCCTTCATTTCTTTGATGGTTTTAGAACCTCACACGAGATTCAGAAGATTGAAGTTTTGGAGAATGATGATCTTTCACCACTTGTAGACCGTAAGGCACTTCAGGAATTCCGCGATAGGGCATTAAATCCAGAACATCCTGTAACAAGAGGTACTGCACAAAATCCAGATATTTACTTCCAATCACGTGAAGCTGCTAACAAATTCTATGATGTAATTCCCGATGTTGTTGAGGATTACATGAAAGAAATCACCAAGTTAACAGGTCGTGAGTACCACCCATTTAATTACTATGGCGCTGTTGATGCCGAGAATATAGTTATTGCAATGGGTTCAATCACCGATACTCTTTCAGAAGTTGTTGATTATCTGAATGCAAAAGGCGAAAAAGTTGGTTTGATATCAGTTCATCTTTATCGTCCTTTCTCTGCTAAATACTTATTAAAGGTTCTTCCAAAATCAGTAAAAAGAATTTGCGTTCTCGATCGCACAAAAGAACCAGGTGCTAATGGTGACCCATTATATTTAGATATTAAAGAAATTTTCTATAATCAGACAAACCAACCATTAATTATAGGTGGTCGTTATGGTTTGAGTTCGAAGGATACTACTCCTGCTCAAATGATTGCTGTATTTGAAAATCTAAAACTAAAAGAGCCAAAGAATCAGTTTACAGTGGGTATTAATGATGATGTTACTTTCAAATCAATACCTGTTGGTGCTGAGATTAACCTTGCTTCTAAGGGTACATTCCAAGCTAAATTCTATGGACTTGGTTCAGACGGTACTGTTGGAGCAAATAAAAACTCTATCAAGATTATTGGTGACAATACCGATAAATATTGCCAAGCTTACTTTGCATACGACTCAAAGAAATCAGGTGGTATTACTGTTTCTCACCTTCGTTTTGGTGACAAACAAATCCGTTCACCATATTTAGTTACAACTCCTGATTTTGTAGCTTGTCACGTTCCATCTTATCTAGGTAGATATGATGTATTAAAGGGTTTAAGTGATGGTGGTACATTTCTACTAAATAGCATTTGGGATGTTGAAGAAACAAAGGATAAACTTCCTAACTCAATTAAGAAGTATTTAGCAGATCATAAGATCAATTTCTATATGATGAATGCTACTCAAATTGCAGAGGAGATCGGTTTGGGTAATAGAACAAATACTATCATGCAAAGTGCATTCTTCAAAATCTCTGGCGTTATCCCTTACGAGATGGCTGTTAAGGATATGAAGAAAGCTATTGATAAATCGTTTGGCCGTAAAGGTGACGAAATCGTAAAGATGAACTACGCTGCTGTTGATCGTGGTGGTGATGTTACTAAGGTTGAAGTTCCTTCAGAGTGGTCTAAACTTACTCCCGAAAAACCTATTGCAATTGAAGGTGCGCCTGAGTTTATTAATAGGGTTGTTGTTCCTGTAAATAATCAAATGGGTGATGATCTTCCAGTTAGCGCATTCCTAAATCGCGAAGATGGCACGTTTCCTTCAGGTACAACGGAGTACGAAAAACGTGGTATTGCTGTAAACGTTCCAGAATGGATTCCTACAAACTGCATTCAGTGTAACCAGTGTTCTTATGTTTGCCCTCACGCTGCAATTCGTCCATTCCTATTGACAGATGCTGAGTTAGCAAAAGTACCTAAAGGAACTGAAACTGTTAAAGGTAACGGTGGTATTAAAGAGTATAACTTCCGTATTCAGTTAAGTGTACTAGATTGTACGGGTTGCGGTAACTGCGCAGATGTTTGTCCTTCGAAGACTAAGGCACTTGTTATGAAGCCTCTTGAAAGTCAAATGGCAGAGGCAGAGCGTTTTGTTTGGATGCACAAGAACGTTGGATACAAAGATATTCTTGGAAAAGAAAAATCAGTTAAGAATAGTCAATTCGTACAACCACTATTTGAATTTAGCGGTGCTTGTGCTGGTTGCGGTGAAACACCGTATATCAAAGCAATTACCCAACTATTTGGTGATAGAATGATTGTTGCAAACGCTACAGGTTGTTCATCAATCTATGGTGGTTCTGCTCCATCAACTCCTTACTGTGCTAACAAAGAGGGGCATGGTCCTGCTTGGGCTAACTCTTTATTTGAAGATAACGCTGAGTACGGTTTTGGTATCGCTACTGGTGTTGATAAACTACGCCAACGTGTTGCTGAAAGAATCGCAGTTGCTCTTAATGGTAACTATAGCGATAGTGCTAAAGTTGCAATGAAGGAGTGGGTTCGGGCAAAAGACAATGCTGCCGAATCTAAAGTTGCTTCAGAAAAACTAATCATTGAGTTTGAAAAGATTAATGATGAATTTGCAAAAGAGCTTCTAGCCCTTAAGCAGTATTTCATCAAGAAATCAGTATGGATCTTTGGTGGTGACGGTTGGGCATACGATATCGGATTCGGTGGTCTAGACCATGTTCTTGCTACAGGACAAGATGTTAACGTTCTTGTTATGGATACCGAGGTTTACTCAAATACTGGTGGTCAAGCTTCGAAATCAACTCCAATCGCAGCTGTTGCTAAGTTTGCTGCCTCTGGAAAACGTATTCGTAAGAAAGATCTAGGTATGATGGCAATTAGTTATGGTTATGTTTATGTTGCTCAAGTATCGATGGGTGCTGATCACAACCAATATTTTAAAGCGATCAAAGAAGCCGAGGCTTTCCCTGGACCTTCAATTATTATTGCTTACGCACCATGCATTAACCACGGTTTACGCAACGGTATGGGTGCAACCCAAAACGAAGCTAAACTTGCCGTTAAATCTGGTTATTGGCATCTATTCCGTTATAACCCTCTACTCGAACAAGAAGGAAAGAATCCTTTCCAACTTGATTCGAAAGAGCCAGAATGGAATACATTCCAAGATTTCTTAAAGGGTGAAGTACGTTACACTTCTCTACAACTTTCATTCCCTGAGGCTGCAGGAGAACTATTCAAAGCATCTGAGGAAAATGCTAAGTGGAGGTATAAGTCATACGTAAGAATGTCAAATATGGATTTTTCTAAATAGTAAAATCATGTTGGAAATTGAAAAGGGTGTCAGTTGACACCCTTTTTTTATTAAATTAGCAAATAATTTGTCAATAAAACTATTCTTTTCTTGGTAACTACCCAAAATATTGAATTGAATCCCCCAAAATGGAAGCTGTTATTAGTTTTTTATCTTTTTTTCATAGTTTTCTTTTCTATTCAATCGTATTCCCAAAACCCAGAACCAGTTTTTCGAAGATATACTGTAGATAATGGACTTCCCTCTTCGGTTGTTTATCACGTATTTCAGGACTCAAATGGGTATATTTGGTTTGCAACAGCCAATGGGGTAAGTAGATACGATGGCTATAAATTTGAAAATTTCGATCTTCAATCCGGACTGGTTGACAATGATGTTTTTGAGATTTATGAAGACTATAGACAAAGAATTTGGTTTATTCCAATGTCTGGTAAACTATCTTACTTTGAAAATGGCAAGGTAGTTAGTTATAAATACAACAATAAGATAAAGGATCATTTACCTTCAAGCAGGGGACCCATAAAATGTTCGTTTTATGTTGATAGTCTCGATAATATTTACCTAGGTCTTAAGCAATTTGGATTAATTACTATAAGTCCAGAAGGTATTTATAGAAAGTATGAAGTCGAAAAGGATATAAATATAAATGCAGAGGAACGATCCAACCGGAAAATATTAATATCTAGCCCTAATCATTTTGATCAAAAATATTTTCGCTTTCAAGGGATATATCAGAAATTCAAAGTATCGCTTTTAGACCTTATCCCCTATAATGGATACACACATCATCATTTATTTTTTCAAACGGCTCCGGATAGTTCTTTAATATGCAGTTTAATGCAGTCAATTTTTAAAATTAAGAATGGCAAAGTAGTTAGCAATGTAAGAAAGAATCAGGAGATAATTTGGATGAGTATTGATAGCAAAAACAATCTTTGGGTTGCTCCTCAAGGTGGTGGAATTGAATGCTATTCAAATTATGATATCGAAAAAAAACCTCAGATGAATTTTCTTCGCGATATTCAAGTTACTTCTGTTCTTCAGGATAGGGAAGGTGCCTATTGGTTTAGTTCACTAAATGATGGAGTTTTTTACTGTTCAGAGATAAATTTTGTTAACTATTCTAAAGAAAATGGTTTATTTGATAATCGAATAAATGCAATTACTGCCAATCATGATGGAACCTATATTGGGTATGAGTTTGGCTTTGTTGATCTGTTGAAAAATGATAAAATAAAACATTATTACTCAAATAATAATTTAGTAAAATATTCATCTGTTCGAAACATACTAATTGATTCGTTAAACAATACTATTTGGATAAGTTCGATTGATAAAATATATTTGATTAAGAATAATCAAGTTACAGGCCTTCAAGCTCCAAATAATATATCTGTTTATCCCAGAGAGGTAATAAAAAGTTTATATGGTGGTTATTGGGTTGGAGCAACTACGGGTTTACTTAAATATGTTGATAATAAGTTTGTTTACGAGTCTGAATTTAAAAAAGATTTTACGGGCTTAATTTACGATCTTGTTGAAGATAAGCATGGGACTATTTGGTTTTGCACAATAAATGGACTTTGGAAATACATCAATGGTAGCTATTTATATCAAGGCACTGAAAATTCGCTGTTAGCTCAAATTATTGTTAGTATTATTCAAAACCCAATTGATTCATCTCTATGGTTGGGTACAAATGGAAATGGGATAGTGATTTATAGAAATGGAAAAATTTCACAGATAACTCAAAGAGATGGGCTTATTTCAAACTCAATACATAAACTTTATTATTCAAAGAATAATGTTTGGGTGGCAACTAGGCAGGGACTTTCAAGAATAATTATTAACCAGGAGAAATACACAATTCATAATTTTACTAATGCCAATGGATTACCAACAAATGAAGTAACTACAGTTTGTGAGTATAATAATAAAGTATTCGTTGGAACCTCTAAAGGTTTAACAGTATTTGATAAGGAATTGGTTACCGAAGATAAAACTGCACCTAAAGTAATTATTAAAGCATTTAAGGTTAATAACGAGCCAGTCGATTTATCATTAAAACAGGATGTTAATTTGGAGTATGATCAAAATGTATTAAACTTTGACTTTGTAGGGTTTGTTTACCGAAAACAAGGGGATGCTCTTTATAGGTATAGGATGATTGGTGTTGATACAACTTGGGTTCAAACCCAAACACCAAATTGTCTTTTCAGCGGCTTATCACATGGTAATTATACGTTTGAGGTTGAAGTTCAGAGTTATAGTGGAATATGGAGTTCAACTCCAGCATCTATTTTGTTTACCATTCAACCCCCTTTTTGGAAAAGAACTTGGTTTTTACTTACTGGTACACTTTTTTTTACCATTATTATTTTTTTTATTTTCAAAACTAGGGTGAATTCTATAAAACGAAGAAATGACTTGCTTCAAAATATTAATCTATATAAGCAGCAATCATTGAGGCAACAAATGAATCCTCATTTTATCTTTAATACTTTAAACTCTATTCAACTTTACATTCTAGAAAGAGACCCGATTAGTTCACATAAATATCTGACAAAATTTGCACGATTAATGCGTGTAACTTTAGATAACTCCTTAAATTCTACAATCCCTTTGAGAGAAGAAATAGAAGCCCTTCGATTATACCTCGATTTAGAAAAAATTAGATTAGAAGGAAAATTTGACTATACAATAGATTATGGAGAAAAAGAATCAATTCTATTATATAAAATACCAACTTTATTAATTCAGCCGTTTGTTGAAAATGCTATATGGCACGGAATTATGCTCAAAGAGGATAAGACAGGATGGGTGAAAATATCATTAATAGATAGTGGTACTATTATAAGTTGCACCATTGAGGACAATGGTGTAGGTCGAAAACATGCCGATACTATCCAACAACTTCGTACTAGAGAGTACAAATCAAGAGGTTCGCAGATTACACAGCAAAGAATTGATTTGTTAAGCTTAATGTATAAAGAACAATTTAACATTATATACGAAGACTTAACCGACAATTTAGGACTACCATTGGGAACCAGAGTTCTCATATCAATACCCAAAGAAATTAAAACAAATATTCAGATGTAACTGAATAATTTATATGTTTTAACAGATCAAAAATTGTATTTTTACACGATTTTTTCTAAACCGTACTATTAATTTGAAGTAATGATGTACATGCTGAAAGCATTACTGGTTGACGATGAAATTGCATCTATAAGATCACTTCAGATACTTCTAAACCAATTTTGCCCTCAAGTCGAGGTCATTGGTATTGCTCGATCAGTGGACGAAGCCCTTGAACAAGTTGTAAAATTAAAACCAGAACTTATTTTTTTAGATATTGAAATGCCCAACGGAACAGGTTTTGATTTTTTGGAAAGATGTACCAACTGTAATTTTGATATCATTTTTATAACAGCACATAACAACTATGCTATTAGAGCCTTTAAGTATAGTGCTATTGACTATATTTTAAAGCCAATTGAAATTGATGAGCTAACCAAGGCTGTTGAAAAGGTTTATGAATTGAAAAAAAACAACTTCAATAGTCAAAATAAATACAGTGCTCTTTTTGATAACCTTAAAGAAATAATTCCACAGAAATTAGTTGTTGCTGCAAACGGAGAATATGTATATGTTGATTTAAGAGAGGTTCTTTTTTTCGAAGTTTCTGATGAAAAGGTATTGATTCATTTAGAAAATGGTTCAAAACTTAGAGTTGATGAAACAATTAATGCAATGGAAGAATCGCTAATTGAGAGAGATTTTTATAGAGTAAACCATAATATTTTAGTGAATATCCAAAAGGTTCAAAAAATCATTAAAACAGGAAATGGGAGTGTAATACTTGTTGATGGAACACTTTTAACATTAAACCCTTTAAAAAAGGATGATCTAATTACGAGATTAATTGAAAAAAATATTCACTACACCTAACAGCAGAATCAGTTATGGGCAGAATTTTAGCACTTGATATTGGACGAAAACGTACAGGAGTGGCTGTAACTGATCCCCTTAGAATTATTGCCAATGGCATTAACACAATACCAACCCATACTGTAATTGAATTTTTAACAGAGTATTTTAGTAAAGAGAGCGTTGATACAATAGTAATTGGTTTTCCACGGCAGATGAACAATCAGTTGTCCGAAGCTGTTACTTACATTCAACCAGTGATAAATCGGATTAAAAAAGTTTTTCCATCCATGATCATTGAACTTGTTGATGAGAGGTTTACCTCAAAATTAGCTTTTCAAACCATGATTGATGGCGGTGTAAAGAAAAAGGATAGACAAAACAAGGCTCTTGTTGATACAATAAGTGCCACAATAATATTGCAGTCCTATATGGAAGGCAGGAACTTTAAAAAATAAATATTTTTATGATTCGTCCTGTTTATATCTATGGCTCACCAATTCTTCGAAAAGTCGCTGTAAATATCGACTCAACATATCCAGATTTAAAGCAGATTATTGAAGATATGTTTGAAACAATGCACCATTCCGATGGAATTGGATTGGCAGCTCCTCAAATTGGTCTATCAATCCGATTGATTGTTATAGATGCCTCGCCACTTGAAGAGGATGAAGCTACAATGAAAGATTTTAAAAAAGTTCTTATCAATGCTAAAATTATTGAGCGATTTGGCGAGAAAAAACTATTTAAAGAGGGCTGTTTGAGTATACCAAATCTTCGCGAAGAGGTTGAACGCGAGGAGAGCATTCGTATTCAATATCTCGATGAAAATTTCATTCCACATGATGAAGTTTTAGATGGAATTCCTGCTAGGATTGCTCAACATGAGTACGATCATCTTGAAGGTATGCTTTTCCCCGATCGTATTTCGGCATTACGTCGTAAACTCCTTGCTGGCAAATTACTCTCTATATCTAAAGGTAAGTTTGATGTTGATTACAAATTTAAGCTTGCCAAGTAGTTAGAAGAGACCGTTTGAATTTAGAAACCTCTATTCTTCAAATTATTCTTGCAAATCGAATATTCGATTTTTTTTAATCTCATTTATTTTCTTCACCCTTATTATAGGCAATTCAAAAAGAATTTGTAACTTAGATAAAGGAATAAGAATATTGAATGAGTTTACCTATTAGCATAAAAGAAGTTCCTTTCTTTAGATTAATATTGCCATTTATTGCAGGTATTGCTTGCCAATATGGGCTTGAGATATTTTCATATTCGCTATGGAATTATGCTTTCCTCTTACTCCTTTTAGGAACAGTTCTTACATCCTTTTTACTTGCATCCAATTGGATGTATAGATGGGTATTCGGAGTAACAATTAATACCTTCATATTTTTTACAGGAGTTATTCTTACCATTAAACAACCAGCTTCCGATAAACTTTTGACCAATAGCAACAATCGAGCAATAATTTACCTACTTGATAACCCTCAGCTAAGAACAAAATCAATTAGAGCTCAGGTTGAGGTAAAATATATACAAAGCAACAATAGCTGGTGGGCTACCAACGAAAAAATGCTTGTTTACTTTAGCATTGGCGATAGTTTGGCTGCAAATCTCACCTATGGATCAGTATTGATAGCGGAATTAAACCCACAGCCAATAGCACAATCGGGAAACCCTTATCAGTTCGATTATAAAAAATATTTATCCGATAGAGGAGTTAATTACACTGCATATCTTCAACCTGGGAAATGGGAACTACTCGAAAACCAAGGAGTAGGTATTAAAAAAAGCGCATTGTTTTTGCGCGATAAACTAGTCACGCTATTCAAAGCCAATGGTTTATCTAACAATGAGCTTGCAGTTGCATCGGCATTAACATTGGGATATCAGGATTTACTTGATGATGAGCTAAGGCAAGTATATTCCAGTTCAGGGGCAATGCATATACTCTCCGTATCAGGATTGCATATTGGAATTCTTTACGTACTACTATCGTTTCTACTTACATTTTTGGATAAGAAGGTTGTTACACGGGCAATAAAAGCCTTGATCCTACTCGCTTTTTTATGGTTTTTCTCTCTTTTAACCGGACTACCACCGTGCGTTCAACGTTCTGCTCTGATGTTCTCATTTTTAGTGATAGGTGATTTTTTTGAGCGAAAATCGAATATCTATAATACACTCGCCGCATCGGCATTTGTGCTGCTTGTCATAAATCCTTATAATTTGCTTGATGTTGGATTTCAACTTTCATACCTAGCAGTAATCTCCATCGTTTATTTCTACCCATACGTTTATAAAATAATCTATGTAAAAAATTGGGCGCTAGAAAAGGTATGGTCATTAATTGCAGTATCCATTGCTGCCCAGCTAGGAACCTTTTCCATAAGCCTATTCTACTTCAGCCAATTCCCAAACTATTTCCTTTTATCTAACCTAGTTGCAATCCCACTATCAACCATTGCCTTATACCTATCTGTTTTATTGATGATAGTTTCACCAATTCCAGTTATAGCTGGGTTTGTTGGTAAAATCTTTTCGCTCACAATTAGTTTGCTCAATCATAGCCTTGAGTATATCGAGAAACTTCCATATTCAGTTTCGGAAGGCCTTCACATATCGGCACTACAAATGCTTTCCATATTTGGGATAATATTCTTCCTGTCAATTTACCTAACTTCAAAAAGAGTTAAATATATTTTTGCATCACTGATACTACTATTAATCTTTCTGGGATTAAGGTTAAACGGTTATATTGATAAATCGGAAGCAAAGGAGCTAATAGTATATAACATCAACAAGAAATCGTTGGTTAGCCTTAGAGCAAACGAAAAATTGATGTTTATTGATATTGATACCTCAAGCGAGCAATTCTCCGATAAATATAACTTCTATATTAAAGGCTATATCTCAGCAGTAGGCTCTGATGGGTACGATGTAATAAACCCTGAGCTAAAGGCAAAAGCAAGCAATAATGATTTATTTGTGAAAACCACAAACCACCAAGGAATTACAATAATCGCATTTTGCGATAAAACAATTGCAATCCCCTTCAGACCCGATCTTGACAAAATGGTTAGCAATGGCAGATTGGATGTAGATTATTTGGTTATCAACAAATACCACCCCTATAGAGTACTAGATTTCTTTAAACCCAGGATGGTGATAATCGATTCATCAGTCTCAAAACAAGCACTTGCCAACATCACCCAAAGATGTAAACTGGATGGAACACCATTTTACATCACATCCTCACAGGGTGCGTTTGTGCTAAAATCAAAGAAGGGATGAATATTTTTTTCTGATTACTACTTTTTCTCCAGAAAAGAGAAACTGTGTGGGTAAAAGACTAGGTTTGGTATATTCAAATAAAAAACCTTCTCAAGCAATGTGAATGCCTAAGAAAGTTAGGTTATTTTTTAAAAAAAATTAACCTCTTGCTACTGCAGGTGAATTTGTATAAACGTGTTTATAGGCGGGACATGTTTTCTTTGCACAAGAGCTAAATACTACTGCCACTATACCTAGAACAAGTAAAATTGCGAAAAATTTCTTCATTGCTTTCATTGAATTTCGTTTTGAGAGTCCGATGCTAATATATTTAAAAAATTGATACTTACAAAAATTTAACTTTTATGATTTTGAACCTTATGGGTTGTACTGGCATAAGCAGGGCATGGGATATTATTCATGCACGAAACCATACCAACCAGTATTACAATAAGCAAAACAAATGCCAAAATAATTCTCTTAAATTTCATGATTTTTTAAATTCAAAGTTTTACAATATTATTATATTTTAAAGAAAACAAAAGTATTAAAAAAAAAGTTCAAAATATTTAATAGGGTAAGATATATATCATTTTTTTTGTTAAAAGCCACTGATCTTCTTTTAAATAGCTCATTTGATAGGACGAATAGATAGAGAGGAGATGTAAAAAACAAAGCCCCCGGTTTTCCGAGGGCTTTGTAAATATAAAAGAGTTTATTGCTTAACCATCTTTTGGGTTGTTTTTTCGCCTTTACTATTCATAAAGGTTACAAGATACATACCCCTTGGTAAATCTTGAGTATTTACATAATTAACCTGACCAATTTCAACATTCTTAAGAACTTGACCAGTAATGCTAGTTATAACAACGCGTTTTACGCTTTGTGAACCTTCAAATCTGATTTCGTTGCTGAATGGGTTAGGGTAAATGGTTAGGTTGGAATTAAGGTTGTTATCATCAATTCCAGTAATATCACTAATATCTGCAGCACTACGTGGATACAACTCATATAGATGAGAGGTTGTGTAGTAATCAACAAGTATACCAGTAACGTTATACTTACTATTAGTTGTTAGAGCAAGTGTTTGGAATAAACTCTTGTACACTGTTAAATCGCCACTACCGTCATTTACTACAAAGGTTCCAGTAGCAGGTGATCCAGTACAAGTTGCACCACTAACTTTAATTAGTACACCCTCATACGATTCATTATTAGCAGCTAAGGTAGTTAGCGCTACAGGGGCTGGTAACGTATTATTTGAACTTACAATATTAGAACTTGTTACAGGTGTCATTTCAGTTGTCTTGTTGAACTCTGTCATAGTACCAGTAACAGTTACATTATCACCAACAGCTACAACAGGAGTGGCTGTATAAATATAAACACCATTCCAAGCTCCAGAGCCATTCTGTAGGTAAAATCCTTGTTGTACTTGGCTTGCATTATATTTAATAGCAGTTACAATACCCGATGTAGTGACTGTTTGATTTATATATGGACTATCACCAGATGCATCAGTAGTATACTGTATATCATGAATGCTTATAACAGTGATTGAAAGTGTTGTTACTGATAGTTTAACTGGGCTTGCCATTAATACTGTGGCATTATTGTTCTCAGTTACAAAATAAACATCGTAAGTGGTACCTGAAGTTAACCCAGTAATTGCGGAACTATAATCAGTACTTGCTGCAGCAATGTTAATAGCTGTACCAGTTGATTTTACAGTTGCACTGGTTGGAGCAGCTGCACCAGAGGCAAGTCTTAAAAAGAAAACCTTACCTATAGCATTGGTATTAACCACAACATTAAAACCGCTTGTTGTAATACTGGCAGATTTAGGATAGGTGGCAGTAAATGAAGGTGCAGGAGTATTTAAGGTTGTAACTGATAACAAGACAGGAGTATCCATTAAAACTCCATCACTGTTTTCGGTTACAAAGTAAACATCATAGGTTGTATACTGTGTTAAACCTGTAATTGTAGCAGTATAATCTGTGCTTGCAGCAGCTACTGTAATTTCAGTACCTGTTGATTTTACAGTTGCACTAGTTGGAGCGGTTGCACCAGAAGCAAGTTTTAGGAAGTATACCTTACCTGCAGCGCTGACATTTACTACAACATCAAAACCAGTAAGTGTTATGTTAGCCGATTTTGGGTAGGAAGCAGTAAAGGTTGATGCAGAAGCAAATGTTGTAAAGTTATATTCACTTCCATAGTTTGTGCCATCGTAGTTGGTTGCGTATGCGCGAACGTAGTATTTTGTGGCTGTTGATAAACTAGTCATATTACCAGTAATAGCACCTATACCTGAACCTTCGGTAGTTTTAGAATCGCTTAGGGTTGGAGTACCAGTTGTATTCCAGCAAATACCCTTTTCTGTAACTGTTGCACCGCCATCGGCTGTAACGTTACCACCCCAAGTTGCAGTAGTTAAACCGTTTGTAGTAATTGCTGCGTTTGTAGTAACCGTTGCTAGGTTAACGGCAGTAATGGTTAGGTCGTTACTGGTCAAAGGATTGCCAAAGGTGAGTTCGGTTCCAGCAATGGTAATGTTAAAGTTAGTAACATCAACATCAAAATCAGTACCATCAAAAGCAAGGGTTAAGGTTGCAGTTGTTGATGAGTTTTTTGTAACATCACTAACCGAGACACCCGTAGGAGCATTATGCAAGGTATATTTGGTTTTATCCAAACTACCAGCAAAGGTTTCGTTCTGAATAGTTAAATTAACTGTAGCCCCGTTGAGGTTTAATTCTGTTAGCGAAGGCGTAGCAGATATACTAAAAGTTGGAGCAGTAGGAGCAAAATAGGATAATGCACTACCTAGGTTAGTTGTTCCATCGTTTAGCTGAACCTGAACTGAAACACCATCATCACCATCTACTGTAGCTGGAACGGTTATATCAAATGTGGTTACACCTGAAGCATCTGTAGGAGTTGTAATGTCTACATCTGAAATATTTGAGGTTCTTGCTGTCCCGTCAATTGTATATTGTTCAGTTGTGGTAATAGTTGTATTTGTTATAGCAACATCGTATTTAAATACATAACCTGAAATGGGGTTTTCATATTGATCTTTGGCTGTTAGGGTAACATGAGATGTTGTGTTAACCCCCATTGCAGGAGTATTTGAAATAGTTGATTTTGATGTAGAAATAACACCATGGTTAATCTGCTGCGTAACAGTAGCATCAGCATAACCAGTTGCAATAACAGTAATTGTTCTGGAACCAGGTGTTTTAAGGCTATTTGTTGCGCTTGGGATAAGAGTTATTTTTCCCGATGCAATTGTATAATCGGTTGTTAAAGTTAAGGTTGTAGATCCATCTTTAACGGCTGTAATAGCTGAACGCCATGATGCATCATCAGTAAATGTAATATCGATATTATTATCAACATCGTTATTGGTTGCATCTGCTGCTAACACGGGAGGATCTGCATAGAATGCTGCTTTATTACCAATAATAACAGGATAAGGAGGGTATGTAGCAGGTGCATCGACTGTTGCTGTATAAGGACCAGAACCGTTAACGGTTACAATATTTGTTTGATATTTAGAGCCATCCCACACAGCGAATACGAATGGATTAGAATGATTTATGCTAGATCCTTCATCCGAGGCATTCCACTGGAAAGTAATAGTACCAGTATTATTACCTGGTGTTCCATCAGTACCCTTCCACTCAAGTTTAACGCACTTCTCATTGTCGAGGGTGGCATTGGTAATTGAGTTTTTAATATTAGCACCAAGAACATTACCAGCAGTGTTACCAGTTGTAACGAATGGGGTATATGATGTAGAAGTACCAATTGGGTAAGTTACTGTACCAGCGGCTGTATTCATTTTTAGAAAACCAGTTCCTGATTCAATAACATATTTTGTAGCATCATAACCTGAAATACTACCTACTGTAAGGTTATTTGCTCCAATATCAAGTTTACCGCTAGTAAGTGTTAATGCACCGGTAATGTTTGTTGTACTAGCGAGTGTAACTCCATTGGAGTTATTAATAGTAATATTAGGAACTGTTGCAATTATTTCCCCAGCAGTTGTTTGAGCAGAAGAGCCTGTATATGCTAAAGTTGCAGATGCTCCGTATGCCAAAGTATTACCACCTAGGGCTAACTGTCCCGAATTCATGGTTAATGTACCATTAACAGTAGTTGAACCAGATAGGGTAACTCCATTTGAGTTGTTAATTGTGAGATTTTTAAAAGATGCAGGAAGTAATACACCAGTTACTTGAGCAGCAGAACCATTGAATTCAAAACTTGAATTAGCATCAAATGCATTTGCACCTGAAAGGGTAATTGATCCGTTTAAGCCATTAGCGTGGCCTGATTTAATCGTTCCTGCAACTCTTGTAAATACTAAATTTGCAGAAGCTACATTTTGAGTTGGATAATTTGTGAAAAATACTGTATTGGTAGGACTAGTTGCAGTACTGGTAACAAAAGTGTTTGCAGGAATTGCGGCATCTCCAGTAACTAACATACCAGCTTCAATTCCGGTAAGTGACGCAATACCTGTAAGGCCATTTGTACCTGTTGCAAGAACCCCTGTTAGGTTTACTGATGAATTACCACTAACACAATAACCTGTTGCACCAGAAATAACCTTATCAACTGTATTTAAAGTCCCCATCACTGTGAACTTACCTAAAACAGCAATGTTACTTGATAACTGAAGGGTACTGCCTTGTTTGACAACAACATTTGCATTTGCACCTAAAGTCAATGTACCTGCATTGTTAATATTTTGGATTCCTGATCCACAAAAAATTAAACCTGTTGTATTTGCGGTTGCTGGTGAATAGTTAAAAGTAGTACCACTAGATATGGTAATATCGTTACTAATTAAAATAGGTAATGCAGTGGTGATTCCTACACTACCAGATAAGATAGTTAAATTATCTATTCTACAAGGTGCTGTTCCCGATGGAGAAATTGCAGCACCACTATAGTTAACTCTAAAATTGGCATAAGTTCTATTACTCAATGATGGAGTTAAACTAGCCTCTAAACTATAAGTACTACCTGTTT
Source organism: Bacteroidales bacterium (assembly GCA_013376985.1). Taxonomy (GTDB): domain Bacteria; phylum Bacteroidota; class Bacteroidia; order Bacteroidales; family Tenuifilaceae; genus UBA8529. Next base: position 31,429 of record JACABB010000010.1, read on the forward strand.
GAAATATTACTGCAGATGCAGGTGCTGTAACACCGAAAGGATTTGAACCTGCTTTGGCAACATATGTAGAACCATTAGCAAAAATAATAGTATTTGCATTTCCTGCAGCTGTTCCAAAGGCGCTTCCATTAAAAAAAGTATTAGCTGTAAATACTGAACCGTTGTTAAATGTGATTGCGGAAGCATCAGTAGCGGTTAATCTGTGGGCAGTGTTTGCTGAAGCTCCTCCGAATGTAATATTACCACTAATACTACCAGTTGCTCCGGCTGTTAAATTAATAGTGATAGCGAAATTTGTACCCATTAGGTTGAGTTCGCAACCGCTAGGAACATCTAAGTCAGTACCAGTACCACCAGCAATAGTTAAAACGGCTGTGGCAGCTGCCTGTAGGGTAATCTTAGTATTACTTGAAATTATAAGTTGTCCAATAGTTTCAGCAGCGGGTAGAGCTGTAACAGTATAAGTTCCACCATCGCTGAAGGTTAAGATATCAGTTGTGGCAGGTGTTGTTCTTGTTGGTGTCCAGTTTGCAGCGGTGTTATAAGCACCACCACTTGTGGCATTCCAGACATAAGTGGTTTGCCCCCAACCAACTTTCCCTGCAATAATAAGCAAGAGTGTGAGAGCTGTAGTTTTGAGTAAATGTTTAAATTTCATAAGCTATTGTTTTAGTTGATATTCTGATTACTAGTTAATTATTTAAATTTACTTTACTGCACAAAGTTAATTCATAGATAGAATATGGGGCGTTAAGATAGAGTTAAATTTTTGATGATTTAAAGTTGTTTTCCGAATAATTATGAACAGGGTAGCAAGATATTATAAATCAGCAAAAAAATAAAATAAAAGGAGGGATATTGGGAAAAAATACTAGTGTTGTGAAGTGTTGTTGAAAAACCCAAAAATGTATTCAAGACCTTTTGGAGTTTGGTAAGAAGGAAATAAAACCCCTTCGGGTGCTTTGCACACCGAAGGGTTCTGGAAGGTAGGAAACAAAACTTGTTCGGTTATTTTTTACGCCGAAGGATTACTGAGGAAAACCCAAAAGCGTTTTCAAAACCTTTTGGAGTTTGCTGAGTGAATAAAACGCCTTCGGGTGCTACGCACGCCGAAGGGTTTACTCAACTGGTGTTAATTCAATAAATAGTAAAGATTATATTTAATCTCGCTATTGCGTAGCTCAATATAACCCAATTTTGGTACAATACCCTGTCCTCGTGTTAATACCCATTTAAGGAAATCAACCATTTCCTGTGTTTTGGGTTTACCTAGCGTTGCAACGTAGAGGTTGCGATTAAGAACGCAAGGGTATTTTCCAAGAAACATAGCACGTTGGAGTTCTGCAAAGTCATTATAAAAATCCTCGCGTTTATCAATAATCCCGTTTTGATTAAGATCTATTGGGAGTATGCAGAAATCGTTGAAAAATTGCTTGTTAGCAAGATCATAAGTGTAAACAAGGTTACAGTAGCCAAGTGCAAGTGGATTCGCTTTTACAGCCTCAATCATTTTATTCTCGCCTTCAATGCCAACTCCAACAACCTCATTGGATTCTACCCATAGATATTTTGCTAAAACATCGGTAGCCCCCGATTTATCCGAACGCACATAAACCTTTACAGGATCTTTAGTTGGTTTGCCGTATATATCGCCCCAAGTATGCGGGTTTTGGTTTGTGAATAAACCAACAAGTTCGTCCTTCTTAATCCCATTCTTGAGTATGGTTTGTAGGTAAGGGTTCTTTTTACTGATAATTGGAACAACTGCAAGCCTCGCAACTGGTGAAATCCAGAGCAGCGTATCCACATTTTCTGGTACCTGACTTGATATCATGGCGATATCTGTTTTCTTGTTAAGGATTTCATCGAGTCCATTCCCTGAACCAATGGCTTGCAAATCGAATTCAACATTTGGATTAACCTTTTGATAATCGGCAATCCATTGTTGTACCAAAGGGTATAAAGCATAAGCTCCAGTAATTCTGATTTTACCCTGATGGTGAGGGGCTGTAGTTGGTGTTTTTGTAGGCAGAGGATTGCTGCAACAACATAGGATAAGGAGCGAAAATCCTAAAATTATTTTTGTTTTCATACATCTAATATTTAGAGTAAGTTAATATGCTGAATTCACTTAGGAATTGCTGATATTTTGTTGGAAAGTCTTGGATAAACTATCTATCAAAGTTATGTAAGTATTAATTGGAACACAAATGAATTGTGGTGTTGTTCAGCAGAGGAAAGTGATGATTGCAAAAAAACACCTAGATTTGGTTGTTGAAAAAAACTGTTTGAATTGATGTATAATATAATATCAAATTCCCCTTTCTTTAGAGGGTTAAGTCCTTCGGAAGTAGAATCAATACTTGGTAAGATATCTCATTCCTTTAAAACATTTTCAAAAGGGCAAACAATAGCACAACGCGATGAGGAGGTGAAAAATCTTTGTATTGTTGTTGCAGGAAGCGTTAAGGGCGAGATGGTCGATTTTTCTGGAAAGATCCTTAAAATAGAGGAGATGTTTGCTCCACAGCCCATTGCACATGCTTTCCTGTTTGGTGAACGAAATCGTTATCCGGTTGATGTGATTGCTTTGGAGGATTGTAAAATCCTTTTTATTCCTAAACCGGATGTAATTCGTATGCTACAGCAGAGCGATGTAATACTTCGTAACTACCTAAATGCAATTTCGAATCGTGCTCAGTTTTTATCGAATAAACTTTGGTTCCTCTCATTTAAAACTATTAAGGAAAAGGTGGCGCATTACCTGTTAAGTTTGACCAAGAGCGATTCTAATGCTACCATTTTACTACCCAAATCACATCAGGAGTTAGCTGAGTTTTTTGGAGTTACACGCCCCTCGTTGGCTAGGGTTTTTGCGGAGTTACAGGATGAGGGAATAATAACTGTAAATAGGAGGGAGATATCAATTATTAATAGGGCTAAGTTGTTGGAGATGATAAAGTAAGTGGCAAGAGACAAGTGAAAAGCCAAGGATATTTGGTTTAGGGGTGAGAGTTTAACTGCAAAAATTCCACTTGTAATTTATCGCAAAATGCGATTATGATGTTAAAGCCTGACTACCTGATTGCCACAAACAACCAATGCTCACTAACTCCTAATGATTCATTAAATTTACTAACTTTACATCTTATTTCGATATTGAATGAAAGCGTTTATCCTAGCAGGAGGAAAAGGTACTCGTTTGGGTGAAAAAACCCAATTAATCCCCAAACCAATGATTCAGATTGGGGGTAAACCTGTACTCCAGCATCAGGTGGAACTTTTTAAAAGTTATGGAATTACTAGCATTACCATGCTTGTAAACCATTTGAGCGATACAATAATTCAACACTTTGGTGATGGTAAGGGTTTTGGCGTTTCAATCACATATCATAACGAAAATGAACCTCTTGGTACTGCTGGTGGATTAAAGGATTTGGAGGGTAATCTTGGGGAAGATTTTTTTCTGCTTTATGGCGATGTGATGATCAATATGGATTTAAACCGTCTGGTATTGTATCATAAAGAAAAAGGGAGCGAATGCACTATCGTTGTTCATCCAAACGATCACCCACAGGATAGCGATTTAGTTGATATAGATGATTTTGGTAGGGTTGTAGCATTCCATTCAAAACCACATAAAGAAGGTGCGTACTACCGAAATCTTGTAAATGCTGGGCTTTACATAATGAACCCATCAATTCTAAGGTTTATTAAACGAGGTAAAAAGGCCGATTTTGGTCATGATATATTCCCTTCTATCTATAAAAAAATCAGTATGTTTGGCTACAACACTGCTGAATATTTGAAGGATATGGGAACACCTACCCGCTTGGAGCGGGTTAGCAATGATTTTCAATCGGAGCGAATTGAACGTTCAAACTATAAATACCAACGTGCTTGTATCTTCCTCGATCGTGATGGGGTTTTGAACGAGGATATCGACCTAATTTCGCATTATGAAGATTTAACCCTTTTTGACTTTGTTCCGGCAGCCATTAAGAGGATAAATCAATCGGAATATCTATCAGTTGTGGTTACAAATCAAAGCGTTATTGCCAGAAATTTGTGTTCGATTGAGGAATTACAGGTAATTCATAATAAATTGGAGGCGTTACTGGGGGAGGAGGGGGCATATCTCAATAGGATATACTATTGCCCGCACCACCCCGATAAGGGATTTCCAGAGGAGAATAAATTGTATAAGATTGACTGCGAGTGTCGCAAACCCAAGCCGGGAATGCTGCTCGATGCAGCCAAGGAGTTCAATATCAACCTTAAAGAATCTTGGTTAATTGGCGATTCCGAAAGGGATATCAAAGCTGGTCAAGCAGCAGGTTGTACAACCATTGCAGTTAGATCGGGGCGAAATAATTTTACCACCAAAGCAAAACCCGATTTCTGGTTTGAAGATTTAACCGAAGCAGTTTCATTTATCCTTGATAAACCCTATGAAGATTTACTTACAAGGGTAGAGTTGAAGCTAAAAGAGAATGAACGAGTTCCAAAGATTATTGCTATTGGAGGTCGATCAAGAACAGGGAAGAGTGTAATTAGCAACTTTCTTGCTTTAAATCTTAAGTCGAAAGGTAAGAATGTTCTTAGGGTTGAATTGGATAATTGGCTGCTTGCAGAATCGGATAGGCTAAATGCAAAGAATGTTTTCGATAGATTTCAGCTACCATTGCTCGCTAAAGATTTAATTAAAATCATAGATGGGAAAAGGGTTACTGCACCTGGCTACTCTTTCAATCCCTTAATTGAAAAAGAGAGCGTTGCTTATGATCCTACTGGTTGCGATGTGATCATTATTGATGGCGTTGTTGCGCTTTCGATGCCTGAGATTCGGGAATTGTCGCATTTGAAAATATTCGTTAATATTGAACCTGCATTTCATAAACAGCGAGTTTTTGATTATTATCGATGGAGAGGTAAGGCTGATAATGAGATTTACAACTTATACAACTCAAGGTTATTGGATGAGTATAGGTTAATTGATAAGGATATTGATTTTGGGGACATAGTGGTGGATTAACCGCAAAGTATTTATTATAGTTATTGAAAAACAAGATTTAACGAATACCGATAGGTTTCAAACGTTAGGTTTTTGATTTTAGAAGTTTTTTGAATTAGATATCAATCTCGTAGAGTTAAGTTACAAGTCTGATAGGACTTGAATTTGAATAGCCCCCAATGAAATTGGGGGAGTTTATAAAGAATAACAATCCAACCCTGAAAGGGTTGAATGTGGCTTCAAGGTTAAATATTCAACCCTTTCAGGGTTGGTAACCAACAGATTTGCCACCTCCGGTATTACCGGAGGTTATTCATGTTCAAGCCCTTCGGGCTTAACTAAATGACATTGAATTAAATATTATGACTCTAAGAGAACTTTGCGCAAAACTTTGCGCTCTTTGCGGTTAGAAAGGAAGATTAAAAATAAAAGAATGATTATCACGCGAACACCTTTCAGAATTAGTTTTGTTGGAGGAGGCTCTGACCTTAGGGATTTTTACTCAAAATGTCAGGGTGCGGTGCTCAGCACTTCAATTAATAAATATATGTACATCTCCTCTCATAAATACTTTGAGGAGGATAAGATACGTGCAAAATACTCTCAAACTGAAACGGTTCAAAATATTGAAGATCTTAAGCATGAGATAATCCGCGAAGCGCTTAAGATGGCAAACATCAGGGGTGGTGTTGAGGTTAGCTCAATTGCCGATATACCTGCTGGTACAGGTATGGGATCTTCTTCCGCATTTACCGTTGGTTTGCTGCATAATCTAAACGCAATAAAAAGACAATACTCCTCAAAGGAGATGCTTGCTGAAGAAGCTTGTCGAATGGAGATAGATATTCTTAAGGAACCAATTGGGAAACAGGATCAGTACGCTGCTGCTTTTGGTGGGTTGAATATTTTTCGGTTTAATGCAAATGAAACAGTAACCGTTGAACCACTTTATCTTAAGCAAGATGTTTACAATCAGCTAGAGGAGAACCTTGTACTTTTTTATATTGGGAACGAAAGGAAAGCTTCAGAGATTCTTGTGGAGCAAAAGAATAATATTGGAAATGCTGATAAATTTGCTGTGCTAAAGGATATGGTTGCGCTGGTTGATGTTCTAAAAGATGTCCTTTATAAGGGAACATTAGATGAGTTTGGATTGTTACTTAACCAGAACTGGCTGTTAAAGCAGCGTTTGGCGTCAAAAATCAGCAATAATCATATTGAAGATCTTTACCAATTGGGTTTAAAGAACGGTGCTACTGGTGGAAAATTACTAGGAGCTGGTGGCGGAGGATTCATCCTTTTTTACTGTCCAAAGGAATTGCAGCAAAAGTTGATTAGTGCTATGCCAGCAAGGCATTTCGATTTTAAATTTGATAACGAAGGAACTAAATTAATTTATTTTGGCGATGAGTGGGCATAATCATTATAAGGGATATTTCAATCAGGTGAGCGAAACGCTAACCAAAATCAATATTTCGGAACTTGAAACGGTTGTTCAGTCTATAACCGATTGCTATAATCGTGGCGGAATGATCTATATCTTCGGAAACGGTGGTAGTTCTGCCACTGCATCGCATGTTGCGGGAGATTATCTAAAAGGTATAACCTTTGGAATGGAGAAGCGATTGAGAATTATCTGCCTAAGCGATAATATCCCAGGATTAATGGCTATTGCCAATGATATCTCCTATGATGATATTTTTGTTGAGCAGCTTAAGAACTTCATTAAATCTGGTGATTTGGTAATTGGAATTTCAGGTAGTGGAAACTCTGAAAATGTACTTAAGGCTTTAAACCTTGCAAAGGAAAAAAAGGTTGAAACAATCGCTTTTGTTGGCTTTTCTGGAGGTAAAGCAAAAGTCATTGCTGATGTATGCGTTCATATTCCTGTAAACGATATGGAAATGACTGAGGATTTACACCTATTGTGCTTCCATGCCATTAAGCAAAATCTGATACAGAAAATTAATACCAGTCAGACAAGCGTTGGAAGTAAATATGATGAGAGGATGAAGGAGTGTTGAGAAGAGTGTGTGGTGTTAAGTATATGATATATAAAGAATTATATTATCCCGAATTCCTTAACTTCTGATAACTTCCGATTAACTTCTTTTCAAATCACACCAATGATTTTTCTCTTTTGAGAACTAATAGTTGTACAAAGTTTGCAATAAAGCCACTTCCGTAACCGCTAAACTGTGTAATAACAGCAAAGATTGATAGTAGCCCAACTTTTGGGCTTTTGTTTTTTATGGTTGACCCAACAAAAATTAGCAGGAAGTAGAATATGAATAGAGTCAATCCTATTAAAAATAGTGTTTTACTCACAATAGGTGTAAGCAATAGAAGGAGGAATGCTATTAAGAATACTGCTGGAAAAAAGTGGGTAATTTTAAGTTCGTTTGGATACAATTTATAAATATTTATTCGAGCAGCACCAAATCTATAAACCTGCTTGAAGAATGCTTTAAATGTTGTTCTTCGTTTATGGTAAACGTAAGCCTCGGGGATTAAACCCGTTTTGAAACCGAGATTTATTATACGGATGCTGAACTCTATATCCTCTGCGCATTTAAGGGATGAGTAACCATTTGTTTTTTCGAATACCTCTCTTGAGATTCCCATATTAAATCCACGAGGATGGAATTGTCCAACGTGTTTTTTCTTGCCTCTGATACCTCCAGTTGTTAACATTGAGGTCATTGAGAAGCTAATAGCTTTTTGAAGAGGAGTAAACGATTCATTAGCGGCATCGGGACCTCCGAAAGCATCAAACCCATTGTCGGTTAACCCTTTTAAAAGATTTTGTAGATAGTTTTCTGGAAGTACACAATCAGAATCCAAGAAAATGAAATATTGTCCGTTTGCATGTTGACAACCAAGATTCCTTGAATCACTAATACCTAAATACGGTCTATGTATATGCTGGATGGTTAATGCAGATCTATACTTATCAATAATTTTAACCAATGATTCATCGGGTGTTCCATCTGCTAGGATTAGTTCAAATTCTCGGTAAGATTGATGGGTTAAACTTGCCATCAACTCATCAACCTCATCGGGTCGATTAAATGTTGGAACTATTATAGAAAAGTAAGTTGTGTTCATTTATTGTTATTTGGCTATAGTATTTGGTGTTTAGTGTATAGTAAAACGATGAGGGTTCTCATTTAAAATATTCCTTAAAATCTAAATACAAAAAACTATACACTAACTTCTCTCAGTTTTTGTTATTAAAATTAGACTATTAGACTTTTAAGTTGTCATGTCTCTATCTTCCTTCTCGCTTTTAACTTTTCACTTTCAACTTTCCACTTTCTCATACCATCTCCATCAAGTTTGGCAAATCGCTTGGCGTAATTATCCCCGTTAATGGACTATTAGGTTGACCAGTACGGGTAATCAATACTGCTTGAAGATAATTCCCCTTTTTTATGGAATTCTTAAACTGACCGATTAGCGATACAATATCGGCATTCTCGCTAACAATAATAAAATCATTTGGATCGGCGAATGGGATAACCACTTCGAGAGTGGCACTCTGAAAATCTGTTGGTTTGGTGATTATCCAACGAGCAAGGGTTTTTGCCGTTATCAAGCAAATAATTTTATCCTTATCAACTACGGGACACCTCATGAATCCTTTACTTGCAAAAGTTTCAAGCATCTCCATAATAGGTGTTTTTGGGGTGGCAAAGAATGGTTTATCCTTCATCACCTTCGATACTCTTGGAGGGTTATATAACAAATTACGAATATGCCTTATTTCAGTGAGAACATCATTATGAGGTTCCGCAATAATGAAGTTCTCGCGTCGAGTATGGATTATGGCATTTCTAAGTTGAGCGTATTCCCTAAGATCGTTTGCATATTGATGTAAAATAGGGTTGATATTCCGGGCTTTGCGCAGCAACTCCGAAAAGTTTGAGTGATATGTATCCCCGCATATCTCTTTGAGTTTTTGCTCAATCTCGGTAAAAAGATCGATGAATACTTCGGAGTTAGGTCTTTGTTCGGTTTGCATATTGAAGTTTTATTGCATCCGAAAGGTAATGATTATTTTTTGGAGGACAGCCAGATACCTTTCTATTCATCATATTGAAAGTTTGGATTGATTTTACTACTTAGAGTAAACTCTAAAACTATGTACTATGTTGTTAATTAAGGTATTTCCTCCAGACGGAATATTATCATCACTGCGTTGAAACCCTGATTGTCTCCAACTCTTGCCTTCGATTTTTCAACCTAATTGAGAAGATAAGTAGTATAAGAAGTACAAAGGAAAGGAAAAGAAATACCTGCTTAAACCCATTGATACCCCCTTGCGATACGATTAAAACTCCGATTAACGCACCTCCTAGCATCTGTCCAATGCTAATAAATATTGTGATAATCCCTTGGGTTGAGGCTCTATCCTCAGATGAAACCTCATTTAGCATAATATATCGTAACGAGCTGCCAGCAAGTACCGATAAACCCAGCCCGATTAGTGCTCCCGAAAAGTAGAAGGAGAACAGATGATTACTTAAATGGAGTGTATAGAAACCGCACGCAGCGAGGGTTAAGCCAACAAGAATAACGATTTTTGAACCAATGGAATCTAGTAATCTCCCAAAAATAGGAGAGCCAAAGGCTGTAGCAATAACAACGGGTAAAAGCATAAAACTTGCTTTAGCCGTGCTGACGTTAAAGACATTAACAGCAAAATCGGGAATGAAAACGAACGAAGCCTGAAGCAGCCCTGTTCCCAAGGCGATTAACCCAACCAACCTAATCTGGCGATTATAGAACATATTCATTTTTACAACTGGACGACTCTCTTTTCGCTCAACCAATACAAACAGTATCATAAGAATCGCTGATGCAAGAATATATGGGTATACATTTGTTGAAAGAATACTATTATAAAAGGTATGGGCATCAGTTTGGTTAATTCCAAAAGCAAAGAAGCCTAGTCCTAGACCCATTAGTATAATACCCTTCCAGTCGAATTGCGATGTATTTTCGACCTTTAGATTTGGTAAAATCTTAATACTACCCAGAATAATTGCCCCTGCAATTGGAAGGTTGATATAAAATAGATAGTTCCATTTGAAAAAAAGTAGCATTGTTCCTGCCAGAATAGGACCAATAATAAAGGCAATACCAAAAACAGCACCTATCAAACCCAGTACTCTTCCTCTTTTTTCGGGAGGAAAAATATCTCCTACAACAGCCGATGCAACGGGGAATATTCCGCTTGCGCCAAAACCCTGAACGGCTCGACCAAATATTAGCAGCGAGAAGTCATGTGAAATTGAGACGATTAGCGATCCAATTGCAAATATGGTTACTGATATAATATAAATATTCCTGCGTCCAAAAATATCCGAAAGCCTTGCAAATAATGATATTCCAACTAGATTGAAAAGAACATAAATGGAAAATATCCATCCGAGTAATCTTTTATCAACATTAATTGTTTGTTCAATTGAAGGTATTGCAGGCCCAACGATTGATATATCCAGAGCCCCCATTAAAACTCCAATAAAAAGAAGGGCTAAAATCTTGTTGTTTGATTTGTGTTTGGTTTCCATAGATAAAATTTTATCAAGTAAAAAAGTAAACAACTCAATTTAGAAACAGTTTAAAAAAAATCAATTATTGTAACATATGTTACATTCTATCGAGATGCGTTACCCTATGTTTGTATCGTAAATCAGACGTCAGATATTAGACATCAGATTTCAGTCAAAAGGTAAAAACTTAAAAAACTAAAAATATGAAAAGAGACATTATTAAAATAGATCGCGACAAGTGTACTGGTTGTGGACTTTGCGTTAGCGGATGTCATGAGGGCGCTTTGCAAATTGTAGATAATAAAGCGGTAATGATCAGTGAGTTAATGTGCGATGGCCTTGGTGCTTGCATTGGTGAATGCCCCGAGGGTGCAATCACAATTGAAATGCGTGAAGCAGAAGCTTATGATGAAGTGTTAACCCTTTCGAAAATGGTGGAGAATGGTAAGAATACAGTAATTGCTCACCTGAAACATCTGAAAGATCACGCTCAGAAAGAGTACATGCGTCAAGGCGTTGAATGGATGCTTGCAAATCGTAATAAAATCAATTTTAATGTAGATGAAGTAATTCAAGCAGTTCATAGCCACAATCCTAGTGCGATGAAAAATCAACAACCACAAAAACAAATATTTACAGCTATGCCAAATCATGGACACGAACACGGTAGCCCTTGCGGTTGCCCAGGTTCAGCGGAAAGAACTTTCGAGAAGCAAGGTAATGGCCCTGCAATGGTATCGGCACAATCGGAACTATCACATTGGCCAATCCAAATGCACTTGATTAACCCTCATGCTCCTCATTTTAAAGGTTCAAACCTTTTACTTGCTGCCGATTGCGTAGCATTCTCACTCGGGGGTTTTCATAGTGAGTACCTAAAAGGTAAAACCCTAGCAATTGCGTGTCCAAAACTCGATTCGAACAAGGAATCATATGTTGAGAAGATCACTGCACTTATTGAAGAGGGTGGAATTGATACGCTAACCATTATGCGTATGGAGGTTCCATGCTGTGGGGGATTGGTTCAACTTGCCAAAATGGCTGCCGATAAAGCAACTCGTAAAGTGCCAATTAAAGTTACCACGGTGGGAATTCAAGGCGATATTCTTGAAAGTGCTTGGGTGTAGGGAAAGTGGAAAGTGGAAAAAACAGCACAGCATCACAGTTTCAAAGTCTATATTCTAATTAACTAAATACAAAAAAACAATCAACTAAAATCTTAAAAAATGAGCATGTTTTGTTATCAATGTCAAGAAGCAGCCAAAGGTACAGGCTGTAATATTAAAGGGGTTTGTGGCAAAACCGATGATCTTGCCAATATGATGGATCTACTAGTGTTCATAACCAAAGGGATATGCGTGTATAGCACAGCTCTTCGTGAACAGAAAAAGTATGAGAATCCTATTGTGAATAAATTCGTATTCGATAGCCTATTTACAACTATCACCAATGCTAATTTCGATAAAAAGGTAATGACCGACAGGGTTACCTATGGACTAGAACTCAGAAGTATGCTTCACGATCAGGCTGCAAAGCAGAACGTAAAGGTTGATACCAGTTTCGAGGGAACAACTTGGTCAGGAAAAACTGATGAGTATGAAGCAAAATCAATATCCGTAGGTGTTCTTGCCGATACCAATGAGGATATTCGTTCTTTAAGACAGCTTGTTACTTTCGGAGTAAAGGGTATGGCTGCATACACCGAACATGCATATAATCTGGGTTATGAGGATGTCAATCTATATGCTTTCATGCAGAAAGCGATGGCTGATATTACCACCCAAAAGAGCATTGACGAACTCGTTGCTCTTGTTATGGAAACTGGTAAGTTTGGTGTTACTGCAATGGCTTTGCTTGATAAGGCGAACACAACATCATATGGTAATCCCGAAATAACCAAGGTAAATATTGGTGTTGGTACAAAGCCAGGAATTCTTATAAGTGGTCACGACCTAAAGGATATGGAAGAACTGCTTGCTCAAACCGATGGTACTGGGGTTGATGTGTACACTCATAGCGAGATGCTACCTGCAAACTACTATCCAGCATTTAAAAAGTATAAGCATTTTGTAGGAAATTATGGAAGTAGTTGGTGGCGTCAGAAAGAGGAATTCGAAAGTTTTAATGGCCCAATTCTTTTCACAACAAACTGTATTGTGCCACCAAGTTCAACCGCAACTTATAAGGATCGTGTTTTCACAACAGGGGCAGCGGGTTATCCCGGTAGCAAGCATATTCCAGAACGTACTGCTGGCAAACAAAAAAATTTTTCGGAGATAATCGAACTGGCAAAAAAATGCAAAGCACCAATTGAAATTGAGAAAGGTGAAATTATTGGTGGATTTGCTCATGCACAGGTTTTGGCTTTAGCCGATAAGGTTGTAGAAGCCGTTAAAAGCGGTGCAATTCGTAAGTTTATTGTAATGGCTGGTTGCGATGGTCGCATGAAGAGTCGTGAGTATTATACCGATTTTGCTCAGAAATTACCAAAAGATACGGTGATACTTACGGCAGGTTGTGCCAAGTATCGCTATAACAAGCTTCAACTAGGCGATATCAATGGTATTCCAAGAATATTGGATGCTGGTCAGTGCAACGACTCCTACTCATTAGCAGTAATTGCTCTTAAGTTGAAAGAGGTTTTCCAACTAAACGATATTAATGAGTTGCCAATTGCCTATAATATTGCTTGGTACGAGCAGAAGGCTGTTATTGTTCTCCTTGCACTGCTTTATTTGGGTGTTAAAAATATTCACCTAGGGCCAACTCTTCCAGCGTTCCTATCGCCTAATGTGGCTAAAGTACTTGTCGATAGCTTTGGTATCGCAGGTATTACCACAGTTGACGAGGATATTAAACTTTTAGTAGGATAGTTATTTAAACCAACTCAGACAGGGTTCAAAACCCTGTCTGAGTTAAATACTTATAAAACCATGAATACAAACGAATTTCCAAAAGGTAAACAATTCTGTTTTACCAACGAGGTTGAGTATGCAAGCGGTGGAATAGTAAGCAAGAATGTGCTTAAACGCCCAACTGGCAACATCTCTGTATTTGCTTTTGATAAAGGCGAAGGCCTAAGCGAACACACTGCTCCATTCGATGCAATGGTTCAAGTACTTGAGGGCAAGTCAAAAATTACTATTGGTGGCGAGCCATACGATCTTGAATCTGGTGAATCAATCATTATGCCTGCAAATATAACACATGCAGTTTATGCTACTGAAAGATTCAAAATGCTTTTAACGATGATTAAAGAGCCATCAATTTGAAATTTTGACAATTAGCCAATAACCCAACAATCCATGAAACTAACAACGCTTGAAACCGCCGAAAAAGTTCCTTTTAACCTTGATGGGCGAAAAATGTACACAAACAGTAAGGTTGAACTGATTCATTTAACACTGAAACCAAATGAAGAGATTGGGTTACATGCAAATCCTTTCGATGTTATATTCTTTATTCTTGAAGGTGAGGGTGAGATTTTTTTTGAAAACGAGAAGGTGAAGGTTCTTTCCAATACTTCAATATATGTTGAGAGGGACAAGCAACGTGGAATGCGAAACTCAGGGCAAAATACATTTCGTATTCTGGTTACAAAAGTGTTTTAATAGTCAGATTACAATGCCTTTTGGTTAATATTTGTAATTTTTGCTTGGCCACAAAAAACAAAAAATATCCACGAGACGCGCAAAGTGAATTACTATTCTGTTTTAGGATTAGTGGAGAAAAGTATTTTTGTATCATTCTTTTTGTTGTTGACTAAAAGACCACGAAGAAAAAAGATGCAAAGAGTGCAAATAAATGATATTTTAGATACGCTTTTTCAGCAAGTTTAGTCCGGAGGCTAAATTTGGAGAGGAGATTGGATCTCCTTTTGTTTTTATGTAAAAATCATACTTTTCTTTAGATTAAACCAAATTTTTATAATAAGTAAGTCGAAAATAAGTTTAGTAAAAACAGAATTCTTTTATAATTTTAGTGTTGATTTTGGAATCGACTTAAAAGATATAAATAAAATGGCTATGGAAAAAGATGATGATAGCGATGTTGATATGTCTGTTCAAGAACAGTGGTATGTCGATTATGAGTTATTACTATATCCTGAGATTAGAGAGTACGTTAAGGATAGTGACGTTTTAATTTTCTTGCTTCATCATCGTTACCAATTGTTAGTGGAGCATCTTATACCAGCAATACGAAAAGTTATGCGGGAGCAATATCCCCTTATTGCTGCTGAGAAACGCCCTCTTGTGCTTGAAAGAATAGAAGAGATTATCCAGATGACAGTAGAAGAAGTAATCTTTGATATGTTTAACCTCGAAATAGGTCAATCCATAGGAGTTAATGTGCGTGAAAAGTATCCGGAACTTGACGAATGGGTTGAGTTTTATTGTCGCCCAGCTAAGCCAAAATTTATTGACGACTCTCTTAGAGAAAGAATGCCATGGCTAACCGATGAGCAGTGGGATAAGATAAAGGAGGAGAATATACAGGAGACACTTGATGCGTTTAATTGGAAAACGAAACGGATTTTTGATTTTATTAATGCTGTTCAATGCGTATTTATTGAGTACTACCCTCAGTTACTTAATCTAAATAGCGATGAATGGGTTATTTATGCAGTTAATGTTCGTGATACGCATACGGATTATCTTATACAATGTGAGGATATGGAGTGTTTTATAGAGGCAGGCTTTCCCCAGCAGGATATCAAACTTCCTTATAAGGAGCTTAGAGAAAAGATAGATGAGTACCTGAGAAATAAATGGAATATTAAAAGTAAGGTTTAACGATGATTGTTTCACGTTGGTTTTTCCATAGAACGTTATTTCTTTTCTTTTATTAAACAACCAAAACCTGTTGATACAATATTGTGTTTGTTCATCTATTCCAATGCTTTTTCAAATTCTAATTCTGTAAACTGCAAGAAACTATTGGATTCTAGTAAAAAAAATTTGTATCCCTACATAAGTCTGGCAATTAACATAGGAGACCTTAAGAGGCAATAGGTTAAAAAATTATATCAGAGGCAAAAAAACAACAGAACTCGTAAACTTGTCAGGGTTTTATTAAAAGGAAGTTACTTAAGCTCTGTAAACAAATGCGTTAATACTCATACCAGCACCTACCGATGCAAAAATTAGGATATCTCCCTTATTAATGTTATGTTCAGGTAATTGACCCTTAAGAATCATATCATAAAGCGTTGGCACTGTAGCTACAGAGCTATTTCCTAGTTCGTGGATATTCATTGGCATTATCTTATCGGGGATTTCACGAATTTGATATAGTTTATAGAAACGTTGGATTATGGCATCATCCATCTTCTCATTTGCCTGATGAATTAATATTTTTTTAACTTGTTCAATAGGAATCCCTGATTTATCCAAAGCCGCTTTCATCGCCAAAGGAACATTTGAAAGCGAATACTCATATATCTTACGACCAAGCATTTTGATATATCGGATTTTAGGATCGCTCTCAGGAGCATTCGATTTACCAAGATATAGATAATAAGCCTCTTCTTTTGAATGCGAAACCATTGCCGATGATAGTATCCCTGTCTTCTCTTTCGATTCCA
This sequence comes from Bacteroidales bacterium, assembly GCA_013376985.1. GTDB lineage: Bacteria > Bacteroidota > Bacteroidia > Bacteroidales > Tenuifilaceae > UBA8529. The sequence continues at coordinate 47,585 of JACABB010000010.1, forward strand.
CTCTCTCTATTATTGTAGCACCTGCTCCATCGGAAAAAATCATTGAATCCCTATCGTATTTATCCACTACACGGGAAAGGGCATCAGCACCAATCACAAGGCAGCGCTTTGCAAGTCCCGATTTGATATAGCTGTCTGCTTGAATTACCCCCTGTATCCATCCAGGACAACCAAATATAATATCGTATGGTATACACGATGGGTTTGATATATTTAAATTGTGTTTTACCCTTGAAGCTATGCTCGGTAGTGTATCTGTTTGAATTGTATCTTTAATTACATCTCCAAAATTTTGAGCCATAATAATCTGATCAATCGTTTCGCGATCGATCCCGGCATCCTCTATCGCTCTTTCTGCAGCAATAGTGGCGATATCCGATGCCGTTTGATCCTTTTTAACCCAACGGCGCTCTCTAATTCCAGTAATATCTCTGAATTTTTCAACTACCTCATGACCGCTGCCATCTATAGATGTTTCATCTTTTTCATAGAATTTATTTCTACTGAAATGCAAATTCAAAACTTTTACTTCGGGTATGTAACAACCTGTTCCAGTTATGATTGTGTTAATATATTTCATGATGAAAAAATTAAACGTACGATTAAAATAGCAAAAAAACGTTGCAAGTTAACACAAAAATTATCGAAAATGCAAATTGTTAAACTTGAAAATGGATGTATATTGTTAATAATCCTTAAAAAACGAACTCGGATTGTTCTGAAAATTGAATTAACTTTGTCCCGTCCAAATGAATAATCATAAATCAAATATATCATGAAATTTTTTATTGATACAGCAAATCTTGATCAAATTAGAGAGGCTAATGATCTCGGAGTTCTTGATGGTGTTACAACAAACCCATCTTTAATGGCCAAAGAGAATATTAAAGGAGAGGCAAATATTAAAAAACATTACGTTGATATTTGTAATATTGTAAAGGGTGATGTGAGTGCCGAGGTAATTGCCCTTGATTATGAAGGAATGATTCGTGAAGGTAAAGAACTAGCAGCGTTACATCCTCAGATTGTTGTTAAGGTGCCAATTACAAAGGATGGAATTAAGGCTATTAAATATTTTAGTGATCATGGTATTCGTACCAACTGTACGTTAGTTTTCTCCGTTGGACAAGCTTTGCTTGCTGCAAAGGCTGGTGCAACTTATGTTTCACCATTTATTGGCCGTTTGGACGATGTTTCTACCGATGGGGTTGAACTTATTCGTCAGATTGTTGATGTATACAATTACTATGAGTATGAAACTAAAGTACTTGCAGCATCAATTCGTCATACAATGCATATTATTCAATGCCTTGAGGCTGGTGCTGATGTATCAACCTGTCCTTTGAGTGCAATCTTAGGTTTACTCAACCATCCGCTTACCGATATTGGGTTAAAAAAATTCCTTGAGGATTATAAAAAAGTAAATGGTTAATAACCTAACAAGTTAGTAAAATCCAAAACTTGCAGTTGTTACCATTTTTTAAAACGAATGTTAATAAAAATCTACCCACAGAATCCTAACCCGCGTGAAATATCTCGTGTGGTTGGGGTTTTGCGCAATGGGGGAATTATCATTTACCCTACCGATACCGTTTATGGTTTAGGATGCGATATTACTAATCAAAAGGCTGTCGAAAAGATAATCAGATTAAAGGGTTTAAAAGCCAAAGAAGCTCACTTTTCTTTCATCTGCTCTGACCTTGGGCACATTGCTGATTTTGCAAAGGTTGATAATCCTACCTTTAAGTTGATGAAAAAAAATCTCCCAGGGCCTTTTACATTCATTCTCCCTGGGTTAAACAAAGTTCCGGATTATTTTATCAGCAAGAGAAAAACTGTAGGCATTAGAATTCCCAGTAATAACATACCAATTGAGATTGTAAAAGAGTTGGGTAACCCTATTCTAACCACTTCAATTAAGGACGATGATGATGTTGTTGAATATACAACCGATCCAGAATTAATTCATGAACGGTATCAGAATTTGGTTGATATTGTTATTGATGGTGGCTATGGCGATAATATTCCTTCAACAGTTGTAGACTGCACATCCGATGAACCTGAGATAGTAAGGTTGGGTAAAGGAGAACTGGTTTTTTAGTCTGAAGGCAGGAGAAGGAAATCAGAAGAAGTAAGACTAAATACTAAATTTCCATATAAGCTACGCTCATAACCATTTTCACCATCCACTAACGACTAACAACTGTCAACGAGTGACTAATAAATGTCCATATTTTCACATATAACACTAGCAATACTTGCCGGAGGGAAGGCTTCGAGGATAGGCGGTAGGAATAAAGCGCTACTTGAGATCGATGGAATTACTTTTATTCAGAGAATACACCAAACCTTAAGCCCCGTCTTTAGTAAAATAATTGTTATTTCTAATGATATTATCGACTTTGGTATTGACAGCATAGTGGTTTACCCTGATATCATCATGGGGATTGGACCTCTTGGTGGAATACATAGCGCTTTAGTAAACTCAACGGATTCAGCAATCTTTGTTGTTTCGTGTGATATGCCATTTGTAGATTCAAAAATTGCTGCCAATATGTCATCTGAATTTCTTAAAAATAAGCCAGACATCCTTGTTCCATTAATTGGCTCACACAAAGAACCTCTTTTTGCCCTATACTCAAAATCTTTAATTAGACAGATAGAATTAATGGTGAATTCAACCGATGGACGATCAGTGACAGATTTATTTCCAATTTCAAAAACTCTTTTTTACAACATTTCCGAAAACCTAGAAGTTAAAAAATGTTTTACAAATATTAACTCATTTGATGATTTTAAGGATTTGTCATTTCATCTATGATATTGTAAGCCTTTTCAAGGTTATTTCAGAATATTTTATATTTAAGCGCATCATTAAATTTCATTTTTTCTAAATCAATCGATTGCGTTAAAAAAGTTAGCAAACTGGGTTGTTATATTTTATGGATTACCATTTTTATTTACCTTTGGAGGGAATAATTAAACCAATATATTAAACAATAAAATATTTAGCTATGGCAAAAATAAAAGTAGCTATTAACGGATTTGGTCGTATTGGACGTAACGTTTTCAAGATTGCGCTTGAGAGACCTGAACTTGTTGTAGTGGGTATTAACGATCTAACAGACACCAAAACTTTAGCTCACCTTTTAAAATACGATTCAACTCAAGGACGTTTTAACGGGAAAGTTGAGTTTGATGCGGAAAATCTTATCGTTAACGGTGTTAAATACCGGGTACATGCGGATAAAGCACCTATTAACATTAAGTGGAATGAAACTCCAGATGTTGTAATAGAGTCAACAGGAATTTTCACCAAACGCGAAAGCGAAAAAGGTGGATACGGTGATCATATTAAAAATGGTGCAAAGAAGGTTATCCTAACAGTTCCTTCGAAGGATGAAATTGATAGAATGATTGTACTTGGGGTTAATGATGCAGATCTAAGACCTGAGGATAAATGTATTTCTAATGCAAGTTGCACAACTAACTGCTTGGCTCCTGTAGTTAAAATTCTAAATGATGTTTTTGGTGTAGAACGTGGATTCATGAACACTATTCACTCTTACACAAACGATCAACGTATATTAGATGCACCTCATAGTGATCTTCGTCGTGCACGTTCATGCGCTTTATCACAAATTCCAACCACTACTGGTGCTGCAAAGGCTGTAGGAAAAATTATTCCTGAACTTAAGGGTAAAATTGATGGCACGTCTGTTCGCGTTCCAACACCAACAGGATCCTTGGTTGATTTTACTGCTGTTCTTAAGAAAGAGGCTACTAAGGATGAAATAAATGCTGCTATGAAAAAAGCTGCAGAGGGAGCAATGCTAGGTATTATTGAATATACAGAAGATCCTATTGTTTCAGTTGATGTTATACACAATACCCATTCAGCCATTTTTGATGCACAAAGTACGATGGTGAATGGTAATATGATTAAAGTATTTGCTTGGTACGATAACGAATGGGGTTACTCATGTCGTGTTGTGGATCTTATTAAGAAACTTTTCTAAAAAGTTTAAACCCTGGAAAATTCCAGGGTTTTTTATATTCTAACGCCAAGGATCATAACATCATCCGTTTGATCATTAACTCCTTTCCAATCTTCAAATGTTTTTAATAGGATTGCCTTTTGATTAGCCATATCCTTTGGTGCTATTTCTATTAGAAGTTTCTGAAAGTTTCTTATTAGGTATTTTTTTCTTGTCACCCACCCAAATTGATCTGAAAACCCATCAGAAAATAGATATAAACAATCATCTTTTTGGAGTTGGAAATTTTTCTGGGTGAAAATTCGATTTTCATTAATTGATTTACCGACAAGTATTTTGTCGCCTTTGAGTTGAATGAGTTCATTTCCTCTTACTATAAATGCTGGATTATAAGCTCCTGAAAACTGCAATTCCAAGGTTTTAAGATTAATCTTGCATAATGCAATGTCCATCCCATCCTTAGCATCGTATATATTACCCTTTCGACTTAATGCAGAGATCATCTCTCTACGCATATCGCTTAAGATCATGCTTGTATTATCAATCTCACGGCGATTTACAATTTCAGATAGTAATGCAATCCCCAGCATGCTAAGTAGTGCTCCCGGTACCCCATGCCCAGTACAATCAGCTGCTGCAATTATTATATAATTATCAACCTTTTGAACAAAATAAAAATCACCCCCAATTATATTTCTTGGTTGGTATAGAATAAAACAGTCGTTAAAATTTTCTTTTAAAGAGTCATCCCCATGTAGAAGAGCGTTTTGGATATAACTAGCATATAATATACTGTCATCGATATTATGTTTGTATTGCATTAATAAATCACGCTGGAGAAGAATCTCATCGCTTTGAACTTCGAGTTTTATATTTTGCTGAGCAATCTTTTCATTTTGTTCTTGCAATTCAACATTTAATATCTTCAAATACTCCATCTGAGTACTAATCTCTTCTGTGAGTTGTGAAAGTTCTCTATTATTTTTCTTAAGATTGGCGTTTTTTTCAGAGATAAGTTTTAATAGTCTGATATTTTTATTTTGGGATGTTCTATATGCATCAACGGTTATGATACGAACCGATTCAAAGAAGAATGAGAAAAAGAATATTGCGCTAAAGATGGATAGAAACCTGACTACAAATTCAACGTCATAATACTCGTTTTGAAAACAGCTGAATGAAAAATAGATTATTGATGTTCCAATCAAAAGTAAATTATATAGCGATCCAATTTTGCGACCCAATAGGAATAGGCTAAAAGGGGGGAAGACATAATACCAATATATTCCTGGGAAAATATAGTGACTTTTTATATTTAGCATTGTTGAGCCATTGCGAACAAGGAATAGAACCTCAAGGCAGAATAAACCAAATACTAGCACATGACTAGCAATAGCAATTTTTTTCTTAAGGTTTAAGAAAATTTGCATTGATATTATAATCAATACGCAACAGATATAGATATAAGAAAGTCTGAAATCATTTAATCGAAGCATTCTAAAGCTATAGAAGAGCAAATAAAAAATGCCAATTATAGCAAATAGGTTAATTAGGGTAACCTTTCTAACATCTTCGTAAATCAGACTCCCTCTAATATTTGCGGAAAGAAAACCGTACAGAATTCTTTTAAATCTGTTCATCAATATGAATAATCAGTTTCAGTATACATTTAACATAAGCCCAATTCTGAATTTAAAGGCTGACAATTGTATTTATTAATACAAAATTAAAAAAGATAAGAAAAATTATTAAAATAAAGACAAAATAAAAATTCAACTATTTTAAGTTAGTATCCCTTAGTATTTGATAATGATTACAAATCGCTCAATTTTACAATAATTAAAAGTTTAATTCTATATTTTGTCGCTTATTTGTTTTTAAACTTAGCAAATATTAAAAGTAAATAGTTCGGAGAGCAAATACATTGATCTCAAATTTAAGAATTATTGAGATTCGAAATGGGCAAAATCCACAGATTATCAGAAATATGTAAATCCTTTACTCATAACGCAATGCTTCAATAGGATCTAACCGTGAAGCTTTAACTGCTGGTAGGTAACCTGAAGCCAATCCAACACCAAAACAGAGACTAAGTCCAACTAAAATCCATTTCCAGGGTATTAAAAAAGGACTATCTGTAAGCATCGACATAATATTACCGATTAGTATTCCAAGAATTACACCTAGGATACCACCTAACTGACAAATGGCAATAGCTTCGAATAGAAATTGCTGCTTAATGGTGGAAGATTTAGCACCGATAGCTTTACGAGTGCCAATTTCGCGGGTACGTTCAGCAACAGCAACAAGCATTATATTCATTAAACCAACCGCAGCACCTATTAAGGTGATAATACCAATTAGAGTTGCAACGTAAGTTACATTTTCTAAATTTTCTAACAGAATTTGAGCGAGACTATCACTTTTTTCAATGTTAAAATCCGATTCGTCGGTGGCTTTTAGATTTCTAACGATTCTAAATATTCCTTCTGCTTCACTTACAGCATAGTCTAGGAATTTAGGATCGTTTGGTTTTATGCTAATTGTATAGTCCATATTTGGCCTAGAAAAATATGTTGAAACATTACCATATGGAAGCATTACGGAACGGTCTGCGCCACCACCAAAACCTGTTCCTTTTGATTTAAGTACACCAACTACTCTGTATCTCCCTCCACCAACACTTATGAACTTATCAAGAGGATCTTCATTTTTATCAAATACCTTTTTTGCAACCTCATATCCAATAATAGCAACAGCCCTTCCAGCCTCTAACTCGTGCGATGAGAAATTGCGCCCATTAGTTATCTCCAAACCGGCAGTTATAAGATAATTTTCATCAATTCCGTAAATAGATATATTTGGATTGGTTTTTTTTGATTTTTGTTTAATTGTGCTTGTGTTTGAAGCGCTAACAGAAATTGAAACAATGGATGGAAATTGGAATCTATCCTTGAATTCTTGTGCTTGCCTCATGCTTACATATGGATGGTTTAAAGTACGGTAGCGTTTCCCCGCAACATGTACTCGCATTCCTCTACTTGCAATACTAAATGTATTTGCTCCCATGCTTGAAAATTCGTTGCTAATACTCCCGCTAATAGAGTCAATGGCTGTTAAAATTCCTACTAGAGCCATTATGCCAAGGGCAATAATAAATATTGTTAGTATTGAACGCAAAGTATTCGATCTAATTGCGTTTAAAGATATTTTTATATTCTCTTTTAAAAGTGCACCGAATCTCATAGAATTAAATTTAGAGCCTACGAGTCAAAGTTAGCAGATCTTTAGCAACCCATAAGCTAAAAAGCTATAAATAGTTGATAGTAATATTCTGAAAAGATTATTTTTATACAATTTTTAGTATTCGAATAAATGTTTGGTTATATAAATGGATTAACATTTAACCTTTTAGGATTAACTTTTGTCTTTTAAATTATAACTTTTCTAGTATTTTTGTAAAAAAAGATAGATGAATATTGAAAATCGAATAGATGCTTTTGTTGTACTTGGCGAAAGAATGCTCTCTGAATCAATTCAAAATAGTGACTTTGAATTTGAAAAGATTATTCAGGAAGCCAGTATTCATAATCCTTGGTTTACTGCTGAAAATGTATATTTTGCAATTGAGTCTATTGCTAATTTATGGTTTAAACGTGATGCCCTAAACTCATTAATAGCAAAATACCCTAGAACCCATTTTACTCCTAAAGAGAGTAAAAAGGTTGTTGTAATAATGGCTGGAAACATTCCCTTTGCTGGTCTTCATGATTTGATATGTGTATTACTTGCTGGTCATCGTTTTTTAGGAAAAGTGTCATCAAAAGATGGGCATTTAATGGCTGCTGTAATAAATATGTTATGTGAGATAAATCCTGAGTTTTCAGATTTAATTGAACTCTCAGAAGTTACATTGCATGGCTTTGATGCGGTAATTGCTACTGGTAGCGATAACTCATCACGTTATTTTGATTACTATTTTAAAAATTACCCAACAATAATTCGCAAACATAGGAATAGTATCGCTGTTATAACGGGAAAGGAAACTGATGACGAACTCGTTCAGCTTAGTGATGATATATTTGTGTATTTTGGCTTGGGCTGTAGAAATGTTTCTAAGTTAATGGTTCCTAGGGACTATTCTTTTCTTTCAATGCTAAAAGCATTTAAAACATGGCAAAGCCTCGATACTCATAATAAGTATATGAATAATTATGAGTTTCAGAAAACGATGAATATAATGAACCTAGTTAATCATATCGATACCGATTTTATGCTTTTAAAACAGAATGAATCAATCGGGTCAACAGTGGGAGTTGTTCATTATCAGGAATATGAAAAGATTGAAGATGTATTGATTTATATTGATAATCATCGAGATGAGTTACAATGTATTGTTGGAGATAGTGAACTAATTCCAAATGCTATCCCTTTTGGAACAAGCCAAAGTCCAAAATTAGATGAGTTTGCCGATGGTATTGATACTATAGAATTCTTGAGTAAACTCTAACCATTTATTCAGTTTTATGATACAAGTAGTAAAATATTCAAATAATGCAATCAAATATTACCATCTATGATTTATAAATTTAGAATGATTTCTGGTGACGAAAAGGTTTTTCTAAGAGATTATGAGATTGACTCAAATCAAACATTTTTAGACTTTCACAAAATTATTCAAGAAAACCTTCGTTACGATTCATCCCAATTAGCATCATTCTTTCTTGCAGATGAAAACTGGAATAAAGGGTTAGAGTTAACTTTAATCGATATGGAAAATGACGGAGGACCTGCTGCCATTCCTATGGATTCGATTAAAATAAAAGAGGTAATTAAAGAAAAGAAAGAACGATTGCTTTATGATTATGATATCATAGCCGATAACTCATTCTTTATTGAGTTGATGGATATTTATACTCCAGATTGTAAAAAGAAATATCCCATTTGTTCTGCATCGGTTGGCGAACCTCCTTTACAATCAGAGTTTCAAAATATCTCAACGGATCCAGTAAATGATGATAATTCTATCAACGATATTTTAAATGAGTTTGATTCACAAGAATTCGATTATGGTTCAGAGGGATTTGATGGTGATGATTATTAAATCTGATATAAAATTTAGTTTGTTTGCATTCAAATATCTTTGCTAATTACAGACAATTTGGTAACTGAGATACCTAAATTAAATAAATGCCAATAGAGTCAAAATTTCTTATTGTTTTACTTGGCCCTACAGGAGTTGGTAAAACCGATCTCAGCATTACACTTTCGCATCAATTTAATGCCCCAATTTTATCGGCAGATTCAAGGCAGTTTTACAGGGAAATGAGAATTGGAACGGCCGCACCCACTCAAGCCATTCTTGATAATGCGCCACATCATTTTGTTGGAAATAAATCAATTCTTGATAGGTATAGTTGTGGTATATTTGAACTTGAGGTACTTGAACTCTTAGATACTCTTTATAAGAGCCATAATTCAGCCTTATTGGTTGGTGGTTCTGGTTTATATATTGATGCCGTTTGCAAGGGGATTGATGATTTTCCTTCACCGGATAGCGAATTAAGGAAAGATTTGTATGCTAGACTTCAAAGCGAGGGAATTAATAGTTTAAAGAGCCATCTAAATGAACTAGATCCAGTATATTATAATCAAGTTGATCAAAGTAATACCCAACGAATTCTTAAAGCTCTTGAAGTATGCTTGCAGACTGGAAGAACCTATTCCTCGTTCTTAACAAGCCCCAATAAACCTCGCCCATTTTCTTTAATCAAAATAGGGTTAAACCGCTCTAGAGAGGAATTGTATCAGCGTATCAACGATAGAGTCGATAATATGCTTGCAGATGGGTTGGTGGCAGAAGTTAAAAATTTGTACGATTATAAGCATTTAAATGCTTTAAATACTGTTGGCTATAAAGAAATTTTTGACTATCTCAACGGTAAGATGTCATTAGAAAGTGCAATTGAACTGATAAAGCGAAACTCGCGGCGTTATGCAAAAAGACAGCTAACATGGTGGGCTCGAGATAATGAAATTACCTGGTTTCACCCGGAACAGATAGATAAAATAATTGAGTTGATTACTTATGAGATTTCAAATGGATGAATCATTTAGAGGGAGGAACTCAGTAAATCATAACTTACCCAAGCCAATTGCTTTTAATTGTTGGAAACATCACATGGGATATATAAAGGATGCTCTGATTTCAAATGACTTATGCAACTTTAGCCATTTAAATATCCATGAAATCATACAGTTTATTGGGGATTCCAATGTTGATTTTTACTATGGTGACCTAGATACTATTAGTATATCCGATCAGATAATTTGCAGAATTACTGCTGAAATTGATTTAAACATTGATAACTTCACAGAATGGGTAAGTTCAAAAGGTCGTGACTACAAAGAAATAGTTCTATCAGATGGATCAAGTTGGACAATCAGGCTTGGTCAAATTGATAATCGTTTTATTCATATTCATCCAAGTAGATATTCTAAAAAAACCTTAAGAGTTAAGAGCTCTACTTTAAAAACTGCCGTTGCATTTTTTTTCAATTTTGGTTTTTCTACTGAAAATATTTCGGTTGAAAAGATAAATTATATTAGGCACAAAATTGTAAAACTCCCACTTTTTAAATCTAATTCTTCCCTTGCTGCCCTCTCTAGAGTAGTTGGTGTTTTTTCCTTGGATTAATAGTATCTGTAGTGTTTGTATTTAAGTAAAAATCAGACAATCAATGAATTGATGTAATTACTAAAGATTGTTATAAATCATCTTTATTTCATTACACGTATGAAACAAATCTAATTAATTAGCGTTTATGTAAATGAAAAGCAACTTCATAGATTAGGTTTTAGGGTTAATAGTTGGTTACTATTACTGTTGCTTTCTTAGGTTAATTTTTAGGGTGTAAAAGCGGGATCTTACGATCCCGTTTTTATTACTCTTAAAAAATCACAAATGCTCATCAAATTTTAAATACTTTTGTTTTTTTAAATTTTGGATTTGATGAGATTCTCCCTTTTATGTTTGATTTTGTTCAGTACAATCTTTTGTGCTTGTAACAGTTCAGATAGTAACCATAAAAAACAGCAAGTATTTCGTTATAATGAAAGTAAAGGCATTTCTTCACTCGATCCCGCTTTTGCTAGAAACTTACCGCTCATTTGGCCTGTTCATCAAATTTTTAATGGATTAGTTCAACTTGATGATTCCTTAAAAGTAAGACCTTGCATTGCTAAAAAATGGGAAGTATCAAATGATGGAAAGGTTTTTACTTTCCTACTAAGAAGTGATGTATATTTTCATTGTTCCGAGGTTTTTCCTGATAGTATTGGACGAAAGGTAATTGCATCAGATTTTGTTTATAGTTTTAATCGAATACTCAACCCCGAGATAGCATCACCTGGGGCTTGGGTTCTGTCAAGTTTAGAAAAGGATAGAGTGGGTACTCATAATGGTTGCATGGCACTTAATGATTCTGTATTTCAAGTATATCTAAAAAAACCTTTCCCCGCTTTTCTTGGGATGTTAACAATGCCATATTGCTATGTCATACCGCATGAAGCTATTGAATTTTATGGTAGGGAGTTTCGAAACCATCCTGTTGGAACGGGTCCATTTTTCTTTAAATATTGGAAGGAGGGAGAAAAGCTAATCTTAAGGCGAAATTCAAAATATTTTGAGAAGGATAGCAAAGGGGTAAGATTCCCTTATTTAGAGTCTATTAGTATTTCATTTATTGCCGATAAGCAATCGGAGTTTCTTGAATTTATTAAGGGCAATATCGATTTCATTTCTGGTGTAAACCCTGCATCAAAAGATGAGTTATTGACTCGAAATGGTAATTTAAACCCTCGATATTTAAACAAGATTAAGATGATAACGGGCCCTTACTTGAATACCGAGTATTTAGGAATTCTTATTGATGGTTCAAATCAATCATTTAAATCTAATCCTCTACTTCTAAATAAAGTACGAAAGGCAATTGGATATGGCATTGATCGTAGCAAGATGATGATGTATTTACGTAGCAATATTGGATATCCTGCTTTTAATGGTTTTATTCCTAATGGGATGCCCGATTTCAAAAATGCAACAAAGGGGTTTTGTTATAACCCAGAGTTATCCCAAGAACTCTTAAAGGAGGTAGGTTACAGCACTTCTAAAACGCTACCCTTACTCTCTCTTGCAACGACAGATGATTATGTAGATATCTGTGAATTTATTCAGCACCAGTTGAACAATTTGGGATTTGATATTAAAGTTGATGTATATCCTGGTGCTGCTTACCGTGAAATGCTGGCCAACTCAAAGCTTAAATTTTTCAGAGCATCTTGGGTTGCTGATTATGCAGACCCTGAAAACTACTTAGCGCTTTTTAATAGTGTTAACTTTAGTCCATCTGGACCAAATTACACACATTTTAAAAGTGAAATATATAATAATTTATACGCCAACTCTTTATCTGAGATATCTCAACAAAAAAGATTGAAATTGTATAAAGAGATGGACTCAATTATTATTGATAATGCCGTTGTTATACCTTTATACTACGATAAGGTTATACGCTTTATTCAAAATGATGTGGAAGGCATGGAATGCAATCCAATGAATCTTCTGATTCTTAAAAATGTTAAAAAGCAAATAGTACAGTAATATGATAGTAGTTGCAGATAGTGGTTTAACTAAAACTGATTGGAGGATTGTGCTTCCCAATAAATCGATAATACCATTTGAGACAAAGGGATTAAGTCCTTTTTTTAGTAATAGTGAAGATTATAATAATGCCTTAAAATCAGCATTTCCTTCACATTTGAATCCCTCCGAGGTTTCAAAAATATTTTTTTATGGATCTGGTTGTTCTGGGGATGAGAAAGGTGCTTTAGCACAACAGGCGCTTCAATCGTTCTTTGTTAAAGCAGAATCAAATGCTTATTCCGATATACTTGCTGCTGCAAGAGCATTATTTGGAGATGGGAGAGGGGTAATTGCAATATTAGGAACAGGATCAAATATAGCCTATTATGATGGGACGAAGGTAACTCACTACACCCCATCGCTCGGCTATATTCTTGGCGATGAAGGTAGCGGTGCTTATATTGGTCGACAGCTTATTCAAGCATATTTTTATGGCCTTTTACCTGCAGAATTATCAGAATCTTTGCATAATCGATACAACCTAAATTTAAGTGATATTCTTGATCGGATATATTGTCAGCAAAAGCCATCAACCTACCTTGCTTCATTTGTTCCTTTTATAAAAGAGAATATTAGCAATGAATATATACGTCAAATGGTTTATAATGTGTTTGAAAAACTTTACGAATTTCACCTAAAGCGGATACCTGAATTAAAAACCTACGGACTTGGGGTAGTTGGCTCAGTTGGTTTTGTATTTAGCGATTTTCTGAATAGAATTGCTAAGGATAAAGGTTTTGAGGTCAATAAGATCATTCAATATCCAATTGAATCGTTAGTTAGCTATCATATTCAGAAAGAAGATTAAAGATTACTGAAATTAAAATTAGTTTTTCGGGTTAAATATTCTGCTAATTTATTGCATTCTAGTGATTTGGATTTTTCTCCTAGTTGTAATAAGATTCTCGAAAGGTTTTTTAATAGTTTAACTTCTAAAATTCTATAACCAGCTATATTGCTCAATTCGGTAGAATTTCTGTAACAATCATAAGCTTTTGTCATTTCATTACTATTTAAGTAGAATGAAGCCTTTAAAAGTTGACCAAGAATTTGTAATAAGTAGCTATACATAGGATTGAGTAAGGATAAAATTAAGTCAATTTCAATAAAATCTTTTAGATCTAATTTTGTCCCTAATGTTAGTTTGCTATACAATCGATAAATTCTTAGCTCTTTACTTAACGAGATTATTTTTTTAGATTCAGCAATCTCATCGGCTTTTGTTAGTTTCGCTAAAATGCTGTGCTGGTTTGTTATAATGAGTGCGTTATAAAACGGCATTTCGAAGGAACCATATTCGTAATTACTATCTTTCTGAAGTTCATTTAAATATTCCAAAGTTTGATCTAGGATAAATTTAGGATCTTCATTTTTTATAAGAATATGGTACATACATTTGCAGGCAAACCATATACCTATGATATTTGGGTTTAGATTATTATTTTGAGGAAGCTCTTCTACCTGCTTATAAAATCGTTCAACTCTTCCATCATCTAATGCAAAAAAACCTGCGTAAACATTGTAAATATTTGAATAAAGATTTTCTACAGGATCTGAACTGCTTTTTGAATAATGATTTAGACTGAAAGAGAATGATCCGGTAATATTGTTTATATCTGGGTAGTCTTCAAATAAATATTTTCGGGCAATATTGTTTTTTGTGTATATTGGTATTAGAATTTTACGTAAATATTCATCTTTTCTAAGAGTTATGGCTATGTTTGGTAATGCTAGAACTGCCTTAAGGGTATTATAATCTAGTTCAAAAAAACTTTTTAAAGGCTCTAATATCCGATCCTTATATGTAAATTGATAAAGTCGTATAATCAGGTTAGGTAGCATCTCATGGGTAGCATATTTTTTTGCTACTTTTTTAAATAACGAGATTGTAATAATATTCTCTTTTTCAAGATAAGCCCTTATGAGTAAAATCTCAAAAAGATTTCTATTTGAAATTTTTATTATTTTGCTATAACCACCATACTTATTATCAATATCTTCTTCAATAATAATTCCAAAAGATATCAAATCTTCATAAGCTCTAAAATAGTTTCCTGCAAGTTTTAAATGTATTGGGTATATCTCTTTTAATGCATTTTTCTTTACCTCGTCAGGCATCAAACCATAATCAGAAAGTTCGAGAACTTTATTTAGAATATCAGTTTTTTCTTCTGAATATTGGGCATTGTAAACTTGCTTATTAAGGAATTCTCTAAAAATCTCAATCTGATCATTCAATAAATATTCATTTTCAGGATGGTATATATCTATGAAAAGTTGTAGGAAAAAAGGATAGGATAACGTTTCTTTTAGTTCTAATGAGAACTCTTCAACTAGTGTCCTTTTTGAAAATTTTGAATTAATAGTATTATCAAGAATTTTTTGAATCTCATCAGATGTCAACAAAGGCATATTTGCTTCTTCTGCAGAAAAGGAGATGGGTTGAATGCAAAACCATTTTTCATTATTTTCGATAAATGGCTTAAATTTAGTCCATGTGTAGTGTCTGGCAGAAATAATAATCTTAAGCCAGCTTGTCGTTGAAAATTTAAGTGAAAAATCAGCTAAGGAAGAATAAACTTTTTCCATTTTTGCACCGTGAAGATTTGATTCGTCAAGGGCATCTATAATAAGAATAAACTTACCCGGTGGATTTAAACCACTACTTTGTATACCCCTTAAAAAATTATAATCTGGAGAAAGACCTAGTTGATGCAGTAGCCAATCTTCAAAATAAGCTTCAGAATTTGCAAATGAATAAAGGGAAATTGCCTGCAAAAAAAGAATGATATTTGTTGAAAAATTCTTTTTTGTTGAGTTTTTTTCATACCAATTTGCAAGTAATGTTGATTTGCCAAATCCACCTGGACCAATTAAAGCAGTTGAATTATACTCGCTTTTGATGAAAAAATTCATTCTTTCATCTGCAAATTGTCTGTGAATGGTTTTATTAAAACTTATACCACTCTTACGTTTTATATGATCAAGTGTATTAACGCTAATTTTTTTTGATTTTTCTAAAACCCTATCCCATGTATCAATTATATTGTCATGACCGATGCTAGATATCCTATTATTATCAATGAAATGTTCCCAATCTCTTAAACCTATATAATGTGAAAGTATATCAAGCGTGACACGTGATGGATTAGAATTCGTAAGAAGAAGGCCGAATATTCGTCGAAGGGTGGCTGGGCTTAAATATTCTCTAGTTGTATCTAATATGTTGTTAGACAATAATTTACAATCTTTTTGACAGATTATTTTCTTGCCAAATGTCTTTTCTACAGAGTTTCTAAGTTTTTCAATCATTTAAGTTGATCGGAGATTAAATATTAGCACAATCATTTGGTTCTATTGTTATCTACAAATGTAGTAAGGATTATTCTTTTTCAATGGACATAAAAAAGAATCTTGACTACTTTGACCACTTGCTATAGATATTTGACAAAATACATTTGTAAAAAATATCCTAAATGCGGGTTAGAGATATAAATGAGTTGGAGAATAAAAAGCATTCAGAGCTTATTAAAGCGGGAACGCAACAAGTTATAGAGGAGATTATATTTTTAATCTCCAAAAAAAATTCCTATGATAACTCACTCTATTCTATTGGGAACAACCGTTCAAAGATTGCCCTTATTACTTTTAATGCGAGGGAAGAATATCTTAACAATAATCAAATATTAGGTTCTAGTTTTTATCAGGTTAAATATCAAAGTAATGACAATATATCTTTACAAATGGATAGTGGAAAAGATTTTAGATCAAGCCTTTCTGAAGAAATGCGTTTTTTTAACTACATTAAAACATTTCAGATCATACGCTTTGATGGTAACTCCATCAATAAGGATTTGAAAAGGTTAAAGGATGAAAAGTTCGAACTTGATCTAGTTCCTTTCTTATCACCTAATTTTTCAGTGGATGATTTCATGTGTAATTACAAGTTATGTAAACCATTAATTGAACGTGTTTTAAATGGTGTATTTGCTTACCCTCGCCAGTATGCCATTTTTATTGGTGGGTGTTTTAATAAAATCTTAGCAGAATATACTGAAAAATCTGAAAATATATCATTTGTCTTAACAAGTAAAAACAAGCCAAATCAAAAATTTGTTGCCCAATTTACTCGTATTACTCTTAATTTTAAGAATAAACGAATTATTGCAGGTATTGCTGAATCTTTTTTTGATGAGAATCTTGATGAAATTATGATTGAGAAATATGGAAGAGAAACCGTTTCAATTATTAATAGAGGACTCCTTTTATCAAACCCTCAATGGAATAATAGTAGAATAAGATAGACAAAAGCAAAAATTCTTACAACAACTGAAAAAGATTTTTCATGATGCGAGTATTAATAAACAAAAATGAGCGGATGAAAAGGATAAGAATTTCCTTAAGAGATTATTTTGAACCCATTATAAAGATTGATTATGGTGTGTTCATCATTTTTTTCTTAATAACGATGCTGTTTTTACTAACAATCATAAAAAATATTTGACCTAATAATATAACCATAACCTAAAAACCATACAAAATGCTTAGTCAAGTTTGGAAATCGTGTCATGGATCTGTTTGCAGCTTAAATTTTCAAAACGAACGGGGTGTTAGTATTGATACTCTTTCAGGATTCAAAGTGAATGAATCATTGGTTACTACTGATTTTGCTTTTTATATACCAAAAGCAAAGAAAGTTGAAATTTCATTTGTTGGTGAGGATGCAAATAGTGTAACGGCATCAATGAAAATTCCTTATAAGGAGTTTATCAACGATCTTCGCATAGGGGTGTTTGATAACCATACAGGGTATTCAATTTTCAACCTCGATTTTCCTGATTTCAAAGAAATTCCAAGTTTAAAATTAAGTGAACGTAGGAAGTTTTCGATAGGACAACAGGTTGCCTTACTTGCCTTTAGTATGGGTTATTCGAATTTGTCGTTACGTTCTGGAATAATCTCTTCCTTTTTTACAAACCACGAGGGGGGTCGTTGTTTTCAGTATGATGGAATATCATGCCTTGGGAATAGCGGGGGACCAATAATTGATCCGGAAACCAAACAGGTTGTAGGAATTGTTTCACGGAGAAATACACCCGTATCGCGTTCATACAAGCAGCTTGTTGATATAATTACCGCAAATATCGATGAGTTAAGTAAGATTCAGGGAGTGGTTAAATATGGTGATGTTGATCCTATTCAGGTATTAGTTGCAAATCAAAGTCAAATTAAGCAACTTGCCAATAATATATATCGTTATTCTGCTTTTGGCACTACCCAGGTAGTTATGTTGGATCAGATACTTTCATACTTTAATCAGAATACGGTTATTGAATCTTGCAATGATATGGTCAAGAAGGAATATGACTTGAATCTTAGTTAGAAATTGATTTAATTTTCGAAACCTCGCTCGCAAAGCGAGGTTTTTTCTTACTCATCTAAACATCTTATGCTTATAATTGTTAAGTAAAATTAGAACAATGAAAATATTCTAACTAATGTTGGAGGAGAAGTAAAGATGGAACTAAACGAAACTCTTTTGTTCTTGAAAAAAATAGAACTTTTTAGGGACTTAAATGAGAATGAGTTTAAAGAATTGGCTAAAAGTGTAAAAGAGAAAAAGTATGTTCCAAATGATCTTCTTTTTCGTGAAAATGGTTCAAGGGAGGATATTTTTATAATCTACAGTGGAGAGGTAGAGCTCTTTAAAAGTAACACCTATGGGGTTGAAACAAGGCTTACTCTTTTTGGAAAAGGCGATTTTCTGGGCGAGGGTTCTTGGGCGAATGATTCCCCTCATTCCACATCTGCAAGAGCCCTACAATCAACAATTGTTCTTGCCATTAATAGGGAATTTTTTAATAAAAGTGCTGATACTACGTTAAAGATATTCTCGAATATTACACGGGTTATATCTCGGAGAATGCGTAGTGTAAATAGTAGGATGGTTAACCCTGCGGCTCAATATGAATCAGGCAGAACAAGAAGAGAGCATGATCTATTGGGTGAAAGGGATGTCCCATTTGAATATTACTACGGAATTCAGACCCTCAGAGCTATTGAAAATTTCAATATCTCTGGTGTTACATTAAATTTTTTTCCTGCACTTATTGAGGCTCTATCAATGGTTAAAGAAGCTGCAGCTGAAACTAATTACGATCTTGGGTTAATTGATGAGAAGATTAGGAGTGTTATAGTGCTGGCTTGCCAAGAGATTAAAAACGGAAAGTATCACAATCACTTCGTAGTAGATATGATACAGGGTGGTGCTGGTACATCAACTAATATGAACGCAAATGAGGTTATTGCAAACCGTGCTATTGAACTATTAGGACACGAAAAGGGCGAATACGAATACTGTCATCCCAATAATCATGTAAACCTATCGCAATCAACAAACGATGCATATCCTACATCGGTAAAAATAGCATTAATAAACTCAAATAAGAAACTTGTTTTAGTTCTCGAAACGCTTGTCGAATCATTTAGAAATAAAGCAAAAGAGTTTTCCCTTGTAATTAAAATGGGACGAACACAGTTGCAGGATGCTGTGCCTATGACTTTGGAGCAAGAATTCGAAGCTTATGCTGAGACTTTAAAGGAGGAGGTTGAGCGTTTAAACCAGAATGCTAGATTGTTTCTTGAGGTTAACATGGGTGCAACGGCAATTGGAACGGGAATTAATTCAGAACCTGGTTATACCGACTTAGTTATTAAACATCTACGAAGAATAGCAAATTTAGATATTGTTTTAGCTTCTAATTTAGTAGAAGCAACACAGGATACAGGTGCATTTATTATGTATTCTTCGGCTGTTAAACGTTTAGCGGTAAAGTTATCGAAGATTTGTAATGATTTACGATTACTTTCATCTGGACCAAGAACTGGCATTAATGAAATAAACTTACCACCAATGCAGCCAGGATCTTCAATTATGCCAGGTAAAGTAAACCCTGTAATACCCGAAGTGGTTAATCAGATTGCCTTTAAAGTAATTGGAAACGATTTAACAGTAACGATGGCTGCTGAGGGCGGTCAACTGGAACTTAATGTTTTTGAGCCAGTTATTGTTCAGAGTATATTTGAATCCATTGAAATGCTTAAGAATGGGATGAATACACTGAAGTATCGTTGTATCGATGGGATAACTGCAAATGAGGAGCGTTGTCGTATGATGGTATGCAATAGTATCGGATTAGTAACTGCTTTAAATCCTTTTTTAGGGTACGAGACCTCAACCCGTTTGGCTAAGGAAGCATTATTGAATAATAGAAGTGTATGTGAGTTGGTGCTTGAGAAAAAACTTTTAACAATGGAACAATTGGATCAAATATTGGAACCTGAGAATATGATCAAACCTAGAAAGATGAAGTTGGATTAGTCTGGAAAAATAAATAGATGTTAGTGTTGATTGAAATAATACATTTTTATTGTAAAATATTAAACATAACGAAATTAGACGATAATTATGTATAGAATTAATCTATTTTTTGTTAATTGAAAGGTATCCTAAAATGATGTATTCTTTTGTTTTTTTAATCATATATTTGAGTTATAAATTCCTTAAAATTCATAAGCATGAAAAAGACTGTATGCAAGAAAAATTTTGAAAGCATCAGGGATGCTGAAAAATTTGGAAAAAAAGAATTAAGAAAGATTCAAGGTGGGCTTGCCCGATGTTTGACTTTACTAAGTGGCGGAGAGTATGATGGAGGAGGAGATCCGTCCTCTTTAGATGTTTAATGTCAAAGAATTATTTTAAGAGGTGTGCTTAATCTTGTGAGTACGCCTCTTAAAAATTTTAAAAAAATCTTGTCTCTAATATGATATTGATAATATCAAAAGAACATACAGAACTTTCCACGGAAGAGGTAATTGATTGGATAGATTTTTTTGGGAAAGATTTTATTAGAATTAATGGAGATGAATTTTTCAAGAAAGGCAATGTTGAAATCACTCTGAATAATTCAGAGTTAGTAATTAAATATAAAGATATTGAAATTCCTTTTGGCAAAATAAATTCTGTTTGGTTTAGAAGATGGTGGGATAGAGATTTTCACGATCTGTATGACAATAAAAATATAAATTATTCTATTGTAGATCAATTAATCTTTCATCAATCAGGCAACATAGTATCTCTAAGAGATTTGCTTTTTAAATATTTGGATAAGAAAAAATGGTTGTCTCATCCTTCAAAAATAGCAATAAATAAAATCCATGTATTAGTTGAGGCAAGTAAAGTAGGACTTAATATTCCAGAAACTAAAATATGTTCTACCAAGAAAGAATTGATCGATTTCTTTAATATTCACAAAAAAATTATTTCTAAAGATTTAAATGATCCAATATTCTTTTTTGACGAACAATATTGTTATACATCTATTACAAATGCTATATCTAGGCAGAAAATATTAAACCTTCCAGATGAATTCTTTCCATCATTTTTTCAAAAATTAGTTGAAAAAAAGTTTGAGATTAGAGTTTTTTATTTGAATAAAAAATGCTATTCCATGGCAATATTTTCTCAGAGCGATAAACAAACAAAAATAGATTTTCGCAACTATAATGAGGATAAGCCGAATAGATTTGTTCCGTATAAACTACCCAGAGATATTGAGAAGAAGATAATTCAATTGATGCAAAACCTTGATTTGACAACTGGCTCCATAGATATGATTAAAAATAAAACAGGGGATTATATATTTTTAGAAATCAATCCAGTGGGACAGTTTGGAATGGTTTCTAAACCGTGTAATTACTATTTAGAAAAAGAAGTAGCTGAATATTTAATTTCTCAGGATAATGGATGAAAATGTCAGGTGTTTATTGGTAAAAGAACTACCAATTAATGTTCGCTCTTTATTGAAGAGGATA
Organism: Bacteroidales bacterium; assembly: GCA_013376985.1. Classification (GTDB taxonomy): domain Bacteria; phylum Bacteroidota; class Bacteroidia; order Bacteroidales; family Tenuifilaceae; genus UBA8529. The sequence continues at coordinate 69,161 of JACABB010000010.1, forward strand.
AAGTCTTGGAATGGTGATCCTAATAGATCTGTCAGAAGCGATTTCTATCAAACGAATTATTCAGTTTGTAAGTATCCGCAGAAACCAATTTCTAAAATTTTTTGAAGAATTTTAATATGGTTGTTTTTAAATTATTTGCTTGCTGCATACCGGTTAAAGGGTTTGCCAATTACATTATTTGCGATCTGCAGAGGGCTGCGTTTATTAATATTCCAGAAGTTTTATATGAAATACTTACGGTTCATAAAAATAAAGAAATTTCAAAGATTAAACATAATTACAACAAGGAAAACTATCGATTCATTGATGAGTACTTTGAATACCTGGAAAATAACGAATACGGATTTTGGTGCGATATCGATGAGATTAAGAATTTTCCTGATTTAAATCTAAAGTTTGAAAGTTCTGAATTAATAAACAATGCAATAATAGATATTGATAAAAACTCAAAGCATGACTATGGTAAGATATTTAATGAGTTGAATGAGTTAAGATGTAAATTTATTGAAATACGATCATTTGATATTTTGCGTATTTGCGATTTATGTGAAATTCTTTATCATACTAACAGTAAGATATTTAGAAATATTGATATTATTATAAAGTATTATAGAGATATTGAGAATGATATAAACGAAAATAAATTGTTTTCTAAATTTACAAATATTAATGCTGTTTCAATTCACTCAAGTCCCAAGAATGAAAAATCATTTAATGGTAAACTTGTTTATTCAAAAAAAGTAATCAAGACATGTAACGATTGTGGAGAAATAGATATTGATAAATTTACTCTAAACATAGATACATTTACTGAAGCACAGCATTTTAATACATGCTTAAATAAAAAGGTATCTATCGATTCCAATGGAAACATTAAGAACTGCCCAGCATTTAATTATAGTTATGGAAATGTAAATGAAGGTGATAGTATTAGGAATGTAGTAAGATCTCAAGAGTTTTCTAGGTATTGGCCAATAACAAAAGATCAAATACAGACATGTAAAGATTGTGAGTATAGGTACATTTGTAGTGATTGCAGAGCATTTGTAGATAGTATATTTGATAAACCTAAAAAATGTAATTATAATCCTTACACGGGCAAGTGGGAATAATATTACTATGTAAGATTCTACTTATCATCAAACTCTCTCAGAACTTTTTGTACTTCTTCCTCTGTATTCTTCAATTTTAATTTGCAGAAATTCAGAAGTTCTGCAACTCTTTTGACGTTGGCTGATAGCTCATCAATATCAAGTTCTTGATTTTCAATTTTATTAATAATTAATTCAATTTCAGCTATAGCTTCACTATAAGTCAGTTGCTTTTTCGACATACAAATTAGTTTTTAATCGGATGGTTTGGCAATGTAATAATAAAAGATGTTCCAATGTTCTGCTCGCTTTCAACCCTTATACTTCCTTTGTTTTTTTCAATAAATTCTTTGCAAATAATTAATCCTAAGCCAGTTCCAGACTCTTGATTAGTTCCTTTTGTTGAAATATTTTTATCTATCTGAAATATTTTTGCTAGATTCTCTCTACTTATACCAACACCAGTATCGTTAATGTAAATTTCAATCACTTCATTTTTACTATTAGCCCAGATTGTTACTTCCCCGTTTTTCGTAGTAAATTTTACAGCATTCGATAAGAGATTTCTTATCACTGTTGTAATTGTTTCCTTATCGGCAAAAGCTATATCATTATCGTTTAATCGCAATTTGATAGCTATATTTTTTTCCTTTGCAGATAATGATATTACTTCAATGCATGAATAGGCGACTTCTTTTATGTTAAGGAGTTCGGGTGTTAATTTTATTTTACCGGATTGACTTCTTGACCAGTTAAGCAGATTATCGATAAGTGTTAAAACTTTATTAGAAGATTTGTTGATGTGTAGGCTGTATTCCTTTATTTCATCTGGGGTTAAACTGCTTGCTTTCTGATTTAGTATTTCGGTTAAACCAACAAGTGCATTAAAGGGACTTTTTAAATCGTGAGCGATAATCGAGAATAGTTTGTCTTTTGTTTGAACATTTAATTTTAAAGTTTCCTCTGATTGATAGAGCCTGTAATTGGTTTCTCGGATTGTAATAATCTTTTCTTCAAGCACTTTATTGTGCTTTTTCTTTTGCCAATAACCTAAGTAGGTTAAACTTGCGATACTTAATATTAGAATACCAAATGCGATAAGAATATATTGCGATACCCTTTTCTTCTCAAGTTCAAGTTCTTTTAAAAGAGCCTCTTGTCTGAGGTATTGAACTTCCCCCTCCATCGATTTTATCTCTTCTTTCTTTTTGTCGAGTTCCAGATCGAGTTGGGCTTCAAGATTTTTTTCGTTCTTTCGAGCGTTGTCTATACTATCGCGAATTTTAATATGTTTTGAAAAGTAGTCAAGTGCAAGTTTATAATTATTAGCTGCTTTATAGAATTCATGTTTAGCCAAATATCCATATTCGATCAAAACCATATTGCCAATTTCTTTACCAATAGCAATTGATTTGTCAATATTTTTTTCAGCAATATCAAGATATCCTTGTTTAGTTTGAATTTCTCCAATTTTTCTTAAGCATAGCCCTTTCCCATCAAAATTAGCGGACTCATCATAAATCTTAATTGCATTCTCGAAGTATTTAATTGCTATTTGGAAATTATCTGATTGTCGTTCAAGATTTCCTAAGTCATTATAAGTATCTGCAATAGCCTTGGCATCGTTGATTTTTTGTGAGATATTAAGCGCAAGAGTGAGGTTGTCTCTTGCTCGATCTATTTGTCCAACTTGCATCTGAACCTGTGCGATATTCCGAACTGTTCTGGCTGTACTTGCAACATCTCCTGTTTTTTTTCTCATCAAGAGAGCTTCTTGGAAAATCTTTAGAGCAATATCGTATTGCTTTTGGTCGATATATAGATTTCCAAGATTGACTAGAACGTATGCAGCTTCCGAGGGGTTCTTTCCTTCAGAAATTAAACTTCTTGCTTGTTCTAAATATACGGTTGCATTTTTTGTCAAGCCCAACTTTCTGTAGGTTATACCGATGTTTGTTAATGATTTAGCGATATCCTGATCGTTCCCAGTTTTCTGTCTAATCTTAAGTGACATCAGATATCTTCTGAGTGCTTCGGCAATATTTCCTTTTTGATTATAGAGATTCCCCATCTCATTGAGAGTTGAGGCGATTGCGAGTTGATCCTGAAGTCTTTCCCTGATTTTAAGAGATTCATCAAGCGATTCTGACGCTTCATCAAACATGGATTTTTGCGAATACACTCTTGCAAGATTTTCAAGTGTATTTGCAGAGGAAATGATAAAACCATTTTTGTTTTTAATGTCTAAACTTTGTTTGTAGTATAGGATAGCTTCATTGTACCGGTTAAAGCGAAAATGGAGGCTACCCAAAAGATTTAGAACCTCTGAAGTTTCTCCATTGTTTTTAATCTCATCCGACAGTTTTAATGCCAAGTTTAGTTGACTTAGGGCTTTATCAAAATTGCTTAATTCTCGATAAACTAGTCCCAAATTTTTCAATGATGCAATTAATCCAATGGTATCTTTAGAATCCTCTCTAATTATATATGATTTATAGAAACTTTCAAGCGCCTCTTGAAAATGACTAAAATACCAATAAGTACTACCTATACTATTCCAAGAATCGGCTATAAGATTTTTTCTTGCAGTTTTTGTAGCAATTTCCAAAGCCCTTTTTTTGCTGATAATTGATTTGTCAAAATCGCCAGCCGATTTATCAAAATCGCCGACTAGTAATTCGATTCTTACTTGGTCTTCTATGATATTTTTTTCTTTTGCTAGTTTTTTAGCCTCAGAAATTGTCTTAAGGGATTGAATTGTTTCACCTGTTTCACTTTCGACTCTACTTAATGAGATTAAACAATTTATCTGCTGTTTAAGAAGATTTTTCTTTTTTGATAGCACAAGCGCAGAGTCAATATATTTTTTTGCATCATTAAATGAAGTAATATTTATGCACGATTCAGCATAGGTAAGGTAAGAATCAACTAGTGATATCTGATTTTTATTAGCCTTCGAGGCTGAAATCGCCTCTTTAGAAATTGATTGTGTTTTTTGAGGATCTTCTGTAATAAATAAGTTTGCCTGTTTGAGTAGACTGTCAACTCTCATTTGGCTTTGTGGATGAATTTTTCCGACAAAACAAGTAATAATCAATAAAAAAAGGATAAGAATTTTTCGAAAATTCATTATATATTTTTTAGAATTTTGTAGGAATCAGGATATATAAAGTACTAATTAATTCAATGACTCTGCAATATTAGTTGCTTGTTTTTTTTGGTAATGTGAAGTAAAATGTACTTCCTTTGCCTTTATTGCTATTAGCCCAAATTCTCCCACCATTCCTTTCTATAAACTCTTTGCAAAGTAGCAATCCTAAACCAGTTCCTTCTTCGTTTGCAGTTCCTTTATTTGAAATTGAGTTACTGAGTTGAAAAAGTTTTTCTAAATCATCGGCATCTATACCAACTCCAGTATCCGCAATTGAAACCTCAATTTCATTTATGGTTTCAGCAGCCCTAATCTCTACTCGGCCATTTGAATTAGTGAATTTAATGGCATTGTTAACCAAATTTCTAATTACTGTTGATATAATATTTTTGTCTGCAAAAGCAGAAATAGTGCCATCGACTGCAATTTTAATGGCGATTTTTTTCTTATCGGCATAGAATTGGAGATAAGTAATTTCTTGTTTAATTGCAGGAAGTAGTTCAAAAAACTCTGGATTGTAAGTTATTGATCCCGTTTGAGTTCTTGACCATTGAAGTAAATTGTCAAGTAATTTGAAAAGACTTTGCGATGATTCGTAAATTACGTTGATGTATTCTTTTATCTCTGCCTTTGTGTAAGTATCATAATTGCGTTCGAGCAGTTGGCTGAATCCAAGAAGTGCGTTGAATGGATTTTTTAGATCATGGGCTATAATTGAGAAAAACTTGTCCTTTGTGGCGTTAAGTTCTATCAGATTTTGCTCTGAGTCGATTAACTTTTTGTTAATTTGTTCAAGTTCTCTATTCTTTACTGAAAGGAGTAAGTTATTTTTTCGTTTGACTCTTAGACTGAAAATTATCACTGTTATAAGAAGTAGCAGTAGAATAGAAAATATTACTAAATATTTCTGAAAACTTTTATGACGTTCAACTTCAAGGGTACCAATTTCTTTATCTTTTTTAAGTAGTTGAATCTCTTTTTCTTTAGCCACTGTTTCAAATCGGGTCTGCATTTCAAGAATACTACTTGTTTGTTGACGTGTGTAAAGGCTATCGTTATAGGCCAGTTGTAAACTTTTATATTCAAATGCTTTATTGAACATCCCTTTCATAGAATAGATCTTTGAAAGAATTTGGTAGCATTCCTGAATGTATGTTAAGTCAGTAAGTTTTCTTGCAAAAGGAAGGGCTTTGTTTACATACTCATCAGCCTTTTGTAAATTGCCTGCTTGTAGATAGGCAGCAGCAATATTGTTGAAGGTATTTATATAACCAGATTTGTCAAAGAGTTTAATGCTGTATTCTTGCGATTCGAAATAGTATTTAAGGCCTTTTTCTATTTGTCCCATTTCAACGTAAATCATCCCAATATTGTTCATTGCGGTGGATATTGCATCATCATCGTTTTGCTGTTTTGCGTAAACAAGCGATTTGGAATAAAATTCGATGGCTTTCTGATTATTTTTGTTGGTGTTATATAGAACTCCTAGATTATTAAGGGTTATAGATAGCCCCTTTAAATCATTTTCCTTCAAGTATAAACTATAGGCTTTTTCGCAGTATTCCTCAGCAAGATCATTATTTTTTAGAGCCATATGCACATAGCCTATAAAATTGTAGGCACTTGCTTTGCCTATCTCTATATTGTTGGTAATAAATATGTTTGCTGATTTTATGGCATATTCCAAGGCTTTGTTTAAATCATTTATATCATAGTATACATTCGCAATTTCGAAGAGCAGAAAGCCTTCATTTTTAAAATCGTCAATTTCTTTTGCAACCTCATAAGTTTCTTTATAAGAATCGATTGCCTCGCTAAATCTTTTAAGATTTTTATATGATTTACCAATTAGAATTTGAATATCAATTATCTTGGATTTATTATTAGCCTTTTTACAATACTCTTTCGATTTTAAGAAATATTCAAGTGCATGGGTGTAGTCAAACTTAAAGGCATAAGCGTTGCCTAAACTTTTAAAAGCGTTGCTAAAACTAATGTCGCTCTTATCTTTATTTGCAGATTCAAGTGCTAAATTGGCATAATAAAAAATGGAATCGTTGTTCCTACCTTGATATAAACCGGATATTTTTTCATAAAGAGTTACTTTATCTTCTTCTGAAGCGTTTATGGTAAGTTTTAAAAGACTATCAATTCTGTTTTTTGAAATAACCTGTTGAGCCATAGATGTGTTTACCAAGGCTGAACTAAGAATGAAAAAAATATAAAATTTAATTTTAGTCAAGTCGTCTTTTTTTGAAACGGCAAAATATAAAAAACATCTGTTAAAAGCAAAAACTTAGGCAAGAGTTGAGAGGATTTAAAAGTTTAAAATACGGTGCTATTCAATTCCCCTTCATTTAACTTGGATGTTATTGTTTCTCCCTTTTTCACCTGTTTTGGGTCTTTTAGAATTTTACCATTATATAAGGTGATTGAATACCCCCGTTTGAGTATATTTAATGGGTTCGATGATGTATTTATCTTGTGAATTATTTCAATGGAATTATTTTGGTTCACTAGGTATTGTAATGAATAATTTGCTAAAGAATTTTTATACTGATTAATGTTATTATGAGATTTTGTTATTTTCATCAACGATAGTAATTCGAAAGATCTAGCAGTTTTTGCAATTTTAGAGTGCTCGTTTAATATAAATTGACTTGATGAGTATGACGATTTTTGGTATAAACGTTCGATATTAATTTTCCCTTTTGATATTTCTTGAAATATCCGAGGTGTTATTGATGATAATCTTTTTTCGAATTGAAGTCTTTCAGTGGTTATATTCTCATTGATAATAAATTCTAATTTATCCTTTAAATCATGCAAAATTGATTCTGCTTCAATGAATTTGCTAAGTATAAATTCGGCAACCGCAGTTGGCGTTTTGAGTTTAGTATGAGCAACTAAATCAACAACCGAAATATCTTTTTCGTGTCCAATGCCAGTGATTATTGGCAATGGGAATTGCGCAACATGTGAAGCGAGCCAATAACTATCAAAGCAAGCAAGATCAGCTTGAGATCCGCCACCTCTAATAATAACCACTACGTCAAAATTGTAGTACTTTTCATTTATCTGATTTAGTGCATTAATAATTGAATCCTCGGCTGAATTTCCTTGCATTACTGCTGTAAATAGAGTATGTTCAATTATGTACCCATAATTATTTGTGTGAAGTTGGTTTATAAAATCTTGCAACCCAGCGGCTGACGGGGATGAAATAACAGCAATTCTTTTAGGTGGTATTGGTAATTCAAGCCCTTTATTCATGTCAAAAACGCCTTCAGCAACAAGTTTTTCAATTGTCTCTCGACGTTTTTGTTCGATATCTCCAATGGTGTAGTTAGGTTCAATATCTGTTATATTTAGCGAATACCCGAAAACCTCATGAAAAACAACTTCTGCTAAAACAAGTATTTTAATGCCTGATGATATTGACCTTCCTGTTGTTGTTTCAAAATAGGGCTTAAGCATTCTATAGGTATAAGCCCATATTGTTGCACGTGCTTTGGCTTTTGGGTAATCCTGAAGTTCATCTTTTTGAATTAATTCAAGATAACAATGCCCTGAACTATTTTCCTTTGCCTCACTTACCTCGGCTACAATCCAATAGCTGGTTCGAAAGGATTGGGATAGGGTTTCCTTTACTTTCTGGTTTAGTTCGAATAAGGTTATTTTATCAGAGGAGAGCATAGTCGTTCTAAAATTAATATCCTCCTGATTGTCTTAAAAAATCTTCAACTGTTGGTTCGGGTATTGTCCCTGCTTTTGAAATAATTTGTTGTAACAATTCGCTTTCCTTTTCAATTAATTTATTATTGTTCTCAGCATAACCATTGATATATTTAATTTCTCCTGTTAATTTTCCATCTGGATCATAGATTTTCCATACGCCATTCTTTAAGCCGTCTTTATAACTTCCTTCAACCCTGACTTTCCCATCAAAGTAATATACTTTTACAGCACCTTGCTGAATTCCTGAAATAAATTTCACAAAGGTTTTATATGAGCCATCCTCATAGTATTGAATTAAATCACCATGCATTTTTCCGTCCTTCCAGTTAATAGATTCATATACAGTTCCATCTTCGTAGTAACTCTTAAAAAGGCCATCTTTTAAACCTTTTTTAAAGGATTCCTCAAAAACTAATCTATGGGCTGGGCTATAATATTTCCAGATGCTATCTTTCTGATTATTATAGAATAGTCCTTCAGCTGCAAGACTCCCGTTTGTGTAGAATAGTTTTGCTTTTGATGATGTGCCATCATTATTATATAGCAATATTGCTTTAATTGTACCAACCTCATGGTAGCGTTTAAAAATACCGCGTGGTTTATCGTCCTTAAAAAAGCCTTGGTAGGCAATTTTTCCATTTGGGTAAACTTTTTTCCAGAATCCTTGCTTGAGATTGTTTTTATCTTTTTGATTGAATATTGTATCATTCTGAAAAGAATTGCTGGATTGAGATGTAGAAGCAATTGAAAGAATGAGTAAAAGGATAATTAGTCTAATGAGGTTCATATTTTTTTTGTTCAAAGTTAACCTATTGTGTACAAAAAGAAAAGCCCCCAAAGCAGGGGGCTTTAAAAATGGTAAAAATAAGTTATTTAACTTCTTCAAAATCAACATCTGTAACCTCTTTATTCTTATCTCCATTATTTGAAGATGATGAATCTGATGGAGGTGTTTGACCACCTTCTTGGCCTGGACCCTGTGTGTTTTTGTAGAGTTCTTCAGATGCAGTTTGCCATACTTTGGTTAACTCTTCAGAGGCAGTTTCAATAGCTGGTATATCCTGACTCTTGTGGGCTTCTTTAAGTTTTGTTAAGGCTTGCTCGATTGGAGTCTTTTTATCAGCTGGAATTTTATCACCGAATTCTTTCAGCTGCTTTTCAGTTTGGAATATCAAACTGTCAGCGGCATTGAGTTTATCGATTCTCTCTTTCTCTTTTTTATCTGATTCCTCGTTAGCTTTAGCTTCATCTCTCATGCGTTTTATTTCGCTATCGGTAAGTCCTGATGATGCTTCAATTCTAATACGTTGCTCTTTACCTGTTCCTTTATCTTTTGCCGAAACATGGAGTATACCATTAGCATCTATATCAAAAGTTACTTCAATTTGGGGAACGCCACGTGGTGCTGGGGGTAACCCATCTAGGTTGAAACGTCCAATCGTTTTATTATCTTTTGCTAATGGTCTTTCACCTTGTAAAACATGTATTTCTACTGTAGGTTGATTATCCGCAGCTGTTGTAAAAGTTTCTGATTTTCGTGTAGGGATAGTTGTATTTGCATCGATCAAACGGGTGAATACACTTCCCATGGTTTCAATACCAAGTGATAGAGGAGTTACATCAAGCAAAAGTACATCTTTTACCTCACCAGTTAACACACCACCTTGAATTGCTGCTCCAACTGCAACAACCTCATCAGGGTTTACGCTCTTGTTAGGTACTCTCCCAAAGAATTTTTCTACTAACTGCTGGATTGCAGGAATTCTTGTTGAACCACCAACGAGAATAACCTCATTAATCTCTGATGTTTGCAAACCTGCATCACTAAGGGCTTTGCGACAAGGTTCAACTGTTCGTTGAATTAATTGATCGCATAGTTTTTCGAAGTTGGCACGAGTTAAAGTTCTTACTAAGTGCTTAGGAATGCCATTAACTGGCATGATGTAGGGTAAATTTATTTCGGTAGAAGTTGTGCTTGAGAGTTCAATTTTAGCTTTCTCAGCAGCTTCTTTCAACCTTTGTAAGGCCATAGGATCTTTTCTGAGATCAAGGCCTTCATCTTTTTTAAACTCTTCTGCTAACCAGTCAACTAGAACATGGTCAAAGTCATCGCCTCCAAGGTGAGTGTCACCATTGGTCGATTTAACCTCAAAAACACCTTCGCCTAATTCAAGTATCGAGATATCGAATGTACCACCGCCTAAGTCAAAAACGGCTATCTTAAGATCTGTAGACTTTTTGTCAAGACCATATGCCAAAGCTGCGGCTGTAGGTTCGTTGATGATACGTCTCACTTTTAGACCAGCAATCTCTCCAGCCTCTTTTGTTGCTTGGCGTTGTGAGTCGCTAAAGTATGCTGGTACGGTAATTACCGCTTCAGTTACTTCCTGTCCAAGGTAATCTTCAGCCGTTTTTTTCATTTTTTGAAGAACCATTGCCGAAATTTCCTGAGGAGTGTATTTACGATCGTCAATAACTACTCTAGGGGTATTATTATCTCCTTTAACTACTTGATATGGAACTCTCTGTACCTCAAGAGTAACCTTATCAAAGGTTTCCCCCATAAAACGTTTTATAGAAAAGATAGTTTTTTTAGGATTTGTAATCGCTTGTCTTTTGGCAGGATCTCCGACTTTACGTTCTCCGTTTTCTACAAATCCCACTACTGATGGGGTTGTTCTTTTACCTTCGCTATTCGCAATTACGACGGGTTCATTACCCTCCATTACAGAAACACATGAATTGGTTGTCCCTAAATCTATTCCAATTATTTTGCCCATTTCTATTGAGTTTTTTTGTTAATTCAAAATTATGTTTGCAAGTAACTTCAATCATTATGCCAACCTTTGTGTTCTTTAATTTTAAGTAAATGTGACATAATTTATATTTTTAAAAGACGCTCTTGTCAGTTTATTTAGAATTTTTTGAATCGATTAATTAAATTAAATTATTGTATTACATTGTTTTATATTATATTGCTGTCAATTCGTCATGTTTTCAATTTTACAAATAATATAATAAAGACTTTGATCATCACGAGTAAATTAAATTATTGCCTTAAATTTGAGTTTTTAAATATGCAACCTTAATTAAATATTAATATGTCAACAGAGGGCAAGGCTCGTGTTATTACAACTCATGTATTGAGTGAAATGAAGCATAGGGGAGAAAAGATAGCAATGCTAACGGCTTATGATTTTTCGATGGCAAGAATTCTTGATGCTGCAGGTATTGATGTCATTTTGGTTGGTGATTCTGCATCCAATGTAATGGCAGGGTATGAATCGACATTGCCGATTACTCTTGATCAGATGATATATCATGCATCATCAGTAGTAAGAGCGATTAAAAGAGCATTAGTAGTTGTTGATATGCCTTTTGGTACATATCAAGGTAATTCAAAATTAGCTCTTAATTCTGCGATACGTATTATGAAGGAAAGTGGTGCCGATGCAGTTAAGTTAGAAGGAGGAAGGGAAATAGTTGAATCTGTATCCCGTATACTTTCAGCGGGGATTCCTGTTATGGGTCATCTTGGCCTTACACCACAATCAATTCATAAATTTGGAACCTATGTTGTTCGTGCAAAGGATGAGGATGAAGCAGATAAATTGGTTGAAGATGCCCAAATTCTTCAGGAGACAGGTTGTTTCTCAATTGTTCTTGAAAAGATACCTGCCAAACTTGGTGCTAAAGTTGCTCGTGATCTGAAAATCCCAGTTATAGGCATTGGTGCTGGTAATGGTGTAGATGGGCAAGTGCTTGTAACTCATGATATGCTTGGAATCACTCAAGAATTTTCTCCAAGATTTCTAAGACGCTACCATAACCTTTACGCCGAGATGCTAGGTGCCTTTCAGTCATATATAATTGATGTTAAGAACGTGGAGTTTCCTAATGAAAAAGAACAATATTAGCCTTATATAATTCGTATGAATTTTACACCTGACCGTATCCTTTTCGAGGATAACCATATTATTGCAGTAAATAAGACTAATCATGATATTGTTCAAAGCGATAAAACAGGCGATGAACCGCTTATCGAACAGATAAAGTCCGCTATAAAATTTCGTGACAAAAAACCAGGAAATGTCTACCTTGAAGTAATTCATCGAATTGATAGACCAGTTAGCGGGGTGGTGCTTTTTGCGAAAACCAGTAAGGTTTTACCCAGGATGAATAAACTTTTTCATGATGGGCAGGTAAAAAAAATCTATTGGGCCGTTGTAAAAAATGTTCCTCCTAAAGAGAACGATACTTTAATTCACTATTTATTAAGAAATACCAAGCAAAATAAGTCATACGTATTTGATACCGTTAAGCCTGACTCAAAGGAGGCTAAACTTATTTATAAGGTAGTAGGCAAAACAAGTAGTTACTTTCTACTTGAAATAGAACTTATAACAGGAAGACATCACCAGATAAGAAGTCAACTTGCGAAGATTGGATGTCCAATTAAGGGAGATCTAAAGTATGGTTTCCCTCGCTCAAACCCTGATGGGGGTATTCATCTTCATTCAAGAAAGGTAAGTTTTACCCACCCTGTAAGTGGTGAATTTATAGAAATTGTTGCTCTAACCCCAGAGGATGTTCTTTGGAACGAATTTTTAGCGTTGTAGTAATTATTTATTAAGACTTTTACTGATGCTATACGTTTTTTAAGAATTATTGAAGATAATTTTGAATACTTTTCTCCTATAATAACACTATGAATTGATAAATAACGGCTAAAGTTCTCTATCAACAATTTGAAAAAAAATCGTTCTAAAAAACCTTACTTCACGGCATCGTTAACGTTAGAAAAATTGAAAGGAAGTAGAAGGGCAACATCTTCAACTTCGTAGATTTTCTGACTACCCACCATTATTACCTTTATTGGTTTTTTCCCAATATTTCTTGATTCAATCATCACCTGACGGCAAGCACCGCAGGGGGGGATAGGATCGATGGTTAGTTGATTATTGAAACTAGCGGTTATTACAATTGTTTTTATAGGAATACCTGGAAATTTTGCCCCAGCATAGAAAATTGCGACCCTTTCAGCGCAAAGTCCTGATGGATATGCGCCGTTTTCTTGATTGCTTCCCTGAATTATTTCTCCATTTTCTAGCAATAAGGCTGCTCCAACTTTAAATTTAGAATAAGGGGAATAGCTTGTTTTTTGAGCATCAATAGCTAAATCAACTAATCGAATATCTTCTGAATTAAGTTCTTCTTTGTTGGAATATTCAATAAATTTAAACCCTAAATCTTTGACTACTTTCATTGGTCGGTTTTTTTAATAAACAAATAATCAGCACCAAATGTATTAAATACTTGGAATATTCCATCTCCTTTCTAAGGATGTTGTATCAATTAAGAAAAATAATATAATTTGACCAACATTTTAATAGTTTTGCAAAGTAAAATATAAAATATGAAGCTGATTAACCTAGTAATTTTTCTATTTATTTTCCCGTTTTTGACCATTGCTCAAAAGAGGCTAACATGTGAGGAGTATATCTATAAGTATAAGGATATAGCAATTTACCAAATGAAAACCAAAGGTGTGCCTGCTAGCATTATTTTGGCTCAGGGATTGTTGGAGAGTGATAACGGAAATAGCCAGTTAGCAATAAAAGCGAATAATCATTTCGGGATTAAATGCCATAATACATGGTCTGGCTCTACTATTTATATGGATGACGATGCACGGAATGAGTGCTTTAGAAAATATAGTAACCCAGAAACGTCGTACAGAGATCATTCTGATTTTTTGAGAGGTGCGCGTAGATATTCTCCGTTGTTCGACCTTGATCCAACCGATTATAAGGGGTGGGCTTATGGACTTAAAAAGGCTGGTTATGCAACAAATCCACATTATGCAGAAATGCTTATAAAGATTATTGAGGATAATAATTTATACATTTATGATAAGGGAATTGCCGTTGAGGTTAAATCTCCAACCAAAGGTATGGGGGATTTGGTTGATATCGACCACTTTGTAATTGATATGAATAGGCATCGGAAAATATTTACTCGCAATAGGATAAAGTATATCATTGTTAAGAAGGGGGACGATTACGCAAATCTAACCAAAGAACTTGAGTTATTGCCATGGCAGTTATCTAAATACAACGAATTAAATAAGAATTCGGCTTTAAAGGAGGGACAGGAACTTTATATTCAACCAAAGCGGTGTAGAGCCGAGATAAACCATTCGGTGCATGTGGTTGAAAAAGGCGAAACCATGTATTCAATCTCTCAATTGTATGGGATTAAGTTAAAAAGTTTATACCGTAAGAATAGGATGAAAATAGGAGAGCAGCCTGAAGCGGGGCAAGTAATTCAATTAAGAAAGCGTAAGCCTAAGGACAAGTAAATCTATAATAAAAACTTAAATCAGGAATATTTTAAGTTTAAATCATTCTAATTGGTGCAACATCTCTAAGCCCATTCAGAAATTCGCTGGTTTTCATAGGACGTCTACCTGCCAGTTGTATTTCGATTATACTAATAAAACCACTATTACATGCAACATGGATTGTGTTTTTCCCTTCGATTAATATTGATCCACATATACGTTGGTGATTTTTTTCGATTTGAATTGATTTCAATATTTTAACCTGAACAGCAGTTCCATCTTCAAATATTAGTTCTGACCAAGCTCCTGGGTAAGGGCTTAAGCCCCTGATAAAATTATGAACATCAGATTCTGTTTTCTCCCAATCGATGCGACAAGTTTCTCTGAAAATCTTAGGTGCAGATTTGACTAGTTCTCCTTTCTGAAGGAATAGTTGTTGATCGATTGGGTTAATCTTTTTTTCAGTAAGAGTTTGAACCGTTTTTAGAACCAGTTCAGCTCCAATAACCATTAGTTTGTCATGAATATCTCCGGCCGTATCATTTACGTCAATATTTAACTCTTCTCTGTAAATGATGTTTCCTGTATCAATCTCTTTATCTATAAGAAAAGTGGTGACTCCAGTTTTTTTCTCACCATTGATAATTGCCCAATTTATTGGAGCGGCACCTCTGTAATGGGGCAGGAGGGAAGCGTGTAGGTTAAAAGTTCCGAGTTTTGGTACCGCCCAAATTGATTCAGGTAACATTCTGAATGCAACAACAACAGAAATATCAGGATTTAATGATACAAATTCACCAGTAAAATCGGGATCCTTCAGTTTTTCGGGTTGTAGTATTCTTAAACCTTTCTCCTGTGCGTAAATTTTTACTGGAGATGATTGAACCTTTTGCCCTCTACCTGCAGGTTTGTCAGGAACAGTGATAACTCCAACAATATTACAACCAGCCTCAACTAAAGCTTTTAATGGTGCAACCGCAAAATCGGGTGTACCCATATATACAATCCTGACATCCTTGATCATTAATAATAGACGAAATTAGTGCTTATTATTATTTGGTTTGAGCAATAGTATATGACCCATTTTATCTCGTTTGGTTCTAAGATAAAATTCGTTATGAGGATTAGAGTCAATTTCGAGTGAGATATTCTCTGTTACTTTTAAGCCATAACCTTCAAGACCTTTTCTTTTAACAGGATTATTCGAGATGAGTTTCATTTTATGAATCCCAATTTCTCTAAGTATACTTGCCCCAATTCCGTAGTCTCGTTCATCGGGTTCGAAACCCAACTCAATGTTGGCTTCTACGGTATCCAAGCCTTCTTCTTGCAGTTTATATGAGTGAATTTTATTGAATAAACCAATTCCTCTTCCTTCCTGATTCATGTATACAAGAACACCCTTTCCTTCTTTTTCAATCATGCTCATTGCTCTGTGTAGCTGGGTGCCACAATCGCAGCGATATGAACCGAAAATATCTCCTGTAACACATGATGAATGAACTCTTACTAATACAGGTTCGTCTATATCCCAAGTTCCTTTTATCAAAGCAACATGCTCTAAACCATTCGATTTTTGCCTAAAAGCGATTAGATCAAAATCACCGTAAGCGGTTGGAAGTTTAATTCTTGATCCCACTTCAATAATGCTGTCGAATTGTAAACGGTAGGCAATTAAATCCTTTATTGATATTATTTTTAAATTAAACTGCTTTGCTATTTGGATGAGTTGTGGTAATCGAGCCATTGTTCCATCATCATTCATAATTTCGACTAAGGCTCCTCCAGGGCTTAGCCCCGCTAAACGGGTGAGATCAACAACTGCTTCGGTATGGCCAGTTCTTCTGAGTACCCCTTTTTCTCTTGCTTTTAGTGGAAATATATGCCCGGGTCTTCCCAAATCTTCTGGCTTGGTTGCAGGATCAACCAATGCCTTTATTGTTTTTGCCCTATCGGAGGCAGATATTCCAGTTGTACACCCCTGACCAATTAAGTCAACGGAGACGGTAAATGGTGTTTGGTGGAGTGCTGTATTATTGCCAACCATTAATCCTAAGTCGAGTTCAACGCAACGATTTTCGGGAATTGGAGCACAAATTAGTCCACGGCCATACTTAGCCATAAAATTGACTATCTCAGGTGTAATAAGTTCTGCGGCTACAATAAAATCACCTTCGTTTTCCCGATCTTCATCATCAACAACAATAATAACTTTACCTGCCTTAAGTTCTTCAAGTGCTTCAGATATTGTGTTAAGTTTGAATTCGGTTTTGCTTTGTTGCTTGATGCTCATCTATTTATTTTTTATTTGATGCAAAAATAGTATATTGAACTGAAAAGTATGCATAACATTTGTCAGGTTTGTCTTATGGATTTATCCCATTTTACATTTTGCTTCCCATTAACATAGCGAATAAACCCTTGCATAATTGAAATGTTCATCATGAAAAGGTAAAAAGGAAGAAATACCCATTTTGTTGATATCTGCTTATCTTTGAATAGCCAACCCGAAAAAATCATTAATAGGATGAATATTTGAATGATTATAATTGTTTGATATACAGTTATTTGACTATATAAGAGGAGGATCAATACATTTAATAGGGGTAGTAAAAAGAGAGAAACAGGCAGTACAAACCATCTTAAAATTTTGTGTGAAAAAAATTGGAGCGAGAAAAGAGGATGCCTAAATGGGTTTAATAGATCCATACTTCTAAAAAGCGCTTGAAAGCTCCCTGCTGCAATTCGAATTTTTCTCTTTTTTTCCTCATTAATATTTGCAGAGGCTTTTTCACAAGCGTATGCATCTGGAATATATTTAACCAAATAGCCTTTTCTAATTACTTGTGTAGAGATCATAAAATCATCAAGTATTGTATCGCTTTCAACTTCTTCAAATAATTTTGTTCGAATTGCATAAAGTTCTCCTGTTGCACTAAGAGCGGAACCACAGGTTGATTCTATTCGCTTTATAAAAGACTCGTATTTCCAGTAAATTCCTTCACCTGTGGCAGCCGCATTTTCAATGGAATTCATTATTATTCTTTTTTCTCCAGCAACACAACCAACATTAGGGTTGGAGAAGGGTTTAACTATTTTATTGATAGCATCTGCTGAAAGTATCGCATTTGCATCCGAAAAAATAACAATAGGCGTTTTAACGTATTGCATTGCAAAATTTATTGCAGCAACTTTTCCTTTTCGTTCGATTTGATTTAAAAGAATAATATTTGGATATTCTGTCAGCAATTCCTTGGTTCTATCAGAAGAGGAATCATTAACCCAGATCTGTGTTATTTTATTTTGGGGATAATCCTGTTGAAGAGTGTTCTTAACCTTTTCATCAATGTTTTTCTCTTCATTGTATGCCGCAATTACAATTGTTACCTCGGGAAATTGAGAGGTATTACTCTTATTGTCTTTTTTATTTGAATGAAAGAATTTCTTGATAAAAGATATAAATAGGATGATAATCGTATAACCGATATAGCTATAAGTAAGTAATCCAATAAACAACCAAAAAATAAACTTTATCACCTTATTAAATGAGTTTTTTATAAAAAGCCTCCAACTTCTCTGTTAATATTGAGATATCAAAATTATTCGTTGCAAAAATACGAGCTTTTTCTGCAATACTATTCTTTAAGACGGGAATACGGATTAATTCAATAATTGCTTCTGCAAAAGCCTTATGTTCATCAGCAATAATAACTTGTTCTCTATTTGTTGCAGATATTCCCTCGAGTCCAATAGAGGTGGTAATAATTGCAGTTCTTAGCATCATTCCCTCAACAATTTTCACCCTCATCCCACTTCCTGATAGGATTGGAACTACAAGGATGGAGAATTTACTAAGGTATTGGGTTGAACTATCTACCTCACCATGGAAAATTACATTCTTTTCCTTTTTTAATCTTTCAATAATTGATTTAGGGGTATTCCTACCTGCAATATGAAAAGATACTGTGGAGCATTCATTTTGTACTTTCGGCCAAACATTATTTAAAAACCAGACCAAACCTTCTTGGTTTGGAATCCAATCTAATGAGCCTATGTAACAAATATCATTGTTGGCTAAACCAGTAGAATTAGTCAATTCAGGTTCAGTATAGCCCATTGGTATAGAAATGGTAGGTTTGCTAAAACCATTTGCTTTGAACCATTGCTCATCGCGTTGTGAAATGGCAACCAAAGCATTTACATGAGCCGATATCGAAACTTCCATTCTAAGAATTCGCTTTGAAAGCGAAGAGAAATACTTGGCTTTTATCCAGTTTTTTTCGTTTTTTGATATTCTTTCCCAGATTTCGTGTTCGATATTGTGGGATCTATAAACAATGGGTATTTTAGTTATTTTTTGTATCTCTGAAATGTAGGGCACAAGGTAAAGCCCTTCTAGTTGAATAATATCATAAATGTTACTATTTATGATATTTTTAAGTTCTGTGCTATAATTGCTGTTGATGAAACGTTCAATATTATAGGGAAAGTTCGAAAAAAATAGATTCCAAACGCCCTTAAAAGGATTAATCCTTGTGTTAATATGTATTAGTTTTATATCGATTAAATCTTTTATTTCTTTCGGAATCCATTCCTGCTTGCACTTATGCTTAGGTGTGGAAATTGCGAGAACAGCAACTTTATTACCTGCTTTAGCAAGCCCTTTTGCCATATTGAGTGTCGCTAAGGAACTTCCATCTTTGGCAGGGAAAGGGGGCTTGTTGGCTAAAATTAGGATATTCATCTACTTGTTCAAGCGAACTTGGCTTTTTGTAAACTTTAAACCTATAAATTTTCCGTGAAGTTTCTTGTAATTGGATGAGATTTTTTTAAAAAAATCGGTATAGAAATCGGAGTTCATAATAACTGAATCAGTAGTTGCTTTATATGAAAGAAAAGCACCAAGTGGCAGTAAGATGAATGATGATAACCACATTCCAGCGGCAGGTTGCCAAATAAGTTCACGGGCAAATTTCTCTCCAGATATTGTGATGATGTAGTAAAGCACAAAAAAGAAAACGGATACAACAACAGGCATACCAAGCCCACCTTTTCTAATTATGGCACCAAGGGGTGCTCCAATAAAAAAGAATACAAAACATGCAAACGACAAGGAAAATTTTCTGTTCCATTCAATTTTGTGCCTTGCAATGTACTTTCCTTTTGAGTAAAATTCATCGCTGGTAGAGGATATAAAACTTTTTGTTGATCGTGCGCTCGTAATTGCGACATCAATTATTCTTTGCTTCTCTAAATTGGGTAATTTGTTGAAGAGAGAATCTTCAGGGAGGAGAAACATTTTTTTATGTAAGCTATCTTGTTTGTTTACGTTTTTATTACGTTGAAATACAGAGTAATGTAAATTATGCTGAAATGATTTTTCTCTTGATCTATATTGCTTGCTTAACGAGTCCTTTACGATATCAAGTTGATGAAGATTCATCGTTTGTGCGCTACTTTTAAAAAGTTCTTCGTCCGTTTTTTGTAATCCTTTTCCTTGTAGTTCGAATACAATAACTTGTTCTTGAAATTTTTGACTAGTTGATGGATACGATCGATTCCCTGATTTATTTGTAGCACTTTCGAGCCTTTCCTCATATGTATTGCCACTATAAAGGGTTGCTATTAATCGCTTTTCGTCGTTAGAAACTTTTATATAGCCCGAATCTGCGGAAGTGATAACGAGATTACCTTCATTTTTGCTATGATCGTAAATCATTATTCGACGCATTAGACTTGTTTTTTGGTTTTTCTCTGCAATCTTTATACTGTATACATCATTAATTGTAGTGAAAACCCCTTCTTTTATTGCTAATTCAGGTTTTTGTTGTTTTACAGAATATAGAAGTGTAGATATTTTAAGATTTGTATAAGGGAGCACGTTATTAGAAAAGAAAAAGGCGCTAATACTAATTAGTATTGTAATAAAGATTAGTGGACTTAATATTCTTGGTAATGAAATACCTGCCGACTTCATAGCAAGTAGTTCATTATTTTCTCCCAAATTTCCCATAGTCATCAATGAAGCAAGGAGTGTGGATAGGGGTAGAGCCATAGGAACTAGGTTTGATGAAGCGTAGAGCAATAGCTCTGCAATGACTTTCCATTCTAGCCCTTTGCCCACTAAATCGTCAATATACTTCCAAAGAAATTGCATTAAAAGTATAAACATGACGATGAAAAAAGTCATCACCAATGGGCCAATGTATGATTTTATGATAAAGCGATATAAGGTCTTCACAGTCAGATAAGGATTATTTTAGAAATCCGGTCACAAAAATAAGCGATTTTTCTAAAATATTTGTTTTTAAGGAGTAGGAATAGAGTGTTAAATACCTAAAGCCCTTTTTAGATTTCCAATTTGAGAATTCCAAAGAGAAATTGATTCGTTAATATCTTCATTTTCATCGAGTTGTTCAATAACCTGAAGTGAAACCTCTCCAGTAAGTTCTTGCACTGCAATTCGAAAATTGAAGAAATTCTTTGGATCTGCTCCCTCTCTTAGCCAACGGAATTTGATATTTTTGTTCTCTTTTTTTTCAAGCAGTTCTGCCTTAAACTCTGTATTATCCCAAATAAACGTATAAATTTTGCCCGATACATTAACATTATCAGCGAACCATTCCGATAAACCTGAAGGGGTTGAGAGCCTATTAAATAGTAAATGCTGAGGTGTGTTTAACGTAAACTCTAGCTCAATTCTGTTTGAAATTTTTACATCTTCCATGATTTTTTCAATTATTTCTTATTAGGATAGTTCAAGTATAATTTTGTTGCTTTTTTATCTTTTTTTGCAAGATATGAAAAAAAGAATACTAACCTTTTATATTGCTATTGTTTTTATGAATACTTGATTTGCAAATTGATAAATATTGATATTTAGAAGAATATTTTGGAGATAGAAAACTTGTATCCTCAAATTGTTTTAGTTAAACAAAATATTGGTGGATAAAAATAATTTTATACTTTTGCACCTCGATTCTGATGGCGAGGTAGCTCAGCTGGTTAGAGCGCATGATTCATAATCATGAGGTCGGCGGTTCAATCCCGCCTCTCGCTACAAGCAAAAAGGGTTTTAGTAAGATTACTGAAACCCTTTTTGTTTTTAATATACTTTGACACAAACGATATTTCCGGGAATTTATAATTTAAAACATAATTTTTCAACAATTTATACGGATAAGGGATGTCCTTTTGTAGCCCGTAATTAATTGTTGGAGTGATTGCAAATATAAGGCTCGATGACTAATGCTTCGGGTTGAATTTTAGATTCATTTCTTAAAAGAATGTCGGAGAGATTTCGAATCAAATATTTGTTCGACTTTTTAATATGCAGAATTTATTCTGTACGGTTTTTTCTATATTTTTCAATCTCCAGAAAAAATTTATTCACTCACTATTAGATCTCATTATCATGCACTTTTTTGTTAAGTACTTTCACTAGCGTTTTGCTATAAGTATAACAATTTCAATTGATTATAATTTTATTCTTTGTAAATTTGTAAATTCGATTTATTAAACAATTGATTAATAAACTCTTTATCAAATATATTTATGCTTAACATTTGTGAAATTCCGCAGGTTGGTTGCTCCAATTCTAGTTTTTTCTTTATCATTAAAATAATTACGTAGATTGAGATTGCTATCCCAAATTTGAACTTTTACAGCATTTAAAAAAGACCTCTGATTTAAAGCATCGCTATATCTGATGCTGAGACCGCAAAGTTATTGGTCAAGAAGGCCAGGTGTTTATCTGTTTCCTTGTTGTAATACTTTATTCTACGAAATTTTTCAGGATAATCTTTGGATGCGTAAAAGCCCATTAATTTAATGATTTGATTTCATTTCACACTTTTTTTCTATTATTTGAATACATTCGTTTAAAATCAAACCCTTTTTTACTGCGAGTGATGAATAATGCATCGGCTCTATTCGGTAAAGGCGGTCGAAACCCCAATACCCCCGTCCATGATATAAAGACTATCTGGCAATAGGGCTATCATATCTAGCTCATTCGTATTTTACCATAATTAAGTGCGAATAAACTCTGGTATTGAGATTTTCGTATCAAGCATCGTATCCAGCTTAACGGTAACCTTCTTTCTTCGAAACTTAGCCCACAGGTGCAAGGCTTTCTCGGAGGATGAACTGCCCAAATGAGATGCATAAACTGTTTCAACAGTTAAAACCATCGTATATTGCAACGTAATTAACGTAAACTCGATATAAGAAATGTAATAATGTGTTTATTTTTAATGATATGTATTGTTTAAGGTAATGATGGAAGGTTGGAATGATGGAATAATGGAGAACAAGAGGTTAGATTTTTGCTTGTACCCTCCATTATTCCATTATTCCATTGATTCAAATAAAATAAACCGATTGATATTTAGATTAATACATTGTTTTTTACATCGAACTGACGTTAATTAATAAAATCATTGTGGGATATAAACTCAAAAATTTGAGAGAAAATATATTTCCCTTGATTCATAATAGCTTTGTTAAAAAAAAACTATTTCTTCAAATCGAATCCGATATACAAAAGTTTTCAAAAAACGTATTTTTATGTTAACGAAACACTAATACGGACATATAATATTTGGGTGTTATTTTATATTTAGATGCTTTTATGCTTATATTTTTCCAAAATATATCTCATTATGTATCAAAATCTATATTATCATTGTTTTTTCTTTATGTCCCTTATGCTTATTTTATTTTATTCGGACATTAATGAAAATATATCTTGAAATATTTGGAGGGTAAAAAATAACTAATATATTTGCAACCATAGATGTTGAAAAAAGAGATAATCGCACAACCGATTGAAGAGAAAAAATGGTAAAATATTGTAAGAAGTTATAAAGAGAAATTGTATAAAGAAGGATGGTGTTATAAAGAATTTATGAATTCTTATATTGTGCAGTAGGTTGTGATTATTTATTTCCTCATTTTTTTATTGAGGAGAATTTGGGAAAGGAATTGAGTTCAGGGCGAATTTGCTAACTGACGACGCATTGGCGTAATCTAACATTACAAATGTTTGAATTTTGATATCTGAAACACAACATATTACATCAGAAAGTATTTCTTCCAGAGAAAAACTTTCAATTCTGCCTAATAGTAAATGGTACGTCATATATACTTGGCCTAGAGCTGAAAAGGTGGTATACCAAGAACTCGTAAAAAGAGGATATGAGTCATTTTTACCAATGACGAAAACGTTACGCATTTGGAAAAATCGGCATAAGAAATTAATTGACCTCATACTTTTTCCTGGTTATATATTTGTAAACACATACGAATTTGAGTTGTATAACATCAAGCGTTTGACAAAAGTTGTAAATTTTATTCATTGTGGTGGAAAACCATCTATTGTGCCGTTTAAAGATATAGAATGTATTAAAAAAATGCTTAGTCTTAATCAGGACGTTACGATTGAAAATGAGTTTTATAAAGGTGAAAAAGTTAAAATAATTTATGGCCCTTTAGCAGGACATGAAGGAATATTAAAAAAACAAAAAGGAAAAACAAGATTTGGTATCCAACTAAAAGAAATAAACCAAACGGTATTTATTGAAGTTAGTGCTAATGTTTTAGAGAAAATACAATCGTAAATCCCAAACAGGAGACCACTCAGAGAACGATATTTATAATTTTTTCGTTTTCAGTGTTCTATTTCAGGCTTCTGTTGACATGATTCCTATCTATTTTAGAAAATTTAGTTTTTATTAAAAAAGTATGATTTGATTTCCTGATGAAGGAGATCGGGTCATACACTATTTATTAGTATTCGTACGAAGTCTTTGGAGAGATTGTCCAAATATTGATAAATCTCCAAAGAACCAATAAATTACTAACCACAAAGGATTTTTATTCATAGTAGCGATAAAGAAAATGACTGATAAAGAAAAATTATTAGAGTCAACGGAATCTTATCTTAAATCCCTTATATCTGAGGTAGCCAATATATCAGTTGAAGATAATGATTCATCAACCCCATTTCAGGAGTTAGGTATTGATTCGTTTCGTGTTTTACAAATTATCAAGAAACTGGAAGAAGAGTTTGGCACTTTGCCAAAGACTTTGCTTTTTGAAAATTTCAACATCAGTGATTTAAGTCATTATTTTGTTAATAAACATGAGCAGGCGCTTTCTGAGAAATTTGCGAAAGGAAAACAAGCATCTACTAGCCCTGTTCATTCCATTAGCAGGCCAGTGAAACAGGCCGAAATTGTTTCAAAAGAGGTTGTAAGTCAGAATAATAAGTCGATGCAGAAAACGCCCATTCTTATATTGGAAAAAGAGGCTTATAAATACCCCGAATTGGGAGAGTTGATTAAAAAAATATTTAGCCAATATAAGAATGAAGGATCTGCTTCAAGAGGAACAAGAAATATTGCCCCCAACCTTTTTATTGGCAGCGAAAAACGAGGTTATTTTAATTATAGCCGAAGTAAAAATATAATTTTGGTTTACGCCTTTACAGGTCCTATCGATTATTTCCCTGTTATTGCAGAAGAAATGTACCTGCATTGTGTTAATAACAAGTTAGAATTTAATTTCTTCTCTGCCGATCCGAATGTGATCATTGGAAATATTCCTTTTTCTGCTACTCCATTTGGTGCAATACAGAGGATACTGGATATACAGAATTTCACTCTTCAAGGAGGTAAGATGCGTCGCTTGCGCTATCAAGTTGCTAAATTTGAAGAGGCAGGTAAATGCAGAACCGAAGAATATCATTGTGGTTCCAATAAAGAAATCGACAATAATATTGCTAGCATTATTGATCAATGGTGTGCTCCAAGAACAATGGTTAATCCTCTTATTCATATTGTTAAAGAGGAGATATTGGCGGGCAATTTAAGTCCAGAACATCGACTTTTCTTAACTTTTCTTGACGATGTTCTACAAAATGTCATTCTTATCTCATCTTTGTCATCTAAGGAGAATGGCTATTTGATGGATCTGGAATTCTATCCTCAAAATATGCCTTTAGGGGGATTGGAATTCGGAATTGTTAAAATAATTGAAATTCTAGCAGCTGAAGGATGCAGCATGCTAAGTATGGGTGGTACTTATGGTTGTAAGCTAGCTCCTTCTTCTAATGCAGATCCTGAATTAGACAAAACGTTAGACTATTTGCGAGAGCAAAATATTTTTAACGACGAAGGAAACCTGCAATTCAAAAATAAATTTCGAACTGAAAATAGTACTATTTTTCTATGTCGAGCTAAAGGAAACAGCAATCCTGATAATGTAACGGATATTATCATGATGATCGCTGATCCTTCAAAGATGCAAACTTCAGATGAAGAACACCATAATTTCTCCACATCTCAACAGCAAGTTTCAATACCTGAAGAAAAAATAGAAAGACGAGATACGCGTAAGACATCTGTAGAAATAAATTCGGATACACAGAATCAACCAGAAGAAAAACAAGGGGTGATGATCGAAGGAGAGGAACGATCCATTATTTTATCAGATTTTGGCTTTAACCCATTAAATATTCCAGATAATCAGGTTGAGTTTGATTTAAAGACCGACTCATGGTCTCAACTGGAAATGCCCGCAATTCAAAGCCAAATGCGACATCTGCATGGGCATCTTCAACAGCCAGTGAACTTGGATGAAATTCTAAGAAGTATTTTCCCTTTTTCTCATTTTGCTTTGACCACTTCTGGTCGTACCGCAGAATATGCTTTTTGTAAATCATGGACTAAGAAAGGTATTGTGCTTCAGAATTTGTTATTCCCTACTACGATTTTTCATCAAATTGACAATGGTTTTACCCCTCAAGAACTACCTATTTCAGAGATATTTAACCTCGATTCTAATGAATTGTTTAAAGGCAATTTAGATTGGGAGGCACTTCAAAAGCAGGTTGACCAAACTCCAGAGCAAGTAGCTTATGTTTGTATTGAAGTTGATGACAATGCTGCAGGGGGTGGGTTCGTTTCGATGGAGCACCTCAAAAAAGTGAAAACATTACTTTCTAAGTACTCGATTCCTCTGGTTATTGATGGAACCAGAATTGTGGAAAATGCTCAATTTATTATCGAACATGAAAAAGGATTTACTGGGAAAAATATTTGGGATGTTGTTTGTGAGATATTTTCATATGCTGATGCAATAGTTACGAGTCTAACTAAAGATTTTTGTGTAAATAAAGGAGGATTGATTGCCACCAATGATACAAATTTCTTTAATAAACTTCAAAGTATCATTCAAGAAAAAGGAATTGGACTAGATGTAATTGACAAAAAAGTTATTGCACTCTCCTTACAAAATCGGAAACAGATTGAGAGTCAGGTTTTACATAGAATGGAATGGGTTCAGATGGTCTGGAAAGCCCTAAAAAAACATAACATTCCAATTGTTCAATCTGTGGGAGGACATTGTATACTAATTGATGTCAAACAGATTTCTGAATTTAAACAGTTCAAATATCCTGTTGCTTCGTTTGTTGCTTGGATGTTTCTGAATACAGGGATTCGCGCAGGTGCACATAGTGTAGGAATGCAAAAGAATACAACTCTCAATGATTTAGTGAGATTGGCAATCCCTATTGGTTTTAATAGGGAGCAAATCGAAGTGATGATAGATCGATTAATCTCTCTTTTTGAGAGAAAAGAAAATATTCCGGAGATTTTAATTGATAGCCAAAAATCTGAATCGGTTGGCGATATTAACTCGAATTATATATTAAAAAAATACCATAATGTTTCTGGAAGTGTCATTCCAAAAGCATCGATCTCTATTCAATCCTCAAAAAATAATAGCAGTTCAGAAAAACCTCTTATTTCTGATTCAATTTCTAATTCAAAAAAAGCAGAATCGAATCAGGATGCAAGAAGTAAAAAGTCATATCAATCCCAAGATATTGCCATCGTTGGGATGTCGGGTCGTTATCCTAAAGCCAAAAATCTGAATGAGTTGTGGGAAAACCTTGTTCAGGGAAAAGATTGTATCGAAACAATACCAGATGTTCGTTTTGAACAACGGATGCGCAACGGTTTTTCTAAGAAATATCGTGGTGGATTTATTACTGATGTAGATAAGTTCGATTCAATGTTTTTTAATATCCCTCCTGCAGTAGCGGAGATGTTTGATCCTCAGGAAAGGCTTCTTCTTGAAACAGCTTGGGAGGCTATTGAGGATGCTGGATATTATCCTGAAATATTAACGCCAGAGGATACTCCTCGAAATATTGGTGTTTTTGTTGGGGCAGTATGGACAACGTACCAAGTAATTGGAACAGAAGAGAAGATGGTAGGAAATTATACAAATCCTAATTCCTTTCTCTGGAGTGTTGCAAATCGCGTTTCATATTGTTTGAATCTTTCCGGCCCAAGTTTATCAGTAGATACAGCCTGTTCCTCAAGTTTGACAGCACTTTATTTAGCGTGTGAAGCGATCAACAATGGAGAATGTTTAGGTGCAATTGTAGGTGGAGTCAACTTAGATTTACATCAGAGCAAATTCGATATAAATTCTTTTGGAGGAGCCCTCTCGCCAGATGGCGTATGTCGTACTTTTGGAAAAGGTGCTAATGGTTATGTTGCTGGTGAAGGTGTGGGGGCAATTTTCCTCAAGCCCCTTGATCAGGCAGAGAAAGATGGCGATAACATACAGGGCGTAATAAAAAGTGTTGCCATCAATCATGGAGGACGGACAAGTGGATACATGGTTCCTAATCCAAAAGCGCAAACCAGTTTAATCTTATCGGCTCTCGAAAAGGCAAATATTGATGCGCGAAGCATTGGTTATATAGAGGCTCACGGCACAGGTACTGAATTAGGTGATCCTATTGAAATTTCTGGGTTAACCAATGCTTTCCAGAAGTACGAGGTTGAGAATCAAAGTTGTTCTATAGGCTCAGTAAAAACCAATATAGGTCACTTGGAGGCCGCAGCAGGTGTTGTTGGTGTGCAGAAAGTACTTTTGCAGATGAAACATCGCAAACTAGTACCGTCCCTACATTCCTCAGAATTAAATGAATTTATAGACTTTCAGAATTCACCTTTTTATGTAGAACAAATAGTTGAAGATTGGAAGCCAAAGAATGTGGATGGAGTCCAGTTCCCTCTTCGTGCAGGAATCAGTTCTTTTGGGGCAGGCGGAACTAATGCACACGTTATAATTGAATCGTATGAATCTTACATTCAGCAGCAAAAGCATGAATTAACTCAGCATAAACAGCAAATATTCCCGTTATCAGCCGTAAAAGAAGATAGGCTACATGAAGCAGCCGTACGTCTTCGTTCGTTTATTAAGCATGATTTAGCCATAGAAACTCCATCTATGCAACTAGATCTGAACGATATTGGCTTTACCCTACGTATTGGTAGAAAATCTTTTGAACATCGATTGGCCATTATTGCTGGAACAAAAGAAGAGTTAGTTGAAAAACTTACACTTTTTATTGATGGTAAGAAAGACGATTATGTTTTGTCTGGTCATGTGCAAAACATTGGAAACATTACAAAACTTCTGAATCGCAAAGAAAAGGAAGGATTTGTTAAACTAGTATCAGAAAGTGACGACCCTCGAAAACTGGCTCAGCTGTGGGTTGAGGGAATCCTTACCGATTGGCAAGGTCTTCAAACTTCCGAAACAGGAAGAAGAATTTCTTTGCCTACTTATCCATTTGCAGATAAACGTCATTGGGTTGAGAGACAAAAGAATGCAAATATAGTAAGGGTTGGTGCTGGCTCTCATCCTTTAATTGATGCCAATGAATCTACCTTTGAACGCCAGATTTTTAAGAAAACATTCACTGATAAAGAGTTCTTTATTTATGACCACCTTGTATCAGATATTCCAACCTTACCTGGTGTTGCTTACCTAGATTTTGCAAGAAAAGCAGGAGAACTTGCTGCTGGAAGAAAAGTCCAAAAAATCAAGAATATAATCTGGCTCAGCCCGCTTACAGTTAAAAACTCAATGCCCACTGAAGCTTGGATTGAACTTAAACCGGATGGGGAAAACGTTCACTTTGAGGTGTTTAGCGAAGGAATTGAGGGTAAAAAACAACTCCATTCACAGGGAAAATTGTCTTATGCAACTAAGCAGGATCTAGAAGCTGAACCAGAATACATTGATATTGAAAGTATTCGATCACGATGTGCAAAAGTAATGGATGGCAAAGATGCGTATCCTCTTTTTAAAACGTTAGGGTTGAATTTAGGCCCTAGTTTTCAAGTGCTTCAGGAAGTCTTTAAGAATGAAGATGAAATGCTCGGCTTGATGAAAATACCGGACGTTCGCAGTAATGATTACAAAGATTTCATACTACATCCTTCTCTTGTTGACGGTACTGGTCAAACAACTATGGCTGCCCAATTGGCTGGTAAGGAGACAACAGGAGAGATGTTCGTTCCTTATTCTTTTGGAGAGGTGGAAATTCTTAATCCTTTAACAACAAACTGTTATAGTTATGTTAAAAAGGTAAATGATCCAAACTCTAAAGTGTCCAAGGCAAACCTTCTAATTGTAGATGAAACAGGAAAACTTCTTGTCAGAATTAAAGATTCCGTGGGGGTATCCCTTGTTTCTGTTCACGAAAAGCCATCACAAAATGCTGGGGATGAAAAAATAGCCAATAGTGGGGAAGACGATTTTTCTAATTTGTACTATACTCATGTATGGGAAAAATCTTCATTCGACAAAGAAAAAATTCATCAAAACAATTTAGATTACATTTTACTTTTTGATTCGGATGAAAAGTTACGTAATCTTTATCAAGATCGTCTCAAGAAAGCTGGAGATGATTTGAATCGCATTGTTTTAGTTCAACCTGGAGGCACATATGAAGATTTAGGAAAGCAGACGTATAGGATTAATCCACATAACCCAAAGGATTACATACAACTTTTGGAATCCTTGCAGGAACAAAAATGGAATTTCGGAAAAATTTGTTTTGCGTGGACTAATATGCTTTTCCGCCATGAAGAAAGTTTTCTAAAAGAATCATTGGAGAAAGGTGTATTTTCTTTCCTTTATCTTTGCCAATCAATTATTGAACAAAAATTAGATAACAAGTTTCAACTACTTTATCTATACTATGGTAAAAAGGGTGAATACCAACCGCACAATGATGCAATCAATGGATTTGCTAGAACTCTTCAGATAGAGCATTCTAAACTTATCTGTAAAACCTTAGAAATTCAGCAAGAAGAGATAGTTATTAACGATGTCCTTGATGCAGTTTTAGCTGAATTCCATCAGAATACACAAGATGATTTGTCAGTTCGTTATGAAGAGCAAGAACGTTTTATAAGAAAACTTAGACAAGTTAATCTCGAAGACCAAGAAAGTTCATCTCTTCCTCAAAATTTAGGATTAAAAGAGCAGGGGGTATATATAATTACTGGAGGAGCTGGAGGATTGGGCTTTATCTTCGCAGAGTTTTTAGCCAAGGAATGTAATGCAAGATTAATACTGACTGGTAGATCTACGCTTTCTTCTGAACAATCAGAAAAGTTAGAAAAACTCAAAAAGTTAGGTTCAGAAATAATGTATCTACCAACAGATATTTCTAATTATGAAGAGGTTAAAAAATTAATAAAAGAAAGCAAATCCAAATTTGGTCAAATAAATGGAATCATCCATAGCGCAGGGGTTTTAAGAGATTCCTATATAAAAAATAAAACCTTGGAAGAAATGAGTGCAGTTTTTGCACCCAAGATTTATGGATCATTTTATCTTGATGAAGTAACAAAGGGGGAAAATCTTGATTTCTTTGTCATGTTTTCTTCAATGGCTGCCGTTGGTGGAAATATGGGGCAAAGTGATTATTCATTTGCTAATCATTTCATGGATTCCTTTGCAAAAAGGCGTGCATTTCTCCAGACACAAGGCGAGAGATCTGGAAAAACATTGAGTTTTAATTGGTCTATATGGGCCGATGGAGGTATGAAACTTGATGCACAGATGGAGGGTTTCTTTAAAAAGAACTTGGGAATAAGACCGTTAAGTATAGAAACAGGAGTAGGCGCTTTTGCAAAAGGGCTTCATTCAGTGGAAACGCAACTTGTAGTTGTTGAAGGAATGCAGGATAGAATGGAGCAAGCATGGGGTCTAAGAAAAAAAGAAATCCCTGTTCCAATACCTACTAATACCTCTGAATCATCAGTTTCCACAGCACCGTCAAGTGGAGTTCAGGAGTCAGATGGTGAACTTATCATTTTGGTTCAAAATGAATTGTCTCGAATTGCAATGAATTTTTTGAAGTTGGATGCTGATGATATTTCTTTGGATAAAATATTGTTAGACATTGGATTTGATTCAATTGGTTTATCAACATACGCTAATTCAATAAATGAAAAATATAAATTGGATGTTACTCCAGTGCTCTTTTTTGAGTATCCTTCCATTCGGGAAATTGTTAAATATCTGGTTAAAGAGCATGCAAATGAAGTTCGCCAAGCCCATAAAATTTCTGGAACATCTACTTCAAATCAGGCAGCTGTATCCACAACCCAAACAGTTGCTAAAGTTGAAAGTTTTAACGAAAACTCATTTGCAATAAAGAAAGGATGGAATTCAAGTTTAGTTGATCAAAATACGAATAGACAACCTTCTAGTGGGGGGATTTCTGCTGAATCCCGTTTTATTGATATGCCGATAGCTATAGTTGGAATAAGTTGTGTTATGCCTCTATCGGAAAATACGGAAGAATACTGGGATAATTTGAGGAATGCTACGAATATGATCACTGTTGTTCCCAGAGATCGGTGGAACTGGGAAGATTATGATGGAGATCCTTTCAAGGAAAAAAATAAAACTAATTCTAGGTGGGGAGGATTTATCAAAGATGTAGATAAATTTGATCCTCTTTTCTTTGGTATCTCACCACGAGAAGCAGAAATGATGGATCCTCAACAACGGGTCTTTTTGGAAACTGTTTGGAAGGTTATTGAGGATTCTGGGCATAAAGTTTCAGATCTGTCAGGTACAAAAACAGGTCTCTTTGTGGGAGTTGCTGTACATGATTATGCTGACTTAATGAATACCCTTCAAGTTGCACTTGATGGATATACAGCATCGGGTAACTCTCACTGTATGTTAGTCAATCGCATTTCCTTTTTGCTCAATTTACGTGGGCCTAGCGCTCCAATAGATACAGCCTGTTCCAGTTCGCTAATTGCTGTCCATCGCGCTATTGAATCAATACATACAGGAAGTAGTGACATGGCCATTGTTGGAGGAGTACAGCTAATGCTTACTCCTGCTGCTCATATTTCCTTTGGTATGGCAGGAATGCTAAGTGATGATGGGAAATGTAAAACATTTGATAAACGAGCAAATGGTTATGTGAGGGGAGAAGGCTCAGGTGCTGTTTTCCTCAAACCTTTATCAAAGGCAGAAGCTGATGGCGATCATATTTATGCGGTTATTAAGGGTACAGCAGAAAATCATGGTGGACATGCAACGATGGTTACAGCTCCTAATCCAAACGCTCAAGCTGAATTAATAGTTGAAGCCTACCAAAAAGCTCAAGTTGATCCAACGACTGTAGGATATATTGAATGTCATGGTACAGGAACCAGTTTGGGAGATCCAATTGAAGTTCAAGCTCTAAGTAAATCATTTAGTGAATTATATAAGAAGCATAACAAAGCTCCTGCTACAACACCTCATTGCGGTTTAAGTTCGGTAAAAACCAATATTGGTCACTTAGAGACCGCTGCGGGTGTTTCAAGTTTAATCAAAGCCTTGTTGGCTATTGAACACAAACAAATTCCAGCATCACTTAACTTCGAAGAGCTTAATCCTTACATCAATCTCAAGGGAACCCCATTTTATATTGTAGATAAAACTAAGCAATGGGAGGCCATAAAAGGAGAAGACGGAACACTTCTTCCCCGTAGAGCCGGTGTAAGTTCTTTTGGATTTGGAGGAGCGAATGTTCATGTTGTGTTAGAGGAATATCCTTGTTCAACAGATCAGTCTTCAATTCACATTGAAGGGCCATATGCTATAGTTCTTTCTGCTAAAAATATAGATCGACTCAAGGCATATGCTCAATTAATGCTTGCTCATGTTGAAAAGCATGAAATCGATTTGGCCGATTTTGCATACACATTGCAAGTAGGGAGAGATGCCATGGCGGAGCGTTTGGGCTTAGTTGTGACTTCTGTCGAACAATTGAAGGAAAAACTCAGGGCTTATATTAATGGGGAGTCGAATATTGAAGATATTTACCAGGGAAAATTAAGTCGTAAGAAAGAAGTTGTGAATGTTATTAGCCCAGATGGAAACGATGATTCGCAAGAA
The DNA here is from genome assembly GCA_013376985.1 of Bacteroidales bacterium. Taxonomy (GTDB): domain Bacteria; phylum Bacteroidota; class Bacteroidia; order Bacteroidales; family Tenuifilaceae; genus UBA8529. The sequence goes on from JACABB010000010.1 coordinate 102,774, forward strand.
GTTATTATTGACAAATGTTTTGCAAATAAAAACTTCTCGAATTTGTTGGAAGCATGGGTTAAAGGACTGGACTTGGATTGGAGCAAACTTTACAGAACGGTTAAACCAAAACGTGTCAGTTTACCTACATATCCTTTTGCCAAAGATAGATACTGGTTTGATATCGGAGATAGTTCCACAACAAAAGATGCAACACATGCAGTACTTCATCCATTATTACACATCAACACTTCGGTTCTAAGTCAACAAAGTTATAGTTCAACCTTTAGTGGCAAGGAATTCTTCCTAGCCGACTATAAATTACAGGGACAAAAAATTCTGCCCGCCGTGGCTTATTTAGAAATGGCTCGGGCAGCGGTAACACAGGCAACATCTTCGCAAACTACCATCATGGAACTTTATGATATAGATTGGATGCAGCCGATTGCTGTTACTGAAAACAAACAAGTCTCTATAGCCTTGTTTGAAGATGATGATGAGCAAATTGGATATGAAATATATAGTTTGGAAAATGAACAAGAGTTAATTCATTGCCAAGGGAAAGCGTTGCTTTGCGATAGTTCTGCATCGACTAAACTTGATATTGAACAACTCAAAGGACAAATGAGATCTGGGGAATTAGGTCCAAATGAACTTTATAGTGCTTTTGCAAAGATGGGTTTGAGCTATGGAGCCTCTTTTCAAGGTATAAAAAGCATCTATCAAGGTGATTTGCAAATGCTTGTACAATTGAGTTTGTCAAATGTTGTAGAAAATAGCCTAAACAATTATGTTTTACACCCCTGCTTGATGGACAGTGTTCTACAGTCTGCTATTTGTTTAATAACAAACCTGAACCAACCACCCGTTAAGCCATCATTCCCATTTGCCCTAGAGACCTTAAGAATAGTATCAAATTGCACTAAAGAGATGTACGCTTGGGTGCGTTACTCACGTGGTAGCCGGGCAGACGATAAGACGCTTAAATTGGATATTGATCTTATGGATAGCCAAGGGAAGATCTGTATATCATTTAAGTCACTGACATTTAGTAATAATAGAGCTCAACACAGTGATTTTAGATTGTTATTAGACTCCATTTACGAGTCAAATCCAGGCACATCAGGGGATAATGAAACTGAAAATATTAATAATAAATTTGAAAAATTATTAGAAAGAATTTATTAGTAATAATGAAGGTTTTAATGACAACTGGTAACATTATCGGTTACTATCTCATCTCTGAGCAATAACAATATCGGTAGTATTTAAGAAGACAATATCCAATAAGTTATTAGTCAATGGATATTGACCCATTTCGTTTAAGAAGGAAAAATCTTGGATATATTTCGCACTTATTTGGAATAGTAATAGATTCTACAGATAGTATTGAATTGATTATCTGAAATTTATATAAAGTGAATTGAAAAAATATGAAAGTACTCCATTTGTTTTGTTATCGCTGTTCCAGTATTGTTAGCATAATCTTTTTTTGTATTACTAATTTGTTTATCAGTATTTCATCTGGTTTTGGTCAGAGCCCTTACAAAACCGATACGGTGAAAATCAGACAAATTTTTGTTGAAACTGATACTGTAAATAGGCAGAAATCGGATACAACTGATTTAGAATTTAATAAAAATGGAATAGATTTTAACAAGGAGTATTCAAATGGAGTATCATATACCGAAGGAGACATTCCTTCCTTTTGGAGATCATATATATTAGATCCAGTACGTTTGGCTCTGAAATATGAAGTGGCTTATAAAGTTAAAAGTCCAGACGAAATTAAAAAAAATAGATTTTCTTTTCGATTGGAATATTCCAAGCTCCTATTCAACAAAATTTCTCTGCAAGTAGATACCAAAATATCAACTTACTTGAAAGATGATCATCGGACTAGAAGGTCAACATTCTGGATTAACGATTATCCTAATGAAGCCAATGTGTCCTTTGGAGGAAGAACACCTCAGGCTTATCTGCAGACAAGTTTTCAAAAAACAAGTATTAGGGCTGGAATCCAGACATTGGCATGGGGCGAATCGGATATTGCATCTATTACAGATGAAATAAGTCCCATGGATTATCGGGAGCCATTAAATCTCAATTTGGATGAATTAAGAGTCGGTCAGTTAATGCTTACCGTTGATCAATATTCGCCGTTTGGATACTGGAGTGGTTTTTTTATACCATATCCAGAATTTAACCGATATCCAAAAAAAGGATCTGGATATTATTATGATCCTTATAATGGAAGTGTTGACTATCAGATGGAAACACAGAATGAGAATTTTTTTGAATATGGTATAAGATGGAAGAAAACCTTCGGGAAAAGCGATGTCAGCATTATAGGTGCTAGTTTAATAAATAATGACTACGCCTCACGTATGATTACTCCTACGCTTATTACTCAGCGTAAGCAAAGGTATTCTGTGGCTGGAGTTACCTTCAATTATGCAATAGATAATTTCCTTGTTAAGGGTGAAGCAGCAATTAAATCACCAAAGGTATATAATGACTCATCGTTTCAAATTGTGAAGAAGAATAACCTTGATGCATATCTTGGAGTTGATTATTCTCCCAATAGTACTTTTACCTTAAGCTTAGAAGCAGTAAACTATCATGTTATAAACTGGAATGATAAAATTCAGGGCGTGCCAGAAGATAATTATATGATGATAATAAGTTTTAGTAAACTATTTATGCATGATAATTTATCGGTTAATTGGATTACCATGTACAATGGGCCCTACACCAATTTTTTTAACTTGTTTACAACTTCCTACAAATGGAACGATCATGTCACATTGTATTTTGATTTCCTCATTCCTATCAGTAATAATATTAATAGCGGTCTTAATATTTATCGCGATCAAAAACAGGTTGCTTTTAAGATTCAGTACCAGTTTTAAATCAGTTTAAAGTTAATTAATAATAGCAAATCAATTGTAAACTATTCAATTTAGTAAAAAGATAAAAAATATGTTAACTGCAGATAATGATCTTCTTGAAAAAATTCTTTCAAACAACATTGATAAGCAAGAAGCAATTCAAATCTTTGAAAGTTTGCCAGAGGCTGAGAAAAAACAATTAATGTCTAAGCTGAAGTTTAAATTATCAGGCAACGATAATACGGGTGAAAATAATTTAACAGCAAAAAATCGCCTAAAAGCTGTTGATCAAAGGGATTTAAACGATCGACATAAAGATTTTATCAAAAGACTTACTCAGGACTATGATAATTTTGTTCCAAAGTCAAAAAAGAATGTAATAAAGCACCATTCCTATTTTGTTGATCAAAGAAGGGCTTTCCATTTAATTAAGGGCTTGAAAGCAATGCATTTTCAAATAACATATGTAGGTGCAGAAGGTCCTTATGTGTATGATCTTGATGGGAACAAATATATAGACATATCAGGCGATATGGGGGTTAATATATTCGGTCATAGACCTCCTTTTATAGTGAATGCAGTTAAGGAGGCGCTTGATAGAGGAATACCATTATCCGGATATTCCGAAATGATTTTTGAGGCAACGAAACTATTCAGCGAATTAACTGGTCACGAAAGAGTGCTTTTTACACAATCAGGAACAGAGGCTGTAATGGTTGCAGTTAGGCTAGCAAGAGCAGCAACGCAAAAAAAGAAAATAGTACTTTTTGATGGAGCGTTCCATGGATTATCAGATGCTGTTGTTGCCATGAAAGGTCAGGATGGAAAGAGCCTTGCAGCAGGACCAGGAATGGTTCAGGAGTTTGCAGACCAAATAATAATATTGGATTATGGGGACATGCGTTCTTTAGATATAATTGAAGATAGATGTGATGAAATCGCTGGAGTTTTAGTTGAACCAGTCCAATCAAGGCATATTTATAATAGACCAATAGAGTTTCTTAGAGAATTACGCAAATTAACCATAGAAAAAGGGTTGCCCTTAATATTTGATGAAATGATTACTGGGTTCAGAATTTGTCCTAGAGGGGTACAGGGATATTTCAATATTAAACCAGATTTGGCAACTTATGGGAAAATTCCGGGTGGTGGTTTGCCAACAGGAGTAATTGCCGGATCCGCAAAATATATGGATCTGATTGATGGCGGAATCTGGAATTTTGATGATGATTCTATGCCAAAATCAACTAGGGCTGGTATGGGCGGTACGCATTCTCAAAATCCTCTTAAAATCGCTTCAGCACATGCAACATTGTCTGAGATGAAAAAGAGATCTCCCAATCCTTTAAACTGTGATAGTGGTAAAAGTTGCAATAGTTGTACCTGTTTTCAAATGGAATTAAACAAGAAAACAGAATCAATGGTTAAAGAGCTCAATGCATTTTTTATTGAAAATAGTTTGCCTATAATCATTGATTACTTTGGGTCATTATTTCGTTTTAGATTTATTGATAGTTTTTGGGGGCTAACAGAAGCGTTGTTTTTCATCCTATTAAGAATGGACGGAATTGAAACAAATATTCAGGGAAACGCATTCTTAACAACAGCACATTCAGATGAAGATATCCGAAAAGTAATTAACAGCGTAAAGAAGTGCTTAAAAACACTTATACAAGAAGGTTTCTTTTATGAAGCCGAAGTAAATGAAACTGAATCACAGGAAGAGCATATCCAAGAATTTGCTAAAACCACCAGAGTTAAAAATCAAGCCAAAGCTGTTGGAAAAATTGACAATATGCAAATCGAACAGCTTAAGAGTTTAATTTTGAGAGATTTAAAAAAATTCCAAGAATAAAATCAATATGAAGACAGCAGCAGAATCAAATATTTTAGATGAAGTAAAAAAGATAGTTTCATCGACATTAAAAATTCCTTTTGAAAAATTGGATGTTGATGCAGACTTCGAAAGTTTCGGCATGGATTCGATCATTGCGATGGAATTGATGACGAATCTTTCAAAAAAAATGAATATTTCAGTTACTCCAGCGCAATTTACAGAGGTTAACAATATAAGGGACTTAGCAGTTTCTATTGAACGGAATAGTGGTGGAAATAGCATCGATAATGTTGCAGATGAGAGTGATATGGAAGATTCTTTACCTGATAATCTACCAGAACCTGAGCATAAATTCGTTAGCCAAGCACCCGTTAATACCAGTAGATCAGTTAGAAATAGACCGAGTAGAGATAGTAGAGTGCCATTCCAGAAAGTACTGGATAATATTCATGAAAATTACTCCATTGATCTTTCATATCGAAAGTTTAGATCTATTGATGAAATTGCAGATACGCTATTATCAAATCATTTTGATGAAATCCTGCAGCACTATAATATTTCAAATGAACCAGTAGTTAAGGAGTCAAAAGTTGAGAGATCTAATCGTACTAAAAGAGAGGAAATTAAGGCTCAAACTCAAGAAATTCATGATATTGCTATTGTTGGTATTAGTTGTAATTTTCCAGATGCTCCTAATGCCAAAATATTTTGGGATAATTTAATTGCGCAGAAGAATAGCATTAGAGAAATTCCAAAATCCAGATGGAATTGGGAAGATTATTATGGTAATTCAGCTGCTGACAACAAAACAGTATCTAAATGGGCAGCGTTAATCGAAAACGTTGATCGTTTTGATGCACAGTTCTTTAATATTACTCCAGAAGAAGCCCTGTTTATGGATCCGCAAGAACGGTTACTTATGCAGGAAGTTTATAAAGCCTTTCAAGATGGTGGCATAGATCCGGTGAAGTTAAAGGGTACTAATACAGGAGTTTTTATGAGTTATGAGTACTCAGAATACGAGCATTATTTGAGGAAAAATATACATCGTATTCCAGTCGGTCCAAATGGTCCATTTTTTTCTTCATCAAGCCCATCTTACTACCTGTCCAATCGCATCTCATTTGCTTTTGATTTTTTTGGTCCCAGCGAATCTATTAATGTAAATTGCGCCGGTTCAGCTGTTGCTATAAATAGAGCCTATTACTCATTGTTAAATCGTGAGAGTGATGTAGCCGTTGTTGGAGGTGTTTCTTTAAACTTATTTGCAGATGATTACATCACCTTATCAAAATATGGTATGTTATCACCAAATGGCACCTGTGCTGTTTTTGACGATAATGCAAATGGATTCACCAGGGGAGAGGGTGCTGCTTCGGTTATTCTAAAAAGGCTTGATGATGCTGAAAGAGATAATAATAAAATCTACGGAGTTATTAAATGTAGCCATCAAAAAAACAGAGGTAATGCGCGGTTTTTGCAAGAAATTAAAATTGAATCTTTCACCAGTGTTATAAACGATTGTTACGAAAAAGTTTCAATAAAGCCTGAAACAATAAGATATATTGAAGTTGATGGTTATGCAACAAAATGGGGCGATTCCTTCGAATTTGATGGCATAAAGAATGTTTTTAAGAAAAGTGAACCCAAAGGGAAATATTGTGCAATAGGTAGTGCAAAAGGAAATATTGGGAATCTTGAATCTGTAAATGGATTAGTTAGTGTTATTAAAATAGCACTTTCGCTCTACAATAAAAAATTTCCAGCAACAATATCCAAAAAGACAGTGAGTTCTTTTATAGATATTAATAATCAGTCTCACCCTCTCTATATTGCTGATTCACCAATTTTGTTTGATACAATAAGGGGGAATAATAATCTCCCAATTAGAGCGGGGGTTAATTCCTTTGCGGATAGTGGAGTCAATGTTCATATTCTTATGGAAGAATATAATTCAAACAGTACGATTAATAACAGTGAAAGCCCTGTTTCCCCGCAACTCTTTATTCTTTCTGCAAAAAACCATGAACGTTTGAAGGAATATGTTGAGGAATATATTAATTACCTGACCTCTGTAACTTCTACCAATGCTTATTCGTCTTTCATTAACATGATATATACACTGCAAATAGGTCGCGGAGCAATGGATGAGAGGTTGGCAATTATAGCCTCCTCTTATACTGAATTAATTGAAAAATTAAATCAGTATAAAAAATCGGGTATTCAAGAAAAGAAGGGTGTTTTTCAGGGAAATATTAAGCAAGCTAAGGATAATCCATTAATTAGTTTATTCACAAAAGACATAGCCGGAAATCTATTTGAGCAAAGTTTGCAGGCAGAGCAATGGCAACAAATCGCTCAATTATGGATTAGTGGTGTAGCCATTCCTTGGGAAAAGATTTGGAAAGGTAACTCAACACAACCAGTATCATTACCCTTTTATCCCTTTGCAAAAGAAAGATATTGGATAGATACAGATGATAATGGAGATACTGCAGTTGTAGCAAACGAGTTAGCACAAAAAATCGCAGATAAAAATGCGATTACGAAAGAAAAAAACGAATCCTCAATACAGGCTGAATGGTTCTTTTTTATGACCAATGGTGATATAAAGGATAGCAGTTCTATGCAGCCTGTAGAAAAAATAGAGCTATTTTTAAAACAAGAAATAGCTCTAGTACTACAAAAACCTATTCAAGAAATTGAAATAGAACAGCATTTTCTTGATTTAGGATTGGATTCTATCGGTATTGGTACATTTGCGTCTAACACAATGAATCTTTTGGGAATAAATATGTCGCCCAGTATAATATTTGTTAATCCTGATATCAAAAAACTGGCTGAATATTTATTTGCAACTTATCCTGAGAAAATTAAAAACTTGATTGTTACAAAAGATGAGGCGCAAGCTAAAAATGCTAGTGATTCAACAAAACTTTCATCTACGCATGTGGGTGCTGCTGATTTAACAAAACCCGAACATGTCCTTATTCCAATGCAAACCAGCGGAAAGAAGCGACCTATTTTTGCTATAACGCCTGGAGGTAATGGAACTACGCTAGCCTTTCAACACCTTATTCTGTCCTTGGGTATGGAACAACCTTTCTATGGTATAGAAGCAGTTGGACTTGAAGGCGAAACACCTGCGCAAAATAGTATCGAAGAAATGGCCAAAATTAATGTTGATGCTGTACAAGCAATTCAAGCGAAAGGACCTTATCGATTTCTTGGACTCTCCAATGGAGGTATGATTGCATTTGAAATGGCTAAAATATTACTTGAGCAGGGTGAAAAAATTGAATCGTTAACGCTACTGGATTGTTTTTCTCCTATGCAACCAGTGATTGATATGATTGATGAGATTGTGGGCGTTTTTAAAGGAAAATTCTTGACTCCTACGGGCAAAGAACTTGATTTAAATGCTGAACAATTGAAAAAAATACCTGAAAATGAACGTTTCGATTATCTATATAATGTTATTACGAGTAATGGATTTAGTATTCCAAAAATGCAATTTGCGTCAACTTACAATACTGCTCGAGTAATGGATCTATATTGCCGTGCATATAAACCATCAAAATTGCAGCACGAGTTAAATGTATTATTATTTAGAGCTACGGAAGGGTATATGGAAGGATATAACAATTTGCCAGATGATTATGGATGGAATCAATTGTTGATCAATCCGATAAGTATTAGTCGTATTGATGCTAATCATTTCTCTATAACTGATAAAAAGCCTAGCCAAGAAATAGCCCAAAAGATTTTGTCAATGGTAGAGAGGCGTTCACCAAAGAAAAAATAAATATTTTCTAACAAAATAAACGAAGGAGAGAATTATGAAAAAGGTAATAAATTTCGTGACACTTTACTTGGGTAAAGTTCCAGATCAAGTTTTGAAAAGAAAGTGGTTTTACCTGCTGCTTTTTATTGCGGCTACTGCGGTATTCGTTGTTAGTTTAAGCAAACTGAGAATGGATATGACAATTGAGGGTTGGTTTCAAGATGATGATCCTACAAAAATTGCTTTCAACGAATATCATGCTCAATTTGGAAGTGAAGATGGTATGTATATCATCTATAAACCTAAAGATGGGGATGTATTTTCTGCCAAATCTTTAAATGCAATAAAAGGAATTCGTGATGAGCTTGTCAATTTCAGGTCAAATTTGAAAGAGGGAGAAGTATCACCGCTGGAACATATTGTGAAAATAAACACGCTCATAAATGCCACGGTCTTAACAGTGGAAGGAGACTTTTTGCGAGCTAGACCATTGGTAGGAAATAAAGTTCCAAATTCTCAGACGGAACTCGATGAAATCAGAAAAACTGCGGAATCCCAAAATAAATTTCCATTGCAATTTTTTTCAAAGGATATGAAGTATGGGGGGATCTATATCGAAACCGATTTTGGTGCCATTCCAATGGATGCTGATCAGAAGTCGGACAATATGGTGATTGACGATATGACTAAGGAGAATGTTAAAAAAGCGGATAAACCCGTTCGTTTCAAACCCACCGATCAAGCAGATTATATTAGATTGAATGATGCAATCAATAAGATCCTAAACAAAGCTGAATATGCAAACCATTTGGAATACTACTCTGTAGGGAATACACCAGCAGCAGAGTATGATGCTAATATGGTAGAAGAAATGGGTATGTTGTATATGCTGGCGATTGTAATCATGATAGTACTATTATGGTTTTTCTTTCGCTCGTTTTCTGCGGTTACTTGGTCATTACTCATTGTAATTCTGAGTACAATCTGGACACTGGGAATTTCTGCACTACTCGGTTATACGGTCACTGGATTTCTTATTCTTACAATTTTACTTATTCTTACAGTAGGTATTGCTGATGCGATACATATTATGTCGGGATACATGTTTTTTCGTAAAGATGGCGTTGATCATATTACAGCGGTTCGGACAGTATACTCGAACATCGGGTTAGCCTTGGTACTAACGGCAATTACCAATATGGCTGGTATAATCGCCTTAAATATCACACCCGTTGTTCCAATTCAAGTCTTTGCAATCATGTCTACGTTAGGTATTTTCCTAGCATTCTTTTTCACGATATATTTACTTCCGATTTTGATCGATATTTGGCCACCTGTTATGAGAACTGAAAAGGTTCAAAAAAATCGTCTACGTATTATTATCGGTCGAATTTTTCCAAATTTTGCGACTTTCTTGCAGAAGCAATTAGATAAGGTAGTGCCTATAGTTGAAAAAAGAGCGATCAGTATTTTCGTTATATTTTTCGTTGTTCTAGGAGTCTGTATTTATGGATCTTTCTTTGTTAAGGTAGATTCACATATGCTTGATCAGTATCCGAAGGATTGCAAGTTTAGGAAAAGTGTAGGGATTGCCGATAAGGAAATGATGGGTGCTTTTAGTATGGTAGTTTATATGGATTTGGGAAAGGAAAACGCCCTACAGGATCCTCAAGTTCTAAAATCTATGGATGAACTGCAGCGAAAATTTGAAAAAAAATATAACAAGTATGTTGTAATGACTTCATCACTAGCGGATGTTGTCAAGGATGCTTATAAAAAGTTGAATGAAGGCAAGGAGGAGATGTGTATCATTCCTGCAGATGAGAAAGTTCTATCTCAAACTCTCTTCATGTTTAATAATGCCAATCCGGTAGATCGTAAAAGGATGGTTGACGATAATTACAGAAAGGCGAATATCAACATTTCTCTCCATGATTTTGGTTCTTATGAATACAATATAGTCTTTCAGGAAATGCAAAAGGATATCTCTGAAATGACCGATGCACTCAAATCGAAATACCCTGAAGCTCAAGTTTCAATAACAGGTATTTTTGCTCTTGCGATGAAAAATGCTGATTATCTCACCACGAATGAGGTTCAAAGTTTTGGAATAGCCCTTATTGCAATTTGTATTATTATACTCGTAGTATTTGGCTCATTAAGGGTAGGCGCAGCAGCATTACTTCCTAATCTACTTCCTTCCATTATAACCTTCAGTCTACTTGGACTGTTGAAAATACCTCTGGATTTTTACACTATGATGTTAGCTCCCATAATTATCGGTATATCCGTTGATGATACGGTCACTTTTATTACTCAATATAGGCAGGAAGTTATGATTGTTAAAGATATTAAAAAAGCCTTACGGCATACCATGAAAGAAGCAGGTCAGGCTCTCGTGTTCACATCTTTGGTTCTAGGACTTGGATTCGGCGTAATGTCTATAGCATCAGCAGCTGGTACTGCTAATATGGGGAAATACGGTTTTTTGGCTGTTTTTGTAGGGCTATTGTGTGACTTATTTTTACTACCTGCCATAATAATAGTTTTCAAACTATCATTTAATGCAAAAAAAGCAAAATAAATAAGTATTGAATAATTAATTATAAAGGGAAAAATATGAAACCTTCTCAAATTACTACACTTATCTTTCTATCACTTTGCCTTTTATTAGCATCATCAATTCAGCTATTGGCTCAGGATGCTGCGGATATTATGTTTAAGGTCGATAGAGTAGAAAATTTTTCTTATAATTCGTCTGTAAGAACAATAAGATTCTCTACTTGCCAATATGCCGTGGATCAAGGACGCATGCATTGTACGGATAATCCAAGAGTTGTAATCATTGAATCTGTTCATAAGGATTATTTTACCCCTAAAAAGGAAAAGGATGCCAAATCAATCGATGTAATTATATCGCCCATTGCTGATAAGGGAACAGGTATGCTAGTTTGGAAGTATGCAGATCAAGGAGAGGATAGCGATTTCTGGTTATATCTACCTGCACTTGGTAAAGTTAAACGCATAGCCTCAAAAAATGAAGGCAGCGAGACCGGAAGTGTATTTGGAACAGAATTTTCAATTGAGGATGCAACTTATCGAAAACTCAAGGATTATACTTATAAATATCTAGGAGATGACACTTACAATGGCCGCCCGGCTTGGATGATAGAATCGATTCCTACCGATCAAAGAGCAAAAAAAACATTTTATAGCAAAGTAATATCTTGGATTGACAAAGAGAGATACATTATTTTAAAGGAAGACCTCTACGATCAAAATGGAAAGCAATATAAACAATTGGCTACAAGAAAGGTTGAACAAATTGACGGTATCTGGATAGTAACAAAAACTTCAATGAATAATCTGTCCACACATAGAGTAACCAATTACGATACAGTATCGATAGGTTTTAATATGGATATAGACGATGAGTTTTTTACCCAAAGGGTATTGACCGATTTTGCTTACAGAGAAAAAAACATGGTCAAATATCGTACTTATATGAAATAATGAATCCATGCATAATACTTTTTAGTAATATAACGTATTTATGAATACAACAACTAAAGATAATAACTACGATGTCATTATCGTGGGTTCAGGGGTTTGCGGTGCCACTATTGCAAAAGAGTTAAGTCGGCAAAAGAAAAAAGTGTTAATTCTTGAACGTGGAGGTAATGCTCCACTAAAAGAAACTCTCTTAGGAATGGCTTCTATTGTGAATGAAGTTTCAGTTGGTGATAAGTTAAAAGACATGCGAGGAATCACTACAGGAGGCTCAACAGCACTTTATTTTGCAGCGGCCGAATTGCCACCTTTGGATACTTTTTTGTCACTAGGAATAGATCTATCTAAAGAACTTGAAGAAGCCCGAAAGGAATTGCCACTCGCAATACTTCCAGATGAATTATTTGGAAATCAGTCGCTTAGATTGCGAGAAAGTGCTATGGGACTAGGATACTCTTGGAAGAAAGAGTTGATGCTGGTTGATCAGTCTAAGTGTACATCAGGCTATTCCTATGAGGCAAAATGGAAGGCGAGAAGTTATGTGGAAGACGCAGTCAGAGATGGGGCAGTATTGATTAATCGGGCCACGGTTTTGAAGGTTATTGTTGAAAAAAATCGGGCTATCGGAGTTGAATACAAGCTTGGGGGAAAAGGAATTTGTCAAGTTTATGGTGAAAAAATAATACTTGCTGCAGGTATTCTTGCATCTCCAATGATTCTCAAAGACAGTGGAATAAAAAATGTGGCAAATCATGGATTTTATATTGATCCAAATATCGTACTGTTTGGTTTCGTTTCTGGACTAAAGGGGAAAGAAGATAATTTTGTAGGGGCTATGGATGCAAGTCTAGGTGATGATATTACCCTAGGAGATGCAAATGTTTCAGGCCTCTTATATCGACTTCTGATGCTTGCTATGTTCAAACCCTTACGCCTTGCCTCACATTCCAATAGTATTGGAATAGGGGTTAAGGTGAATGAAGCGATGGGGGGTGAACTGCTGGAAAATGGACACTACTACAAACAATTGCCTACCGAAGTATTCCAAAAATTAAAGAAGGGAGAGGACGTTGCTACAAAAATTTTAAAAAATGCAGGAGCGAAGGATATTATTAAAAGTCCCATTAATGTTACAAGTACGGGAGGTGTGCTCAGAATTCAAGAGCATGTCGATGCAAACCTCCAAACCGAGTATAGCAATTTGTATGTTTGCGACCGCTCAGTGTTACCTGAAACTTTCAGAAAACCTCCTACATTGACGCTTGTATGTATGGGAAAATATTTGGCTCGACATTTATCATCTTCTTTTTGAAAAAAATCGATCAATCATAATGTAATCTATTGAATCGAAATTGCAATCAATAATAATGTTCTGATTAAATCATTAAAATTTAGAAACAATTATGAAAACTGAAAACTCAACAAAACCAAAAAAATGGAAAAAAATCCTTAAATATTTATTTATTGGATTGTTTTCTTTAATCGTTATTCTTTTAGTATGGAATTGGCTCTGGATAAATTCTGGCTCCAATCGTTGGGAATTGAAAATGGACAAAAATGGAGTTAAAATATATACTTTAAAATCTCCAGGTGATAAATTTGTGAAGTTTAAAAGTAGTATGCGTGGTAATTATACATTAAGTCAATTGGCTGCATCTCACATAATTGATCATAACCTCGAAACTTGTAAAGAATGGTTTCCAAATTGTATTGAATGTAGAACTTTAGAACCATTTGATACTTTGAAATTGTATGATGTGACAATGTGGACTCTGACATTTCCTGGCCCATTCTCTTCTAGGGAGCTTTTAATAAAAACCATGGTGTCTCAAAACAAAGATAAGGTAGTAACAATTGACGTTGTTGGCGTTCCCAATGCAATTGCTCCAACTGATAAAATAGTGCGTGTTGAGAGAATGCATAATGTTTGGAAATTTACTCCTCTTGGAAATGGTCAATCTGAATGCGAGTGTTTACAAGATATCGATTTGGGTGGATTTTTCCCTTATTTTCTAATGAATATGGCTGGGCTCGATGCCACATATACTTTCATGCATGATGAATTACCAAAATTTTTAGATAAAGATAGATATAGAAATGCTCATTTTGCTTTCATAAAAGAATAAGACGAAAACGTGCTAAATACTCAAGCACGTAAATCGTTAAAAAAAAGATCATAATTCTTTTCTGTGAATATGGATTGTAGGATTGATTTTAGAAATCGATTCAACGATCCATATTCACTAAATAAATTGAATCGATTCAATTTTGTTAGAGATCGATACTCCTCGAAAATGAGTGATAGATAGTTAAGTGTTTGTAAAAAATAAACCATTTTTGAATATTGAAATATTCGAAATGTGTAGAATTATAAATAGACTAACTTCGATCTTAAACCGCTTATTAACGATAGCTGCAAATAACCACATCAAGAGTGCAATTTAGATTGTATTTTAATCACATTCTGCGATGTTTCATAGAATTGTTTTGCAATCTCATCACTACCGTTACAAATCTGCTATAACAGCTGCTAGTGTTGTTTGCATACGATAAAGAGCTTCGTGTAATACTCCCCTGAAAATCAAGATTTAAACTCTTATAAACAGTTTACTGGGTGTTCTTACGCTGCGAGTTGTAAGGATTCCCTGCTAAACATTGTAATATTTAAGGTACTATCTATTTTATTATAGGATATTAATAAATGCTGAAATTATTAAACCTTTATTGTGATGGCTATGTTGCCACTCCGATTATTGAAGCGTGCCAAAAATATGGGCTATTTAAATTGCTCGAGAATAATAAATTTAGGAAACGCAAAGAGATCATAGCCGAACTTAAAGGCAATGTTGGTTATTTTACGATTGCACTTCAAACTCTTGAATTGCTGGGATGGCTCGAAAAAAATACTAATGATGCCTATCGCTTAACAAATCATGCCAATAACGAGATTGTTAATTTCAATTTAACTTCGTTGTACGCAATCGATCCACAACAACTGATAAGAGAGGTTTCAAATGCTCGAATGTTTAGTGAAAAGATTGAGAAGGTATTGTCCCACACACTGAACAATGATATAAAAGCAGTTAAGTATTTAGAAGGTGCCGTTATAGTTCCATTAATCTTAGCGTTAAAAGATTTTGATGCAGAAAATTTTTGTAAAGAAATTAAGCAACTAGATGCTCAACTCGTACATTCAATCGAAAAACTGTTTATTCGGAATCAATGGCTGACAGTTGATAAAACTCAATTGATGCCTGCTGGCAAACAGTTATTACAAGCATATGAATTCGACTTAACGGTATCCTATAGACATATGCTCTCTGCAATGGAAGACCTGTTATTTGGAGATCACTCACACGTTTTTAGTCGAAACCCAGAAACTGAAGAAAACCATGTAAATAGGCAATTCAATATCATTGCCGGTGACATGAAAAACGAAGATTACTTAAAGGATCTACAACAAGCAATAATAACTATTTTTAATCAACTACCATTAGAGCAACAACCACAAGCTATAGTTAACATTGGCTGTGGAGATGGATCATTACTAAAAGAAATATACCAGACAATTCAAGTCCACACAGTTCGTGGTCAACACTTAGGACAATTGCCTATTGATCTATTTGGTGTTGACTATTACCAGCAAGCGCTCGAAAAAACATCAACCACATTAAATTTAGCAGGTATTAAGCATAAAACAATTTTGGGTGATGCCAGTAGACCCGATGAAATTATACAAATACTTGAGCGCAAAAATTTTACATCACAACAAGTACTGTACATTCGCTCTTTCATAGATCATAATCTATTTTTTAATACGGAACAACCAATCAACGATACTGTTACTATTCTTGCGGCCGATCAACCAACTTATTATTTGGATCAACAAGGACAATTGCTGGATTCTCTATCAGTTTTAAGTAGTTGGCAGCAACAATTACAAGCTTTTGCTCAGAGTATTCTTAAATCGCGCTTGATTGTTTTACAATCTCATGCATTACCTTCACAGTTGAAATACCAATATCTGGATGGATTCGAGAGTATTCATTATGATATTATCCATAATTTATCTCATCAATATTTAATCAATGCTGAGGCATTTATTACCCTAGCAGCTAGTGTAGGTCTATTTAATCAATATCAAGTGAAAAACTATCCTGGAATAGATAGTTATTGCAGGATGAGTCTTCACCATTTTAGCAAAAGAGATTATATAGTTCGTTTTGCCAATAAGAAAGATTTAAAAACCCTTTATCAACTAGAAGAACTTTGTTGGTCTGAGCAATTGCGAACTCCTCAAATAAAAATTCGAGAACGTCTTCAGAAATATCCACAAGGTCAGTTTGTTTTAGAAAAAGATGGTCAAGTATTAGGTGTAATCTATAGCCAACGTATTATCGCCACTGAAGAGTTGGAAAAATGCAACATGGATAATGTTCACAATCTGCATAATGAATCAGGATCCATTATCCAATTAATTGCTGTCAACATTCACCCTCAAGCACAAAGTTTTAACTACGGCGATCAATTATTGGAATTCATGCTGCAAAGATGTAGTCTTATCGCTGGAATTTCAAAAATTGCTGCTGTAACACTTTGTAAAAATTATGATGCGAAGGGTGACCTTCCTTTTGAACGATATATCCGTCAATTAGATAGTAAGCAAGATCCCATATTAGCTTTTCACCATAGCCATGGTGCTAAGATTGTTAAACCTCTAGCCAATTATAGGCCGCGAGATATAGCTAATCAAGGATTTGGGGTATTGGTTGAGTATAATGATATCCATAATAGAGTTAGACCTTTAAAACAAATTAAAATAGAAGAAAGTAAATCAATTGAGGTTAATCCAATCTTAACCTTCGACAGACAACAAATCACTCAATTTGTACTTGATGCAGCAGCGTTTCTTTTAAATATTGATGTAAATGCTATTGACCATGATCAACCTTTGATGGAAATGGGATTGAATTCAGTTGATCTGTCAGCTTTCCAAAGACTGATCGAAGAAAAAATTCATCAGGAATTGCAGGCAGGATTTTTCTTTGAACACAACAGTTGTAAAAAAGTAATCGATTATCTTACAAAGGAATTGGTGTCTAATTCTGAGACAACCAGTTCAAACAATACTATTAGCCCTAATACCCCTAGGAATTTAAAAAGAGATATACAGCGAAATACTAAAGAAAGGAATAGAATAATTGCTGATTCAGATATCGCAATAATAGGGATGTCCTGCAAGCTTCCTGGAGGTATAGATTCACCAGATAAGTTATGGGAGATCCTAACTTCGGAAAAATGTGTTATTAGCTCATATCCAAAAGAAAGGGGAACTTGGCCAAGTGGCGCTGACAGATCTGGCATAGATCAAGGCGGTTTTATGGATAATGTTGATGCTTTCGACTCCTCATTTTTTAGAGTATCACCGATAGAAGCACAAATTACAGATCCTCAACAAAGGATATTGTTGGAACTTGCCTGGGCTTGTTTAGAAGATGCAAATATTTTACCAGCAGCCTTAAAAGGGACAAATATTGGTGTATTCGTTGGAGCCAGCAATACGGATTATAGCCGTTTAATTCAAGAGGCTAAACTTGAGATAGAAGCCCATAATGCTATTGGTAGCTCATTAGCTGTACTAGCTAATCGTATCTCCTATTATTTTGACTTTACAGGACCCAGTTTACTGATTGACACCGCTTGTTCATCTTCGCTAGTTGCTTTACATACAGCTATTCAGTCCCTACGGGCAGGTGAATGTACTGCTGCATTAGTTGGTGGTGTTAACTTAATCTGCCATCCCGATCTTTCTATTGCATACCATAAAGCGGGGATGTTAGCTCCCGATGGAAGGTGCAAAGTTTTTGATGCCAAAGCAAATGGTTATGTACGTTCAGAAGGTGCTGCAATCTTGTTGCTAAAACCATTACGAAAAGCCATCGAAGATCAAAACCAAATTCATGCGGTGATTAAAGGTAGCAGTATTAATCACGGAGGCCTTGCCGCTGGTTTAACCGTTCCCAATCCAAAAAAGCAAAGCGAACTTTTAATAGCAGCTTGGAAGAATGCTGGAATATCTGTTAAAGATATTACATATATAGAAGCCCATGGTACTGGAACTTCCTTAGGAGATCCAATAGAAATGCAAGGAATCCAAAATGCCTATTCACAACTGGTACCA
Organism: Bacteroidales bacterium; assembly: GCA_013376985.1. Classification (GTDB taxonomy): domain Bacteria; phylum Bacteroidota; class Bacteroidia; order Bacteroidales; family Tenuifilaceae; genus UBA8529. The sequence continues at coordinate 120,956 of JACABB010000010.1, forward strand.
AATCAACAAGATAAAACATGCGGTATAGGCTCAATAAAGAGTAACCTTGGTCATTTGGAATCTGCTGCAGGAATTACTGGCTTGTTAAAAGTCATTTTATCCATGAAACATCAGGAATTACCAGCAACAATTAATTTCTCAGAGCTTAATCCTAAAATTCGTCTTAATGACACACCGTTTTATATCCAAAATAAACTTCAACCATGGGAAACAAAGCAGTCTTTTCTTGCTGGAGTGAGTAGTTTTGGTTCTGGTGGAGCTAATGCTCATGTTGTTGTACAGGAGTACATACCAAATACGAAGACTTGTAATATTGAAGAATATTATTTGTTTGTTTTATCAGCAATTAATAAAGAACGCCTTCATGATTATGCAGCTAAGGTGATTGACTGGCTAAATGAATCAATTACAGATGCTGATTTTAGTGATGCCATTTTTAGTTGGCAGATCGGTCGTACTGCTATGAAATATCGTTTAGCAATTAAAGTTAAAGATAGGAAGGATTTGCAAGATAAACTGAAGCAATGGCTTGCGGGCAATAATACAACAAATACTTGGTCAGGTTTGGTGAATTCCTCAAATTCAAATATTGATCAATTGCGAGATGGTAAGCCTGTTCGAGATTTAATTGAATTCGGACTTACAAACAAGGATATTGAACAACTTGGTATTTTATGGACATCAGGTTTTGACGTTGACTGGCATAGACTTTATACCGGAAAGAATTATAAAGAAAATAACCCTCAATATATAAGCCTGCCAACCTATCCATTTGCCAAGGAACGGTATTGGATTAATAATGTTGAAACCGATCTTCAAATATCGACGGTTGCTAGTGAACAAAAAAATAACATAGAAACCCTATTTGCTGCTCCAGCGTGGCAATTAAGCAAATCCGAATCATTATTTAAGTCAGAAAAAAATGAATTCACACAACAATACGTTTTCTTGTGTGATATGCCACAAATTAATATCCAGCAAATTGAAACGTTAGCTCCTCATAATCAATTCCTAACCTTCTTATCACAGCAAAAAACCATTGCTGATCAATATATCGAAATCGCTCTAGCTTGTTTTAAAGAGATTCAAAAATTATTGACCAATAAGTTGCATGGGAAGACACTTGTTCAAATTGTTGCAGGATGTACTCATGAACAAACATTTTTTGCAGGCTTATCGGGTTTGCTTAAAACGGCGAACTTAGAAAATCCATCGTTTATAGGTCAAATTATTCTTACGGATCCAAAAATCACAGAGGACAAGCTAGTAGAACAACTCAAAGAAAATCAATTTCAAGCACAAGATTTAATCATTAAATATGAACTTGCCGATAGATATATTATTCGTTGGCAAACAATAAATACAACCATTGATAAACCTGAAATTGCTTTTAAAAATAATGGAGTTTATTTGATTACAGGAGGACTTGGAGGATTAGCCATTTTGTTTGCAAAAGAAATTCTTCAGCAAACATCGGATGCCAAGATCATATTGACAGATCTCTCTAAACTTACCACTGAAAAACAAGCAATTTTAGATCAATTATCGAAGCAAAAAGGGCAGGTAGTTTTCAGACAACTTGATATTAACCAGTTAGATCAAGTCAAAGAAGTCATTGGTTCAGTAAAAAAAGAATTTAAGCATCTTAACGGTATCATTCATTGTGCAGGAATGATTAAGGATAGTTTTATTCTGAAGAAAACACCTGAAGAATTTAGCAGTGTATTAAAACCTAAAGTAAATGGTACTTTCAATCTCGATTTGGCGAGTCAGGATATTGAACTTGATTTCTTTGTATTGTTTTCTTCGATTGTTGGTGTTGTCGGAAATTTAGGACAAGCAGATTATGCGTCAGCCAATGGTTTTATGGATCAATTTTCGACATTTAGAAATCAATTGGTTACCAAAAAACTTAGATACGGAAAAACATTAGCAATCAACTGGCCTTTATGGCAGAGAGGAGGAATGAGTGTTGATCAAACCAGTCAAGATGTAATGCAACAAACAACTGGGATGATGCCAATGAAAACCTCAACTGGAATACAAACATTCTATCGAAGTCTATCGCTCAATTATAACCAGACTTTGGTGATGGAAGGCATACTTTCTAAGATCAAAGATATTTTGATAGACGTAAAATCTACACTGCCATTAAAGACGAATAAACATGAAGCCTCTAATTTTTATTCTCAGTTGCTTTTTGAAACAACTCTACAAAAGATTAAGCAATTATTAGGCAAAGTGATCAAACTCTCAGCCTCTAAAATTGACGAGTATGAATCGCTTTCATCTTACGGAATAGATTCAATTTTTATTAATCAGTTAAACCTTGATCTTACTCAGATATTTGGCGCAATACCTAAAACATTATTTTTTGAATATCAAACGTTATCAGATTTAACCCATTATTTTATTAAAGAATATACAAACGAATGTATATCATGGACTGGCTTGGATGAGGAACAAGTAATTATACAAAAAATTGATAATATGGATTTATCCTCATCTTCACGAGTTACTTCTGTTGAGCAACGTCAAACATATAAGCACGGTGTTGATTTGGGTAATTCCAACAAGCAGCAACCCATTGCGATTATTGGGATGAGCGGTATTTACCCATATGCTGCAAACCTTGATGAATATTGGGAAAATCTTAAATCGGGGAAGAACTGTATTAGCGAAATTCCATCTAACCGTTGGTCACTTGAAAACTTCTATGAGCCAAATGAACAACAAGCGGTAGAAAATGGCAAGAGTTATAGTAAATGGGGTGGATTTATTGAGCAATTTTCTCAATTCGATCCATTGTTTTTTGGCATCTCTCCAAGAGAGGCTATGAATATTGATCCTCAAGAAAGATTGTTTTTACAAGAAGCATGGCGGGCTCTAGAAAACTCTGGATATACAAGCAAGGATTTAAAAGATAAATACAAACAAAGAGTTGGTGTTTTTGCAGGTGTTACCAAAGCAGGGTTTGAGTTAAATGGGTCACTTCATTCATATAAAAAACAAAAATTTCAACCACATACTTCATTTAGTTCGGTAGCGAACCGTTTATCTTTCCACTTGGATCTCACTGGGCCAAGTATGCCTATTGATACTATGTGTTCTTCTTCATTAACAGCGATTCATGAAGCTTGTGAACACATTAATCGTGGTGAATGTTCAATGGCCTTTGCTGGTGGTGTTAATGTATATCTGCACCCATCAAATTATGTTTACTTGTGCTCATTACACATGCTTTCTGTTGATGGTTTATGTAAAAGTTATGGTGTTAATGGAAATGGTTTTGTTCCAGGAGAAGGAGTAGGGGTAGTATTACTGAAACCTTTAGCTGATGCAATACGGGACAATGATGTTATTCATGGAGTAATATTAGCAACAGATGCAAATCATGGCGGAAAAACGAATGGTTATACAATTCCAAATCCAAAGGGTCAGGCTGAGTTAATTCGTCGCACTATCGAAAAAGCTGGAATTAGTGCTCGTGATATATCTTATGTTGAGGGACATGGCACAGGAACTGAATTAGGCGATCCAATAGAAATAACCGGATTACAACAGGCATTCTCAAAAGATACCAAAGAAATAGGATATTGCAATATTGGTTCAGTTAAATCCAATATAGGACATTTAGAGGCAGCTGCCGGCATATCTGCATTAACTAAAGTGTTGTTACAATTGAAGCATGGGCAAATTGTTCCGAGTTTGCATGCGCAAAAATTAAATCCGAACATAGATTTTCAAAAAACGCCTTTTGTCGTTAACAATACTTTAAAGGTATGGGATAAGCCGATAATAAATAATCAACAAAAACCCAGAATTGCAGGTATTTCTTCTTTTGGTGCGGGCGGTTCAAATGCACATATAATTGTGCAAGAATATATATCCCCAACAAAAGAAGAAAAGAGGTCAGTTGTCCATCCTGAGTCAAATATAATCATTCCTCTATCTGCTAGGAAGGTCGCTCAATTAAAACAAAAAGCCAGTGATCTATTAACTTTTATTCGCACAGCCCAGATAGAAAAACTAGCAATCCCATCAAATAATTCAATTGATCTTCATTCAATTGCATATACTCTTCAAGTTGGTAGAGAAGGGATGGAGGAGCGAGTAGCATTCGTTGTTAATTCAATTGATCAATTGGTTGATAAACTGCAAGCTTATGTTAGTGGTGAACAAGATATTGAAGACGTTTACCAAGGGCGCATTCAGCATGGTGAAGAAACTTTAACATTATTTAATAAGGAGTCCGATTTACAGCAAACTATTGATAAATGGATAGCCGAGAAAAGATTTTCAAAACTGCTAAAGTTATGGGTAAAAGGCTTGGAGTTAGATTGGAGTAAATTTTATAGCAGAGAGGACAAAACTCAACGTATTTGTCTTCCAACATATCCTTTTGCCAAAGATGAATTTTGGGTTGATACGTTTGATTTGGAGCAGCAGGGGACATCGTTTGTTAGAAGTGAAATTATCCACCCATTGCTACACGTGAACACTTCAAATCTTAGTCAACAAAGCTACAGTTCAATTTTTAGTGGTGAAGAATTTTTCCTGAAAGATAATAAAGTTAACGAAGTCGTTTGTTTAGAAATGGCTCGTGCCGCAGTCAATCAGGCAATATCATTCTCATCAGATATTAGCCATTTAGAATTGCGCAATATCACTTGGTCAGATCCATTTGTTCTAGTTAATGGAAAACCAATTACAATTGCATTGTTCGCAAATGGTTTGGATTCTCGCTCTGATGAACAAATTGATTATGAGATTTATAGTACAGGTAACGAACAGGATGTAGTTCATTGTCAGGGTCAGGCAGTTATTAGTGGCAAACCATCCCAAGTGAAGTTGAATATTTCACATATTAAAGAGCAAGTAAAGCTTGGAAACAAAGAAAGGTTAGTCCAATTAAGTTTATCTGATGAAGTTGTAAATAATCAAAAGCAATATTTATTCCATCCTAGTTTAATGGATGGAGTAATGCAAGTAGCAGAGGATTTAATTGCCGATTTAAATAAACACTCCGGTCATCTTTTCTTTCCAATAGCATTGGAATCTTTAAAAATCTTATCGGACATAACTAAAGATGTGATTGTTTGGGTGCGTTTCTCCGTTGACAATAAAGTTGATGATCATGCGATTAAATTGATAATTGATATTATGGATCAAGAAGGAAATGTTTGTATGCAGATGCAAGGACTTTCCTTCAGAATTTCAACTATAGAGTCGGGTGGTGTTAGAGAACAAAATCATTCAGAGGGAACGTTATTTACTGTTCCTGTTTGGCAACCTATTAGTTCAAGCAGGTCGACTTTATCAGACAATGTTACATATACGCAAGAGTATGTTGTTTTGTGTGATATGCCGCAAATTAAAGCCACACAACTTGAAACACTTCTTCCTAAGAGTCAATGCATAACCCTATTATCATCGCAAAAAAGTATAAGCGATGCCTATAGCCAATTTGCTTTATCCTGTTTTGAATTAATCCACAAAATAGTTACCAGTAAACCACAGGGAAAAGTACTTATCCAAATTGTTGCAGCTAATGCTCACGAGAAAACGCTGTATGTTGGACTATCAGGATTACTTAAAACCGCAGCTCTAGAAAACCCAAAGATTTTCGGACAAATCATACTAACCTCACCACAAATAACGGCAGGGGAACTAGCAACACAACTGCAAAATGATAGGATCAAACAAGATGTTATAATAAAGTATGTACAAGGAGTTAGAAATGTTTTGCGTTGGCAAGAAATGCCAGCAAACCAAGGAAAAACCCGTGTTGCTTTCAAGGATCAAGGAGTTTATCTGATTACTGGTGGACTTGGAGGATTAGGTGTCTTATTTTGTAACGAAATTATTAAGCAAACCAGCAAAGCAAAAATTATTTTAGTTGACCGATTAGAACTAACAGCCAGTAAAAAAGCAATTTTAGAGACATTAACTGTTCAAAGAAAATCTATAGAATATAGACAACTGGATATTTCAGATCTGGGTCAAGTCAAAAATCTTATTGCTACGGTAATATCTGATTATAAACAGCTAAATGGTATTATTCATTGTGCTGGTATGATTTCAGATAACTTTATTTTGAAAAAATCGGCGGAAGAATTTGGCAAAGTACTCGTTTCCAAAGTGACTGGTACTTATAATTTGGATCAAGCCACCAAAAATGTTGATCTTGATTTTCTTGTACTATTTTCTTCTATAGCCAGCGCAATGGGTAGTCTTGGACAATCTGACTATGCAACGGCAAATGGTTTTATGGATCAGTTTGCACACTATCGTAATCAATTGGTCGTTGAAGGGGAGCGACAAGGACAAACCTTGGCGATCAATTGGTCTTTATGGCAAGATGGTGGGATGAATATTGATAATGCAACTAAGGAAATGGTGCGGCAAACTATAGGTATGCACAGTTTACGCACTGCAACAGGTATGCAAGGATTTCATCGAAGTTTAGAATTTCAGTGTAGCCAAAGTTTAATTATTGAAGGCGAACTTCAAAAAATAGCAGCAAATTTAGATGGGGGAAGTTTATTGAATCTTTCGTCTAACATTGAGGTAAAAGAAACTCATGAACATGCCAACATAGTCGAAGAGTTCTCTCAAGAGCAATTACAGCAGCAGTTAAAAGTAATTCTATCAGAAGTATTGCAAGTTAAAACGTCTGATTTTGGTATGGATCAAACTTTTGCTGACTTGGGTTTGAATTCAATTCTTGGTGTTGAATTGGTTATAGCGATTAATAAAAAATATGGGACAAAAATATCTAATGTAATTGTATATGATTACCCCAATGTTAAAGAATTAGCGATATTATTAGATGGAGAAATCAAAAAACTACCTACTTCTTCTAAAAAAACTACGCCTTCTAAAACAATACCTTCTCCTTTAGTTAATGCTCCTTTCTTGTCATCAGGTTATTCTTATCCAAAACTTAAAAGAATGGAGCGTGATGGTCGTGCAATAAAGTTTGGCCAATCGTCTTTAAACAGTAAGCATATATCTGATAATGAAAAAATTGCCATTGTCGGAATGTCAGGAAAATATCCAGACGCTGATAATTTGCAGCAATACTGGGAGAACTTGATGCAAGGCAAAAATTCTATTGTTGAGTTCCCATCATCCCGTTGGGATGTTAATCAATATTATGATCCAGATCCAAACAAAGAAGGCAAAACCTACTGCAAATGGGTTGGTATGTTGAATGATGTTGATCATTTTGATCCGTTATTTTTTAGAATTTCTCCTCAGGAAGCAATTAATATGGATCCTGAGCAACGCTTGTTTTTACAAGAAAGTTATAAAGCATTTGAGGATGCTGGCTATTCCAACAATGCCTTAAATAATATTAAATGTGGTGTTTATCTTGGAATGGAAAGTAGTGAGTATTCTTGGCATTTTTCTCAAAATAATGTTGCATCTACAAACATTACTGGTAACCATTCAGCTATAGCAGCGGCAAGAATAGCTTATTTTCTAAATTTAAAAGGCCCAGCACTTTCCATCAATACGGCATGTTCTTCTTCATTGGTGGCTATTCATCTGGCATGTAAAGCTTTAGTTAATAATGAAGTTAACATGGCTTTAGCAGGTGGAGTCCGGTTATGGTTAAGTCCTGAAACTCATATTGGAATGTGTCAAGCTAGGATGTTGTCTCCAAAAGGACAATGTAAAACCTTTGATGATTCTGCCGATGGTATTGTTATGGGCGAAGGCGTAGGAGCAATAATTTTGAAACGTTTAAGTGATGCACAGGCAGATAACGACAAAATTTATGGAGTCATTTTGGGATCAGGCATAAATCAGGATGGTAAAACGAATGGCATAACTGCACCAAGTGTTAAAAGTCAAATTGAGTTAGAGCGTGAGATTTATTCAAAATATGATATTCACCCAGAAACCATTAGTTATATAGAAACGCATGGTACTGGCACAAAACTAGGCGATCCTATTGAATTGGAGGCGCTTACTACTGTATTTACAGAGAAAACAGATAAGAAAAATTACTGCGCTATTGCCTCTGTTAAAACTAACATTGGACATACTGCAGCAGCGTCTGGTATTGCCAGTATACAAAAAGTTTTATTATCTATTCAACATCGTACTTTAGTACCTACTTTAAATGTAACGAAAGAGAACTCAAATTTTGATTTTAAGAATTCTCCTTTCTATATCAATAAAGAAAAAAAGGTATGGGATGCTAGCCCAAATTCATTAAGACGTGCAAGTGTGAGTTCTTTTGGTTTTAGCGGTACTAATGCTCATATGGTTATTGAAGAGTATCTACCAACTGCAGAAACTAAAAAAAGTACTTCTATTATTGAGCAAAATACAAATGTCATTATTCCAATATCAGCTAGAACTCCAGAACAACTAAAACAAAGAGTTCGTGATTTGCTCGATTTTATTCGTAAAGCAAAACAAAACAATCAATTAATAGAACAAGCACAAAAAACTATTGATTTGGTTGCCATGGCCTATACTCTGCAAACTGGTAGAGAAACAATGGATGAACGCTTGGGCTTTATTGTCAGTTCCATAGATCAATTAGCAGAAAAACTTCAGGCTTTTATTAATGGTGATTCTGGTATTGAAGACACTTATCAAGGACAGGCAAAAATTAAAAATGAAACCTTGTCACTATTTAGTGCAGATGCCGATTTGCAGGAAACTATTGATAAGTGGATGACTGGTAAAAAACTCTCTAACTTATTGAGTTTTTGGGTTAAAGGGCTGGACTTAGATTGGAACAAGCTTTATGATGGCAATAGACCTCAACGTATTAGCCTGCCTACATATCCTTTTGCCAAAGAGAGATACTGGATTGAAAATTCGAATACAGAGTACACGATATCAAAAGAATTGCCTTTTTCGGGAGTTACTTTAGCGCAACTTCATCCTTTGGTACACAGTAATACCTCAGACTTAAGTAGACAAAGTTATAGTTCGACTTTCACTGGGGATGAATTTTTCATAAAAGATCATGAGGTACATGGGAAAAAAGTATTTCCAGGAGTTGCATATTTGGAAATGGTTCGTGCTGCCGTTGAAAAAGCATCGCCTCCTCAGTTTGAAACAAAAACGCTTGAACTCCATAATGTCGTTTGGGTTCGACCGATTGTGGTTACTGAAAGTAAACAAGTCACTATTGCCTTGTTTGCAAACGAAATAGATCAAATTTCTTTTGAAATATATACTACGGAGGAAGGCCAAGAAATACTTCATTGTCAGGGAAATGCTATTTATAAGCAAAAAGAAGCACCGGTTAAGCATGATCTCGTTCGTCTCAAAGAAAAAATGCAACAGGGTAAAGTAGAAGCATCTAGCCTGTATTCAAATTTTGTAAAAATGGGTATTTACCATGGCCCAGCGTTTCAAGGATTTAATAGATATCATCATGGAGGTGATCAATTAATTGCTGAACTTACTTTGCCAAGTTTTTTAAAGAATAGCTGTAAGGACTATGTTCTTCATCCAAGTATGATGGACAGTGTTCTACAGAGTTGTATTGGTTTAATCGATAATTTGCGTAACATCTCTGGGCAACCACCGTTACCTTATGGCGTTGATTGTTTACGTATAATATCAGGTAGCACAAATGAGATGATCTCTTGGGTGCGTTATTCTCCGGGCAGTAAAAGTGGAGATAAAATTATTAAATTGGATATTGATTTATGTGATAAACAAGGAAATGTGTGCGTAGAAATACGAGGATTTTCTTCCCGAGTACTAGAATCTGAAATCGGAGTTCTTCAACGAAACACCTCAATGCTAACAAACTTGGGGGAAATCAAGACTGGTTTACAGTTTTTAGTCCCAGTGTGGAATCCAGTACCCGTTGAAACGTATAACAAAATAATTCTTTCTGGTTCTTCCAAAATTCTTTTGTTGGGAGGTAATCAAACTCAATTGGAATGGTTACAAAAATCTTTCCCAAACACAACTCTATTACAATTACCATTAGGAGCAAGTATAGACATAATTATAGCAAAATTTAAAGAATGTTCCTTTGAGCAATTAGTTTGGATTGCGCCTGATGTTGCTCAAGCTGATGACTATCATAAAAATAGCGATGATCTGATTGTTGAAAGACAAGAGGAAGGAGTATTAGCTGTTTTTCGTGTTATAAAAACCTTGCTGAAACTAGAGTATGCGGATAAAGAACTCCTATGGACAATTATCACTAGCAAAACGCAAAAAGTAAAAAAAGATGAATTGATTCATCCCGCACATGCAGGAATAGTGGGTTTAATAGGTAGTCTAGCAAAAGAATATTCTCATTGGAATTTAAGATTATTGGATATTGATTCATTCGAATCAGTGAGTGCACATGAATGTCTTTCGCTGGCTTGGAACAAAGAAGGAAATGGCTTTGCTTATCGTCAAGGAGAATGGTTCTGTCAGGAATTGGCATGCATGACAACATTACCTGAAACAACTCCAGTCTACAAGCAAAATGGTGTTTATGTTGTTATCGGTGGTGCTGGTGGTCTTGGAGAGGTCTGGAGTCGGTTTATGGTTGAACATTACCGTGCTAAAATTGTCTGGATTGGTAGAAGGGAATCTAATGCCGCTATTGAAGATAAGATCAAGACACTTGGCCAACTGGGAGATCCTCCTATGTATATTTCAGCAGATGCGACAAAACTGGATTCATTGGAACAGGCATTTAAAAAAATCTCAAAAATTTATCCATCTATTAATGGCGTTGTGCATTCAGCCATAGTATTGCAAGATCAAAGCTTGATGGCCATGGAAGAATCCAGATTCAGAGCCAGTTTGTCCGCCAAAGTTGATATAAGTGCAAATATGAATAGGGTCTTTGGTGAACTCGGTTTGGACTTTATGCTTTTCTTCTCTTCATTATCGTCCTTTCATAAAGGAGCGGGGCAATCCAATTATAATGCTGGTTGTACTTTCAAAGACAGCTTTGCACATAGCCTGCAAAAGAAACATTCTTATCCTGTAAAAATTGTCAATTGGGGATATTGGGGTAGTGTTGGTATTGTAGCCGACGACTTTTATAATAAACGTATGGTGCAAATGGGTTTTGGCTCAATTGAACCGGAAGAAGGCATGTCAGCTTTGCAATCATTTATAGGTTCTGATATTAACCAAATGGTTATACTCAAAACTATAAATAATCAGGCTCTTGAAGATCTAAATGTTACAGAAGCAATAACTTATTATCCTAATGCACGGAAGGCTTCACGATGATTAATATTAAGGCAATAACTATGCTATCGAAAGTACAAAAGAAACTTAATAACCAAAGTTCAGATAAACAAATGGCTATTATGGAAGCAGTGAGACTTCCTGAGTCAGTGGATGCATTAGCTGCGCAAATTCTCGCATCTACTTTGAGATCTTTAGGTCTTTTTAGTAATGGTGTTTCTAAATTTGCCCACTTGTCATTGGACAAACGGCCTGCTCCTTTTTATGAACGATGGCTTATTAGCTGCATACAATATTTACAAGAGCAAAAATTGCTTAGTCATGATTTGACTTTAAAGCACGACCTTCGTGTCCTTGATGATTTATGGTTTGAGTGGAAAACTAAAAAATCAGAATGGGAAGCGAACGCCAATTTAAAAGCCCAAATCAATTTATTGGATGTCTGCTTAAAATCATTACCCGTAATTTTGAGTGGTAAACAACCTGCAACTGATTTCATGTTTCCAAACTCTTCTATGGAATTGGTTGAAGGTATTTACAAAGGAAATGTACAAGCAGATTACCTTAATGGAGTACTAGGTGAAACATTAAAAGCATGCATTGAAGAACGTTTGCAGGCAGATAAAGATTGCAAAATCCGTCTTTTAGAGATTGGTGCGGGAACCGGAGGTACTACTGCAAAGTTATTACCAATGTTAAAAGTATTTGGTGATACCGTTGCAGAATATTGCTATACTGATTTATCCAAAGCATTTTTAATGCATGCTGAGGAATATTATCAGCCACAATTTCCAGCATTGACTACGGCAATTTTTGATGTATCAAAGCCGCTAGTGTCACAATCGATAGCAGCAGATAAATACGATTTTATTATAGCCACCAATGTATTACATGCAACGCCAAATATTAGAGAAACTTTACGCAATTCCAAAGCAGTCCTAAAAAACCAAGGTGTTTTATTGATCAATGAAATGAGTACTTGGACATTGTTCACCCATTTAACCTTTGGTTTATTAGAGGGATGGTGGTTGTATGAGGACACAGCATTGCGATTGCCAGGAAGTCCAGGCTTGACTCCTCAGAAATGGAAAGAAGTCATGGAAGAAGTAGGGTTTGAATCTGTGTTTTTTCCAGCAGAAAAAGCACATCGGTTTGGACATCAGGTTATTGCTGCAAGTAGTGATGGGTTGGTACGACAAAGATTTTCCAAACAAGCAAAGATAACTTTAGATAAAAAAAATGTTAACCCAGAAATACTGAAACCAGTAAAGCCAATAGAAGTAGTCAAAATTTCTGATAATGTTGGAGAATCATTACGCGATAAAAGCATCTCCTTTTTTCAGGAATTAGTGGCAAAAACTTTAAAGATGAATCCCCAGCAGATTGAGCCGAATCAACCGCTCGAAAAATATGGTATGGATTCTATCTTAGTTGTTCAACTTACTAATCAGTTTCGTAAAGTATTTCCTGATATTACAAGTACGCTATTTTTTGAAGAGCGGAGTATTGACGGGCTAGTAAATTATTTTATAGAAAACAAAAAAGAAGCCTTAATGGCTCTACTACCAATCACAACAACGATTGATGAGCCTGAGCAAATACCGACAGTATCAGAAAGCACTATTTTACAAGAACAAAAACCTTTACAAGAACAAAAAACCTCACGAATTCTTAGAGAAAGCAGTCAGAGATATTCTCAAGTGGTGCCAAGCACTAGTAGTTCTACTCCATCTATTTATGATGTTGCGATTATTGGCTTAAGCGGAAGATACCCTCAATCAAATAGTTTAAGTGAATTTTGGATAAATTTATCGAAGGGTATTAACTGTATTACAGAGATACCTAAAGATCGTTGGAATTGGGAAGAATATTTCGATGAGGAAAAAGGAAAACTGGGAAAAATATACACCAAGTGGGGGGGCTTTTTAAATGATATAGATAAATTTGATCCTTTGTTTTTTAAGATTGCTCCTAAAGATGCTAAGCGCATGGATCCTCAAGAGCGATTATTTTTGGAGTCTTGTTACCATGCGATAGAAGATGCCGGATATACTCCTGAAACACTGGGTAACGTTGAAAAGATTGGTGTATTCGCTGGTGTAATGAATGCTAGATATACTTCGCAGCCACTTCATTATTCAATTGCCAATAGGGTTTCCTATCTTTTTAATTTTCAAGGCCCTTCAATGGCTGTAGATACTGCTTGTTCCTCATCCTTAACTGCAATCCATCTGGCATTAGAGAGTATTTATAGTGGATTGAGTGACTGTGCAATTGCAGGAGGAGTTAACCTAATCTTAGATCCGATTCATTATTTAGAGTTGACGGCTATGACTATGTTATCTCCTGGCAATCAGTGTAAAGCTTTTGGAGATAAGGCCGATGGTTTTATTGATGCTGAAGGTGTTGGTGCTATTGTTCTAAAACCTTTAAGACAAGCGGAACAAGATGGAGACCATATTTATGGTATTATTAAAGGAAGTGCTGTTAATGCAGGTGGAAAAACCAATGGTTACACGGTTCCTAATCCTAAAGCTCAATCTACTCTGATAACAAAGGCTTTAGAGCGTGCAAACCTTGTGGCGGAACAAATAAGTTATATTGAGGCTCACGGTACAGGTACTGCTTTAGGGGATCCTATTGAAGTTGCTGCTTTAACTCGTGCATTTAAGGAAACAAGTAATAAGAAACAATTTTGCGCTATAGGATCATTGAAGTCAAATATTGGGCATTGTGAATCGGCATCTGGTATTGCAGGATTAACTAAAGTATTGTTACAATTAAAGTACGAACAACTCGTTCCTTCCATTCATGCTGATATAGCGAATCCTGAAATCGATTTCAGTCAAACGCCATTTATACATCAAAAAAGTTTAGAAAAATGGCAGCGTCCATCACGAGAAGTAAATGGAGTTATTCAAGAGATACCACGCATAGCAGGAATATCCTCGTTTGGAGCGGGAGGAGCAAATGCCCATATTATTGTTCAAGAATATTTACAGCCAACAGAGGCTAGGCGTTCAGTTGCAGCTATTGCACCAAATACAAAAATAATGATTCCTCTGTCGGCAAGAACTCCTGAGCAGTTGCAGCAAAAAGTTCGTGATCTTTTCAACTTTATTCGCACATCCCGCTCAGAAGAGCAAGCAGTAGCACAAAAGCCAATTGATTTGTCTGCCTTGGCCTATACTCTGCAAGTGGGAAGGGAAGCAATGGAAGAACGGCTGGGATTCATGGTGAATTCAGTTGACCAACTAGCTGAAAAACTTCAAGCATACATCAATGGGGAACAGGATATAGAAGACGTTTATCAGGGGCAAGTGAAACGCAATAAAGATACCGTATCCCAGTTTAGTGCAGATGCCGATTTACAGGAAACAATTAATAAATGGATAGCCCAAAAGAAACTATCAAAACTATTGGATTGGTGGGTTAAAGGTCTGCAACTCGATTGGAACAAATTCTATGGAGAAGAGAAGCCTCTACGTATAAGCCTGCCCATCTATCCCTTTGCCAAAGAAAGGCATTGGGTTGACATGGCTGCAAGAGAATCGATAGCAGCAACAGGAAAAACAACCGCAGTAATCCATCCGTTGTTACATGCAAACACTTCAGATCTACAACAGCAGAGTTACAGTTCAACCTTTAGTGGTGAAGAATTTTTTATTAAAGATTACCATGTAAAAATTGGCGGAGGCCTAAAGGTGCTTCCTATTGTAGCGTATCTGGAAATGGCTCGTGTTGCAATAGAAAAAGCCATGCCTGCCACACAAGAAACAAGAATTCTGGAGTTACATAATGTCGTATGGGGACAACCAATTGCTATTACAGAAAGTAAACAAGTTACAATAGCCTTGTTTGCAAAAGATAGCGATCATATAGACTATGAAGTTTATAGCCAAGACAAAGAGGAAGAGATCATTCATTGTCAGGGTCAAGTGGTTTTTAGTCAACAGTCAGTTCCCGCTAGACTTGAAATAGCACAACTCAAAGCTCAAATGCAGAAAGGCGTGTTAGATCCAAACAACCTCTATAATAATATTTTTGCTGATTTGGGAATAAACTATGGACAAACTTATCAAGGAGTTACTGCTATCAATAAAGGAGAAAATCAATTATTAGCAGAGTTGCGTTTACCTAGTTCTTTAGAAAATATTAATGACGGTTATATTCTCCATCCAAGCATGATGGAAGGTGCCTTACAAGCCTCTTTTAGTTTAATTGTTGATTTGACAAAAACGTCACGCCCCTTTGCTTTAGAATCAACACGCATAGTATCACCCTGCACAAAGGATATGTATGCATGGGTGCGTTACTCTCGGAGTCATCAAGTAGAAGATAAAATCACTAAACTTGATATTGATTTGTGTGATCAAGAGGGGAATGTGTGTGTTCAGATGAGAGGTATTAGTTATCAACAAGAGTCAGTAAGTGTAAGAGAACAAGTTCCTGATCAAGTAACATCAACAGTTGATCAAGCAAAATCTTCCGTTGCTACTTTTGTGCCTAGAAAAATCTCCATTTCTACAATTACATCCGGAAAAATCTCATTCAGTACGCCTCAGATACAAACGTTTAAGAAAGAAGAATTAAAAAAACCAACAAGTATTTCGTTAGTTGCGTCCAATGCATTCCAGTCTGAAAAGTTGGAAGTTCGGGCTTTAGGCAAATCTTTGGTTACGCTTTCAAATATGACAGTTGAACCTTCTCACCATAGGAGCAAATCATCCACACCCTCTTCGGTGAGCTTATACGATCATGGAGACGGAATATTTACGATT
>JACABB010000011.1 GCA_013376985.1 Bacteroidales bacterium
TTGCTACAAGAATAGTATAGTAAGGATAAAACCACCAACGAACAAATTGATAAAACGATTTTTTTCATATGTGTTTATTTTAATTAATTATTTTTTGAAAAAATCTTAGCTAGGATGTAGCAAGATGCTATGAAAGACAAGAATAGTTAGTAGACTATCCAACCGTAATCTGAAATTAGCCTCTCTTTATCCAATAAACCTTGCCCCGAGGGATTATGACCTTGATAAATTATTCCTACTCTTGGATTTTCAATAACCCCTGCAAGCACATCAGCAAAAAACTTATTTATAATGTTTAAAGGGATAGGATTTATATGCATCCTTATATCAACTAGTTTTTTGTTTGATGATAAATCTATAGATGTTATTTGGTTACATGTACAGCAAAGTTTCATAAGTTCCTTGTTGTCGGAAAGATTCAATTCAACAATATTATTAGCTCCACAATTGATCTCTACAATAAGTGGATTATTGCTTAAATTAAGAGCGCTGAGTTTATTATGATAACAAACTAGTCTTTGAAGATTTGGGCACCCTGATATATCTAATGAGGTTAATGCATTTTCCCATACTTCAAGTACTTTGAGAGAATCTTTCTTACCAATTATTACATCGTTTAAATTTGGATTATCACTACATTGAACAGATTGAATTTTATTGCAACAAGAAAAATCAAGATTTATAAGTTTATTATAATTGCCATAAAACGATTTTAGTTCTGGTTGTTTAGATAAATTAATAGAAGTAATGTTCGTATTTGAAAAACCTAAATTTTCAATTTTTGTATTATTTGATAAATCAATTTCTGAAATCGTATTGTAGGAACAATCAAACCATTTTAACTTTTGATTGTGTGTTACATCTAATACATTAATCTTATTATCATTTAATATCAGACTCTCCAAGTTAATAGCTTTTGTAATATCAATTGATGTTACACTTTTGTTCTGATTTAGTGTAAATCCTATTAACTTATCAACCTCACCAGAAATAGTTACTTCATAAACTCCTGTATTGTTATACTTGTGTATACCATAAAAAGTAGCATTACTCAATAAAGAAATATTTTGAGAAACTCCGTCACCCCAATTAATAACCAGATTTACTCCTTGGCTACCAGTCCTCATTTGAAAATCACCAAGGAAATCTAATGTAGTTTGGTCTGTAGTAAATCTAATACTTTTGGGAAGAACATTACCATTCTCCAGTATCACCTTCAACGGCCCTTTATCCTCGCTTCTAAAATAAAGTTTCAGATCAGCCGCAGAAAGGGAATCAATCCAAGTTTTGTAACCATCCTTGCTTATGGTTAAGCGGTAGAAATCGTACCCATCATTTATGGTTATCTTGTTGGTAATTGCTGCCAGAGTATTGGTGAATATCGTTTTGCTAGCAGCAACAATGGTTAGGTTGGCATTGGTGAGTTCAAAGTTCTGGGTTGACTCGTTGTAGACGAAAACGCCAATAAGGAAATCGAAGGTATTCACCACCTTAAAGCTAAAGGTTGAATAGCCAAAATCCTCTGGGGTTAAATCTTCTGTACTGAGAACTTCGGGAACAATTTTGGTTACAGCATCCTTACTAACCGTGAAGTTGATTGGGAGTGGCTCGTTCACTAAGTAGGCTTTGGGTGAACCCTGTAGAGGGGTTGCGTACATTACGTTACCCGCAGCATCTACCACAAAAAACTGCTCAATAGTATAATTTCCCGGTAAAAGGGATAGCGGTTTGCTAATATAGTAGCCATTCATATTGTAAAGGTAAACCTTCTGCATGGTATATGCAGAATTGCCATTGGCCTTCTTAATGCTAACAACAATTGCTGCTGGCTCAACGGCTAGGGTTTTCATACTCGATTTTTGAACTCCGCTATGCGATGGGGCTTTTAGGCTAAAGCCAAACTCAACGGTTCCCTCCTTTTTATTGGGCTTGGCATCGTCCTTATTGCACGAAGTTTGCAGAAAAACCAACAGTATCAAGGAAAAAATAGATAAAATGATCTTTTTCATTTGTGTTTATTTTAATTAATGATGAATTGTATTTTATTTAAAAATTCTAATTAGAGCGAAGCTACTACCTGCTGGGATATTCTCGACTAAGCCATGAATCTTAGGTAATTAATCCTTAACACAACGAACAGATAAGCCACAATTCATAGGGATTATACCTTTTTGCAAATTCGGACTATCGTGGGAAATTAACCTGCAAATTGAATTAGTGGAACTCCACCAAAAACCATACAGACCGATATGATAAAATAAACCATTACTACTTCTAACACCACCAGGAAGTGCGGTGAAAACACTTTCATTAGTTGCAATATTTGGACTTATCCAATGCGATGTGCCAATTTCTTTTAACTTGCTTCCAGCTATATAACTTTCAATGTCATTTTCCAATGAGGTAGTATCAAGGGACAATACCATTGTGTGCAATTCATTATCACTTGGTACATGCCAGCCTAAAGGGCAAATATTTCGGTTATCAGTTGCTGCAAACCAATTATATAACCGACCATAAGTATTGACATTATTTGTATCATTATTATAATTACAATAAGCTCCAGTTGTTAATGCACCCCATGTTGTATTATTAGTTACATTTAGTATAGGTGTGCCATCATTATATTTAGTGGTTTTCAGATTCTCCTTCATCCAACATTGAGTACCTATTACTACAGTTTGATACACATTCCCATCAATATCAGTTACAGTTGCTGGGCAGTTGCAGCCCTTTTCAAGAATCACTTTCAACGGCTCTTTATCCTCACTCCTAAAATAGAGCTTTAGCTCAGTAGCGGTTAAAGTATCAGTCCAAGCTTTATACCCATCCTTGGTTACGGTTAGTAGGTAATTGTCGTAACCATCGTTTAAGGTTACCTTGTTGGTAATTGCAGCTAGGGTATCGGTGAATATGGTTTTGCTAGCAGCAATAATGGTTAGGTTGGCATTGGTGAGTTCGAAGTTCTGGGTTGACTCGTTGTAGACGAAAACGCCAATAAGGAAGTCGAAGGTTTTAACCACCTCGAAGCTAAAGGTTGAATAGCCAAAATCCTCGGGGGTTGAGCCTTCTGTGCTGAGAACTTCGGGAACAATTTTGGTTACAGCATCCTTACTAACAGTGAAACTGATTGGAAGCGGCTGGCTTACTAAATAGGTTTTTGGGGAACCCTGTAGAGGGGTTGCGTACATTACGTTACCCGCAGCATCTACCACAAAAAACTGCTCAACGGTATAACTTCCCGGAAGAAATGACAGCGGTTTGCTAATGTAGTATCCGTTCATGTTGTAAAGGTCAACCTTCTGCATGTTATATGCAGAATTGCCATTGGCTTTTTTAATGCTAACAACAATAGCAGCTGGCTCAACGGCTAGGGTTTTCATACTCGATTTTTGAACACCGCTATGCGATGGGGCTTTTAGGCTAAAGCCAAACTCAACGGATCCCTCTTTTTTATTGGGCTTAATATCGTCCTTGCTACAAGAATAGTATAGTAAGGATAAAACCACCAACGAACAAATTGATAAAATGATTTTTTTCATACGTGTTATTTTAATGATTATTGTTTAGTTTATTAAAAATATATTTAAACTTACCAATAAAAAATAACACATAAAAAATTTTTTCCCCTTTTAATTTGAAGAGACAAAAAACAGAAAATATGTAATGTTTTGGAGATTGAAACAGAAAAATTAAAAGGCTAGTACTACAACCAGCATAATCATAAACCCTAAAATAAAACCACTGTACACCTGAAGGGGCTTATGTGCTTTAGAATATAGCCTTGCGGAAGATAAAAGACCAGCAATAAAAATGAAGAATAACAAAAATGGTAAAACATCTGTATACAATCGGATTGAAAAAGCAATTAGAAAACCTATCATGCCTCCAATACCAACAAGATGTATGCTTATTTTCCACCAATATGAAATAATTAAGCAGGATGCAACAGCCAAGGATGCTCCAAGCATAAAAGCAACAATTACGGATGGGATAGGCAGTTTAATTAAGAAATAAACGGATAAAACATATGGTATTAAAGTAAAAGCCAGAGGTAAAATTCGCTCTTTATTGGTCTCCATTTGAAGGCTTTTAATAACGCCGAATTGAAAGAAGAGTGGCATCATAAGTAATGGTAAACCTAAGGTATTTGCTCCAATAACAAGTAAAATAATTCTTTTCACATCACTTGGAAGATATGATATATAGGAACCAGAATAGAATATAAAAAAAACACCCAAAAGAGGCATAATCAATGGGTGAAAAAGACATGATAATGTTTTTGCTAGAGTATTGTTCATATTAAAGTTCTTTCCTTAATCTGGCAACTGCAACACCAAGTTGTTCGCGGTATTTTGCAACAGTTCTTCGTGCAATTGGATATCCTTTTTGTTGTAATATTTTCATTAATTTCTCATCTGTGAGAGGTCTGCGTTTTTCTTCATTATCAATACATTCTTGTAGAATTTTTTTAATCTCTTTTGTTGACACCTCTTCCCCTGAATCGTTTTGCATACCCTCGCTAAAAAAGTATTTTAGTGAATATATGCCAAAATGTGTTTGAATATATTTGCTATTCGCAACTCGAGAAATGGTTGATATATCAAGACCCGTTTTTTCTGCAATGTCTTTTAATATCATGGGGCGTAACTTTGTTTCATCCCCTTCTTCAAAAAATTCTCGCTGATATTCAATAATCGCCCTCATAGTTTCCATAAGGGTGTTTTGTCGTTGCCGAATTGCATCGATAAACCACCGTGCCGAATCGATTTTTTGCTTGACGAAAACTATAGCCTCTTTATCTTGCTTTGAGGCATTGCTTCGATTATGGGCAAATGTCTCAATCATTTCAGAATATTCTTTGCTAATTCTTAGGTCAGGGACATTTCTGGCATTCAGGTTTAGTTGAAAATCTCCATCCACTTGATCGAGAATGAAGTCGGGAATGATATGTTGTATGGATTGATTAAGAGGATCTTGAAATGAACCGCCAGGTTTAGGGTTAAGTTTTAAAATCTCATCAATGGCATATTTTAAATCATCATCTTCAAGATCTAGTTTTGATGCGATTTTATCGTAATGCTTTCGGGTAAATTCATCAAAATGGTATTTAAGAATCTTTCTTGCTAGGGCAATTTCTGGAATATCTTGATCCTTTGCGCTTATTTGTAATAGTAAGCATTCTTGCAAATCACGCGCTCCAACTCCGGGGGGATCAAAATCATGAATGATATATAGAAGTTGTTCCAATTCATCTTCATTGGTGCTAACTCCCATTGAGAAAGCTATATCATCAGCAATTGCCGAAAGTTTTCGTCGTAAATACCCATCCTCATCGATATTTCCTATTATGTACTTTGCTAAATCATACTTCTTTTCGGATAAAACTCTCAAGCCGAGCTGACTCTCAAGGTGTTCGTGAAAGGACACTCCAATAGAGAAGGGAACCTCTTCGTGTTTATCGTCTTTAGACGTATTATTCGCATTCAGTCTGTATGAAGGAACATCTTCATCATTTAGGTAGTCCTCAAGGGTAAATTCATCATCATTTTTGTTATCCTCCTCTTGGGTATTTAACTCTTCCTGCTCATAGTTATCATCTAATTCATCGCCCTCTTCGAGGGTTGGATTTTCTTCAAGTTCCTTTTTTATTCGTTGCTCAAGCAGCATGGTAGGAATCTCCAGCAACTTGATAACTTGTATCTGTTGCGGAGATAACTTTTGTAAAAGTTTTTGTTGAAGTCGTTGCTTGAGCATAGTTTAGGTATTAACTAAAACTCACAGTTTTTTGGTGTACGTGGGAATGGAATAACATCGCGGATGTTGCTCATTCCAGTAACAAATAGTATGAGTCTTTCGAAACCTAGGCCAAATCCACTGTGTGGAGCAGTACCGTATTTACGTGTTTCGAGATACCACCACATATCTTTTTCTGGAATGTGCATCTCAGCAACTTTATTTAATAGTTTTTCGTAAATCTCTTCTCTCTGGGAACCACCTATTATCTCTCCAATCTTAGGGAAAAGAACGTCCATGGCACGAACCGTTTTACCATCATCGTTTTGTTTCATGTAGAAAGCCTTAATCTCCTTAGGGTAATCGGTAAGAATTACTGGTTTCTTGAAATGTTTTTCGACAAGAAAACGTTCATGTTCTGCCTGTAAATCAACCCCCCAAAACACTGGAAATTCCCATTTTTGGTCAACTTTCAAAAGAATCTCAATAGCTTGGGTATAGGTTAAGCGTTCGAATGGGTTGTCTATAACGAATTTCAATCTTTCTATAAGTTCGTTATCATACATCTTATTCAAAAATTCTAGATCATCAATACAATTTGCAAGAGCGTATCTGATTAGATATTTGATAAAATCCTCTGCAAGGTTCATATTATCGATGATATCATAAAAAGCCATTTCAGGCTCTATCATCCAGAACTCTGCTAGGTGGCGGGGCGTATTTGAATTTTCTGCACGGAATGTTGGGCCAAAGGTATATATTTCCGAAAGGGCAAGTGCCGCAAGTTCCCCTTCGAGTTGCCCTGATACTGTGAGATTTGCCTCTTTACCAAAGAAATCTTCACTCCAATTGATTTTACCGTCCTCAGTCCTTGGTAAAGCATTTACATCAAGGGTGGTAACCTTAAACATTGCGCCAGCTCCTTCGGCATCGGAAGCGGTAATAATAGGTGTGTGTATATAGCAAAACCCTTTATCATTAAAATATTTATGAATAGCGTATGCCATTGCATGGCGAATACGTAAAACGGCACCAAAAGTATTTGTCCGGGGGCGAAGATGGGCGATTTCTCTTAAGAATTCCATGCTATGCCCTTTTTTCTGCAAAGGGTAAGCGGTTGCATCTGCAGATCCATATAATTCAACCTTTTCAGCCTGAATTTCAACTCTTTGTCCAGAGCCAGGTGATTCAACAAGTATGCCCTTTACACCTATACATGCACCGGTATTGATATCCCTTAGTAAATTTTCATCGAAATTTTGTACATCAACAACTATTTGAATATTATTAATGGTTGAACCATCATTTAAAGCGATGAAAGCAACGCTTTTATTACCTCTACGGGTACGAACCCAACCTTTTGCAACAACCGATGAGCCAACCTGCCCATTTATCAGTAATTCCTTAATTTTTACTCTTCCTTTAAGTTCCATTTCAAATAGTTTAAATTGATGCTTATTTTAGATATTCAAAAATGCTTTCCAGCAATTTGCAAAAATAACATTTTTAAGGTCAATTCGATAAGCGGGAACAGTTTTTGGCAAAGATTTTGATGGTTGGATGAGATTGTAGAGTAATTATAATAATGACAACATTTTCAGGTGATTAAAAATATAAATGCTTTGTGTTGCTGTTTTATAGTAAAGCAGTGTTTTTGTAAAGTTTTTTCGAAATCTTTAAAAATTAAAATAAGAAATTGTTTTTAGGGTTTTTTCTGATAGTAACCCTGCAATCGTTTCTTAAAAACCCTATTATTTGCATCGTTCACCGCTTTTATTAGCAATTCAATCTTTTTAAAACGCATTTCTGTTTCTTCTCCGCTGATAGAATTTTGATCACGGAAAACAACATATCCAATTTTATACCCTGTATTATCAAGTGTCATAGAGACAGCAGCATTGTAATCATCAAATATGATAACTGAAGGCAATGTATTGATATTGTACCTTAAAATAGCAGTTTGTACTTTGCTCTGAATGTATTGAATTTGATCTTTTCCAAGGTATTTTGCACCGAGTAGTAAACGAATTAAATCTATTTGCGATACGAATTGCTTATTCTGATCTTTACGGTATTGCTCATACTGCTTTTGGGAGGTGTTCAAAAAAAGATCTAAGAAATTTGCGGGGACTCCTATCAAATCTTTTAAATCATCATCCTGTTTACGTTTGCGATATTCTTTTTTTGCAGATTTTTGATTGTATGGAATATAATATTCCCATTTATGAGTTCGTCTAAAAGATTCTGTCATTGGTTTCGGTTTCCAATCGGAAGTGGGGCGTTTCATGATTGGATCTGTTAAATAAAGTTGGTTCGATTCTAGCGTATAAATTAAACAGTTAATGAAATGCACATAACCTCCTTTAATGCTCCCATGCAAAGCACCCCAAAGAGTTTTTGGTTGAATACCTATTGTGGAATCGCTCTTTATTTCGTTCTGTCCCTTTAGCTTTTGATCTTTTAAGAATTGGATAAATTCATTATCTAAAGGAACGGGGTAATAGGTTGTTGATTGATCTGTAGTATCTATAAATAGATTTTTACCAGTGTGGTACAACCCCCTAACATCCATCACATAATTAGTGTCATTGGAGAGTTTTACGTGGAGATTATAATCAAGACCCCATTTCATCTCTGAAATGGTCGGTTGTGGGGCATTTTGCGCGTTTACGATGAGGCTAGTAAACGCCAAAAGTATTGTAATATAAGGGACTTTCATTGTTTAAGCGATTGTGAATTTCTGCTTAAAGTTACTAAAAATGATTCCCGTATAGTCAATATTGGAAACAAAAACTATTAGCTAAATTTATTATAGGGAGTCTCTGTTTACCGTATCTGGAGAAAATGCTGGAAGGCAAACAGCAATGTACTCTGCGCCACCTTCATAAGGAGAACTGTATTGAACCCACTCGTTTTTTTCAATGAGAATGGCTTGTTCTGCCTTAACTTCAATGGTTTTCTCTTTTGTTTTAACGCATAAGGTGCCTTTAAGAACTACGGTATACTCGTTGAATTCGGGACATTGTCCTGGTTCAACCCAGCCATTTGGGCTAACCATTCTAGCAACGCTTACTTCATTGGTATTCGATGTTACTCTTCCAAAATATTCCTCAATTAATTTCACTTTATTGCCCGCAGCTTTTATGATCTGTGGCTTTTCGATAAACTTGGTCATAAACTTATCTTTAATTATTTTGTTGCTAATATATGAGTTGAATTAGTTTAAACCGAATAAAAAGTGTGTTTTCTTGATTTAAATGTTTCTTGACTCGCATTAGATTAGTTTATATTTGTAAAAACAGAATTTATTATGCCAAGCAAAATAATTGTTGCTGTTACGGGTGCAAGTGGGTCGGTATATGCCCAACATTTACTTGAAAAGTTGATATCTTTAGAGAACAAGTTGACCGAAGTTGCATTAGTTTTTTCAGAGAGTGGAAGAAAGGTATGGGATTTTGAAGTTGGAGATTTAACAATCGACTCTAAATTTATACACCAATACTCAAACAATAATTTATTTGCCCCAATCGCATCAGGTTCGGCAGGATACGAGAGCATGATAATTATTCCTTGTACTATGGGGACTTTAGGTAGAATTGCTTCTGGAACTAGTGATGATTTGATTTCGAGAGCAGCAGATGTAATGCTTAAAGAGAGGAAAAAACTGATTCTTGTTACCCGTGAAGCACCATTGAATCTTATTCATATTGAAAATATGAAAACCATTACCCTGGCGGGTGGTATTATTTACCCTGCAAGCCCATCATTCTACAGTAAACCTAATGATAAGAAAGAACTTGAGATGACTGTAGTTAATAGGGTTTTGGATATAATGGGATTTGAATCTGATATTCATCGCTGGAGTAATGGCAATTAAAAAGATGCATATGCCAATGTAACTACACTGACTTTTACACCTTCTGCTTCAAGTACAACAGCAGCGCACTCTTCAAGGGTTGCTCCAGTGGTAATAACATCATCAACAATTAGAATATGCTTCCCCTTAAATTCTTCTGGTTTAGAAAGACTAAAGGCTTTTGAAACATTCTCCACCCTTTCCGTTCGGTTTTTACGAGTTTGAGTTTCAGTATAGGATAATCGAATTAGGTTATCCGTAGAAATCGGAATTTTCATACTATCCTCAAGCCCTTTTGCAATTTCTTCTGCCTGATTATAACCTCGCTGCTTTAATCTTTTGTGATGAAGTGGTACCGGCACAATAAAATCTATTTCCTTATAAAGGGGTGCTTTTTTGAGCACATTGCCAAATTCTTTACCCAAAACGAAACCAACCTCCTTTTTCCCATTATATTTTAAGTGGTGAAGGAGTTTTCGATATTGGCTACCCTTAGTAAAAAAGAAAAAGGAGCAAGCATTTTCAATAAAGGCTCGCCCCCAAAATATTTTTGCAACAGGATTTTCTGCATCAAGCCAATATCTTGTTCTAGGAATATGGTAAAGGCATGATGTACAAATCACCGATTCTCCTTCTGCAAGGTCGTTGTGGCAAACCATGCAAAGGTTAGGATAAAAAAGCCGGACAAAGTCAGTAAGTATCCGGGATATCCTCATATCATTTAGATTTCTCTAGTCCAAATAACTTGTTTTCCTATTAAGGAGAAGCCAATGTAGCCTTTAACATGAAGTTTATTGATTTCTTCATCGAACCACATTAAGCATTTATAGGTTTTTCCCTCCTTAGGGTCATATATTTTCCCGTCAATCCATTCATTATCATCCTTTGAAAAGACAAACCCTTCTAAAAGTTTTAAACCCATGATAGGTCTAGATTGTAATTTTACATCTGGGTTTTTATCATCAACTTTTGGTTTTCCATTTTTATTGAGCTCCTTAAGCCATGATATTTCACCATAAAATTTACCATCAGCATCCTTTTTAATGGTAACCTTTGAGTCACCATATTGAGTAAGCCATGTGCCAAGAACACGACTCTCGTCCTGAGCAGTAGCAGAAATCCAGAAAAGGAAAAGGGATGAAAGTAATAGAAGTTTTCTCATAGTTAAAATTATGTTTATTTGGCAAGATAATTTTTTTAAAATAAATCTAGCAATTGTTTAAGTAAAAAATTAAGGAAAGTGAAAATCTAATTGATACAATATTTGAAATACTATTTCATCTCAACGATGAAACAGTCAGGATAGATTTTAATGGCTTTGCCTTTAAAAATATCTGCTTCTTTTCGCGATGAAAAATTTCCGATAAATAATCGGTAAACCTTCTCGTTGTTGGTTGTAATAACCTGAACGTACACCTCTTTTTTAAGAGTGTTTTTAATATCATTTGCTATTCTAAGCATATTTACCATTTCCTTATAGCTACCAATTTGTATGGTAAACCCTTTGGGTTGAAATGAATTGACTTTCAGTTCGTAATAATCATTTACCTCTTGAATCTCCTGCTTTACCTCTGTATTTTGATTTTTAATTTGATTAGTATTTTGGTCGCTAGTAGTCTGGGTTTGAGTAATTGGTTGTGATTGGGACGGTGCTTCAATTACCTCTATTTTTACTTTCACTTTGCCTTGGGCAACAAATCCAAGTTTTTCTGCTGCTGAGCGGCTAAGATCTATAATTCTATCGGGAGCAAATGGCCCTTTATCATTTACCCTAACAATTACGCTGTTATTATTGGTTAAGTTTGTAACCTTTACTAATGAGCCAAAAGGTATTGTTAGGTGAGCGCAGGTTGCTTTTCGAAAGCTATAGCTCTCTCCTGATGCGGTGGTTCTACCCTCAAATTTTTCAGAATAGATAGATGCAATTCCTTCCTGAGTATATCCAACCTGAGAAAATCCAGATATAGCAAGGATTTGAAAGATAGTAGTAATAATTATTTTTTGCATAGGTTGTTTTTTTACTGAAATTCAGGATGTTTCTTCTTTTTACCCAAATTACTAAAATTGTACATGTAACTTATGCTAATATTCTGAACGAGTGCATTTGATTTTTCGGGCATTCCTGTATATCTATAATCATAAAGGTCTGCATAACCGTATGATATTCTTGCATCTACCTGAATAACCCCCCATCCGAATTCATAACTTATCCCTGCACCACCAACAAGTCCATAATCAAAACGATTGTCACGAAGTATATTCAAATCGTAGTTTTGTAATACCATCTTTCCCGTAGTGTCAACTCCTTGTTTTGCAGAGAGCAAATAAGCTGCATAGCAACCCATATTGACATGAAAGTATAGTCCTGCAATATCGCTGTGAATTTGGAAGAAAATAGGTATTTCAACGTAATTGCTTACATGTTGAAGTTTAGCGGTATCTTTAAAAGGAATATTATACCCGCGTTGTGTAAAGTTTATCTCGCCCTGAAATCCCACCCATTTGTTATCGTAGTATTTTAGGATTAAACCAAAGTCGGGTCTTTTTCCCGGGAAAGCAGTAGCCTTTAAGTCGGGTTTAAATGATATACTTGAAAAAAGAGAATAACCAGATTTAATGCCAATATATATTTGCGACCAACATAAGGTGGGTATTAATAATAATATTGTTATAATGGCTTTTTTCATCATTTTTAAATCTTAGAACTCAGTAAATAATTAATCTTTCCCCTCAATTTTGTCCTCAATTGATCGTATTTTACTCTCTATTCTCCCGCTTTTCCCTTTTCTGATATCTAGGTTTATTGAAACATATACCCTTTCACAATCATCTTCCAATACTTTATAAGCTTCATCAATTAAGGTCATCGCCTCGTGTAGGGTTTCTGTTTCAACAAGTGTTCCCATTGCTGTAAGTTGACTGGGATGCCTAGAACGACGGAGATGCCTAATAATTTTTGTAACGTAATGACTAACACTATCTCCCTTATCGGTTGGGAACATGGCAAAATTCATTAGAACTGACATAATGGTTTTTTAAATTACTTATTAAAATCAAATGTGATTTCATTTTCCCAGTTTGCTC
Source organism: Bacteroidales bacterium (assembly GCA_013376985.1). GTDB lineage: Bacteria > Bacteroidota > Bacteroidia > Bacteroidales > Tenuifilaceae > UBA8529. The sequence continues at coordinate 12,677 of JACABB010000011.1, forward strand.
GGACCGTGAGTATTCCCTTTGTTTTTCCTTCATTGTAGTAATAAATTCTTTCGGGTTGAATCTTTTTTAGATACCAACCAGTATCCCATTCTCCGTTCAAATTCGCATCTTCAATAAAACGCAAAGTATATTTCCCGGGGTCAATAAAACTCAATGTTACCTTTTCATCTGGTTTAACCATTAAACGTTCAATCACCTGCGATTTATTCTCGTTGAGTAATTCAATAATTGCCGCATTTTTAAAATTCAAAAGGTTAAAGTTTAGAACCCCAAAATTATCAGGATTAGCTCCCTTAAACTGAATTTTAACAGTATCGTTTGCAATACTATCGAGCGAAATAAAAGCCCCCGGAAATGCTTCGAGTTTATATAAGATATCTGGTTCCCAAACGTGTTTAAATCGGAGCAGGCGAGGGTTTATCGAATCCTTTTCCAACTTTATATTACCAATTTTTGATGAATCTTTAAGATTTGTAACAGAGATTAGGGATTCGTCAATATTCTTAAGAGGAATTGGAAACGTAAATTCAAAAGGTTTATTCGGTTTTGCTATTTGAGAATTTTTAATGTTGCTAGTTACTTTTAGGTAAACTTTCTTTTCGGGTTTATCTTTGTCTCTTTTACGTTTTTTAGTTACCTCCCTTTCAGTGTAAATAAATTTCAGGGTATCAAGTTTTGGTTTTAGTCGTTGTAAAGAATCCGTTTTAAGATATGAAATCTGAAATGCAAGAGTATCTAAAGCATTAACTTTATCATTGGTAATCCAGTATATCAGGGAGTCTTTACTACGATTGGTTTCCGTTAAATACCACTTATTATCAACCTTGAAGTTTAATGGTGTTAACAGAACTTGTCCTTCGGTTTTTTTAGTAAATGTTAATGCTAGTTTGCGTCTTTTGCTGCGAGAAAATCCAAGGCGTGCTTGAATCCTATTGCTTTCCTTAAACATTAAAAGATTTACATCTCTAACCGCATGTCTACTTGTATCGATTAACGAAGGACTTTTGAGCATTTCCTTTTTAATGTTTTCATTCTGAAAAGCAATGTCTTCATTAACTTGATCGAACTTATAGTTTGAGTTATTATCCTTTAGGGCAAAAATTTTATAATCGCAAGATTGTAGGTTTTTAAAAAAGAATAACCCATGTTTGTTCGATCTGGTAAGATATTGTGGGAGCTGTTTGATTGGGGTAGAATCATTTTGATTTTTATAAAGCATAATAAAAACGTTCTCCTCTGGTAAAAGGGTAAATGCATTTTTGATTTCCCCCGATAATGTTAAAGAATCGATAGAACTTCCTGTTGCAAATGCAAACTCAAAATTATTTAATGGGTTATTTTCATTGTTATCAACAATAGCATCGGCAAAATATATTGTGTAAGTCGTGTTATCCTTAAGCGTATCTTTAAAGCGAATTTCAACGTTTTTTCCTCTTTGTAGTAACTCTGGTTTCTTGATCATGGGAGGGGAGACCGCCAATTTCTTCTGAATATCTTTAAGTTGGACTATTTCATTGAATGTTAGAGTTATCTTATTTCCCTTAAAGTTGAGTGCATTCATTGCAGGATTGCTTCGAACTAAGACGGGAGCAAGAGTATCCTTAGGACCTCCTGTTGGGGTAACAATTTTGGCACATCTTGGTAAGATGCAGATAATCAATAAAAATATTGAAATTATTATAGCAAAATTTTTCAAAAGAGTTTATATTTTGGTTGTTTTCTCAATTAGCAAAGTTATAAATCTTTATAACCCTAAAAACAATGTTCAGAAAAAAGGGTATTTGGTCTATCAAAAATAAGGGATAATTTTGTGGTTATACTAATTCCAATAAAATGTCGGAGGATAATCATTTTGAAAACAGTTTGCTTTATCACTGGATGGGTAATCTTGTAGGAACTTATGCTGCGTTTTCATTTAATCTTTTTGTAACTATTACAGCTGGTTTACTTTATAGCTTTAAAGTATTCCAATCGCCATTTATTCTATTAATTTTTGGAGTAATTTCTCCTATAATATTTACTCTTTGCCTTTACTTTTTTATCAGAAACATATCTGGGGAAATTCTTAATGAGCCACTCCCAAGTGCTTTTATAACCAGAGCGGGTAATCGGTTACTGATGTCGTTTGATATCTTTTTAATTATAGGATTTTCGTTGTTGATTTACCTTGGACCTTTTAATTTTTTTATTTTTCGTTTTCTTCAAACTATATTTTTCCCAGGAATGCTTTTGGTTTTTTTAAGAGTATTATATGTAAGCAGATTAATCGGAAAAAATGATAGGGGAAACGATTAATCCTTTTTAAGTATCTATTGTAATCATTGTGAAAACAGCCTCTTTGAGCGAACTTAAAAATGAACTATCATCGCAAAAGCCTGATGAGATTTTGGCTCTTTGCCTACGATTGGCAAAATACAAGAAGGATAACAAGGAATTACTTACCTATTTACTTTTTGAAGCTAACGATGAACAAGGTTATATAGAGAACATCAAGAAGGAAATTGATTTGCAATTGGAAGGGATGAACAAAAACAATGTCTATTATGTCAAAAAAAGTCTTCGGAAAACCCTCAGAATAGCAAATAAATACATAAAATACTCAGCATCTAAACAAACAGAGGTTGAGGTACTCATCTATTTCTGTGCTAAACTTAAAAATTCCGAACTGCCAATTCAAACAAATAATATCCTTAATAATCTATATCAGCGGCAACTCGAAAGAATAAAAAAGGCATTATCAACACTTCACGAAGATTTACGGTACGATTATAAAGAAGATATAGATTCATTATCTTAAAGGGATTCGCCCAGAAATATGTAAATTTGCATATTATCATACTCTTTAAAAATGTTACTAGATATAATTATTACCCTCTCATTAGTATTACTTAACGCATTTTTTGTTGCTGCTGAATTCGCTATTGTAAAAGTCAGATATTCGCAGATTCAGATAAAAGCGGAGCAAGGCGATCAGGTTGCTAAAACATCTCAACATATTATTAAGCATCTTGATACTTACTTGTCGGCAACACAACTTGGAATAACACTTGCCAGTCTTGGGTTGGGTTGGGTTGGAGAACCTATTGTTGCATCCATTATAACTAAAATAATTTCCTTATTTGGACTTACCCTTACACCTGAAACGCTTCATGCTATAGCGCTGCCAACAGCATTTATTTTAATCACCATGCTTCATATTATTTTTGGTGAGTTGGCACCTAAGTCAATAGCAATCCGCAAACCAGAATCTACTACATTATTTGTTGCATACCCTTTAACCCTCTTCTATAAGATATTCCAGCCATTTATTTGGCTGATGAATGCCGTTTCGAATATGTTTCTTAAGCTAATTGGTATACAACCCGCAGGAGAGCATGATATTCATAGCACTGATGAACTTCAATTACTTGTAAAACAAAGCAAAGAGGGTGGTGCGCTTGAGGAGGAAAACTACGAGATTATTAAGAATGCCTTTGATTTTACCGACCATACTGTTAAGCAAATTATGGTTCCAAGGCAGCAGATTTTTGGAATAGATATAGACCTGCCAAAGAACGAGGTTATTGACAAGATTCTTGAGTATGGCTATTCCCGAGTTCCTGTATACCAGGATTCAATTGATAATATAATTGGTATTGCTTACGCCAAAGATGTTCTTAAAGGACATTATCAAAATCCTGATTTTAATCTTAAAGATTTACTTCATCAGACCTTCTACGTAATAGAGACCAAGCGGATAAGCGATATCCTAGCAGAGTTTCAAAAACGCCACCTGCATATAGCTATTGTGATTGATGAGTTTGGAGGAACCGAGGGGCTTATAACCCTTGAAGATATTCTTGAAGAGCTTGTTGGTGAAATTCAGGACGAGGATGATGACGAAAGGCCAATTGTTGAGAAAAAGGATGAGCGAACTTTTATTATACAATCAACTACGCCCCTTATCGATATCAACGATTATCTCCCACATCCTTTCTCTATAAGTGAAAACTACAATACCCTTTCGGGGTTAATGCTTTTCAACTTCAATCGTATTCCCAAGCTCAACGATAAGATTACCCTTGAGGGTTATGAGTTAACCGTCATTAAAATCCAACATAGAACTATCCAAGTGGTACAGGCGGTGGAGCAGAATGAACCTATTGCATAAATTTAAGCCTTAGTCCAAAAACATCCTTTTCTATTTATCTTTAAACCCTTGATTCGTTTAATTCTCTGTTTTTTCTACTTTTACGAACTCATTGACCGATCTCTGATTTTGTGCGCAAAATGTCTGGAAAACTCGTTAATCTAGTACTCTTTTTATCAATATCGCTTTCGCTTAGCGCAGAGTACAAGACAAATGTGCATTCCATTTCACGCCGCAATGGGTTATCAAACGGTGCGGTGAATACTATTGTAAAGGATGCAGAAGGGTATATTTGGTTTGGAACATGGAATGGGCTTAACCGATATGATGGTAGCAATATTGTAACTTTCCTGCCCGGCAATAATCAAAACTCTATTCACAATCATGTTATTCGGGAACTATACCCCACCGTATCAGGTTCTATTTGGATTCTCACCAATAAAGGTATTGGGTTATACGATAATATCCACGACCGATTTACCTCTTATTTTACCAAGGAATCGGAACAGATAAACTATGAAAACGATATTGCAATCTGCCACTCAAACAGCAATGGTGCATTAGTTTCGATATTCGGGTATGGCATATTCAGATTTGATAGCATATCGCAGCAATTCAGTAAAATTGTTTTTGATAAAACTTCGCAAACCACCTCTCTTGGCATTAAACGTATTCATGTTGTGGATAATCAGGTATATTGTATTTCGGGAGATGGTAAACTGATTTTAATGTCTGGCAATCACCTCGAAGAGGTTCTGCAACTGCCTTTAACAGGAACGTTGACATCATCATTTGCAATATTGATCGATCAGCATCCGTATATACTTATTACCCAACGTGCAGGAACAGCCCTAATGGTTGACCTAGAGGTTAAGACGGTTCAGCAACTCAGGATTCCAGATGATATTATTACCTCGTTCTCTCTTTCGCAGGATAAAAATAGGCTATGGACTGGTACTGAAAAGGGAAGAATTTACAGTTTCAATCTATTAACACATAGTTTTGATGTACTTAATATACTTTCGGATCAGTTTGCCCACAATACCATTGCCACTCGGATATTAAGCATCTATGAAACAGAAAACGATATTTTATGGATTGGAACTGATGGGAATGGGGTTTATACTCTAAAACTCACAGAATTTCCAAATAAAAGTCTGTCATCGAACCAGCTGGCATACCCGATTGTCCGAAGCATTCTCGTAACTCGCAAACGAGATGTTCTGATAGGTACTAAAGGCGGAGGAATAGACGTTTTTGATGCTAACGGAAATCATACTCGGAGAATATCAGTCAAAGATGGCTTGAGCAACAATTCGGTGCTTTCGTTCCATGAGCACGATGATGGATCTATTTGGGTTGGTACTGATGGTAAAGGTGTTGATATTATATCATCTGATTATAAGACTATCAAGAATTTCCCTCGTGATTTTAGAATCCTAAACCCATTGAACTTTGCTTCGGTTTACCGAATTCTTGAAAACAGCGATCATCAAATCTACCTTGGAACTAGCGGTTATGGCGTTATAATGATTGAACTGGATAAGAAAAATGGTTCATTGCCAATTGGTTGCGAACAGCTAATTCTTGATAAAAGCATTACAATACAGGGACAGCAAAAACAGATAGTTTATTCTTTGGCGGAAGAAAAACCGGGAATGATATGGATAGGGACGAGAGGGTTGGGCGTTTACCGTTATAATACAATTACTAAGAGGGTAATTTCACAATACACCACATTAACAAACCCAGATCTTATCAAAAATGATGATATCCTTTCTTTGTTTGCTAATCCCAAAGGACTTATATGGGTGGGTAGTAGTAATGGCATTTTCAATTTATTACCAATCTCAGACGATTCGGTAAAGGTGGCCGGATTAAATGTTCAGTCCGATCTATCTAATACTAGCATACATGCCATGCAGCTTGATAATCTTGGTAATTTATGGGTTACTACCAATCAGGGGCTTTCATTAATTGATAGGAGCGGAGAGAGGGTAAGGAGTTTCAACGTAAACGATGGCCTAATTAACGTTGAATATAGCGATGGTGCTTCGTTTTTTGATGTAAAAGCTGACAGACTTTTTGTTGGTGGCACAATGGGTGTAGATATTATTCAAACAGATGAGATTAAATTCTCTTCCTACTTTCCTCCAATCGCAATTAATCAACTTTTTATTAGAAACCAACTGGTGGAAATAGGAGATCAAAGCGTACTTACCAGCCGAATTAACCGCCAGAAAAACTTAAAACTGAAATACGAACAGAATTCACTTACATTATATGTATCCCCTCTAACGTTTTGGGGGCAGGAACGCCACAGAATATCTCACAGGCTTAAAAACTTTGACAATGAATGGATTACAAACCCACGGAATCAGCCTATTAGTTTCTCCAATCTGGCATCGGGTAAATATTTGCTTCAGATACGTGTAAGTGATGAGAATGGAAACTGGTCGAAAAATATCAGGGAAGTAGAAATAATTATTAAGCCCCCATTTTGGAGGACATTGTGGGCAATTATTGGCTATTGCCTGCTGTTCATTGGCATCCAATTGTTAATTTTCGCAGCCTATCGTAGGCGGGAGGCTCGGAAAAAAGAAGCGGTATTGCGAGAATTTCAGAAAAAAAAGGAAGCGGAATTACAAAGTTATAAAATAGAGTTTTTTACTAACGTGGCTCATGAGTTTCGTACGCCCCTTACCCTTATCACCTCACATATTCACGCTTTGCTTGAAGATACTCGAAGCACACTTGAAAACCCTCGTCTTTTAAAAGTTTACAACAATAGCCTTAAACTTCAGAAATTGGTACTAGAAATTATGCAGTTTAGAAAGTTGGAAAAAGGGAAAGAACCTTTAAATATACAATTGACAAAGCCTATTGAACTTGTACAAGAGATAATTTCCGATTTTGAATTGCTTTTGTTGCAAAAAAATATCACTTGCGAGATTCTTGCGCCCTACCCTGAACTTGTTTTCAAAACTGATGCAGATAAATTTCAGCGAATAGTTTCCAATTTGATATCTAATGCCATAAAATACAACACTCCTGGAGGGTTTGTCAAAGTCAACATCAAGTCCGAAAACTCATCGCTTGTTGTTGAAATTGCCGATACAGGTATTGGAATAAAGCCCGAGTATTTTCAAAAGATTTTCGAACCTTTTGGTATATCTTCTGCCAAAAAGAAGGGAAGTTTCCCGGGATATCGATCAACGGGCTTGGGACTTGCGGTTACAAAGGGTCTTGTTGAATTGCTAAAAGGAACTATTAGCTTTGAAAGCATCCCCAACGAAGGGTCAAAGTTTATCTGTGTTTTTCACGATGTACATCAGCTTAGCTCAGAGGAGTTACTTAATGAACCAATTGATGAATCGAATGAAATAGGATTCATTGATGAAATTGGGTCTGACAACTTGGTGGAAAATCCGTTAATATCAGCAGGAAAACCTTTGATCCTTTTGGTTGATGATGATCCTGAAATTCTGTTATTGCTCAGAGATTTTCTTCGAGCAGACTATAACATCATTTTTGCGGTAAATGGACTTGATGCCTACGATAAAGTTTTATCGGATAAGCCAGATTTGATTGTTTCGGATATAATGATGCCCGAAATGGATGGCATTGAACTCTGCTGCAAACTACGCGAAAACTTCGACACAAGTCACCTGCCGATGATTTTACTTACAGCCAAAGCAGAAATAGAGGATAGAATTGTTGGATTGAAAGCTGGTGCTGACTCTTACATTCCTAAACCTTTTCACCCCGAGCATCTTAAGGTACGCATCGAAAAACTCCTACAATTGAGAGTTGGTATCAGAAACCACTTCGGTAAGCAGGATGGGAATCCTGCTTTGGTAAAGGATATCCCCGACCCATTTTTTCAGAAGATGCTCAGTTACATTGATGAGAATATTGATGATGAAACCCTTTCATCTGAAAAGCTTTGTGATAAGCTAGCTATCAGTAAATCCTCTCTTTACAATAAAACCAAATCGATACTCGGAACCACACCTCATAATCTTATAAACCAACGTCGTTTGAGCAAAGCAGCCATGCTGCTTAAATCAACCTCAATGACGGTAAGCGAAATTATCAACCAAACAGGATTTGCAAGCAGGACTCATTTCTATGAGCTGTTTGGCAAGGCTTATGATTGTTCTCCTTCTGATTACAGGAACAAATCGGCAGAAAATTAAACCTGTTCTTGATATCAATAGTACGGTAAACTTTTTGGTGCATTTTGGTGACTTGATGATTTTGTGGCTATTATAAAATATTTGCCACCAAAACACGAAAACACAAAATATCACAAATCAATAATAAACGTTAGTTCGCTGTAAGCGTAACACACTGATCCTAAACATGGTGTTAGATTGTTGCTTTGTCATGCTGAACGAAGTGAAGCATCTCGTATTTAGACAATTAGATCCTTCGCTTCGCTCAGGATGACACCCTACATCGAACTGACATTAATAAAGTTTTAACGTACTATTGTGATATAAAATACCTCTTTGCTGAAATCAATCACACCGCTTTTTAAGGATTAAAGGAGTTTTTGCGTTTCCAACAGGCTTTTTGAAACCCTTGTATTTTGTACTATACAGGACAAGATTGGGAACGGAGCGGACATGGTTTTATTCAATCGGTTGTAGATTTGCTACCCACAAAAATGAGTATTATGGATATTGGTAAACGATTCCCGCAAAACCCTCTTATTCGTCCTGCCGATCTGAAATCAGGTATTGAAGGTATGGAAATAGTTTGCCTGCTCAACCCAGGTGTTTTTCAATTTGACGGAAAAATATGGCTGCTACTTCGTGTCGCTGAAAGGCCTAAACAGATTGAAGGCAAAATTAGTTTCCCTGTATATAATAGTAAAGGTTCAATTGAAATCCTTAATTTCGATAAAAACGATCCCGATCTGGATGCTTCTGATCCTAGAATAATCAATTATAAGAAGAAGGATTACCTTACAACACTCTCTTATTTACGACTTATTTGTAGTGATGATGGCATTCGTTTTTATGAACCCGATGGATATCCTCCTATTTTTGGAAAAGGGGAGTTAGAAACCTTTGGTATTGAAGACTGTCGGGTAGCTACCATGACCGATGGATTTAGTCTTTCGTTTACCGAGGTATCCGAATTTGGGGTTGGAGTTGGACTTATCAGAACTAAAGATTGGAAGAGTTTCAATCGTGAAGGAATGATTTTTCCACCTCACAATAAGGATTGTGCTATCTTCGAAGAAAAGATCAACGGGAAATATTATGCCCTTCACCGCCCTAGCAGCCCTGAACTGGGCGGAAACTATATATGGTTAGCTGAATCCCTCGATCTTATCCACTGGGGTAAACATAAGTGCATTGCAACCTCACGACCTGATATGTGGGATTCAAAACGTGTTGGAGCAGGCGCAGCACCCATCAGAACTGAAAAAGGCTGGCTTGAGATTTATCATGGAGCAAACAGCGAACATCGTTATTGCCTAGGTGCTTTGCTTCTTGATATTAATGATCCTTCAAAGGTACTTGCACGGAGCGTTGAACCAATCATGGAACCTATTCAAACCTATGAGCAAACGGGATTTTTTGGGAACGTGATATTTACCAATGGTCATATTGTGGATGGTGATAAAATTACTATTTACTATGGAGCTAGCGATGAGGTTATCTGCGGAGCAGAGCTATCGATAAAACAAATTTTGGAAACATTAAAAGAATAAAGTAAACACTATAAAGTTGAGTCAAGTAATCAAATTTGATAACAAGATATTTTATGAAGAATAAAGTTTTGGCTGAGTTCCGTTTTTTTGTCTCTATGCCCCGTGATATGCGCCTTGTGCTTATTACCAATATGATTTATGCATTTGTACTGCCCATTATTGACATTTTTGTGGGAGCCTACATTATGCGTAGCTCCAATAACCCATCCATGGTAGCGGTTTACCAGTTGTGCGTTTACACAGGGATACCCTTTACATTCCTACTTAATGGATTTTTACTGAATAAGATAAAGGTATCGCGCCTATACAGTTTTGGAATGCTGCTAAGCGGTGTTTCTATGATTTTCATGATGACACTCAGCGATATAAACATGGTAGGAGTATCCATTTCAGGATTTATTATGGGTGCTTCATTTGGTTTTTTCTGGGCTAATCGCGATTTCTTGGCTCTTGATACCACAAACGATACTAACAGAAACTACTATTACGGTGTGGAGACATTCTTCTACACCTTAACATTTATCATAGTACCTGTCGTTGTTGGCTGGTTCCTGATTCAAAGCACAACTCAAGGTTGGTTTGGAGGCAACATTCAGGGAGCCTATAAGATTGTAACGGCGATAGTGCTTCTGCTCACTATTCTGGCTAGTATTGTAATTCATCAGCATAGATTTAGGAATCCCGCACAGAAGAAGTTTCTTTACTTGCGTTTCGACCCGTTATGGAGAAAAATGCTAGGGCTTGCTTCCCTAAAGGGGATGGTTCAAGGTTATTTAGTAACCGCACCAGCCATTCTAATCATGACTCTAGTTGGCAATGAAGCTACGCTGGGAACTATTCAAAGTGTTAGTGGAATACTAACCGCATTCATCCTCTATTTTCTAGGAAGAACAACAAAACCCAAACATCGAATCTACATTTTTGCTGCTGGTATGACCATTTTTCTTATAGGTGCTCTTACCAATCAGATACTGTTCTCTGCCATTGGGGTTATTGTTTTTGTATTGTGTAAAGTGTTATTTATGCCATTACACGATATTGCCTACTTCCCCATTCAAATGCAGGTAATAGATATCCTATCGGTGAAGGAGAACCGTAGTAAATACGCATACATCTTCAACCATGAGTTTGGACTGTACTTAGGTCGATTCTTTGGACTTGTCCTATTCATTGGCTTGGCCTTCTATGTTTCTAAAGATTTTGCCCTAAGATATTCGCTTGTGATTGTTGCGATTATCCAGATGCTCTCTATCCCGCTTGCAAAAAACATAATGAAACATTCTTATTCTGAGGATAAATGAAACACCCACGTAATAGAGATTACACAACCGAGTTTGCGAGCTCAACGAAGTTAAACGGCGATGAACAAAACATGGGTGTTCCATTCGCTCAATTGAGTATGTTAAAACGAGAATATAACTTATTAACAATTAACTGAGTAAATATTTTATACGAATGAAACGAGGGTTTTTCATAGTAGCTCTATTTCTGATTTCTGGATTATACGCCTGCAATCCGCAGAATGGAGAACCAGTGGTTCAAACATCCTTGCCACGCATCGATCAGATGCCAGACGTACCACAACCATTAAAAATCATCGATTGGAAGAAAAAAACAATGCAGTTCGACAGTCTTGTTTTCAACTTCAATAGTCATGCTTCATACGGCTCGCTTATTTGGCTCGATAGTTCCAAGCGGAATATCGATCAGGTTACATTCGGACTTTACACCGTGATTGGTGATGTACGCCAAGGATCAAAGAAAAACAATGGGGAGTTTCATGAAGCACTTACATCACTGAATTCACTGGTAAGCGCAGGATTGATGGGAATAGATAAAACCAACCAGAACGGTTTTAACTATGTGAAGATGGTGCAGAACTATTTCAATAGCGATACTAAGTGGAATATCGTAATGAACAATACGAATCCCTCAGTGGCAATGGCTGGAGGCGGGTATGGACGTGATTGGTGGTATGACGTTTATCCCAATGTATTGTACTACGGTGTTGCTGCACTTTTCCCAGATGTAAAGAACACAGAATGTATCCAGCGCACGGTGGCAGAACAATTCTGCAAAGCAGACTCAGCCCTGAACGGAAACTATGATTATTCCTATTTTGATTACTCCCAAATGAAAGGGATGCGAAGCAACATTCCCTTTCAACAGGACGCTGCAGGCGGACACGCGTGGGTGTTGTATTCGGCTTATCAGAAATTTGGCGATAAACGTTACCTCAATCATGCTAAAAGCGCAACTGAGGCTTTATTGAGCCAGAAAGAAAGTCGCTTTTACGAAATGCTGCTTCCATTCGGAACGTACACTGCTGCCAGATTAAATGCTGAACAGGGAACCAATTACGATATAACCAAAATGCTAAACTGGATGTTTGATGGCTGCCAATCCAAAGACGGTCGCTATGGCTGGGGTGTGATTGCCGAAAAATGGGGCGATTACGATGTTTATGGATTACAGGGAAGTATTACCGACGGTGGTGGATATGCATTTTTAATGAACTCAATAGCTATGGCTTGGCCATTGGTACCGATGGTAAAATATGAACCACAGTATGCCAAGGCGATTGGAAAATATATGTTGAATGTGGTAAATGCATCACGCCTGTTCTATCCGGATCAGGTTGACGATACGCATCAATGGCTTCCTGAATTGAAGAACATGACACATGGAATTATTGGCTATGAAGGTATCCGTAAGATTGATGATTACAGCAAACCAACACTGAAAGGAATCTCACCCGTTTCTATTGGCGATGGGCCAAAATGGGTAGCAGGACAACCTAAAGAATCTATGTTTAGCCTTTACAGCACTTCTATTGTTGGGGTATTTGGAGCAATTGTCAACAAGACAGAGGTTGAGGGAATTCTAGCCCTCGATTGCAATGCGACTGATTTCTACGCAGAAAGGAAATACCCGGTTTATCTTTATTATAATCCCTATACGGAAGACAAAACTGTAACCTACACTTCGAAAGGCAATGTTGACCTGTTTGATATAATCTCAAAAAAATACTTGGCTAAAGGGGGTAACGGTAATGTTGGCATTAATTTGTTAGCAGGCGAAGCCGCCCTGGTTGTGATTCTTCCCGCTGGAACGCCATTGAGCGCTCAGGGATCAAAAATTAAAGCCAACGATGTGGTAATTGCATATAAATAACCTAAAAAGACGCAGAGTTATAAAATCATTCAATAGTATATAAAATGAAAAGACTTGGATTACTTGTAATGATAATTTCTTTTGCCGGATCGCTTTTTGCGCAGCGCTCGGTTGAAGGGTTGGTTACGGATGCCAAATCTGGCGAAGCCCTGATTGGCGTTACGGTTCTAATTAAAGGAACTGCTATAGGTGCTATTACAGACGTTAACGGTAAGTATCGTTTAGTATCGGATCAATTGGTTGCCTCATCAGTAATTGTATACTCATATATTGGATATACAAAATTGGAGGAAACTTGTGGAGAACTTGCAGTGATTGATGTTGCTCTTAATCCCGATCAATATGCGCTTGATGAAATGGTGGTGATCGGTTACGGGACAGCTAAGAGACGCAATGTATTAGGAGCTGTTACCAAAGTTGACAGCAAAGAACTCACTCGATTGCCAGTAGCAGGCGTTGCTCAGGCTTTACAAGGTCTTGCGGCGGGTGTTCAGGTAACACAAAACACTGGTGCTCCAGGAGAAGGAGTTTCGGTTCGCATCCGTGGTGCAGGCTCTATCAATTCAAGTAACGACCCGCTCTATATCGTTGATGGAATGCCAACAACTGATGCTCTTAAAATCCTTTCACCTGGGGATATTGAAAATATCTCGGTTCTTAAAGATGCCTCGGCAGCGGCAATTTATGGTTCACGCGCCAATAATGGGGTTGTGCTTATTACCACCAAAAAAGGAATTAAAGGTAAAACTAAGATCACCTATCGTGGACAGACTGGTTTTCAGAAAGCAACCCGGCTAACCAAAATGGTAAATACAAACGATTATATCACCATATATAACGAAGCAGCCACCAACGACAATGCCTTTCTCCCTGTAGGTCTGCAACGTAGCCTTATTACACCCAGTGACGCAGTGGATTTTGCCAATGTGAATTATCTAAAAGAATTATTCCAAACAGCACCTGTAAATTCCCACGAGCTCTCCTTTTCGGGTGGAAATGAATCGACCAATTACATGATTTCCACATCGCTATATAACCAAAAGGGTATTATACAGGGCACCGATTACACTCGTGGAACAGTCAAACTTGATGTGAATACCGAAGCGAATAAATGGCTTACTACAGGAGTGAGTATGCTAACAGGATTTTCGAGTAACGATATCATTGGAAGTTCAGGAGATGGTTACCTTGGTAACGGTGGAAGTGTGGTTAGATATGCTTTCTTCCGTAATCCAGCCATTCCTATAAAATTTGCTGATGGCACCTATGTTGACCGCCCCGCTGAGTATTTCGGACGCCAGATTTATGATTCTTTCCTCGGTGATGGCTATAATCCCATAGGTATGACCCATTATAACGAAAACAATCGCAAAGACGACAGCTATTTGGGCAAGGCCTATTTCACTGCCAAATTAACAGATAAGTTAAAATTCACTACCAATCTCGGTATGGATTATCGTAATTCTAACACACGTCGTTTTAACCCAACTTGGGGAACTATGAACCGAATTAATGGGGTGAACAGCCTGAGTATTGGCAATGAACGTACCGCTAACTGGACTGTGAATAACCTTCTTAATTATGAAACCACGTTTAGGGAATCGCATACCCTTTCGGTTATGTTGGGATTTGAGGCTATTAAAAATAGCGGGAAAGGCATTTATGCCAGCGATTCCGATTTTCCTATCCAACAGAAGGAACTTATCTATATTGGTAATGGGGTTGGAAATAAGATTAGTAATCAAACTGATTGGGCTTCAACACTGGCATCGTTTTTTGGTAGAGTTAACTATGATTTCAAAGGAAAATATTATCTATCTGGCACTCTACGCCGTGATGGATCTTCTCGTTTTACTGGGAATAACAAATGGGGAACCTTCTATTCCCTTTCTGCTGGTTGGTCACTGAATCAGGAAGCCTTCCTTAAGGACGTTATTTGGCTCAAGAATCTTAAACTTCGTGCTGGCTATGGAGCCATTGGAAATCAGGAGATAGGACTTTATGCAGACAAAGACAGGATCTCTCCGTATTTCAACTATCCGTTTGGTGGAGTGTCCAGCGGTGGTTATGCGCAAACTGCTTTAGGAAATAAAAACCTAAAATGGGAAACCAGCTATCAATATAATGCTGGAGTAGATGCTGAACTCTGGAAAGGCGCATTCGCATTCTCATTAGACTATTTTTATAAAGTTACGGAAGGGATGTTGGTAAAAGCACCCATTCCTCCATCAGTTGGTTATGCAAATGCTGCATGGATCAATAGCGGATCGGTATTGAATACAGGAGTTGAACTTGAGGCCAGTTACCGTCATAAAATGAGCGAATGGAGCTACTCCATTACGGGTAATCTGACCTTCCTACACAACGAGGTTCTCAAGTTGGATGCACCTCTTTATGGAGGAAGAATTGAGTCAGGTATGGATGCTACGAGAACTGAGGTGGGATATCCCATCGGCTCATTCTACCTGCTCGAAATGGATGGCATATTCCAGAATACTACTGACATTTTACTCTCTGCTTATCAGGGAAATGGTATAAAACCGGGCGATGTAAAATTCAAAGATCAGAATAAAGATGGGCGTATCGATGATAAAGACAGGGTGCATCTTGGTAGTGCTATTCCAAAAATGATTGCAGGAATTAACCTGGCTACTAACTATAAAAACTTCGATTTAAGTGTATTCTTCCAAGGTGCGTACGGCAACAAAATCTATGTGCAGATAAATCAGGATATTGAAGGATTTTACCGTGGCTTTACCGTTACACAACGCTATTTCGATGAACGTTGGACTGGAGAAGGTACATCCAATACTCAACCCAGAGCATCATGGACATCCAAATCGAACAATGCGACACCTTCATCTCGTTTTCTTGAAGATGGTTCGTATCTGAGGTTGAAAAACCTTCAGTTTGGTTACACTATTCCAGAGAAAACACTAAAGATTATCGGTTTATCAAAGGCAAGGGTTTACGCATCCGCCACCAATCTGTTTACGCTGACTAAGTATTCTGGTCTTGACCCAGAGATGACCGTAAGCGACAACGCAAAAAACGAAGGTGATATTGCAGCCGGTATCGACTGGGGAACTTATCCTTCGGCAATTACTTTAATGTTTGGAGTCGACATCACTTTTTAATTATAACGGGATATGCAAACAAAAATTAAAAATATATCCGATGCCTTTGGACAATTAATGAATGCAAAGGTTATTCTACTGTTTGTTTTTTCCATGATCATCATGAGTTCTTGTAAAGATTTCTTAACCGAAGATTTAAAAGGTGAATTCTCTTCGGAAACCTATTACCAGAATGACAAACAGGCCATACAGGCGGGAAATGGTGTATACAATGCCATATCTTTCAGCAGTTCAAACAATGCTCTATGGGTATTTGGAGATGTTGCTTCCGATGATGCTGTAAAAGGTGGGAATCCTGGCGATCAAGCTGAAATTACTTATATAGATGCGTTTACTGCCAATGCTAGCAATGGAATTATCCTCAATTACTGGAAATTTGCCTACGAGGCTATTGCTCGTGCCAACAATGTAATAGCCAATGTTCCAGCAGTACCCATGGATGAGATAATGAAGAATCGTATTATTGGAGAAGCTAAATTTATTAGGGCTTACAGCTACTTCAATCTAGTAAATATTTTTGGAAAAGTTCCCCTTAAACTTCTTCCTCCTATTAGCCAAAGTGCTATAAACGTACCATTAA
Source organism: Bacteroidales bacterium (assembly GCA_013376985.1). Classification (GTDB taxonomy): domain Bacteria; phylum Bacteroidota; class Bacteroidia; order Bacteroidales; family Tenuifilaceae; genus UBA8529. Next base: position 29,425 of record JACABB010000011.1, read on the forward strand.
GCAAAGTATCTGATATTTATATTCAGATTGAGAAAGACCTCTCAGAAGCAGTCGCCGTTTTACCTGTTTCTTATGGTTCAGCGGATATTGGTAGGGTAACACAAGGTGCTGCTTTGGCAATGTTAGGAAAGGTTAGTCTGTACCAACAAAAATGGTCGGTTGCAGTTGGCTACTTTCAACAGGTTGAAGCCCTAGGGATTTACCACCTATTACCAAACTATGCTAACAACTTCAAGTTGGCATTCGAAAACAGCAGTGAATCAATTTTCGAGATTCAACACCTGTCGGGCAAAAATCCATTCACTGGAAGTGGATTGAATCAATGGTTTGCTCCTGCTTCGGAAGGTGGGTATTATTTTAATGCTCCAACTCAAAGTTTAGTTGATGCTTTTGAAAAAAGCATAAGTGGTGAAGTTGATCCTCGACTCGATGCATCAATTGGTCGTGATGGTAAGCCTTGGCTGAACGGTGACATTTTTAGTGCCTCATGGTCACCCACAGGATACCTCACTAAAAAGCATCAACAGCCGCTTTCAGAAGTGTCTTCATCGCTCAAAGGAGATGGTGGTCTTAATTATATTTACCTGCGTTACGCCGATGTTCTGCTTATGAAAGCAGAGGCCTTTAACGAATTAAGCGATGCCGATTCTGCAAAAGCAAACATCAATATAGTGAGACATCGTGCTCGTACTAGTTTCAATGGAACACCACCTGCCGACCTTCTTGCTGATATCACTACTTCCAATCAGGACTTGCTTAGGGCTGCTATTCAAAAAGAACGTAGGGTTGAACTTGCTCAGGAATTTCACCGCTATTTCGACCTAATGCGCTGGGGTAAGGCTGTTGCTGAATCAGCGTTAGGAACGGATTTCCACTACGAAACCAAGAGGTATTTTCCAATTCCACAGGCGGAAGTAGATGCAAATCAGGCTATATAAACCCTTTAGATCAAATAAATCATTTCACCTAAATCAATCACTAATTAAAAACACTATGAAAATGACAAATCTGATGAAACTTCACACCCTGCTACTTATGCTGGTTGTAAGTTCTGCAATGATCCTCGGATCGTGCAAAAAAGATGACGCAATCGTTGAAGGTGACAAAACCGCCCTCACAACGTTAATTGCAACTGCTGATGCAATTGCTGCTGCCGCCATTCCTGCTAATTACCCACAGGCAGATATTGATGCTTTTAAGGCTACTTTGGCCACATTGAAAGCAGCTGCGGCTACTAAACTTACCCAAGTTCAAATAGATAACCTTGTAGTTCAGTTAACCGAAGCCTTGGCTACTCTTAACTCTAAAGCATACGGTTACATTGATGAGAGTTTATACCTGAATGCTGGTTGGCATTTTGACGAGGGAACAGGGACTACTGCTACAGCATTCTCTACCGTTAAACATGTTGCAACATTTACCAAAGGATGGGTTGCTCTATTAGGCGCTGATGCAGCATTACCTACATGGGTTGATGGTGTAAAAGGTGGAAAAGCAATTTATCTGAATAAAGGAGCTCACCTAGAGGTACCTTATACAACTAGTTTCCTACCTGCTGACATAACTATCTCAGCATGGATTAAAATGGATATTCAAGGTTGGGAGAACAACTGTATAGTTTCACAAAACTACTGGTGGGGTTATAAATTTCAAACCCAATCTGCTGGAAAGCCAATGTTCACATGGAGAATTAATGCTACCTCAGCTGCCGACAAAGATGCTAACTCTGGTATAGTAACTCCTCTTGTTTGGACACATGTTGTAGTTTCACTCAATAGCACAACCAAAGTAATGAAGTTTTACATTAACGGGGTTATGGTTCAAAGTTATACATCAGCAAATGGTATAGATGCAATGACTCGCACTCTTTCTTTTGTTGATGGAGCTAGTACCTATACCGCACAACCATTCTTAATTGGTTCTTTTGCAACTGATACTGAAATAGCTGCAAAACCAGGTAATTTTAATTGGATAACTACTGCTAACGTAGCCTCCTTTAAAGGTGCTATCGATGAGCTAAAAGTCTATAACATCGCATTGGCTGATGGTCAGGTTGCAAAACTTTATAATGATGAAAAGCCATAATGGTTTTAGGTTAGATTAATAGTTAATGTTTACTAAGGGTAAGGCTCAATTGTTCCTACATATAGATTTGTCGGGAAATTGAGCTTTCCTTTTTTTAAAATAACAGGAACTCGATATAAGAAGTCACATTAACAATATAATAACCATTATTTCCAAATGTATTATTTGTGGATGGAATGGTGGAAAAATGGAAACGAAGTTCGGCGTAGCCAATATAGGGAAACAAGAGGTTAGATTCTTGCTTGTGTCCTCCAATTTTCCAATATTCCAGTTTTCCATTGTTTCAAAAAAGCAAACTAGCTGATATATAGGTTAACACATTTTTTCTTACATCAAACTGACGTTAAAACAATTACATTTACCATGATTCGCAATATCCTTAAATACCTCCTTATCTTCATCACCTTAGCTGTTACAGCCCAAACAGGGGAAGCACAATGGTGGAAGGAATCAGTTTTTTATCAGATTTACATGCCCTCCTTTCAGGATAGCAATGGTAATGGTTACAGCGATTTTGCGGGAATGACTACTCGGTTAGAATATCTGCAATCGCTTGGTATAAAAGGCATCTGGCTTACACCTTTCCTTAAATCGCCCAAAGTAGATAATGGCTATGATGTAGCCAGTTATTACGAGATTGATCCTATTTACGGCAATCTTGAAGAATTCAAAACATTTCTTGCCGAAGCGCACGGACGAGGAATTAAGGTAATTATGGATATGGTGGTTAATCATACATCCACTGAATGTATGTGGTTTCAAGAATCACGGAAATCAAAGGATAATCCCTATCGTGATTACTATATCTGGAAAGATAAACCCAATAACTGGGAATCCTTTTTCGGCGGAGGAGCTTGGAAACTCGACTCACTCACCAATCAGTACTATTTACATAAATTTGATGTACGCATGGCAGATCTTAACTGGTCGAACCCTGCGGTGGTAAAAGAAATTCAAAAAGCACTTCGTTACTGGCTCGATTTGGGTATCGATGGTTTTAGGTTTGATGTTATCAACTTTCTGAATACCGACAATATTATGACCGACAATCCCATCAAAGACGGTAAACAGCAACATCTTTATAATATTAATCAACCCAATATAAAAAAGGCTATTACTATTATCAAATCTACTGTTAACGAATATAAGGATCGATTTACGGTAGGCGAGGTGGGGAGCGATAAAATTGAGATACTCAAGCAATACCAATCGCCACAGCTGATGGATGTAGTCTTTAATTTTAATTTTGGAAGCATTCCCAGTTTTTCGGTAAAACGTCTTTTTACCGAATTGCAAAGCATGGAAAACAACATGAGCGATTATCCCACCCTGTTTTTTGGTAGTCATGATAATCCTCGTCTTATGAATCGTTTGGCAGGTGGAAATATCGAAAGGGCTAAAGCCCTCGCAGCTCTTATGCTTACTGCCGAAGGAGTTCCTTTTATTTATTACGGCGAGGAGATTGGAATGCAAAACATCACAGCCACAACTTATGATGAGATAGTAGATATTCAGGGCAAGACATTTTACCAACTTGCCCTCGATGCAGGTAAAACTACTGAACAAGCACTTGCATGGGGGAATGATCATAACCGAGACAAATCGCGTAGCCCAATGCAATGGGACAGCACCAGCAATGCTGGTTTTACAACAGGTAAACCTTGGATAAAACTTAACGAGAACTATAAAGATTTAAATGTTCAGCAGTGTTTAAAGCAGGAAAATTCTATACTGAATACCTACAAAGCCTTGCTTAATCTACGAAATAACGAAAAAACCCTTCAATTCGGGAGTTACGAAACGCTGGAACAGCATGAAGATGTTATACTCTTTACTCGATCATATAAAGGCGATAAAATCTCGGTTATCATAAATTTTGGCAAACAGATGAAAGTTGAATTACCCGCAGGCGCAACAGTGCTGATGGGCAATATTGAGCTAGAAACCAATGGTTTCTTGATTTACAAGCACTAGGCCTTGCTGGGGAAAGTGATAATGTTTTTGTTTGCAGAGATATATGGTGGTGGAAGGTTAGAAAAATTGAATAATAGTGTTTCCCTTCGCTGAGCTAAAGGAAAAACCAAAATCCCTTTTGATAGCCCATTAAAATATACTACCAGAAGGTGCACAATACATTCCATTTTGGGTTTACAAGTGTGCCTTGGGGGCATGTATAAACGAGTTAGCGCAATATAAAAACCGCCAACTGTTTTGTAAATAATAAAAGACCCTTTATATTTGTAGAATTATGAAAGACGTAAAAAACAAAAAGCAAATAATTGAATCTTCCAAAAAAGTATTGGAGGGTAAAAAACTTATTTGCGATTATGTAAATGGCAAAATTTCCTTAAAGACTTTAAATGAAAAAGGCATTAAACTTACAATGCCCATATAGCGTATTCCTAGATACAGACACTTTCATTTACTCTTTCAACACCAAAAATCAAATTGAGTATAATGTATTATTTGCATCAATGAGTGCATTATTTGACGACACTTCTGTCGGCTCTGAAATAAAAGAAATTTACACAATCTCTATCAATAAGTTAACAAACTCTAATGAACCTTTTGATTCGGATGTCGGTAAAACGATTGATTGTATTATTGGAAACTTTTTCGCTGATAAGGAGAAATCAATAATATATCTTTGTGACAATACCGATAGAAAGCAAAGCAAAAGAAATTTAAAATTTGAACGTTGGTATCAGCAAAGCATAATGAAAAAATCTTTGACCAAAATCGATAGAACAATAAATATCGATGATGAAAATACTCATATTACAAGTCTTATTTATCATAATGAAAATCCATTTAAGAGTTCATTGGAGCAAGGATATTATGAAGTAATTGATACGTTAAGCGACAAGGATTTGAAATAACATACTGCAGGCAACAGCAAATTAATAGCATTTGGGCTGACTTCGTTTGCGAAGTTCAGCCCTTTTTGCTAGCTTAACTTTCGGCGGATAGAAACGCAGTTTTAATCCCACAAACTCAACCAACTTGCGGAATGTTAGTAACAAAAAAAGCACGTGCATTTAATTGAATAATTGCACGTGTGAGTTTTGTTTTGTATATTTGCAGAGCGTGGATTATTTATAAAACTAGCGGCTATGAATACAAAATTGACATTGACAATTGAGCAAAGTATTATCGAGAAAGCAAAAAAGTATGCTAACGATAAGGGACGTAGTTTATCCAGTATAATTGAGAACTATCTGAAAACCATTACTAATGAGGAAGTTGTTAGCGATATTGAACTAACACCAATTGTTAAATCTCTGAAAGGTTCCTTTAAAGCACCTAAAAATCTTAACTATAAGAAAGAACTTTCCAAAAGATTGTCTGAAAAATATCTTTAAACAATGACTAATATACTTCTCGATACTGACGTCATTCTAGATTTTTTCTTTGACAGAAAACCTTACTCCGAACATTCTGCAAAGGTATTGTCGTTGTGTGAATCAAATGAAATAAAAGGCTTTATTACGCCAGTTATATTAAGCAACTTATACTATTTGCTTAGACAATCCTCAACTCACGAAAGAGTTATAGATAAGTTATCTCAATTAATTTCAATAACCGAGGTGCTATTAATTGATAGAACTTCAATTATTCATGCATTAAACTCAAATTTCAAAGACTTTGAGGACGCATTACAAAACTTCTCGGCAGAGTGTAACGGAAATATTAGTTTAATTTTAACCCGTAATTTAAAAGACTTTAAAAATAGTTCATTAGGTGTAATGACTCCTGAAAATTATTTGAAGACAAGAATTGCCAACCGCTAACATCATATTTATTGGCTTCGCCAAATTCCCAAACACAACCTAAACTTTATGTGCATAGTGTTGCCTAATTTGCAACTTAACAATCCCTTGTACCGAACCACCGTTAATCCCTATTAATATTGAAACGCATACTTTTGAAATTCCTACTTACATTCACCCCTCGCTGAGCTAAAGGAAAAACCGAAATCCCTTTTGATAGCCCATTAAAAAGTCTTATTTTTATACTACCAGAAGGTGTACAATACATTCCATTTTGGGGTTTACAGGTGTGCCTTGAGGGTAGATTAAAAGGAGTTAGGCGCAAAATTCAAATCGTCAACCTAGATAAATTAGACTAATAAATGTTTTGTTATGAGTGTGATGTTTGGTCCAAGATTAATTAGAACACTAGATTTAGAAAAAGATATTTATCAATTCTATTGTTCGGATTTAACACGAGACAAATTTCAAGATGTCTTAAAGTTGGTAGAACCTGACAATATGAAAAAACTCCAGAAAATAACCGAAAGAATGGAGTTTGTTCATCACTTATTGGCTATTAGAGAAATCCTAATTACACATAAAACAAGTGAGTTTAAATTCTTTGAAGAACCTCAAGCATTAATAGGAATTACAAAAATTGACCATATAAGATTATTTGATAAGAACTTTGATGGTGTCGATTATGATATAGAGGCATTGGTTTTATACTTACTCCTCACATGTATTGATACGATAGCTGGTCAAGATGAATATAAGTCATTTAGCGAATGGATTCAATCAAATTGGGAAAACTTCAAAAGCGAAAAAATCGATAATACTTGGATTAAAAGAAAAGAAGACGAACATAAAGCAATTTTTGGTGTAGGAAAGAATTTTAAAAACTTGATTTCAAATGAGATTTCTGAAGAGTTAAAGATTCGAGCGATTAATAACTTTGCAGTAACCAAATTAGATAATGGTAAAGTAAATCAAGAAAGTTGGACTTCATGGGAGTTGGCATCATCAGACGAAAAAATTAAAAAGATCGCAAAGAATTTATTTGAGCAAATAAGAAATAAATATACACATTCAAATTACAGGACTTTTTTTCCACACGTTAATATAAAATACCTGCGTCAAACAGATTTTCCAGTTTTAATATCAATTGTTGAAAAAGAGGATGATGCAGATAGTTTAGTTAGATTATTAATAGATATTGTTACTTATTTTGTAAGTATTAAACTATTGAAAATAAAATAATTCAGCCCCTAATAAGAGTTCATGCGTCACTGGAATTTGAGTGATTAGGCGTGCTTCGCTCTCGCTCGCAAGTGTTTTGCTTGGGTGATAAGTTAGCGTCCACTCGTTCCCAACTGCTCATAGCCCCAACTGTCGGCGCTCATTGTAACGCCACACCGCCTACAGCAACTCCAAGACAAAAATTATCATAACTTTGGATGGATAATTTCAGTGCGACAGGATAGAAGACATTCAAATTATGATTAATGCAAAAATATCCATACGTTTTTTTGACGACCGCGAAGTGCGAGCCGTTTGGGACGAGCAAAACGCCAAGTGGTGGTTTAGCGTGTTGGATATTGTAGCTGTGCTTACCGACCAAAACGACTACACCAAAACCCGTAACTATTGGAAATATCTTAAAGCCAAGCTAAAAAAAGAAAACAGCGAGGTGGTTAGTACCACTACCCAACTGAAACTTTTAGCAAGTGATGGTAAACGATATTTAACCGATATGTTGGATTACGCCGGTATTATTGCCTTAGGCAAAGAATTTCCGAGTAAAAAGGCAAACCGATTTATAGAATGGTTTACATTCAGCGATGAAAGTATCGACGGAAAAAGCAAAACAAAAGCATATGCCTTGTTTGAAAGCTCTTTTATCAGCAGCATAGAAGTTGGCACAACCAAAGGCTTGCAACAAATACACGCTTATTTGTTTGGTGGGTTGTATGACTTTGCGGGGCAAATCAGGCAGAAAAATATTTCAAAAGGTGGTTTTCAATTTGCCGTATCACGCTTTTTAGGCGACACATTAAAGCAAATAGAAGCAATGCCCGAAACTACATTTGACGAAATCGTAAACAAATATGTAGAAATGAACATTGCGCACCCTTTTATGGAAGGTAATGGCAGAAGTGCCCGAATATGGCTGGATTTGATACTGAAAAAACGCCTCAAAAAATGCGTTGATTGGAGTAAAATAAGCAAGCAAGATTACATGAACGCAATGATGCTAAGTCCAACCCAAGTTAGTGTTCTAAAAACACTTTTGGAAAAAGCGCTCACCACCAAAATAAGCGACCGCGAAATGTTTATGAAAGGGATTGACTACTCATATTACTACGAAGAAAATGACTAATAAAACACCCCCGTTATCCCAAGGATCACTCGGTTTGGCATTCTAAGCCATATCCAAGTAAAATATGATAGTTATTTTTCTATTGCCAACACACAAATCCTACAGCAAGCCCACAATCGTAAAATGCATTACAAAAAAACACCACCGCATCTCAACTATCGCATTTTGCGATAGCCTAATCGTTGAATAGAGAGTTTTCAATTCTAACCCATAGTTTAAAATTACGGTGCGATGCACCTCATCTACTAGAAATATCCAATTAGACTATAAATATTATGCGGCTCTGCCGCTTGGAGAGTCAAACCTCGATTCCATTTCTCGGATAATTCACTTTTTAAGGTGCTGGGGAAAAACCTTTGCGTAACTTTGGGTAATACTTTGTGAGCCTTTGTGTAATAGCTAATCCACAAAAAATACAAAGAGGTCACAAAACACAAGGTAAGAGAACCCCCGAACCGTCGCTAAGCCCCATCAACAATGAAACGCATACTTCTGAATCTCCTACTCATATTCATCACCCTATCGGGTTTGGCTCAAACGGGACAGCTGAGTATACCCCGAATAGATCAAATGCCCGATTTGCCTACACCCTTACTTATCCGAGACTGGAATGCTGTAACCATCAATTACGATAATCTGGTATTTGACCAAGGAAAAACAGGTACATACCTGCCTTTGTCTCGTCTTGGAACTCAGGGGCAATTTAATTATGCCGATAATACACCTTTGTTTCTCGATTCCTATGTTGGTGTTGACGGTCATCTAAATCAGGCGGAAGCCATTAACGCCATGCCTGCCATTGTGGGAGCCACGCTTGCTGGTGTAGATAAGAGCAACCAGAATGGAGTGAACTGGGTAGCCAAAGCCAAGGACTTTTTCAACCTAAAAAACGGTCAGAATGTCTACCTAAACAGCTATTCAACCACTTCGGGCGATGACTGGTGGTACGATATTATGCCCAACGTCTACTTCTATCAGCTAAAATCATTATACCCCAATGCTGCCTCAGAATTTAATGGTCAATTTACAACCGTAGCCAACCGCTGGTTAGGTTGTGTAAACAAGCTGGGAGGAAGCGCAAAACCGTGGGCTGCTCCTAATATGAACTATCGAGCCTTTAATCTTACAACAGGATTACCGCTGAACACAAGTGTTCCTGAACCCGAATCAGCCGGAAGCATAGCATGGTTGCTCTATAACGCCTATCTCGAAACTGGAGATAGAAAGTATTTTGAAGGAGCTCAACAGTCCATGGATTTCCTCACTGGTTTAGCATCAAACCCATCATACGAATTACAATTATCTTACGGAACACTTGCGGCGGCTAGGATGAATGCCGTTGAGGGTACAAATTATCCTTTGCAAAAGTTGCTTGACTGGTGCTTCAATCGTGGTAACCTAAGAGGATGGGGATCTATTGTAGGAACTTGGGGTGGTTATGATGTATCGGGACTGATTGGCGAAGCCAACGATGCAGGTAACGATTATGCTTTTGCAATGAATGGCTTTCAGCAAGCCGCCGCACTTACACCACTCCCAAAATACGATAAACGCTATTCTCGAGCCATTGCCAAATGGTTGCTGAATGTTACCAATGCCAGCAGATTGTTTTACTCGAATGCCCTTCCGCAAACCCAACAGGACCCCTATTCATGGGCTTCCGCAAACGACCCAACGGCTTGCATTCCTTATGAATCGATGAAACAGGTATTGTTAGGAAAATCTCCTTATGCTACTGGCGATGCCATTGGTGGCGGCTGGGCGGCTACAAATCTATCGTTATATAGCGGTTCAAGTGTTGGCTATCTGGCTGCTGCAACCAAACCTACCAATATCCCTGAAATCCTTCAGATAGATCTCAATAAAACCGATTTTTACGGAGATAATTCTCTCGTCTCATACCTCTATTTTAACCCAACAGCGGTTGCTAAGCAGGTTAATGTAAGCCTTCCATCGGGTACATTCGGGGTGTACGATGCCATCACCGAAACCATTCTGTTTTCATCGGCCTCAAGTTCCATTCAGCTAACAATCCCTGCGGGAGAAGTAAGATTGATAAGACTATATCCATCGGGACTGGTGCCAGATTCCCGTAATGGCAGGTTGTATGCTGGAAGCGATGTTCTCGATTATCATTATCAATACAACTACTCTAACAATCTCCGAGTAAAAGCACTTTCCACCGATAAAAACCCAATTACCACAAACTCATCGTTCACGGCATATTGCACACTGGGAAATGTAAACGTTGGCGATCCTGTGCAGTATGAATGGTTTTTGGATGAAGTGCTAATCGATGGACAAACCCAATCGCAAGTGCAGATTACCGCATCAGCTAGCCCATCGCAACCTGTGCTAAAATGCAGGATAACCGCCAATAGCCAAACCGCAGAGGACACCTTGCACCTTAAAATCGTTGAGCATATTCCTACGCCACCAGTGGTAAAAGGCATTCAATCTGCTTCAAGATACACTGCTATAGGCAAAACAAGCACCTTTACTGCAATTGTTGAACCTGCGCTTGGCGAAATTCTTGAGTACGTATGGACGTCTTCTACTGGAACTTTAAATCAAACCACTGGAAATTCTGTTACATGGCAGTCTCCAGCAACTCCAACTGTTGGCACTATCACCGTGAAGGTTACCAATCAGGATTTGCTTTCCACCACTGTATCTACAGGGGTGTTGGTAAAAGACACAAGCTTTGCCAATCAAACACCCATGATATGGTATCCATTCGATTCAGATAATCGCAATGCTGCCGCTGATAGATTCCACGCCACGGCATCTGGTGTAACCAAAACCGATGATGCAAGGGGTAAAGCATCGCTGGCGTATAGATTTACCGCTGGAGATAATATCATCTACACAGATAATCACGTTGACCTTAATTTCGCAGATGCTGTAACCCTAAGCTGCTGGGTGAAATGCGAACAGCTGGGTTCGGAAAGGTTTATCATCTCTCATGGATCGTGGCAGCAGCGATATAAACTATCCATTACTCCCGAAGGTCTGCTTCGATGGACAGTTAAAACAAGTACAGGCGTTGCCGATCTTGATAGCTCAATACCAATTGAGCTAAACCGCTACTACCATGTTACCGCGCTTTACACCGGCTACTCAATGGAACTTTACATCGATGGCATTCTCGATACATTTAAAGCCTTTGCAGGAACCATCCAATCCTCAACCAAGCCGTTTACCATTGGGCGGATGGACAATGTTGAAACTCTTTACGCACTCCGTGGAAGCGTGGATGAAGTAAAGTTATGGAATACCGAGATTCCCATTCCCCAGATTGAACAGCTAAAGAATCAGTGGGCAATATCTAACGGAATTAATGATGATCCGCTCATTGCACGTGTATATCCCAATCCAACCAATGGGTTTATTTATATTGAATACAATGGGACTATCCCTGCCAAAAACATCTCACTATTCACAATGGATGGGAAACAGATATCAGGCTGTCAGGTTATGATGCAAAGTTCTGGTATTAGAATTGAAGTTCCACAAACCTCAACAGGACTGCATTTACTGCGAATAATTCTGAAAGATGGAAGGGTGGTTACAAGGAAAATAGTTATTAGTGTTAGTTCGATGTAAGATGTCATCCTGTGCGAAGCGAAGGATCTTCCAACCTAAACAACAATTAAGATGCTTCACTCCGTTCAGCATGACAAGAAACAGTATGTTCTGGGAACTCCAACCCCTTTCCTTTATGATGATGAGTTGTAATATGATTCCATTGTCATCCTGAGCGAAGCGAAGGATCTAATTATTCAGAAAACAGATGGTTGCTTTCAGCGAATCTTTCGGATTTCACTTCGTTCAGCATGACAAAGTAACAATCTATTGTTGTGCTTAGAGCAAACACATGTTTATTTAGGTAATCCGCATCTAGCTATTTCCAATCCCTCCCTTTCTCCCTTTGTGATACTTAGTGGTTTAATTATTTTTCTTTAACACAAAGTGACACGAAATCTATCACGAAGTAACACAAAGGATTTTTCAAATAACCACAGTCAACTTTACAATTCGAATCAAATCATAACTGATTTTTTATACCTTTAAGCCTAAATAAACCTATTTAAGCGGATTAATGGAATCAATCCTCAACACTCAGTTAGAATTAGCCTTTGATTTTGTTGAGTTTACTAACAAAAACATCTTCCTTACAGGGAAAGCAGGAACAGGCAAAACAACCTTTCTACATAACCTTAAGAAAAAATCGCCAAAGCGAATGATTGTTGTTGCACCCACGGGTGTTGCTGCAATAAATGCTGGTGGGGTAACCATCCATTCGTTTTTCCAGCTATCATTTGGTCCTCTTTTACCTCAGCATTTCGCATTAAACAGTGAGGAAGAAAAGCCAGCCGCCGAAGGTGTAAAGCGATTCAACCGCGAAAAAATCAAAATAATAAAAAGCCTCGACTTACTTGTAATTGATGAGATAAGCATGGTTCGAGCAGATATGCTCGATGCAATAGACGAGGTGCTAAGGAGATATAAAAACCGATACTTACCCTTTGGTGGCGTTCAGCTCTTGATGATTGGCGACCTACAACAGCTTGCCCCCGTTGTTAAGGAGGATGAGTGGGCAATCCTCAAAGATTATTACGAAAATGCCTTCTTCTTCTCCAGCAAAGCCCTGCAAAAAACGCAGTATGTAAGCATCGAGCTAAAACACATTTACCGCCAAAGCGATACCCATTTCATCGATATTCTCAACAAAGTACGTGAAAATAATCTTGATGCCGAATCCATCAATGAGCTTAGCAAACGACATATCCCCGGCTTTGCCCCAAAGGACACCGAGGGGTATATAACGCTTACAACGCACAACCATCAAGCCCAAACAATAAACGAATCGAAACTTAAGAAACTCTCAACCGAAGCACACTCATTTAAAGCATCCGTAGATGGTGAATTCCCCGAATATATCTACCCCACAGAGTTTAATTTGATACTGAAAGAGGGCGCACAGGTGATGTTCGTAAAGAACGATAGTTCACATGATAAGTTGTACTTCAACGGTAAAATTGGAACAATTACGCAGATTGATGAGGACTCAATTTATGTGCGCTGCCGCGATGATTTAAGCGATATCCCTGTACAAAAAGCCGAGTGGCAAAACTCAAAATATTCAATCGATCCCGATACAAAGGAGATAAAGGAGACCGTTGCAGGCACATTTACTCAATACCCGCTGAAACTTGCCTGGGCTATCACCATCCATAAAAGTCAAGGGTTAACCTTCGAAAAGGCCATAATCGATGCCAACTCAGCATTTGCCCACGGGCAGGTATACGTTGCGCTTAGCCGTTGCAGAACTTTGGAAGGGCTTGTTTTAATTACTCCCATTGCCCTTAAAAGCATAAAGAGCGATTCCACCGTTACACAATTTGTGAGTAATGTGGAGCAAAATCCACCCAGTAAGCAACTCCTTGAGGATTCCAAAAACAGGTTTCAGCAGGAACTACTCCTCGAACTTTTCGACTTCAACCATATAAACCGTAGCTTAAACTACCTGCTAAAGTTGATAGCCGATTCCACCGCAAGCCTTCAACCCAATTTCAGAGATCCTTTTGATAAGATGGTAGCATCTCTTAAATCAGAATTTCTGGAGGTTTCGGACAAATTTAAATTTCAGGTTCAAGGGTTGATAACGGTACAACCCTCTGTTGAGGAGAATGAACCATTGCAGGAGCGGGTTAAAAAGGCCTCTACATACTTTGCCGAAAAAACCGAATCGGTAGTTGCTAATATTCTTCGTAGTACCGTTGTGGAAACCGATAATAAGACCGTGAAGAAGCAGATTGGCGAGCAGCTGGGTCGTTTGATGGAGATTTCAGAGACCAAGCTAATCTGCCTTAAAGAATGTGCCAACGGTTTCACTGTAAAAACTTACCTCGATACCCGTGCCAAAGCCGCTATTGAAAAGAGCGAACCAAAACCTAGGACAAAACAGGAATACACATCAAGCCAAACCCCTAACGCTGAGCTATACAGCACCCTTAAAGCATGGCGCAACGACAAGGCCGAGGAGCTGAATCTACCACATTACATGATTATACCTCAAAAAACCCTAACGCAATTGACTCTTCGTCTACCCTCATCGATGGAAGAACTTCAAGGAGTAAAGGGTTTTGGAAAGAAAAAAGCGCAGCAGTTTGGTAAGGAAATTCTTGAAATTATCCTCGACTACCGCACCGATAACGGTATTGAAACACCCCAACTAGAGATTGTTACACCCAAAGCCGTAAAATCAGATAAAACCGATTCAAAAAAAACCAGCTTTAACCTTTTTAAAGAAGGAAAAACAATTGAGGGCATTGCCTTCGAACGCAGTATGGCAGTATCCACAATCGAAGGACATCTGGCGCACTATGTAGGTACTGGCGAACTGGACATAAACCAACTGCTCACACCCGATAAAATAAAGCTAATATCAGCCTACTTCTCCAACACCCAAAGCAAAAGCCTTGGCGACGCCAAAACCGCCCTCGGCGATAAGGTAACATACTCCGAGTTGAGGTTTGTGCAAAAGTATTTGGAGTTTATGGGGAAGACGGAAGAGGGGAGTCGGAAGACCGAAGACGGAAGACCGAAGTAGGAAGTTAGAGGTTAGGAGTTGGAAAACATCCTTCCGATATTCTTTCTTAGTCGTAACTGTCCCGTAGGGACAATATATCGGTAAACCAAAACCAACCCCCAACATCTTTAAATCCCATCGGGATGAAAATTTTTACCCCTGTCAGGGTTTCAAACCCTGACAGGGGTGCAACTCATTCCTAAAGGGATTTTTTAAAAACCTTCGTATTACCTTTTACCGATATACCGTCCCTAGCGGGACTGTCTTGTGAGGACAAAATATTTGTAGAACCTAGGTATCGCATTTTGCGATTATTTATTGCAAACCATTTTCCAACCCCCAAGCATCTGTCATAGCCCCTTATTTTAAGGGGTTAAGGTTATTTTTATTGGAATAGAACAACCACTACATCTAACATCCCTGTCGAAACAGTCCCGTAGGGACAACATATCGGTAAACCAAAACCATCTCCCAGCACCATTAAATCCCAGCGGGATGAAATTTTTTACCCCTGTCAGATACTATGGTAAAATCCAAATAAAATATTATTTTTTTTACCTTTGTAGCGACCAAAAGAAGGCTTCAGTCGATTCGTTGCTCCGAAGTCTATCTAGGGCGGGGCTTTTGCCCCGCTTTCTTTTTGCTTCGCAAAAGACCAAAAGAAGGTCTTAGTCTCCTCATTTTCCGATGTCTGATGATTTCCACTCATGCTTAGGATCATATTCTTCATTTTTCTTCCATAGTACAAAAATTAGTATCAAGAGCTTACGCATTCCGGCGACAACGCCTTTCCTTTTTATTTCAGGATTCCGTTCGTTGATGCGATCATAGAGCTCCTTTATTTTATCGTTACACATCGTTGCTGAGAGTGCGGGCATAAAAAGGCATTGCCTAATTCTGGCATTCCCTTTTTTGGATATTCTGGTTTTGCCCTTAAATGTCCCGGACTCTTTCATCGCTACATCCAAACCTGCATAGCTGACTACCTGACGGATATTATTGAACGTCTGGAATCCATTGGTTTCACAAAGCACAACCATTATGGTTATCAAGCCAAGCCCTTTAACTTTCATAATTTTTTCAACCCTGTGCTTAAGTTCAGCATCAGCGCCTACGATTCTCTCTATCTCTGTTTCAATCTGGCTGATTGAGTGCCTGTAAAATTCAATCTGGGCGTTTTTAATCTGGAGTACCCCAGGTGTCTTTTCATGGGAATGATTCATTGCATGAAGCTGGCACATCGCCCTGGATTTTTCTTTTTTTAACGAGAGCATTTCCCTGCATAAATCCCGCAGCTGCTTGTAATTACAGGACATAGGACTCCATGCTGCAAGCTCTCGTTCAATGCCTATTTCGGCAATAATGGCCGAGTCCACTTTGTCTGTTTTTGTTTTTACATTCAGGCTTTTGGAGAAGTGCTTTACCTTGTTGGCAAGCACCACATGCACTTTATTGCCGGACTCGTGCAAATAGTACGCTAAGTCTTCGTAATAAGTACCTGTAGCCTCCATGATATAGCTTACCTGACTACCCGTTTTTCTTCGCTTTGACACCCACAATGCAAAATCGACAAAGCCTTTGCCGTCATTTGTAAAGGTGCGACTTCCTTTAATTTTGATGTCCCCGCTTGGCATTTTCTCCTTTGCGCATACATGAAAATCATCTTTTGAGATGTCTATCCCAATGGCTAAAATAGTTTGTTCCACTCGATAAAGTTTAGCGGAAGGGAGCCCCTCTTCACCGTCTTTCCTCGTAAAATATACTGGATATAAACAACTTGGTCTATTCCTTAGATACTATTCAGACTCTAAAGAGAAGAAGGCATGGGTGCAAAATCTGAAAGACGATATACATTAATTGTTATCAAGGTCTGGTTGCTATTCCCACGCTTTCCTTTCCTGTTATGTTTTCAAATTTACCATTTACGGTTATATTTGTATTGAATAAATAATTTTACAAACATACGAGGGTTTCAAACCCTGACAGGGGTGCAACTCATCCCTAGCGGGATTTATTAAAACCTTCATTCTATACTTTACCGATATACCGTCCCTAGCGGGACTGTCTTGTGAGGACAAAATATTTGTAGAACCTAGGTATCGCATTTTGCGATAGGGCCCAACATGGCAATTCCACAAAAAGCACAAACAAATCACAAAACACACAAAACAACTCACTCCAATAAAGAAGCAGAAGTCACCTTATAGCCCATTATCTAAGGGGTTGAGGTTAATCTCCCCCCTACCACCCCTGCAAATACACCCTCCAGAACTCTGGGTGGGTTCTTTGCACGTGCAAATATGTTGCCCAGAGTTCAAGGCATGTCCTTTGCAGCTGCAAATATGTTGCCCAGAGTTCAAGGCATGTCCTTTGCAGCTGCAAATATGCTGCCCGGAGTTCAAGGCATGTCCTTAGCACGTGCAAATATGTTGCCCTGAACTCAGGACACCTCCTTTGCAGTTGCAAACCTCCTGCCTGAGATTTAGGCATGAAATTTGCAAACACTTGGACGTTACCCTAAAAACGTAGGGTGGCTGCGGGGTACTCCAACCACCCCGTTTAGTTTTATATAGTAAAATTAAAAACATAAAAAATTATGATTAAAATTGAATCAATCGGGTTGTTCCGTTTGCGCAACAGCGAGCATCACCAGTTTATGAGCGATTTAGATGCGCAAATAGTAAAGTACAGCCCTACAGAGCTGGGAATAGAGAGTGAACATGCGGAATTTAGCCACAGCTTAGGGGTAGTGGAAAACGCCATGCGCATGGAGCTGGGCAGCAGTAAATCCAAACATATTGAGCAGCTAGATTTGCTGCGCGATAGAACATGGAATGCCATTAACCAGAAAGTGAGTGCAACCCTCCTAAGCCCCATAGCGGATGAGGTGGCAAGCGCAGAGGTGATAATGCGAATTATGGATAGTTTTGGCGATATTCGGGGGCTATCGTACAACGAGGAGAGCACCGATATGGCCAACCTCATTATAACCCTGATGCAACGACCTAACGCCACACATCTGCAAAAAATTGGCATAACAACATGGGTTGCTGAGATGAAAAAGCAGAACGACGATTTCCAAACCACTTTCAACGAGCGTAACGACGAGTATGCAGGTCGCGAAAGCGGAGATGTACGCCTAACCCGCAAGGTAATTGACCCAATATATAATAGGATTGTAGAAAAAATTAACGCCTCAATAGTGCTTGGCGTCTCCAAACCATCCGTAGAACCATTCGTTAACGGGCTTAACGAGAAAATAAACTACTACAAAGCCACCATTGCTATCCGCGATGGCAGGAGTAAGGGGAAAGATAAAGAATCAACCGACACAGCAACTCCGCAAAATTGAAACACTAGAAAACACTAAAACATACAAAAACGTTCGGCTAAGACCCTTCCTTAACCGAACGTTTATTTTAGGATATAGGCTGATGGTATGGAACGAAATTATTTTAAAAGTTCGGAAATCTTATCAATATCGTTGCCCTAAGATTATTTAAACTCTAGCAGGACCTTCGGACTCTGCTAGGTTAACCAGCTTGTTTGACCTTCCAGATTCGCAAGAACTGGAAGAGTCAATAGTAAAACAGCCCCTATTTAAGGTACAATTCTTTTAACCGCACGTATTCGGGCTCTTCCCTAAGCCCCTCCCATACAAAATCTTTATTAACATTATCAAATTCTATTTTATTATGCTTCAGACAAATTCCCAGTAAGCCAAGAGCTATATCTTTATTTTTCGCCTTGGCATATGTACAAGCAAGATAATATGATATACCGGATATAACAGCTTTAATTAGCGTTTTGATGGCTAGTTTATAAATCAATAGAGCATTATCGATATCTTTCTCGATTTCGGCTGTTTTTCCAAGAAAAACAGCTCCTTTATAAAGTTCTTCATTATAATCGGATCTGCTTCCTACAATTTCTTTTAACATCTTAAAGGTATCTTTGTACGAGTTTACGAATTCTTCATCTAGTTTTGTTCTTGTTTTTTCTTTAGAGGGGTTGTTTAACGCTAGGATCAATTCATAAAATTTAGTTTGCCATTCGTTATTTACCTTTTTTTCCAATCCAATTAACTCGTCGTACTTATCATTAATGGTGTAGTCAATAAGTGCACACTTAAGTAAAAATTGTTCTATATCTTCTATGGGCATCTTTGGTTCTTGATTTCTTATTTTTTCATACCTGTTAATTGCATCTTGAACCATCATTTTGTCTATAGCCAACCTTTCTTTAATCGGTTTATAATTTCTAGCACTATCGATATCTTTAATATTACCAAGCAAATCGGATAAAAAAGTAAACGGTGTGCTAAATATCGGTGGCTCACCAATCCCTAATTCTGCATTCAAAGTCATAAAAAAAGTATCCGAATCAACAGTCTTAACCAAATAACTATCACTATATGGTCTATTTAGTAGTTTCTTAAGAACTGTTTCAGACGGTTCTTGATTATCATCTTCTTTGACAACCCAGTATATGCCATTGTCGAATCGACCGAGTTTAACCAGTTTATTAAAAACAAAATCTCTACCACTATAGCCAACAACAATCCATGTTCTGTTGTTGGCTATTTTATGGAGTATAATTTTTGCAGCCGTGCCATTTTTTCCCATCTCATTAGTAGTATTCAACTGCCAAACACCATTATGCTGCCCATGAAGGTAGATAATTGATTTTATATCCAAAGGAGTGGTTGTTATATCTTTAAAAGTTGAAATATCATATATTGGAGGAAAATGATTATAAAGAGCCAAGGCTCTTTGGGCTAGGTTGTCGAAATTAACAGTAACAATATAGTCTACATACCCCTTAAGCATAAGGTTTGCTAGGTAGATATGGCTTACATTTATTTTTGCATTAGTTAGGTAATCCTGAAATAATTCTTTCCTTTGAACTGGTAAAAGGTAGTTCATTACATCTGCATATTTTGAATCATCTTTTAAATTCTTGATATATTCATTGTTGTTGTATTTTTCCTTGACTTTTTTTATAACTCCTTCAGCAGTTGGGATATTAGCAGATACAGAGCAGCCCGCACCAATAAAAAGTATTGCACCCGGCCTTTTTTTTAACTCATTTTCTTTTAGTATGTCTGATATATCTTTAATTTTCCTTATTTCCATGATTAATTTTTAAGGGTAACAATATTACAAAATCCTCCCTTTATTCAAACAGAATTATGAGTTAAAGCAAACCGTTTTCTCAAGTATCGCATTTTGCGATTATTTATTGCAAACCATTTGCCCAGCCTCTGGGCATCTATTGTAGCCCCTTATTTTAAGGGGTTGGGGTTATCTTTTGCAGTTACCCCTGTCAGGGGTATAACTTATCCCTAGCGGGACTATACAGGAGGAACAAAATATTGGTAAAACTCAGGTATCGTATTTTTCGATTATTTGTTGCAAACACCCTGTTGCGAATGTTACAGAGGAATAGCCGTGCAACTTGTTAATGAAAATGGTATAGTTATATTTGTACAGGTGGGTTATAATCTATATTACTTAACAGTTGTAAACAATGAGAAAATTAATTTGCATTTCAATTACCCTATTTATAGGAATATACTGTTTTGGGCAGGAGGTAGAGTGTTCCACCTCCTTAAACACCTCCTCGGAGCAACGATTCCAAAACGCACTAGGAATTGGACTTCAATATCAGCAAGGTATTAGCACAAAATTTAAGCTGGGATTTGGCGTACATTACAACTTCAACAATGTAAACTTTAGCCAACTAGCATACATCGATGCAATTCCATTCCCTCCATCCGTAGAAAAGATTCATTCAAAATCAAAACGGGTTTCCTTCCGATTAAATATTCAAGGCTTACTTAAGAATAACGAATACGTATCAATATCCCTTGGCCCCGAAATTAGCTACAATTACCTATGGGGTAATGATGATATTAACATGTATTATGGGGGAGACACCAAGTGGACCAATTACTCGCAGAAGAATGATTTAACCAGAGCAATTGGAATAGGTCTTATATCTAAAATAGAAGTTAAAGATTTTATAAAACCACAGCTATCATTATGCTTTACGATTAGACCCGAATTCACAGCCAATGGAGTTTCGGCAAAGGGTGGTAGTGCGGCATTTTCCCCAGCAATAGGATTTGTAGAATTTCAAATAGGATTAAAATATCGATTTAAGAAATAAATATAGGTTTGATAAAAAGAGAAAAGCCATCTTTTTGGGATGGCTTTTATTGTAAACTAAACTTTGAATTATCCTCTGATTGCCTTAATTCCAGGAAGTTCTTTTCCCTCCATATACTCAAGCATTGCACCGCCACCAGTTGATACGTAGCTAATCTTATCGGCAAGGTTTAGCTTATTAACTGCGGCTACAGAATCGCCCCCACCAACAAGGCTATATGCGCCTTTTTCAGTTGCTTTGGCAACTGCTAGTGCAATGGCTGTTGTACCCTTTGAGAATTTTTCCATCTCGAAAACTCCCATCGGGCCATTCCACAGAATAGTCTTAGAGTTTTCAATAACATCGCTAAATATTTTTATGGTCTCAGCTGCAATATCTAAACCCATCCAACCATCTGGGGTTTGATCAATTTTAAGCGATTGAGTATTTGCGTTTGCATCAAAAGCATCAGCATTAATAGCATCTACAGGTAAATAAACCTTTACACCCTTTTCTTTAGCCTTTTTAAGCAGCTCTAAAGCCAATTCAAGTTTATCCTCTTCGCAAAGCGATTTACCAATCTTACCGCCTTGTGCTTTAATAAAGGTATAGGTCATTCCGCCTCCAATAATAAGATTATCAACCCTATTTAGGAGATTTTCAATAAGTAAAATCTTATCCGATACCTTCGCACCACCCATAATTGCCGTTAGCGGCTTTTCGTTGGAGTGTAGCACTTTATCCATAGCCATAAGCTCGCTCTCAATCAGATAACCGAACATGCTATCATTTGGGAAATGTTGTACTATTAGCGATGTTGAAGCATGGGCGCGGTGTGCTGTTCCAAAAGCATCATTAACGTAACAATCAGCAAAACTGGCAAGTTTCTTTAAGAAGGTCTTTTGACTCTCCTTTAGCTTTGCTTTAGCCTCCTTCTTCTGCTCATCAGTAGCATCTTCGGGCAGGCTGTACACTTTACCCTCTTCCTCTTCGTAATATCTCAGGTTTTCAAGAAGAAGAACCTCTCCCGATTTAAGTTCCGATGCCAACTTTTGGGCTTCTTCACCAATGCAATCAGGTGCAAACTTTATCTTAATCCCTAGATTTTTCTCAATAGCAGGCACAACGTGTTTTAGAGAGTATTTCTCCTGAACTTTACCATCTGGGCGACCAAGATGCGACATAAGTATGGCAGCACCACCATTTCCAATAATCCTATTAATAGTCTTCAACGCCCCACGGATGCGGGTTTCATCTGTAACTACAAAAGTTTTTTTATCTAAGGGAACATTAAAATCAACCCTAACTATTGCCTTTTTATTGGCAAAACTGTAATTATCAATTTTTTGCATAGTATTCAATATTAAATTTCAAACGAACAAATATACATTATACTATTGCAAAATAGTATGAATTTAAACAGTTTTCCTCGCAATCGTTTGTAAGTTGATTG
Source organism: Bacteroidales bacterium (assembly GCA_013376985.1). Lineage (GTDB taxonomy): Bacteria > Bacteroidota > Bacteroidia > Bacteroidales > Tenuifilaceae > UBA8529. The sequence continues at coordinate 51,840 of JACABB010000011.1, forward strand.
AGTTTACAGATTAAAAAATGATATCATTACTCATACGACTATTTTTACTACTTTTGAATGGTTTCAGAATATAATTGATTAGCTAAGATCATGCAGTTTAAAGATATAGTAGGACAGGAACAGGTTAAGCAAAGGTTAATAAAATCTGTAAAAGACGGGCGGATGCCCCATGCCCAACTCTTTACTGGCCCCGAAGGTACAGGGAAACTTGCACTTGCCATAGCTTATGCCCAGTACATTAGCTGTCAGAAAAAGGGAGATGATGATTCCTGCGGGGCTTGTCCATCGTGTCATAAGTTTATGAAGCTGATTCATCCCGATCTTCATTTTGTTTTTCCTATAGTTCTTTCAGAAAAAAAATCGGACGGGGATGATGATAAAGGGCCATCGGGCAAACTAAGCGATGCTTTTCTTATCCAATGGCGTGAGGTATTGCTTTCAAACCCATATATCACTGAGACTGATTGGTACCAAATGATTGGGGCTGAAAACAAACAAGGAATTATAGGAACTACGGAAAGTTCGGATGTTATCAGAAAACTTAGTTTGAAGAGCTATGAGTCCGACTATAAAACCATGATTATTTGGCTTCCTGAGCGCATGAACCAATCGGCTGCCAACAAGCTGCTTAAACTAATCGAAGAACCGCCTGTCAATACCATTTTCTTATTGATTAGTGAAAACCCAACACAACTCCTTAAAACGATTCTTTCTCGTACTCAAATCATAAAAGTTCCACCCATACACCGCGAGAGTATTGCCATTGCCTTAGTTGATAGATATCAGATTAACCCCGCCAAGGCAAACGAATTAAGTAGAGTTTCGAATGGGAGTTTTCAGAAGGCGATTAGCCTAATATCAGCGGAAACGGACACTCAATTTTTTGCCCTTTTCCGTCAGCTGATGCGCTGTTGCTATGCTAACGATGTTTTAGGACTGCTCGATTGGGTAAATGAGATGACCTCTCTTGGTCGAGAGCAGCAAAAAGAGATGCTAACAGAATCGCTTAGATTACTTAGGGAGAGTTTAATGCTTAATTTAGACCTTGAGGATATATCGTACTTAGCGGGGGAGGAGGTTGATTTTGGTAAGAAATTCTCGCCATTTATTAACAGGACAAATATCTATCAAATTTTCAATGAATTTAATCTGGCAATTGATCATATCTCACGCAATGGCAATCCGAATATCATTTTTACCGATATGAGTATGAAGTTGATAAAGTTGATAAATAAAAATCCATAATTACCCTAATCGGTCAAATGGAGTGAAAAAACAAAAGCCGGATTTCTCCGGCTTTCTTGTTTTTATTATTCCTTAAATTCTATCACAGTACCGTGAACGATTACCGTTCTTTTTACATATATAAACATCAGTTTATTATGCTCTTCAAGGGTAACATTAATAATAGCCTTAGAGGTGCCCTCAAGTTTGGCTTTTTCAATCATGTCTTGTTTTGCCTTTGCAACTAATGTTTGTTTGAAACCACCAATAAAAAACCAATAGGTGTCAGTAGCCTCTCCGCTTACATTCTCTATAACTTTAAAATTATTCTTCTGTAGAATAACGTTTGTATTGGCTCCATTTACGCTATATTGATTCATTATTCCTGAATTAACACCACATCCTGACAGAAAAACAACGGATATCAAAATGGCAGCAAAAAATGCATTTTTCTTATTAAAGATTAACTTTTTCATAATTTTTTAATTTTGTTATTAAACATTGCTGAAAATACTGATACGTTCGATGGTCGTACCTACAATTTCTATACCACAATTACATTTTTAGTTCAATTAAAGAATAAAAGATAAATTGTTGGTTTTGTTAGTTTGAAGATAAATTGATTGCGTGCAACAATAATACCTTCGAGGTTACTTTAAAAAACACTAAAAAAGCCGAAGAAATTCGGCTTTTACATATAATAATTTAGTGTTTACAACTTTCTCTTTATCTCTACTTCTTGGAAACTTTCGATGATATCTCCAACCTTAATATCATTAAAGTTTTTGATATTCAAACCGCACTCAAATCCATTAAGTACCTCTTTTGCATCATCCTTGAATCGTTTCAACGACTCAAGATCTCCAGTATATACTACTATACCATCGCGGATTAATCTAACCTTATTATTTCTGATAATTTTGCCCTCTCTAACAATACATCCAGCGATTGTACCCACTTTAGTAATCTTGAATACTTCAAGTACCTCGGTTGTACCAATGATTTCCTCTTTAAGTTCAGGTGAAAGCATGCCTTCCATAGCATCCTTTATCTCATTGATTGCAGAGTAAATAATTGAATATAAGCGAATATCAATCTCTTCCTTTTCAGCAAGTCTACGCGCACCTATGGATGGACGAACTTGGAATCCAATTACGATTGCATTTGAGGCAGCAGCTAAAAGGATATCCGATTCAGAAATTTGACCAACTGCTTTATGGATAACATTAACTTGAATCATCGGTGTCGACAACTTAATTAATGAATCGGCTAAAGCTTCAATAGATCCATCAACGTCACCTTTCACAATAACATTTAATTCTTGGAAATTACCAATTGCAATACGACGACCGATCTCATCGAGTGTAATATGCTTCTGCGTTCTAAGACCTTGCATACGTTGGAGTTGCTCACGCTTATTTGCAATCTCTTTAGCATCGCGGTCGGTATCCATTACATTGAAGTAATCACCTGCCTGTGGAGCACCATTCAAACCGATAACCTGAACAGGCATTGAAGGGCCAGCCTCATTAATTCTGTTGCCACGCTCGTTGAACATTGCTTTTACGTGACCAAAATTTATTCCAGCAATCATTATGTCACCCTGCTTAAGTGTTCCGGCATGAACTAGAACAGTCGCAGTATAACCACGACCCTTATCAAGGGTAGATTCAACAACGGTTCCTTGGGCTTTCTTTTTTGGATTTGCCTTAAGATCGAGCATTTCTGCTTCGAGAAGGACTTTATCAAGTAATTTTTCGATGTTTGTTCCTTTTTTAGCGGATATTTCCTGACTTTGGTATTTACCACCCCAATCCTCAACAAGGTAGTTCATATTGGCAAGTTCCTGTTTAATCTTTTCAGGATCAGCATTTGGTTTATCAACCTTATTGATTGCAAATACAATTGGTACACCGGCAGCGCTAGCATGATTTATAGCCTCAATTGTTTGGGGCATAACTGCATCATCAGCAGAAACCACAATAATAGCTACGTCGGTGATTTTTGCTCCACGAGCACGCATAGCGGTAAATGCTTCGTGACCAGGAGTATCTAGGAATGTGATATGTTTACCTTCTTTAACCTCTACGTTGTAAGCCCCAATATGTTGGGTAATACCTCCTGCCTCACCAGCAATTACATTAGTGTGACGAATATAGTCGAGTAGGGAAGTTTTACCATGGTCAACGTGTCCCATTACAGTAACAATAGGCGAACGATGAACCAAATCTTCAGGGCGATCCTCGTCCTGCTTTATTGCCTCCTGTAGTTCTACGCTAACAAACTCAACTTTATAGCTGAATTCATCGGCAACCAAAGCCATAGTTTCTGCATCAAGTCGTTGGTTGATAGAAACCATTAGCCCGAGGTTCATACAAACTTCAATTACCTCTGTAGGTGAAACGTTCATCATACTTGCAAGTTCACTTGCAGAAACGAATTCAGTAACCTTCAGTGTGTTTTTATCAATTTCTTGTTGCTCAAACTCCTGTTGTTGACGTGCGCTAACAAGATCACGTTTTTCTCTACGGTATTTTGAACCTTTAGTTTTCCCTTTTGAGGTTAATCTTGCTAGTGTTTCCTTAATCTGTTTTTGTACCTCTTCCTCGCTTACCTCTTGTTTTACAATTTTCTTTTTCTTTTTAAGGTTCTTTTTTGCGGGTAAATCTGCACGTTTCGTTAGTGTTGGAGGTATAGCAGATTTTTGACCTGGTGTATGTGGTGTGGGTAGATTTACCTTCTGATTATCTTTTCTAATTCTCTTGCGACGTTTCTTTTTATTTGATTTTTCAACATCATTAGATGATGCAACGGGTTGTTTTTTCTTAATCTCAAAAGCCTCTAGGTTTATTTTCCCAACAACAGTTGGCCCTGAAAGTTTTTCAACCTCTCTTCTAAAAAGAACAGCTTCTTGTGGTTCAACTTTAGCAATGGGTTCTTGAACAACAGGTTCTGGTGCTTCGACAACAGGAATTTTGATCTCCTCAGCGGGTTTTGGTCTCTCTATTATTTTAACAGGTTTGTGAATTTTATGTACGCTTGGTTCTTGTCCTGATTCTTGTTTTTTATTTTGGTTCTTATCTTGTTGTCCTTTATCGTGTCCTTGTTTGTGAAATTTCTGTTTTTGATTAGGGTGTTGCTCCTGTTTATTATGGGTTGGTCGTGTCTTTTGATTTAACTGATCCAAATCAACTTTTCCAACAACCTTGGGTTGTTCAACATGAATAGGAGAAGTACTAATATGCTCTGGTTTTTTTTCGATTTTTGGATGAACTACTTCTTGCTTTTCGTCTTGTTTCGCTACGGGTTTTGGAATCTCTTGCTCTTGTTTTGGCTTAATTTCTTGTGCTTTTGGAGTTTCTGGCTGTTGTTTCTTTGGCGAAAGAGCATTTAAATCGATTTTACCTTTAACCTTCAAATCGATCTTCGGTTTTTCAAAACTTAGAACCTCTTTCTGCTTAGGAGTGGATAAAATATTTTTAATGAACTCCTCGTCGTCAGTATCAGGAACGTCGGTATCTTCTTCAACCACTTTTTCAACATCCTCAATAGAAACTGTTTCCTTTTTGTCTCGAAGGCCTTTAAGGCTTACTTTCTGAGACTCCATTTTTAAATTCACCTCAGCACCATACTCTTTAGCAAGCAGATTGTACAATTCTGCATCTACCTTAGAGTTAGGATCGCTCGGAATCTTATGACCCTTTTTATGCAGAAATTCAACAATGGTTGATATTCCCACATTAAACTCCCGTGCAAGTTTACTAAGCCTTAATGATTTTTCGACATTTGTCATACCAGGTAATCCCCGTTATTTAATTAATTGCAAAACTAAGCTATTGAGCGTACTATTCAAATTCCGACTTCAAAATTCTAATAACTTCTTTCACTGTTTCTTCTTCAAGATCGGTACGTTTTACCAGCTCTTTAAATGGAATCTCAAGTACTCTTTTGGCTGTATCACAACCTATACCCTTGATGGCATCAATAACCCATCCTTCGATTTCATCAACAAACTCATCCAAATTAACATCCTCTTCGTCTTCAGTATCTGTTTCACGATAAACATCAATTTCGTAACCCGAAAGTTGGCTCGCAAGTTTAATATTAAAGCCTCCTTTTCCAATAGCTAATGAAACCTCGTTTGGTTTTAGGTAAACCTCAGCTCGTTTATTCGCCTCATCTAATTTTATTGAAGAAATTCTAGCAGGACTTAATGCTCGTGTTATGTAAAGTTGTGTATTATTAGTGTAGTTGATTACATCAATATTCTCATTACGTAGTTCTCTAACAATTCCGTGAATGCGGCTTCCTTTCATTCCAACGCAAGCGCCAACTGGATCGACTCTTTCGTCGTAGGATTCAACGGCAACTTTTGCTCTTTCGCCAGGAACACGGACAATTTTTTTAATTGTAATAAGGCCATCGAATATTTCAGGAACCTCAAGTTCAAAAAGACGTTCAAGAAAAACGGGAGAAGTGCGTGAAAGAACGATTAATGGGCTGTTGTTACGCATTTCGACACGAATAACAACCGAACGAATAGTATCACCTTTACGGAAGTAATCGGTAGGAATCTGCTCTATTTTGGGTATAATCAACTCATTTCCCTCATCATCCAGAATTAGAATTTCCTTCTTCCAAACTTGGTAAACCTCACCCGTAACAATTTCTCCAATACGATCTTTGTACTTATTATAGATATTATTCTTTTCAAGTTCAAGAATTCTTGAAGTAAGATTTTGCCTTAAGGCAAGAATTGCTCTACGTCCAAAGTCAATTAGTTTAACCTCATCGGTAACTTCTTCACCAACTTCATACTCCTTGTCAATTTTTTTGGCTGCTTTTAGACCTATTTGGCGATTTGTATCTTCAACCATACCATCCTCAACTACTTCGCGGTTACGCCAAATTTCAAAATCACCCTTATCAATGTTGATGATAATATCATAGTTATCATCCGAACCGTACATTTTAATAAGCATATTTCTGAAGACATCTTCCAATACGCTCATCATCGTTGGGCGATCGATATTTTTCAACTCCTTAAACTCGGCAAATGTGTCAATCAGATTCAGGTTTTCCATTGTTAATTTGTTTACAAACTATCTAAATGATACTACAATTTTAGTTGATTTTATGTCTGAATAACTTAAAGGCATGATTTCGACAATTCGTTGTTTCCTCTTTTTTCCTTCAAGAATAATATTTTTTTCTACTTCTAAATTAATTCCATCATCATTAGCATTAACAAGCTTTCCAGTAAGTTTTTGTCCATTCTTTAATATTATAGCTACAGAACGACCAATATTCTTGATGTATTGCCTTTGTACTTTTAACGGGAGATCCAATCCTGCAGAGGATACATCAAGTTCATAATCTTCATCATCGCGATTCAGGTTTTGCTCAATAAATCGGCTTAAAGCCATGCATTGATCGATTGTTACCCCTTTATCCCCATCAATGAACACAGAAATTTTATTTGATGAACTAACGGTTACTTCCACCTGAAATAAATCCTCTTCATCAATTTTAGGCTTAATTAAATTTTCTATCTGTTCCTTTGTGATCATACTTTCCATATATGGCTTTGTTAATAAAACAGGGGACAATGTCCCCTGCACTACCTATCGCAAAACCGATACAAAAGTAGAAAAAATTTTTTCTAAAACAAAATATTAACTTGAAAGTTAGAGGAATACTTTAAAAATATTAACTTAGCAAGTCATTTTTTACCAATATAATTAATCACGTAATTTTGTAATTTATTAGGTTATTGGTTTTACAAAACCTCAAAGGTTATAAAAGGATAACCATGATTATGACAACATTGCTTATTGTTATGGATTGGTGTAAGTGTTTTCAAAATGATTAGAATAATTGTTTAATCTATTTTAAATTTTCAGGAAGGTGTTTGTTATGAAAAAAAAATTATTTATAATAGGTTTACTCCTTGTTGCTATGCTGCTTAAGGTGCAAGGACAAGTTCCACAAAAATTTTCTTACCAGGCAGTTATTCGAAATGCTGATGGAACAGTGATGGCCTCCCAATCTGTGGATATTAAAATAAGTCTACGGAAAACCTCTCTATCTGGAGATGTTGTTTACTCTGAGACTTTTAGTGCGGTATCTACCAATGCTCAAGGAGTTATTTCTCTCTATATAGGAGGGGGAACGGTTCTGAGTGGAGTTTTTGCTAGTATTCCTTGGAGTGAGAATATTTTCATACAAGTTGATGTAAAGAAAACCACAGAATCGACCTATCTGACTATTGGTGCAACGCAAATACTATCGGTTCCATACGCTTTATATGCGGGTAGTGTTAGTCAAGTTACTAGTCAACCCAATGCGTCTGCTGATGATCCAATCTTTGTTGTAAAAAATAAAGATGGGAAAATTGTATTCGCTGTTTATCAAACTGGCGTTAAAATATATGTTGAAGATAATCCCGCAAAGGGAGCCAAGGGAGGGTTTGCTGTTGGCGGTCTATCTAATCAGGCTAAGGGGGCATTTGCTCGCGATATATTATTTGTTAATCCGGATTCAACGCGGATAAATTTTAACGATAATATAACAAAAGGTGCAAAAGGAGGATTTGCAGTTGGGGGTCTCTCTAACCAATCAAAATCTGCAACAAATAATGATTTCTTTAAGGTAACTCAAGATTCATCATATTTTAGCACCACAGTATTTGCAAGTGCAAATATTACATCTACTGGAACTATTAGTTCTGGAGCAGGTACTGCATCAGATCCTGTTCAAGATATTGATGGGAATATATACCAAACAGTTCAAATCGGCACACAGGTTTGGATGAAAGAAAACCTTAGGACTACTCATTATTCTTATGGTAAATCTATTTACCCATACGATACAACTTATAATAGTACAACTAATGTTGATACTATTAAGAATTATGGTAGGCTTTATTCCTATTTTGCAGTAACGGATACTTCAAATGTGTGCCCTAACGGCTGGCATGTTCCATCGCCGCCTGATTGGGATTCTTTGTTAGTTTTTGTTGGTGGTCCTTACTGGAAAAGAGATTCGATAATAACAGGATTAAGACTAATGGACAAAAATTACTGGAGTGTACCTAACAAAGCTAATAATGCTTCAGGATTTTCGGGTAGAGCGGCTGGCCAAGCCATGCCAAGTACTCAGTGGATTTTTAGTGGTTTTGGAACGAACGCCAATTGGTGGGGAAGATTCGGAACTGTGCTAAAGCTTGATAGTGGTGGAGGTGTCGTTGTAGGTTCAGGAAATCCTTCAAATGCTTTCTCTGTTAGGTGTGTTAAGGGGAAAGGGATGCCTGCAAAGTGATATTCAATCAATAAGAGAATATTTAGATAAAATCAGTTAGGATTTAATCTTCAATCTAAGAACCTGTTAGCGTTTTAAAACCTAACAGGTTTTTTATCTTTTAAAGATAGATTTAGATCCTTTGTTAAGAATAGAATTGTTTATTTTGTTATGGTAAATTTTCTTTATCAGATAAGCAGTTATTGAAGTATTAGTTATCTTGCTACCCGACTCTTTTTCATAAATATTAGTATGGATGCGACCAATAAAAAGAAGATTGTTAACGATCCCGTTCATGGATTTATTAATATACAACATCCCATTGTTTTCGACTTAATAGAACATCCTTATTTTCAGCGCTTAAGAAATATTAAGCAATTGGGCTTAACCTATTTGGTATACCCTGGTGCAAATCATAATCGTTTCCAACATGCTTTAGGCTCATTACATTTGATGAGTGAAGCGATATCAGTGCTTCGCTCAAAAGGACATTGTATAAGTGAAGAGGAGTCCGAGGCTGTTTCAATAGCAATCTTACTACATGATATTGGACATGGACCCTTTTCCCATTCATTGGAATACAGCATTGCCAAAGATATCAGCCATGAGACCATTGGCCGTTGCTTTATTCACTGGTTAAATATGGAGATGGGGGGGAGATTAAAAATGGCAATTGAGGTTTTTGAAGGAGATTATCCCAAAAAATTCTTACACCAACTAGTATCCAGCCAACTTGATATGGATAGGCTTGATTATCTAAGGCGCGATAGTTTTTTTTCTGGAGTCACCGAAGGAACGATAGGGGTTGAACGAATTATTAAGATGCTCAATGTTGTGGATGATCAGTTGGTTGTAGAGGCAAAAGGGATTTACTCAGTTGAAAAATTTTTAATTGCTCGAAGACTAATGTACTGGCAGGTTTATCTTCATAAAACGGTAGTTGTTGCAGAGCAAATCCTCATTAAGATGCTACAACGGGCAAGGGAGTTAGTAAGAGATGAGAAAGATTTATTTGCAACACCATCTCTTAGGTTTTTTCTAAAGAATGATGTTTCGGAAAAAGACTTTTTAGTGCCAAGTATTAAGCATGAGCCTTCGGAGGCTCTTAGCCATTTTGCAAACCTTGATGATACAGATCTTATGATCGCTGCAAAAATGTGGTGTCAACATCAGGATATTGTACTATCTAAACTAGCAGAGATGATAGTAAACCGAAAGTTGCTTAAAATAGAGTTGAGCGGTAAACCCTTCGAAATAGAAAAATTAAACGTTATTCGTCATCAAGTTTTGCACAAATTCCCTTTTTTTGATAAAAATATTGACTATTTTGTGTTCACTGATTCTGTAAGCAATAATGCCTATAGTTCTCAGGACGATACCATTAAAATACTATATAATAATGGAGATTTGGTTGATATTGCTATAGCGTCAGATATACTTAATACGAAGGCTCTATCTACTGAAGTTAAAAAATATTTTCTCTGTTACCCGAAATGATTTAGAAATATATAGTTTTGTGAATAAATTAAAGAATATTTAACATGGAATTTACAGCACAAGCAATTGCCAAATTTTTAGGAGGAACTATTGAAGGAAATCCTGACGTTATAGTTAATAACGTTGCTAAAATAGAAGAAGGATTTTCTGGTGCTCTTTCATTTTTGGCCAATCCAAAATATGCACAATATATTTATACTACCGACTCTTCAATTGTTCTTGTTAATAACGATTTTGTAGTTGAGGCTCCTATAAAAGCAACCTTAATTAGAGTTGCTAATGCGTATGAAGCGTTTGCCCAGTTGCTTCAACTTTATGCACAATCTAAAAAACAAAAAAGCGGAATCGAAACACCTTCTTTTATTCATAATTCAGCAAAGGTTGGTGAAAATCTTTACCTTGGAGCATTTGCATATATCTCGGAAAATGCAATAATTGGTGATAACGTAAAAATTTACCCGAATGCTTATGTTGGCGATAATGTTAAAATAGGTAATGACACTATTATTTATCCCAGCGTTATTATTTACGAGGATTGTATCGTTGGTAACAATTGCGTTATTCATGCTGGGGCTATAATAGGAGCGGATGGATTTGGCTTTGCTTCAGGCGAAGATGCAAACTACAAAAAAATTCCTCAGATTGGCAATGCTATTCTTGAAGATAACGTTGAGATCGGGGCTAACACAACCATTGATAGGGCAACAATGGGTTCAACCATCTTACGAAAAGGCGTTAAGTTAGATGATCATGTGCACATTGCGCACAATGTTGAGGTAGGAGAAAATACGGTTATGGCTGCTCAGGCAGGTGTTGCTGGTTCAACAAAAATTGGGAAAAACTGTATGTTTGGTGGGCAGGTAGGGATAGGCCCTCATCTTAAAATTGCCAACGGTGTAAAAGCTGGACCACAAGCGGGAATTCCTAGTGATATTAAGCAAGAGGGGAGTGTTGTATTAGGTAGTCCTGCAATTGACATATCTTCTCAAAAAAGATCGATGGCTGTTTATAAAAACCTTCCAGAGTTGCGTAATAGAATGAGTGATCTTGAAAAAATAGTTAAGGAATTAAAAACCAGATTATCAGATCAATAAATTTATTTCACGATTTATTATCCTTAACTTAACAATAAACTAATAGTTATTTTTAATAAATTGCGACATTTTGTTCCAGCAATTTATAATTCTATGGCAGATAAGCAAAGAACTATTCATCAACCTGTTTCCATTACAGGACGGGGATTACATACTGGCGTTGAGGTCGAAGTAATAATTTGCCCAGCCGAAGTTAATACCGGTTATATTTTCCAAAGAGTTGATTTAGAAGGGCAACCCAAAGTTGAAGCTCTAGCGGATTATGTTACCGATACTTCGCGAGGGACAACTTTAGTCCAAAAAGGCGTTAAGATAAATACTGTTGAACACGTTTTAGCAGCATTATCAGGTATGGGCATTGATAATGCTCTAATTAAGGTGAATGGTCCTGAAATGCCCATTATGGATGGGAGTTCTAGTTCTTTTGTAAGCGAGATTGCAAAAGCAGGAACTGATGAACAGGGTGCAGAAAGAAACTTTTTTATTATTCGTGAAAAGACGATTTATCGAGATGAGAAGAATAATATTGAAATAGTTGCATATCCTGATGATGGTTTTAGTATTGATGTGATGATCGATTATAACTCTAAGGTACTTGGTCATCAATATGCAAAATTAACACGTATCGAAGATTTTGAATCACAAATTTCACCTTGTAGAACATTTGTGTTTTTCCATGAGTTAGAGATTCTCCTAAAAAATAATCTTATTAAAGGGGGGGATCTGCAAAATGCAATTGTTATAATGGAACGGGAGGTTCCTCAGATTGAACTTGACCGTATTGCTGATCTTTTCAATAAACCCCATGTACAAGTAAGACCCTCTGGATTTCTAAATCATCTTGATCTTCATTTTACCAATGAGCCTGCCCGCCATAAACTTTTGGATATGGTTGGTGACCTATCCCTTTTAGGCCTAAGAATAAAAGGGAAAATAACCGCACTTAGACCAGGACATCATGCAAACACGGAGTTTGCAAAAATGCTTCGTAAGCAGTATAAAAAGGAGATTCTTAAACCAACACCACCAATATACGATCCAAACCAACAACCTCTGATGAATATTCTTCAGATACAAAGAATACTTCCACATCGCCCTCCATTCCTATTGATCGATAAGATTATGAGTATGGATGGTTCATCGGTAGTAGGAATGAAGAATGTTACTATGAATGAGGGTTTTTTTGTAGGCCATTTTCCTAATGAACCCGTTATGCCAGGAGTATTACAAGTTGAGGCAATGGCACAGGTTGGTGGAATTTTGGTTCTTAATTCAGTTCCTGATCCTGAAAATTATTTAACATACTTTCTAAAAATTGATCAAGTACGGTTTAAAAGAAAAGTTGTGCCGGGTGATACCCTTATCTTTAAATGTTTTCTGAACGAACCTATACGTAGGGGTATTGCAAATATGACAGGGCAAGCTTTTGTTGGAGATCAGCTTGTTATGGAAGGAGTTCTTATGGCACAAATCACAAAAATAAGAGAATAATGAACCAAAACCTAGCATATATACACCCCAATGCAAAAATAGGTAAGGATGTCACCATTGAACCATTCGCATATATCGCTGAAAATGTTGAAATTGGTGATGGCACTTGGGTTGGTCCTAATGCTACCATTCTTGATGGTGCACGAATTGGTAAGAATTGTCGTATTTTCCCAGGAGCAGTTATTTCTGCAATTCCTCAGGATTTAAAATTTAGAGGCGAGGAGACAACCGCCGAAGTTGGTGATAATGTTACAATGCGTGAATGTGTAACCATTAATCGAGGCACCAAATCCCGCGGAAAAACTGTTGTAGGCAATAATTGTCTACTAATGGCGTATGTACATGTTGCCCACGATTGTATATTGGGCAACAACATAATATTGGGAAATGGAACTCAGCTTGCAGGAGAAGTTGAGATTGACGATTTTGCAATCCTTAGTGGTCAAGTTTTAGTTCATCAATTTGAACGTATTGGTATGCATGTAATGGTTCAAGGGGGTACTAAAGTTAATAAGGATATACCTCCTTATATAATTGCCGCTAGGGAGCCAATTACTTTTGCAGGACTTAATATTATTGGTTTACGAAGGAGAGGTTTTAATGCTGAAAAAGTAAGTGAAATTCAGGAGTTATATCGCAATCTTTATGGCAAGGGGATGAACGTTACTCAGGCAATTGGCTATATTGAGAACAACATGACTCAGACTGTAGAAAGAGATTTGATTTTAGATTTTATTAAAAAATCAAAAAGAGGAATTGTAAGGGAATTTGCAGGAGATCCTTCTGATGGACTTGAAGATTAGTGTCCTTCCAAAATAAATTGAAGCCAACGATAAGTTGGCTTTTTTATTGGTTTGTGCTTGTTTTTAATGAATCGGAGGAGGTATCCTGTATTCTTTGATATATTTTTTTATCTACCCATATATTCAAATACTCTCCTTTGCTTAAATTATCATCGACATTGGGATTCCAAATTAAAATATCATCTATTGTACAACCATAGTTAATAGCAATTTTGTGAAGGTACTCACCCGATTTTACTTTATGTTGAACTCTAATTTTACCATCAGTATTCCCAGAATTAGCCAATATATCATTGTAGGTTGCTGTTTCAACTTTTGAATTGTAGATAATTTTTTCTTTTTGCAAGAATTGTTCAACTTTGTTTGTAGGTAACCATAATGTTATAGGCCTTCCTAAATCGGGTAAAAAATCTCTACGATAAACAGGGTTTAAAAATCGGATTAGTTCAATTGGAATACCCAGTTCTTTTGATATTGTTACAAATTTAACAGGTTTGGATATCATCACCGTATCGATTTTGGCGTAATTGATAATTGGCTTAATAGCATTGATATGATGATTGTTTGCATTATTCATTATGTATGCAGCTGCAATAAATGCAGGAACATAGTTTTGAGCAGACTCTGGGAGATAATCGTAAATCTTCCAAAAATTTGTCTCCCCATTCGCTCTGCTAATAGCATTTCGAATTGCACCAGGACCTGTGTTATATGCAGCAAGGGCTAAATGCCAATTGTTAAAAATCTTGTAAAGATATTGGAGATATTGACAAGCAGCCTCGGTTGATTTTGCCGGATCCATTCTTTCATCTACATAAGAGTTAACGGTGAGATTAAACATCTTTGCAGAGTTGATTTTAAATTGCCAAAGACCGGTGGCTCCAGTTTTCGATACGGCAAGAGGGTTTAGTGCCGATTCAACTACCGCTAAATATTTTAGTTCGAGGGGTAGGTGATACTTATCGAGCATTTCATCGAAAAGAGGAAAGTACAACTCAGCAAGACCAAGGATTTGCGAAACCTGTTCACGACGTTCGATTGAATAGATATCAATATATCTTCTAACATGGGGGTTATAATCAAAATCTATAGGTGAAAGTTTTCCTATAGATGCGACTTTATACTCGTAAACAAGATCAGGGAAGGTAGGAAAATCATCCGATGGCTTGCTTTTTGATTTAGATGTAGAATCGGGGAAAATACGAAGATCTTCTAAGTAATCAAAGGGTTCAAGTGTTTTATCATATTTTATCAAAACAGGGTTAACCTCATTACGTCCTTTGGCTATTACGGATATAAATAAAAAGAACACCAAAATGATGCTTTGTCGGAAAAACAAATTAACCGCCATACTGATAATTTGGTAGTAAGGTATTGCTGTAACTATTCTTTTGGGGTATTTGTTTCCTTTTTATCATTATTGGTGGGTTGATCCGCTTCGCGCATACCCTTTTTGAACTCGCTAACACCCTGTCCAAGTCCTTTCATCATTTCTGGAATTTTTCTTCCTCCAAACAAAAGAAGGATGATAACAAGGATCACAAGCAATTCGCTCATTCCAATTTCACCTGCAAGGATAAATGCATTCATAGCGTTGTATTTTTTTACAAACCTAGGCTAAAAAAAAGTAATTTAAAAGAAAATTAATCAAACAGTGTATAAGGTAAAACACTAAAGTACCTAAAGTTATTATTTCAAACACTAGTACTTTAAGCACTTTAGAGGTAAGTTCACCTTATTAATAATTTATTTAAAGAGTTTAATAATATCATTTGCATTTGCAAATACTAATAAGCTCAGTAGAATTACCATTCCAGCTATTTGAGCATATTCTAAGAATTTGTCGCCAGGTTTTTTACCTGTAATCATCTCAAACAGTAAAAACAGAACGTGTCCCCCGTCAAGGGCAGGGATTGGAAGGATATTCATAAATGCTAGTATTAAAGACAAAAATGCAGTAAGACTCCAAAACGCTTGCCAGTTCCATGTCCCAGGGAAGATTTTGCCAATTGTTATAAACCCACCTACCGATTCATATGCCTTTGTTTTCGGGGTAAATATCAGTTTAAACTGTTTGATATAGCTGGAGAGGGTGCTCATACCCTTTTTGATTCCTGCAGGAAATGATTGAAAAAAAGTGTAGGTCATTTTTTTCGTTTCAAAAAACCTCGAAAAGTCTCCAACAGGATAAACTCCAACAATACCCGTATTTGGTACTTGAACACTTATATCAATCGTATCAACACCTCGTTTAAATGTAAAAGCAATATTTTTATTTTTAGATTTTTGTATGGTGGATTTAAACTCGTCAAAGTATTTTTTTGGTTCACCATTTATGGCAACAAGTTCGTCTCCTTTTTTAAACCCTGCTTTTATAGCGGGTGCATTTTTTTCAAGTTCACCTACAATAAATGGTATACGATATATAATTACAAATGGGTTTTTAATAAGCCTAGCAATTAAACTATCGGGAACAGTAAACGTTACAGTTTTACTATCTCTAAGAACAGTGATGCTTCTTTCACTATTGAGTAGTATATCGTGTGTGATTTTGAGGAAATCATCCACCTCTTTTCCTCCAACAGCAATAATTTTGTCTCCATTACGGAATCCCATTTCAACACCCAAAGAATCACAGGCAATGCCGTATTTAACATTAGCGTTTGGTAGGTATTCTTCACCCCACGCATAAAGCACTAAACTATAAATGAATAAGGCAAGGAGAAAATTAACAATTACTCCTCCGCACATAATGAGTAATCTTTGCCATGTTGGTTTTGACCTAAACTCGTAGGGTTGTGGGGGTTGTTTTAGTTGCTCTTTATCAAGTGATTCATCAATCATTCCCGATATTTTAACATAACCACCAAGGGGTAGCCATCCTATTCCGTACTCTGTATCACTTTTCTTAAACTTAAAAAGTGAGAACCAAGGATCGAAGAAAAGGTAAAATTTCTCGACTCTTGTTTTAAAGAGTTTTGCAAAAATAAAATGACCTAACTCGTGAAGTAAAACGAGGATTGATAAACTTAATAGAAGTTGACCTGTTTTTACTAATATTTCCATAGCTATTATTGATATTCTTTTATGATTTCTTTGGTTAAAATTCTTGTTTCCTTATCGGTTAAAGTGTAATCCTCGATGGAAGGTTTGGGAATAAAAAACGAACGAGAAATTGCCACTCCAATTACCTCCGACATCTGAAGGAAACTAATCTTCTCGTTTAAGAATGATTCCACTGCTATTTCATTTGCAGCATTTAAAATGCACGGTGAGTTACCTCCTTTAATAAGGGATTCTCTGGCAAAATTGAGGTTTGGGAATCTTTTAATATCCGGCTCTTCGAAAGCGAGTATTGGGTAATCCGTAAAGCTGAATCGGGGGAAATCCGATTTTATTCTATATGGGAAGGAAAATGCATATTGTATTGGTAACCTCATATCGGGAAGTCCGAGTTGAGCTTTAATAGAACTATCTTCAAACTGAACTAATGAGTGAATTATCGATTGTGGATGAATAATTACATCTATTTGGTTGGGTTTAAGGTTAAATAGCCATTTTGCCTCTATAACCTCTAAACCCTTATTCATCATTGTGGCTGAATCGATAGTTACTTTTGATCCCATACACCAGTTTGGATGATTTAATGCATCGGCACAGGTTACCAGTCTAAGTTGTTCGAGTGTGTGTTTGCGAAAAGGACCACCTGAAGCGGTTAATATTATTTTTTCAATTGGACTTTTTTCTCCTACTAGACATTGAAAAATGGCTGAATGCTCTGAATCAACAGGTATTATAGGAACATTGTTTTGTAACGAAAGTTCAGTAATTATATCTCCAGCAACCACCAAAGTTTCTTTATTGGCGAGTGCTATTGTTTTTTTTGCTTTAATTGCATTGATAGTAGGTATTAGCCCAGAAAAACCTACCATGGCGGTTAGGACAATATCAATGGTATCCATTTCTACTATTTGAGCAATGGCATCGAAGCCAGCATAGACTTTAATATCAGTAGAAGATAGCGCATCTTTTACAAAGGGGTAGTTCTCTTTATTTCCTATAACAACAGCATTTGGAAGAAACTGTAATGCTTGTTTTATCAAAATCTCATAGCTATTATATGCTGTTAAAACCTCAATATCAAATAAATCGGGATTTGATGCAATTACATCCAAAGCCTGTGTTCCAATAGAACCAGTAGATCCAAGTATGGCAATTTTTCTCTTCAATGGATGCTTATGTAATTTTGTAAATAAAACGATTAGAAAATGATATACTTTTGAGGATCAATCGGATTTCCATTATGCCAAAGTTCAAAGTGTAGATGTGGCCCTGTAGTGAGTTCTCCGGAATTCCCTATAATTGCAATTGTTTCCCCTGCTTTAACTCTAGCACCTTGTTTTTTCAATAATTGACTGTTGTGCTTGTAAACAGAAATTAGGTTATCATCATGCTGGATCTGTATAACATACCCTGTTTCTAGCGTCCAAGTTGATAGGGTAACAGTGCCATCGGCCACAGCAACCACGGCTTCGTTGGGTGCTGCAACGATATCAACACCAAAATGATTCTGCTGCAAACTAAATGTGCTAGTAATAACACCTTTTACAGGGGTAAAAAAAAGCATATTACTTATACTGCTTTTTGATTTGCGATTATCAAATACCGATAAGTTATACATTTCATTTTCCTCAATCTGAAGCCTTAGCAATGAGTCCTCAACCGATCGTGTAAAACGAATCTCCTTATACTTAACTGTTGAGTCGGGCTTACTCACAATACTAGTCGGCTCGCCACCATTTAAAATATTATTAATATTATTGTAATAACTTTTCCAGTGCTTCAATTCTCTTTCAAGCGAATCAACTCTTAATGCATTTACTACAATATTTCTTCGTGTATTTCCATCAGGATAACCTGGGATAAACTCTCTAATTGGTGTAAAAGCGATTAGTACGATAACAAAAATAACAATGAGGATTGCTGCGCTTCCAAAAACGGCGATTACGTTTAAGCGAGACAGTCTCATAGTCCAAACTTCTTCGAAAGTTTGATCGTTAAGTATATTGAGTCGATACTTATTCTTAAGTTTTTCAATATACTTTCGTTTTTCCTTGCTCTTTGCCATAAATATTAATAAAGTGCCACAAAGATAATTGATTTTGTATATTAGGGGGTTACTGTGAGCGAATAGTTTATTATATAAGTATTAAGAAGCAGGCTCATTATGGATTATGTAGAACATTTTAGACCTAATTGCAATAGAATAGTAAATACTTTTTAAAATATTTCCAGGATGTTTGCATATTGTGAGATGAGATGTTATCTTTGCACCGCGTTAGGAAAAAATGTTCATTAGAGATTTGAAAAATATATTGCGGGGTGGAGCAGTTGGTAGCTCGTTGGGCTCATAACCCAAAGGTCGTAGGTTCGAGTCCTACCCCCGCTACTAAAAAGCCTGCATTTGCAGGCTTTTTTCGTTTGTAAAATTTTTTAATTCAAAGAGAAACAATGGGGAAAGACATTGTTTTAGATAAAGTAAGTAGAATTTTTAGAATAATAGCCAAAACCTCAGAGTGAATTTCGATCTCAATTTTATAGTTAAATAATTTCTATAAGATTAAACTCTACCTTGCTGATAAGTGCTTTGTAGTCGTTTCCTGCGAAAAAAATATCCTCATCATCTTCTTCGTAAAACCAGTTAATAACCACCCTGTTACCGGTATCAGCGGCCATCTTTTCAAGTTTTTTCATAATATCAAAAATCCTTTTTGAGGAGCTTGTATTGAAGTACTCAAATTTGAGGGTAATTTCAGTTTTTTCGCAAGGGGATTTGGCGTACTCATCAATCCATCTAAGTATTGGATGGTAGAAATCAATAACATTTTCGGGAATCGATCTTCCATCAATTTTGAGCAAACCAGAAACTGAGTCAAAATTGACATAGGGAGTTGTAGCGGTTTCTTTAAGTTCGAGTTTCACCATGAAATAGGCATTTAATGAAACAGTATAAATTAGTTAATCTCTTCAAGTACTATATATTCATCACCATGTCCATTACGAATAATGGCATCCCAGTAACGGTAGGTAATTATTGCTTCATTACCATTTTTCTTACTTTTTATTTTCACCCGTTGAGTTCTCATCTTCTCTATCTCAACAGCTTCAAATTTAAAAGAAAGTTTTGTTATGGCTTCAAGGTCTTTGCCAAGTTGGTATATCGATTCATCATCCTCTTCGTATTTCCATGTTATAAGCATTTTATTTCCCTTGGAGGAACACGCTTCAATTTCTCTAAGGATCTCATTAATATACTTATTTGAACTACTATTTGTATATTCAAGGTAAATTACAATGCTTGTAAAGGCTGCTGGTTTTTTGCAATAGTTGGTAATCCATTCCAATAAGGGCTGCCAAAATGAAAACACATCTTCTGCTATGGAACGACCTTCTATGTCAATAATTCCTTCTTCAGAAAAATTAATATAAGGGGTATCAGCTGTTTTATCAATCAGAAGACCCATGAATACTAATGTTTAATATAAGCTAAATTAATTTATCGGGTTTAAAGGTAATCTTTTAGAAATAAATATTCAAGGTATAGTCACAAAATTTACAATTAACATTCACAGAAGACGAATTGAGATAATATTTCTTTAAAGAATAATTTAAAAAAAGCAGTGTGTTAACCTTTAATAAACAAATCTATCAGTTCTTTTATTTTTATAATTTTCAACAGGAAGCTAAGCAATGCAACGCTAAGTAAAGAAAAAACAAATCCTACAATCCACAATGGAAATGTTGTTTTTGCAAGAAATACAAGGGCAATGCTTGCTGGAATAAAAATAAAGTAGATGCCAAATTGTTTGATGTTTACATTAAAATTAAAAATCTTAAAGGCCAGAAATACTTGTAAAACCAAAACAATAAGTTGTGTGTTTAGGTTGGCTATTGCAGCGCCAAAGGATTTGTAGTGAGGTATTAAAGCAATATTTAAAATAAAACTTATGACAACTCCAACTAATGCTATTTTATTTAGTTGCCAAATACTTCCATTGGCCGTTAAAAGGGTTCCGAAGATATAGTTAACAGATATCAAGAGAAACGAAATCATTAGTACGCCTAAAACAGAAGATGATTCGGCGGTGTGCTGATGGTAAAGTAGGTGCATTAATTCTGATCGAAAAACAATACAAGAGATAGTAAAGGCAAATGCGGGGATGAATAGTAGGGAGAATGAAAAACCAACAAGGGGTTGGGTTGGTTCTATATTTTTGATCATTTTTGAAAATATTGGAAGTAAAAGACCGGCGAATAGAAATGGTACCATATTAACTGCATCAACAATACGAAATGCTTGAGCGTAAATTCCAGATTCCACATTTCCTTTAGGGAGGATTCTTTCGAGCATTACGGAATCAATTCTACTGTAAAGATTCATAAGAAGAGCAAGTAAAGCGAAAGGGAAGCTTTGTCGTAAAATTGAAATTAGGAATACTTTATCGAATCGAATTTTAAAAAAGGTTGTTTTAGGTAAAACAAGTAAAAACGCAACACACATTGTGACTATATAAGATGCTGTTTGAGCATAAACAAACCACTCAATGGAAAATTGGAAGTTGGAAATATTTCCCCAAAGCAAACAGCTACAAATCAAAATCATTAGAAAACGATCTAAAACAGAGATAAAACTATCGGTTTTAAAAAATTGAAGACCGCTGAGGTTGGAGCGTAGGTAAAGAATAAATGATGAGATAAACTGATTGAAAATAAGTAAGAAAAGGAGATAGAATTGTCTTCCACTATATCCCATTACAACGCCTACTCCTAAGCAGAGGATTCCATAGGTAATAGCAAGAATAACCTTTATAACAACTATATTAGAAAAGTACTTGGAAATGAGTTGTGAGTGCCTACTAATTTCACGATTATTAAAGTTGGTTAGCCCAAAGTCAAGCACAATGTTCAGCAGAAGAGAAAAATTGAATAGCGAGTAGAACAAACCATATTCGCCAGCACCTACAAGATTTTGAACAGTCCTATCTATCCCAAAAATCCAAAATGGTTTTACAAGTAAATTAAGGGATAGTAGTAAAATTAAATTTGTAGCAAACTTTCTTTTCACTGCTTTACAAATGTTGAATTATCCAAATGTAGACAAAAGGAGGGTTTAACCAAACATCTAAAATAATAATCCTTGCAAATTAATGTAAAAATGATGTAATTTGACGGAAATGTTTTCCGATGAGGATTGCCGTAAACACTCGTCTTCTGCTTAAAGACCGACTCGAAGGTATAGGGTGGTTTACTTACGAAACCATGAAAAGAATTACTCAGGGGCATCCAGAACACGAGTTTTTTTTCTTGTTTGACAGAAAATTCGATCCTGATTTCATTTTCTCAAGCAATATTAAGCCTGTTGTATTAAAGCCACAATCCAGACATCCTGTTTTATGGTTTGTCTGGTTTGAGATTTCTGTAAAAAAATTTATTCGAAGAAACAAAATCGACCTATTTATCTCACCGGATGGATATCTCCCTCTTAGATCAAACATTCCAATGCTGGGGGTTATACATGATATTAACTTTTTTCATTTTCCAAAAACGATTCCTTTTTTAGTAAGATGGTACTATAACTTTTTTTTCCCAAAATTTGCCCATAAAGCTAGCCGATTAGCAACCGTAAGTGAATATTCCAAAAAGGATATTTGTCAAAATTATGTAGTTGATCCAGGCAAAATTGATGTGGTATATAATGGTGCGAATGATTTGTACGCCCCCTTGTCCTCCAGAGAAATTGAAAAGGTTCGGAGTTTCATTTCCCAAGGATCGTCCTACTTTGTGTTCGTAGGAGCCTTCAACCCTCGTAAGAATATTCCCCGATTGCTTTTAGCGTTTGACCTATTTAAAAAGAAAACACATTCAAACATCAAACTTGTTATAGTTGGTGAGAAGATGTATGGAACATCTCAGATGATGATGATTTTACAGGAGATGGAGTTTAAGGATGAGGTTATTTTCTCTGGGCGATTACAGGTTGATAAGCTTAAGAATGTTATTGGTTCTGCGTTAGCTATGATATATGTTTCATATTATGAGGGCTTTGGTATTCCAATACTTGAAGCCATGAAATGTGATGTACCGCTAGTTGTATCTAATTGCACTTCTTTACCTGAAGTTTCAGGAGATGCCGCAATCTATGTAGATCCTTTTAATGTTGAATCTATTGCCGAAGGAATGGTTACAATTTATGATGATGAAATTTTAAGAAAAGAGCTTATTGTGAATGCTCGTATCCAGCGTAAAAAATTCAGTTGGGATGGTACTGCAAAATCGCTCTACGAAAGCATGATGAAAACAGTTAACCAGTAAATATCATGCTTAAACCATTCTATAAACCCAATACTATTGAGGCTGGTTGTGATGAAGCTGGTCGGGGATGCCTTGCTGGACCAGTTTTTGCCGCAGCAGTGATTCTACCCACTGATTTTATAAATGAAGTTCTTAACGATTCAAAAATGCTATCGGTTAAGCAGCGTTATACCCTTAGAGAAATAATAATTGCAAATGCGCTCGATTATTCGGTTCAGCAAGTATCTAACATTGAGATCGATAAAATTAATATACTGAATGCATCCATTTGGGCAATGCATAAAGCGGTTGACACTTTAGAAAACCTCAAACCTGAACTATTACTGGTTGATGGAAATCGGTTTAAACAGTATCCGGGAATTCAACATCAATGTATTGTTAAAGGGGATGCCAAGTATATGTCAATTGCTGCAGCTTCCATTTTAGCAAAAACTTTTCGCGATGATTATATGGTTAAACTGCATAATGAATTTCCTCAATACGGTTGGAAACAGAATAAAGGTTATCCAACTAAATACCATCGAAATGCAATACGCGAATTTGGAATTACACCATACCACCGTTTGTCATATAAGTTGAAAGACGATCAACTTAAGATGTTTTAATATTTTGTATATACTTTCTCATGAAGTAAACTTTACCATATTTTTTAAGTCTATAAGTTGTGAATTAAAATTAATTTTACTAACGAATTATAAACGAATATTGAAATGAAAAGACTTTGTTTACTGTTGATTGGGTGCATTATCCTAATTTCAAATACTCTAAAAGCAGATGAAGGGATGTGGCTGCTTACTTTGTTAAATCAGTTAAATATAAAGCAGATGAAAGAGGAAGGATTAAAACTCTCTGCCGAAGATATTTACAGTATCAATAGTTCCTGTTTGAAAGATGCAGTTGTAATTTTTGGTAACGGCTGTACGGGCGAAATTATTTCTGAGCAGGGTTTGATTCTCACCAATCATCATTGTGGTTACGGTTCAATTCAGAAGCACAGTTCACCAGCACATGATTATTTAAAGGATGGTTTCTGGGCAAAAACATTAGAGGAAGAAATTCCAACACCTGGATTATCTGTTACTTTTTTGGTCAGACTCGAAGATGTAACAAGTCAGGTTAATGCCGCAATTACAGTTCAAATGACAGAGCAGGAAAGAGAGAGAGCAATAGAAAAGGTTAGTGATGAACTTTCAAAAAAAGCAAAAGAGGGAAATAGTTATAATGCAATTGTTAAAAATTATTTCGGGGGCAATCAATTTTATCTTATAGTATCTGAGGTTTTTAATGATGTAAGAATGGTTGGTGCGCCACCATCATCAATTGGGAAGTATGGTGCTGATACAGATAACTGGATGTGGCCTCGTCATACTGGAGACTTTTCTATGTTTCGCGTATATGCCAGCAAAGAAAACAAACCAGCCGAGTACTCAAATAACAATGTGCCATACAAGTCCAAAAAAGCGCTAACAATTTCAATAAAAGGTGTTAAAAAGGATGACTTTGCTATGATATTGGGATATCCTGGTCGAACACAGCGTTACATGACCTCTTCGGAGATTGAAACCCAAATTAATATTACGAATAAAAATAGAATTTATATCAGAGGAATTAGGCAAGGAATCTTACTTAATGACATGATCGCAGACAGAGCTGTTAATATTAAGTATGCTTCAAAATATTCCAGTTCAACCAATGCATGGAAAAAAGCAATTGGTCAAAATAAATCATTGAAACGATTAAAGGTAATTGAAGCAAAAAAAGAAAGTGAAAAAATGTTTACCGAATGGGTGTCTCAAGATAACCAAAGAAAAGAGAAATATGGTGAGGCTTTAAAAATGATTGAGCAAAGTGTCGCTGGAAATAAGAACTACACATATGTATCACAATATATTACTGAGGCATTATCGCGAGGAATCGAAATATTTTCAATGGCGGATAAAACATTAAGGCTTTATGAATTATTAAAATTGAATGATCAGGATTCGATTGGGAAAAGGCTATTGAGATTGAAAAGAGATGTAAAGAAATTTTATAAGGACTACAACATGCCAACAGATAAAAAAGTGGCTAGCGCAATGTTAAAAACATTTTATGACAATGTAGATAAGACATACTATCCTGATTTTTTTAATACAATTGCTACAGATTTTCAGGGAGATTTTGTAAAATATTCGGATTTCTTATTTAGCAAATCAATTTTTTCGGACTCCATTAAGGTAAATGAATTTCTTGCAGCACCAACTTCTGTTATTTTAGAAAATGATCCAGCGTTTATAGCATCAAAATCAATTAGCGTTAAAGATAAAGAGATAAAAAAACTACAGGAACCATTTGAGTTTCTCTATAAAAAGGGTCAAAGGTTGTATATTGCTGGGGTTTTGGAAATGAACCCTGAGAAGGCAATGTATCCAGATGCAAATTCAACCATGCGCTTAACCTATGGGCAGGTTAAAGATTATTATCCTATGGATGCCGTTCATTATGAATTTTTAACAACCCTTGATGGCGTTATGGAGAAAGAAGATCCAGATAACTGGGAATTTGTTGTTCCCAATAAATTAAAGGAACTATACAAGGCAAAGGATTATGACCGTTATGGTGAAAATGGAAAAATGCCAGTAGCTTTTATAACAACGAACGATATTACCGGTGGAAACTCTGGTAGCCCTGTATTAAACGCTAAAGGAGAACTTATTGGAATCGCTTTTGATGGAAATTGGGAGGCTATGAGCGGAGATATTGTTTTTGAGAAGCAACTTCAAAGAACTATAAATGTTGATATTCGGTATGTACTTTTTATCGTTGACAAATATGCTGGAGCAACAAGATTAATCAATGAAATGAAGATTTTACAATAATAGAAAATTACTATATACCCTAAAGGTTGGATTTACTCCAACCTTTTTATTATAATAAGATTAAAAATAGCCTCATTAATAGTTTAATATGGAAAGATTATAGTAATTTTAAGGTGATATTTTTTAATATAGCAGATTAAGTCTTACTAAAATGCCTTTGAATATTAGTAAATATTAATTAACTTTCATATTTTGCAACCTTTAGAATCTAAAATGGAAGAAGTAGAAATAGTTAATGAGGAGTTATTAAGGCATTTTGGGCCTTTAAGCTACGAAGAAATAGGATTTTTGCTTAACAAGATGGCTGCTCTTCTTGATAAACGTGGCATGAATATCACTATTAGAAAAAAAGTGTATGCTGCTATGGTTGAGAGTTTGGAAAACATCTATAAGCATCAAGATCATATTGAGCATGATAAAACGTTTTTACCGAAATTCTATTTATACATGAATGCTCAAAATCTAACAATGTTTGTTTCAAACTCAATATTTAACCATAAAATCCTACTATTAAAGAACAAGTTAGATAGAGTCAATACGTTGGACAAAGAAGGATTGAAGGATCTGTATAAGAATACTATTTTAAGCGGAAATGTATCACCTAAAGGAGGTGCAGGTCTCGGAATTATTAATATTGCAAAGGTCTCAGAAAATAAAATCAATTACACCTTTTCAACAATTAATGATAAATATTCATACTTTACATTAAACGTACAGATAGCCCATAAACACATAAAATAACCAGAATGCTTATGGATTCCTTAAATATTGAACCAACTGAGTTCACCCCTAAAATAAATTTCGATCCGGATAATAATTTATTTGAAATTTCAGGTTTCTCACGGCCAGAAAATGTGATTGGTTTTTATAGACCTATCCTAAAGTGGCTTGATGAGTTCAGTGATGTAATATTGAGTAAAAATATTGATTTTAATAAGAATATCTTAACGGTAAACCTTAAGATGACGTATTTCAACTCAGCATCTTCAAAGTTTTTACTTGATATTCTATTAGAATTTATGAAATATCACTCAAGAGGAAATGAAGTACTAATTAACTGGTATTTTGAGGATGGAGATGATGAGATTCAAGAATCGGGCGAAGAAATTTCTGATATGCTTGGATACCCCTTTAATTTTATACCCTACCAAACCTAAACCGAATAAGCCCCGTTAGATCTCAACGGGGCTTATTTCTTAAAACCGTTTTCTAATTAATGGTCATCACTAATTGTTAATTAATCAATTATGTTAGCACTTTTTATTGTTTCTTGATATTTTCTTGTAATACATTATAAATGTTTTTTCTATCTTGCACATTAGAAATATGAGGAATAAATGAAGTCGTTATATGTAAAAGGAACACCTGTATCCCCTTTTGTTGATTTTAATATAGAATTGCGAATGCTCCAAATTTCTGGCTTTTCTCGGCCAGAGAATGTTCGTGATTTTTACTTTCCCCTAATTCAATGGCTCGATGAGTTAAATAATTGGATGAAAAGCAACAAATCTCTGAATGTTGAAGTTGAGCCTTTCACATTTAAATTTAAGTTTATATATTTTAACTCCTCATCGGCTAAATTTATTTACGATATCATAATAATGCTCAATGGGTTTCAACGCGATGGATTTCCCATTAAGATTTACTGGTATTTTGATGAGGATGACGATGAGCTTCGCGAAGCAGGTGAAGAGCTATCTGATATGGCAAATGTTCCCTTCTTTTACATTGCTACCAAAAAAGAATAAACAATTACAATAAATAACAAACCCCAACCTTCAAGTTGGGGTTCATCATTTTAAACTTATTGAATTACTAGTTATTTATTTTGAATCTTTAATTGTTTTGATATTTATTATCTATTTCTCTATCAATTAAATATATTCTTTTGTTTGCTTAACTACTTAGTTTAAAGCCTCACCATCTTTACTCAGGCATTTGGTTGCTTTCGGCTTTTAAGTCAAGGGGTACTTTTTCTGGCTCTCCTGTGCGGGCTTTTGTAGGTCTTGCAATGTATCTATGTCATCGTTTTGTTTCTTACCTCTAGTCAGTAAGTCGCCAAATTGAATAAGGGCAGTTTCTTTAGGGGTTGCAAGAATGATACTTTTTAAGGGCTAACTATAATCTTAGTAATTTAATAGTTCTTGACTAAAAACATTTTCTAATCCAATCAAAGTAAATATCTTTGCGCTTAATTAGAATTATTCTACATTATTAGCTTGTTAGGAGCAAACATTACTACTTTCAGTTTGTTCTTAAGTTACCGATATAAAGATTTCTTAGCAATGACAAACGATCAGGATAAAATAATAAGTGAGGTTACATCAGGAGACTATAAATACGGATTTGTAACAGATGTTGAAACAGATATTATTCCCAAAGGCTTAAGTGAGGATGTTGTAAGGATAATATCGAAGAAAAAGGAAGAACCAGAGTGGATGCTCGAGTTCCGTTTAAAGGCATATCGTTATTGGTTAACAATGGAAATGCCTACATGGGCTCACCTAAATGTTCCGGAAATTGACTATCAGGAGATTATTTTTTATGCTGCTCCTCGCAAAAAAAATCCAAATAGCAGCGAGGAGATAGACCCTGAATTAAAGGAAACATTCGAAAAATTAGGCATACCTCTAAATGAGCAAAAAATATTATCTGGTGTAGCTGTTGATGCTGTTATGGATAGTTCATCGGTAAAGACAACTTTTAGTGAAACTTTATCTGAACATGGAATTATTTTCTGCTCGATGAGCGAAGCTATTCGAGAACACCCTGATTTGGTTAAAAAACACCTTGCATCGGTTGTTCCCACAACCGATAACTATTTTGCCGCTTTGAACTCTGCTGTATTTAGCGATGGTTCGTTTTGCTACATCCCCAAAGGTGTTCGATGCCCAATGGAGTTAAGCACCTATTTCAGAATAAATGCTGCAAATACGGGTCAATTCGAGCGTACGCTCATTGTTGCCGAGGCTGATAGTTATGTTAGCTATCTGGAAGGTTGTACTGCTCCTGTTCGTGATGAAAATCAGCTACATGCTGCTGTTGTCGAAATTGTTGCTCTTGAAAATGCGGAAGTAAAATATTCTACGGTTCAGAACTGGTATCCGGGTGATAAGAATGGTAAAGGTGGAATTTACAACTTTGTCACCAAGCGTGGGATTTGTAGGGGAAAGAATAGTAAGATATCATGGACTCAAGTTGAAACGGGTTCTGCAATTACTTGGAAATATCCAAGTTGTATACTTCTAGGTGATAATTCTTACGGAGAGTTTAATTCAGTAGCGGTAACAAACAATCATCAACAGGCCGATACCGGAACAAAGATGATTCATATTGGTAAAAATACCCGTAGTCATATCATCTCCAAAGGCATTTCCGCGGGGGTTAGTAATAATAGCTACAGGGGTTTGGTTAAGGTTCTTAAAGGTGCGGAGAGTGCACGAAATTTCTCGCAGTGTGATTCTCTTCTTTTAGGCGATAAATGCGGAGCACATACATTTCCATACATTGAGGTTGATAATCCAACAGCTATAGTTGAACACGAGGCTACAACATCTAAGATTGGCGAAGATCAAATATTTTATTGTAATCAGAGAGGGTTATCCACCGAGGATGCAATTGGGCTTATAATAAACGGCTATGCGAAGGAGGTGCTAAACAAACTTCCTATGGAGTTTGCTGTTGAGGCGCAGAAACTTCTTCAAATTAGCCTTGAGGGTAGTGTTGGGTAGTTAAGGAGAATGAATCGGAATTTATTCCGAAGTAATTCGGAATGAAAGAATAGATATTTATGAATGAGAATAAAAAAATGGTATCAAAATCATTCTTAGATCTTTTAGTATGACAAAAAGCACACGCTCACAAGATTTGGGTTATATTAATCAGGAGAAATATTTGGAGTTATTAAAGCAAGTCATTGATATTAGCCAACTTTTAAATTCCTATTGCAATGCAATTTCAAAATCAATATAAATGTTTTACAATTCTAATTTTATTCTGAATAACTTCAGAATTATTCCGAATAACGTCAGATAAATTCAATAGAAAAGATGCTAGTAATTAAAAACTTACACGCCAACATAAAAGGCAAAGAGATATTAAAGGGAATTAATCTAGAGATTAATGCTGGTGAAGTTCATGCAATCATGGGACCCAATGGATCCGGAAAAAGTACGCTTGCAGCAGTTCTTGCAGGAAGAGAAATTTTTGAGGTTACACACGGTGAGATTCTTTTCAACGGAAAAAACTTACTTGACCTATCACCCGAAGTTCGTTCTCGTGAAGGATTATTCCTAAGTTTTCAATATCCTATTGAAATACCAGGTGTTAGCATGGTTAACTTTATGAAAGCAGCTGTTAATGAGCAACGTAAATACAGGGGATTAGAACCATTATCCGCATCAGATTTTTTAAAAATGATGAGGGAAAAGAAAGAACTCGTTGAAATTGATTCTGCATTAACCAATCGCTCAGTGAACGAAGGATTCTCTGGAGGAGAGAAGAAGAAAAATGAAATCTTTCAGATGGCAATGCTTGAACCGAAACTCTCGATTCTTGATGAAACTGATTCTGGTCTTGATATTGATGCGTTACGTATTGTTGCAAATGGTGTGAATAAGTTAAAACGTCCTGATAACGCATCAATTGTAATTACGCATTATCAAAGATTGCTCGACTATATCGTTCCTGATTTTGTACATATCCTTTACAACGGTAAAATTGTGAAAAGCGCTGGCAAAGAGCTTGCCCTTGAACTGGAGGAGAAAGGATACGACTGGATTAAAAATGGTGAGTAGGATTTAGTTAACAGTTTTTTGTTATCAGTTGACAGGTATTTCATTGACTGTCTTTAATATAGATGACAATCTAATAAGAATTTAAATGAGTAAATCAACAACTATATCGATCAAGGAGGATTTGGTAGACCTTTACCTTAGCAACCTTGATCTTATTACCGATAATTCCGCTCCAATACTTAATAGAGGAAGACAGGAAGCAATAGAGAATTTCAACCTTCTTGGGCTACCCGATGCTAAAAACGAGAAATATAAATACTCAAAAATTGAGCCTCTATTCTCACAAGATTTTGAGAAATACTTTGCCCCTAAGAATATTACTTTTAAAATTGAGGATATTTTTAGGTGTGATATTCCAGAAATTGGAACTGATTTAGCCTTGGTTTTGAATGGTTTTTATCTTCCCAAAGGTGAGAAAATAACCAAACTCGATAATGGATTAATATATGGAAGTTTAACCGAAGCTGCCGTAAAGTACCCCGAAATAGTTTCGAAACATTACAATACTGTTGCTGATAATAATGGAGAAGGACTTGTTTCACTTAACACTGCCTTCGTTCAGGATGGTGTCTTTATATACGTTCCTAAAGGAGTCGAACTTGATAGACCTATCCAGATTATCAATCTTTTAATGTCTGATGAGAATCTTCTTGTTCAGTATAGAAACTTAGTAGTACTTGAGGAGCGCAGTAAAGCGAGTATCGTTGTTTGCGATCATACACTTTCTTCTCAGAAATTTCTTTCAAACGTTGTTACTGAAATTATTACGGAATCATCTTCCACATTGGATTTTGTAAAGATGCAGAACGAGCACAACGATTCATCACAAATTTCGCATGTTTACATTCGTCAACTTAGAGACTCGAAGGTTACAACCAACACAATTACATTGCATGGTGGTTTTATAAGAAATAACCTAGATGTTCTCCTTGATGATGAGGGTTGTGAGAATAACTCCTTCGGACTTTACTTAAATGACCGCACACAGCATATCGATAACTACTCATTTATTGATCATGCTAAACCACATTGTACCAGCACTGAACTATTCAAGGGTATTCTTGACGATCAAGCAACAGGAGCGTTTAATGGTAGAATATTGGTAAGGAGGGATGCTCAGCAAACACAGGCTTTTCAAGCCAATAATAATCTGCTTTTAACCGCTGATGCCAAGATGAATACAAAACCTCAACTTGAGATTTATGCTGATGATATTAAATGTAGTCATGGCGCAACCGTAGGACAACTCGATTTGGAAGCCAAGTTTTATATGCAGACAAGAGGTATTGGTGAGAAGGAAGCGATGTTATTGCTGATGTTCGGATTTGCACATGATGTTGTAAAGAAGATTAGCGTTGGTCCTCTTCGTGATAGAATTGATGAATTGGTAAATAAACGCCTTCGTGGGGAACTATCAAGGTGTCATAACTGTCCTATGCATTGCTGCTAGTTTGGTTGATCGTTGTTAGTTGATTGTTGTTCGAACACATAAATTAGTAAATGGATTATAAGGAGTTAGATGTTTGGAAGGAAAGTAAAGAGTTAGTAAAATTAGTTTATTCATTGACTAATAGTCTTCCTGTCAATGAACAATTTGGACTGACTAATCAAATAAGACGCTCAGCAGTTTCTGTACCATCAAATATAGCAGAAGGAGTTGGACGAAATCATTCGAAAGACACGATACAATTTTTATACATAGCAAGAGGATCTTTATATGAACTCGAAACCCAATTAATTATTTCGAATGAGCTTTTTAAGTACAGTTCTATTGAATACCAGAAATGCTGGGATATTCTTCAGAATTGTAAAATGTTAATCAATGGATTTATCAATTACTATCAGAAAAAAAGATAGATTATGCCTCTCATAACGAACAACGAACAACGAACAACGAACAACTTAGACATAACTAGAATTCGTCAAGACTTCCCAATATTAAACCAAACTCTTTACGGGAAGCCTCTTGCATACTTCGATAACGGGGCAACAACTCAGAAACCCCAAGTAGTTCTCGATACAATTACGCATTTCTACAATAGCATCAATGCAAATATTCACAGAGGGGTTCATAAACTGAGCGAGGAATCGACAAAAGCGTATGAGGAAGCTCGTGAAACAGTTCGCAGTTTTATTAATGCCAAAAATACAAATGAGGTGATTTTTACCTCTGGTGCAACAGCCTCTATAAACATGGTTGCCTTCTCATTCGGCGAAACTTTTGTTCACGAGGGGGACGAAGTAATTGTCTCGGAAATGGAGCATCACTCTAACATAGTTCCTTGGCAGATGCTGTGCGAGCGCAAAAAGGCAAAGCTTATAGTTTTACCCTTCGATGATAATGGAGAACTAATCATCGATAAGTTAGATGAATTAATTACCTCAAAAACTCGTATTCTAGCAGTAACTCACGTTTCAAATTCCCTAGGAACTGTAAACCCAATCAAGGAGATTATTAAAAGAGCACATAAGTATAATGTTCCAGTTTTAATTGATGGAGCACAGGGAGTTAAGCATGGTATTGTTGATGTTCAAGATCTGGATGCAGATTTCTATGCAATTGCAGGACATAAAATATATGGACCCACCGGAATAGGCGTTTTATATGGTAAAGAAAAACTTTTAAATGCGATGGTTCCTTGGCAGGGCGGGGGTGATATGATTTCAACAGTTAGCTTCGAGAAGACTGTATATAATGAACTCCCATTTAAATTTGAAGCTGGTACTGCAAATTATATAGGAGCGGCCGGATTGTCTTCTGCCATTAAATACTATAAATCTGTTGGCATAGAGGCTGCTACTGCTTATGAGATGGAATTATTAAACTATGCTACATCAAAGTTACTTTCTATTGACGGTTTACGGATTATAGGGAATGCTCAGCATAAGGCACCAATAGTATCATTTTTAGTTGATAATATTCACCCATATGATACAGGAATGATACTTGATAAAATGGGCATTGCTGTTCGTACAGGTAATCATTGTACGCAACCAGTGATTGATCATTTTGGCATTGATGGTACTGTTAGAGCTTCATTAGCATTTTACAATACTTTTGAGGAGATTGATAGGTTGATTGATGGTGTTAAGAAGATAAAGGAGATGTTTGGGTAAGCGAGAGGAATAAATAAAATTTAGTAAAAACCATGATAGTAACAGGACAAATAACATTAACTGAAAAAGAGTTATTCAAAATTTTGATTACAAGTTATCTGAAAAAACGCTGGTGGTTAATTGCGTGGATTTGGATAATGGTGGTGTTACTTTTAATTCTTAAGCAAGGCGATTCTTTTGCTTATTTCATAATTGTCGCGTTAATTCTTTTTCAGACGGTTATGGTATACCAGTATTGGAGTTTTGCAAATGATAATAAGCTATTTCTTCTGGAGAGACACTATGAAATTGACTCAGATAAAATTGATGTGATAATTGTGAATGGAACATCGACATCCATTGAAATTCGTTTTTTTCGGAGTGTAGAAAGAAACAGAAAGTATTATTTGCTTTACACATCAAAGGTTGATTTTATATATCTTCCTGTTTGTTCTTTTAAAAACACCGAGGATAGAGAATGGTTTGAAAAAGAAATTATTAAGAAGATTTAAAATAGTAGTGATGACTTTAAACGAGGTACAGGATAGAATTATTGAAGATTTTAGCATCTTCGAGGATTGGATGGATAAGTACCAACAACTCATTGAATTGGGGAAAGACCTTCCTCCAATAGATGATAAGAAGCGGACAGAATCTTACCTTATTAAAGGTTGCCAAAGCAAGGTTTGGCTTGATGCTGAACTTGAAAACGGGAAAATTCTTTTTTCAGCAGATAGCGATGCAATCATAACCAAAGGTATTGTTGCGCTCCTCATTCAGGTGCTTAACCAACGTACACCCAAAGAAATAATTGATGCAGATCTTTACTTTATTGATAAAATTGGGCTAAAAGAGAATCTTTCTCCAACTCGCTCGAATGGGCTTGTTGCAATGGTTAAGCAGATGAAACTTTATGCAATAGCCTACCAAGCAAAGGAAAATCGCTGATTTTCTACTTTCATTTCAATGTTTAATAAACATATCAGTAGGCATGGAAACAAAAAGAGATATACTAGCAATAGAGGCCGATATTGTAAAGGTTCTGAAAAATATTTTCGATCCAGAGATACCTGTTAATATTTACGATTTAGGCCTTATTTACGAGGTTGATGTTGACGATGATAGAAAAGTAAAAGTCACAATGACACTTACCGCACCAAACTGCCCTTTGGCAGATGAATTGCTAGATGAGGTTCATGAAAGGGTGGGTAAAGTTGAGGGCGTTACGGAAGCAATGGTCAATTTAACTTTCGATCCCCCATGGGATAAAGACCGTATGAGTGAAGAGGCTATGCTTGAACTGGGATTTTTGTAAAATTTGTTGATTGTTCACAGTTGTTAGTTGACAGAAAGAAAACGGTTATGAAAGAAATTGAGCAGCAAACAACAACTAATGAACAACGGATCAGATTATTAGCACAGCAAATTGGTTTTGATGCTTGTGGAGTATCTCCCGTAGGTTTTTTATCTGAAGAGGATAGGCATATTAAGCATTGGTTGGCAGAAGGAATGAATGGGGAGATGGCCTACATGGAGCGAAATCTCGAAAAACGACTTGACCCTAGAGTCCTTGTACCCAACGCTAAGTCTGTAATATCTGTTTTGATTAGTTACTATCCAGGGAATCCAAAAACATCAACCGAACCTCCAAAAATTTCCCGTTACGCTCTTAGTCATGATTATCATGGTGTTGTAAAGGATAAATTACATCTACTACTTGAGTTAATTCAAAAAGAGTTTGGACAAGTTAATGGGAGAGCCTTTGTTGATTCTGCCCCAGTTCTGGAAAAAGCATGGGCTGTTCGTGCAAGCTTAGGCTGGGTTGGTAAAAACTCCTTATTAATAAATCCCAAATTGGGTTCATACGCTTTTATTGGGGAGTTGATTGTTGATCTTGAGATTGAGTCAACTCCTTTGGCTATTCGCAACCATTGTGGAACATGCATACGATGTATTGATGCTTGCCCAACTGGCGCAATAGTGTCGCCCGGTGTTATCGATTCACGAAAATGTATATCATATCTTACAATTGAAAAAAAATCAGCATTGACTGATGAAGAATTAAAAGTGCTTAATGGCTGGTGTTTTGGCTGCGATATTTGCCAAGAAGTTTGCCCTTGGAATAGCAAAATTACTATATCAAAATGCGAAGAGTTAATGCCAAAGCAGGAGATAATGAGCCTTCTTCCAGCCGAAATGCGAACAATATCGGATGAAAAGTTTAATATAATTTTTAAAAATACGCCTTTATTTAGGACTGGATGGAAAAAGGTTGTTATGAATTCTAATCAATAGAATAGCACTCAAAAATTTTATAATAATCCGTAAGTTTTACTTCAAAATACCACTAAAATTTCAGTATATGGAATAATGCATTTGTTTTTTACTTTTCGTTTTTTGCTACACATCCAACATTATCAATTATTTACTATCTTGGCTTTTTATTTATAGTTATGACACCAATAGAATTACTCTGGGTAACACCCCGAAATCATAAACTATTTGTTTGGCATGTTTCCCCGGAAACAACTCCCAAAGCCCTTATACTTTTTGTACATGGACATGGCGAGCATTCCAAACGCTACCTGCATTGGGCGGAGATGTTTGTGAATAAAGGATATGCATTTCTTACATGGGATCATATTGGTCATGGACATTCTGATGGTCAGCGGGGGCATATTCACCATTATGAGCAGTTACTTCTTGAAGTTGATTTAGCGATTACTAAAGGAAGGGAGTTTTTTCCAAATGTACCCGTAATCCTCTATGGTCATAGTATGGGTGGTAATATTGTATTAAATCATGCTATTCGCAGATGTTGTAGTGTAGACGGCATCATCTCAACATCACCATGGCTAAGATTGGCGAAGTCAGTATCCCCAATATTAAATTTTTTAGCTTCGATACTTAATTATATTGTTCCATTCCTACCAATGAAGTCTTCTGTTTTACCCTCTGAAATTTCGCATTTGGATGAAGAGGTTAAAAAGTATAAGAACGATCCACTCAATCACAATCGAATTACACCTAAATTGTATGTCTCTCTAAAAAGGGCGGGCGAGTTTGTTTTAAAATACGCAAAAGGAATTAAAACGCCTATTCTTTTAATGCATGGAGAGGCAGATCCGATTACATTATTTAGTGCCACAAAGGAAGTTTCGATTAAAATTAGTTGTTGCACCTTTATCCCTTGGCCTAATATGTACCACGAGTTACACAATGAAACGGTGCGTGGGATAGTATTTGAAGAAATCATAAAATGGATAGATTCTAAAATGGCTACTGATTTTAAAAAATGCGATGATCCAAGCATTCAGAACCGAGGTTGATATTCAACCATTCCCTTTTAATATCGGCTACGAAACTCCAATAATCTTTTGTGGTTCTTGCTTTACGGAGAATATCGGAAGAATTATGGTTGAACGCAAGATGCCCGTTTTAGTAAATCCCTTTGGGGTTGTTTATAACCCATTGTCAGTAAAACTTGTTGTTGAACGTATTGTCAAAGCAATGCCACTCTCGGAATCCAATCTAAGGTTTAGGGATGGCTTATGGTATAGCTACCTCCATCATTCTAGTTACTCTTCTTCAGATAAGGATAAATGCCTTAAGACAATTAACTCTGATTTGGCGCAAGCGAATGAATTTGTTAAAAATGCAAATTGCTTACTTGTTACCTTTGGAACGGCTAGGGTATATTATCTTAAGGAGAATAACCAACCCGTTGCAAATTGCCATAAGGTACCATCAAGGGAGTTCAATAATAAATTAATGAGCGTTGAGGAGATTGTGACATCATGGTCTGAACTGATTGATTTGCTTTTGTGCCAGACATCATGCCGTAAGATTATTTTTACCATAAGCCCTGTTCGCCATTGGAAGGATGGTGCTGTTGGAAATCAGCAAAGCAAATCAATCCTTAATGTTGCAATCCATGAGTTGATACTCAAATACCCTGATAATACTTTTTATTTCCCATCGTACGAAATTTTAATGGACGATTTACGCGATTACCGTTATTATGCCGATGATATGCTTCATCCATCAAAAGTAGCAGTGGAATATATCTGGGAGAAGTTTAAAAAATCTTTAATTGAGCCAAAATCAATGGCCATAATGGAGGAGATAGAAAAGATTATTTCTGCTGTTAATCATAAACCATTTAACCCGAACGCCCCGGAACACAAAGCCTTTGTTTCTAATACTTTGGAGTTGATAAAAAAGATTAAAAAGAAGGATTCATCTTTAAATTTTACCAAGGAAGAGAATATTCTATTAGGATTCTTATAATGATAAAAAAACCCCACCAGTTTTGCTGATGGGGTTATAATAATAAAACATCTTTTATTTAGAAAATATCTTCACGTTGTCAACCCTGTAGGCGGTAGCACTGGTTCCTCCGCTACAAGAGTATTTAAAACCAATGTAAATATTACCAGTATATTGGCTTAGATCAATTTGACCCGAGCTAACCCATTTGTTAGTACCATCGGCTTGTAGGGCAATTCTTGCTCCTGTTAATTGTGTCCACGTGGCTCCACTAACATTGGTTCCATCAAAATCGGTAGAGATGTATGCCTGCATTGCCGATAGGCTATACCAGTAGTTATACTCAGTTTGGAAAATTAAAGTTGGATTAGCAACTCCAGCCAAATTCACTTTGGGCGAAATAAGCCATGCTATATTACTAGCCTCACCTGAGTTGTATGGATTCATCTCAGCGTAAGTATCACCTGAATAAGCCTTTGCCGACCATAATTTTGTGCCAGCAGTTGCAATTGTTTTCCAGCCATCTACAGCAATCGGTAGATTAATTGTAGCAGCGTTAAAGTCCTGTGAAAGCACAAAAGCAAATCTGGGTTTTATAAGTCGCACATCGGTTAAATCGCGAACTGCAAGCTGGTAGTCACTACTATACTTAGTTAAAACAGCAGTGACATTTCCGCTTCCAGATGGTAAGCTTGTTAAAGCAAAACTGGCAAAATTACTTGTTCTAACAATTACTTTATTCCCTGAAATGTTTTCAAGAGTTCGATTAGTAGTTGCACTGGGCTCAGACCATGATTTACCAAGATCGGAACTGCCAAATTGCACATCTCTTAATGTAATTAATTTATTGATCATATTGTCGTTCAAAGCATCAGCCGTAGTGCTAATTGGCGCAACAGTAAAACCTGTTCCAATTGTGAATACCTTGCTATAAAAAGTATTTTGGTCTAATCTTGTAACGTAGGTTGCGTAAGGAGGCATACCAAGTTGAACTACACCGCCATATTTCCCAATACACAAACCGTTACAATTAACAACAATCTTGGTACCAACAGGATATTCGGGGTATAATCCACCAATATTAATGGAGAATGTTATACCCCCAGATTCATCTTGAATATTCAATAATTTATAAAGATTACCTGACTCATCGTTACCCGTAACAACACCTGAGATAACAACATCAGTTGTAATGTTTAAAAAAGTGGAAGTACACATAGCCTTTAATTCGGCAATGGTCTTATTAGGTGTTGGGGCTGTTGCTCCGCACCTACTATTATTGAACTGAATATCATTTAAATCACGAATATACAGTTGAAGAGTAGCGTCATAAGTACTAAGAACACCTGT
Source organism: Bacteroidales bacterium (assembly GCA_013376985.1). Classification (GTDB taxonomy): domain Bacteria; phylum Bacteroidota; class Bacteroidia; order Bacteroidales; family Tenuifilaceae; genus UBA8529. Next base: position 90,989 of record JACABB010000011.1, read on the forward strand.
AATAGAGCCATTTCCTGATGGAACTTGCTGTGTTGCAAAGGTGGAATAACCGCTTGTTCTGAGAATAAGCGTTCTCCCTGCACAATCAATCAGTGTTCTGTTGGTATTTACCCCGGGAATGCTAAATCCATTGAATGGATCTTTGAATTGAACGTTATTAATTCTTATAAGTTTCTGAACATGTGTGGAATTAACCTGATCCAATGTGAGATCAATAGGTTCAAGTTTTTTTCTAAAACCTGTTCTTTCAATAAAATTAGATACTTGAGCAGGAGGCATTCCCACCAATTTTAATGCACCCAATTCCACAATTGCAGCACCCAATTGGTATACACCCCTATAAAAACCTAAGTATAAATCATTTAGTTTAACCAAAACTTTTTGTCCGGGTTTAAGTCTATAGATTGTGTATAAATCGCTTGTATTAACCTTAATATCTATTCCGCCGGTTGCATCCTGAATAGTAAATACCTCATAAAAATTTCCAGTTGAATCGCTTGAGGTAACATACCCTTCAATTACAATCGAAGCAGTATCAATTACATTCTTTGCAATATTGCGACTTTTAATTGTTTGCCAGAATGCTGGTGTGGCAAGCCCTTTAACTTTGGAGACAACTGCAGTATTTGTTAGTAAGGCTTTTATCTCGGAAATACTAGCTGTCGTAGTCAGAGTTGAAGTATCTTTTAAACTAGGTATAGTATCAAAGTTTTCTTTAACACATCCACCTTGAAACATTACGTACCCAAGTAAGATAAAGGGTATCAGTATTGATGTAATTTTCTTTTTCATGGTTTATCTCCTCCTAGTTACATCTAGCGTTAACAAAATTAATATCTTTCAGATCTCTGACTATCAGTTGATAAGTGCCATTATAGTAGCTGAGTACTCCAATAATTGATCCATTCCTACTGGGAATTGTATCGTTTGCAAACTTGGCATAACCACTTGAACGTAGCACAAGAAGGTCATTATAATTATTGATGCAACCCTTAACAATATGGTCTATTGATTCTCCTCCAATTTTATCGGCAAAAGTCAAATGTTTATTATTTTCTGGTGAATTGATTACTTTAAACTGAACGTTATCAACTTTAACCAATTTGCTAAAGTTGTTGGCAGTTAGCATATTTGGCAGTAGTGTTAATGGGGTTACAGCAACTAGCTTTCTCCCTTTTCTATATAGATGCTTATTTATCATAACATCTCCCTCAATTCCACCAATCTGTCTATACCCGTTTTCGGTAAATGTTGAGCCAATTTGAATTAGCCCGCCATAATCGCCTAAATAAAGATCGTTGCAAATGACTATAACTCTTTGCCCTCTTTTGTAATCGTTGTAAAGGGTTGTTTTATCTAATTTCACCTCAATTCCACCAGTAGCATCCTGAATGACAATTGATTTATAGAAATTACCTGCTTGATCATCCGAAGTAACTATACCCTCAATAATAATTGAATCTCTCTTATAAAAAGTGGTATCCGTTAGTTTAACTAACTCGCCAGGGTAAGCAGATTTAAGTTCAGCAATTGTTGTGTTTGCTTTTATTGATGTTGAGTCAACTCTAGGTTCGATATCGTTAAAACTTTTATCGATACAACCCGAAAAGTTAAATGTAATTAGGGCTAAGAGTGCTACTCCACCTATTATATATATTATCTTTTTCATTATCTACAATATTATTTGTTAAAAACGAAATCCAAGACTCAAGAAGTAAGTCCGTCCAAATGCGTAGTAGTATCTGGATGGGAACTTTGTAATATCACTTGATAAACCAGAATAACGTAATTGCTCATAACCACCTGTTTTAAAGTCTGTTTTATCAAGAACATTTGCAACTTGGAAGTTTAAGTTTATAAAGTATTTCTTAATCCGCCATGATTTGCCTATGCTTGCGTCAACAAGATATGCACTTGGAACGCTCGATTGCTCAGTAATTAATGCATTACTGGGATTGCTTGGGTCAACCATTTCGGCAGTTCTTCTTTCAGGATTGTAATCAATATACGTATCGCCAAAGTAGCTGACGTTTGCACCTAAATACCAAGACTTTTGAGATGCATAATTGATTCCAATCATTGCAGCAGTTTGAGGTGTATTGGAGATATAGAAATTCTTTATGTACACAGACTGATTATACGTAAATATTGAATCGCTGTTATCCTTTGTTACGGTTACACTTGGTCTTGATATATACTTATATGAACCTAATGCCGCAGCAAGATTTATTTTAAGGGTTGTAGTAACCTTAATTTCAGCGCCAAATTCTATACCCCTATGCTCTTTATCAATCCCAGTCATTGAATAGTTGACAAAAGTATTATAGGTGTCGTGGTAGAAACTCTTCATTTCATTCTGATCCATAAAGCGAGTATAGTAGGCTGATAATCTTGCTTTAACAAATGGAGTGCGAAGGTTGTAATTGATATCGGTACTCAAAATCTTCTCATCCGTTAACCCAGGAATAATCCTATTGCTGGTTCTTGGAGAAATATAAGAATTTCTAAAGAAAGGAGCTCTGGTTATATAAGCGGCATTGGCTTCAACAAAATTTCTGCCATCAATTTTCCAAGTGGCTCCGCCTTTAAATCCAAAGTTATTATAGGTTTGTTTTTCTGATTTACCTTTTGAGTTCGTTGGGAATCGACCATTACGCATATTTCCAGTTCTCCAAAATTGGGTCATGTCGTAATTAGCTCCAAAATAGTAATCCACATGGTTTGTTATGTAGTTAGCTACCGCCCAAAGCGAGCCACTATTAACATTGGCTACGTAATCATAGCCAAATGTATCGCCATTTTTAACTTGTCTATCGGGATGATCCAAATCATTTTGAGCCAAGTTATGATCACCAAAATCTCTCTCGGCAAATTGATCAATATCAACCCAGTATTTTCCGCCAAGTAAATCATCGACCGTTTTATAACTTCTTCCTTTGTACATAGAAAGTTCAATCCCGCTTACTATTTTTATATTTGATTTAAAATCCCAGTTTAACACGGAGCTAAACGAAATTTGTTTTGAGTCGGTTATTCTATTTTCAAGTATGTACTTAGCGGTATCAAGGCTTCTATAATTAGTTTGATATAAATTATCCCAATTAATCTGACGGGTATTGACATCATTTTTCCAAGCATCTATTAATTGATTCGTAGTTTCTTGATCGGCTGTTTCTTGATAATAACTGGGAAGTTTACGATAATAATCTGGTCTAGGATCTTGAGCATCGTACCAATTCAAGGCGGATGTGCTATAGTTTCCAAATGAATAACCTAGGTTGGTTGTTAGATTCATTTTATCGTCAATATTCCAGTAATGATTTAGCATAAAAGTTGGCTCTTGCTGATTGCGAATTCTGGAGTTACGTTTTTTTCCATTCTGATAACCCCAATTGGGGTTATAGAAATTTGAACCAGCAAGTTGGTTTGCCTCATCTGTTGCTGCACCTTGCATTCCTCTTTTGGTAGGGGCATTATATGTTGTGAAAGAAATAGAGTGTTTATCACTAAACTTTTTTTCTATGGAGATAAAATAAGAATATGCATCATAGAAAGTACCTTCCACGTAACCCTCTTCTGACCATCGACGAGAACCGCTTAATGTAAGGGCAACACCATTTTCCATCATCCCGGTTGAATGGGTAAACATTAATCGGTTTGTATAGGTTCTATTAGTAGATGCGTAGGATATTTTTGTACCCACTCGTGCTTGGGATGCCCGGGTATTAATATTTGAAACCCCACCAATTCCTCCAAATGAAAAGTTGGAAGTAGATAAACCATAACGTGATTCTTTATTGCGCGTGACATCATTTAGCCCGCCCCAATCGCCCCAGCTGGAAAAACCGCTTTCAGGATCATTTACAGGAATACCATTCATGTACATTAAATTGTAGTCAGAATCATAGCCCCTTATCTGAAATCTAGCAGGGCTAAATGAAAATGATGCAGCCGATTCAAAAGGATCTGCACCTGATTGTAACAGCCCTGACACAGACTGTCCTTTTGAGTCCATATCCAAATCATCGGAAGAAATAGTTACCTCTGATAATGTTTGGTTTTGTGCCTCATCAATCTGAGTTCGTTTTAGGGAAACCTCTGGAATTGTTTGTTCTCCAGATTTCAGTTCAACTTGTTGTTCTGCTATTTGATATCCCGTTAACGTAAATGTAAATAAGTAGGAACCTTCAGGGAGAGATGGCAATTGATACTCTCCGAGAGAATTTGTAGTAATTGTAATTGGTGTTCCTTGAATTTGGATAGTAACACCGGGAAGTGGGTTTCCAGTATCTGTATCCTTTACAACCCCCTTTGTTGTAGTTTGCGCACTGATGCTTCCCAATCCTGCCCATAAAACTACAATAGTGAAAATAATTAATCTCTTCATCCGCAAATAAGTATTAATTGTTTTGATTTTCTTACAACTTACAATAATTCTTAATGTTAATAAGTACAAAAAAACAGTTTATTTTTTAATTATTTACTTAAAAGGAATAATAATTGACCTATAATTTTTTTATATGAATGAGTGCGCTATATTTGCCATTCGACGAGGCCTTGAGGTGTGATACGCTGATTTTATTTTTTATTGAATTGACGAAAAAAGTTGTTTTTTCTCTGGTTTGTCTTAATGTATCGTTTTTTTGCTGTTATCAAGATATTTGAGTGTATAAACATTAAATTTTTCTGCGATGAAATCGAAGGGTGCTATAAAGGTTTTAATTATTGTATTGGGTTTGGGTTTATTCATTGTCGAAAATGCATTTACCCAAGGAAAAAAACAGTACAAGGTTGGGTGTATTGCTTTTTATAATCTCGAAAATTTTTTTGATACTATACCAGGTCCCAATGATGCTGAATTTACACCTGAAGGTGTTTATAAATGGAACACCGAGAAATACAATCAAAAACTCGATCACATGTCAACGGTTATCTCTCAGATTGGCTCTGAGATGTTCCCTGGTGGTCCAGCTTTAATAGGGGTAAGTGAAATTGAGAATCGCGCTGTAGTCGAGGATTTGGTAAACACTCCAAGATTAAAATCATCAAAGTATAGTTTTGTGCATTATGAATCGCCAGATAGGAGAGGCATTGATGTTGCTCTTCTTTATCGTAAAGATTTCTTTAAGGTCATTTCCAGTCGATCTGTTCGATTAATACGCAAGGATGATACAACATGGAGATCGCGGGATCAGCTTGTTGTTAGTGGAATTTTCGATAATGAACTTATCCATATTATTGTAAACCATTGGCCATCGAGAAGCGGAGGAGAGAAAAGGAGTCAACCCTTCCGTCAAGCTGCTGCTGAGCTAACAAAATCCCTTGCAGATTCAATATTCAAAACCGATCCAAACTCTAAAATATTCATCATGGGCGATTTAAATGATGATCCTGTGAATAGCAGTTTAGTTAATTCTCTTAAGGCTAAAGGGAATATGGATGATGTAAAGAAAGGGGAACTCTTTAACCCAATGTGGAAGTTATTTAAAGATGGCACAGGATCAATAGCCTATCAAGATACATGGAGTTTATTCGATCAAATAATAGTTTCCGAACCTCTTTTAGGTGGCGATAAATCGACCTTCAAATTTTTTAAAGCCAAAGTTTTTAACTCACCATTCATTTTGCAGAAAGAGGGACAATTTACTGGATACCCCTTTCGCACCTATGCTGGCAATACATGGCAAGGGGGCTATTCCGATCACTTACCAGTGTATATATTTATTATAAAGGAAAAATAATTAGGATATCTTTTTTATAGCAGAGACACTGAGAACGCAGAGAATTAAAACTCAGCGACCTCGGAGTCTCTTCAGTTTAAAGTCTTGTTAATAATTTTATTTTAAAACATTTTTCGCAAACTCTTTCACCCTTTCCAAATCCGCTGGAGTATCAACGGCTAGGGTTTCCATATCTGTTTCTTCAACCCGGATTCGATACCCGTTTTCGATCCATCGTAGTTGCTCTAATGATTCTGCCAGTTCAAGGGGCGATTGTTCAAGTTTGGTTATCTCCCTTAAAACATCGCAGCGGTAGGCGTAAAGGCCAATATGCTTATAGAATGGGTATTTCTGTTGCCATTCAGATTTCTCAAATTTTCTTATATATGGAATTACAGATCGGCTAAAGTATATAGCGTCCTTTTTTAGGTTTAATATCACCTTAGGGCTATTGGGATTGAAGATATCCTCACTATTTGAGAACTTTTTTACAAGCGTTGCGAGTTGAACGGCAGGATCGTTAAAACAGTTGGCGACTTTTTTTAGCTGTTCTGGTTGGATAAAGGGCTCATCTCCCTGAACGTTTACAACAATGTCAAACTTAGAATTAGTTTCTTTCTCAATTATGTTAAGGGCCTCAGTGCATCTATCCGTTCCGCTTTGATGCTCAGTTGATGTCATTACAACGTGTCCCCCAAAAGCCACTACCGCTTTTTGAATGCGCTCATCGTCGGTTGCAACGTAAACATTTTCAAAAACTTTTGATGCACGTTCATAAACCCATTGAATCATAGGTTTACCAGAAATCTCGGCAAGAGGTTTTCCTGGAAATCGGGTTGAAGCAAAGCGGGCAGGGATAACGCAAAGTATTTTCATTTACCTTAATTTACAGTTTCAACTAATTGTTAATTAACCCAAACTCTATCCTTTCTATTGTCATTCCTGCGAATGCCGGAATCCCTCTTTTTAATTGTGGATTCCGGGACTTCGCCCGGAATGACAGAGTGGTTAGATTTGAAGGTATGATAATGTATAAGCCGTTTAATGATAATTTCGCACCAAAAGTACAATTTTTGATTGATTTGGCTACCAAGCAAAAATGGCAGTTAATTAGTAGTCTTAAAAAGTTTTAATTTGCAGCATTGAGTTGGGTTTATCGTTTTAATGATGTAATTTTGTCAGTGTTTGATTTATTAGTTATGGATATTCAGAGCATTAAGCAACGATTTAGTATAATTGGAGTTTCGGATGAGTTAAATAGGGCGATTGATATTGCCCGACAGGTGGCTCCTACAGATTTATCGGTTTTAATTACAGGTGAGAGCGGGACAGGGAAAGAGGTTTTTCCCCAGATAATCCACCACTTCAGCGCTCGAAAACATGGACAATATATAGCGGTTAACTGTGGAGCTATTCCCGAAGGGACTATTGATTCTGAATTGTTCGGGCACGAAAAAGGATCATTTACTGGTGCAACAGAAAGTCGTCAGGGTTATTTTGAGGTTGCCAATGGGGGCACAATTTTTCTTGACGAGGTAGCGGAATTACCATCTTCAACTCAAGTTCGCCTGCTTAGAGTTCTTGAGTCGGGAGAATTCATTCGGGTCGGCTCTTCTAAGGTTCATAAAACAAACGTTAGGGTTGTTGCAGCAACCAATGTAGCAATTCCTTATGCCATACAAGAAGGAAAATTCAGAGAGGATCTTTATTACCGTTTAAATACTGTACCAATCCAAATTCCTCCATTGCGCGATCGTATGGATGATATACCTTTACTTTTTCGCAAATTTGCTTCTGATTTTGCAGATAAGTATCGTATGCCTCAAATATCCATAAGTGATGATGCCCGTCGGATATTGGTTTCCTATAAATGGCCGGGAAATATTAGGCAGCTTAAAAATATTACCGAGCAGATATCTATAATTGAAGAAACTAGGGTGGTAACCCCAGAGGTTCTTATGAGATATCTTCCAGATTATAGTTCGATAAAACTGCCTGCATTACTGGGCAAGAAGGGATTTGTGGATGAGCAAACTTTTGCATCGGAGCGTGAGATACTTTACAAGATCCTTTTTGATATGCGTAATGATGTTAACGATCTTAAAAAGCTTGTTCTTGACCTATTAAGGAATAATCCTAATGATATTGAGATTAAAAATGAAAGTGCTAAGTTGTTAAATAATTTATATAATAATTCCGATGCTTTAATTACACCCGTTTCAGTTCAGGTAGATAAATCATATACTCAAAATCAGGCGCATATTCAGGATACAGAGGAGATTGTTGAAGAGTCTTTGTCGCTTGAGAATAAAGAGATAGAATTCATAAAAAAAGCTCTTGATAAGCATAAAGGGAAGAGAAAAATGGCAGCAGGCGAATTGGGTATTTCCGAAAGAACGCTTTATCGCAAAATAAAAGAGCATAATATTGATTAGGAAATTATGATGACAACAGTTAGAAAATTCTTTTTTAGCAGATCTGTTTCGATCTTAGCCGTTATAGGTTTGATATTTATACCTATTTCAAGTTGTAGAGTACAATATTCATTTACTGGAGCATCAATTTCCCCTGATATTAAAACAGTAAGTGTTGAATACTTTCAGAACTACGCAAGTCTTGTGAATCCCTCTCTTAGTCGGATTTTTACAGAAGCGTTAAAAGATAGATTTATAACACAAACAAGCCTTAATCTGGTAAAGGAAAATGGCGACTTACAATTTTCAGGACAAATAACCAGTTATTCAACCTCACCAATTGCGATACAGGGAAATGAAGTAGCCGCAAAAAATAGGCTAACTATTTCTATAAAGGTTAAGTATGAAAACGTAAAGGATAGCAAGTATAATTTCGATAAGACCATTTCTCAATTTGAAGATTTTGGTGGAGAACAAGAGTTTTCCTCAGTTGAACAGACACTTGTTAAAACGATAGTTGATAAGATGGTTGACGAAATTTTTAATAGTTCAGTAGCAAATTGGTAGTGTAAATGGATAAAGAAAAATTTTATAGTTGCTTGGATTCATTGGAGATGATGAATGCTGAGACATGTAATTATTTCGCATCGGTAGTTGAAAATCATCCCTATTTTCATGCTGCAAGAGTTTTATACTTGAAAAATCTGAAAGTAAATAAATCATCAACCTTTGAAGAACAGCTTTATAATGGAGCAGCATTGCTACCCGATCGCCGGCAACTTTTCTTTGTTATAAATCCAATAGTTAAATCTACTAATGATATTTCAGATTTAGCTATTTCATCAAGTGAATCAGAACCATCTTTTGTCCTAATTGAAGATTCTCAGAATACAAATGGATTGCTAGTTGATATAAGCGATCATTCAAAAGATCTCTTAACACCCACAAACTACGAACTACTCGAAATAGGGGAATTGGAAAGCACCGACGAGCCTTCGATCCTGCTGGAGAAAAACGAAAATTTGCATGATACATCTAGTAACAACAAGTCATTAACCAATGACGATTTAATAGCACAGTTTATAGAGAGTAACCCTAGACTTAAACCACCTCAAATCATACCTGAAAATCAAGAGGATATTTCATTAAAATCACTTGCAGAACCAGATGATTTAATTACTGAACCAATAGCAAAAATATACCTTTCACAAGGGCATACTGATAAAGCAATTTCAATTTATGAAAAATTAAGTTTGAAATATCCGGAAAAAAGTAGTTACTTTGCGGGTCAAATTTTGAAAATAAAAAAAGAAAATAAATAAACGTAAACACCAAAGCGATGTATATTCTTATTTCAGTTCTAATTATTATTGTCTGCATCTTCATGGTACTAATTGTACTAGTGCAGAATTCAAAGGGAGGCGGACTGGCTTCCAACTTTGCTGGTTCAAACCAGATTATGGGCGTTCGTAAAACTGCTGATTTTCTTGAAAAAGCAACCTGGACATTAGCTGTTAGCCTTTTAGTACTTAGCCTTTTAGCATCGCTTACAATGCCAAAAGATAGAGTAAATGCAAGCCGTTCAGCAATTGAGAAACAAATTCAGGACACTCAAGATCCAACAGCTCTTCCCAATTTTCCTAATGCAACACAGCAATCAGGACAAGCACAAAAGGATACTTCCAAGAAGTAACGTTAATAATAATACTAAGAGGGTGTCAGGATGTCATGCGCTGACACCTTTTTTATTTATACGAATTCAACACTTAAGTTTCTTCGAAATCAAAAGATTAAGCGGGAAATCTATTTTGCTATAAATTTGTTTCATGTTATATGTGCTATAAATGGCAGATTTTTTAGACGCAAAACGGCAGTAAAAGGATTTGGCATATCTTATGCTATTTCGCAACCATGAAAAATGATTATGTTTAACCTTAAACAATAGTAAAAATGTCAGTAAAGATTAAACCATTAGCCGACAGGGTGCTTGTAGAGCCAATGGCGGCAGAAGAAAAAACCGCAAGTGGAATTTATATTCCTGATACAGCTAAAGAAAAACCTCAAAAAGGTACAGTTATCGCTGTGGGCCCTGGAACAAAGGATGTAACCATGGAGGTTAAGGTTGGTGACGTAGTTCTTTATGGAAAATACGCAGGTACCGAAATCAACGTTGATGGTAAGGATTATTTAATGATGAAACAATCGGATATCCTTGCAGTTGTTTAATACTAATTCTGTGAAAATTTTTTCAATAGTTTTCTAAACAGTAAAAAATACAAATAAAATGTCAGCAAAAGAATTAAAATTTAATATTGACGGGCGCGATCAACTTAAAAAAGGTGTTGATAAGCTTGCAAATGCAGTTAAAATAACCCTAGGACCAAAAGGTCGTAATGTAATTATCGAGAAGAAATTTGGTTCTGCACAAATCACTAAGGACGGAGTTACCGTTGCAAAAGAGATTGAACTCGAAGATGCTTTTGAAAACGTTGGAGCACAAATGGTTAAAGAGGTTGCTTCCAAAACTGCCGATGATGCAGGTGATGGAACAACAACCGCTACCGTTCTTGCACAATCAATTGTAGCCGTTGGCTTAAAAAATGTCACTGCTGGTGCAAATCCAATGGATTTAAAGCGTGGTATTGACAAGGGTGTTGCAAAAGTTATTGAAAGCCTAAGAAAACAGAGCATTTCTGTTGGCGAAGATTATGTGAAAATCGAACAAGTTGCTACAATATCGGCTAATAATGATAGCGAAATAGGTAAGCTGATCGCTGAGGCAATGAAAAAGGTGAAGAAAGAAGGTGTTATCACCGTTGAAGAGGCAAAGGGAATTGAAACAACCGTTGAGATTGTTGAAGGTATGCAATTCGACCGTGGTTACATTTCACCATATTTTATTACCGATCCAGAGAAAATGGAAGCCGTTCTTGAGAACCCATTCATCCTTATCACCGATCGTAAGATTTCAACAATGAAGGATATTCTTCCAGTTCTTGAGCCTGTTGCACAAGCTGGTCGTTCATTACTAATTATTGCTGAAGATATAGAAGGTGAAGCCCTTGCAACTTTAGTAGTTAATAAACTACGTGGTTCACTAAAGATTGCTGCGGTTAAAGCTCCTGGTTTTGGTGACCGTCGTAAAGAGATGTTAGAAGATATCGCAATCCTTACAGGTGGTGTTGTAATAAGCGAGGAGAAAGGTCTCCGTTTAGATGCAGCCAAGATGGAAATGCTTGGAAAAGCAGAGAAAATCACAATTAACAAGGATAATACAACCGTTGTTAATGGTGCTGGTGCAAAAGAAACTATTGCAAACAGAGTATCTCAAATTAAAACCCAAATTGAGAATACCACATCTGATTACGACCGCGAGAAATTACAAGAACGTCTTGCTAAACTTGCTGGTGGTGTTGCAGTTCTTTATGTTGGTGCTTCCACAGAAACCGAGATGAAGGAGAAGAAGGATCGCGTTGACGATGCTCTTAGCGCAACTCGTGCCGCTGTTGAGGAAGGTATTGTCCCTGGTGGTGGTGTTGCTTATATTCGCGCTATCGCTGCTCTTGAAGGACTAAAGGGCGATAATGAAGATGAAACCACTGGTATACTTATCATAAAACGCGCAATTGAAGAACCGCTAAGACAAATTGTTGAAAATGCAGGTCTTGAAGGTTCCGTAATTGTTCAGAAAGTAAAAGAAGGTAAAGGCGATTATGGTTACAATGCTCAAAACGATAAATACGAAAATCTATACCAGAGTGGTGTTATAGACCCAACTAAAGTAACACGTGTTGCATTGGAAAATGCTGCATCAATTGCTGGAATGCTATTAACAACTGAGTGTGTTATAGTTGAGAAGAAAGAAGAACACTCTGCACCAATGGGTAACCCTGGCATGGGCGGCATGGGCGGAATGGGTGGAATGATGTAAAAACATTATACACTGCCAACGCAGTATTAAAAAGGAAGGTGAGAATCACCTTCCTTTTTTTATGAATTTTTAATTGGACTGAAAAACCATTTATTAGGGAAGTAAGTCATCATTCCAGTCCCTGATAACAAATGATTTTACAATACCTTCAAGAATAAAAGGATCTTCTTTAACAAACTGTTCAGCAGCGGCACGAGACCTGAAAATAGCCATGTTCCCCATATCTGCAAAAGGTCCGATGCCAATAACATCTCCTCTTGTAACATATTTATTCACAATAATTTTGTGCCTAGGATAAGCATTCACAATAGTCTCCATTGTAACCCCGGAAGGTTCACCAATAACTACAGCTTTCATAATGATAAATTTAACATATTATCTATGATCCTAAAAGTTCCAATTTTAGTAATTCATGTAAAGAGTTCACCTTATAAAATCTTGGATTTGAAACTTCACTCTCATCAACACGCTCATGTAACCATGTTACGTGAAATGGTATAAATACTCCATATCCGCCTAGATTAAGTATTGGAAGTATATCTGATTTAAGAGAGTTTCCTACCATTAGAAATTCATCTGGCTCAATATCAAGATGCTTAAGAAGATCTTTGTAATTACCCTCCTTTTTATCGCTCATAATTTCAATATGATGAAAATACTGGAGGAGGTTTGAATTATTCAGTTTTCTTTCTTGGTCGAGTAGATCACCCTTAGTAGCAACAATCAATTTGTATTTTGGCTTCAGCGTTTCGAGTACGTGATTTACGCCATCGAGTAGGAGGTTTGGCCTGTTTAGTTGCTCTTTACCAAGTTCAATAATGGTTTTAATTGTTGTTGTTGGTACTTTGGAGTCAGAAACCCGAATAGCGGTTTCAATTAGCGAGAGGGTAAATGCTTTAATACCGTAACCGTATAGTTCTAGGTTATTAATCTCGGTTTTAAAAAGTTCCTCTTCAACCCTATTCTTTGGTAAATAATCTTTTAGCAGATCACAGAATTTATCCTCAGTTTCGCGGTAGTATGGTTCATTTTCCCAAAGCGTATCGTCAGCATCAAAACCTATAACCTTTATTTTACTTGACATGATAGATGTTTTTTACAAATATATGGATTTGATATGAGTTCGAATAAACAAAATTTACTATTTGAAAAAAGAAGAGAACTTTAAAAAAGGAATAATAGTCAACTTTAGTTGAACCCGATAGGCATTCTATTTGCTAATTTTGAATATCTTTGCAAACTAATTAAAAATCAGCATGGATAACATCAGGAACTTCTGCATAATTGCCCATATTGATCACGGGAAGAGCACCCTTGCCGATAGATTACTTGATCTTACCCACACTCTTACCGAGCGTGAATCCCAAAATCAGGTTTTGGATAGCATGGATCTAGAGAGGGAGAAGGGGATCACCATTAAGAGTCATGCAATACAGATGGAGTATGTGCATCAGGGAACGAATTACGTTCTAAATCTGATTGATACTCCCGGTCACGTTGACTTTTCGTACGAAGTGTCTAGAGCTATCGCATCTTGCGAAGGGGCATTACTTATAGTTGATGCTACTCAGGGTATACAGGCGCAAACCATATCAAATCTTTATCTGGCTCTAAACCACGATCTCGAAATTATTCCTGTTGTGAATAAAATCGATATGGATGCCGCAATGGTTGAGGATGTTAAGGATCAAATTGTAGATCTTATAGGTTGTAAACGTGATGAGATTCTTTCAGTCAGTGCTAAAACTGGTGAAGGTGTTCCCGATATACTTGATGCAATTATAACTAGGGTTAAACCACCATCAGGCGATTCCGAATCACCTTTACAAGCCCTAATCTTTGATTCAGTTTTTAATCCCTTCCGAGGAATTATTGCATATTTCAAGATATTCAACGGAACAATAAAAAAGGGTGATAAGGTTAAATTCTTTAACACAGGGCAGGAGTACGAAGCCGACGAGGTTGGTATATTGCGTTTAAAGTTAATACCAAAACCCTTCTTACGTGCGGGTGATGTGGGTTATATCATTTCGGGGATTAAAGAATCCAAAGAAGTTAAGGTGGGTGATACAATAACCCATGTTGAAAACCCATGCCTTAAGGCCATTGAGGGTTTTGCTGACGTAAAACCCATGGTTTTTGCTGGTCTATACCCTGTAGATGCTGATGAGTATGAAGATTTACGCGCATCTTTGGATAAACTGAGATTGAATGATGCATCACTCACCTATGAACCAGAATCATCATTGGCATTGGGTTTTGGTTTTCGTTGTGGATTCTTGGGTCTGCTTCACATGGAGATCGTTCAAGAACGCTTGTATCGGGAGTTCGATATAGATGTTATTACAACTGTACCCAACGTATCGTATAAGGTTCATACTACTAAAGGAGAGATAATTGAGGTTCATAATCCGAGCGGATTACCCGCCCCAACGGTAATTGATCATATTGAGGAACCAGTTATCAATGCTCAGGTCATTACTAAGTCTGAGTATCTTGGTGGGGTAATGAAGCTTTGCATCGATAAGCGTGGAATACTAAAAAATCAGGTATTTTTAACATCAGATAGGGTAGAGTTGACCTTCCGCTTACCACTTAGCGATATTGTTTTCGATTTTTATGACAAGTTAAAGTCTATCTCCAGAGGATATGCTTCGTTCGACTATCATATCGATGGATTTCAGACGGCGACTCTTGTTAAGCTTGATATTCTTCTTAATGGTGAGATGGTTGATGCATTGTCATCACTAATCCACCGCGATTACGCCTATGATTTTGGTCGTAAGATGTGTGAGAAGTTACGTGAACTTATTCCACGCCAACAATTCGACATTGCAATTCAGGCAGCAATTGGGGCAAAAATTATTGCTCGTGAAACCGTTAAGGCTTTGCGTAAAGACGTTACCGCAAAATGTTATGGTGGCGATATAACACGTAAGCGTAAGCTATTGGAGAAGCAGAAGAAAGGTAAAAAGCGTATGCGCCAGATTGGAACAGTTGAAGTTCCTCAGGAGGCATTTTTGGCAGTTCTTAAAATGGATTGACAATAAATGCTTTCTTGAAACGTTTGAATCCGGCTGCACTTAAGCTGGATTTTTTATTCCTTTGTGTTTTTAATTCAATAGATATGATTAAAAAATGGCTGAGGAATTCCCGCATGGGTTTCCTTTCTGGGCAGTCAGGCATTATGCGTCGTATGCTTCGTGAGGAGGGAGGATGGCAAAGTCATTTAATAAAGACGAGTGAGTATATTCAGCAAGCAGTAAAAGATCAACAACCCAAATCGATTAGAATTTTAGGAAGTGGATGGTTGCTTGATGTGCCAATGCAATTTCTTATAGAAAGATGTGAAAGAATTATACTTACAGATATAGTCCATCCCAATCAAATCATTAACAAATACTCTGGCTACAATAATGTTGAGTTCGAAACGCTCGATATAACAGGAGGTATTGTGGATTTAATCTATAATCAGAAAAAGAAAGATTTTGAGGGGAATGAGTTTATTCAGAAAATCTCAGCAATAAAACCCCTTATCTTTTCCGAAGATATAATCGTGTCCGTTAATCTGCTTAGCCAGTTAAGCGTAATTCTAACCGATTATCTTACAAAAAAAATAAAATTAACTGATATCCAGTCAATGGCCATAATGGAGGAAATTCAGAAAAAACATATAGAAATACTTCCTGCCAAAAAATCTGTACTAATCTTTGATTATGAGGAGGAATACCATGATGAGGATGGTAAACTTATAGGTTCAAAGCCTACGGTATATACAACCATTCCGAGGGGAGATGGAAAAAGAGAGTGGAACTGGCGTTTTGATACCAAGATGATGTACAAAGAGGATTGCAAAACAATACTAAGCGTAATTGCAATAAGATTGTAATCTGAAATATAGATAAATGCTATTCTAGCAGCCAAATCAAAATTTATTATTCTCAACCATTTTACTCAAAATGCTTATTGAATTAGTTGTATTATTAATATAATTAACTGATTAATATAATTATAAATTTAAGTAAGTAGTACACCCTCTTCGCATTTTACAATATTTTAGCACAAACCACTGTGAGTCCTAAACTTGAATGCATAAATAGTTTATCATCTATTTTAATGGAATACTCGTATCAGCGAAAAGAGAGTAAAAACGGGCAAAACACGTGGCATGGATATAGATTGGTTAAACTCCTTTCCTAATTGCTCACCTGAAATATTATCTCCTCTTTACATATAATATTAATGCTAGTGTTCGTTAATTGTTGTTTTTATTCACAGAAAAACATTATTTATTCGTTTTTGTAAAAAATTTCTTGTTATGATAATTATTTGTATCTTGCTTGCATAAAACAACTCCGAATTATGGGCTTACAGATTGATAGAGATACGATTATTGCTTTTCTACTCAATACACTTCCTTTGGAGCAAATGTCATTAGTTGCAGATGAAATACTCGCCGATGGATATTTAGCAAAAATCTATGAGGAAGAAAAAATTAAGGTAGAAACGCATCAATATGTTGATAATGAGTTATCACCATCTCAAAGGGTTGAGTTCGAACACACATTAAAAAAGAGATTGGAGCTTTCGAAAGAAATTTACTTGCAGAGGGAAGTAAATAATTCTATCGAAAATCTCATACTTAAAGAGAAATTAGAAGAAGCTTATAGGAATTATATATCCGCAAAAGAGCAACGTAATACTATTCGGACTTTTTCTATAAGTAGAAAACTTAAATATTGGCTAGTTGCTGCTTCTATTGCGGTACTTATTTTGGGAGGTGGCATTGCGTATTATTTTCAACCTAACGATTCGTTGGAGAATAGTTTGTACGCAAAATATTATGCTCCTTACGATTATTCTGGGTATATGGTTAATAGCAGCTCTTTTAGTATTGCCAAACAGAAATATATGGACGGGGAGTATACAAATGCTTTACTGCTTTTAAAGGACTTGCCATCATCTGTAACCATTGAAGTTGAGCGAAATCTGTTTATTGGATTGGCCTTAATGGAGGTTGGCAAATATAGCGTGGCAGCAGACTACCTCGAACAAGTTCTTAACAACCAGAGTAAACTTGATTACTTTCCTCAGGCTAGATGGTATCTAGGACTTTGCTTTCTAAAAATTGGAGATAAAGAAAAAGCAATTAACACTTTTCGAGCTATCGTAGATAGTAATGATTATAACTATAAAAAAGCTAAACGAATATTAAATAAACTTTGCGATTGATTGTTTTTCAATACGGAAGTAAGAGATCGTAAAATGTTGCAAATGTAATTGTTATAAAAATTTAGAATCTATTTAGCAAGTTTGATTATTAGGTTAACAAGTTTTCGTTGCCTTAAAACAAACATTCAAATTTGTTTAGCCTTTAAAACCAGCAAATATAGAATTCCAAAAATGGTTTTTAAATCATTTATTCATTGAATTTCTCTGAGGTATTAAGCCTTTGACTTTCTTTGCAACGTTGCGATTTTATGTGAGAATTCTTTTAGTTTGCTGTTAATCATTTTTCGTTTCCAAAATGCAAGAAATAGTGATGAAATTATTATAGTTGCTATAATAGCCTTTTTTAAGTACCAATTGCTGTATAGTGCATTCTGGTTTCCATTTACAACTATACCAGCCCAAAAACGCGGGGACGCTAAATCGGCATCTTTAAGATACTCTAGTTTCGCAAGCCTTAGAGCCTCATCTTTTCGCATTCCTTTGAGCAGATTTAGGTAAAAATTATTTAGGATACTATTTGTGGATCTATCATAGGCTACCCAAAGCGACATTATTAATGATTTACTACCAGCATACATAAAACTTCTACTTAAACTTAGCACCCCTTCCCCCTTCGACATTTTACCCGATCCAGAATAGCAAGATGCCAGCACTACTAGCTCCGCATTTAGTTGCATGTTGTACACCTCCCAGGCGTGTAGATATCCATCCTCAGTTGAATCGGTCGGATTGGATAGTACCAGTTTCGAGTTGGCGGGATTAAGGGTGTCTTCAAGGCCGTGCGCATAGAAATGGATAATACTATATTTACTGCAATATTTTTTAAAGGCACCTTCTGTTGCACTACTTCCGGTTAGCGATTTTCCGAGTGTAAGTAGCGTAATCTTCTTTATATTCTGTAACCCTAAAGGAATACTCCGGAGCGAATCCTTTGAGTTCTTGTAATCGGGTGCAATTCCAAGAAAACTGGGGGTACTCCTGCGGGTACTGTTTAGGGTGTTATTATATAAGGTGGCTGAGTATGCATAGCCTATTGGGTATTTCTTTAGCAGGTACGATTCTTTTCTGTAATCACGCTTATCGCCGCTCCGATAAGGTTTGTCGATAAGCGCATCAAAGGCGATAAGATTTAGCCCACCATCTGGGATTATAAGTAGACTTTTGTTTTTCAGCAAGGACTCAACGGGTGAGATAAGTTTTTTATAAAGGGTATAAGCAGCATTCCTGTATGCAGCGTAATCCGACGAATATTCGCTGTGTAGGGTTGATATGAAAAACGTGAGGCTTGAATTGAAGGTGCTATCGGCCTCCTGTTTTACTAGTTGGAATGTATCTTTAGTAACGGTAAAGGTATATAAGACATTTCCTCCAAGCACGTATTCGAGTATTGCTTCATTCTCGCCCATTGCTCTTTGTAGTTGTTCAACGCTTACAACCTGGTTGCTATATTTTTGTTTGTAGTAAAGCGGGTAATTGCTTTCGAGCCTCTGCATTAGCCTCTCAAGGCTCTGTGACAGGTTGAACAGCTGCTCATTCCAACTATCTATCTTCGATCTATTCGGGTGCTCTTGTTTGCTCTCATCTTCCACCTGCATTCGAATGCTAGCAATTTGTCGTTTTACTCTTCGCTCGTTATTGCTAATGCTATCGGGTATCCCTGCAACCCCCTTTGCCATTTCTTCGTTTTTCAGTTCCCTTAGTACAGCGTACTTGCTATACTCAGCGTACCGAAACGCAATACCCGCATATTTTGGATCTCTTGAAATTTCATATAGCGAATTTGCAATGTCTACTATTAGCAGGTAGGTTTCATGCTCTTTTGCTGCTATTTGCAGTTTAGAACCCTCGTATAGATAGCCTGTACGAAGTTGCTCAGTAAAGGTGGCTGTAAGCTCAAGCGTTGAAAGGGCTGCTTTAAGATTTTTTTCCCGACCTTCATATTCCGACAATTTTTTTAATGCTTGTGCTTTTAGCTTTAAAACATCTAGCAAATCCATATCTGGGAGTACATCAGTATTTGGATTAGCATATACCGAACTATCGTTGAAATTATTAATTTTAGATATTAAAGATTTTTGGTAGTACTCTAGTGCTTGCCTATAATTCCCTATTCGAAAGTATAGTTGCCCGTTATTTATTAGACATAAAGATGTATAAGGATGCTTATTCCCAAGAGCATTAATTAAAATTTTATACGCTTTTCGGTAAAGGTGTTCGCTCTTTGAAAACTCCTCAGTTTCGGAATAAAAAATAGCATAATTCATGTACGCCATTCCTGTCATATAATGGTTTTCTCCAAACTCCTTAGTATTACATGCTATTGCCTTTTTAAAACAGTAATCTGCCTTTTTAGGACTATCAAGTTTTTGGTAGACTCGCCCACAGTTATAGTAGGTTTCACCCACTCCTTCCAGTTTTTTCTCTTCGGCAAGTCGTATGCTTTTTAAAAACTTATCTCTAGCAAAATTATAATCTCCTAACTTATTGTAGGAATAACCTTGGTTATGGTAGTTATTGACAATGTATTGATATTTTTTCTTTTCGTCACTTTTTTCGAGGATTAGCAGAGAGTTCTCGTAGCACGAGATAGCCTTTGAGTAATCGCCCTTTAGTGAGTAAATATTGGCGAGGTTATCATTGATTACTGATATATAAAAAATATCAGAAGTATTTTCCAATGCTTTTCTGTAGAAATCAATGGCTCTGCTTAGATCTCCCTGTTTTTTATATATTAACCCCAACCAGTTGTATATCTTAAAATATTTAGGGTTTATATCATTCTTTATTTTGTTTTTTAATAGTAGAATTCTATCAAAATTTTGCACAGCACTACTATAATTTCCAACTCTATAGTAAACATATGCACTGTCGTAAAGTGCATTTACGTAACTGGTATCAGTAAGCCGCTGAGCGACTACCCTTGAGAGGTTAAGGAGAATGCTTGCTAGTAGTAAGATGAGAATTTTGATTATCAGTGTATTAAGCGGTAATTTAAAAGAATTCATTATTATTGCGATAATGTTCTTAACAGTGTGCTGAAAAACTCAGTATAAATACAAAAATAAACTAAATGTTTAACTAAAAAATTAAAATTATGAAAACGTTAAAAAAGGAAAGAGAAAAAAAAGAGATGAAGGGATTTAAAACTCTTAAAACAAAGGAATTATTGCAAATCATGGGGGGTGATGGCACAACTCAAAAAGACGGGGAAATTCATTAGCAATATTACTTATATGGTAGTGCTGAAGAAGATTGTAATTAGGGTGCCCAAAAAGAATTTTTAACTCAGTTGAACCGTTGCCTTCGGCGATTGCTACGCAACTTGGGGTTCGAGCAAAGATTGCCAAGGTTTTGGCAAAAGTTCATAAAGGATATTGTTCGCAAAATCCATGCTTTGTGGTCTTTGCGGTTTATCTCTGCACCCTTTGAGGGAAACTTTGTTTTTTTCAGTGGGGTATTATAGTGTTATGCAGTATAGCCCTATTAGAACTTTGCTAGGTCTTTCAGACTCTAGCAGGTTTTCCCGCTAGGCAAGACCTTCCAGAGTCGATAGACCTGGAAGGGTCGATGCTATCTTACACATTACTTGCCTTACTAGGAGGTTAAATTAAGTATCTATTTTTTGCTTCGTTGCAGCCAAATATTTGTAGAAAATAAGGTAGGAAAATAAATATTCGGTGCGGTGTACCGAAATATTCATTATTTGTGGTCTGATTTTCTGGATATGAATTCCTAACCTAAGAGAATATTAATGCAACTAGGTTTAAAAAAGAATGAAATAGAATGGCATAAATAAAACCATAGGTGACTCTAACATATCCGAAAAAGAATCCCATTAATATTTGGGGAAAGACCAAAAATGGAACAAATAAAATAAGGTAGCCTGATACTCCGGTATAATTAAAAACGTGCAATAAGCCAAACAAAATAGATGTGGCATAAAATATTAATCTAAAATAGTTTCTTAAAAATAATTTGCAATTCCCTTGATTAAAAAATGCAATTGCAAACAATAATGTTGAAAAGGCAAATATTAATAGTTTTATATTGCTATTTATTAAAAGATAGTATATCGATAGTGTAAAACAAGTTAGTCCAAAAACAATTAAATTTCTTCTGTTAAAGATCAACAATAATCTAAACAACAATTCCTCTAAAATTGGAGTGAGAATTAATGTAAGCAACATTTTTTTATATAATGGCAATAAACTTGGTTTATGTACAATATTGTAATGTTTTGCAATAATTGCTACAACAATAGTTACTGGAAGCATCATGAGGTAATACTTTAATATTAACAGGAAAAAGTGCTTCCAATTAATTTCGATTAAACTCTCTTTATAGTGAGGTTTTTTTAAAAATATAATAATGTCATTCATTGAATCGTAATTATTAATAAGTTATGCTAAATAGACAATACCTTATAGCGTTAAATTTTTTTCGCACCACAAAATTAAAAAGTATAGGGTGTACTTAACCTATTAAGACATCCTATACTTAATTAAATTCAAATACCTAAGCAAAAGAGGAAGAGTCAGTGTTAGAATTATTAATCTACCGAAAGTTTTAGCATTGTGCTTGAGGTTCAGTTTAATTATTCATTCTATTGAACTAGTAATGAAAAGGAGATTTATACAATTAGGTTATTCGTTAGGGCTCGCATTAAAAGGTTGAATTATAAATGGCATAACATTTTAAAAGTAATTAGATTTTTTGACACAAGTAAATTTTTTGTTTAGTTTTTAGTTTCAAATGTCATATTTCACTCTATTTTTTAGTGACCATAGGTTTTTAAAAAAAATAGATAATGCGGAGGGTTTTATAACGTTACACTTCTTTTTCTAATGAACATCTGTTCTAGAATCAAACCAATATCAATAACCCAGTTGGAGGAGTGTTAAAAATGATAACATAGCTAAAAAAATGTTTGTTCCTTTCTAGCAATGTAGTTGTGTAATATTTGTAGAAAAAAACCACATTATGTATTTATGCACCGCAGTTGCGAAATATAAAACGTTGATTTAAATGTCACTCCTACAGAGTTTAAAATTTTACTTATTTATTTTCTACAAATATTTGGTTCCTACTGAACTTTTTAAGGGCGATAAAAAAATAAAAAAAACTTGAATTTTTGATGCCCCACCTGATAGGTTTAAAATTTTAGTTCTACAAATATTGTGATACTCTGCACCTATTTGTTACTCCAATTCCGTATTACTTTGTGCTATTTACTCGCTCATCTATCTGGTTAACGATTTATATTTCAGTATTTAAACATTTTCCCTATCTAAACAACTTTTAAGATTAAATTGTATCTTGCTAGTGTAAAAAAAGATTGAACCATGAACCTGCAAATCAATAGGGATACGATTATTGCTTTTCTACATAATAAACTTTCGTTAGAAATGATGTCTTTGGTTGCCGATGCAATAATCACCGATAAATGTTTAGCAAGAATCTGCTTGGAAGAAAAAATTAAAATCGATGCTCGTCAATACATTGACAATAACTTGACCCCCTTGCAAAATATGGAGTTTGGGCTCAAGCTAAAAGAGAGCATGGAACTTTTAAATGACCTTACCCAGCAAAAGCAAATAAATGATTCTCTTGAGGGAATTCTCCTTGTGGAGCAGCTTGAGGCGGATTACATGGACTATTCAGCCTCTCAGGTACAAGAGAGCAATACTCCTCGGACTCGCACTATAGGAATGAATCTTAAGTACTGGCTAGTAGCAGTTTCAATTACAGTGCTACTTGCTATTAGCGGAGAGATGATTTACCATTTTCAAACCCAGAATTTATTGGAAAATAGATTGTTTACAGAATATTATGCTCCATTCGATTATACCGATAGTTATATGCCAGTCAATAGCACCTTTACAGTTGCCAAACAGAAGTATATGGACGGAGAGTATGCCAATGCTATGCTCATAATGAGGAATTTACAATCGACAACGAGCATAGAGGTTGAGAGGAATTTATTTATAGGCCTTTCTTTAATGGAAATAGGTTTGTACGGAGATGCAATAGACTATTTTGAAAAGGTTCTCGCTAGTCATAATGGATTTGAATATGTTTCGCAGACCCGATGGTACATGGGACTTTGCTACCTAAAACTTGGAGATAGGGGACGGGCAATTAATACTTTTCAGACTATCGTGGATAATAATGATTACGACTGTAAAAAAGCTAATAGAATTCTAAAAAAACTTCGTGATTAACACTTCTCCCACAGGGATTATTCAATAGACAATATTTAGATTAGGTAATAAAGTTTGTAATGAGGGTGTCTCAAAAGTCCGAGACACCCTCATTTTATTCGTACTCTTACCTAGAAGTTTTCCAAATATTCAATTCTCAGTGGCTTAAAAAAACTTTAGAGACAGCCTCTTTGCAGCTATGATTCGAAAAGGGTTTATAAATAGGTGCTGAGAGGTTCTAGAAAAAATACGGACATTTCTAGGAAAAGACACTGACGTCTTTGGAGAAACATAAGGACATTTTATTTGTATCATAAACGCTAGTGTTTCAAAAGTTCAGACCTCTGTTGTTTAAGAAAGAGTTCTGTATAAATATTAATAGGTTCAAACTTTGATAGAATCCGGAAAACTTATCAGAGTTTTCCGCTAGGCAAGACCTTCCAGAGACTGTAAAATAAAAAATATTACGGTGCTCTGTAACTTATTTGCTGCGTAGCAGCCAAATATTTGTGGAACGAGAGGTATGATAAGAGTTCCGAACTTTTTAAAAGTTCGGAACTCTAGTGTTT
Organism: Bacteroidales bacterium; assembly: GCA_013376985.1. Taxonomy (GTDB): domain Bacteria; phylum Bacteroidota; class Bacteroidia; order Bacteroidales; family Tenuifilaceae; genus UBA8529. The sequence goes on from JACABB010000011.1 coordinate 115,055, forward strand.
AAGGGATTATTCAATGTAAATATTAAGAGGCTCAAACGCTGATAGGTTCTCCGAACTCTATCAGGTTTTCCCGTTTGGCAAGACCTTCCAGGGTCGGTAGACCTAGAAGAGTCTGTGGTTAATTCAGCATAGCATTAAATATTGGTAGAATCTATCGTGCGTTTCCTATAAATCTTATATTTCGGAGACAAGAGACGTGAAAGTTTACAAACAACACGCTGATAGGTTCTTCGAATTTTATGTAAAACCTGAGTTCTCAGTGTCGACAAACCTGAAAGAACCTGTAATGCAAGGATTCTTCCTTGTTTTTTTGCTTTATGAGGAAAGCTTCTTATCGTTTTCCGTTTTTTAAAGCCAAAGAGTATAGTTAAAATTATAAAAATTACAAGAACTACTTTCTTTAAGAACCAGTAGTGGTATATCCCGTTCTGATTGCCATTCACTACAATACCTGCCCAAAACCGGGGGTGTGCAAGAACGGGATTTGCCTTTTCAAGGTAATCCAACTTGGCAAGCCTCAGTGCCTCATCCTTGCGCATCCCCTTTAGTAGGTTCTGGTAAAAGTTATTTAGCATACCAATTGTTGACCTGTCGTATGCCCTCCAAAGCGACATCACCACCGATTGGCTACCCGCATACATAAAACTTCTGCTAATGCTCAACGTCCCTTCTCCTTTGGATAATTTCCCCGATCCTGAATTGCATGATGCCAGAACCACCAACTCCGCATTTAGCTGCATACTATTTATCTCCCATGCATGTAGGTAGCCATCATCCATTGAATCGGCTTGATGTGATAGGAATAACATAGAGTTGACAGGGTTTAGGGTATCCTCAAACCCATGCGCATAGAAATGGATGATATCGTACTTACCACAATATTTCTTAAAATTTGCTTCCGTTGCTTCGCTACCTGTTAACGATTTTCCTAGGGTTAGGAGGGCTATCCTTCGTACACTCTTTAACCCTAAAGGAATACTCCTCAATGAATCCTTTGAGTTCTTGTAGTCGGGGGCTATCCCAAGAAAATCGGGCGAACGTTTGCCCTTAATATTTATGGAGCTATAGTACAGGGTTGCTGAGTAGGCGTAGCCTATAGGGTATTTCCTTAGCAGGTACGATTCTTTCCTGTAGTCGCACTTATCACTATCCTTGTAGGGCTTATCGATTAGAACATCAAAAGGGATAAGGCTTAGCATACCTCCTGGGATTACCAGCAGGTTTTTGTTCTTTAGCAGGGGTTCCGCTGGGCGAATAAGTTTTTTGTATAGGTTGTACGAAGCATTTCTATACGCAACGTAATTGGATGAATACTCGCTGTGCAGGGCGGCATTAAAGAAATTTAGATTTGCAAGGAAGGTACTGTCGGCTACCTGCTTAATCATTAAAAATGTATCCCTAGTGATGGTAAATGTATATAGATCATTATTCTCCAGAACGTATTCGAGTATAGCCTCTTTTCTGCTCATTGCCCCCTGTAGTTGTGGTAAACTTACAACCTGATTGCTATACTTCTGCCTGTAGTAATCGGGATACTTACTCTCAAGCCTTTGCTCTAACCTCTCAAGTTTCTGTGTCAAAGCAAATTGCTGCATGTTCAACTTCTCAATTTTTTCTTTACTAGGATGCTCTCGCTTATTCTCATCCTCAATCTGCATCCTAGTACCACTAATCTGGCTTTCTATTCTTCTTTCGTTATCAATTATACTATCGGGAATTCCTGCAACACCCTTTGCCAATGCTTCATTCTTCAACTCCCTTAGTACGCCGTATTTGCTATATTCTGCGTACCGAAATGCTAATCCCGCATACGTTAAATCTCCCGAAATTTCGTATAGGGAGTTCGCAACACATACCAGCGACAAATAGATTTCATGCTCCTTTGTGGTCAATTGTAGTTTAGAGGATTCGTATAGATAGCCTGTGCGCAGTTGCTCAGTAAAGGTAGCAGCAAGTTCAAGGGTGGCAAGGGCAGCCCTAAGATTTTCCGTTCTGTTTTCATTCTCTGCTAGTTTAGTAAAGGCCTGCGCCTTTAACTTCAGTATATCCAGCAAATCAATATCGGGAAGTATATCCGCTTTTGGATTGGCATATACAGAGCTATCGTTGAAATTGTAAATCTTTGATATTAGCGATTTTTGGTAATACTTTAATGCTAACAAGTAATTGCCTGTTTGATAGTATCGCTCTCCATTGTCTTTTAAGCATAGAAATGTATAGAGATGCTTATCCCCAAGGGTATTAATTAAAATCGTATATGCTTTTTTGTAAAGTTGATCGCTTTCTGAAAACCTACCCATTTTAGAATTAAAAGTAGCATAGTTCATATATGACATCCCTGTCATATAGTGGTTTTCGCCAAACTCTCTGATATTGCAGGCTATCGCTTTTCTAAAGCAGTAATCGGCTTTGTCTAAACTATCCATCCTCTTGTATGTCAAACCACAATTAAAGTAGGTTTCACCCTCTCCTCCCAGTCGATTTTTTTCCGCAAATCCAATACTTTTTAAAAAACAAATTCTAGCATGATTATAATCCCCAAAGTTTAAGTAGGAAAAGCCTTGATTATGGTAGTTATCAGCAATGTGCCGATATTTTCTCTTGTCGTTACTTTTCTCAAGTACTGACAGAGAATTCTTGTAGTAGGAGATGGCCTTTGTGTAATCACCCCTTAAGGAGTAGATACTGGCTATATTCCCATTTATTACAGACTGGTTGAATATATCCGAGGTTCTTCTTAATGCCTTTTGATAGAAGTCAATAGCAATGCTCGATTCTCCTAAGTTTCTATAAGATGCTCCAAGTAAGTTGTATATTCTAAAATATTCTGGTGGGGTGTCAACTGATATTTCGCTCTTTAGTTGAAGAATTCTATTTAAAATCCATGTTGTTTTGTTGTATTCCCCAGTGGCATAATATATTTTGCTACTATCGAAGAGCCTACTGGCATAGCTGGTATCTTTAGTTTTTTGAGCATTTACTTTTGGCAGGCTAAGGGAAACACCAGTTAATAGCAAAATAAGAGTTTTGCTTACTAAAGAATTAAATTGTGATTTAAAAAAAGTCATTAGTGTTGTATTAATGTTCTAAAACAAAAATATACCAAATTGTTAAACAAAAAACTAAAGGTTATGAAAATGCTAAGAGAAAGGAAAAGAAAATACAGTTAAGGGATTCGAAACCCTTAGTAAAAATGAATTAATGTAAATATAAGGGAGTTGTAGTTGGATTCGCAATTCAAAAGGGCAGGGCTCTTAAACTGGTAATGTGTCTTTTGGTTAGATCTGCTGGGTCTAGGCTGCAAAAAATAAAAGGAGGGTTAAGAGCCTCCTTTGCTTATTATGCTTGATTTTTTTTATGAGTCCAGCATTTTACCCAATCAACCTCAAAGTTTACAGGTAGTTTCGATTCATCTATTTTGCCATTTACACCTGATGATAATACTAGATAAACAGCACCTTTGGGTAGGTTATTGGTTTCAACTTTAAATGGAATACCATTTATTTTCCATGTTATTTTCTGCTCATCCCAATCGATGCCTAGAATATAAAACTCAGAATCGAGTGAAAGTCCACCAACAGAGGTAATACTCTTTTTGGGTTTTCCCTTTTGTCCATTTTCCCAGAAAAATGCACCTTGAAGAGCAGATGAGCTATCGCCTTTTTTTCTGAATATATCAATCTCTGGTAGCATTTTATCACCTATTAACCAGAATGCATGATATATTCCATCTAGCGAAGTGATTTTAATTTTCGCTTCGAAACGGCCATACTGTTGACGGAAAGAATTCCCAGTACTAATGATACCAGATGTATAGTCAAATTCTTTAGGGATAAAACCATATTTTGAATCCCAGGATAAGCCACTTGCTTTCTCTTTACGTGTAGTTATTTTAAGAATACTTTTATCAATTGAAATGTTATTACCATCGGTATACCAATGACTATCAGAAGCAAGGGAATAACTGCTATTTAGCAATGCTTCACCCCAGAAAAACTTTGTAAGCCATCTTTGCTGATCAAGTTTTTTACTTTCAAATTCTTCGCTAAAGGTAAGTTCCCACTTTTTAATCTCCTTAAACTTATCATCCTTAATAGCCTTAAAGTACCAACGAATTTTTTCGGATTGTTTTAACTTATTGTATTCTTGAAGTTTTTGGTACTGTTCTGTTTTTTCGAATTTATCGGTAGATAATAAGTATGCCTTTTTTTCCTTGAAATTGGATGATTCAACTAGATCCTTTAATTTGTTATATTTTGATAGGATATCAGAATCTTTGATCTGGAAATAGTTTTGTAACGATTTAGATTTCTTTAGGGCAAAGAATTTTTTAACCTGTTCATTCTGTTTTAACTCGTTGTACTCAAGTTCTTTTTTATACTCATCACTATTTTCAGCCACAAATCGCTTTCTTTCCTTTTTGTATTCGGGGCTAGTTATGTAGTTTTTAAGTTCAATGAATTTTTGAGGTAATCCAGATTTATCAATATCGACATATTCCTTAGGAGTATTAGTTTGCGATAACATTAAGCAATCTTTTAAAGCCTTATTTTTACTCAGAGCAATAAACTCTTTTTCAGTTTGAAACTCTGCAGAGGACTTGAATGTTTTAGTTTTTAACTCTAGTTTAACTTGCTCATACTCTTTAGTTTCGATCCAAGTTTTAAGTTCTTGAAATCTCAGTAACTCATTGGATTTTGCAAAGAGGTAAAATTCCTCAAATTCATTTTGAAGGGCTTTTTCTTTGGCTTCAACAGCATCAGTTTTTGGAAACTTACCAGTTATTCTTAATGCGAGAAGTCTAAGTTTTAAGATTATGCTATCCATTTGATGGGATATTTCAAGGTTAGATCAATTGTTTGGTCTTTGGTGTGAGATAAATTTAAAAGGGACTTTTACATGTTCGGAATAGTCTTCCCCTGCCTCAATCATATCTTCATCATCATCCATATAATGCCATTGAATTTCCACATCAAAGCCCTTTCGGTGAATTTCTTTGAATTTTTCGAGAATTTTTAATATCATCTTAGATGATGAAGTATTGTAGTACTCAAAGTTTAATACAACCTCGGTTTTTGAATTAGGGCTGGAGGTGTATTCATCAAACCATGAAAGGATTGGAGTATAAAAAGAGTTAACATCCTCGGGCAGGGAATTACCAGAAATCTCAAATTTATTATTATCCTTATCAAGAACCACTTTAGGTGTTTCGTTTGTAGGATCAATTAATATTTTTTCCATGGTCACAAAATATTTTGTCCGAATACTAAAAACATGATGTTAATAATACAAAATATTTTTCAAAAAAAAGAATTGGTAGGCAGAAACTATGCCAATCCTTTGACAAATATAACGAAAAAGAAGGTTAAAGGTTCTAAATAGCTAATCTTGTTTGAGAATATTGATAAAAAACTACGAAATAAGTTTAAATCCCTTTCCCCTAACATTAATGATTTCAATGGAAGGATCGTCCTTTAAGTACTTACGAAGTTTTGTAATGTATACATCCATGCTTCTGGCATTAAAGTAGCTATCATCAACCCAAATGGTCTTTAGTGCAAAATTCCTGTCAAGAATAGCATTTTTATTAACGCTTAAATATTTTAGCAACTCACTCTCTTTGGTGGTTAGTTTACGGATATTATCTCCAATTTGGAGGGTCTGTTTCATGGCATCAAATGAGTACTTACCAACCTGAAATACACTTTGACTTGTTGTAACTGAATCTTTTCGAGTACGCCTTAAGATAGCTTCCAAGCGCATAAGCAATTCTTCAATGCTAAAAGGTTTTGTCATATAATCATCCGCCCCTAGTGAAAACCCTTCGATTATATCGTCCTTCATTGATTTTGCTGTTAAGAAAAGGATGGGCATACTACTATTAGACATCCTTATTTCTCTTGCAAGAGTAAATCCATCCTTAATAGGCATCATAACATCTAAAATACATATGTCATAATACTTATTCTGAAAGCCTTTATATGCTTTTTCCCCATCTTTATAGAGGTCGACTTCAAAATCCTTTGCATGAAGATACTCTTTTAGCAGCATTCCTAGGTTTTCATCGTCTTCTGCAAGCAGAATTCTTATTATTCTATTTTCCATTGTTCGTTTTTTTAGGAGTTATTGAATTTTATCATTTGGGCCTGCATTTGGCAGGTATATTGAAAAAACACTTCCTTCACCTATTGTACTTTCCACCCAAATTTTACCGCCATGCGCTTCTGTTATTTTCTTAACATAGCTAAGACCAAGCCCAAAACCCTTTACATTATGTATGTTCCCGGTAGGAACTCGATAAAACTGATCGAAAATTCTTTTTAGATTATCTCGACTAATTCCTATCCCGTTATCTTTTACTGCAATAACTATTCCGTTAGTTGCGGATTGGGTTGATAAAATAATACTCGGATGTCCATTACGATATTTTAATGCGTTATCAAGAAGGTTTATTATAACGTTTGTAATATGAATTTCATCGGCATATATATTGGAATCGGATGCAGAGAGTTGACATTGAAGTTTACCTCCTACGTTATCAAGTTGAATTGTAAAATTAGATGCAACTTTATCTATAATTAGGTGAATATCAATATCTTTGAGTTTTAATTTCAGTTTTGTTTTTTCGAAAATTGCCATTTGAAGCACTTTTTCTACCTGCAATCCAAGACGCTTACTTTCATCGGCAATAACACCTCCAAGGTAATTTAAATTTTTCCTTTCAACCGGAATACTTTTATCATTAAGCATCTGAGCCGCAAGGGAAATTGTTGAAATTGGCGTTTTCAGTTCATGCGTCATATTGCTTACAAAATCGCTTTTTATTTCGGAGAGACGCTTTTGCCTAAATATTATTAGTATTGTTACTGAAAAACTAAAGATGATTATGAGCGTCAACAGGAATGTTGTTACAGTCATTAGTACGATTGAACTGAGGATATAGGATTTTTGATTTGGAAAATAGATGTTTAGAAAATATCTCCGCGAAAAAAAATCATTTGGGAAAAGTTGATTCCTAAGAATAACTCCTTTGATTTGTTTACTATAATATTTTGATTTATAGATAGTGCTATCCTGCTCGTTACATACACGATACTCAAACTTGGCCGTAATACCTTTGCGTAATAGTTCTCCTCTGATTATAGTATCAAGCACTTCTTTGGTAATTCGCTTCTCAATAGGCTGCTCGATTCGAATCATATTATCTATAGTTTTTTCAACAAATATTGTTTTATTGAGGAGTTTATTATCAATTCCAAAATTGAGGTTTAAATCGGAAAACTTTTTCTTGGCTTTAGAGTTGGAAGGGTTGAAGTATGTTTTGTTGATTTTATTGGCCTTGTTCAATCTAATTGAGTCATTGGTGCTGATTCCAATAATTGAGGGAATTCTTAATGAATCAAGTTGATTTAGGGTAAACACCTCACGGTCTTTCTGAAGACTTCTATAACCACTTCGGGTTTGATTTAATATACTTGTGCTATAAGTTAGACGCGGCTTTCCTGATGAACTTATAGTTGAATAAGGTTTTATTTCGCCTACAATTTGTAAAATAGTTTCCTGTTGAACAACCTCATCGATTATACTTGTCATTGCTAAATTTGCAGACTGAACAAACTGTTCTTCTTTTATATCAATTGCAATTCTAACCCATTTGGATTGAACAAGGATTAATCCAAATGTTGCAAATGAAATGATTATAGTTAAAATCCAGATTAGCTTTCTACTCATATCAACAAAGTTAGCTTTTATGTAAGGCCTAAAAATAGGCTTAACAAAGTTTAACAGAGGTTATATTCAATTAGCTTGTTTAGAGACTATTTATAATGCAAAATTAGTTCAATTTAAGAAACCATTTTCTTAGCCTAGCTTATAAGTTTGCTTCTGAACGAAAAGAAGAATCTGCACTTTTTGGACAATAATACTTTAGTTCATTCAATATATCAATGTAATATTTATTGCGTATTTGAAAGCGATATGTTATGCCTAAATCAGTTTATTTAAATGTGATGAAGCAGGGGAGAGGATGGGGATAATATTTTATGCGGTGGTTTTGTTCCACTTTTTATTTTAGATGAACTACAATAAACTATTAAATTGAGTTATGGGAAACTTGATAGCACGAAATTTAGATGTAGTAATTTGATAATAAATGATTTAATTTGTGTTATATGGGGCAAAAAGCCACTCTTCTTTTTATTTTTTCTGGGTTCAGTTCTAAAGCAGCATTAACGCCTGAAATTCTTTTAATTTCTTTAATTAAAAAAGAAATATCAGTTTTATTGATTTCTCCAGATATTTCAAAAATAAAATCGATATTGGGTAGTTCTTTTATAAGGAGTAGATTTGAAGATTTATTTGATATAAAATTAAAAATTCGGACAGAGGATGATTTACGGTCGCAAAAAACAGGGAATGTTAATGATGGATCTTCTTTAGATTCAATAGAAACATCAGACTTACTTAAACAGATATTCAGTTGTTTATTTATATTCCAAACAGTTTTTAGAAGGCTTTCATGACAAGATATAGCAATCAGAGCAAAGGGAGGTTCATGACTCCCATCAAGTTGATGTATTTTTTTTTGTTTCAATGATATTTTTTTGATTTTGCTAAAATAGCTTTTTTAGCAATAGATTGTGCTGTACAAAATGATTTGATTCTGATGTGAAGTATATAAATCCAATTAGCAATGAAGAGCAAATAAATTTTCGGGGAATGTTAATGATCGTCTTGTGGGGTTTGATTTTGACTTACTGGGATATCATCAACTTTATTGAGGGCTTCCATTGCAGCATTTTGTTCGGCTTCTTTTTTTGAGGATCCATGACCTTCTCCCAAAGGTATATCATTCAAAGAAATAGTTGCAATAAAATGAGGGTTGTAACCATTATTAGAAGTTCCTTCTTGGCATTGAAACTGTAAAGTTTGTTTATTCTTTTGTGCCCATTCGAAAATACGGCTCTTATAATCGTTTTCGATGGTTTGAAGCATGTCTAAATCAATATACTTTTCAAGAATAGCATTTACAACGCAATTACTAGTGAATTGAAATCCGCGATCAATGAACATAGCACCAATAATAGCCTCAAGCGCATTCCCGTATATGTTTTTTTGAATACTATTATTTGATTGGCTAATAATTATTTTTTCAAGACCAATATCGATAGCAAGTTGATTAAGGCTGGTTCTACTTACGATCTTGGAACGCATTTTGGTTAAAAATCCCTCCTTTTGGTTTGGAAATTGTGAAAAAAGGTAATCAGCAACAATTGCATCAAGAACAGCGTCACCGAGGTATTCAAGTCGCTCATTGTTTACCCGTTTACCCCTTGATAGAGTGATAGATGCGGATTTATGAACTACAGCCAGTTTGTATAACTCTAAATTTCGAGGGGAAACGCCGAAAATATTCTTGAGTTGATCATAAAAGTCCCTGTCCCCAACGGGAACTCTATTCGTAAGAATTCGCCTAAAGAGGTGAGAAATCACGTAGTTTAACTAGGAATATTTCTTGAAAATAACGGAAGCATTGTGACCACCAAATCCAAATGTATTGCTTAAGGCAGCTTTCACTTCACGCTTTTGAGCTTTATTAAAGGTAAAATTTAACTTGCTATCAATTTCGGGATCTGGATTTTTGAAGTTGATAGTAGGTGGTATAATCCCTTTATTAATAGCAAAGATTGTTGCTATTGATTCAACAGCTCCTGCAGCACCAAGTAAATGACCTGTCATTGATTTGGTAGAACTTATGTTAAGCTTGTATGAGGCTTCGCCAAATACAGCTAAAATGGCTTTTGATTCAGCAACATCTCCAAGAGGAGTGGATGTTCCATGTACGTTAATATAATCGATATCCTCTGGCTTTAGACCAGCGTCTTCTAATGAACGTAGCATAACATTACGAGCGCCAAGTCCTTCGGGATGAGGTGCTGTTAAGTGGTAAGCATCAGCGGTCATACCACCGCCAACCATTTCGCAGTAGATTTTTGCACCTCTTGCTTTAGCATGTTCAAGTTCTTCAAGAATAAGACCTCCTCCGCCTTCACCAATAACGAAACCATCACGGGTTGCATCAAAAGGACGAGAAGCTGTTTTATACTCATCATTGTTGGTTGAAAGAGCTTGCATTGCGTTAAATCCTCCCATACCAATATCATTTGCAGATGCTTCAGAACCACCTGTGATAAATATATTGGCCTTATTCAAGCGAATAAGATTGAAAGCATCAATTAATGCGTTGGTTGAAGAAGCGCAAGCTGAAACGGTTGAATAGTTTGGTCCACGGAAGCCATATTTAATTGAAATATGACCAGCGGCAATATCGGCAATCATTTTAGGGATAAAGAAAGGACTAAATCGCGGAGTCCCATCACCCGCGAAGTAGCCTTTCAGTTCTTCTGCCATCGTTTGTAATCCACCAATTCCTGAAGCCCAAACTACTCCAGCCCTATCTAGATCAATGGCTTTAAGATCAATTCCTGAATCTTTAATTGCCTCATCGGCAGCCACAAGGGCAAATTGAGCGTAAGGGTCGAGTTTTTTCGCCTCTTTACGATCGAAGTAATTTGAAGGATCGAAATTTTTTACATGACAGGCAAACTTTGTTTTAAATTTAGAAGCATCAAAACGGGTAATAAGTTCAGATCCGCTTACCCCTAGCTCAAGGTTGTTCCAAAATTCCTGGAGATTATTTCCGATTGGATTTATTGTACCAAGTCCTGTAACAACTACGCGCTTTAGTTCCATGTGCTTTTAAGTAAGTTAATGCCTGTTTTAGTTTTTAATTTTTTACTTGTTGTGGGTTTCGATGTACTTAACTGCGTCACCTACTGTGCCTATTTTTTCAGCTTCATCGTCTGGAATTGAAAGGTTAAATTCTTTCTCGAATTCCATGATTAGCTCTACGGTGTCGAGTGAATCAGCGCCCAAATCGTTTGTGAAGCTAGCTTCTGGGGTTACCTCATTTTCATCAACGCCAAGCTTATCTACGATAATAGCTTTAACTCTAGTTGCAATATCCGACATAGTGTTTAAAATTTGGTTAATAAATACTTTTATAAAATTTTTGCAAAGAAAAGAACATTTAACCAAACTAAAAAGTTAAATGTCATTTTCTAGGGCAAAAGTAATTTTTTTGTTTCTATTTTTGATGCCGTAAAACACTTTTTTTACTTTTTAACTCTTATTAATGATCTAATTATCACATAATGAAGAGAATAGCAATTTTTGCTTCTGGCTCAGGATCTAATGCAGAGAACATAATTATGCATTTTAATAGAGATGAAGTAGCAAAAGTAGTTATCATTTTATCGGAAAATAGAGATGCGTTTGTATTGGAAAGAGCCCGTAAACTCAATGTTCCATCGCATTTATTTACAATGGATGAACTTAATGATGGAGGTGTTTTAATGGTTTTAAAGGCGTATGATGTTGATTTTATTGTGCTTGCAGGATTTCTCAAGTTATTTCCTAAGTCAATTATTGATATATATCACCAAAAAATTGTAAATATTCACCCAGCACTTTTGCCAAAATTTGGAGGTAAAGGGATGTACGGTTCTCGTGTTCACAATGCCGTAATAGAATCAAGGGAAAAAGAGAGCGGTATTACCATTCACTTTGTAAATCAAAATTATGATGACGGAGATATAATTTTTCAAGCAAAGTGTAAGGTTTTAGAGAATGACACACCCGAAATCCTAGCGCAAAGAATTCATGCCTTAGAATATGAATACTATCCAGAAATTATAGTTAAACTTATAGAAGCCTTATAATCTTTCTGCTGTTTCTCTAATTAAGGTTATAATACAGTCAACTACTTTGCAAAACTTCCAATTGCTGCTTCGGGGAAAACAGGTACTAAGGGTAAACTATCCAACTTAGTTTGTAGCCCCCTGTTTTGTGCACTGGGTCACCCATTTTTAAATTTTCATTTCAAGTAGTTGGGT
>JACABB010000012.1:0-88255 GCA_013376985.1 Bacteroidales bacterium
GGTTCAATTTCCCGCCTCTTGGGGCGCATATTTTAACCTTGTGCGGAGGCTCTTTGATGCCCCGTTCGCTTGCGGCGGGGAGTTTCATTGTTAAGCAACCTGTCGAATTTTATGAAACAAAAAAGCACGATCCTTTCGAATCGTGCTCCTATATATTTAATTGACTTTATTGTCCTATTGGCAAATTGCCGAATTAAAATTACATACCAAAAGCCATCTTTGCTATCATCTCCCAAACACCACTTGCAAAACCAGTAATTACAAGACCAGCAATACAAAGCCCTAGGCCAAGTTTGGTCATAAAATCACTCTTAAAGTAAGGGATTGGAGTCTCGCTTTTGTTAATGAACATTGCCTTTACAACAAGTAGATAATAGTACAATGATATGATAGTGTTAATTGTTGCAATTAGTACAAGGATATAAAAACCTTTCTGTGCTGCTGCTGTGAACAGGAAGAACTTCCCAAAGAACCCAGCAACAGGTGGAATACCTGCTAACGAGAACAATGCCAACATCATAGTTAAACTTAATTTTGGATTGGTGTGGTACAGACCGTTATAATCATCGATATTTTCTTTACCCGATTGGTTCGATATGGCTGCAATAACTCCAAAAACGCCAAGGTTTGAGAAAATATAAACTAGCATATAGTAAACGATAGCTGTCATACCCATTTGGTTTCCACCAATTACACCTAATAGGAAGAAGCCTGCTTGCGATATACTTGAGAATGCGATGAATCGTTTCAAGTTCTGTTGACGAATTGCAAAAAGGTTACCAATAGTCATAGTCATTACGGCAATCACCCAAACTACCTTTTGCCACAAATCCGAAATGGTTGGGAAAACCTTGAACAGGATTATTGTAAGAATAAATACAGCAGCACCTTTTGAAATTACCGAAAGGTAAGAGGTTACATTCACAGGAGCACCTTCGTAAACATCAGCTGCCCATAGGTGGAAAGGAACCAAGGAGATTTTGAAAGCCATACCAGCAAAGAAAAAGATAAAAGCAAGAACAGTTAAACTGTTCATAGCAATTGCTGGGTTCAGCATATCAAAGTAGATGCTACCATACATACCGTAAATCATCGAAATACCATAAAGCATAATTCCAGATGAAAAGGCCGATGAAAGGATCAATTTGATACCGCCCTCTGCTGAATTGTTTCTATAACGATCATAAGCTACTAGTGCCGCTAATGGAATAGTTGCCAATTCGAGACCTAGATAGAACATCAAGAAATCACCTGCTGAAATCATGTAGAACATACCAACTAGAGTCGAAATCAGTAGGAGGTAAAACTCAGGGAATTTATCGCTATTTTCCTCTGATTTAAGCCATGTATTGGATTGTATGAGGATTATTAGCGTTCCGATGTTTAAAATGTTTTTTACAACTATATGAAGGGGAACTGTTGTATACATCCCTCCAAATAACGATCCAGTTTCTGCAGGTAAAAACCCAATAATGGCGTTTATCGCAAACAGGATTACTGCCAATCCACGGATACGTCCTTTATTCTGATCCGAAGTAAATATCTCGGCTATCAGTATTATAAGCGCAACTGCAATTAGTACAATTTCGTGGCGCATTAAAAGAAAACTATTTAAATTCATAGTATCAATAGATTAAACCATTAAATCCCTGGTGCAATAGCTAATTTTTGAATAATTGGAACAAGGCTATGTTGAATCATGTTCGACAGCCAAAGTGGTGCAAGACCAATTGCAGCAATCATTAGCAAAAGAGTAATGGTCGAAAGTTTTTCAAACCAACTAGCATCTTTAAAATGATTAAACTCTTCGTTCTTGATAGGACCAAGAAGCAAGATTCCAACAACTCTTAGAATATATACTGCTGTAACTACAATTGATGTGGTTACAACTATTGTTGCAACTCTGTGGAACATATCGGCATGTTGGAATGCACCAACGAATACGGTCATCTCAGCAACGAAACCGCTAAGACCAGGAAGACCAAGTGATGCAAGACCAGCAATAACATAAACAACTGATAGGAAAGGAATGATTCTCATCAAACCACCCATTTCGTAGATGTTACGAGTATGAGTACGACCATAAATCATCCCAATCAATGCGAAGAAAAGTGCTGTCATCAAACCGTGTGAAATCATTTGAAGGATTGCACCGTCCATTGCTGTTTTGTTCATCATTAGTAGAGCGAAAATTACAAGTCCGCAATGACTAACAGATGAGTAAGCGTTGATATATTTAAGGTCTTTCTGAACAATAGCTCCGTACGCACCGTAAACAACGCTAATGGTTGTTAAAATAATGAATATCCAAGCCATTTCGTGTGCTGCTTCAGGCATTAAATACATTGCAACTCTGAAACAGCCGTAACCTCCAAGTTTCATAAGCACACCAGCATGAAGCATAGATACTGCGGTAGGAGCTGAAGCATGACCATCGGGTGACCAAGTATGTAGTGGAAATAAAGCTCCAAGTACTCCAAAACCAACGAATGTTAATGGGAAGAATAAGCGTTGTGCCCCAATTGGTATGGTAACTTTAGCAATTTCTAATAGGTTAAATGTTAATGGTTGTCCTGCTGGAGCTGAGTTCATATAAATACCAAGTAAACCTACTAGTAACAGTGCTGAACCGCCCATAAGCATTAGGGTCAACTTCATTGCTGAATACTCCTTCGGGCCTGTACCCCAAATACCAATTAGAAGGTACATCGGAATAACCGCAAGTTCGTAGAATAGGAACATTGTGAATAAATCGAGCGAGATAAAGAATCCAAAAACCCCTGTTGAAAGCAGGATGAGTGAGATAAAGAACTCACGGTTTAGGAACTCAACCTCCCACGATGCGAATACCCCTGCAAAAAGTACCACTGCCGTTAAGGCTATCATGGCAACCGAAATACCATCAACACCAATTGCGTAATGGATATTAAGGTTTGGATACCACATATAATCTTGTGTGAAAAGCATTTGAGCAGTATTGCCACCTGAGCGCTCTGCCAAATACATCCATACAAGAATGCCTGCAAGGATTAGCTGCATTCCAGTACCAATTGCGGATACAAGACGAGCTTGTTTCTTCTCCTTTGTAAACAGTATTCCGATAATCGTAATCGTCGGTATTATTACCAGTAATGATAGTACATCCATGGTTATGCTGTTAAATCATTAATTTCGTATTCAGCTATCTTTTAAATAATCTTCCTAGTTCATGAAAAGATACACGAACGAAAGAACCAAAATCAGTACACTCGAAATAAACACAAAAGCGTATTTCTGTAGTTGTCCTGATTGTAAATCTCTAATATGAAACGATGTATAGTTTGCAGCCCAAGCAAATCCATTCATTGTGGCATCAACAACATGTCTATCAAACCAAGCAACTGGCCTTGAGATGTAGGCAAAGATTATCCTCTTTGTTACGAAAAGATAAACCTCATCCATATAGAACTTGTTGTATGACCATTTGTATAGATTCTTAAAGGTAACAGCCATTTTCTCAGGAGCTCCTTTAGGTTTCATATACATGTACATTGCAACAAATATCCCAACTAATCCAATAAACACAGATGCAGCAGCGATAGGCATTTCAAGATGTGATTCAAAACCTGCACCATCAGAAGTTACAAGTTGGCTGAATGGCAAGTAACCAGCAAATATTGAAGCAACCGCCAGAAACATCAATGGTAATGTCATAACCAATGGTGCCTCATGAGGAGTATGGTGATAATGTCTATCCTCACCCCAGAATACATTGAAGTACAAGCGGAACATATAGAATGCTGTTAACCCAGCAACTGCATACTCAACAAAGAATAAAACCTTATCGTGATGGAATGCAGCAGTTAGAATCTCATCCTTACTGAAGAAAGCAGATAGGAATGGAACACCAGCAATGGTTAAACAAGCAATCAAAAATGTGATGTGAGTAATTGGAAGATATTTTCTTAATCCGCCCATCTCGGTCATTACATTGCTATGTACGGCATGGATAATTGAACCAGCGCCAAGGAATAGTAAAGCCTTGAACATAGCATGTGTGAACAAGTGGAAGTTCGATGCCATAAAACCAAGACCTTCCTCACCACCATATCCCGAAACACCAAGGGCAAGCATCATATAACCAATTTGCGACATGGTTGAGTATGCTAGAACTCGCTTGATATCATTCTGTGTACATGCAATTACCGCTGCAAACAGTGAGGTAAAACCTCCAACGTAAGCAACAACGGTTAATGCATCGGGTGATGTTAAGGCGAAGATAGGGAACAAACGTGCTACCAAGTATACACCAGCAACAACCATGGTTGCAGCATGGATCAATGCTGAAACTGGGGTAGGACCCTCCATTGCATCGGGTAACCAAATATGTAGTGGGAACATTGCCGATTTACCAGCACCACCCATAAATATTAGCACCAATGCAAGAGTAACTACTGAAAATCCCATAAAAGTTATACCTGCTGCTTGAGCAATTGCAGGGCAACCTGGCGTTGTAAGAGTTACAAAATCGAATGTTTCGGTAAAGTATGATAGGATTAAAATACCAATCAAGAAACCAAGGTCGGCAAAGCGGGTAACGATAAACGCTTTCTTACCAGCAGCAATTGCAGATGGTTTTTCGTAGTAGAAACTGATTAGCAAGAACGATGAAACACCTACAAGTTCCCAGAAAATGTACATCTGGAAGATGTTGGTTGCTAATACTAGTCCTAACATCGAAAAGCTGAACAGCCCTAGGAAAGCAAAGAAACGGTGAAATCCGCGTTCGCCCTTCATATAGCCATTGCTATAGATATGAACCATCAACGAAACGGTGGTAATAACCACAAGCATCATCACCGAGATTGGGTCGAGTAGCACACCCAAATCGATATGAAGCTTATCGGTTAGCTGAAGCCAAACCGTATTGAAAGCTATAATTTTATGGTATACTCCATCAACCTTACCATCAACAAGGAAGTACTTGTAAGCGGTAATATACGAAAGCAAGGTCGAAATGAATAAACCTGTTGTACCGATAATACCAGCAATAGCGGGTTTCATCTTGTGTCCTGTTAGCCCTAATAAAAGGAACATTAACAAGGGAATTATCGGAATTAATATTGTGTACGAAAAACCTGACATAGTCTAAGGATTTGGGGATGACAGATTTTAATATTTCATCTTATCGACATTTTCAACATTGATAGTGTTGAAGTGCCTGTAAATATTAATAATAATTGCAATTGCAACAGCAGCCTCGGCTGCGGCGATAGCTATTATAAATAGCGAGAAGAAATGACCCTGAAGTTTATCGGGAAATAGGAAGCGGTTAAACACCAAAAAGTTAATATTTACCGAGTTCAGGATTAGCTCAACCGACATTAGAATAGTTATCAGGTTGCGGCGTGTAAGGAAGCCATAAACACCTGCAAAGAACATCAGAGTGCTTACAACCAAGAAGGCTTCCATTGGGATACCTGCGTTTAACATATCTTATTCTTTTGTTTTCTTACGTTTAGCAACTACAATCGCTCCAATCATTGCGGCAAGCAACAGCACACTGATTACCTCAAAAGGAAGAACGTAACCATCCCTCCCCGTGCCCAGCAAACTGTTCCCAATTAGCTTCATATCTATCTCTTTAGCAGCTTCCGTTGTAGCTTGAAACTTATGCTGAAGGATAGTTGTGATACAAAGAATTGCACCAGCAATAGATGCAAGCGCTGAGAAGTATGCTTTTCTCCAACCTACAGCTTCAAACTTTTGGCTGATGTGGCTGGTAAGCAAAATTGAAAAGATGATTAGAACTACAATACCCCCTGCATATAGGGTAAGCTGAACCCCGGCCATAAACTGGTAGTTTAGCATAAAGTAGAGCCCTGCAGTTGATACAAGCACTAAGAGTAAAAATGTAGCAGCTCTTAGAATTCTTCGGGTGGTTACAGTTAAAACTGAAAAAACCAATATAATAGCCGAAAACAGGGCAAACATGATTTGATGTACGGTAATTTCCATTATTCAGCCCCTTTCTTTAAGGTTGAACCTTCTTTATTTAGAGTTTTCACAAGTTTTTCCTTGTTGAAAACAGCATGTTCGAACTTGTTCGAAAATACGATTGCATCCGATGGACAAGTTTTTACGCAAAGTCCGCAGAATGTGCACATGCCAAGATTGTAGATATACTTGTTGAGTGCTTTCTTCTTCTTTCCATCAGCGGTTTCGACGGTAACAGATTTTACCTCAATTGTTCCATTGGGACAATTGATCTGGCAAATCCCGCATGCGGTACACTGATGCTCGTTCTTATCGTTATGAGGCATTACCAATTCTCCTTTGGTACGCTCATACATCTTAAGTTTCTTACGATTCTCAGGATACTGTTGGGTTACAATTTTCCAAGGCTTAAAAAAATAAGCGCCAGTTACCTTCATCCCAGTCCAAAGGGACTTAAGGGCGAAGAATATGCTTTTGAAGTAGTTAAATATTTCTCTCATAATCCAATCTGCCAACCCATTAAGACAATAAATGCCATTATTAGAATGTTAACCAAGCTGATTGGAAGTAAGAACTTCCACTCAAGGTTCAATAGCTGGTCGATACGTAAGCGTGGGAAAGTCCACTTGAACCACATCATAATGAGGATGATTACAACGGTTTTTCCAACATACCATATAACGGGAGGAATGAAATCCATTACATGGTTAAAGCTTTCGAGACCTGGTATATGTAGAGGCATCCAACCACCCCAGAAAATTGTAGCGGCTAACGATGCAACAATAAACATATTCATGTACTCTGCAAGGAAAAAGAACGCAAACTTAATCCCTGAGTACTCAGTATGGAAACCTGCAGCCAACTCTGATTCTGCTTCGGCTAAGTCGAAAGGACCACGGTTTGTCTCAGCAGTAGCAGCAATCATATAGATGATGAATGCAGTAACCGCTGGAAAGTGTCCTTTGAAAATAAACCAAAGGTCTCTTTGTCCTTCAACAATTGTCGAGAGTTGCATGCTCCCTGCAAGAACACAAATAGCGATAAGCGACATACCAACCGAAAGTTCGTAGCTGATAATCTGCGCACCACTACGCATTGCACCAAGTAGCGAGTACTTACTATTACTTGACCATCCTGCAAGCAGAATACCAACAACTCCCATCGACGAAATGGCCATCACGTAAAAGACCCCGATGTTTAAGTCGATTGGGTGAAGCCCTTTTGCAAAAGGAATAGCAGCAAGTGCTAAGAATGAAGTGATGATTACAATAAATGGTGCTAGGTTAAAGAGTAATTTGTCGGCTTCGCGGATGGAGATAATCTCCTTCATAAGGAGTTTAATTAGGTCGGCAATGGTTTGAAAGAAACCATAAGGGCCTACCCTATTAGGTCCAACACGGTTTTGAATGAATGCACAAACCTTACGTTCGGCATACACCAAATATAGCCCGACAACTGCGTAGAATGCTAGGAATAACACTCCTACAATAACCATTTCCCATAGGACTGCCCAAAACGGGGAGCATGCTCCGCGCAAGGTAACGTCGATCCATTGGGTGAAACCTGTAAAGTCGTAGAAACTAAATGTAAATGGCATAATGTTTCGTATTCTATCGGTTGATTATCTATCAATATCAGGAATTACATAGTCAAGAGAGCCACCAATTGCAACAAGGTCGGCAATCTTATGACCTCTGGTCAAAGTGTCAAGAGCAGAAAGATTGCAGAAGTTTGGTGAACGGAATTTCATCCTGTATGGATTCTTTTCACCTTTACTTATGATGTATACACCAAACTCGCCACGAGCAGCTTCAACTCTTTGGTAATATTCTCCTTCTGGTAGTTTGATAATTGGCTTCATTTTAACAGCGAAGTCACCAGCAGGAATATTATCGATTAGCTGCTCAATTATATTCATTGATTCACGCATCTCGTCAATACGAACCATATAACGAGAATAAGTATCACCTTCGGTACGTAATACCTCGTTGAACTTAACTTTATCGTAAGCATGGTAAGGGTGATGCTTGCGAACATCGCATGAAAAACCGCTACCACGTCCCGATGGGCCAGTCATTCCGTAGGAGATAGCGTCTTCCTTGCTCATCTTCCCAATTCCCTTGGCTCTTTCCATCATAATGATGTTGCCCGAAAGTAATTCATCATACTCAGGTAGAATCTTACGGAAGTATACAATAAAATCTTTAACCTTCTTTTGGAAATTTGGATTGAGATCAGCCATTAAGCCTCCAGGACAATAGAAACTCTGGATTAAACGGCTTCCGGTGGTCTCTTCGAAAATATCAAGAATTTTTTCACGATCACGAAGTCCGTAGAAGAAACAAGTTAAACCACCAAGATCCATACCAAATGAACACCACCAAAGTTGATGTGAAGCAATTCTGGCAAGTTCATCCATGATAGTACGAATCACCTTAACTCTCTCAGGCACCTCAATATCAAGTGCTTTTTCAACGGCAAGACAAACTGCTGCGTTGTTCATGTGAGCAGAAAGGTAATCGAGCCTATCGGTAAGATGAATAATTTGCTGGTAGGTCATTGATTCGGTCATCTTCTCGATTCCGCGATGGATGTATCCGCAATGAGGTTCAACTTTTTGAACCATTTCGCCTTTTAGCGAAAGGACAAGACGTAACACACCATGGGTTGATGGGTGTTGAGGTCCCATGTTAATGGAAATCTCCTGATTGTCTGCCTCTGGAATAATAATCTCTTCAGCCATAGTCCTATGATCAAATAGTATTTACTGAAGGGTCGTAGTCCTTCCGTAACGGATAACCTTTCCATTCCTCATCAAGGAAAATTCTTCTCAAATCGGGATGGTTAGTAAACTGTATTCCTAGAAAATCGAATGCTTCTCTCTCATGGAATTCAGCGGTTCTCCAAATATCACAAATGGTTGGGATTTGGGGATTCTGCTTATCAGCCGAAACTTTAACAACGATTACATGATGAAAAGTTGTTGATTCAAGATGATAAACTACTCCAAGGGTATCGCCATAGTCAACACCCGTTAGGTTAAATAGATAGTCAAAAGCCAACTCCTTATTCCCTTTAAGCTGCTGAGCAAGGTCATGCCATTTATCAGAAGCTACCGTGAGATTGAGGTATTGTTTACCCTCATTGAGAACGGCTGTTGGCTCTATCTTTAGTATACTATCTTTCAATTCCTGGTTAGTCATAAATTCAGGCTGAAATCGTTATTTATCTTTTTTATTAAACATGCTCTCAGTTTTGATCTTGCGCTGGAGTTGCATAACACCATAAAGTAATGCTTCAGGTCTTGGGGGACATCCTGGAACGTAAACATCCACAGGTATAATCTTATCAACACCTTTAACAATGGAGTATGAGTTAACAAATGGTCCGCCCGAGATGGCACATGCTCCCATTGCAATAACATACTTTGGATCAGGCATCTGATCGTATAAGCGTTTTAGCACAGGAGCCATCTTTGGTACGATTGTTCCTGCAACAACAATTACGTCTGCCTGACGGGGGCTGGCACGATAAACCTCTATGCCGAAACGGGCAAAGTCATGACGTGCAGCACCAGTGGCCATCATCTCAATACCACAACAGCTGGTAGCGAAGGTCAATGGCCAAACGCTATTGCTTCTACCCCAGTTTACAATATTATCGATTGTTGTGAATAGGATGTTGCCGCCTGATTGTTTGAAGAGTTCGAGGGTTTCGTTATCCTCAAAATCTTCGTACTTCATCGATTTAATTTTTACTCCCATATCAAAGCCTTTTTCTTCCAGGCGTATAGTAGGCCTAGGACAAGTACAAAGAAGAATATCACAATCTCAATAAATGCAGACATCCCGAGATCTTTCATAACAACCGACCAAGGAAACACAAAAACAGTTTCAACGTCGAAAACTAGAAAAATAATGGCAAACAGGTAGTAACCTACGTTAAACTGAAGCCATGTTAACCCTTTTGTTGGGATACCGCACTCGTATGGATCGTGCTTTTGTGGGTTCTCTGAAGTTGGGGCTACATAATTTGAAAAAATTATCGCACCGCCAACCAGTACAACCGCTACAATAAAAAATAGAATTAAGAATTCGCCGCTCATAGGCTATATTTTACGATTCGCAAATGTAGAATTTAGCATTAATAACACATCAGTTTTAAAACAACCGCTTCGATGATATATGTCAACTTTTGAAATATTCGAGTAATAAATAACAAACTATTTAATAGTTGTTATGTGAAATACGTTGATTAGTACTCATCAGGTAATTCTTTCAGTTGTTTGTAGGTGAAAACAGGGCCATCCTTGCAAACAAAGTACTTACCAACATTGCAACGACCGCACTTTCCAAACCCGCACTTCATTCTGTTCTCAAGAGTTGTAAAGATAGTATCTTCTGTAAAACCTAATTTTTCGAGTACAGGGAAAGTGTATTTGATCATGATAGGAGGTCCACAAACAATGGCAATGGTGTCCTTACTTGAAGGGGCGATCTTTTCGAGAACGGTTGGAACAAAACCAACCTCTCCCTTCCAATCTGGCGTTTCACCTCCTGGGTCAACGGTGGTGACCAACTTTACATCAGGACGTTCATCCCATTCCTTTAATTCTTGCTTATAAACCAGATCGTTTACCGTTCTTGCACCGTATATAATTGTAATATCTTTATAATTTTCTCTTAAGTCGAGTGTATTCCAAATCACGCAACGCATAGGTGGGAGTGCAATACCACCGGCGATGTAGAGAAGATTCTTTCCTTTCCACTCATCAATTGGGAAGATATTGCCATAAGGGCCACGGAAACCAATAGTTTCGCCCTCTTCGAGATTTGCCAACGCACCAGTTACTCTACCTGCCTTGCGGAATGTACATTCGATATACCCTTTGCGGGTTGGAGCCGATGCTATACAAAAGGTTGATTCGCCTTCGCCCATCACCGAGTACTCTCCAAATTGTCCAGCTTTAAACTCGAACTTTTCAGCATCCTCATGGTTCTTGAATTTTAATCGAAAAGTTTTTACCTCGGGTGCTTCTTCGGTAATCTTTTCGACCTCCATTAAGTAGGGTTTATAGATATTTTGACACATACCTCGAATATTTGAATGTTTATCTTTTTAATTTTTTTCTTTAAATCAATTGTCCAATTGGCATATTGACTTATTGTTGTTATTGAATCTTTTCTAAAGCAATCAGCTGCTCAAGGATATTCATATCCACAGGGCAAGCACGGGAACAACGCCCGCAACCAATGCAACCAAGTGATTCGTTACGTTCGGGCATGTATGAGAATTTATGCATTATCCTTTGTCTCCAACGTTGACTTTGAACTTCACGTGGGTTATGACCTGATGTATGGATTGTAAACAACCCAAATCCGCATGAATCCCAACATCTCAGACGTTTACCAGTTTTACCTTTGGTCTCATCTTGAATATCGAAACAAGCACAAGCAGGGCAAACAAATGCGCAAGCACCGCAGCCGATGCAACGTAGCGAGTTTTCAACCCAGAATGGGTGTTCGAATGCACCTGCAAGGTTTTTGGTTACTTTTTCGTGGGAGAATTGCTGCTTAACCTGAGCAAGATTTCCTTCTTTTGCTTCTGCAGGAGCAGCCTCGAATAGTTCTGCGGCAGCATTTACAATTTCCTTACCCTTTTCGGTGATAATCTCGGCTAGATAATCGCCAGTGCTAAGTTTAGTAAGTAGAATATCGCTTCCGTTTGTTGCTCCAGGGTTAAGTCCAACAGAGGTACAAAAACAGTTATCGTCGCATTTGTAGCAGCTAAGACCGATAACAACCATCTTATTCATCCTTGAGTTGAAATACTCATCCTTATAATCCCACATGAATATCGACTTCAAGGCTTTAAAGCCAGCAGCATCGCAAGGGTGAGCACCCCAAAGAACAAGGCTTGGAACTTTTGCTAGATCAACCTCAGTAACCTCAGTACCATTCCTATCTGTTGTGAAACGTACAAGATTCTCTATCTTAGGAAATACGGTATTCTTTAACGATTGGATTGTTTGAATATGGTCGTAGGTAACCTCAGCATATGATGGGTTATAATGAAATTCTGTTTTACCATCTTTGATAATCGGAGCGAATATCTTATTGCCATTCGCCTGAAGTTTTTGGTAAAGTTTTTCAAGCGATGCTTTTTTGATTAGTTTCCTTTCAAGTTCCATATCTTAGAGAATAAAATTGTCTTTATCATCAAGTTTGTAATTCGATAGAACCGACTCCATCTTCATCGAAAGACCTGAGTCAACTCCAAATAACCTCTTTGATTCCTCAGCCATATGCATGGTAAGCAGATGAACTGGAATATCTAATGGACAGGCTCTTCCGCAGTCACCACAACTTACACATCGTCCCGAAAGGTGCATCGCTCTTAGCATGTGCCATTCATAGTTTCCATTTTTACTTGCTTGTACTGGAATCCATTGAGGTTGATTGCATTCAACAGCACAACGTGTACAGTAGCAAAGTGGACAAGCAGAACGACAGGCATAGCATTTGAAGCAGGTCTCAAGGGCGTTTGACCAGTAATCGAACTTTTCCTGAGTGGTCATCTTCTTTAGCTTCTCAATGGCCTCTTTATCCTTAGCCGTAAGTTCAATATTTGCCTTTTGAAGAAAACTCTCCATGACTGTTAGATCTGGAAAATCGAGAAGTTTACCATCTTCACCTATTCCAAGAACCACAATATTTTCGGGTTTAACCTGCTCTTCGGAAATAAGCATATTGATTGTTCTCATCGCAGGGATGGTAGCAACAATACCCATTTTACCAAGATGTTTTACCTCATGTTTTACTAGGTAAAGTGCTAGGTTTTGGGTGCAACGCTCATCGTAAATGAGTTTATCGACCTGAGCAGAATCTTTAATAAATGATGCTCTAACTTTATTTGAGGTTCCGTTTTCGTAACCTATGATTACTTGAACCTGTTTGCTATCTAGCAACTCCTTGGCTCTTTTTCTTATGCTTTCCATTATAGTTCTTCTTCTATACCAGATTTAACAAGATTCTGATAATTTGTATAGGGTCCGAGTTTACGGAGTTTTTCGGTAGTAGTATTTACAATCTCAGCCCAACGTGCACCTTCGGCAGCTGATACCCAAGAGAAGGTGATTCTTTCAACATCTACACCCATATAATCGAGCAACTCGCGGAATGCCATCCAGCGGCGTTTAGCGTGGAAGTTTCCACTGGAATAATGGCAATCGTTGGGGTGACAACCCGAAACGATAATCCCATCGGCACCATTCTGAAAGGCCTTCATCAAAAGCATAAAGTCGATTCTACCTGTACAAGGGAAGCGAATAATCTTAACGTTGGCTGCATACTTGATGCGGCTTGTCCCCGTTAAATCGGCTCCGGCGTATGTACACCAGTTGCATACGAAAGCAACTATTTTAGGTTCAAATTCAGACATTTGTATATGGTATTTTGAATATTTTCTACTAAAACTCGTTAAATAATGCCACTACCTCTGAGTAAACTTGCTGATTGGTATAGCCATGAATGTCGATAGATTTTGAGCGACAAAGTGCGATACAAGTTCCACAACCTTGACATAATCCCTCGTTTATCTTAGCAAGCACCTTTATTACTTTACCATCTCTCGATTTAATCTCTTCGCGCTCAATTGCTTGGTATGGGCAAACTGGTTGACACATAAAGCAGCCAACACAGGTTGAATAGAGTGGTGGGCCTAATCTGTTAACCTGAGCAATTAATGGATCACGGGTTAATTCTGTTTGAGAGAATAATCCAGCAACTTTTACTGCCGCACCCGAAGCCATTGAAACTGAATCTGGAATATCCCTTGTTGTTTGGCAAGCACCCGCTAGGAATATACCAGCAGTGTTTGTTTCAACAGGACGAAGTTTTGGATGTGCCTCAGCAAAGAACTTATGTTGGTCGTAAGATACGTGCAACGTTTGAGCTAAATTCTCTGCCCCTGGACTAGCAATACCGGCTGTTGCCAGCACTACCATATCGAACTCCACCTCTTGAGGCTGAGCACCAAGCAAAGTATCAGCTACCTTTAATATATACTTACCATTACGTTCGATAATTGTCGATACACGGCTTCTTACATAGTGTACATGGTCTTCTTCAATAGCACGGCGAACAAACTCCTCGTAGTTCTTACCTGCTGCCCTAATATCCATATAGTATACGTAAGCATCACCCTCGTGAACCTTGTGTTTGTAGAGCATTGCATGCTTTGCAGTGTACATACAGCAGATTCTTGAGCAGTACTCTATTCCCTTTGCAGGGTCGCGTGAACCAGCACATGCTATGAAAGCAATACGTTTTGGAATTTCATTATCTGATGGACGTCGGATAACACCTTGTGTTGGGCCAGATGCAGATGCTAATCGTTCGAATTGAAGACCATCGATTACATCTTTATATTTACCATGACCGTATTCTGGGAAGAAATCGGAACGTTTAACTTCGAAACCAGTTGCCAGTACAATTGCACCGATTGATTCCTCAATAATTTCGTCTGGTTGATCGAATCGTATTGCCTTTGTAGGACAAACAACCTCGCAAACCTTACACTTTCCCGTTTTATAATAGGTACAGTTTTCCTTGTCAATAACAGGTTTATTAGGTACTGCTTGTGGGAATGGAACATAGATTGCTCGGCGAAGTCCTAATCCCTGCTCAAATTCGCTTGGAATTTTCTTTTGTGGACATTTGGTTGTACATAGCCCGCAACCAGTACAAAGTTTCTCATCGAGACTCTTCGATTTTTTGCGAATCTTTACTTTAAAGTTTCCAATAAATCCTTCGAGACCTTCAACTTCTGCGTACGTATATAGAGTGATATTTGGATGCTGAGCAACCTCAACCATTCTTGGGGTTAAGATACATTGCGAGCAGTCGAGGGTAGGGAAAGTCTCCGATAGTTGAGCCATGTGACCACCAATCGAAGGCGAACGCTCAACCAAAATAACTTTATGACCACAGTTTGCAATATCAAGTGCAGCCTGAATACCTGCAACACCACCACCAATTACAAGAGCTTTCTTAGTAACTGGTACTTTGATTGGTTGTAATGCAGCATTGCGCTGTACTTTTGCCACCAATGTTCTTACAATATCAATAGCCTTTTCTGTGGTAGTATCATTTCTTTCATGAACCCAAGAACAATGCTCCCTTAGGTTAGCCATTTCGCAAAGAAAAGGGTTTAGCCCTGCATTCTCACATGCTTTACGGAAGGTTGGTTCATGCATACGTGGGGAACACGCAGCAACAACAACGCCTGTGAGTTTTTTCTCTTTAATCGCCTCAATAACTAAATTTTGTCCTGGGTCGGAACACATATATTTATACTCGACACTATGAGCAACGCCCTTAAGTTTGCCGATTTCCTCAGCAACTTTTACTACATCAACTGTTGCGCTAATGTTTTCGCCGCAGTGACAAATAAAAACTCCTATTCGAGCCATTTTATTTCAATTATTATGTTACTATTTCTTTTAAGAGCCTAAAGTACTTCGAGTGCCTAGAGTGCCTAAAGTTTGTTCTACTAACTTTAAGTACTCGAAGTACTCCAAACTCTAAGTACTTTTATTTAACTTACTTCCTATTGATGTGAAAATTGCAAGTAACTCATTGGCTTCTGTTAACATTGTTTGAGATTTCTTATTGTCAATCCAGTTCATACGTTCTATAATTTCCAACCAATAAACTGTTTCACTTGCTTCACTCTCACTTATTTTTATTTTGTTCTTAAAATCTGCCTTACTCCTAGAACGATTTGCTTCTCTATAGTTTGCACCTACACTACTTCCCGATTTAGTAATCTGATATTTGATTACTTTACCCTCTGGTGTTTCGGGCAGTAAAGATGAAAGTTTGATAATTTCTATAGCAAACTTTTTGGTTCTTTCCTCAAGCTGCTTGCTAAACTCTTTATTATCCATTTCTTTCAAATTTAAAGCGCCTTGAGTACTTCGAATTTTGAATGCCTAAAGTTAGAAGTATCTTTCAACTCTAGGCACTTCAAGTATTCTAGGCACTCTCAACTTCTTTTTTCGGCAGATTTACAGCAACAAAGTGGCGTTTTAAACCAACCTCCTTTGCAGTTAAACCTATTGCAAGTCCAATTGCTTGGGTTAAATAAATTACTGGTATAGTAAATTTGTTATTCCAAAACTTATTGATGTCACCACGCCGCATATCAAGATTTGAGTGACACATAGGGCAAGCAACAATAATTGCTTCTGCACCACGATATGTTGCATCTTCAATTATCTTTCCTGAAAGTTTGGAAACCATATCGGTTTTGGATACTGATAAACCAGCTCCGCAACACTCAACTTTATAACCCCAATCCAGTGCGGTTGCACCAATTTTTCTCATTGCTTCATCCATTGATTGTGGATCTTCTGGACGGTCGTATTTCAGGATTTTCGCTGGACGAACCATCAAGCAACCATAATAGCAGGCAACATTATAGTTGAATTTCTTTTTGATTTTAGGCTCGAGTTTGTCAACAATAAACTTATCTACAAACTGGATAACATTCATGATATTAGTTGTACCCTTGAACTCCATTCCAATAATTTCGCTTACACGATTTCTTAGAACCGGGTCATGAAGTAATTCGTGCTGAGTAACCGCCAAACGACTATAACATGCAGCACAAGGAACAACAACATCTGCAAGTCCATGTTTTTCGGCTGCAGCAAGAATTCGGGCTGGAAGAGCCAAGGAAAGTTCCTTGTTCATATTGTGAGCAGCAGTTGCACCACAGCAGTTCCAATCAGGAACCTGCTCAAATTCAATGTCAAATGCTTTGGCAAGTGCAAAAACAGACTCGTTATAATCTCTAGCTGAACCATTCAGCGAGCAACCGGGATATAGTCCTATCTTCATTTTTTATCCTCCTTGCTAACCTTTGTGAAAATATTCGAAATGTTTTTGATTCCTTTAATGCGTTCAGGAATAAAATGAAGTTTCCCTCTCGAAATCATTCCGGGCATCAAGGTAATATCTTGAAACATTTTCCAAGATCTCATCTTATAATCAACCACCAACCCAAATTCGAATAACCTTCCAGTATATTTTATCGAATCGAGGAATGATTTATGGAATGAAACTATATTTTTTGCTTTTGGATTAACCTTTTTCTGACGAATAGATTCCTGACGGAGATAGTCCATCATTACAGGGATATCAACCTCCATTGGGCAGCGCTGTATGCACATCTCACAACTGAGACATACCCATATGGTGTATGATCTGAGGATTTTATCCTCAAGAACAGGGTCGCCTGTTTGTAGCATTCTGAGGACTAAACTGGGTGGGTAATCCATATCGGCTGATAGGGGACAACCTGCGCTACACTTTCCGCATTGATAACATCTTTGGGCATGCACTTGGGTATTGTGCCGAACCTTACCCGCTAAAGAGTTATCTACTTCATGATGATGTGTTCCACTTGACATAGTAATGGAATATAATTATAAGGATACAAGTATAAAGAACATTCGGTCTTAGTATTATCTTTTTTTTATGCTGAAAAACATTAAATAGAATCTCACTTTATTCATCATAAAAAATCCCTTAAAATAAGGGATTTTTTTTCTATTAAAATCTGATAAATATCATTCTTGTGTTATTTTTTTAACAGTTTGCTTTTCTTTATTCCATAGGTAAAATAGATAATCATACCTATTGCAAACCAAACGATTAATCGCAACCATGTATCTAATGGTAAAGATGCCATTTGTACAATGCAAATAATGGCGCCTAATGCAGGAATAAAAGGCACCCATGGTGTTCTAAAAGGACGAGGGAGTTCTGGTCTCGTCTTTCGAAGAACAATAATACCCACACATACAATCGCAAAAGCAAGGAGAGTGCCTATTGATACTAATTCACCCAAGAGATTTATTGGAAGCACCCCTGCTAAAATCATAGCAAATGCACCTGTAATTATTGAACTAATATATGGTGTTTTGAATTTTGGGTGTACTTTGGAGAATACGGGAGGAAGTAAACCATCCTTAGACATTGTATAAAAAATTCTTGGCTGACCCAAAAGCATCACAAGAATCACAGAAGTCAAACCAGCAATTGCAGCAATTTTAACAATGGGTTTAAGCCAAGCCATGGTGCTTCCCATTGCATTAACGCCAACAGCAACGGGATCAGGAACATTTAATAGAGTATAGCTAACTATCCCTGTTAGTACTAAGGCAACAGCAATATATAGAAAAGTTGAAATTCCAAGTGAACCTAAAATGCCTCTGGGCATATCCCTTTGAGGGTTTTTAGCCTCTTGAGCAGCCGTTGATACGGCATCAAAGCCGATATATGCGAAGAAGATTACTGCAGCACCCCTAAATATTCCGCTTATTCCAAACTCACCCCATTTGCCAGTATTCTTAGGAATAAAATCATGCCAGTTCTCTAATTTAATAAAAGCGATACCAACACCTATGAAAAGTAATATAACACAAACCTTAACGATAACCATAACATTATTAAAATTGGCAGATTCTTTTATACCAATTACTAGTAATGTAGTAAGCAATCCAATAATTATCATAGCAGGAATATTTAATACCCCAACAACATGTGGCAAAGTATTCACATCTATATTATGATTTGCAAGATAGGTTACAAGTTGACTTGAGGTTGCTTGCCATCCCATCCCTGGAACTTGAATTAGTTGCGTTCCAGGAGATGCAGCAAATTGTGGTGCAATATGTATTCCTATGTCATTCAGCAGACTTACAAAATAACCCGACCAACCAACTGCAACAGTGGATGCCGCAAAAAGATATTCTATGATTAAATCCCACCCAATTATCCATGCTAAAAACTCGCCCATTGTTGAATATGCATAAGTATATGCACTTCCGGAAATAGGTATCATTGATGCAAACTCGGCATAGCATAAACCCGCAAAAGTACATGCTAGTCCGGATATTATGAAGGATAACACAATTGCAGGTCCGGCATAGTTTGCAGCGGCCTGTCCCGTTAATACAAAAATGCCAGCACCAATAATTGCACCAATACCCAAGGTTGTTAAGTTAAGCGGTCCTAGGGTTTTTTTAAAACCATGTTCTTTATCTTCGGATTCGGAAAGAAGTTGTTGTATCGGCTTTGTTTGAAATAATCGTGTTTTCATGTTAGGGTGAGGTTAATTTGAATGCACAATCTGTTCTTTAAAATAAGGTTTTAAAGGTTATAATTATTTTATAGGAAAGCAAATAATAAATTGCTTATCGAGGGTCTTACACACTATTTTGAATAGTATCTGTTAAGGCCTAATTTGTTAAAAATAGACAATACCTTTATTAAACATTGTTTTTTCTTAGTTAAAAATGTAACTTTAATCGGTGAAATGCTGTTTATTTAATCAATTTACACCAATTTTGTAAATTAGTAATTACGAAACGAACTGAAAAATAAAGAATATGAAGAAGATTACCATTATTAGCATTTCTGTAGTTGTATTAGTTCTAATAGTTCTTCAACTACTGCGTCCAAAATTTGCCGAAAATGCTTACTTAAAGGGTAAATTATTATTGGATTCATCACTTTATTCGGAGGCTATAGCAAAATTTGATAAAGCGATATGGCTTAAGAGCAAGCCTCTCTATTTTAGTAGTAGAGGCCTTGCAAAGATTGGTCTTATAAAAGACTCCGAGGCTGTTATTGATTTTAGCAAGGCCATTGAAATGAATCCCTCTGTTTCAGAGTATTTCTTAAACCGTGGTGTATCGTATCGAAAATTAAAAGAATTTGACAAGTCTTTGGCTGATATTAACAAAGCCATTGAACTTGATAATTCAAACGCTAAAGCATTTTACAATAGAGGGCTTCTCAAAGCAAGCCAAGGACAATTCGATGAGGCGGTTAAAGATTACAATCGGAGTATTGAACTTGATGGTTCTAATATTGAAGCATTCTATAGTCGTGGGGAGTCTCGCTCACACCTAAATGATTTTATGGGTGCAATTAGCGATTACGATAAGATGATTGAGGGTTCAAATGCCAATGCCGATGCTTACAAGAAAAGAGGAATATTTAAATTCAACATACAAGATTTTGCAGGTGCGGAGAAAGATTTACTTCTTGCATCAGAGAAAGAAAAAAATGATAAAGAAATCTTCTTTTACCTTGGACAATCAAAGTCAAATCAAAATAAATATGATGAGGCTATTGAATATTTGAACAAAGCTATAAAGATTGATGGTAAATATAGCGAAGCTTATAGCGTAAAAGGTGGAGCGTTTCTTAAAAAAGGTGATTTTACGAATGCCATCAAAGAGTTTAATAAGGCAATAGATATCAATAGCAATTTTCTTAAAGCATACTATGGTCGTGGTATAGCAAAAGCATTAATGCAGGATTATCGTGGCTCTTTAGTTGATTTTACAAGGGTGATAGAAATCGATAAAAACTTTGCTCAAGCCTATTATAACCGAGCAGTTTCAAAAGCAATTCTTGAGGATCACAAAGGGGCGCTGGCCGATTATGATTTTATTATTTCAAAAGACCCAAAATACGCTGAGGCATATTATAATAGGGGTGTATCAAGAATGAATACCAAAGATGAAAAAGGAGCTTGTGAGGATTTCAAAAAATCTTTGGCGCTTGGTTATAAACCTGCTGAGAAGATGGTTAATATGTATTGTGGTACTCCAAGCATTAAATAGTTATCTTCTTAAAGACCAAAGACTCCGTCGAAGAGCATTCTGAAAGTATAACTATAGTCAAATATTGAGGGTTTATAGTCGTAGTAAATATCAAATCTAAACTCGACTGTAAACCCTTTTGCTACCTGTTTACTATAAATAAAATTGGCGGTTACTAAGTTCCTATTCTTTTGATTTAACGTTGAATCAACTACCGATTCTGAACCAAAAAGTTCTTCACCCCTTGGGTTGATAAAACTTGATGATTTCCAATAACCAATATCCAGTTTAAAGAAAGGATTCTTAATATAGATTTTGGGATAAACAGCATTCCCTGATTTGTATATGTAATGAGGATTAGGTGAGATATCCTTGAAGAATAAGAAAAGCGATTCAACACCAAGATTAAGCTTCCCATTGTTTATATAAAAATTGTAGCCAGCACCACCACCAAAGTTGGCAAGGGATGTAACCAAACTATTCCCTGCATTGATTTGTCCTCCGTGATGAGTGGCAAGAGCATGAATTGGGAAATATAATCCGCTCGAATTTTCTATGGGTTTAACGGAATAAATTCCCGAAAACCCAATAGTAAAAATTTCCTGAAAGGGACTTTTATCCTTTATGTAACGCTCCCAGTTAATCCATAAATCGCCCTTAAAATGGTTCAATTTAGTAAGAAACTGTACTCCTGTTTCGGGATGCGAAACGAATATACGTTCAGGTTTAAAAAGCGGTTCAGGTAAAAAATGCCGCTCCTTGCTATCGATTGTACCCAATAAAAAATCTATTTTTTCGGTTAATGAATATTTAAAGGTAAGCACAGGCACAAACATTTCCAGAGTATCTGCCCCGGCAAAATAAAGGGTATGAAAACCTCCAGAAATACTTGCCTTTGAGGATGGTTTAAATTCAAATCGAGGTTGAATGAAAAAACCAGGGTAGGTATACCCTTTTTTAATATTGCCTGTAAATTCTTTATTGTCGAAAAAAGCGGAGCTATAAAGGTTAACCGAAAACCCGCTTGTGTCTTTAGAGGTTTTAATTAATGTTTTATTAAAATCTTGTGCAAATGATTCTGAAAAGATCATTATGCTACTCAATACAAAAATGATTGGGATATATCTCATACGAAAAATTTTCTAAAATTAACCTTTTTTAAAATAACCGAGACCGTTTTTAGAAAACACTAATTCAATCACAAATAAATACATCTAAAAAAATTATACATTTGAACTATTAAAATAAAAACTATTTATATGCAAACATTTGATAATAAGTCGTTCAATAGGATTAACAATGTTTTCGGTTGGTTTGTATTTGTTGTTGCTGCTATAGTATATATGGCAACAATTGAACCAACTGCAAGTTTTTGGGATTGTG
Source organism: Bacteroidales bacterium (assembly GCA_013376985.1). Taxonomy (GTDB): domain Bacteria; phylum Bacteroidota; class Bacteroidia; order Bacteroidales; family Tenuifilaceae; genus UBA8529. Next base: position 22,043 of record JACABB010000012.1, read on the forward strand.
GGGAGTTTATAACCAGCGGAAATAGGCTTGAGGTTGGACATCCTCCCGGAACACCGATTTTTAATCTTCTTGTTCGATTTTTTACCATGTTTGCCCCTAGCAAGGAATCAATTCCAATCTTTGCAAACACCATGTCAGCCTTGGCAAGTGCTTTTACTATAATGTTCTTGTTTTGGACAATTACTCACCTTGCTCGAAAGATTGTTAGAAAAAGCGAAACCTATACATCAACCCAACTAATTCAAATAATCTCGGCTGGGTTAATTGGTTCACTAGCATTCACTTTTTCCGATACGTTTTGGTTTTCAGCAGTTGAAACAATAGTTTTTGCAACCTCATCACTATTTACCGCCTTAGTATTTTGGGCGATTCTTAAATGGGAGAATGTTGCTGATGAACCGTATGCTAATCGTTGGATTATCCTTATTGCTTTCCTAATGGGTTTATCCATAGGTGTTCATCTATTAAATCTAGTAGCCATACCAGCAATCATTATGGTTTACTACTTCAGAAAATATGAGGTAACAAAATGGGGTGTAATAAAGGCTCTAATATTAGGAATGATTTTACTTCTCGTGATTATGTTTGGCATAATTCGGGGCTTTGTGGTAGTTGCGTCAAAATTCGAGCTTCTATTTGTTAATGGATTCAACCTGCCCTATAATTCAGGAGTTCTATTCTATTTAGCACTCATTATTACTCTAGTTGTTTATGGTATTTGGTATACCAACAAATACCAAAAAATAGTTGCCAATACAATACTTGTTGGCCTTGCTGTGATGCTGATTGGCTATAGTTCTTACGCGGTTACGGTGATACGTTCATCGTCAAATCCACCAATGAATCAGAATAGCCCTAATAACATGTTCTCCCTTCTCTACTATTTAAGTCGTGAACAGTATGGACAAAGTCCTCTGATATATGGGCAGTCGTTTAATGCTCCCGTTATTGCAGCCGAAGAGGGTGCGCCATCTTATATTCCAAGGAACGGGAAGTATATTGTTGCAAGCAGAAAGGTGAACTATAAGTATGACGATAGATTTATGACTGTTTTTCCAAGAATGTTTAGCAACGAGCCAAATCATATAAATGGTTATAAGCAGTGGACAAACTATACGGGTATCCCGGTTCAAATTACTAATCAGGATGGGAAAGCGGAAACACGTTACATTCCCAAACTTAGCGATAATATCAAGTTCTTCTGGAGATATCAATTTGGATTCATGTATTGGCGATATTTTATGTGGAACTTTGCCGGAAGACAAAACGATTTACAGGGTAACGGTGATGTGCTGAAAGGGAATTGGATCTGTGGCATTCCTTTAATTGATGATGCAAGACTTGGACCACAGGATAAACTTCCCGAAGTTTACCTAAAAGATAAAGCCCGTAACAGATATTTCTTGCTTCCCCTTTTGCTCGGATTAGCGGGGTTATATTATCACTTCAAGAAAAATCAGAAAGATTTTTGGGTTGTTACTTTACTCTTTGTATTTACAGGCATTGCAATAATAGTTTACTTAAACCAAAAGCCATTTGAACCACGAGAAAGGGATTATGCCTATGTGGGAAGTTTTTATGCATTTGCTATTTGGCTTGGATTGGGTGTTCTTGCCCTTTATGAACTTTTGAAAAAAGCACTTAGTGAGCAATTTGCTGCAATTGGCAGTGGTGCTGTTTGTATGGTTGTTCCAATAATTATGTGTAACCAAAATTGGGACGATCACGATAGATCTGGCAGATATACTTCTGTTGATTTTGGTTACAATATGCTTATAGGTTGTGCGCCTAACGCCATTATGTTCACTTATGGTGATAACGATACCTATCCGCTTTGGTATAATCAGGAGGTTGAAGCGGTTCGTCGTGATGTTCGGGTCGCAAACTTAAATTATCTACGTGGAGATTGGTATATCGATCAAATGAAGAGGAAAGCATACACTTCCGATCCCCTTCCCTTAAGCATGACACACGACAAATACTATTCGGGTAAACGCGATGTTGTTCTTGTTGCCAATAGAATTAAAGGAGCAATAGATCTTAGGCAGGCCATTTCTTTCATTTTGAGTGATAATGAGATTTCACAGGTTCAATCGCCTTATAGCGAAAACGAAAAGATTTGTTACTTTCCATCTAAATCGCTATATCTTCCAATTGATAAAGAAGATATTATCAAAACAGGAACGGTAAGGCCAGAAAAAGCCAAGGAAATTGTTGATACCATGGCTTGGAAAATGAGTGAGAGCATGATCATTAAAGAGGGATTGGTAATTCTGGATCTTTTGGCTACAAATAATTGGAAACGACCAATGTACATGGGGTCAACGGTTTCGAACGATTCCTATCAAAATCTCGATGGGTATTTCCAACTTGAAGGCTTGATGTATAGGATCGTTCCTATAAAATCACCTAGAGTTGATTATGATTATGGTAAAGTGGATACAAAGCTGATGTATGATAATGTTATGAACAAATATCGTTTTCGCAGCATTGCCAATCCAAAGGTTTACCTTGATGAAAATAATTCACGAATTATCTCTAACTATCGTACCATTTTTGCTCGACTCGCAGGCGCATTAGTTGATGAGGGAAAGAAAGATTCTGCAATTACTGTTCTAAATAGGTGCATTGAGGTTATCCCGCCAAGCAATGTTCCGTTTAACTATCTCTCTTTATCACTAGTTGAGGGTTACTATAGAGCAGGTGCAATCGATAAGGGGATTTCCTACTCAAAAATAATGCTTAAGAGTTCTGCGGATCAAATGAGATTTATCCTAAACCTTTCTAAAGAACAGATAGGTAGACTTCACAACGATATCCAGCTTAATATGGCAATTATACAAGAGTTGTATAGACTTGCTAATCAGTACGAGAAGGGAAATCATAAGAAGGAAATTGAAAACGCTTTTAACACTTTTGCATCAAAGCTAGGTAGATCAGAATAGTATGATAAATCTTAGCCCCCCTCGCTTTTTGACACGCCTATTCCCATCACTCATCTGGAGTTTTCCAGATGAGGCTGATGGTGTTTTCTTAACCTTTGACGATGGCCCTACTAAGGAAATTACCTTTTGGGTTCTCGATCAGCTAAAGCGGTACGATGCCAAGGCAACCTTTTTCATGCTGGGAAAGAATGTTGAGTTGAATCCCGATATCTACGAACGAGTTGTTACCGAAGGACATACAATAGGAAATCACTCCTATAGCCACCTTAAAGGTTGGGCAACTGAAACAGGGCAGTACGTTCAGGATGCTGATTTTGCAAACGGATTTGTTCATAGTAAACTTTTTCGACCCCCCTATGGTAGGATAAAGCCATCGCAATTTCGTGTTCTAAAAGAGCGGTATAAGATAATTATGTGGGACGTATTAAGCATGGATTATAGCAAGAGAGTTTCGCCACGGCGGGTTACTAATAATGTGGTTAACCACCTTCACCCTGGAGCAATAATTGTTTTCCACGATTCTAAAAAGGCAGAACGAAACCTTAGATATGCCCTTCCTCGTGTTCTTGAGGCAATATCGCAAAAGGGATTAAAATTTAAGCGAATAGAGCAGGATAATTTTACATTTAAAGGTTAGAAGCAAATAAGATATTTGTTATGATTTGGCTTTGCCCATTACCATATAAACGGAATCAACCTATATTTTACTTTATTCTTGTACTCGTTGTATCCTTCCAATTCATTGATTAACATTTTTTCTTCGCCAACAATCCTGAATACCAAAAGTAGCATAACTAAAAAGCCGAGAAGTAACCCATAAGTAGAACCAAGAAGCATTGGAGTCCCTATGAATAGTAATGATCCTCCAAGATACATCGGATGTCTAACGAATCCATAAACTCCAGTAGAAATAACTTGATGCATTCGTTCGCTCTGGATTCTGACTAAAGGCGATAAAAAGGTATTATCGGTATATGACCGGAGAAAAAAGAAAAACGATAGAATCAATCCAATCCCTCCAAGAATTTTTAACCATAATGAATGATAGGTAGTCCATCCAAATCTTTTGGCATCAAGAGGCATAATTACAATCCAAGTTATGAATCCAATTACTAGACCGATGACTACATACTTGTCCCATCCTTTCTGGTTTGCAGTTCCCGGTTGCTGATACCTTTCCAAGAGTAACGAAGGATCTTTGTGATACAGATAAATTATTGTAGTATAACACAATACTAAGAACCAAACACTAAAAATAAGACCCTCAACCCAAAGCCAATCCCCTGCTAAAAGAAGTAAGACAACAGGGAAAATAAGGATATATATGAATGTTACAATTATTTTACCCAGTGAGATTTTATTTTCAGTAATCATATTTTAAGAAATTAATATGTATCCGTTTTTAATAAATTTAGATCGAAAATTTTATTAGAAATAGGAGGTCGGGTTTGCAATTTGATTACACAATAAAGCAAAAGCGAAGATAGGAATTGCTTACCAATCTTCGTTTTTGCCTCAATAATATTTGATAGTTGTTGCTGAAAATTAATCAAAAATTTATTTTCTTGATTAATAAAACGCATTACCCTTTTGTCTGGTTGGGTACTATTAATTGTGCGTTTTGATTCGTCTTGATTCTCTAATCCATAGCGCCCCAAGGACAATTGAAGCTAAAGCAAGGATAACAACTACAGGTTTTGAGTTTGCCCAAAGCCAATAAATTCCATTGCTATCGAATTTAAAAGCAAAACATAGGAGTCCGCACATTATTGCTGTACTCATAAAAAGGTTTCTTTTTTTCATTTGATTTCTTTTTTATTAAACAGTTTGTTAACGAAACAAAAGTATGCCGATCTAGAGCCATAGTCAATAATAATGGGGTTGAGAAAAGGTTGAGAGGTGGGTTGAAAAAAGGTTTAATCGTTCTTTATTAGCATTCTACCAACAGATTGCGCCTCTTTGCGGTTTTTAATTTCAAGTATCTTGTAAATCTGGTTAATATGTGTTTTGAGTGTGCTTAATTCAATATTCAATGTTGTGATTATCTCTTTGTTCGATTTTCCTTGAATAATTAATTCGAATACCTCTCGTTGTCTGGCACTTAAGATATTGAGTTTTTCTTCCAAGATTGAAGATTTTTCGGATGAATTATTCTTTATCTCTACAATCAATGATTGCATCTTTTGCTTTTCAATCTTTATCCAAATAATTGCAATTAAAACAATTACAAAGGCTAGTAGTAATGCAATAAAAGGGTAATCACTCCATATCAGCGTTACATTCCTATTATCAAACTTAAATGCAACAACTGAAAGGAAGAGGAAAATTGCAGCCATTTCAAGCAATTTTTGTCTTCGGTAAAAGAGATTTGATATTTTAATTAAAATACCCATTTTGAATTTTCCGAAAATAAATAAAATTTACTTATAATTCTCAAGTTTCCAACACTATCAATTGGGTGTCGTTAAAATTTCCGATCTGAAATTTCGGCGGTATGGTACACTATTCTCCTGCAATTTAAAAGACAAGTAAGATAAACGGTGTACCTCAATTGTTTACCCTGAAGATAAAGCCATGCTATAAACTGGACTTATTTTTCTTTTTCCATCTATTATATTTTTCCACAATAATTTCTAAATCAGAATATCTAAGTTCTTTTTTTTCGATCATTTCTTTTAATTCCGTATAATCTGAAAAATATTCGGCTAATAATTCTCTAAAACCAAAACGAGTAACCTCGACTATACTTCCTTTCTTTTTTCTATAAAGGAAAAAAGATTCTGTAGATGAGGTGCTATGCGACCAAGTGCCTCCTCCAGCACCTCCATTTGGTGTAAATGACGAATTATTCATGGTTGATTCATATGATAATAATGAAACTTCACCATCGATAATGATCTTAGCAAAGTCTTTACCAAAACCAATATCTATAGATACATAATTAGCAATATCTGCTTTAGAGTATCCACGAATGTGTTTTGGTAAATAGCTCTTTTCAACCCCGCTTTCATCAATAAAACTAATTTTCTTAGGTGCTCCTGTAAGTCTGAAAGGGAAATTATCTTTCACTTTTCCACGAATAGTATCATTATTTAAAGTAATAATGTAGCCTTCACAAAAGTTTTTTTGTGCTATTGTCAAGGTTGATAAACTCAATAAAATGTAAATAATACTCAATGTTCTTTTCATAAATAGTTGTTTTAAATATTTGTTCAACTCGTTCGTATGTTTATTAATATAGTTTTCCATTCTTAAAATTACACAAAAATCTTCCAATTAATCATTCCTCTTTTTTTCAATATAAAAAGTGTAAAACCAAATAAAAGGTCGTAGGAAGAAATACAGGAAGAATAGATTATCGGGGAGTTTTACCCTTTTCCAATCGTTAAAGTTAGGATGTAGAATTGACCAGCAGCTCAGTTTGTAGTTAATGCTTCGTTTTAATTTCATCTTATAGAACGGAATTCGCAAGCGTGTAATTTTTTGCGAAAGGGTCTTTTGTTCACTGCTAATAGCCGCAGTTACTGCAAAGTTTGTGATGCTCTTTACCAAATTATTTGGTTTTATGCTTGCTGAATAATCTGGACTTCCAAAAAATAGATTCGAAAGTATAATTGCTAGTTCAACGGGTCTTTCGTTACCATTTTTCTTTGCATTGATAAGTATTTCATCAAGATTGTCTTCTTTATTTCCTAGGAATTGAGCAATATCCCGAAGCCAAAGAAGCCGAAACCATTGATGTAATGATCCATGTAAGCAAAGATATTCAAAGCAATGTTTTTTCGAAAGCACATGAATCGGGCTGCCCGCCATATTTAATTCCTGCCTTTCGTCAAATACCTGCTCTGTTGGGGTAGGGAAGAGGCTCTTTTGTGAAAATAACCGCCAGTGAATCTCAATTAAACAACCATTATGTGGGTTTCTGTAGGCATATTGATTTTTATAGCGTTGATAAAATATCTTTTGCTTTTTCGAAAGTTCAAAATCTGGGTAAACCCTCATATAACCTTCGTTTCTAAGGATTTCATTAACCCTTTCAATGCTATCTGGGAGAATAAGAATATCAATATCACGGGAGGGTCTAAGAGCATCATTGTTATAAATTTGCTGAGATAGAAATGGCCCTTTAAGCAGAATACTCTGAATTCCCTCACGATTTAAGATGTTTGATATTCGAATACCCTCTGTTGCAAGTTTTAAAACATGTTGCGTTTGAACTATAAACTTTTCTTTAAAAATTGATGGTATTTCAATGGGAAGAATCGCCGATTCTGCACGAATATTTTTGTAAAGTATTGGTAGTAACTTGTGTCGTTCGCTAAGAAGGATCAAACGTTCCCAGTTAAAAGGCTTTGCTAACAAATCTTTACTATCCGCCCTGCCAATGCTATTTTCTCCCGAACAAACCGATATCAGCAACCTTTGCTCAGGAGTTAGGTAGGAAATTAGCTGTGAACGGGTGGTTACGTACATAAGGAAATGTTTAGCAAAAGGTAAAGGTAAAAAAATCGGTGTATACCCATATCCACATTCAATCTAAAAACACCAACCATATTGAAAGAATCCTTACTTTTGTTCTTGTACATGAGATAAGATCTAATTATCGATTCTTTTTTTGGCAACCACATATACATATAAAGCGTTTGGTTTAACAATTCAATCGGAAATTGAGCTGCCAGAATTGCCTTTGGCTATAGGTAGTGTCGATGTAAATGTTTCGTTAGGGATAACCCCAAATACACTGGAAAACCCTTTGTTTATAGGCGTTCGATTTTTAACCAAGCACAATGAATTTCTTTTAAAGGTTGATCAAATTGCAAATTACTATGTAACTGGTGGCAATCAAATAACCATTGAGTTGATGCCCGATGTGGATTTTGCTGATGTTCGCCTATTCTTATTGGGATCCGCATTTGGTGCGCTAATTCACCAAAGGGGATTATTGCCATTTCATGGTAGTTCAGTGAATATTGATAATTCAGGCGTAATATTCTCCGGTCACTCGGGTGCTGGAAAATCAACTATTGCAGCAGCGTTAAACAAAAAAGGATATCCAATCCTTTCGGATGATGTAAGTGTTATATCATTGATGAATAATGAGATGCCTTTTGTTGTTTCTGGATATCCTCAAATGAAACTTTGGGCCGATTCAATAGCAAAACTTGGGGATGAACCATCGCAATATGGCATAATTCGAAAACGTGTGGAGAAATATATTATTCCAATTGATAAGAGTTTTCATGAAGAATTGCTCCCTCTAAAAAATATCTTCATAATAGTTCCTAGTAATCTCGGGGAGCTTAAGGTAGAATCTTTGAAAGGGGTTGAGAAGTTCAACCTACTAAAATATCATACATATCGGTTTAATTTTATTGCAGGGCAGGAGATGCAGGCGAATCATTTTAGATACCTAACAACCATTTCAAAGCATGTTAATGTTTGGCGGATGACTCGTCCTTCCAAAAAATTTATGTTTGATGAGATGATAAATCTTATTCTTGAGAGTGTTAGATAACCTAGATTACTTCTTATAAATAAAAAAACGATTTGAGAGTAAGGGGTTGTGTTTGGTGACCCCCCAAAAAAACACCGATTAACAATTTTTGATTTTGGAAGATAACAACAAGTCATTAAAATTGCTGTTATTCAAAAAATTAACCACGAGACCAAGCTCCGCAGCCTTGAGAACTTTTCATTCGTTTGAAAAATAATTAAAATGCACGACAAGGTTCGGACATTTTAGTATTTTTGCTGTATGTATTATCGACGTAAAATATTATTGGCACTTTTAGAGGCTTTTGATAACAAACTTGAAAAAATAAGTTTGCAAAAATTATTAATGCTGGTGACTAAGCAGCAACTGAAGCCTGATTTTTATTTTGTCCCTTACAAGTTTGGCTGTTTTTCCTTTCAAGCCAATGCAGACCTTGCTACAATGACTAAATACAATCAAGTAAAAGCGGATGGCAATTATTGGATTAAAACCGATAATGAGAAATATTTATTAAGCCTCAAGGAGAAAGATCGTCAAGCAATTCGTTATATTAAACTACAATTTGGTAGTAAAAATGCAGATGAATTAATAAAATACACGTATGTCAAATTTCCATATTTTGCTGTAAATAGTACAATAGCAAAGGAAAGATTAAGCCATGAAGAATATCAGAAGGTATTAGAAGCCCGACCCAAGTCTAATAAAACCGTCCTATATACGATAGGATATGAGGGCGTAAGCCTCGAAGAATATTTAAACAAACTGATTATAAACGACATTAAAGTTCTTTGTGATGTACGCAAAAACTCAGTAAGTATGAAATATGGGTTTAGTAAATCCCAATTACAAAAGGCTTGTGAGGGTGTTGGTGTTAAATATGTTCATATTCCAGAGTTAGGAATTGACTCTGACAAACGACAAGAATTAAACACACAAACCGATTACGATAAATTGTTTTCTTTATATCGTTCTGATACATTGTTAAAAACACGTGTTTTGCAGGAAGAACTATTGGTCTTATTAAAAGAAAATGAACGTATTGCATTAACCTGTTTTGAGGCAAATATATGTCAATGCCATAGAAAGCATTTGGCCGATGCAATTGTCAAACTTCCAGGTTTCGAATACGAATTGAGACATATTTAGTATGGCATTAACGAAACTGCTAATAACTGTAACCACTTATCCATTACCATCAAGAAGTTATGATGAATTGGTTTGTACCGCAGGCGTGACAGAACAAGGGGATTGGATTCGGATTTACCCAGTTCCCTTGCAGTTTTTAAAAGGTTTAAGAAAGGATGGGAAAGTTAAATCATATAAATATACTTGGATTGAGTTAGATTTGAAGAAACGCACTGACGATTTCCGCCCTGAAAGCCACTCTCCATACGATTATAGTTTTAAAGATATTTTAGTTCATGGCGAACTTGGGACTGATAATAATTGGGCTGAACGAAAGAAATATTGTACAAAAAAAGTTTATACAAATCTCTCAAAATTAATTTCTGATTCTCAAAACCCATCTAATATTTCCCTTGCAACTTTTAAACCGAGTGAGTTTATAAGTTTTGAAATTGAAGATGATGAGCGAGAATGGAAAAAGGAATGGCGAGAACAGATTAACCAACTGCAAATCAACTTTGGTGAACCAGAAAAAAGCACTCAACGTGAATTAATTTCAAAGATTCCATACAAATTTTATTATAAATTCAAGGATGATCAAGGAACAATTAGCCGATTAATGATTGAAGATTGGGAAATTGGAGCACTATATTGGAATTGCCTAAAATCATCCGACGGAAATGAATCTTTAGCTTTACAAAAGGTTAGAGAACAATATGAAACCAATTTTTTAAAAAATAAAGACATTTGTTTGTTTTTGGGAACAACCAAAGAATGGCATATGCGCAGAGCAAAAAATCCGTTTGTTATTATTGGAGTTTTTTATCCCAAAAAGGAAAGTCAGCTTAGTTTATTCTAGGATACTTACAAGTTGGATCAAACGATAGAGAAAAGAATAAAGCCTAGCAGGTAATATGGCACATAAGTAATGGAGGGGTTTGTGGGTTGCCAAGGTCAATACTTTTATTGTATTTTCTGCCTCGTTTGATAATGATTTATTCCGAAAACCAACATGACTCATAGCCCAACATTCTGCCAATGCGACTTCATAACACTTAACTTGTTAACCGAGTATACGAGCTCCTCGAAGACCAGAAATTCGTAAATTAGCTTTTGAGCAAATTCTGTAAATGATAACTTACGTTAATCAATCCCCTGCATGGATGATTTTAAAAAAATAGTATGGCTTGCTTCTTACCCAAAATCAGGGAATACGTGGTTTCGGGTTTTTCTATCCAATTTACTTAACAAATCAGATCAACCTGCTGATATTAATAATTTATACACCACACCCATTGCTAGTAGTCGTGAGCTTTTCGATGAGGCAACAGGTCTTTCATCGTCCGAATTAACTTCAGAAGAGATCGATTTGCTTCGACCTCAAGTTTACGAATTTATTTCTCGAACATCAAGCGAATTACAATACCAAAAGGTTCATGATGCTTGGCAAATTACTAAGGCTGGAGAACCAATGTTTTCGGATAATATTACAAAGTGTGTTATCTATTTTATTAGAAACCCGTTAGATGTTGCCGTCTCTTTTTCCAATCACTTGAGCAAACCGCACGAAGATATTGCTAAGATTCTAGCCGATAAATCGTTTGCATTTAGCAGTAATCCAAATCGATTTCATCTTCAGTTTAGGCAACGCTTACTTTCATGGAGCGATCATATTCATAGTTGGGTGGATGAATCTGGACTTCCCATTCTTGTTGTTCGGTACGAGGATATGAAGGAAAATACCTTTGAAACGTTTAAAAGGGCTGTGAATTTTCTGGGTTTAGTTGCTTCCGATGAGGATATTCGAAAAGCCATTCGCTTTAGCGATATTAAGGAGATGCAAAAGCAGGAGAGCCAAAGCGGATTTAGTGAAAAACCCACCAAGGCAGATTCGTTTTTTAGAAAAGGCGAAATCGGTTCTTGGAGATCAGAACTTGCCCCAGAACTTGTTGACAGCATTTGCAAAGATCATCGTGAAATGATGATTCGTTTTGGGTATTTGGATGATAAGGGGTTTCCTATCTAACATCATTCTATGTTACGTGTCATCCTGAGTGAAGCGAAGGATCTGATTGTTTAAAATCCAGATGCTTCACTCCGTTCAGCATGACAAAGTAACAATCTAACACCATGCTTAGGATCAATGTGTTATATTTACATTGAACTCGCGTTGAATTATATAATTGGACTACAAATATTACGCGGCTCTGCCGCTATGAGAAATGGGATCAAACTTTGGGTGCGTAGCACCTTAATATTTGTAGACATTTCATGACCATTGGAGTTTAAAAGGTACAGAGTACCGTAATCTTTTGAAATTGTTTGACTGCTAGGTAGTTATTGATTTATTACATTGATCTTTACGGCAAATTAATCGTAAAAAGAATCTGCCGCTTAATAACTTCTTGTCCGTTTGCCCAATCGTAAAAATATCGCACCGGCGCAATTCCAACTACCTTTTTTTCAAGCTGTAATGTTTCCTCATCAAAGTACCACTCCTCGGTAAAAACTACAGAAATTATCTCGGAGGTTAAATCGGCCTCAATGGTTCTCTCCTCATTCTCTCCACTCAAAGGATTTGTAATTATTAAGGTTTTTGGAATAATTACTCTCCCTTTTGCCTCTTGTGGTGTTAACTTAGCGGATGTGTAATAATCGTAAGCAATTGCATTCCCTGAATATACGTTATCAAGTAAAGTTTTAATAAAAATGAGCTGATTAAAACCATTAAAAAATGGTGATATCGTATTGCTATATATTTGGCTAATTTGAAAATCAAGGTCGTTTTGGCTTAATCGTTTTGCAACTAAATCGCTAAAAATTTCATTCCGATATACCCCATCAAAATTAAATAGATGCTCGTATTTAACCTGTGCGGCAAGTTTAAGTTTTGATTTATCAATCTTGTAATTCGGATTGTTGTATAGCCTAAATGCTTTCCGATAACGGAATTTATCGAAATCGGAAAAATCATCTAAATATCTTCTAACAGGTTCATAAGCAAAAACTTCCTTGTGAAAATTTAAAGGATTAGCTGTTAAACTCCACCCCTCAATAAAATTAAATGATGATAGCTCTTTGGGCTCTATTTGGCGGTAAGCTACCATTACTTCAATGGTACCATCATCGTTAATTTTTCTCACAGTATCGGCTCTTTGCCCCAAGTTTCTTTGGATTTCGGTTAACGCTAAGGGTTCATTTTGATCTAATGCGCTATACGGAAAATCCTCGTTTGCTTGTGAGGGATCAAATACTTTAAAGCCAGCTAAAACCTTATCAACGATTACTTTTTTTATATCAATATATGTCTTAAAATCAAATATCGGCATAGAAGGAAAATTCCTATGAACGCTATCTTTTGAAGCTAGATACAGTGAATCAAACCCAACCTGCTCCGATATTATTAGTTTCTCAGGTAAAAGGAGGTTATCTTTTCTAAAGCCTGAAATTTGTGAGAAGAGGTTGCTACTAAAAACCATGGAGGCAATCAGTACGCTTAATCGTATTGTTTTCATTCTAGTAGTTTATTTTCATGCTATTATGGAATTCCCAAATTTCAGATTATCGCATTTTGCGATTATTCTTTCTTAGCGGTTTAAATCTGCAAAATGGGTATTAATTATCACCCTAAGATACAAATGTTTATAAGAATAAAATTATCGTATTTAGCATTAAATATCAAGTCATTACAAATTATTTCATTTATAGGTTATTATGAAGTATTTAAAAAAGGCATAACCCTTTCGAATTATGCCTTCTGAATTGTGATATAATCTTCTAATTGTTAGAAATTTATTCCCTGCTTATTGTTTGTGTATTTTGACAATAGCAAATAACGCAGCTGAACGTAAGCATCAACGCTTTGATCCATCTTTTTCCAAACATAGTCTGTTAGGAGTTCCTTGGCCTTTTCAGGATTTTTCTTATGCAGCTCCAACGCTTTCTTTTCCAGCTCAATCATCTCAGTAAATGTAGCATTCTCAAGGGAGTCGCGAACGGGTTTAACATCCTTCCAAGCCTCCTGCCACTTTAGGTACATCAGGTTATCTACAAAATCGTAAGCCCAACGAGCCGATTTATCGCTATACTTCTTAGGATCGTAGGTTTGGTACAATGGGTTTATCTTGGTAACCCCTGCATAGATTGGCACAAATGGCGATACAAATTCATTATCAAGGTAAACCCAGTAAATACCGCCAATGCTTGGAGGTAGCCATGAGCGAAGCTGTGCAACCATTCCAAAACCTCCACGGGAAACATTTCTCCTCCAGTTTAAGCCTAGGAGTTTTTGCATTTCGCGGGTGGGGAAGGGGGTTGCAAGCGGGCTAAGTACCATTTTGCCATCGTTGCTAGGAATGTACCACTTGGAATCGGAGGCCATATCGTAGATTGTACCCTCAAATGTTGACCTAAAGAAGCTGAATACATCTTTAAAAGAAACTTGTGCTGCTGGCTTGGCTGAAAATGGGTATAGATCCAAGTCCTCAACGTATTGAACGTATGGATTTTTGCTATCGAATGGCGATTTAAGTTTGCGTTCGGGGTACTTTGTTAGATTTGGAGCGTAGGTTGAGTAGAATAGCCAAAACCGTGATGTTGCCCATTCTCGGGCTGTTGGAGCATAAATTTTTTGCCAAATAAAAGGCATTCCGCTCGATGGGTTGTACCAACCTTTATCAATTGCAAATTGCTTGTAGTTAGGAGATGCCTTGCAGTCAACCTGTGTTGTATCAATCTCCTTTATTGTGCTCCAATTTGGGATCATGGCAATATTTTCATCGGGAACTCGCCTTGCTGCCCAAAGGCAACCGGGTTTACCGCTCGATTTTTTCCATGGCCCAACGCCAAACACCTCAAAAATCCAAACCTCATTGGGATCGGCTATTGCCAATGCTTCTGATTCTCCAATACAAGAGGGAAGAAAACCATACTCTTCCATCAATCTGCCGATTAGTTTCACAGCATCCACCGCTTTTGTGCAGCGTTGTAGGGCGAATAGCTGGGCTTGCTCAACGGTCATAATTTGCTCACCATCCTTCATGTCAAACTTTAGCTCATCTCTTTGGCTAAGAGTGCTCTCCCCAATTGCCAGCTGGTACTCGTTGATATGGGGCAGTGCAGAATGGATATATGAGAATGTTTTTTCAACCTGTGGGATATAACCAATAATCTTTCCAAGGCTATCCATTGGACGAATATCCTGAATTCCCCAGTAAACTGGTGCCATTGATCCTTTTGGGAATGTCATTCGAGGAATTATTCTTAAGCGACAATCGGCACCACCGTCGGAGTGGGAAACTAGTACCGAACCATCAACAGTTGCCTTTTTACCAGCAACTATAACTGTACAGGAATTGCCTTTATTAGTGAGAGTTAAGGCAAATGCAAGGCAAATTATGTATGCAAACCATTTCATGATTTTATAATTAGATTAAGATGTCGAATTTAGATATTTTAATTTTTGATTGGTGGAAAGGGTTTTGGTTTAGTAATGCGAGAAACTTTTAACTACAAGTTTATTGTTCCCTTGCAAGAACAAAGACTCCACAGATATCCTCGCTATCGAAGCTATGCCCTACAATTTTACCTTCGTGGGTTAGCGTACCCTCTAATATGTCTAGGTTATAATCGTTAATTACTGAACCATCAGGCGATAAGGCTTTTAGCCCTTTTAAACTTATCTTGTTTGCGTGTATTGTTCCCGAAATTTCCTGATGGACGAAAAAGGGCTCATTGTCCTCGATCTTTTCCTCGTACTCAAGGTAACCAGTTATGCTATTCTCATTCTGGATAAAGAACGCAAAACCATTATCCAAGCCACATTCAAACTCCTCGCTAAAAATCCATTTTCCAGATATGTTGTGAATCATAACGAATGTTTTTACAAAGATAGCTGATATACCAATTGGGCTCTGCAAAAATATTTGTTGAATTTAATTTGGAGATATTTTGGAATGACATGTTAGAGCAAATCTTATGGCATAATTATCGTTTGATTAAAGGTGATTGTGTTTGGCATGTTACGGGATTTATTCTATTTTACTTGTGGTTGGCTTAGAGTGATGAGCAGGGGGCGTTTCTTTGCGCATTTTATCAATTATTGTATTTGCTCATTTCATGAATTTTGCTTCGAAGTAATTCATGAATGGTCTGTTAAAGTACATAATTTACAAGGTTATACGCAAATACTTTATGCTAAATAAAAATTCATCTACCCGCTTGCGCCAATGAATTGTAGCAACTTTTGTGACTCGTTCTTATCGGTCTCTTTAAAAGTATGTATTTACTGCAAATTTAAATTGGTCAATAAATATTTCTTTAAAAATTGAAATATTATTCTGTTCATAGAATAGAAGCATTGCTTTCTTGTATTCAACAGAGTCAACTGTCCTAAATGAAATAGGACAATATTTATGATTCATAAGAACAGCATTGCTTACAATTCTTGCAGTTCTTTTATTGCCATCCACAAATGGTTGGATGTAAGAAATTAACACCAAAAGAAGCAATGCTTTTTCAAATACATTTTTTTTACTATTCACCAATTCACACATATTTGAAAGTGCCTCTAATATTTGAAACTCATTATCTAATGGCCGATAATTTGTTCCTGAAATACCAACTCTTCTCTTCCTAATATTTTTATCTACACCAAGTTCTTTTATTAAAATACTATGTATGTCTTCAATTTTAGAAACCGATAAGGGAATTACATAGTCTGGATTTTCAATTATAAAGTCGATGGCTTCCTTGTGGTTCAGGAGCATAGTTGCTTCTTCTTTTGTTTTTCCTGATGCAGTTTCTTTTTCCTTAAGTAGCCTTTCCGTTTCCAATAGAGAATAGGTATTCCCTTCAATCTGAGAAGACTTCCAGCTCAAATCAATCGCCAATCTCTCTAATTCTTTTTTATATTCTATTTCGGAGAGCTGAGAGATGTTCCTATTGAATTTATCTTGAAATAGGTCTAATTGTTCTAATTCATTAAATGTAAATACACTACATTCTTTAAGTGTTTCAGGAATGAGCAGTAGATTAAAGTTCGCCTTAATATCTCTTTCATCAATTTCTTTCTCGTAATACTTTTCAATATCAACAGGGTATAAAAGTTCATGGGAGGGCGAAATCAAATATTTTGTTGATTTTCCCTGTCCTTTTTTTATTAGTAGATTTTCGTCAATTAGTTTGGAAAGTATTCTTTTAATAGTAGCATAACTAATAGATGATGAAATACTTTCAAAGATTTCTTTAGAAGAAATTTCCTGATTTTTCTTTATAATCTCAATAACCTCAATTTCTTTTTTGTCAATCATGGAATTTTAATTTGTGGCTCATAAATATAATCATTTTGGCTCAAATAGCCGCAAAAATGAGCCGTATTTTCTTTTTGAATGAGCCACAAAGTTTATGTGCTTGGTTTAGGGTGATGAGTTGGGGGTCAAGAAAGTGTGCAAATTCAAACCATTAACGAATCTAACCTTGGTAAGTTAATAAACAACTTTGTCTCTCTTTTATAATATAAGTCGAAAATAGTCCAGAAATGTAATTTTCTACTATTTTTAAAATCTAATATAAATGCCCAATAACTATCGGGATCAAATCCGATCTTATAATTACACAATTCTCCCATTGTGGATTCAATTTTATTTGTGCTTTGCCAATTATAATTTTCAATATCAATTGCATCAGAGGGGAAAGAATTAAATAAGCTATAACATGCCTCAAATCCACCATCCTGAAAGCCCATACCTATAGTAATGCCATTAAAGGATGGATCATTGGCTATTTCACTAAAAGTTTTTATTGAGGTCATTAATGAGCCAATTTTTACAGCGATGCGTGCATCGGCAGTAAGTTCAGGTAGGAGTAAAACAGTTTCATTTAACATGAATTTATCAATATAATCTCCAGATCCAATTATTATTTTTTCACCAGGATTTGCTTCTCGTATTTCTTTTTCTGGAAAAGAAATCGCGATTAACTTTCTGTGATTTGCATTCATAGTGTCACTTTTCGAGAAAAAATTAGTAAAATTCTCAATTGACATGTTTCCAGCATTAATGAAGTTATTATTTTCGTTTTTGACTCCTGTTTTTTTTAGTTCTATGAAATTTTCAGCAGCAAGAATAATGATAAAGCGACTGTTAGGTGATATTATATTTTTTTCTATAGAGTATTCATACTGCGCTTTTAGAGTAGAAAAGATCCATTCAGTATCAACAGATTTTTTCAATAATATTTCTTTAGGTTCACTTAGTTTATTAATAAAATGTTCTTTATAGAATGGTATCCATATTTTTGTGGCAGCATCAATTGCACCTGCAAATCCTACAATAAATGGATTATTATAATAGACTTTCTGAAAAGCATCGTAATACTTTTTAATTCCATTTTCTTGACTTAGTGTTACTCGCGTGTCGCAAACTATGCCAATAGAATCTCCAAAATGTGAACCTACTACAAGAGTCATAATTAGATTGATTTTAATGAAAAAATATAAATGGTTATTTTACATTATCTTTTAGGTAAGGAAATTTATTATTGCTTTTCAAAATCTTACGCATATTTTCTGACTATTATTACACCTTTAATGCTGGGGTTTGAAACCATTTTTTGCCTCTCATTAGTTTCTTTCCCATATTATCTCGAACGATCTTTATTCAAACTATTTTAAAATCATCTTTAAAGACCATCCAATAATTGGAACAATTAAGGCTGTAATAATCCATTTCCAATTTTTAGTGACAAAAATTTTCACGCAGTATATTGGATTTATTTTAACTGTTATTTCCTTCTCAATAATTGGATGATCTTTTAATTCCTCTCCATAGGGTAACCTTATTCGTAATGTAATTTTAAGATGTAATATTAATTTCCCAAATTTTTCAGGTAAGATATCCCATGCCCATTCGGCATATCCTTTTTTTCCAATAATTTGTTCTTCCTCGCTTAAAGGATAGATGTAAAAATTTTCCCCTGTAAGACAAACTTTCATGAGCTCGTATATTTCAATCTTCTCAACATAAGGTATTCCATTACCTTTTAATGCAACAGTAATATCTGAGTTCAGATCTCGGCTAATTCTTAATGTTACCCGCTCTTTTATCCCCTGTTTCATTTTCATTGGGGAATTAAAAACCATCTGCCCAATAGATAATCTTTCAAGTTCTTTTTGAAGAATTTCATGCCAGTCAGTTTTTTCTTCTAATGACAATGACATCAGGTCATAGCAATCTACCATAAAACCAGAACTTCTTTGATTTCGTATTTCTCTAAATTTTAAAAAATCAAATAAATTCAATCGAGTGAATCGAAATATTCTTCCAAACCAAATTATTGTTAAAGACAATATTGATAATAATAGACATAGCAGGTAAAACCAATTGTTTATTAAAAAAGATCTCATCGTAGGTTAAATTAATTTACGAAAATTTATTTTTTTAAAATACTACATTACTTATAAACTTCTGTATATGATTTTAATGGGTCTATTTATTACTCCAAAGTTAAAATTATTTTTCTAAAAAAACCCCAATAAGTTTAAACAAAAACTGGAATGACGATTCCGATTGTTTAGCTTTATATGCGTTAGTTGGTGTGTTAATGCGATTAAAACTTTACGCCGAACAACTTTTTTTCTGTAAATTTGTTTCAATCCATAAAATAGCAATGATGAAGTACATTGGAGCACATGTAAGCGCATCGGGTGGTGTTGAGAATGCACCAGTTAATGCGCATGGTATTGGAGCAACAGCTTTTGCGCTGTTTACCAAAAATCAAAGGCAATGGAAATCAGCTCCTTTAACAAAAGAGAGTATAAGCGCTTTTAAGAAGAACTGCGAGCTGTATAACTATTCGCCAGCGCAAATTCTTCCGCATGATAGCTATTTAATCAACCTTGGGCATCCTGAAAAAGATGCGCTTGAAAAGTCACGCGAGGCTTTTCTGGATGAGATGCAACGCTGCGAGCAGTTGGGTTTGGATAGGTTAAACTTTCACCCCGGCAGCTCGCTTGGCAAAATTAGCGATGATGAGTGCCTAAAGCTAATTGCCGAGAGTATTAATATTGTTCTTAGTAAAACCAAGGGAGTTATTGCTGTAATTGAGAATACGTCGGGGCAGGGAAGCAACCTTGGCTATACCTTTGAGCAGCTAAGGCAAATAATTGATAATGTTGAGGATAAATTGAGGGTTGGTGTTTGTCTGGATACATGCCACACCTTTACTGCGGGTTATGATATTAAAACTGAAAAAGGATTTACCGAAACCTTTATTAAATTCGATAACACTATTGGATTCAGCTATTTAAAGGGCATGCACATTAACGATTCCAAAAAGGAGTTGGCCTCACGTGTTGATAGGCACGATAGTATAGGCAAAGGTTTCCTTGGGTTGGATATTTTTAGAATGATAATGAAAGATAAACGTTTTGATGGTATCCCATTAATTTTAGAAACTCCAGATGACTTGATTTGGGCAGAAGAGATTAAGTTGCTAAAATCTTTTGTTTAGAGAAATTTGTAAGAGAGGGACAAGAAACACAAATGCTTATCTTTTCCCACCTTACGTTATAGGTCAGTTAAAACTTTAGTAACTCCCAATATTCCAGTAATTTCTTTATCGTTGTTAAGGAGAGGAAGGATTGTCACCGCAATTTTATGTTGTACTCCATTCCTCATTTCTATATAAATTTTATTAATAATTGGAGATTTAGATTTTATAACATCCTGTTCATCCATGTAATTTCTTGATGCCAGCTCTCTATCCAATAGGTCGTAGTCGGAAAGGCCAATTACTTCAAATGGGCTACTTGCGTTAAAAATTTCGAGCATTGAATTACTAACATGGACATATTTTCCCTCAATATCTTTTTGATAAATGTGATCGGGCGAATTATGTAGGAGTGAATCAAGTAGCGATTTATCTTCACGGAGTTCATCCTGAATTACCTCTTGTTCCTGGCGTTTGCGCTCCATCTCTTCTTGAGTGGCTTGTAGTTCTTCCATATTCTGGCGCATTTCCTCTTCCTGTGCGGACATTTCCTCGGCTTGCTGTTGCGACTTAGCAAGTAGCTCAGCTGTGCGAATATTTATGCGCACACTTGACAGAGTTGACGCAATGCTACTGGCTATCTTCTCAATGAATTCAATATGATGCTTTTCGTATACTTTAAAGGTAGCCATTTCGATAACACCCAGCGTATCATCGTTAACCTTTAGTGGTACAAGAAGAAGACAGCGTGGATTTTCTTTACCAAGGCCAGAAGTTATGCTGATGTAATCCTTTGGAATATCAACCATAAATATCGATTTTCCTTCAAGGAAACACCTACCAACAAGGCCTTCACCAATGATAATGCTTTTTTGTAAGTGCTTTCGCCTGTCGTAGGCGTAACAGGCTGTCATATCTACTGTAGGGTTATCCCTATCGTTATCGTTCAAAACAAAGATACCCCCTTGGATAGAGCCAGTATACCCAACTAAATTCCTAATAATATTGTATGAAAGTTCGGCAAGGTTATCGTTGTTTTGGCGAAGAATATCTCCAAACATTGCAATTCCCTTTGTTGCCCAGTTCTGCTTTTCCTCCTCTTTTTTTCGCTCAATCTCAAGTTCATTTGCGTGCTTAAGGCTTTTTTGCATTTCGAGAAGTGATTTTCCCAGAATATCGTTTTCACCAAGCAGTTCGAATTTAGCATCAAGGTTTCCTTTTCCAATTTCCCTGGCAAAAATTTCTGTGCTGTTTAATCCATCAATCACCTTGCTAACAGATTTTGCCATTGCCTCTATTTCATCCCCACTCCTCACAAAAACTTTTTTAGTTTTATCGATATCTCCTTGTGCAAGATTTTGTAAAAGATTTGTGGTTTTTTGAATGGGATCTGTTATAGCGCCAGATAATACCCATATTACAGAACCAATTACAATAAGCCCAAATAGGGCAACAATTATTCCGCTGATCATCGAAGAGCGAGCATCGTGCATAATAACGCTTACGGGGACTGATAAACCAATTGACCACGGTGTTGATGTTTGTCCTACTTGAATTGACTCATAAATGTTGAGCCTTTTAATACCACCAACATTAGAATAGTAGCTAAAACTAGTACCTCTTTTAATTTTTTCCGAGATTTGATATTCAGCATCGTCTTCGGGTATTACTGCACGAAGAGTTTTTTTTACATATTCAGTATTGGAATGGGCAACTATTGTTCCATTGTTCGATATAAGCGATACGATAGTGTTGCTGTATGCTTTTGATTGATCAACAATTTTTTGGAATTTACTTAAATCAAGGTCAATCCCACCCAAACCCTGAAACGTACCATTACGTCTAACGGGTACACTAACCGAAGCGCCTAATCGCTCGACTCCATCAATTTGGAAAACATACGGATCCAGAACCATCTCACAATTACAAGTTTTAGATGCGTAATAGTTACTTGTAGTTATATCTCCAGTAAGGTTTTTGTGTTGAACATCAACCATGGGTACACCATTTTTAACAAAAGCGGTATATGATCTTCTCCCATAATTTAGGGTATATCCTTTTTTTATTAAGGAATACTCAAGGGTAAACCAAACACTCATGTATCGCGGGTTCTCAACAACTTGCTTTTTGAGAATGTTATAGAATATAGAATCCAACCTTTCTGGATCGTAATTGTTATATACATTTAGAGCATTTGCCAAAGAACGAGAAAATCCGAGATCAAGTTCAAGATCGGCTTTAACAAGGTTTGCCATTTTTTGGGCTTCACCCTTTGCAATTAAAGTAGCATCATTTAAAGCCGTTTTGTTCGAACGATAAGCCACAAAACCACCAACAACGGATAGAACAGAGATGGTTGTTACCAGAACATAAACTAGCATTTTTGTTCTGATCATATTTTTAAGCCCTATCTTCATTTTTGTGCAATTTTTAAAGAATAAATCAGGATTGTTCTTATAACAAGAAGTGCATCCGGATCAATACCTATTAATTCGGTTAAAAATACGAAATGTTTTAATAGAATAAAACTCATTTCAACATGGTTGTTACTAATATTATTGCAAATAAGTGTTTGGTTGTTGGAGTATCTGGGTTTACTTCATAAATTGTTCTTTTAGTAAGATATTAAATCTCTCGTTTTTGAGTCCTTTGGTTTAATTTATTATTGATTTTACGAAAGACAGGCAATTTGATTAATATTTCTTCATAACTTTTTAAAATTATATTCCAAAATATTGATGCAATAACATAACTTTAACAGGAAAGTTTTTAATCTATTTCGTTATCAATAATTGATCTTTGTTAAATGATGAAAGGTTTTTGGTTTCTTATTTGTGTATGCTCTATTCTCTTATTTTCAACGCTTTCGTTCTCCGAAAACCCTCTTGTTGAAAATGACGAAGAACGTTTTTCGAAACTTTTGGATAAGTGCGAAAAAATTAGGGCAACTAATCCTGATTCTGCCGTTATTGTTGCTCAAAATGCATTATCAATTGCGGTAAAAATAAGCAAAGATTTAAACATTGTTCGAGCCGAACATCTTTTGGGTTATTGCTACTACAGTCGAAATGATTTTGATTTAGCAATCATACATTTAGAAAAATCACTTGAGATTGCTCGTCGGAATAATTTTGAAGAGTGGATTGCTTCGGGGTTAAATCGCTTAGGAAATGTTTATCAACTGAAAAGTAATAACCTTCAGGCATTCGATTCTTACAAGGAGGCTCTTCAAATTAACCAAAGGCTAAACAACAAGCACGAAATAGCCCGGACTCTAGTAAATTTAGGATCGATTTATAACCTTTTTGGTAGCTATCAGAAATCAATTGAATATTTTCTTGAAGCATTAGCTATTTATGAAAACCTCAACGAGCAGGAAGGAGTTGCTTGGACTTCATTAAGTATTGCTCGGTTATTCAAAAGACTTGGATTGTACGAAAAGGCAATACAGTATGCAAAACCAGCATTGCAAAAATATCAAGAATTAGAACAAAAAACGGGTGGTTCAAATGGCATTACCCTCTCACTAACGGAGTTAGGGAATATCTATTTTCACCTCGGTCTTTATGATAAAGCGATAGAAAATACCCGAACGGTTCTTGACATAAATACGAAAAAACATAATATTCAAGGGCAAGCAGCTAACCATTTATCTTTAGGTATTATATGTTTCGAAAAGGGAGATTTGGATAATGCCGAGGTAGATTTAAACCGAGCTCTTGAGTTAAAAAGACAAGTTAATGATAGTTTGGATTTGTCAATGCTCTATCGTTATCTGGGCGAAACGGCAATAAAGAAGAACGACCTTCAATTGGGCATAAAAAATATCGAGAAAGGATTGAGTATTGCAAATAAACATCATCTCCTCTCAGATATTAAGGACTCGTATTTAAGTTTATCCAAAGCTCAAATTAAAAGCAAAAATTACCCTAAAGCATTAGAATTTCAAACGCTTTATTCTGCTTTAAAGGATAGCATCAATTCCAGCGAAATTGCAAGACTGGAAATGCAATACGATTTCGATAAACGTGAAAAAGAGCAAGAAATAATTACCAAACAAAGGGATGCCGTTCAGCAAGCGAGACTTGAAAGACAGCGAATGTTTACCATTTTTACTGCAATTGCCCTTGTTTTAACCATAATGTTAACCTCCGTTATATTTTACTACTATAGGGAAAAGAAAAAAACCAATCAGGTTTTACTGGTTCAGAAAAACGAGATTGAAAAACAAAAACAAGAAATTGAAAATCAGCGCGATATTGCAACCAGGCAGCGCGATCAGATTGCCGATCAGCAAAAATTAATTACCGATAGTATTCGCTATGCTAGCAGAATTCAGGCTGCTGTTTTTCCTCGTGAAAGCACAATTGAGAGATTTCTTAAGGAGCACTTTATCCTATATAAGCCTAAAAATATTGTTAGCGGAGATTTTTATTGGGTTTCAGAATTACACGATGGACGGCTTGTTGTTGCCGCCGCCGATTGTACTGGACATGGAGTACCTGGTGCCTTCATGAGCATGTTAAGCATTACCCTTCTTAAAGAATTAACAGCAACTATGCATGATGTTGTGGCTGGGGATATCCTTTTTAAACTTCGAAGTTTAATAATCTCTTCGCTTAATCAAACAGGTAAAGAGGGGGACTCGGTTGATGGGTTGGACATGTCTATCGTAATTATTGACAGAAAAACCAATACCCTAGAGTATGCTGGTGCGTTTATGCCAATATTGATTTGTCGAAAAATGACTAAGGAGTCCAAGCCTTTGGAGTATTTTGATGATCAGTTAAATTCCGAGAGTTATAGTATTTTCGAAATCCGTGCTAATAAAATGCCTATTGGGTATTATGTAATAGGCGAGAAACCTTTTACTACACACAGAATAACCATTGCAAATACAGATACAATCTATCTAATGACCGATGGTTATTGCGATCAGTTTGGGGGTGCAAATAATACAAAGTTTTTGCTTGCTAACTTTAAGAAACTTCTGCTTAACTTACAACACATGACCCTGCAAGAGCAGAGAAAGGTACTTAAACAAACCATCGAAACATATCAGGGAAGTCAAAAGCAGGTTGATGATATTCTGGTTCTGGGATTCAGGGTTTAAGATGGATCTAATTAACTCAAGTTGCCAGTTGCTGATATTCTGATTAGTAGAATTTTCGTGGTTGTAGTTTATAATAGTGATTTTTTGTGGCTTTGAGGCGTTGCTGCATCCTTTTGTTTAGCCACCAAAGCAATAAAACACTAAGCAAACACAAAGTTTAACTCTTATTCTTAGCTACAGCCTTTATCGCCTCTTAAAATTAATGTTAAATGCAAAAAGAAATAAATACCGTAAATCACCAAACTAGCGATTTGCAACCAGTAAATAGCAACTTAGGTTAATTATACAAATCTAAATTCTTTGAGTCTCCCTTTTTCTTTTATTGAATTTAATTATTTCCTTATAACCCAATGCCTTAAGTTCAGAAACGGCCTCTTCAAAGAATTGTCCTATGTTTTGCTCAACATGAGCATCTGAACCAAGAGTGATAGGTACTTTATATTTAGCCAATTTTTCTAAAAATACAGCCGATGGGTAAAATTCTGCGCAGGGTTTACCTTTTCCACTGGTATTTAGTTCTACTACAACCCCTGCTTTGCGGAAAATTTTTGCAGTCTCCTCATAGAGTCGCTCCAGTCGAAATGATGGGTAGTATCCAAATTTCTTTGCCAAATCGCAGTGTCCAATAATATCAAACAGACCGGATTTTGCCGATTGTTGAACAAGTTTAAAGTAATCGGTATAAAATTTATCTATACTTATTTGGTCGTATGGTCGAATATCTGTATCAAAATTCCAATCATTAATAAAGTGAACCGATCCAATAGTAAAATCGAAGGGTATAGAGTCAATTAACTCACCTATTTGTTTTTCCATTCCTGAATAGTAGTCAATCTCCGCTCCAAGTTTTACGACAACTTTAGTGTCATTCTTACGCACAGCATTAACCTTCTCAATCATTGTATTTATTTCCGACATCTCCATTGCCCAACCCACAGGTTTTATGCTAATATGATCAGTAAAACCAATTTCTGGAATGCCTTTGAATGCGGCCGATGAGACCATATCCTCGTGGGTATCTTTCCCATCGGATAGGTATGTATGCATGTGATAATCTGGGAGCATGGATGAAGTTTATCTTAAATAAACACTACTTTATATCAAATTGTTTTCTCACCTAAAATAGTGAATATTTAATTAGGGGCAACAAAAGATATTTTGTTTTAAAGAAAGGGTGTCTCCAATTATTGAAGACACCCTCCTTACTAATAAGAATTAATGCCTACTCCCTAATTAACTTGCGGGTTAATATTTTACCATTAATATCGATGATTCTGATAATATAGATACCCTTTCTCAATCTTTCAGTCCTAATTATACCTTCATTACTATTAAGATAGATGACATCTAGGGTCTGTCCAATAATATTCGAAATTTCAACTCGGGAAATTTCAGTACTATTCTTGATATTGATAAACGATTTGAATGGATTTGGATATAGTTCGATTTCTACCAATTCATTATGGTCAATACCAGTAGCAATCTCATATTCAACAGTTACAGTGGCTGTTGCCGTTATATTCGATAAAGTAAAAGTGTTCGTTTTATTTCCATTAACAACAACAGTGTTGTTTTTCCACTCTTTCACCTTGTAACCATTAGCAGGAACAGCGGTGAATACAACATTTTTTCCTTGAATTACCTGAGCACCCGTAGAAATAGTGATATCATCAACAGCAGCAGTCATTGTTCCATTAGCACCTATAACATTGAAGTTAATAGTAAAGGTTGTGGGAGGAATAACTTCAAATTCAACGGTTATTGTAATTGAATTAGCGATATTGGAAACAGTATAAGTGTTAGATTTATTTCCATTCACTTCAACACTATTATTTTTCCATTCTTTAACCCGGTAGCCATTAGCAGGAGTAGCGGTGAATACAACATTCTTTCCTTGAATAACCTGAGCACCGCTAGTAATTGCATTAGCATCAACCGTTGCAACCAGTGTGCCATTAGAACCAACAACGCCGAAGTTAATCGTAAAGGTTGTTGGAGGTATTGCCTCAAACTCCACCGTTACAGTAATAGCGGAAGTAATATTTGTAATTGTGTAAGTGTTACTTGTATTTCCACTTACAACAGTACTATTACTTTTCCATTCTTTAATCCTATAACCATTTGATGGAGTTGCAGTAAAAATAACGTTTTTGCCCTCGGCAACTTGATTTCCAGAAACTATAGAATTAGCGTCAACTGTGGCTGATAGAGAGCCATTAGCACCAATAACACTAAAGTTAACGGTATAGGTTGTTGGAGGTATAGCCTCAAACTCCACCGTTACATTAGCTGCAGAAGCAATACCTGAAATGGTGTAAGAGGTGGTTGTATTACCAGTTACCAAGGTGTTATTCTTCCTCCACTCTTTTACTCTATAACCTATGGCTGGAGATGCTGCAAATACAACATCCTTACCATTTATAATTAAATCGCCTGAGTTAATTGAAGCAGCATCAACTGTCGCTGTGAGTGTTCCGTTTGACCCAACAATGCTGAAATTAACAGCATAAGTTGTTGGCGCAGCCACAGTAAAGGTTATTGAGTAGGTTTGTTCTGAAACCCCATCTTCAGCGGTTACCTCTACTTTTGCAGTTTCAACTAAACTTGTAGCCTGTGTAACAACTTTAGTAGCGTTATCATCCGAAAGATTCGACTCTGTAATTTGAGGTATCGCTGTAGTACCATAAGGCAATTCAATATTGTATGTGTAGGTGCCTGATGTAAAACCAGCAACCATAGTACCATCAATTTTTAGAGTAGATAATTGAGCATTGTTGCCTATTTCTCTGATAGAAATATCATCAACATAAAGATTGCTTTTATTAGCATCAGAAAAGCAGTTAAAACCAAAATGATAGTTATCAGAGGTTGGAGCTGTAAACGTTGATTTTACTTTAGCAAAACCAGAATAATTAGAAAGATTTTCATCTCTCCAGATCTCTGTTGTTTGAGCAACAACGTTTGGGTACAGACCCGCTGTTAATTTCATTTTTTCATTTTGCACACTTACTTTCTCCCAAAACTCAATAACATATTTTTTACCAGCAACTAAGGTTAAAACAGGAGTATATGCCCAAGCATTTGCAGCATTAGAGCTATAAGTATAGTACATCGATTTTGCACCTGAATGGAATGTTCCACTCTGAATCCAATTATTTCCAGCACCTTCATTTGTAATCATCCAATCTGTTGGAGGAAAAGCGCCCTCAAATCCTTGTGAATATGGAACAGAATGAATTGGATGTATTTTTACGATATAGTTCTTGGTTGTATTATCCTCAGCGGTGATTTTGAATATTAGGCTTGCAATATAACTATTGGCTGTTGTTCCACTGATTTGAACAGTTGTACCAACTTCTACTTTTTGAACATAGGTAGATGCTGTAAATGTTGCAATTAAAGCCGTAATATCTGTTCCAATAGGAACATACATGTCAATATTGTTAGTGCTAATTACACCAATAATATCAGAAGCCAGAGTGCTGTTATCCGCTTTGTTAATGCTAAAAGTTAGGAAATCCTTTGCACTGCTCTTAGTATTGTTGGTAACCGTTTGTACGGTAAAAGCAGCCAGAGGATTGTCGGAGATATCTTTAACACTACCACCAGCATATTCAATGATAACAACTTGGTGTGATGTAATTGCATCTGCTAGGGAAAGCGTTAAAATATTGTTGGTTAATGAGTAGCTGTTAATTGTGGCTGTTGCTCCATCAACTTTAACTGTAAAGCCTGTAGCGTTATCGAGTTTAATGTTTTCGCTAAAGGTTACGATTACATCTTTTGGTGCAGCATTCTCAACATTCGCACTACTAAAGGTAGGAGCTGTAAAATCATCAGTGCCAGTAGTAAAAGATGTGTAAGTCTGAGCAAGTGCATTATCGTTAAAATCCTCAACCCCAGCTATGCTAACCTTATAGTTTTTAAAGCCTAACATTGCAGTTCCATCAGGAGTGAGTTTAACAGTTAACTTCATAGTTACATCATCATAAACGGCTGTAAATGGAACAGATGTATTTCCATCGGTAACATTTATAAATGAAATTACGCTAGCATCAATCGCTGAATTGTCGGTTTTACGAACCTTTTCACTAAAGGTGAAAATTATATTATCGCCAACATTCACATTGGTTGCGCCATCTAAAGGTGAGATATTAACTGTAGGAATTACATTGTCGAAATTACCCGCATCGGCACCGATATCGGTAGGAGTTAAATTAACTCGAAGATCACCAAAGAAATCGTTTGTAATAGATGGGATATCGATACCGGTAATATCGGCAGGTGAACCACCTTGAAGATGTAAATCTGGTGTTACATTGGTTGGGTCAACGAATTTTGGATCCAAGTTTACGGAATTTGCATCCTTGCTAGAAGTAGTCTTCCAAGTAGCAAAATCAGCACAAACAGTTGAACCCCATTTACCAACGTTTCCGCCTGTACCGTTAGCAAGCAAAATATTATAGTTACTATTAGCAGTACCGCCAGTTGCTAAAGCAATTGCATAATTTATTGCTGAACCTGAAGCGTTAGAACGAGCATTAAAAAGGATATTATTTTTATAGTCGCGAATATTTGTGGCCATATTATCATAAAGAGCATAAGTTGCTGAACTACTAGCAACCCCAGAACCACCAATGTAAACGCTATTAAAATAGTAGTTGTGAGTTCCAATATAATCGCAAATACCAGCTATGTTACAACCAACAGTTATCGATGAACCATCTGATTTATAACCTAAACGTATTATATTGTTTTTAGTGATTGATGCTGTTGAACCTGAACCGCCCATATAGATTCCATAAATGGTAGCACTATTGTTGGCTACAACTAAATTGTAAATTAAGTTTCGCTCATTTATAATACTTGTTGAGCCCGATAAGTTGTAAATACCTGCTACTATTACACCAGATGTTGCATGAACGTTTTCTAAGTTGAAAATCTGATTTTCTGAAATAGTAGAACTACCATTGGTGGATTGTTGAATAATTCCAACTATTGACGCTGATACTGTTGTTCCAACATTTCCATCTTTTTGATATAAATTTTTAATGGTGTTCTTGTTAATAATAGTAAAATCGGCACCAGAACCAGCATTCGCCTTAATTCCCAAAGTTTGTCCAGATTGTGCAGAAGATGCAACTCCATTACAAATCAAATTTGATATTGTGTTATTAGAAATTGTTACCTGATAAGTTCCTAAATACTCTATTCCAATCGCAATTTGCGATGCTGTAGATGTAGTTTTACCAGATCTTAAGCTATTAACCAAGTTCCCACCAATGGTATTACCATCAACAGTGGTAATGCTCGCTCCAGAGTTTATTAAAATAGCCCTAACACCTAACCACTTAATTGTATTTGAAGTACTTTCAGCAGATAGTCCACCAATAATATTGTTTTTAATATTAAACGTTCCACTACCCAAAGTAGCAAATCCATTAACAAATGGAGTTGTTGCTGTAGATGGTGCTGTGCTACCAATAGCAATAATTGCATCAGTAGCAGTTGTACTTCCAACTAAATTTGGAACTACATCACCAACATTAAACACACCGCTTCCTGTAATATAAATACCAGTAAACACGCCTGTATTGGCACTCCCCCCAGATGTAGTTGTTAGTGAGATATTTGAAATGGTGTTGCCTTGAATACTGCATTCATCACCAATAGCAAACCAAGTAGCCGAAACTTGAATAGGTGTTAACCTTGAAGAACTTCCTGTCATGGTATAAGTACCTGTTTGATCCTCTTTACTATATCCAATCTTATTGTTTGTAACAGTAAAACCTACTCCTGCAGAAGCATTCATTAAGGCTATGCCATAATGGATTGCTCCTGTTGTATAAGTACGTGTATTTGTTTGGTAGATAAGGTTATTGTTAACAGTCCAAATTGAGTTTCCCGAAGAAACATTTATCCCCGCACTTGTTGAAGCAGCATTGAAGAAGTCGTAAATGCGGCAATTTGAAATTGTATTATGATCATTTTCTTTACCGCTTGTGCCAGTTGCATAAACACAGTTTGTAGGTAGATTTGCTGTTGTACCATTGCCATGGATATAACAGTTGTCTATTGAATTATAATCGTTTCCTGAAGTTCCTGTGGTAGTTGAAAAAACAATTACACCACCTGATGTTAGTGTGCTTTCACCTTTAAAATCAACATACTTTAGAGTATTGTAGGAAGCATCATTAATCAGCTGAATTACATAGCCCGTTGCTGATGTATTTGCAATCGTTAAATCAACCGCTCCTGCTTGGTTTACACGACCATCGATGGTAATATTTTTTGCACCATCAAATTTTAATGTTCCCGTCGTATTGGATGATGTAACGCTTAAGCCTGAAACTTCAGGGTAAAGAGTAATTTTATAAATACCTGTAGCGGCTGAACTTGGGGCAATAATTGGGAATGTTTCACTAGTAGATGAATATCCTGATTTCAAGATAATCTTAATATCACCCGATAATGTGTTTGCATTGATTTCTCCAAATGCAGCAGTGAGTGATTGAAATGTTCCAGTTGGCCCAACAGTTAAATCCGCATTTATTGGTGATGCCGCATTTGTTGATTGACTAGCAGAAAGAGGATTACTTATTTGACCTTCGTTTGCTGCATATATTTTCCAGTAATAAAGTGTTCCTGCACTTAAGCCGGAAGCATTGTAGGAGGTTGAATTTGCAGGTAATGTCGCAATGGCAGTATAGTTTGTACCATCGATAGATCTCATAATTAAGTATGAAATTTCGGTGGTTGAATTATCAGTCCATGATAAATCCATGGAACTTGCCTTTATATTTGAAAACAAAAGATTTGTTGCATCAGCTGGTTTTACTGGTGGGGTGAATGTAAATACAGTTCTTGAGCCATCCGCTAAACTATTAAGGTTAGTCAAATCAGTACTTGCTGTAAAAGAGGTAGATGGGGCAGTTGTTCCATTATTTACAAAAGTTGGAGTGGCTGCAACGGTAGTAATTGCACCAACAGTACCAGTTGTATTACTTGACGCAATAAAGAATGTGATATTTTGAGTTGAAGTTGAATTATTGATCATCCTACCATAAGCGAATTCAATAACTCCATTGGTTTCGTACAATCTAACCTGAAATGTGTTATATGCTGTAGTACCTGTTCCACCATAGTTGATAATAATATCTTTCCATTCAACTGTTAATATTTGATTTGGTGCAGTACCATCTAATCGATAATGTACTTTTCCCGTAACAGCAGCAGTTTTATTGTCGCCGCCAATTGGGACTAATAATGGCGCATTTAGGATGGGAGAAGTAATTGCACTTGAACCAATTGCAGTACTTCCAAATCTGAATTGACCGTCAGCATTTGCAGAGAATTGGGTGTAAGTGACCCCCATAAATGTAAAATTGAAACCAATATTGGTTACCGTCGATCCAAACATATCCTGATTTGGAGCAACCAGTTGTGTTGTTCCGCTGCTCATATCCGTTAATGAGCCGGTTGTAGAGCTCGAAAACGTGTAGTTCGCTATGTTTTGCCCAAAGCCTAAAATCCCAAGACATAAAAATAAAGTCAATAGGGTTATTTTAGCAAAAGTGTAAAGTTTCTTCATAAATATATAGGTATTGGTTTTAAGGGTTTAAGTCGTTATAAAATAGATGGTTGGTTGCTTCTTTTTGAAGATAAGTCAGAGGATTTTATTCCTCCAACTTATCTACTAAATCATTGAAATTTTTAATTCACTATTTAACTATCAATTTTGTTGCTAAAACCTGTGTTCCACCCTCATAGACTACAACATATATCCCACTTGCAATTTGTGGTAGCATGAGTTGCTGAAGTCCTGATTCAGAATACAATTGTGAGAATCGAAGAGTTCCCAACAGATCATATACCTTTAACGTGCCATTTTTAGTGCCTTCGGGGATATTCACATTAAATTGGGATCTGCCAGGGTTAGGATAAATCACTAATTTCCCTCTTATGATATTATCCTTAATACCAGTTGTTCCAACTTCAATCTTTAGAACATTGCTGGGGGTAGAATATTTAGTTAGGGTTGAAGTAGAATATATATCCTGCACATAATAGCTATACTTCCCTACTCCTAAATTCTTATCTAAATAGGTTGTGGTTGAATTGCTTAAATCAGCAACTTTTTTACCATTACGGTAGAGTAAAGTCCCTGTTTTCGATATTGCATCTGATGAAACGGGGTTTTGCGAACTTTTCCAAACCTTAATCTGACGAATAACAGATTCCGGCAAATCAAAGTTGCTTAAATTAACATCTTTACTCAACGGAGCGCCCACATGCATGTTGTCTAAAAATAAAGCCCATGCATCGTTAGAAACAACATGAATACAGAAGTAGATATCTTTACCAACATATGCCGATAAATCGTATTGGAATTTCGTCCAAGTTTTCGGAACCTCAATATAAGGAGAAGGAGTAATCTTTGTAAAGTCGGCTATTTCTCTTCCAGTGGTGGATATGCCGACTTGAATACGCTCTAATCCATAAGTATCGGTAATTGAACATCCATAGAAACTTAGCACATTTCCCGTTTTGACATTTACTTTAGCTGAGATTAGCCAATCATTATTAGGAGGTGTGGCGATATCAAAACATGCAATAGCCTGAGTTCCTGATGGTGTATTCCACCCCGAAATAGCAGGCGTGGTTTTGGTTCCGTCAAAGGTGATAAATGAGCCTGTGTATCCACTATTTTCGAAGGTAAAGCCATTTATTCCATAGGTAACTTTTTTATCTTCATCAACCTGTTTCCATGATCCAAACGTGAGCGAAAATGGTGCATAGCTATCAAAATTGTCATCGGAGAATTCTACAACACTTCCCCAATTTAAGTTAACATCCTTTGAGACCACGCTACCAGTTAGATTCCCCGGAACATCAATGGTAGGTTGAACAACCTTTATTGCAAGTGTTGAAAGAGTATCATCCGAACCTATTAAATTTTGAACCGTTAAGGCTATACTATAGTAGCCAGCACCTTTAAATTTAACAACAGGGTTTTGGCTTTCAGATGTTGTACTATTCACAAATTCAACGCTATCTGATGGAATCACGTTCCATTTCCACTTATTAGGACTTTGCAGAGAATTATCTGTAAGTGTTATGGTATTTCCTATTGCAATTTCCGAAGATGATAAAGAGAACTTTGCAAATGGTTTTGCTGTTGCTGGGGGATTTTGGTAAACTTTTAAGAACTCAGGCCAGCGTGTTTCGCCAAACTTTAAAAATATATCTGGTTTGGTGTAGTAATTGGTTGTAGTGCCAGCATCCATGATTCCATCGGGCATCCAAATCTTCATTCCTGTTGCAGCAGCACATTCTCCTCCTGAGTAATCGTGACGAATTACGGTTTTCTCATACGAAATAAGTGTACTTTGAGCCGAGGCCTTTAATGATGTAGGTAGTTCTGCTGTAGCAATAATATTCTTTAAAAAGTGACCCAAATCATGATGTTCAGGGTTGCTTACGCCGTTGGTTGGATGAGGTGCAACCCACGCTCTATCTCGTGCACTTCGAATAAGGCTTTTATAATTTGGTATATATTTAATTAGACTATCCGAGAATGAATTTAGCGAAGGGATTAATTGACTTTTTAGCATTTCAGTAGAATAAACCGCTTGCGTAGACGATGTTACATAAGAGGAACCTCCTTGACTATATGACTCTTTATAGGCTTTGCAAATTGTTTTTGCTAAGGTGTCGGCTTTTAAATTAGAGTTCTCACTTAGACCCTGGAAACCTCTAGTGTAATCCCATCCATCACCTGGTTCGGTTAATTCAGATGCAATTACATAATTTGCATAGTCTTTAAACTGATAGGCGGTTTCTATCTGACCTAGAAGGCAAACATCAAAACCAATAATTTCGATTTTCTTTCCAACCGCTTCCGTAAAGTCTTTTACAGCCGAAGACATTTGCCAGAGTTTCATCGTGCCAACAAATCCTTTTTCGATACCCTTGTTTGATGATTCCGAGTTTTTAAAAATACCATCTCCATGATCCCATACAGTAAGTCCATAATGTTGAGCAGGATAGTGATCTTTAACCCACATTAAATAGTTGCGAAGAGTTGTTTGACTACTCATATTTGGATCAACTTGAGTAGTTAGTTTTTCCGATACCAAAGTTCTATTGAAGCCGTTGGAATCCTTCTTAACATACCAGATACCATCACGAGTATCGTCATTGCTGTCGTATAAAACAAGATAGTTTGCTTCTCCAGGAACAGATCCTGCTACCTCCCATTCATTAAAATCTTTATCGCCATCAAGTCCCTGCGCATCTTCATATAGGTATAGCATCCAGGTCCAACGATCTTGTCCCCCAATTCCTTTGAGACTAAATGTAAATGGATTTTCATTTTGATCGTTGGTTGGTATATTAACTATGCAATAATGAGGACCATCTGAGGTTGGTTGAAATTTAATAGTAAATGTAGTTTCTGCTCCGCCAACAAGTGACTGCAAAGGTTGTTGAACCACAGTAAACATGGTATTATTTGTTGTTACCTCGCCAATGGTAAGCGCACCACGACCTTCATTCTTAATGGTATAGGTCATCTCTCGGCTACTATTAATATCCACATTCGAGGGTACATTGAAACTGCTGTTATTTACTATCTCATTGGCATTATATAAAAGTTGAATTTCAGGGTTGCTATTATCCACAGTAATATTAACTGGATTGGAGTTTGGAGAAATACCTGATGGATTGTAAACGGCTTTAACAGTATATGTATATGCACCATCGGGAACGCCAGTTTCAACAAAATTTGTTTGGGATGGAGTGTTTATTGATCCAACCTCAACGTTATTTCTGAAAATTTTGTATCCTGATAAAATGCTGTTTGAGGAAGTTGCTCCCATAGGGTTAGCACTTCCAACAAACCGATCTATTATACCTGAGAACGGAGGGAGTTGAATAGGTATATAATCTTTTAATTGTACAACTTTAGATGCATCATGACCAATGTATATTCGAGTATAAAGTTCATAAGCACTATTAGAATCGGCAAAAACCTCCCATTTACTCGTCTCGCTATTCCACAAAAGAGTATGACATTCATTTGGTTTTACCTTTTTGGCCAGATTTGATGGTGTCCCATCTGATGCAACTGTAGCGATTGCAACAATAAAAGGTTCGTTAATCGTTATGCTTGAAGGTAACTCAAAAATATTTTCCTTCAGATGCTGTGCTGTAAGAATTGGAGATTCAAATATTAAACTATTATCAGAGGATTTATATATTTTGTATTTAAACTGATTATCGGTCCAAGGAAGGTTATCGCTTAGGTAGAAAAAGGTAGACAGTTTATTGATTGTAACTGGAAAACTAAATGGAAGAAAATCATCATCGTAAAATGTGCCTCGCTCCGTTTCTGAATAGATAACAGACATGCATTCTGATACATCATTGATATATGAATGCCATGCCGGAACATTTGGAATATCCCACTTAAGATTTACATGTGCTCCCTCAGTTGTTGCCTCTAAGTTTTTTGGTGCGCTATAATTCTTAACGGTAATATAATCTGTTTTTGTTTTGGTTGAACTTCCTATACTATTTGATGCGGTAAGGCTTACAGAATACTTAGCCGCCTCAAGGAATTTCACAACGGGATTTTGTGAATTTGCCGAAGTGCTTTCTAAAAATTCAATACTTGAAGGATTAAAATCCCACTTCCACTGGGTTGGTGCAAGTTTACTATTATCTGTAAATTGCACTACCCCCTCCATAAAAACGGAAGTGGCATCTCCGAAAAAATCAACTTCTGGTGCCGTTTCAATTGCTTTAATTTCAACAAGGTAGTCCTCAACCTCACCATATTCAAAATCTCCACAACCATTACTATAATTTGAATGTCCGCTTGCATTATCGTAAAGCACTATTCGCATGCGGGTTTCTGCCTTGGTGGCCGTTTGTGGAATAGTTAGTTTATAATTAACCGTACCCTGTTTACTTGCAACACCTGTGAATACAACAGGTAATTTTTCGTTAGCTGAAAACAATTTGTCATTATTCCAATCAACAAAAACATCCAAAATATCAGAGGTTGAATACTGTTCTGTAATAATGGAAAGTGTATAGTTTTCACTTATGTATAATGTCGCTTTTAATGAGGCAGTAAAATCCTGATATAAACCTGATTGTGATTGATTGTTAATAGTTGCAATGCTTACTTTTGATATGTATTCGTAATCTCCATATTGGGCTTTGGAGGTACAATACTGCTGGGCAATACTACTAAAAGTAAAAAGTAGCGTTAGCGTTATTAAGATACTAATTGATTTAAGTGTGTTTTTCATGAGTTCTAGTTATTTGAAAAAGTAACCCCACATATTTTTGCTTATCAATAAATCATGAGGGTTACTTTATTCGCCAAATTATTTTACAATCAATTTACATGAGTGGGATTTCCCGTCAACTTTCGCATTAAGTATATATAACCCTTTGCTTAATTTTGAAAGGTTTATAATCTTGGTTTCGTTTAAGTTTTCTTGAAGAACCACTTTCCCAACAATATCAGTTAGCGTAATAATTGCAACCCCCTTGGTTTCTAATGAGAGTTCAACAGTTATATATTCATTTGCTGGATTTGGATAAATCCTTAGACCTTTACCGAGATTTGTATTATCAATTCCAGTAGTATTTGTTTCAGTAATAGTTACATCGTCAACAATCAGTACATACTGGTTTGCTTCAGAAATTGCATGGAATCCAAAGTAATAAACACCATCCTGTGAAGGTTTGAAAGATGTTGTAACTTTTTTCCAATCATTATCATTTACCACTGCATAGGTTAAACTATCGGTCATTGCTGAATTAATTCTGCCAGTGCCAGCCCATAAAGAAATCTGTTCTTTATAGAATGAACCACTTGAATAATCCATCAGAGTGTGTATATAGAACTCTACATCATACCTGAAATTCTTTTTTAATTGCATTGGAGGTGTGTATAGCCAATCATTCTTGGGGTTGAAAGGATGGAATGCAATTGCAATACTACCCTTGGAATCGTTATGCGTAAATCCCTGAGTAGCCGGAGGATAATTTATAATATCCCATGTAGAACGATCACCAATCACATCTTGAATATTCCATCCAAGTGGCTTATCGAATTCGCCTGTAATATTTGGTGTATTGTCAAAATTTTCGGCAAATGGGAAGGAGGTAACCAATGGATCAGCCATTGTTGTGAATGACCATGTTACCGATTCTGTGCAACCCCCATTCTCGTTGTAAGGAACTACTTTCCAATAGTACTTTGTGTTGTAAGCCAGTTTGCTGAAATCTATTGTGTAATTTGGTTGATCCTTAGATATTTCGATATTGTTAACTATTTCATTACAATTATTCGATGTTGTTCCAACGAAAAGTTTGTATCCATCAGTGTTAGCAGAACCAGCCGCCCAGCGAATTTTTAAGCCAGACATGATATCCACTTTCTCGGCAACATCTATTGGTGATCCAATTTGTGCAGCAGCAGGAGGTGTGGCTAAATCAGCTTCCCAAGCTACATCTTCAATTCTTATAGATGTGTATGGGAAAGGTTTTCGAGGTGTCCATTCACCGTACTTAAATGCAATATATGGTTGAACTGTGTTTGATTTGAACTTAACAGTATACTGCTCGTAATTCTCGGTTAGCGTAACGGTTTGTTTAGCAACAAAAGTTGATACATCCTTGGGATCGTCCATAACACCCACTATAAGTTCAAGTCCATAGTTAACATCACCTTTACGGGCATAAAAGGAGAGTTGATTTGTGGCAAATCCAGATACTCCAGGAGCAACAAGAATTACTGGATCAAGCGTGTCTGAATCATTAATTCTCACCATCTTAATTGCATTTGGTGAGGAATAAACATCAGACACATAACTAACTGGGAAAATATTTTGTACTATATTATTTGACTTTGAGGATTGAATAGCAATCCATCCTGCAGGGATTGCCTTTACTGCATCAAAATTTTGAAAAAACTTATCAACCCTTGCAATGGCAGTTCCTTTGCAAATCAACGAAGCATTACCTGTTGCGCCTACTATATTAAAAGTAACGGTATTATTATATGATCCTTCTAGTGTTGGAGAAAAGTATACATAGGCTGTATCTTTGGAATTAGGTGTAATTGTTTTGCTGAAGTTGCAAGTAAATGGGCCATCTGTGGTTATTCCATTTACAACTAAATTGCCTACACCAATATTGTAAATTATAACCCTCTGCTTTGTTTTGCCTGATACAGCAATATTTGAATAGTTTAATTCGGATTTATCTAATTGTATTATTGCTCCGGTTGGTTTAGCTTCAATCTTAATATTATCTATAAAAAATTTACTCGCAGAACTGCTAAACCTTTTATATCGCCATCGTAAGTAAATATTATCACCTGCAAATTCTGATAAATCAGCTAATACATTATCATAGTTTGTCATATTTGTTGCAGAGCATAGTTTAAGCAAAGTTTTCCAAGTATTTTTTCCATCCTTCGACACCTCAAAGTAGGTAGTATCGTTATTGCTTGTTTTAGACTGCATAAAATTTCCATTCCTCCACCAGAAAGTTATTCTCATGCTAGTTGGTAGGTTTATACGTGGCGTAGTTAGTGAGTATTGTCCATCGCTAAAAGCAGAAACATAAGCAGAAAATAGACCATTGTAGTTGTTCAAGGAGCCTTTAGAAGTACCCCAGTTATCATCCCAAGACCAAGGCGTCTGATCGGGATAATTGGTATTTATAACGGAGTTTAATGTATCTGGGTGTTTTGGATCGAGATTTGAAATCCAGTAATCTTCAAAATTCTGAAGATATGGGAATTGTGATATTATCTCCTGTGTTTTAAAAGTGAATACACTTGATTCTGTTGTTGATGTTGAATTTTTAGCAATTACTTTCCAGTAGTAAGATGTATTTGAAAGAAGTATTGTTGAGGGAGTATAGGTGAATACTCCTGGTAGTGTTACAGGAGCATTGTCTACAACCTTTACAAGGCTATTTTGATTCGTGCCGAAGAAAAGATCGTAAGATGTTGTGTTTGTGCCAAGTGAAAACTTAAGTGCAGAGTTTAGGTCTGTTTTGATCTTACTATTTGCAGGTTCAAGTAATTCTGGATTTGCAGGAACAGCACCTGCATCATAGTAAAACCTAGCATTTACCTTATTCCCAAAAGGATAACTTTCGTAACCAGGGGTGGTGGGTACGGCACCAACATCACCGCCTCCACATTTTACTTGTTTTTTGCCAACAATTGAAGCGGTATTTTTAAGCGAATATGTTGATTTATTGCTTGCATTTTCCCAATGTATTGCAATATTATCAGTTCCATTATAATCAAATGGTGTTGTGAAGGTTATTTGAGTCCATCCTAGAGCACCATAATGATAAGTTCCGGACCAAACCAATGTATATCCATTAGCAGTTGGGTTTTCATACGGGGATTGACCTCCTGCAAAAGTCCATTCGTCTTGGGTAATATGCTTTATCCAAACTTTTTGGTTAGGCATATCAAAATCATATCCCGAAGCAACTAGGTCGACAAAGTTATTATTAAAGGCAATGCCCGTAATTTTCTTTGCTGATCCTAATTCTGATTTAGTATAGATTATAGAAGTATAGGAGTACTTCCATGAGGTATAAAATGGCTGACTACTTTCTTCATTCCCTGTTCCAACCTGCACAAAGGATTGAGCTATTAAAGGGAGATGAGAAAAACAAAACAGGATAAAGTTTATCAAGTAAGTAAAGTTCTTCATAGGTTATATTTTCTAAGGGTTATTAGAGTTTTATTAATATGGCAATGATAGCTGGCTAAAGAGAGATAGATATAGGGGCTTCCCCTCATTTTGTATAAATATTGCTATATTTCGAACGAATTATTTAGTTGATGAAACCTGTACCAATATATCTTTTACTCATTTTCAGTAGCCTTCTGGGGTATCCTCAGAGTAAAAGTGATTCCCTGAAAAAATTGTTAGTTACATCTTCGCCAAAGGAAAAATCAATTATTCTGAATCAGCTTTCGGATGATCAATTATTTAACTCCCCACGTCAAAGTTTGAAATATGCTTCTGATGCTTTAATTGAAGCAAAAAAATGTAATGACCTTGAGCAAGTTGCAGAAGCCTACCTAAACATTGGTACAGCATTACGTTACCTTGGTGAAAATCAGGCAGCTCTAGATTCGCTTTACAAAACCATTTCATTTATTAATGAACTCAAAAACAATAAATTAGTAGCAAAGATTCTTAATGTGATTGGGGTTGTACATTATCAGCTTGGGCATGATTCTATGTCAATGGATGCTTATAACAAATCATTAAAAATTCGTAATGAAATTAATGATTTGGAAGGCGTTGCAGATATTCTAAATAATGTAGGTAATCTATATAATGGCTTAGGAAATTTTGATAAGGCACTTGACTATTATTTCAAGTGTCTTAAGTACGATCAAATGTTAAATAATAAAAAAGGACTTTCTGCTACCTATAATAACATAGGTATGGTTCATTTTAATTTAAAAGAGTATAATAAATCTATTATATATTACCAAAAAGCCGAAAGTTTAGCTGTAAATCTAAACGAAGTAACTAAGATTGCTTCAATATATAACAATATAGGTGCAACATATCTTGCTCTGGGAAAATACGATGAAGCAATTAAATACACTAAGCATTCGAATGCATATTACCAAAAAACTAATCAGATTTTACAAACTCAAAGAAACTATACAAATCTTGGGTTAATATTTGAGTATAAAGGAAATCTTGATTCTTCAATCTACAATCAAACTATTGCATTATCTCTTGCTAAGCAACTTTCAAATCCATCGCTCATTGCAGGTGCGCATATTAATCTCAGCCATCTATATCAAAAGAAGCACAATTTAAACCTAGCCTTAGCCGAACTTGATATGGCTAAAAAAAGCATTGCCAGTTCTGATAAATTGGATGTTATGAGCAAATTATACCTTGCTTACGCTAATGTGTATAATTCAATGGAGAAATATCACCAAGCATTCGATTATTTAGCCCAACATATTTCCCTTCGGGATAGTTTATATAATCTTGAAAAAGTGCAGAAGGTAGCGCAAATTGAAGCACAATATGAAACCGAAAAACAAGCCCAAAGAATTCAAACACTTCAAATGGATCAAAAGTTTCAGAATCTCAAGATTCAAAAAACTAGGGCGACAGTAAGAAGGCTAATTGCCATAGTAGCGATAATTACTATTTTGGTAAGTTTAATTGTATGGCTGTACATAAATAATTATCGAAAAAGTCTGAAACTTGCACAGAAAAACGATCAGATTAACCAGCAAAATACTATGCTTAATGAGGTAAATTGCGAACTACAACAAATAAATTATCAATTAGCAGAATCTCAAGAAAAACTAAGAATAGCAAACCACACAAAAGAACAACTATTTGGAATAGTTGCTCATGATATGAAAAGTCCTTTGGATCATCTAAGAACTTTAGTATTCCTTTTAAGAAATCCAAAGGAATCAAGCGAACACTGCAACCTTGATGCAAATTTGGTAAAATTAGATACATCCCTTAAATCCGTAAATGAGTTATTGAATAACCTTCTGAACTGGGCACAAGTTCAGCAAGATCAAATTTATTACCAAGAGTCCAACTTCAATCTTGCAGATATATTTGAGGAAAACCTTAAACTTTTCGAACATCTAATTATTGAGAAGAGATTATGCATTATTAAAAAGTATAACAAAACTTTAGTAGTTAATAGTGATCGTAATATGATTGATTTCATTCTGCGAAACCTAATTAGTAATGCAATAAAGTTCTCTATGGAAAGGGGGAATATTTACCTTTCTGGAACTCTGGTTGTGGATGGTTTTTCCGTTGCGGTTACCGATGAGGGTACTGGTATGGATGCATCACTTGTTGAGAAATTATTTACTCAAAATCAGATTAGACGAAGGGGAACATATAATGAGAAAGGAGCAGGATTGGCTCTTCAAATTTGCCAAAAATTTGCTGAGCAACTTGGGGGTAAGATGGAGATAATTACTGCAGAAGGGAAAGGTTCAACTTTCACTTTAAAAGTAGAAAGACAAAATTTTTCGATTAATAATTAAAATGAATCTATTAATAGTTGATGATCATCCTTTACTTAGAGCGGGAATAAAAGTAATTCTCTCAAAAAATAGTTTATACAATATTGAGGAGGCAGGCGGAGGAGAGGAGGCAATTTCTTTGATTAAAGCTAATCTGTACAATTTTGTAATACTAGATATTGATATGCCTGGGATAAATGGTGTGGAATTAGCCGTTTTTATTAAAAACAACCACCCTGATATTAAAATCATTTTTCTTACAAGCCATGCCGATATATATACTTTTTCCGAAGCAATAGAAACTAGTTTTTCTGGATTTCTATTTAAGGAGAATGCTATTGATCAAATTAATGATTGCCTAAAGATTGTTTCCCGAGGTGAAAAATATTTAAGCAAAAGTTGTACTGATTTTTTATTCGCAAATAAAGAAAAACTAACCTCCATTAAAAAGATTAAAAAAGCCTTCAAGCAGTTAACCGATGCAGAAATAAATGTTCTCCGTTTAATATCCGAAGGAAAAACGACTCCTCAAATAGCAGAATGTTTGTTTAATAGCCCCAAAACTATTGAGAATCACAGGACTAATATTTGTCAAAAACTAGAACTTAAGGGTAGTAATAATTTGCTAACCTTTGCATTGGAGAATAAATGGGTATTTAAGAATGATAAAAATTGAATTAATAACCATTTGAACACATTACCAATGTATTCCATCATAGATATTGAAACTACAGGAGTGAGTCCACAACGTGATAAAATTACAGAGATTGCTGTATATGTTCATGATGGTTCTAAGATTATTAATGAATTCACAACTTTAATCAATCCTGAGAGAGCAATACCTTATTACATATCCCAGATGACTGGGATTACCGATGATATGGTTGTAGATGCTCC
Organism: Bacteroidales bacterium; assembly: GCA_013376985.1. Classification (GTDB taxonomy): domain Bacteria; phylum Bacteroidota; class Bacteroidia; order Bacteroidales; family Tenuifilaceae; genus UBA8529. Next base: position 66,196 of record JACABB010000012.1, read on the forward strand.
ACGCTTTTTTGAAGTTGCTCGTAAAATAGTTGATCTCACCGAAGGGATGATTTTTGTTGCGCATAATGCACCATTCGACTATCGTTTTATTCAAAGTGAATTTAAGCAGTTGGGTTTCGATTTTGAGCGCCAGACTCTTTGTACGGTTAGGATGAGTAGAAAATTAATACCCGGGAAACCATCATATAGTTTAGGAAATCTCTGCCAGAATCTAGGCATTAAGATTGAAGGCAGACACCGTGCCGCAGGAGATGCCTTAGCAACCGTAAAGCTTTTGGAACTTTTGCTTAAAATTAGTAATGAAACCGATTCAAGTATAATTAGCACCACGCCTGATCGAAAAGGACTTCACCCAAATTTTGATTTAAATTTATTGTCTAAAATACCTGAGAAAACAGGTGTTTACTACCTATACGATGAAAGAGGAGTACTAATTTATGTTGGTAAAAGCATAAATATTCGTCAGAGGATTCTCCAGCATTTGGGATCAACTAAATCGAATCGTGCAGCAGAAATGCGAGGTAGAGTAGTTGATATCAGTTTTGAAATAACTGGAAGTGAACTTATTGCCCTCCTTCTTGAAACAGAGGAAATTAAAAGGGACAAACCGGTATTCAATCGCTTAGGAAGAAGAACAGGTAATAGACTAGGACTATTTAGTTATGAAAATCAGAATGGCTATTTGTGTTTGGTTATTAAAAGGATGACTGCAAAAGATGAAATTCCTCTTACATCATTTACTAATGCGGATGAATCAAAAGATTTTATTGAGCGATTAATGGCTAAATACGATCTCTGCCAAAAACTTTGCAACCTTTACTCATCATCCGGCGCATGTTTTCATTATGAAATAAAGAAGTGCTCTGGCGCATGTATTGGCGAAGAACCTGCTGACGTTTATAATCTTCGAGTTCAAAGAGCAATCGAGAGCATTGGATTATCCTCAAAGAGTTTTCTACTTTTCGATAAAGGTCGAAATGATTCCGAAAAATCAGTTGTTAAGGTAATTAATGGTAAACTAGTTGGTTACGGATTTTTTGACCCGTCGAGCATAGATGGGAATCTTTCATTACTCGATGATATTATTTCTCCATGCTCCGACAACCGAGATGCTCAGTCAATAATTCGGTCATTTTTAGGCAAAGCAAAGCAGGGATCGGTGCTGTATTTTAATGCGGAATCCCAGGTAGATTAATTCCCTGTAATACTCTAAATTGCTCTAGTGCGTATAAATCTGTCATTCCTGAAATATAATCTAAAACAGACATTAATTTCTGGTAATTTGAGCCATAGTTACACCTAAACTGTTCGGGGAGAAGCCTTAAAGTCTTTGCATTGTATACACCTTTAGGTTCAATAACCGCTTTACAAAAATTATCAAGCAGTACACCTAAAATTCTGTAACCACCAAGTTCAATTTCAATAACCGTTTTGTGGTTATATATTTGCTCAATCGATATCTCCTTAACCTTTTTCATCGCAGAAAGTGAAGACTCCTCAATGCAATCAATTAAGGATGGAATTTTTTCACCATTGAGTATTTGATCGTATTTATCTGAAAAAACTTTGGCGCAGTCATTAATTAATTTGCTTATTACCAAAGCCCTCAGAAATGATATTTGTTCGTTGGTATCAGTTACTTCTATAAGAGTTCTGTTAATTTTATCAATTTCATTCGAGTTTTTCTTCACATCGAAAAAGTTTAAATAGAGTTCTTTAACGAGGCTAGTTGAAAGAATGCCAAGTTTATGAGCATCCTCAATATCCATTATTTGGTAGCAAATATCATCGGCTGCTTCGACCATGTATACAAGCGGATGTCGAACAAAAGCAGATGCATCATCTTCTTTTTGTATCAAACCCAAACAATTGGCTATCCTCGAAAATATTTCCTCCTCCGATTGAAAAAATCCAAATTTTTTCCCTTTTGATGAGGATGGGTATGGATACTTAACAAGCGAAGCTAGGGCAGCATAGCTAAGCCGATACCCGCCGCTCCTACGACCTTTCAATTGCTGAGTAAGCAAACGAAAAGCATTAGCATTCCCTTCGTATCGGGTTAAATCCAACCACTCCTTATCGCTTACAAGGGGTTTATAAAAATCGGCTTGGTCTAAAAAATATTTTTTAATCGCCTCTTCCCCGCTATGCCCAAATGGGGGATTTCCTAGATCATGCGCTAAACTGGCGGTTGATACTATGATCGGTATTTCAGTAATCAACTCAAAGTTCAGATCGTTCTCTTTTTGTTTAATGATATTCACAAGTATGCTCCCCAATGTTCGACCAACACTTGCAACCTCTAAACTATGCGTTAAACGATTGTGAACGAACACGCTTCCTGGTAATGGGAATACTTGAGTTTTATTTTGTAGCCTGCGAAATGGGGAGGAGAAAATAATCCGATCGTAATCGCGTTGAAATGGCGATCTAGTATAACCTGTATCTAGGATGTTTTCATTTTCAGCACCTAGTCTTATAGGATTTAGAAGTTTATCCCATGTCATCAAATGTTCCATTGCAGTATCTTTAAAAAATCAAGGCTCAAATGGATGTCTGAGCCTTGATTAATATGATCATTTTCCCCACTTATTCTTTATTAACAATGTTTGCAATTTTAATAACTTTATACACATCACCATTTTCATCGACCAGCGGGATGTATGTTTCTTCGGAAGTATACAATTTGCCATTTACGGTGAACCTAATGGTTGTTTTTAAAGTTTGACTACTTCGTAGATCGCTCCAAAATTTATTGTTTTCAACTTTTTGTTCCTCGGTGAAATCCATTCTGTCGGAGTAGCGAGTGCCAAGTATTTCACTAAAGGATAATCCTATTAAATCTAAGTAGTGTTTATTAGCGTGAGTGATATTGCCATTAACATCATATTCAACCACATAAATAGAACTACTTATGGCATCTATATAGTTTTGCATGTCAAGGAATTGTTTTGAAGCTACTTTGTTTGCCTCAATCATTTCTTCCTCCAAATGCTTTATGTCCGAAATATCAAATTGGATACTTAACAACCCCGTTTTTCCTGTAGTAGGTATTATGAAAGGCATTTTTGTGGTTCTTAAATACTTTTTCTTTAGTCCGCTTGTATCTTCAAGAACACATGTATGGCTCCCTTTATTCATAATCTCCAACTCTTGCTTTCTCCAACTATCCACATCCTCGCCCCGGTGGTTATCATAATCGGTAGTTCCAATAATTTCCTCAACAGATTTGCTATAGCCAGAAGCAAAATGCGAATTTGCGATTATGAATACACCGTTTTCATCTTTTAGTGATATTTTGGCTGGAATGGAGTTCAACAGTTCGATTAACAGTTTCCGACTTTCTTCGTTTCTTTTTAAAGTTTCTTGCATTCGCAAAGCATCATCCTGTTTTAAACGCTCCATTTCTTCTTGTGTAGATTGAAGTTCTTCCATGTTTTGTCTCATCTCTTCTTCTTGAGCGGACATTTCTTCTGCTTGTTGTTGTGTTCTGGAAAGTAATAGTGCTGTTTTTATGTTTGTCCTTGCAGATGTGAGCGTTGATGCAATACTTTGTGCAAGTTTTTCTACAAACTCAATCTTAAACTCCTCAATTTCAGAGAAAGAGGCGATTTCTAAAACTCCTAGTACTTTTTCGTCAATTAGCAAAGGGACTATAAGTAAACAACGTGGACGTGCTTCACCTAAACCGGAAGTAATTTGGATATAGTTCTCGGGTATTTCTGTTAGATAAATTGTTTGCTTTTCTAGTGCGCAAGTACCTACCAATCCTTCACCTAGCAGTATTTGCTTTTTTAGGTATTTATGACGGTTGAATGCAAATGCAGATAATAGCTCAAAATGAACTTCGCTGGGTATATCATCGTTATAAATGAAAACGCCACCCTGATTTGCATCAAGATAATGTACTAGATTCTTTATTATATCAGCCGCAAGTGATTCAAGTTTATCATTATTTTGGCGAAGTATGTCGCTGAATTTTGCTAATCCTTCGTTTGTCCATCTTCGTTTTTCGTCTTCAATTTTTCGTTTTTCCTCCTCAATTTTTGCATTCTTAAGACTTTCTCGCATATTAATTAAAGACTTTCCTAGAGTATCTTCTTCACTTAAAAGATCTAAATTAATATCAAGATCTCCTGCTCCAATTCTTTCTGCAAAGTCTGTTTTTTGAGAAAGTCCCTTAACGTTGATATTAAGATAGTTGAACATTCTCCCCATTTCGTCTTTTTGATCATCGGAATAAATCATTCCTAAATCGACATGTCCCAGAGAAATTCGTTGTAAAGTATCAACAATGCGAGAAATAGGGGAAACAATAAATTTTTTTGAAAAGGTGTAAGTAATAAATAGAAGGATTATGATTCCTACTAGTCCGATAATAATTGATTCCCAAAAATTGAAGACAGATACCCTTACAACTTCTGCTTTTGGAACAACCATTACCAAAGACCATGGCTTGCTTTTACCAATAATAATTGGTTTTACCGAAAAAAAGGAGGTTACACCATTAATATCAGTTGCCGTAAAGAAAGCAGGTTCTCCAGAAGAAATTTTATCAGTTACATCATATTTGCTAAATATACTTTCATAATCATCAAGCGCATTTTGCCCTATTTTTTCTTTGTTGGGATGTGCAACGTATTTAATGTTGTTAGATAGTAGAAATGCGTAACTATTTTCATAGGGTTTAATAAGTCTAATATCATCATAATACCTTGATAACTCAATATCAATTCCAATAACTCCTATAAAACGTCCTTCAACTAGATTTGAAACGATTATACTGGTCATTAAAAACTGATTCCTGTTATCGTTGGTATAACTATAAAAGTAAGGATCTTCAAGACTTTCCGTTTTTTCTCGTTTAATTCTGGCATAATCTACTGGATCTCCATTAACACTTCCAATATCTGTATTGTGCTTAATTTGTCCCTTTTCTCTCCAGTAAAAACATTCGTATCGACCGTAATCTTTTTTATAGGTAGGATCAATGTAGTTTAATTCCCAACTATCCCAAACAGAAAGAAGTTCGGGATTTTTAATAAGTGTTTCCTCGTATAACTTGGAAAAGAGTTCTTTCCATTTGTCCTCAGGTAAAAGTTTATGTGCCTGAATTGAATTTGAAAGGGTGCGAGCAATAAAAAGATCTTTCTCAAGAATGCCTTTAATTTCCGAGACGTGATAATCGGCAACAACATTAATATGTTTAATTGCGCTACTAATAGATTCTTTTCTGGATTTTAGGGAGATGTTTCCAACAGCAAAAATTAGAACAATAGTAGACGCTCCGATAACCATCGAAAGGATTTTTTGCTGCAGCGATAGTTTTTCGAACACATTGATTTTCATGCTAAAGCCTTTTAAAAATTAAAAAAAAAGCATCTTGGAGGATGCTGTTGGATAAAACCCTACCCTAAAAAGAGTATTTAGATGTTTTAGGAACTAATAAAAACTTTGGTATTTACGAGTCCTTGGGTTTACGCACATTACAGGAACAGTGGTTGTACCTTGTTTATTGTTCTGAACATAAACATCGTACTTATCGGCCATGATGAGGATAAGATCTGCATCAATATTTTGAGCAAACCTAAATACTTCATCACGGAAATCGCTTTTTTTCTTTGCCGTTTTTATACCGTATATGATCTTGTTCCCATCAAGCATCTTTTTTGTAAAGTAGATGTTGTTGGCCATATGTTTCTTTTTCCCTTCATCGTAAATAAATGGTTTTATTAAGTTGATGTTACATTTATAATACTTAGATAGGTATATTATCCAGTGTACTGTTTCTTTATATTTTCTGTCGTGATCTAGAGGGACAACTATTTCAATGTAGTGATTATGTGCAGGAGGTCCGTCTATAATAATAAATGGAATGGTGAAATTTTTTATCACCATGTTTTTGAGGAAATTCGGAGCTTGGTATTGTTTCTTGCTGTAATTATATATTTTGGATGATACAATTAGGTTAAAGTTAATATCACCTGTTGTGATAAGATCTTTAACGAGTTTTCGTGGATGTCCCTCAAGAACAAGCGTTTGAGGTCTGAAATTATATTTAGTGTAAATATCCTCAACCACCGCTTCTAATCTCTTTCTGGCATCATGAATCTCTTTTTGACTACCCTTTTGATTGAGAAATTGATAGATCAATGTACGGGGAAGAATATGCAAAAGCATAATTTCATTTTCACCAGCAGCAGCAAGCTGAATAGCATGAAGTAAAGCATTATCAGAGCCCTCGGAGAAGTCCCACGGTACAAGTACGACCTTCTTAACACTATCCATAAGGAATATTTTATTTAAGGATACTGCACTTAAAAAATCAGTGTTAAATGTAGCAAAAATAATTAAGAACCGAGAAAAATCAAGGTAAATTTATAATTTATTTTTTTCAATCCATTTCTTAATATTCTCGAGTTGGCTGTTTTTATTGACATTTCGAAGTTTACGCGCAGTGTTAGTAAAATATTGATGTTTTTCAATAAATTTAATTTGCAGCTCATTCCATTCATGAATGGTTCCGATTTTGCCATGTTCATGTAGCTCCTTGTAAAGCATATTTGAAACAGGAATAAAATCTGTTCTTCCTAAATAATCCAGATCTGCATCACACATAATTGCCTCTAGCAAATTTCTTGGTTTTGGTGGCAACTTCGTTATCATTATTAACTCCGATATAATTTCAATTTGCCTTTCAGAATATTGATACTCGGGAAGTATTTCTCTAGCAAGTTTTACCCCCATTTCTTCGTGAGTGTCATAATCTATTAAGTGTCCTGCATCATGAAAAAGTGCCGCAGTTTGAAGTAATAGTTGCTCTTCTAACGTAACATTCTCGGAGCGCCCGATTAGTTCAACCTGAGTATAAACGTCTACGGTGTGCTTTAAATTGTGATAGTATAAATTTTTCGGCAACCCTTTTTCAAGTTTTTCAAGAATAAACTCTTCCAAGTCGCCAAATCGTAAAAATTGCAGTTGAATTTGGAGTTCTTTATTAGGGCTAAAGCCACTCAAGTTTGTAGAGAGTGAGGGTTTAATACCGTCAACAAAATACATTTCAATATCACCTTTATTCTTTATCGGCATTTTACCTCGATAAGTACATAAAAAGTAATCCTGTACTAGCATATGAGTATTGCCCGAAATATTTATTTTTCCTACTTCTCCTGATGATTCCATTCGGGAGGCGGTATTAACGGTTGATCCCCAAATATCATATGATAGTTTGTTTTTACCAACAACGCCTGCTATTACAGGACCAGTATCTATACCTATTCTTAAATCCCAAATATTTTGTCCCGGATTATGCTGAAGGTTAATTTCGCGCATGAAGTAAAGCATTTCAATAGCGGCAAGTACAACTTCAACTGGATTTGTTCTGTTTTTATGAGGAATCCCGCCTGCACACATATAGGCATCACCAATGGTTTTAATCTTTTCTATCCTATATTTTTCAACAACAGAATCAAAGTAAAGGAAAAACTTATCGAGTTGATCAATTAGGCTTTCCGGATTTAACTCATCGGTTATTTTTGTAAAACCTTGGATGTCGGAGAATAAAACGGTAACCATTTTAAACCGTTGAGTATTCACCTTACCTGTTTCTTTGAGTTCGTTAGCCGTTTCGCGAGGCAGAACTCTGGCAAGAAGATTATCCGTTTTTTCCTTTTCCTTAACTAGTTCCTCGGTTCTTCTGTTTATAATACTTTCTAGTTTAAACCGCTCCAAAGCATGCCTGTAATTTCTCCACTGATAAAAAGAAAAGAATGATAGGAGGATAAATATTATTAACGCAACCTTAGCAATTTTCGTTTGAAAGAAATCAGGAACAATATTAAGAACAAATTTAAGTTCAGGGGATTCAAAACCATATACGTTTCGGACTCTTGCTTTAACAATATATCTGCCGGGACTTAAGTCATTTAAAATAAACTTTGAACTTGTTGTCCATTCTTTCCATTTGGATTTACCGATTTTAATTGAATATGTGATATTTTCGAAATTGAAGTTATCTAAACTACTCAGAATAATCTCGATTGTGCTACTATTTTTAATTTTGAATTCTGAATTGGCATTAATGGTTTCTGGAATGATGCCATTATACAAGGCATGTGCTTTGTCTCCATCTTGTGTTGCTATAGAGAAAATATATAAACTTGGCCTAGTTATATTTTGATGTCTAATGTAATCAGCAGATATTTTAATCAATCCTTGCGAGGTTGATATCCAGACACTAGAATCGGAGTCTATAAATGCACCGTTTATTTCAAAGGTGTTGTCTAGTGCATAAAGTTTTTTTTGTTTAAACAAGTCCCTTTTTTTGAATCCCTTTTCCAAAACTATTGTTTGGTAATTTGGCTGAAACACCGAATGAACATTAACGATTCGTTGTCCTGAATCAGATATTCCAATATTTTCAGCAGCCCCCGTTTTGAAAATTTTAACAAGTTTATCATTCAATACTGAAAGTGTGTCGCCATTTATAATAGTTTGATTATTTTGAAAAACTGTTTGCAACGGAGCCAAACAACACTGATTTGAAGGGTTGTTGCATTCAAAGGAATAGTTATACCATTGTTGATTGTCCGACTGTAAAAGCAAAAGACTGTCAACAATAAAGAAGTTGACGAAAGAGGATGCATTGTTTCCTTGAATTTTATGTAATAAATATGGCGGAATCAGATTTGAATAGTATGCACCTCCCTGATTATCTAAAAAAAATGCCTTTGGTGTCGCTGTTTCTGAAAAGCATGTTTTGTTAAAAGCAAGTGGTTCTGAAATAATTCTATCAACCCGATTATCTTCTAATACATATAGCCCATTAGATCCAATCGCAAAAAGTTGACCTTGATATTGGGTAAGCGCATTGAAGTTCACATTTTTAATTAGCTCAAAAACCCAACCTTCTTTCAATTTTTTTTGAATATAAAGCCCATAAGAAGTGGCTATATATATTTGATTTTTGTACTTAATTGCAGCATTCACACTCCCCTTAAGATTACTCTTATAGCTAAATATTTGAACCATTTTGGGGTTAATGAAACTAAAGATTTGAGTGGGTGTAATAGCGAAAAAACAGGTGTCGTTGGTAGTACATATTTCAATAGGTGCAATTGATGAGGAGCCACCAAAATCAACAAATCGATTGACCAAATTGCCTTTAGAATCAATCATTAAAAGACAATTTGTTGATGTGGAGATAAAAAAGTAATTCTCTGTAGTCCATGCATTCAAAATAGTTTCGCTTGGTTTTAAATCGCAATGTATGTTGTTGAGTAGAGATGTATCTTTGTTTGCTAAATTATAAAACCAAGGAAAATCACGGGTAACAGCAAAAAGATCATTACCAAAAGCAACAACCTTTACTGCAATTTGAGCAGTAATTTTGTCTGAATTCCTTAAGGTTTTAGCAGTATTCCCTTTTTTTTTGTAGAAACCTTTTTCGATACTATAAAAAACTAAACCTTTCCTTGTACTATAAATATTAATGGATTGGGAGGATGAGTCAATAGGTGTTGGCTTGCCATTATAGACCCATAACTTTGAACCTGTTGAAAAGTATATCTTTTCGTTATCAATTCCCAAACCAATTATCTTATAAGGGAAATTTGACGTGGAAATCTTGATTATTTGATTAATACTATATTTATAAGAATCATTCAATGCAAGGAGGGAAATTGATTTGTCATCTGCAATTGCTATTCTTCCTTGGTTGTCAGTAGATAAAATTGGCTTGCCCGAAGTCTTAATTTTTTGGGAATTAATTCCATCATAAATTAGCACTCCTTGGTCAGAAGTAATAAAAAGCCTATTACTTTTGTCTACAAATAAAGATTTATAGGATAATGGGTAAGATTGTGGTATTCGTGGAATCTCAATCCCTATCGGTTGACCGATAAGAGTTGAATCATTATAACCAATCGGCCTAGCAGTTTTTACGAGTAGGCAGAAGAAAAAAAAGATTGCTGAGTATTTAAAAAAACTTGAAAAATTCATACATTAGAGCGATTTTCAACTTAAAAATATTAGAGTACAAAGTCTAAATATCTAAAAAAAGATTTATTCAAAACAAATTATTAAACCTTAAATATCAAAATGTTAATATCTGTTTGAAATATAGTAATTTAGTCTTGACTAATTTTGAAATTGATAAAGGATATTTTGTACGAAGAAACCGATTAAGACCAAAATAGCATAACGGCAATGAATAATTTAAAAAAAACAATATTGGTTCCGACCGATTTTACTCAGGTTGCAGACTATGCCCTTCAGCACGCAGTAAGGGTTTCTTCCGTGGTTCATGAACCTGTAACCCTTTTGCATATCGTTGATAATCCCAACAAAGTTGCCGAAGCTCAAGCAAAAATAGATCAGCTTGCCAAGGAAACACAGGATAAATACAACATATTACCCACAACCATTATACGGCAAGGAGATATATTTGTTGATATAGCTAAAGTCGCTGTTGAGATAAACTCAGGCATGGTAATAATGGGGTCAAACAGAATTAAAGATGAGTCTACGCTTAATGACTCAATCGCACTGAAGGTAATAACAAGTTGCAAGGTTCCTTTTATTACAATACAAGAGCCCCCAATAAATAGACGCTATGATGAAATAGTTTTTCCTATTGATGATACCGCTGAGAATATTGAAAAGCACGGATGGATATCATACTTTTGCGATTATTATGTGTCAAGATTTCATCTGATTAAACCAAATATTACCGATCCAAAACTTCTTGCTAAGGTTGATATGAACATGGCTTCTGCTCGTAGATACCTTGATGAAAAGGGAGCAAGATATTATGTTTATGCGGTTACTGGTAAAAAACCATATGCCGAGGAGGTACTGGAAATGGCGGCGAATATCAGAGCAGATCTTATTGTTATTATGACAACAAAAGTTTCTGACAAATCAATCTATACCGTCGAGCCTCATGAGCAGTATATAGTTTCCAACGCAAGTTATATTCCTGTAATGTGCATTAATCCTCAATAACATCCTGTTTCATGTCTCATAACTTACGGGAGTTAGTATTTGCCACCAATAATCCTCATAAGTTGTCGGAGGTTCAGCATCTTCTTGGTAATAGTTTTCACCTTTTATCGTTAAATGATATCAATTTCAATGATGAAATACCAGAGGATTATGATACCCTAGAGGAAAATGCTTTACAAAAAGCTCAATATATCTATACTATTACTAAACAGAATTGCTTTGCTGATGATACTGGACTTGAGGTTGAGGCTCTTAATGGAAGACCTGGCGTTTACTCAGCACGCTATGCAGGTGAAAGTAAAGACCCCAAAGCAAATGTTCAAAAACTCCTTATGGAGCTTAAGGGTGTTGAAAACCGAAAGGCGAGATTCAGAACAGTTGTTGCTCTTATAATAGATGGGAAAGAGCATCTTTTTGAGGGTATTGTTGATGGTCGGATAATTGAAAGTGAAAGAGGTGTGGATGGTTTTGGTTACGATCCTGTTTTTTTACCCGATGGTTATTCCTCAACATTTGCTGAAATGAATCTTTCCCAGAAAAATGCGATAAGCCATAGAGCGAGGGCAATTGAATCGTTGGTCAATTTTTTAAGAAATTCATAATAATACCTCATTTAAATAGTTTGAATTTAATTCTCTAAAATCTTTACAAATGAGGAAAATTATCTTTCCTGTTTTCCTAGTGCTTTCTCAGCTGGTACATTCGCAGATAAAGGTGGGTAAGTGGCGCGATCATTTTTCATATAATAACTGCATAGCCATTACAAAAGGCGACAATAAAATATACGGAGCAACATCAACTGGAATTTTTTGGTATAGCACACAAGATGGATCGTTGGGGAAAATAAACCGCATTCAAGGATTGAATGACGTTAGTATTAATACTATTGAATACTCTTCGCAGCAAAAAATTCTAGCCGTGGGGTATGAGGATGGGAACATCGATTTTATATTTCAGAATAGAATTTTAAATATGCCCCAAATTAAAGAGAAACTGATGCAGGGCAGCAAAAAAATTAATGGTTTTACCTTTTATAATGACCTAGTATTTATTTCAACGGATTTTGGAATTGTTGTTATAGATATTTTAAAGGAGGAAATTAAAGACACCTATTACATTGGTGATTTGGGTGAACCTCTTAGAGTTAACCGAACCTCAATTCTGAACAGTTCAATATATGCGGCAACGGAAAAAGGATTGCTTCATGCTGATGTAAACGATCCTTTGCTAATTCAATACCAGCGATGGACACATGAATCTTTCTTTAGCAATTCTACCAATGAATGTACCGATGTAACAGTGTTCGGATCGTCCGTTATTGCTATTGAAGGGAATGCTATCGATCAAGAGGATATTATTTGGGGTTATAATGGATCAACCTGGATGGAACTTGGAAGGCCATATTATACAGTTTTGCATGTAAGAGCCGAGCAAACTAAACTTCTAATCACATCTAAAGAAGGAATTTCAAGCTATACATCGATTATAGCTACGCCAATAGTTCATAGTAGTTACAATTTCACATGGCATTTCGACCCATATATGGCGATTCCAATTGAATCCGAAAAAATAGCTATTGCTGATAACTCATCAGGAATTGTGTATGGAGAATTTGGTGCTTTAAATTCATATCTACCCAATGGGCCTATAAATAACAGAGCATTCTCTATTGGGGTAAGTAGCGAAAAGGTGATTGTAGCATCGGGAGCTTACGATGCTGCTATGGGAAATCGCTGGTTTCCCTTTTCATATCATAAATTCGAGAAGGAGCAATGGCAAACCTTTGAAGAATCGATTGATTTAGATGCTGTTCGTGTTGCTTTTAATCCATCAAATCCTAACGAATTCTACATTTCCAGCTGGGGAAACGGAGTTTTTCAATATACCAATGATGAACCAGTTAAGCATTTTGATTACCAGAATAGCACACTTCAAACCGTATATCCAAATCAACCCTATTGTAGGGTTAGCGGAATAACATTCGACAGCAAAGGAAATTTATGGGCAGCAAATGTTATGGTTCCAAAACCAATCTCTGTTAGAAAACCCGATGGTTCTTGGTATTCTTTTGCTTATGCAGGGGCAATAAATTCCGACCAGTTATCGGATTTATACTGCTCCCCATCTGGACAACTATGGCTGATTCTCCCCGGTGGTGTTGGTCTATTTGTACTAGATCCTGGGAAAAATATCGAATCAGCAACCGATGATCATTATCGCAAGATTAAGCTTTATGATAGCAATGGAAATGTTCTTCCTAATGATATTTACTCCCTAGCATTCGACCGTGAAGGATACGCTTGGATTGGCACCAGTGAAGGTGTTCTAATCAGTTACAATCCCGAAAATGCAATAGATGCTTCAACTTTTGCCGTTCAAAGGGTTAAAATTCCTGATGTTGTCCAAGGGCTTGCAGCTTATCTTCTCCAAACAGAAACAATAACCGCCATTGCCGTTGATGGCGGAAATCGCAAATGGTTTGGAACAAGTAAATCGGGAGTTTTTCTTCAATCATCCGATGGCTCAAAGGAGCTGCTTCATTTTAATACCCAGAACAGTCCGTTACCTTCCAATTCTATTGTTGATATTAAGATTCATCCAACATCGGGAGAAGTTTTTATTGCAACCGATAAGGGGCTTATGTCCTATCGTGGTGAAGCCACTGAACCATCAGAAAAATTTGGTAAAGTATATGCCTTCCCAAATCCAGTTAAACCAAACTATAATGGGGTAATTACCATAACTGGATTGGTCGAAAATACTACTGTTAAAATCACCGATATTAGCGGAAACCTAGTCTATGAAACTCAATCGTTGGGTGGACAGGCAACTTGGGATGGAAAAAACCTAAATGGACACAAAGTATCTACTGGTGTTTACCTAATATTCTGCTCCGATAGTAAGGGCGAGGAGACCGCTGTTAGTAAGTTGCTTTTTATTAAGTAACGGTTATGATTCACAAAACCAAGGCAATTGCGCTCCACACAGTTAAGTACGGTGATAGTAGCCTGATTGCTTATGTTTACTCTGAAACCCATGGACGCTTAAATCTGATGGTTCATAGCGCTTATGGAAAAAAGAAATCATCAGGTAAAGCCATATTCTTTCAGCCATTAAGCCTTATAAATATTATATACTACCATAAGGGATTTCAGTCTCTTTGTAAATTAAAAGATGTGTCAACCGAGGTGAGTTTTAGCTCTATCCCTTTCGATCCTGTTAAAAGAGCCATCGCATTATTTATTGGAGAGGTTGTATATCGCACAATTCGCGAGGAAGAACCAAATCCAATGATGTATAGCTATCTCGAAAATTCAATTCAACTCCTAGATGTTATGCACAGCGGGATATCAAATTTTCATTTGATATTTTTGGCACAACTCTCCCGCTATCTTGGTTTCTTTCCCGGAAATAATTGGAGCGAATCAACTCCAATATTCGATTACAAGAATGGTTTATTCATTCATGCCCAGCCATTACATCCACTTTTTTTCAATAAAGAGAATAGTAAATTGATTGGACAGGTGCTACAAACCCCTTTTCATGAGGCAGAGAAATTACAACTTAATCATAAAGTTAGGGCTCAACTAATAAATAATTTTTTATCCTTTTATCAGGTTCATATCGAGAGCGTTTCGAATATAAAGTCTTTGCCAATACTATCTCAGGTGTTTGAAGAATAGAGGTAGGTAGTCATTAAAAACTATTGAATAACTCAAGTTGAAAGTTATAGTAGTAAAAAGATTTAAGAACAAGGATTACCTTCGGTTAACGCGCAAAAAAACACTCGGTTAACGAATTTTGATTTCAGAAGTTAAAGTAACAAACAATATCTATAAATCGAAATGCTTGTGTTTTGCATTTCTTTTCTTCAAAAATCTTAAATCGTTGATCGTTATTCGTAAATCAAAATCTAATTCAACAAGTAGTAACTTGGGTTAAATCTTAATTTTCAGAATCTTAGGCTTTTCAACAGCAAGAACAATTCCCAAATAGATTATTAGAAGCAATGAATGGAATAGGAATCGAAGAATTGCACCATCTATTACAACAATAGTTTTGACAAAGTAAAGCAGTATTGCAGCACCCAAATACCCAAAGAATTTTAGCAGATTATATTGAATAGGGAAAAATCTTTGACCAATAAGATAACACACAATCATCATTGCTCCATAGCAAATAAATGTTGCCCAAGCAGATCCGTAATAGCCATAAATCATGTGATCGGGCGAAAGCGGTATCCACCAAAAATTTAAAACCAGCGTTATCACTGCTCCAAAGATTGAGAACCAAGCCCCCCAAACTGTCTTTCCAACCAATTTATACCAAATAGAGAGATTATAGTATACTCCTAGGAAAAGATTAGCGAGCATCAACACCGGTATAACGCCTCTTCCCTCGCGATACTTCTCCCCAACCAGAGTATTCAGAATAATATCATCTAAATAAACCATTGTTACTAGGAAAATCAGCGAAACCACGATAATAAAATAATCCATAATTCGGGCATACACCAGCTTGGCATCCTTTTCCTTTGCCTGAGCAAAAAAGAAAGGTTCGGCTGCGTAACGGTAAGCCTGAATAAATATGGTCATCAGAATCGAAATCTTGTAGCAAGCAGTATAAATCCCAACCTGATATGTGGCTATATCCTTAGGAAGCAGGTAACGGAGTAAAAGTCTATCGAACGTTTCGTTTACAATCCCTGCCATTCCAGCAAAAAGAAGCGGGAAAGCATAGAAAAGCATTTTCTTCCATAAATCAGGGTGAATCTTCCATTTGGTTGCAGCAATCTCGGGGAAAAGCATTAAAAGTGTAATGCCGCTGGCAATCAGGTTTGATATGAAAATATACTCAATGCCCCAATCGGTGCGATAGATTAATTTAACAAGATGTGCGGCTGTACTATTTCCAAAACTCTTAAGGATAAACGGGCATAGTAGAATAAAAAAGAGGTTAAGGAAAATATTGGTGATAATATTTACCATCTTGATTGTTGCAAACCTCCTAGCCTTATTTTGCGCACGAAGTCTTGCAAACGGGATTGATGCTATTGCATCAAGAGCCAGAATCCATGCAAACCATATAACATATATTTTATAATTCGCATAGTCGATAAATCTAGCAATGGATCCAGCATAGAACGAGACCATTATCAAAAAGATAATGGATGTGATTAGCAGCGAGATCATCCCTGTGCTGAAAACCTTTTCCTTATCGTTCTCCTTTTCGTTAAAGCGAAAGAAAGTTGTCTCCATCCCATAGGTCAGAATTATCATTAGGAAGGAAACGTAGGAGTAAAATACATTCACATTTCCGTATTCCTCGGGAAGAAATACACGGGTGTAAAGCGGAACTAGCAGGTAGCTAAGGATTCTACCAAGTATACTCGGTATTCCGTAAATAGCGGTTTGTCCGGCAAGTCGTTTTATAGCATTCACGGAAGCAAATATAATGATAATAACAATTGGAGGTATGTATCAATCCAATTGTCGTTTCGCTTGTTGGATGGTTTTATAAAAATCGTCTCTCTTTTTATATCTTAATATAACTTGAGTTCGATTTAAGTATAACATCTTGATTTTCAACACGAAAATAGATTGTTGCTTTGTCTTGCTGAACGGAGTGAAGCATCTGTTTTATAATTAATTAGATCCTTCGTTCCGCCCAGAACCGAGCTTGCGAACCGAACGTAGTGAGCTCAGCGGAGCTAGTTCGGCGAAGCCAATGACATCTTACATCGAACTGGCGTTAATATATCGCAAATTGCGATATTGATGTAAGGGTGGTATTAAACAAAGAGAACAAGGTAAAAGTTAGAGTTCCGAACTTATTAAAAGTTCGGAACTCTAGGGTTTATGTGTTGGATTTAATCTTTAGTTCGGTTGCAACCGAGTGTTCTCCCGATAAAGAACATCGGAACAAATTTTGCGAGTTCAGTGAAGTTAAACTCGAGCAAATAAGTCTCTACTAATATTCTTGGATTAATACATCGGTTGGTATATGCATTTGCTTGTTAATCTTGCGAATCATGGGAAGTGACAGTTTTCTTTTTTTATTTAATATTTCAGTCACACGACTACGAAATCCAATTACATTGGCTAAATCTTTTGCTTTATAATTCATTTGCTCCATTCTAAACTTTATTGCCTCAACTGGATCTGGCATGTCAATTGGGTAATGAATCTTTTCGTAATTGTCAATCAACAATGAAAGTAATTCTAATTCATCTCCTTCCTCTGTCCCAAGCTCTGAATCAAAAATTACCTCTAATCTTTTAAGAGCATTTTTGTACTCTTCCTCCGTCTTTATTACTTTATGTTCCATGATTAAATAGTTTCAGCGTTTATTTTATCGTAATCACCGTGAGTGCCAATAAATCTTATCCAAACAAGGCCAACCTTATAGTTTACTTTAACAATCAATCTGTACTTATTCCCTTTTATGTTAAAAACAACTCGATTATTCTGTAAAATACTGGCAGATGGGTAATCAATTTTTATTGTATTTGGCGAAACCCAATTAGATTTCTCAGCCTCATTAAACCAAGCTTTTAATTGTTCTTCTGAATCTTTATGCTTAACCCAGAATTCTCTTAATGTACTTTTGGCAATTACTCTCACTGTTTTTGAATACAAATATATTACTATTTTTCCCAATATGGGAAAATTGTTGTGTTTATTATTCTAGAATTGGTGCTAACGCAGAAATTATGAGTTGTTCGGGCTTTTCGTAAAAGTTATATTCCTATTGCTTTAATTGTATTGCATATTGCTTTATGATGAGAGTTCCGAACTTTTTAAAAGTTCAGAACTCTAGGGTTTATGTGTTGGAGCTAATCTTTAACTCGGGTTTTATTGCTTTAGTAGCTGTTCGAAATCACTATACTTTACAACAAGAGTTTCTCCAATTCTATTAAGTTCAAGTAAGTCTTGATCTCCAGTAATTAAGAAATTAGAATGTGAATCGATGGCTAAGGAAACTAAATAGTTGTCTTTTGCGTCTCTACAAACATTGGATTTAGTAGCCAATTCTATGCAATCAGATGATTCATCTAGTAATTCAAAAAACTCGTCCACTTGTTCTTTGGTGAAATATTTTTTGATTTTTGGTTTTTTAAAGACTTCCGATAATTCGCAGTACTGTTCCTTACAAGTGATTATTTTTATGCTCTCAGAGTCAATGTGATTTTGAAGACCCCGTAAACTCTTGCCAATCAAGAACGAAATCCAAATATTTGTGTCAATAATAATTTTATATTTCTTGCTTTTTCTTTTCATATCTTCGTTTCCTAACAGATTCAACCTCTTTGGTTATTTCTTCAAGAGTCAACTCATTTGTTTTTGTTGATTTAAGAAGTTTATTAAACCTTTTAAGAAACAAAGATTTCTTCAATTCATTAAAAATCTCAAGTTTATCACTATCGTCAAGTTTATTCAAGATTTTAATAAATTGATTTTTATCTAGTTCTATACTTATCGTTCTCATTCTCTCTCCAAATAAATTTTATCAAATTTAGTAAATCACTTGTTACGAAGCAAATATCATCGGGGTGTAGCCAACTTATAACCCAACCCTTGTTTGGATTTATAAACTCCTAACCTTTTAAGTAAAAAAAATGAAATAGAAGCCCTATTCCTTTGCTTTGTCAGCATTAATTGGTTCCCATAGCTCTATTTTGTTGCCTTCGGAGTCCATAATATGTATAAACTTTCCGAAATCGTAAGTGGCAATACTGTCGAGTATAGTTACACCGTTTTCTTTGAGTTTTTTTACAAGACCTTCAAGATTCTGAACCTGGTAGTTAATCATAAAATCCTTTTTGGATGGGGCAAAATATTCATCGCCTTTTTTGAAAGGTTTCCATTGAAGAGAGTTTATCTCATCGGGTCGGTTAATGTTTCTTGATTCAAAGCTCGACGAACCCCAATCATTTATTTCAATCCCTAAATTTTTGGTGTACCACTCTTTTGTTTTCTTCTCATCGTCCGAATAAAAGAAAATTCCGCCAATCCCTGTTACCTTAGGGGTTGTATCTTTTACTGAAGCTGCGTTTGTAGCTTCGTTTTTTTGTTTATCCATATTATCAGATTTTTTGCTTGTTTCACTTGTTCGATTGCAGCCTATAAAAATTGTTGCAACTGAAATTGCTAGTATTAGTCTTTTCATTTTGTTGTTTTTATATTGTGTATCTTATATTTTGCTTGATTTTTTTCGCCAACTTTTTCAAACAGATTTAGCTCAACGGCTTTTTTTATATCTCTGCTTGCCGTAGCGGTTGATAAATCTTTAAATATATTCATGTAATCTTTCCTCGAAAACTCATTAATTCCGAGCGAAATAAAATAATCGATTCTATCCCTGTCGGTTAGTACTCTGTTATTATAGTTTAGCAAATCTTTTAGGGATCGATCTATGACATCTAACATGTATTCAATAAATTCTGTTGATTTACCAGATCTGTCACTCTTGGCCAACGCGCGGTAGTATTCCTTTTGCGATTGACTGATAAGTGTTTCGAATGGTAAAAACTCAAAAACAGGATACTCATCCATTAAAATTACGGTTTGCCATAATCTTCCCATTCTCCCATTTCCATCAATAAAGGGATGAATGAATTCCATTTCATAGTGGAATACACAGCTCTTGATAAGGGGTAACTCGTTTTTGCTTTTTAGGTATTTAAATAATTCACCCATTAGATGAGGAACATTCTCGGCGGGAGGAGCAATATGTGCAACTTTTGAACCTTCAAAAATTCCAACGCCTTGATTTCTGAACTTGCCGAAGTCATCTGCAAGCCCTTTCATGAGGATTTCGTGTGCCTTTAAAAAGGATTTTACGGAATAGAGTTCAAAATCCGCAATACTATCGTAAACCTTGATGGCATTGATGACCTCAAGTATATCCTTCTTTGGCCCAATAACCCGCTTATTCTCAACAATTGCGGTTACTTGCTCTTGCGTAAGCGTATTGCCCTCAATTTTCAAGGATGAGTGAATGGTCTTTATCTTGTTTTGCTTTCTAAGCTGAGGAGAAGGTTTGTTTAGATAGCCAGCATTCACCTCTCCTAATTTTTCTGAAATTGAACTAATTAGCAGAAGAATTTTGGATGTAATCTCATAGGGAGGTTTCATTGATACTATCATTTGATACTATCAAAGGTAGATGAATTCTTTTAATATTTCAAATTCAAGATGTAAATGAATATGACATTACAAATGACGTTGCCTTAAGTTTATAAACTCTAGCAGGACCTTCGGACTCTGCTAGGTTATCAACCCTATTTGACCTTCCAGATTCGTAAGAACTGGAAGAGTCAATGGTAAAATAGAATGCAGTATATCTTCGTATAACCCCGTCAGGGTTTTGAACCCTGACGGGGTTACTCACTCCCATCCATTAAATGTTATACGGTAAGCGTTCCGAGCTTTTAAATGTTCGGAACGCTAAGTTTAAATGCCGTTGCCTTAAGTTTATTAAACTCTAGCAGAACCTTCGGACTCTGCTAGGTTATTCAAATTGTTTGACCTTCCAGATTCGTAAGAACTGGGATTTTTTATTTTCCCCAATCATACAAACTATCAGGACAAAAATCGATACCATTATCCCAATAAACTGTTTCTAAATCGGTATTTAACTTAACGGTCATAAAATAATCAGGATTCAGTAAATCCTTAAATTTTGAATTTTCCGACCTTGACCAATCAATAAGTTTCTGGTTAAGGTCAACCGTTTTGGTTTCGCCCGTATTAAACAATACATTTAGTTTAAACGGCTCAACCCTATTAATTTGTTTAATTAAATGTAGCATACGTTTTGTTTTTATTCTAATGGGTCAATCTTATGAAATTCTGGATTATCCTTTTGGCTTTGATTCCAATTATCAATTAATTCAGTTCGATGCAATTCAGCCCAATCCTGTATCAATCTAATAGCTCTACGAGGCATATTTCCTTCTATCAGATCTCCTAAGTCAATGCTAAATAATCCCAAGTAATCACCATACTTTGCATGAAAATGTGGTGGGAGGTGGTCTTTTGCATACATTGCAATGATTATCCCAAAGAACCTGCTTATTTCTGGCATTTTTATTGCAAATTTAATCAAAATCTGTTCAAAATATCAAGAAATCACTGCGAAATGGGTGATGTTCAATTTCAACTAAACGTAACCTATAAAAGATATATTCCCATCCCTTTAATTGTATTGCCATTTGCTTTATGGTAAGCGTTCCGAACTTTTTAAAAGTTCGGAACGCTAGGGTTTATGTGTTGGGTTTAAGCTTTGGCTCGGATTGCAAAGTCGAGCTAGCGGGGTTAAAGTGAGCGTTGACAAAAAGACAAACTCTATGGAAGGTTTAGGTTGAGCATTGGAAAGTGCAACCGAACATTGTGTTTGACTTTTTGTGCTAGCTATTGTTTTATAACTTTCTTAAATTCAAAAGTTTTACCATTTTCAAATTTTATGAGATAAATTCCGGACACAAAATTACGTGTCTGAATTACAGTACTTTCAATAAATTCACCTTTAAATACAGATTGTCCAATAGAATTAAATATTTCAAATTTCAATTTAGTAGTATTGCCTTCGATTCTGATAATCAATTCATTTGAAACAGGATTAGGATAAACACTGATATTGCTAATGTTTTCAAAGTCATTTATTGATGTTGTCAATCTGAAATTAGCCACCAAAGTTCTGTTGGCTGTAGCCGAGAATGTGGGCAAACTTGGATTGGTCGAAATTGAATTACCGTTTTCTGTCCAATTCACGAAGGTGTAACCTGTGTTTGCTGTGGCAGTCAAACTTACATTATCGCCGTGGTTATAGGTTCCTGCACCAGTTATAGTTCCTGAATTTACGGGGATTACACTTGCTGTAATCGGATAGGAATTTAATGTAAAATTCGCAACCAAAGTTCTGTTGGCTGTGGCCGAGAATGTGGGCAAACTTGGATTGGTCGAAATTGAATTACCGTTTTCTGTCCAATTCACGAAGGTGTAACCTGTGTTTGCTGTGGCAGTCAAACTTACGTTATCGCCGTGGTTGTATG
>JACABB010000012.1:88355-109907 GCA_013376985.1 Bacteroidales bacterium
GTTCCTGAATTTGCGGGGATTACACTTGCTGCAATCGGATAGGAATTTAATGTAAAATTCGCAACCAAAGTTCTGTTGGCTGTAGCCGTAAACGTATACGTTGCATTTGTTGAAACTTCTGTTCCGTTTTCTGTCCAATTTACGAAAGTGTAACCGGTATTGGGTGTAGCAATAAGTTTAACTATGCTGTCTGTTGGGCAATTCCCTGTTCCGCTTACGATCCCTGAATTTGCAGGATTTACAGAGGCTGTGATGGTTTTTGTAAAATACCGGTTGTACAGATACAATTCCACAGAGTCGCGTTGTTGAGGTGTAAGTACAGTATTGTAAATAAGAACTTCGGCAATATCTCCATTAAAATAATATGATCCATCGCTGCGGATACCAAGAAACAGATTACCGGCATTAGCCGAAAGCAAGTTGTTTGAAGATGAATTACCATCAGTTCTGTCAACACGCACTGCTCCCCCGCTTGCCGATGCTCTTGCTCCAAAAATATGTGCATTTCCGTCTGTATATTCTCCGATATTTCCTTTATCTAAAAACACCGAAGTTATAGGAATATACCTTGCACCGGAAGATCCGTTTAAGTGATATTCGTACTGTTCAGTTGCAGCACCGGAAATTAAAAACTGAACATTACTTGAACTGGATTTTGCAACCATAAACATTTCATACGGATTATTATAAATTCCCAATGCGACTGATGATGGCAAGTTTAAGGTGGATGTGGTTCCATCGAAACGAATTACCGAATGCCCGTTTATCACATTTTCGACTAGAACAGGTTGTTTGGTAATAATACTTTGATTGGCATTATTCGCGTTGCCCGAAACATCGCCCCAGCATGAAACGGAAGACCCGCTTGTGGTTACATTCATACCGGCACGAAGACACATTTTAAGGTGAGTGTTTAGAAGAGACGATAACAAAATGCTTTTCATTGCACTTTGGTTCGTTCCTGCAACCAATTTAAAATAGTAAACCGATTCGGGTGTTAATCCGCTTACTGTGGCACTTACCGTGGCATCCTGAGTTGACAGAATGGTGATTTGTTGCGATGTTGTGCTTTGGTTCAAATTATTTGGGTCGCTGCCATATATAAAATAATAATCGAGCGTTTCGTTTTGAGCCGAATTGCAATTTATGGTTCCGTTCGCGGTAATTGCTGTTGGAGAACTAGCCACTAATGATGTAATACCAGGTATAAGTGGAACTATTGCTGCAGGTGTTGCGGTGGCCAATTTTAATTTGCCATTAATGGCATAAGCAGGATCGCCAAACGTTTCGTCAAAAGGTAAGCGTCCAGACCCAGAGGAATTAAACTGCAGGGGATAAATATCATAAACTGAGATTAAGACATCCCATACTTCTTTCGGAAGGGTAACAATATAGCTTTGGTTTGCGGGGACAGTGTAAGCGAACTCGTTTCCAGCTGCGTTTCGCATTACGTAGGTATGTGGTGCAATATCGCGATTGTAAAGCTCGAAGGTGGCTGTGGTTGATGTTGATGAAACATCGGTAACATCCAGCCAGGTT
The DNA here is from genome assembly GCA_013376985.1 of Bacteroidales bacterium. GTDB lineage: Bacteria > Bacteroidota > Bacteroidia > Bacteroidales > Tenuifilaceae > UBA8529. The sequence continues at coordinate 89,895 of JACABB010000012.1, forward strand.
GACTCTTCGTATACAAAATTAGATGCAGAGGCTATTGCAAACTGAACTCCGTTATAATCAATCTGCATGTCCCATTTTCCACCTGCGACAACAAATGCTGCTGAATTAGCCGGAATGGTGTGGGTGTAGGTATCAGCAACTATGAGTGCATTCACCGTAACGGGATACGTATTTCTGTTTTCAATCTTATACAGTTGCGATTGATTGCTGCTCAACGCACCTAAAGTGAAAACCTGGATTTTTTTATCGGGGGTTTGCGTTTCGGAACAAAGCTGGTCATTGGTTACAGTTTGATTAAACATGCAGTTCTCATAACTGAAAGCCGTAACGCTGCCTTTCGGTACAAAAATCTGCTGTGTTTGATATGAACCGATGATCACATTTCCTGTATAGCCACCCCCTGCATTATAATACAAAGTAACATCTAATGACGGATCGCAATTAATCAAATCATAATTTGCCATGGTTGGACTATCTGAACAGGTTGCCCATATTGCAATTCTTCTGGTAGGATCGAAGGGTACAGCAATATAGTTGCGCCCGTAAAAAGTGCCGTTGGCATTTGTAACCACCAGGCGGTAGTTTATTTCCCTACGTGGCAGCCCGTAAATACTGCTAATAGAAACCGGAGTGCTTACAACATTATCGGTGCTTCCGGTAACTGTGCCTACTGTTATGGTATTGCCATAGCTTGCCGTGTTGCCATACTCAAAACTTACGCTGCATGTGGTGCCGTTGGCATTCACAATTCCTTGTAAGGTTGCATATACAGGACTGCTGGCATTGCACGCAGGACCCGTGCTTACAGCCGTTGCACTGCGGGTGAGTACGGTAGGGGTTTGGGAAAAAGTGCTTACTGCAAAAAGGGCAATCAGAGCGGAAGTAAATATAAATTTCATATTAATATTATTTAATGGGTGTAAATGTACTATAAATGTTGAAAATTATCGTGGCAAATTTTGGCTCTTTGACTTCTGCGAAACATTGGTAGTGTATCGGGTAAAAGGCAATGTGCCAATTGTGTGTCGGCAAAAAAACAAAATCTTTTGTTATTAATGTTTATTCTCAAACCATTTTTACTATCAGTTTTATTGTCGTTGTCTTCTCTTCGCCTGTTCGTTAAGTCACTTAGTTTACAAAATTCGAAGCAGCATCGTTGTTCCACGTTAAAAATTATGCCAATATACTAAATAACGTCAGCTCGATGTAAGGTGTCATCTTGAGGATGATATTTAACCACTAAGGGCACAAAGGATACACAAAGGGCACGAAGTAAATGTGTTGCAGATTAACCCTTTGTGTGTTTTGTGATGTACTTAGTGCCTTTTGTGGTATAGCTCTTTACTCCCATTTTGGATAACCTCTTAAACAACATCAGGTCGATGTAAGAACCACTCTCCAACCATATCCTAATATATCGCATTTTGCGATTTTTTATAAAAATCAAATATAAAACATCACAGGTTGGGCTATTCCAATGAATAAACCCACAAAAGAAACGTCATTACATCAACCCAGCACCTACCCAAAAAGCACATCTACAAACTTCTTCTCATTTTTTTATATATTTGGGTTCAACTTGAAACCCTAACCACCAATTATGCCTTTACTAAACTCAATCTTTAGCTGGTTTAATACTAAACGGTTACATCAGATAGAGCTCTTTCGGCAGTTCCCATTTGAGGTTCAGCAGGAGATGCTTTTTAAGCTCATTAGTAAAGCAAAGGATACGGAGTACGGTGTAAAGTATGATTATGAATCGATAAAAACTATCAGCGATTTTCAGCAACGACTTCCCATTGTCGATTACGAAGAGATAAAACCTTATATCGATAAACATCGGGAAGGGCATCAGAGTATCCTTTGGCCTGGCGCAATTAAATGGTTTGCAAAATCATCGGGAACCACTTCCAATAAAAGTAAATTCATTCCTGTTAGCCCCGAAGCTATGGAGGAGTGTCATTTCAGAGGGGGACGCGATATTTTGGCAATATATACCAACCTTCACCCTGATTCGGAGATTTTTAAAGGAAAGGCATTAACACTTGGAGGAAGCCATCAGATTGATAATTTCAGCGTTGACTCCTACTATGGTGATCTATCGGCAATTCTAATTGAGAATATCCCTTGGTGGGCAGATTTTATTCGAACTCCAAGCCAGAAGGTTGCTCTAATCCCCGAATGGGAGGAGAAACTTGAGAAATTGACTCAAGAAACCATTAAGGAAAATGTAACCAATATTGCGGGAGTTCCCTCGTGGAATCTTGTAATGATAAAACATATACTCAACTTTACAGGGAAAAATAATCTCCTTGAGGTTTGGCCAAATTTGGAGCTCTTTACACACGGAGGAGTAAACTTTACCCCATATCGAGAGCAGTTCCGCAAGCTTATACCATCTCCATCAATGAATTACATGGAGGCCTACAATGCTAGCGAAGGATTTTTTGCCATTCAGGATGATCCTCTCACCGATGATATGCTGCTGATGCTCGATTATGGTATCTTCTATGAATTTATTCCTGCTGAAGAAGCTTTCAATACAAACCCAACAGCATTAACTGTAAAGGATGTGGAGCTGAATCGAAATTATGCAATGGTTATTACCACAAACAGCGGTTTATGGCGATATATGATTGGGGATACGGTTATGTTTACATCAAAATATCCTCATAAAATAAAAATAACTGGGCGAACACGTCATTTTATTAATGCTTTTGGTGAGGAGGTAATTATTGATAATGCCGAGAATGCATTGAAAAGAGCCTGCGAAAAAACCGATGCTTTGGTAAAAGAGTATACCGCCGCTCCTATTTATATGGATGATAATGCAAAAGGGGCTCATGAATGGTTAATAGAGTTCGAAAGACCTCCTGCCGATTTAGAGTTTTTTACACAAGTTCTCGACAATGCTCTTTGTTCATTAAACTCAGACTATGAGGCAAAACGTTATAAAGGCATTACCCTTGGTTCGCCTATTATTAGAAGTTTAAATAATGGAACATTTTTCCTTTGGATGAAAGAAAAGGGGAAGCTTGGGGGGCAAAACAAAGTTCCTCGATTATCGAACAATCGAGAATATGTTGATCAGCTTATTGAGCTAAGCAAAAGATGCTGCAATGATTAGGAAAAGATTTTCTTTATATCTAATTCTTATATCAATACTATTTATAACAAAGAGTAATGCCATTGGTCAATGTAGTTTTATTCAGGCCGATAAGTTTGATAATGTTTGGGTGGTAAATAACCACGAGGTTATCTGTTTCGATAAGCAATTCAAAAAAATCGGTTCATATTCCAATATTCTTCTTGGAAATCCCACATACATTGATGCCCTTGATCCATTTCGGGTGGTTGTTTTTTACCAAGGTTCGCAATCCGTTGTAATATTAAACAATTCAGTAGCACAAATATCAGAACCTATTAAACTTCAGGATAAGGGAATTAGTGATGCAAACCTAGTTTGCCGAAGCAATAAGGGCGGATTTTGGATTTTCAATCGAAATAGATGGGAGATTCTTTACTTCGACTCAGGTTTTAATCCCACAGGAGAAAAGATAATCCCCGATATAACTTTTTCTGATACCAGACCAACTTTTATTCAGGAGAATGAGGGAATACTTTACCTTGCTTTTCAAAATAAAGGCATTTGTCGGTTCGATTCTTTTGGTGCTCGCATGGGCGACATTCCAATAAAAATTGATTCCTATTTCACATTTATTGATGGTTCAATTGTCTATTCTTCCAATGGGAAACTATTTCAATATATTCTGGAGAGTAATCAATCCAAGGGTTTTGAAACACCTTGTAAATGTATTCCCATTAAAGTTCGAAGTAAGTTTTTATTTTTTGATGGAGGTGAATTAGTTGTTAGCTAAATGTAATAATTTAATGATAAATGACTAACAAACTTTTGTAATTTTAGCGGGCGCAAAACAACTACAAAAACCCTTAAAAAACCTCATCATGCACATAGCCGTTGCTGGGAATATCGGATCTGGGAAAACAACTCTTACTCGTTTGCTTGCAAAACATTATGGTTGGAAACCTCACTTTGAGGATGTAGACGATAACCCATACCTAAACGATTTTTACGAAGATATGCAACGCTGGAGTTTCAACCTCCAGATTTACTTTTTAAATAGTCGTTTCGGTCAGATTGTTGATATTCGCCGTAAAGGGGAAACAGTTATTCAGGACAGAACTATTTATGAAGATGCTCATATTTTTGCACCCAACCTACATACTATGGGGCTAATGTCTACCCGCGATTTCAATAACTATTCCAACCTTTTTGCTTTAATGTGTTCCCTTATTCAGCCACCCGACTTGCTCATCTATTTAAGGGGTAATGTGCCAACACTGGTTAGCCAAATCCAAAAGAGGGGCAGGGATTACGAAAAGAATATCCGCCTTGATTATCTCCAAAGACTGAATGAGAGATATGAAGCTTGGATTGATTCTTACAAACTAGGAAAGATGCTTATTATTGAGGTTGATAACATGAACTTTGCCGAAAGACCAGAAGACCTAAGAGTAGTGATAAATAAGATTGATGCGTTGATACACGGGTTGTTCTAAAAAACATATTTTTTAAAATGAAAAGAGGGAAACTAAACTCCCTCTTTTTTATTGCTACTCGCCCTCAAGCTCCTCAATTAGTTTTAACGCATTATCACGCAACGGCTTTTGTTTTTTCCGCCAAACCAACAACCCTATTAAGGCAGATATTACCATTACTGGAATATAAACTACCTGAATTACTAAAACTCGACTCAAAGGATCGATTGGTTGTAATCTCTCATACACAGAAATGGTTAAACCAACATCCATTAAGATTATTGGGATTGATAATGTTAAATATTTCTTTGCGCTAAGGCTATAACGCTTGGCAGTTTTCCTAAGCATTTCTATCACAGGAAGGGAATAATCAATACTTTTAAACTCCTTATAGCCATTCCTGAAAATCAATGAAAATGCTATAAACGAAAGAATAAAAAACACATTGCTAATTGTTCTGGTGCTGTAGAATTCTTCTTTTGATTCTAGCAAAATTAATGCTACGTATAGGAATATAATAGCAATGTAAGTCCACTGGAAAGATCTTGATATTCGTAGATTTCGTGCATCCTCATCCTTAACCCTGTTTATTAAGGATTCCAAATTAATGGAATTCCCATTCTGAAATAAACCTCCACTATATTGTTCGTTATTTTTTATGCTATTGTTAGTTACCATAACTTCCTCCTTTCATCTGCTCCCTGAGCGACTCCTTTATTCTATGAATTTTGACTCTTACATTGGGTTCGGTTATCCCAATTATCTCCGATATTTCTTTTGATGATAGATTTTCGAGAACAAGCGACATTATTGCCTTCTCAATAACAGTTAGCTGATTTAGGTGAACCTGTAGGGCGTTTAGCTGATCTTCACGAAGTTTTATATCAACCCCATCATCCTCAACAAGGATATTCTGAATGCCCTTTTCTCCGGGATCAAGGTTAAATTTCATCCTACGAAATTCTTTCCCTGCAAAACCTAATGCAGTGTTTAATGCTATCCTATAAATCCAAGTACTTTCCTGTGCTTCTCCCCTAAAAGTTTCCAAACTTTTCCAAATATTTACCAAAACTTCCTGATAGATATCCTTTTGATCTTCGGCTACTGAAGCGTAATACTTGCAGATACTTTGAATTCGTTGGTGGTTTTCCTTGACTAAACGATTAAAATGCTCCTCTTTGTTCTGCATACTTTTTTTATCCTAATACACTTTTAGTATATCAAACTCTATTTTTGTTACAGTTCTAGAGGTAAAAATAATGTAAGTTTTGCATCCACATTAAATATGAATAAAAGAATAGTTTCAATTACTAGTGTTGTGTTAATCATATTTTGACGTTATTGCGAGCGTTCTTTGCGAAGCAATCGTTTGGATTAGCTTCGCTGAACTAGCTCCGCTGAGCTCACTACGTTCGGTTCTCAAGTTCGGTTGCTTCGCCTCAAAGAACGAGGCTCGCAATGACGGACTTGGCATTGAGTGCTTAACTTAACACTAGTTTTCAACAGCATAAGCTTTAAAGAAATTCTATTAAAACCAATAAAACTCTTATTTTTGCTTTTTATTTTAAAGAGAATTTTCAGATAATTGATAATTAGCTTTTTGTCTGAAATCGAGTATCTAAAATCAAGAATCTTTTTATATGACCCAAGAAGAACTATTTAAGAAATTAGTTGCACATGCAAAGGAGTACGGATTTGTATTCCAATCGAGCGAAATTTATGATGGTTTAAGCGCCGTTTACGATTACGGACAGAATGGCATTGAGATGAAAAATAACATCCGTCGTTACTGGTGGGAAGCAATGACTCGCCTTAACGACAACATTGTGGGTATTGATGCTGCAATCTTTATGCATCCAAAAACATGGGTAGCATCCGGACACGTTGGTGCTTTCAACGATCCTTTGATAGATAATAAGGATAGTAAAAAACGTTATCGTGCCGATGTGCTAATCGAAGATTGGATTCAAAAGCAAGAGGATAAAATCAATAAGGAGGTTGAAAAGGCTAAGAAACGCTTCGGTGATACTTTCGACGAAGCAATGTTCCGTGAAACAAATCCAAGGGTACTTGAGGTTGCTGAAAAAATAAAAACCATTAACACCCGAATGGTTTCATCTCTTGATTCTGGTGATTTAAAAGAGGTTAAGCAGATAATTGAAGATTGTGAAATAGTTTGCCCTATTTCGGGTTCACGTAACTGGACCGAAGTACGGCAGTTCAACCTGATGTTCGAGACCAAAATGGGTTCGGTTAGCGAGGATGCAGATACAATTTACCTGAGACCCGAAACGGCACAGGGTATTTTTGTTAATTACCTGAATGTTCAGAAAACTGGACGCATGAAAATTCCTTTCGGAATTGCCCAAACGGGAAAAGCTTTCCGTAATGAGATTGTAGCCCGTCAATTTATTTTCCGAATGAGGGAGTTTGAGCAGATGGAAATGCAGTTTTTCGTTCGCCCTGGCGAGGAGATGGAATGGTACGAGTATTGGAAGGAAAAACGTATGCGTTGGCATAAGTCTATGGGGCTTGGCGATAACAAATATCGTTTCCATAAACACGAAAAACTTGCACATTACGCAAACGCAGCATCCGATATTGAGTTTGAGTTCCCATTCGGTTTCAAAGAGGTTGAGGGAATCCATTCACGTACCGATTTCGACCTAAGCAGTCATCAAAAACATTCAGGTAAGAAGTTGCAATATTTTGATCCTGAAACTAATGAGAGCTATGTTCCTTATGTTATAGAAACCTCAATAGGTCTCGATCGTACGTTCCTATTAATCCTTTCATCGGCCTATACCGAGGAGAAGATTACAAAAGAGGATGGAACTGTTGATGAACGTGTTGTACTTCGTATTCCTCCTGCATTAGCACCAATTAAATTAGGTGTATTCCCGTTGGTTAAGAAAGATGGTCTACCTGAGAAAGCAAAAATGATTATGGATGAATTAAAAATCGATTTTGCTTGCCAATATGAGGAGAAGGATACGATTGGAAAACGATATCGTAGACACGATGCAATTGGAACACCTTTCTGCATCACAGTTGACCATCAAACTTTAGAGGATGATACCGTTACCATTCGCTATCGTGATACTATGGCACAAGAGCGTGTTCAAGCATCTCGCTTAAGAGAGATAATGGAAGAGAAGGTCTCTTTACGAACACTACTCAAGCAATTATAAAAAGCAGGTGACAGTTGTTGGTTGAAAGTTTTTAGTGAATGTTATTATTTACTATTATATTTGAATTCGAAGCCTTAAGTTAAAACTATTTTGGTTCAAGTAATCTTATCCTAAACTGTCAACAAATAACTGTCAACCGCACCTCCAATGCCAAAAGCACTTATTATAACTTACTACTGGCCACCTGCTGGAAGTTCTGGTGTTCAACGATGGTTGAAGTTTGTTAAGTATCTCAGAGATTTTGGATGGGAACCGCTGGTTTATACCGCTAACAACCCAGAGGTATCAGCAATTGATGAATCACTATTAAGCGATATACCCGATGGAGTTGAGGTAATTCGTCGTAATGTACCTGAGCCTTACGGGATATATAAGTTTCTTACGGGGAATAGGAAAAAGAAAATAGGTGTTGGCTTTACATCTGATTCCACAAAAAAAAGGAGCATAATAAATAGTATTGCGATTTGGATCAGAGGGAATTTCTTTATTCCAGATGCTCGGATGTTTTGGATTGCTCCATCCGCCTCGTTTCTATCAAAATATCTACGAAACAATCCTGTTGATTTAATAATATCTACTGGCCCTCCGCATAGCTTGCACCTAATCGGGTTAAAACTGAGTAGAAAGTTAAATATTCCTTGGATTGCGGATTTCAGAGATCCTTGGACAGATATTTATTTCTACAAAGACTTAAAGTTAACTTGGCTTGCCGACTCTATCAATAGAAGATTTGAACGAAAAGTACTTAAGAATGCTGATTTAACAGTAGTTGTTTCAAAATCGATGGCTGATAGGTTTAAGAAAATTGGAGCCAAAAAAATCGAAATTATCCCCAATGGTTTCGATCATACTGATTATAGCCATAACGTAACCCTTAACAATACCGTTTTTTCTTTGGTTCATGTAGGAACAATTCCACCGAATAGTAATAGCGATAAATTTTGGAAAGCTATTTCAAAAATGGCAGAGAACAATACTGAATTCAGAGAAAAACTACAGATCCGTTTTGTTGGAAATGTTGATAAATCTGTCATTGAATCATTAAAGGGATGCAAATTATTCGATAAAGCGGAATTTTTAGGCTATAAGCCTCATTCTGAGATCCCTTCAATACAAAAATCTGCGCAAGTTCTTTTAGTTTTTATACCAAGCACCTCGAAGGAGATATTAACAGGAAAGATTTTTGAGTACCTTGCAGCAAAGCGTCCAGTAATTGCAATTGGTCCAGTAGGAGGAGATCTGGATGCGCTTTTAATAGGAACAGGAGCAGGAATAATGCTTCCATGCGATTCCGAGACGGAAATTTATGAAGGATTAAAATGGGTGTGGGAGGGTTATAAATTGGGTTGGAGTAATTTTAATCCCCGAAATATTGAACAATACTCTAGAAAGGAGTTAACCAAAAGGATTGCTGAGTTGATGAACAAAGTAATAACACGTCAATAATAAAGTTTAATCCAAATGAAAGTACTGTCCATTGTAGGTGCTACTCCACAGTTTATAAAAGCAGCTGTTGTCAGCCATAAACTTATTACCAAAGGTATCAATGAGGTACTTCTTAACGCTGGTCAGAATCTTGACGATACCCTATCTCAGATTTTCCTTGAAGAGATGAATATTCCAGAGCCAAGGTATAAATTATCTATTCCTAATTTAAGCCCAGGGGCAACAATTGGAAAATTGCTTGAGGGAATTGAGAGTGTAATTATCAAGGAAAAGCCCGATATGGTGCTAGTTTATGGTGATAATAACCCTGCTCTGGCTGGTGCAATTGCTGCGCAAAAACAACAAATTCCAGTTGCACATATCGAAGCAGGATTACGCTCGTTTAAACCGATGTTAGGAAGGGAGATGAATAGGATATTAGTCGATAGGGTTTCAACACTTCTATTCTGTCCCAACGAAACAGCCGTTGAGAATCTTAAAAAGGAAGGCTTTGATAGTTTTCCATGTAATATTTACAATACGGGAGATGTTATGCAGGATGCTGCAAACTACTATTGTACTTTACCTTCCCTAAAATCGGACATAATAATTAGGCTTAACCTAAACCATTCCTTTGCGCTTGCAACAATAAGCAGCCAAGAAAATACTTCCGACCTCAAAAAATTAAAAGAGATAGTTAAGGCCTTAAATGCTATTAATCGAGAGTTAAGGGTCGTTGTTCCTCTGCATCATCTAACAATAAAATTTCTAAGAGATGCCGATATTGAAACTAACTTTACAATTATTCCGCTTGTAAATTACTTTGATATGGTTGAACTTCTACGAAATTGTACCATTGTTCTTACTGATAATGGAAGCGTTCAAAAGGAGGCATTCTTTTTTAAAAAATGTTGTGTTACCCTCAAAAAAGAGACTGAATGCACAGAACTTGTTCAAAACGGATTTAATATGTTGGGCAGTTCTGATTCAGAATTTATTCTTATAGCATATCATGAGATGATAAACCGCAAACCCAATTTTTCAATGAATATTTATGGAAAAGGGAAGGCCTCCGAACAAATAGCAGAAATTTTAAAAAACTGGAAATGTTAAAATAAATTACTCTTTTAAGGAATAATAACATTAAGTGAGCATCAAACAACAATCAACAAAACTCGTTTTTTACTACTTTTGAAAATTCTAGTTATCTAAAACACATTACAATGAAGAAAGAACTTCTTGCACGAATTTTACCGCATATCATAGCTCCCATTCTTTTTTTGCTAGCAGCGTATATCTATTTCTCTCCATTAATCGAAGGGAAAACACTTGCACAACATGATGTTGTACAATGGAAGGGACAGGTAAAAGAGATTCAGGATTACCGTCAATCGACAGGTGAAGAAACTTTATGGACAAATACAATGTTTGGAGGAATGCCTGCATACTTAATTTCAGTAAGGTTTACAAACAATCTTTTAAGTTGGGGCGATTGGATATTGCAAGTTGGAAAAGCGCCTGCAAGTTTCATCTTTATGGCCATGCTTGGATTTTATATCCTACTCCTTGTTTTGGGAGTAAATGCTTGGCTCAGCATTGTAGGTGCATTTGCTTATGGACTCTCATCGTACTTTTTTATTGCGACGGGGGCTGGTCATAATGCAAAAGTTCATGCTATTGGTTATGTTGCGCCAATGCTTGCAGGAATGATCCTCGCTTTTAGGGGGAGATATTTAGGTGGATTTACTCTTTTCGCTCTTTTCTTCGGATTAAATCTTTATACGGGACACCCCCAAATAACCTATTATGCAGGTTTTATAATGGTTACTATTGCAATTGTATATTTTTACTACGCTTATAAAGATAAATTGCTTATGCAATTTGCAAAAGCATTGGGTGTTTTAGCCGTTGCAGGATTACTTGCCTTTGGAGCAAACTTTTCAAAACTTTGGTTTACCTATGACTATGGGAAAGATTCAATCCGTGGACCATCAGAATTAACTTCAAATAGTAGTAATAAAACATCGGGGCTTGATAAGGACTATGCTACCGGCTGGAGCTATGGTGTTGCCGAATCTTTTAATCTCCTCATTCCAAATTTAATGGGGGGATCAACGGGTATGGATTTGGGTACAGACTCAAAAATGTATAATTTTTTAAAAGAAAACGGTTATAACAGTAGACAAGCGGAATCAATAGTCTCTCAGTTTCCAACCTATTGGGGGCCACAACCCGGAACCTCTGGTCCAGTATATATCGGAGCAATTGTTGTTTTTCTTTTCTTTTTTGGACTTTTTGCTGTTAAAGGACCAGAAAAGTGGGGATTATTAGCGGTAACTGCGCTTTCCATTGCACTTGCAATGGGACATAACTTTAATTCATTAACAAGCTTTTTCCTCGATCATTTTCCTGGGTATAATAAATTTAGAACCGTTTCAATGATTCTGTATGTAGCGGAAGTTACCATGCCACTTCTCGCTTTTATTGCTTTAAAGCCGTTATATGATGGTACGCTAGATAAAAAGCAATTCATGTTTGCGTTGAAATGGTCTGCAGGAATAGTTGTTTCAATAATTTTATTCTTTTTGCTATTTGGCGGTGTACTTTTTAGTTTTACAACAATATACGATAGCCAAAGAGGTATTCCTGAACAAATGATTCAAGTTTTAATGGATGATCGAAAAGCAATGCTTAAAGCAGATTCATTGCGCTCCTTAATTTACGTTCTTCTTGCGGCAGGTGCATTATATGCTTTCTTTATTAAGAAATTGAAACCTCTCCATTTTGCTGCTATTTTGGGTCTTCTTATTATTGCTGATATGTGGGTTGTAAACAAAAGGTATATGAATAACAATAATTTTGTTTCTGAGCAAAAAGCGGATAATCCATTTACTCCCACAAATGCAGATCTTCAAATACTTAAAGACAAAACGTTGGATTATCGCGTTTTTAACCTCACGTTTGGTGATCCTTTTAGTGACGGTAGTACTTCCTATTTCCACAAATCATTGGGAGGATATCACGGAGCAAAAATGCGACGCTATCAGGAACTTATTGATGCGCATATTTCAAAAGGGAATATGGCTGTACTTAATATGCTCAACACCCGTTATGTAATTCAGCAAGGTGAAAAAGGACCTGTTGCCCATTTTAACCCAGAAGCATTAGGAAATGCTTGGTTCGTTGATACGTTACAGATTGTTCCAAACGCAGATGCAGAAATTAGCTCTCTCAATGGCTTTAACCCGTCAACAAAAGCGATTGTTGATAAGCGATTTAAAAAAGCGATTGAGGGCTTTTCTCCATCAAATGATACCACAGGAACAATTAAACTAATTGACTACAAACCCAACCGATTAGTTTATAAATCGAATACAAAATATCCCAAAGTGGCAGTTTTTTCTGAGATTTACTATCCAAAAGGTTGGATTGCAACTGTTGATGGTAAAGAACAGGATCATTTTAGAGCCGATTATGTTTTACGAGCAATGGTAGTACCTGCTGGTAGCCATGAAATAGTTTTTACCTTCAAACCCAAAATGTTTGAAATTGGCAAAAAAATAGATCTTGCATCCTCTCTACTTATAATTCTTGTATTTATCGGATGGATTGCATTTGAAATAAAGAAACAACTTAAGTAAATCTTTGGGATAACAGATAAAACTTTTAGCATGAAAAACACGGAAGGCAAAATTACACGTAATCGTCTGCGAAGTTCCTCGTTTTCCTCTATCATAAGCATCTCCCTTGTCCTTTTTATGCTTGGTATAGTTGGCATTCTGATTTTTAATGCAAGAAAACTTTCTGATTATGTAAAGGAAAACATTGGTTTCTCAATTTTCCTTCAAGATGATATTCGTGAGGTTGATGCTAATTTTCTTCGAAAAACATTAGATGCATCCACCTTTGTAAGGTATACTGAATACATCTCGAAAGAAAGAGCGGCAAAGGAGTTAAAAGAAGAACTGGGTGAGGATTTTATAACATTTTTAGGATACAACCCTCTTTCAGCATCAATTGATGTTAGAATGAAAGCAGAATATGCAAATCAGGATAGTATTAATAAGATTGAAAATTATCTACTTGGTTTTAAACAAATAAAGGAGGTTCATTACCAGAAATCGTTAGTGAGTTTGGTGAATGAGAACGTGAGTAAAATAAGCCTTGTGATTATTCTGTTTAGTAGTTTACTGCTATTTATAGCTATTGTCCTAATTAATAACACCATTCGCCTTTCGGTTTATTCCCGTAGATTTTTAATCAACACCATGAAACTTGTTGGAGCTACATGGGGATTCATTCGCAAACCCTTTTTGTTAAAAAGCATCCTTCATGGACTTTATGCCGCCCTTGTATCTATCCTGTTGCTCTTGGGATTAATTTATCTAGTAAAAAGGGAATTTGGCGATCTTATTGATATTGTTGATCCACAACTATTAATTATTATTTTTGGGGCAGTCGTCGCAATTGGTGTGTTAATTAATTTAATTTCAACTTACTTTGCAGTGAATAAATTTTTAAGATTAAAAGTTGATGACTTATACTATTAGTTAAATCTATCAAATATGGCAAAACAAACAGCACCTAGCAAACAATCAGATCAAGATGAAAGTAAATTCGCTCTCGGCAAGCAGAATTATAAGTTACTACTTATTGGGTTTGCAATTATTGTTGTAGGGTTTCTTTTGATGGCAGGGGGAGGTTCTAAAGATCCAAATGTGTTCAGTAACGAGATTTTTAGTTTTAGACGGATTACGCTTGCTCCAATCGTAGTGCTATTCGGGTTCGTTTTTGAAATTTATGCTATAATGAAAAAACCCAGTGAATAGGACTTAAGTCACGTTAACTTACCACCTGACATTTTTGAATGTCAGGGTTTTTATTTTATAAAAAACCCATTTTGCATGCCTTATTAAGGCAAAAAGGGATATCCATTTAGAGATGAAATTAGGATTTGATAGTGAGACCGATTTTCAAGAAGGAGCTATTCTTCTTATCGATAAACCTTATGGTTGGACATCTTTTAATGTTGTAAGTAAGATTAAATATCTCATTCGCAAATCTAAAGGATATAAAAATCTAAAGGTAGGACATGCAGGCACTCTGGACCCTCTTGCAACAGGATTATTAGTAATATGCATTGGACGAGCAACAAAGCAGGTCGAATCATTTTTAAAAGATGATAAGGAGTATATTGCAACTTTTTGTTTAGGACAAACAACCCCCTCGTATGATATGGAAACACAAATGAACCAAGAGTTTCCTACTGAACATATTACCGAAGAAATGGTTTATAAGGTTGTAAATACCTTCTTGGGGGAGCAAAACCAAATACCACCACTTTTCTCTGCAAAAAGCATTAATGGGAAAAGAGCTTACAAGTTTGCTCGACAAGGGGTTGAAATGGAACTTGAACCTGTAAAAATTAAAATTCTCGAACTTGAGATTATTAGTTTTAAATTACCCAGTCTTACTCTAAGAATTAAGTGTAGCAAAGGGACTTATATTAGATCTCTTGCGAGGGACTTAGGCCTTGCTTTAAATAGTGGTGCGTATTTAGCCGACTTGGTGAGGATAGGAAGTGGAAACTTTAAATTATCTAATGCTCAAAAGTTAGAAGAATTTGAAAAAAAATTCACTATGAATGTAACCAACTAAAAAATGTCACGTATAAGGTGCACGGTCTTTTGTGGAATAATTATATTTGTAATCCAATTGAGCATAAATTGACACATCATATTATCTATTTAGCAATAAATTTATTTCAAATACTTTATCTGCATGAATTGCGGGAATAGAAGATTTGCGTTTTAAAAATGACTATTAATTAATATTTTAATTATACCTAATGAAACTCTCACAGTACAAGTACAATTTACCTCCGGATTTGATTGCAAAATATCCTTCAGACAATCGCGATGAGTCCAGATTAATGGTATTAAACAGGAAAACGAAACAAATTGAACATCGTATCTTTAAGGATATTATCAACTATACCTCAGAGGGTGATGTCTTTGTTTTTAACAACACAAAAGTTTTTCCAGCCCGTTTATATGGCAACAAAGAAAAAACTGGTGCTGAAATTGAAGTATTCTTACTTAGAGAACTTAATAAAGAGCAACGATTGTGGGACGTTCTTGTTGATCCTGCTCGAAAAATTAGAATTGGAAATAAGCTTTATTTTGGAGAGGATGATGTTCTTGTTGCAGAGGTAATTGATAATACTACCTCTCGTGGGCGTACTCTCCGCTTTCTTTTTGACGGATCATACGATGAGTTTAAAGAAACCCTTTACCGATTGGGTGAAACCCCTCTTCCAAAATTCATAAGAAGAGATGTTGTTCCAGAGGATAGAGAGCGTTACCAAACTGTATATGCAAAGCACGAGGGTGCTGTTGCTGCCCCAACAGCAGGATTGCATTTTAGCCGAGAGCTACTTAAAAGACTCGAAATAAAAGGGGTACACTTTGCTGAAATAACCCTACATGTGGGTTTGGGTAATTTCCGTACTGTAGATGTAGAAGACCTCACCAAACATAAAATGGATTCCGAACAAATTAATATCCCATTAGAGGCTGTTGATATTGTCAATGGAGCAAAATTGAACAAAAAGAATGTGTGTGCTGTGGGTACAACAGTTCTTCGCACGCTTGAAAGTTCAGTATCTACCGATGGGTTTTTAAAACCATATAGTGGATGGACTAACAAATTCATTTTTCCTCCTTATGATTTTAGCGTACCAAGTATGATGGTAACCAACTTTCATTTGCCCCTTTCTACGCTACTAATGATGGTGTCTGCATTTGCAGGCTATGATTTTCTTTTTGATGCGTATAAACTTGCAATAAAAGAGAAATATCGCTTTGGAACTTACGGCGATGCAATGCTTATTATATAAATTCTATAAAGCCATTTAACAAAACAAAAACCTCATCGAAGTGAGGTTTTTATTTTGTTAAATAATATTGTTGAATTGCATTAATATAGCAATTGCAATTAGCAGTAAAAAAAGAAGTTCAGACCAAAAATTGCGTTTACATGTTGTGAAATAATAAGCAAACTGAAATGAAATAGGTATTATCGCTATAAATATTATTTCATAAGAAATGCTAGGGATTAGTATTAAAGCAAAGATAGAAATCAGATTAAACCAGAAAAAAATACCATAATATTTTCTTACATTTATTTTTTGAGTAGGCAGTGTTTTAAGTAGATAAAAACCTGTTACAAAGAATAAAATCAAACAGTATCCATAAAAAATATAAATTAAAAAACTATCGTTGTCGTGATTTATTGGGGTGAATAGATTGAAATTTAGCGTATTGAATAAAATTGTTAAATTACTATTAATGATATAGTGATAGAAAGAAAAGAAAAACCATGGTGTAATAACTCCAAAAAAAGCAGCAAACCATTCTCTAATATTGAAAGATCGAATTGACATTATTGAAAGAAAAAGCACAATAATGTAAAGAATTGATGGAGCATAGAATAGCGATGCAAGTGCAATATAAAATCCCGCTTTAAATATATTATCTAGCGCATTTTCTTTATGATATATTGAAAAAATATGATCGAATACAAACACAAAAATTAAAGCGGAGAAAATCGCAGGGTTAATTCTTTGAAGAGGAATAAAACAGGATGTTATTAAGATATAAAAAAATGCTGGGAGATAAGTTCGTTGCTTTATTACTATATGCTTTGAGTTAATTTGAAGGAGGTGAAATGCGGTAAAAAGTATTATAGTGAAAGTAATCAATTTTCCATAAATAATGTTTTCTGAAACCCAATTCGTGGCTAGACCGTAAAAGGGCATTTTTATACTATCAAAGTAGAACGGGGCGATTTCGGAGAAATAATTTCTAACCCATAATAGGATGGCAATTATTATCAATACAATGATAACTTGAGGAAGTGTTTGCCTGAAAAATCGTAAAACCATTTTAGTGTTTGAAATGTTTTAAATCATTCCCTATATCTTTTCTGAAATATTTTCCTTCAAAGTTCACTATGTTTGCAACCTTATAGGATTTCGCAAGAGATTCATCCATCGTATCACTCATTGCTGTTAAAGCAAGCACTCTTCCACCAGCAGTAATTATAGCATCTCCAACCCTTTTTGTGCCAGAGTGAAATATGGCCACGTCAGAAAAATCGGCTAGTCCGTTTATTACCTTTCCCTTTTTATATTCTTCTGGATAACCACCAGAAACCATTATTACAGTTGAAGCAACCTTCGTACTTATGTTAAGTTTATAATCGGAAAGTTTACGTTCTCCTGCTAAAAAAAACATCTCAGCTAAATCACTTTCAATTCTAGGGATAACAACTTCGGTTTCAGGATCTCCCATTCTAACATTGTACTCAATTACATAAGGGTTTCCTTCCACCTTCATTAACCCAATGAAAATGATACCCGTATAATCTATGCCATCTTTAATTAAACCATTAATAGTTGGTGATATGATTTGGTTTTCAACCTTTCTCATAAAATTTGGGTTGGCAAAAGGAACGGGAGATATAGCACCCATGCCTCCTGTGTTTAAGCCAGTATCGCCATCGCCAATGCGTTTATAGTCTTTTGCTTCTGGTAAAATTACATACGATTTACCATCGGTTAATACAAAAACCGAAAGTTCTATACCATTTAGAAACTCTTCAATAACAATTTTTTTGCTTGCTCCTCCAAATTTACCACTAAAAAACTCCTGTATACACCTTTTTGCATCTTCTATCTCATTACAGATAACAACACCTTTTCCCGCAGCAAGTCCATCGGCCTTTATTACATAAGGTGGTTTTAATTCGAATAAAAATTGATTTGCTTCTTGAAATTGATTTGAAATAAAGGTCTTATAACGTGCAGTTGGTATCGAATGACGAGTCATAAATGCTTTGGCAAAATCCTTACTGCCTTCTAGCATAGCTCCATTTTTTGTGGGACCTATTATTTTAACCTGTTTTACCCTTGAATCTGTATTGAAACTATCATGGATTCCTTTAACCAGAGGCTCTTCTGGACCAACAAAAACGATATCGATTTTGTGATCGATACAAGCCTGCTTTACAGATTCAAAATTGAGAATGTCAATATCTAGGTTAGTTCCAATATTTGCAGTGCCTGGATTACCCGGTGCTATATATAGTTTTTTAAGGAGATGACTTTGGGATAGCTTCCATGCTATTGCATGTTCACGACCACCGGAACCAAGTATCAGAAAATTCATAGACGTGTTTTTCAAGCGTAAAAATAAGCGAAACGATTATCATTACAAAAGAAAAGGAGATTCAGTTAAGAATCCCCTTTAAATAATGATTTTGTATATGATCTTACAATAATACTAAAAGTTAAAATGCTCTCACAGCACGGACATATTGAGTAGAGTTTTTTAAACTCGTTCCTGAAACTCCCCCACTAAAATTTAACCGATACGAATAATTAATATTATATTCACTCGAACTCCAGTAGTAGAGTGTAGTGCCAAAAGATCCTTTACCTGCAAGATAAAGATTAGTATACATTAACCCCAGTTCATCCTTCGATGGTAAAAACCAATCACTATAACCATTTAAATTTAGATTAGCACATATCTCTGCGGCTATCCCAATAGTTGTACAGCCTGCAACTATATCTAAAGTATTTTGATTTCCTGTTCCAATTGCTGTACCGTCAGCACCTGAAATTACTGATGGGTAACAACCCCAATCAGCACTTGTCTGATCGCTGGGTGCTGCTATAAGCCCATGCTGCCCCGTTCCGTCTAAATAAAAAATTAATCCACCTTCCCATGTTATACCTGTGCCCAGTAAAGTAAAGGTCATATCATCACCATAGGTTATACCAAAAGAATTTTCGGCTTTCACCCTAAAGTGGTAAGTTGTTCCTGCCACCAGACCGCTGATGCTACAATTTACATTTGTATTTGAACTCCCGTTAATAGGACTTTGAGTTGCAGTTGCGGTGTTTCCATAACTTATGGTTGTTCCATACTGAAAGGTCACTGTAGTGGAAAGTTTATTGGGATTCACAACGCCATTAAGTATCGCAGAGGGAAGGCTAAATGTTGCAGATTGTGTTGAGGCGGTTGGAGCAGTATAAGTATATTGCCATTCAGGAACTCCAGATGCATTCATTGTTAAGACTTGCCCTGTAGTACCTTTAGGTACTGCTGTCCAATTTGTACCATTAAAATATAGCATATCACCATTTACAGGAGTAGAAAGAGTTACATCGTCTGTTTTATCTGTATCCCAGTTTGTAAAGGTCACTGTATTACCACCAGCACCTGATATAGAAAGTTGATTGTTGCTAAGCGTTAATGACTGGTTCTCTGTTGTTAAGTAGTTAGGAGTCCAATTCTCCCACTTACTTGAAGTTGTATTATATTTAAGAAGTTGATTGTTCGAAGGGGAGGTTAGGTTGAACGGTTTATTTGTTAGTTCGCTCCAGTCAGGTGTATATGATATCAATTTGTATAAGCCAGCATGGTTTCCCCATCCGTAAGCAGTATTCCAATTAGAAATATTTGTTGAGGTGATGCCATTAGCGGCAGAGGAACTAAAAATGGGATCAACTTCCGTAAAACTAGTCAAATAGCCTGCGCTTGCATGATTTCCCCAACTATAGGCAGTATTCCAATTAGTGATGTTTGATGCGGTAATATTTTTGGCGATAGATGCCCCAAAAACAGGATCAGTTTCAGTAAAACTGGTTAGATACCCTGCTGTAGCATGATTTCCCCAGCTATAAGCAGCATTCCAGTTAGTAATATTTGATGTGGTAATATTTTTGGCGATAGATGCCCCAAAAACAGGATCAGTTTCAGTAAAACTG
>JACABB010000012.1:110007-116723 GCA_013376985.1 Bacteroidales bacterium
GTTAGATATCCTGCTGTAGCATGATTTCCCCAGCTGTAAGCAGCATTCCAGTTAGTAATATTTGATGTAGTAATATTTTTGGCGATAGATGCTCCAAAAACAGGATCAGTTTCGGAGTAGATTTCTGCTTCCTTTGCATGAAGAGCAAAGGGTACGCTTAATAGTTGGCTAGTCCCTATTATTGCACCATCAACTGAAATTCTCATAAAAAATGGAGCATTTGACCAATTGATGGTAGAGAAATTCGAAGGATTTATTGAGCCAATTTGAAGATTGACTAACCCATATGCGTTTGTAGAGGTTGCATGTGTCTCATTATACACTACTGTACCACTAGTAGAACCTTGAAGTATTTCGATTGCTATTGTAACGTTGCTATTCGCTTTAACATTACCATTCGCATCTCGAATTATTGCCTGATAATTAAAAAAATCAAAATTTTGAGCTGATATGTTGTATGAGGCAATAATTACAAAAAAGAAAGCAATAAACTTTTTCATAGAACTGTTTTAGTTGTGTTTATAATACTAAATTTAGTCTATATACAGAAGCTTTTACAAATACTTAAGGGTGTTTTTTATGAATGATGTATATTAGGTGACAAACCTCGGTTTAACAACTTTCTTAAAACAAGAAATTTAAAAAAAATGATCTATTAACTTTCTTTGGTTATAAATAGATTTCACCAATAAGTTATACAATAATCAAAGAATAAATCTATTCGTACCTAAATCATTATAGATTTAATGCAATAGGTTTTGCAAGAATGGGGTTTCCTTTTTGAACAGACAAATATCTTTATACTAAGAATATATATAGTTATAGAGTCTTTAATGTTCTTAGAATCGAAAAAAATTTAACTAAAATCAGTAGATGGTGTAGTTTGAATATGTCCTAAACCAAAAAAACCAATCTCCTTCCCTGATAATAATCGGGGTTTACTCCAAACTTTTTTTACCTGTATAGTTTTGATATCTTCTATCTTCATCTTATAAATTAGTGAATGAATACTTTTTCTGTTTTTATATTCTGTGAATTTAAAACTTTTACAATATAAAATCCCGTTTTAAAGTTGCAGTTTATTAGTTCATTTATGGATTTTGTAAGGCCAGTATAATTTAATCTGCCAAGCATATCATAAATTGTAACCTCAGAATTGAGTTGACAATTATTAATAAATACCTGATTTCCATTCGAATAAATTACAACTTCGCTTAAGTCATTAGGATTATTGTCTATCCCTGTAATTGGGTTAACAACTACAGTTATAGGGCCAGCAATTGAAGAGCATCCTGTATTAACATCTGTTCCTTTTAAGTAGTAATTACCTGCTATTGCTGTTTGAGGTGTAGCGTAGGGCGATATTGCAGTGACATCTAACCAATAAGTATAATCCAACCCTTCGGTTGATCCGAATGATATTTCTGGAGCAGTTAAGTCAACTGTTGCTGGAAATATAACAGGTGCTGGATTTGTTGTAATTACCGTTGGTGATGTATTTACAGTTGCAACAATAGGCTCAGAGATAGTATAGCATCCATTGGAATCGGTTGCCTTTATGTAATAGACTCCATTTGAGGCAGAGGCGGGAGTACTGTAGTTTATTGTTGCATAAGAATCTGTCCAATAAGTAAAAGTTAGCCCTCCCAATGAACCTGAAGTTATCTCTGGTTTTGTTAAGTCAACTGTTAGCGGAGAGCAAACTGCATCTGGAAAAGTTGTAACAATAGTTGGTGGATTATTAATAATTACGTGAACAGGCTCAGAAACAGTATAACATCCATTAGAGTCCGTTCCCTTTATGTAATAACTACCATTTATTGCTGCAGTTGGTGTACTATAATTTATTGTTGCATCGGAATTAGTCCAATATGAAAAAGTTAACCCTTCTGAAGAACCTAATGTAATTTCGGGTTTAGTTAAATCAACAGTCATTGGAGCGCAAACTGTATTTTGAGACGTTACAACAACCGTTGGAGGAGTCTTAATAGTTACTTGAATAGGTGTCGAAATGGTAGAACATCCATAAGGATCTGTACCCTTTATGTAGTAATTACCACTTGTGGCGGCAGTCGGGGTGATATAACTTATTGTAGCATTGGAATCCATCCAATATGTATAAGACAGCTCCTTTGATGAACCTTCTGTAATTTTGGATTGTGTTAAGTCAACCGTTAGTGGAGAGCAAACAGCACTCGGAGAGGTTACAACAAGGGTTGGATGGTTATTTGTCAGAACAATAGGATTTGATATTGAATATGATCCATTTGCGGCAGTTCCCTTGATAAAATAGGTTCCAGCCTCCGCATTTGTTGGAGATGAGTAGGGTTGTGTTGCATTTGAGTCGAGCCAGTAGGTGTAGGTTAATCCATTGTCAGAGCCTTGAGTAATAGATGGTGCTGTAAGATCAACTGTTTGTGATGAACAAGAAGAAACGGAATTATTAACAATAACTTTAGGAGCAAGCAGTACATGAAGTTTAAAGCGAGCCCCTATACTATCCTTAATCGAATAAGCGGTGAAAGTAAAATTCGGATTTTGTTTTAGATCCTGTATAACATTATACTTTGTATCTTCAATAAAATAGTTGTATCTTGAAGAAGCGTTACTAAAGTCAGCCTCAAAGCGAAATGATTTTGTAGGATATGTATTAAAAAGGCCTATAGGGAATACTTTTTCACTGGTAATTGGTTTTACGGATTGTATAACTACTTTATACTTTTCAGGCGTAAAAGTATAAAGTGCTGCTCTTGAAGTATCATCCTCAAAACGCTTGTAAGAATCCATTTTGTCAAACTCGTCAAGTCCATCACTGGACTGAACAATAATCATTTGATCTTTATTGTTTTTTGTGTTCAAATAAAGACTGAACATGTCCTTATTTGCTATAGTTTTAGAATTTCTCCTGTTTTTTTTATAAAGAGCATTTATTCCGCTCCAGTTTTGAAGTCTAGTATCCGAAGATATAGTTAATGTTGTATTACCTCCACTTGTTCCCGTAACCCTAACCCAGAATGCTTGCATTGGCGGGATACTACCATCAACAGCGGCTGTTCCATTATTATTTGTACCTATACCACTAGATGAATTATAAGTATCAGTACACATGTTTCCTGATTCATCAGATGTACGGTACCAGATCGTGGCATCAATATTAGAATTAGCTGCATATATATTATCCCAACTAACCACTGCAGGGTAAGGGTTGCCAATCATATAATACCAAGGGTTTGTTGGAGTTCCTGTAGGGCATGGTAGACTAACCGAATAGGAGGGTTGATCGTTAGGAAAACCAGTTAAAGTGAAAGTTTGAGAACTTGCAGATCTAATCCCATAGGCATTCATAACAAGTAAAGATGTTCCACCATTCCTAATCCTCGCCCAACCTCTTGCCGGCGAAGGTCCAAAGTTGTAATGGCTAAACGGATTATTTCCATCTCCAGTTGTAATCTCTGGGTTGAATAGACCGCTTGATACTTCATAAGTTGATGGCGAAAAATAATACGATCTTCCAGTTGTTTGTCCTGTAAATCCGTTTGTTGTATATCTATATTCTGAGGATATTCTACCCATTACTCCATTAGCTGTATTATTAATGAAAGTTCCCATAATTGATCTGAAAGGCGTTGTACTGGCCTTCAATAATAGTGGATTAGCAAAAGTTGCATTACCCGTGGAAACTAATTCAATTCCCGGGGGAACAATCAGATGGGCTGCACTGGTTGATTCTACATCATTACAAGTAATTGTTCTACTTAACGATAATGTTGAAGAGTTATCCGCAGTAAGATTGTTAATTACTGATGGTAGTTGAGTCCCTGTTATCTGAATTCCAGGATGGTTAAATATATAATTTGATACACCAAAATACGAGCCTCCGCTTGTTGTGTTTGTACCATCAAGTCCATTTGGATGTGCAGAAATAAAAGTTGTTGTTGATCCATCATCAACTGTAATTCCCCCAGCACCATCAATAGCAACACCCTTGGCATCGAAGGATGATTCGGCTTTAACATGGAGAAGACCATTGATTGTAAGGGTGCTATTTGTCAACGACAATTGAGATCGACCATCAACTGTCAGGTTATTAACGATTGTTGGAAGTTTACTCCCAGTAATCTGAGCTAATGATGGAGCATTAAAAATATAATTCGCCGCATCATCATAGAAAGAAGTTCCTGTGGTCGTATTTGTACCATCCAGACCGTTTGAGTGAGCGGTTATTAGTGTTGCATTTGCCTCTAAATTAAATCCGCCAGATCCATCAATAGTATAATCTTGAGCATTGAATTGAGCATCTGTCTTTACAGTAACTGTACCATTTATGGTTCTATTTGCGTGCAACGAAACACCACTGGCATTATCAATTGTTAAATTGAAGGGTCCGTTTGAGCTTGGGAAGACAAGATCAGATGTTGTTTGAGCGACAGTTCCTTGGTAATATAACTCACCACTAGAACCATATGAAATAATGGGACTTGCACTAGTTGTAATACTCCCAGCAATAATTTTTAAAGTTCCATTAATTGTTAAACTACTTTTTAGGTTAATACTGTTTTGATTATTTATCGTTAAGTTGTATAAACTGGAACTCTGTGCTTGTGATATTTCAGCACCCGTAGGCATTGTTCCAACAGATCCCTCTAAATCATATTGCAGTGTCGAACCTGTTGCATAAATAAAATTGTTAGTTGGATTTGAGGCTAAATCACTTCCATTTGATAATCTTTTAATTAATAAAACCCCACCGCTATTGACGTAGATTGTCCCGTTAAGTCTAGTTCCCTGTACTGTAAGTGTACCATTAACATTAATAGCTCCACAGTATGTTGTTGGAGTAGCATTTCTGACTCCCATAATACCTGTTACGACTAAAGTGGCATTAGTTGCAATTGAAACTGTTCCCGTACCATCACTACCCCCATCTATACGTAGATCATGAGGGGTACCGTTCGTAAGATTAAAAGTCCCAGTTGTTACAATTAAATCTCCAAATTTGACATTGGAAGAAGAGGCTCCTGTTGCTCCAGTGTTAAGTGCTATTTCACATCTCCACCCTGTTGTATAAGCATTAGACCAGTTATTAAATAGTGTTCTTGAGTTGCCAACAAATGATAATTTTCCTGTTCCCGTAGTAATTAAATTGTTGGAAAAAGTTGTATTTGGTCCTGTTAGTGTTCCATTAACAGTTAACGTAAAATTTCCAATTGATAAGCGAGTACCCGATAATCCTTGCAATGTCAAATTTTTACAAGCAGCATTAGCACTCAATGTTACTGTATAAGCTGAGGGTATTACTACGTCATCACCTGCACCAGGAAAAGTAGTTCCCCCAACAGCCCATGTAGTTCCAGTGGTCCAAGCAGTACTTGCCCGAGCTGTAAATGTTGCTCCGAAAACAACCCCATTGCTCAATAAAAAAGCCATAAGCAGAATAATGCTGAATATATATTTGCTTATTAGCGAAATATTAAAAGGTTTATTTGTTTTCATAATGTTTAAGATTGGCGAATGTCCAAATGTTTCTTTGGCCTTTACCTATTTTGGTTTTACGTTGCTAAAATCAATGAGTTACAAAATAACTGACATCAAACCCTATTTTAACCGATAAAGGTACTATAATATCAGTTAACTGACTCTGGTGTAGAGTATATTCGTCTACAAAAAGCGTACGATCGTAAAAAAAATTATTTTTCAAGACCTAGTTTTCTTTGTGAAAGTGATAAACAGCATAATTGTAGATTTGTTTAGACTGACAAAAATTGTGGGAAGACATATAAGTTGTCTGTTATTACCAGCAACAGCAACTAGTAACTTATTTAAAAAACTATCTTTGTCAAAAAATATTTTAATGATCACCATCGATTACCAATCTATCATTCAGCGTAGCAGTAAATTAGTCTCTAGTAATATGGATGGGGAAACTGTAATGATGAGCATTGAGAGTGGTGAGTATTTTGGATTAAATTCCGTGGGTAGTAGAATGTGGGAACTCATTGAAAATCCTATTAAGGTCAATACACTTATTGAGTTACTACTTGATGAGTTTGATGTTAGTCGTGAACAATGCGAAGCAGAGACCATGGAGTTTCTCAATCATCTTTTCGAAAAAAAGTTACTAACTATCATACCTCCTAAGTAATTATTATATGCAAGGGTTGGTTTCTCGATTTTTTAGATTGGATCGTTCTGAACGAAAGCTATTCATTTTGACGTTTGTAAAAGCCACATTTATTAGCCTTCTTCTAATTTGTATTCCTCGACGAATTATTCTTAAAAAAATTGGTATTCTGGGTGTTGAGACTGCTTTAGGGATTACAGAAGAAAATCGAATAGTTGTCGTGAAAGTAGCAAAATCAATTCGCCGTACTGTTAAATACTCTCCTTGGAAAATATCTTGCTTTGCAAAAGGAATTACTGCTAAATACTTACTTAAACGGAAAGGAATAAATTCAACCTTATACCTTGGTGTTGCCAAGGATGGTTTGGATAAACTGACTGCTCATGCATGGTTGCGTTGCGGCTCTATAGTTGTCACGGGCAAAGAAGAGATGCATCGGTTTATAGTTGTGGCATTCTTTACGTGAACAATTAAGATTCAAAAAAAATATTTTGATACAGACCCGCACAAGTTTTTTAAATTGAGTTATATTACATTTTGGGTATAATGGACATTTTTAATGGTTTTTTTTGGACCATGCTCCCTAATGGACATT
>JACABB010000013.1 GCA_013376985.1 Bacteroidales bacterium
GTAGTATATAATGTTATGTGTTTAGTATATGGTGTTTATTATTTATTAAAAATTTGATGTTATGAAGAAGTTTTTTGAGAATAAGCTGGCGATGATCATAGCGGTTATCGCATTGCTGAAACAAAATGTTGCCCTATGGGGAAGTTCAACGGTGTTTAAGGCTGCTGTTTCCGATCTGGAGGCAATAAAAGCCGATATTGATACTGTTAGGAATGGTGCGGAGCATGACTCCAGGAGTTCTACTACGGTTAAGGGTGCTCACAGGGAGGAGCTGGAGAATAAGATGTACGAGGTGATGTCGGTTATCTCGGCGATGGCTACCCGTTCGGGGAATAAGGGCCTTCAAACGGATATGAACCATACACTAAGCGATTTACAGGTGATGCGTGATAGTAAACTGATTGCTTTGTCTACTCGGATTTCGGGAATTGTCCGTGAGAATATTAGCGTTCTGAAAGATTACTCGGTTACCGATGAGAGCGCAACGATGCTGGATAGCTTGTGCAGCAGGTTTTCGAGTAAGCAATCGGCTCCACGGGTTGCAATCTCGGAGCGTAAGGCTGCAATTGAATCGCTTGATGATTTGTTTGGTAAGGCGGACGATATTCTAAATAATGTTACCGATAAGCTAATGGTTCCATATAAAACGAGTAAGCCTGATTTTTATTCGGCGTATAAGAGTGCCCGTAAGGTTGTTAATTATGGGATAAGACACGAGAAGGGGGAGACCAAGAAGGAGGAGGGGGTTGGTTGATAGTTGATTGTTGACAGGGTTTAGGGATTTAGCGATTTAGGAGTTTAGGGTGTTAATGTGAGACTGTGTTGCTGTGTTGCTGTGTTGCTGTGTTGCTGTGAGGCTGTTTAAACATTTAACTACGACATGGTTTTGAGCCCTGTTAGAGTTTTGTAATGGGTTGTAAGTTTAGCGAAGTACGCAAGGGGATATGGGTTTGCGTTCTTCGCTTTTTTATTGGCGAACTTGGTGCTTATTGATTTATATTTTACGTGTATTTCATCCCTACGGGATTTGTTTTTAGGAATGGTTTTATGCTTTTACCAATATTTCGCCCCGATGGGGCTGTTGATTTTTGGATGATTGTTTAACTCTGACAGGGTTTTGAACCCTGTCAGAGTTTTGTAATGGGTTTATAAATTTAGCGAAGTTCGCCAAGGGTTTGTAATGCTTTTACTTCGTGTCTTTTGTGCCTCCTTTGAGCTCTTTGTGTTATATCTTCTCTTTTGATAATCGTATTTTTTTAATGGTAAACTGGGGTTATGAATCTGATTATCGCAAATTGCGATAATTGAGCTGTGTGAGTGCCAAATTTTATAATATTCTGCGGTTATTAATGTTTCAGATAACCTCCTCCTTTATGTTTCTACTCATGCACCTGTCCATCAAATAAGGCTAGGCCTCCTGTTGAGGTTTCGCGGTAAAGGCTTGGGATATCTTTTCCGGTTTGTTTCATGGTTTCAACTACTTTATCAAAGCTAATTCTATGTCTTCCATCCGAGAGTATTGCAAATACGTGATGGTTCAATGCTCTTCCTGCTGCAAAGGCGTTACGCTCAATACATGGAATTTGAACTAATCCTGCAACGGGATCGCAGGTTAATCCTAAGTGATGCTCAAGTCCCATTTCGGCTGAGTATTCTATCTGGAATATTGTTCCGCCGTATAGCTGTGTTGTTGCTGCGGAGGCCATTGCACATGCAACACCAATCTCGGCCTGACATCCACATTCCGCACCCGATATCGATGCGTTTTTCTTAACTACATTTCCAATAAGTCCTGCAGTTGCTAAGGCCTTTAGAATCTTCTTTTCGCTGAAATTATGTTCGGTGTTTTGGTAATATAAAACTGCAGGAATTACACCGCATGAACCACAGGTGGGTGCTGTTACAATCCGTCCTCCAGAGGCATTCTCCTCACTCACCGCTAGTGCGTAGGAGAATAGTAATGCCCTTTTACGTAGAGTTCCTGTAAAACTTGAGGCTCGTACATGATAACTCGATGCTTTGCGGGGTAGATTGAGTATGCCGGGCATTACACCTTCATTATCTAAGCCACGGAATATTGCCTCTTTCATTACCGTCCAAACCTCATTTAGATAGTCAAGGATATCCTTATCCTCATGCTCTAGCACGAATTCCCAGTAGGAGCGACCATGAGTGTTGCACCATTTAATGATATCGTTAAGGTTTGAAAATGGGTACACTTCAACGCTTTCGGTTTTTGAACTGTCATCAACAACAGCTCCTCCGCCAACGCTATAAGCTGTCCAATCGCCAAGAAGGTTCGATTGTTCATCGTAGGCTTCAAATTTCATCCCGTTTGGATGGCGGGGTAGAAATACCTCAGGCTGCCAAACAATTTTTAAGTTTTTACCTTGGAAAACCTCTTTTATTGCTTTGTCAGTCAGATGTCCTTTACCAGTAGCTGCAAGACTCCCATAAAGAGTTACTTGATACTTTGATGCTTCGTTAAAACGACCTAAGAATGTTTCAGCGGCTTTCCTTGGTCCCATGGTATGGCTGCTTGATGGGCCATATCCTATTCGATAGATGTTGCGAATGCTTTCCATTAATTTGTCTTATTTTAAACGCTAAGGCGCGAAGACGCTAAGAAATGAATAATAACTTTGCGCCTTAGAGACTTTGCGTTTAGATTTATATCTCCTTCGTTTTTCCCTTTAACCATTCTTTCTGCTCTTTGTTTAGGGAAGGCGATAACCTTTCGAAAACCGCTCTGTGATAGCTATTCAACCACTCTTTTTCATCGGGTAATAGCATATCAACCTTAATGGGTTTTGTATCGATTGGGCAAAGGGTAAGAGTTTCGAATTTCAGGAATTTACCAAATTCGTTTTCGATATCGGGGGTACAAGCTATCAAATTTTCGATTCTTATGCCGTATTTTCCTTGTCGGTACAATCCTGGCTCATTGGACATCACTTCACCAATTTCGATGGGTAAATGGTTATCGGGACGAAATTGCATTGGCCCTTCATGAACATTCATAAAGCTACCCACACCATGTCCCGTTCCATGTCCGTAGTTGATATTCAGTTTCCACATCGCCATGCGGGCAAGCGTATCGAGCTGTGAGCCCCTTGAGCCTGCTGGGAATTTAATCATGGCTAGCTGAATCATACCTTTTAGGACAAGGGTAAAATCAATCTTTTCTTCCTCTGTAGGTTCACTTAGATGGATTGTTCTTGTTATGTCGGTTGTTCCATTCCTGTATTGTCCACCAGAATCGATAAGTAAGAATCCTTTGGGTTTAATTTCGTACTCGGTTTCCTTTGTTGCGCTGTAGTGTACAATTGCACCATGATCCGCATATCCAACAATTGATGAAAACGATTCGCTCACAAAATCATTCCTTTTACTCCTGAATTCAGCGAGTTTTTCACCAATACTGGTTTCAGTGATCTTTGTTTTCCCCAAATTCAACTCCAACCAGTAGAAGAAATCGACTAAAGCAATTCCATCCTCTTTCATTGCATTCCGAAATCCTTCGAGTTCAACGCTGTTTTTATGGGCTTTAATCTCAGTTACAATTCCAGTTGCTTCAATTATCCTTGCTTTATCGGGTATTGATGTATATAAATGGTAGTTTGTTTTGGAAGGATCTACAAGAATTACATCACTCTTACCAAGTTTTCCAATATGTCCATCTATTTTTTCATAAGGTAATAAGGTAACTCCCTGCTCATTTAGATGGTTGGCAATATTCTCATCGATTTTTTGGGTATCAATAAAAAGTATAGCTTGTTTTGAATCGATAAAACCATAACTAAGAACCACCGGGTTGTAGCTGATATCGTTACCACGAATATTAAAAGTCCAGCAAACCTCATCGAGGGCGCACAATAAATAGGCTGATGCTCCTTTTGTTAGCATTACTTTTCTTATCTCTTCAAGTTTTTCGCTAACGCTTTTGCCAGCATATTTAAGTTCCTGAATAAATGCTTTTCCTAAAGGCATTGCGGCTCTATTCTCCCAAATAGGTGTGATTAAATCTAAGTTTGATTTACACTCAATGCCACTTTTTTGTAATGTATCAATTATGCTTTTAGCTTGGGTTGTTTGAAATACTTTTCCATCAAAACCAATATTATCACCTTTGCTAAGCTGTTTAGTAATCCAAGCCTCAAGCGATGGTGTTTCAGGTAATCCCAGTTTACATAGCTCAATACCAGAATCGGTAAGCTCTTTTTCAGCCTGAAGGAAATATCTTGAATCGGTCCACAGTGCAGCGGTTTTGGTTGTAACAACTACTGTTCCGGCAGAACCAGTGAACCCAGAAAGCCAACTGCGTGATTTCCAGTAATCGGGTAAATACTCGCTAATATGCGGATCGCTGCTTGGAATAATATATGCACTAACATTATTTTTCTTCATTAAGCCTCTTAGTAGTTCTATTTTTGCTGATGTTTTCATGGTTGGAATGTTATTTGGTAAGCAATTCGCAAATATAATACGATTATTTCCAGAGAATGAAGTTTTTTGAAATGACAAAGCTAATTAACGTGAGATTGATGAAAGCATAACATATTGATTCTAAGCATAGGATTAGATTGTTGCTTTGTCATGCTGAACGAAGTGAAGTATCTAAGTTCCTTCGCTTCGCTCAGGATGACAGGGGAGATTCTTCGCTTCGTTCAGAACCGAGTTTGCGAACCGAACGTAGTGAGTTCAGCGGAGCTAGTTCGGTAGCCAATGACTCCTTACATCGAGCTGACGTTAATAAGGTTGTTGTTTATTAGAAGAATTTGATACGAATATTAAGAAGTAAAATTTTGCAAGTGTCTAAAAAAGAAAGATAATTGGGAAATATTTAAAAATCATCTAAAATCGTATTGACAAAACCTCCTTTTTCCATTTTATCGTTTAAATTTGCTTGTTATTTTTTTTTGAGTAATCAGTTTTAATTAAAACCTTGAAGTATGAAGAGCATTCAGATATCAAAGAATCGGATTAAAGAATTTCTTGCTGAGAAACTTGCAAAAAACGTGCTTCAATCTGAGATAAATGACTTGATTCTTGTTCTTCGCTTCAATGCATTGGGAGGTTTTGAGTTTTTAAGCGATGAGGATTTACTCGAAAATCTGATTGCGGCTTTCCCCGAACTTGAACTGGTACATCTGGTTAAAAGTGATGATAATTACCTCTACCTAGGAGTAAAACCTCAGCATAATGAAGAGGAGGATAATATTTTGATTGATATTAAGAAAATTACTCAACTTATTGTTTAGTGTTTTGCTGTATTGATGTGTATTGTCTGGGATAAATTTTAATCCTTTCGTTTTTATTACCTAATTTTAATTAGATACAATTTGATATGAATAACTTCGATTATTATAACCCTGTGAAGATCCTTTTTGGTGAGGGAAAGATTGATCAGCTTTCAAATGAAATTCCAAAAGATGCCAAAATATTATTTACATATGGGGGCGGAAGCATTAAGAAAAATGGAGTATACGACAAGGTTAAATCAGGGTTAAAGGGGTTCAAGTTTTTTGAATTTGGTGGAATTGAACCAAACCCTCATTTCGAAACTTTGATGAAGGCTGTTGAAATAGTAAAAACCGAAAAGATAGACTTTCTCCTTGCTGTTGGAGGCGGTTCGGTTTTAGATGGTACTAAGTTTATTGCAGCAGCATCATTATTTGATGGAGACCCTTGGAATATACTTGAAAAAGGGGCTAAAGTGAATAATGCCCTGCCGTTTGGTACCATTCTTACATTACCGGCAACTGGCTCCGAGATGAATTCTGGTGGGGTTATTACCAAGGCTTCAACTAAGGTGAAATTACCTTTTGGAAGCCCGCTACTTTTCCCAAAATTTTCGATACTTGATCCTACAACAACCTATTCCTTACCTGCGAATCAGATTGCCAATGGCATTGTAGATGCTTTTATTCATACAACGGAGCAGTATTTAACGTACCCTTCGAATTCGCCAATACAGGATCGATTTGCCGAAGGAATTCTTAAAACGCTTATTGAGATTGGACCACAGGCTATAGCTAATACTGAGGATTATCAAACCCGTGCCAATTTTATGTGGAGCTGCACAATGGCTTTAAATGGGCTTATTGGAACAGGCGTGCCATCGGATTGGGCAACTCATATGATTGGTCATGAGCTTACGGCTTTTTTTGGGTTGGATCATGGTGTTACATTGGCAATAGTTCTGCCTGCACTTCTTCGTGAGATGAAGGATGATAAGCGTGAAAAACTACTTCAGTTTGGTAAAAATGTTTGGGGAATCGAGAATGGAACAGAGGACAACCGAATTGATGAGGCAATTATTAGAACGGTATCATTCTTTAAT
Source organism: Bacteroidales bacterium (assembly GCA_013376985.1). Taxonomy (GTDB): domain Bacteria; phylum Bacteroidota; class Bacteroidia; order Bacteroidales; family Tenuifilaceae; genus UBA8529. The sequence goes on from JACABB010000013.1 coordinate 6,344, forward strand.
TCACTCGGAGTTAAAACTAAACTCTCTGCATACGGGATAACCTTAGATCAACTTACTCCTGTTTTTGAAAGATTCCAGAGCCGTCAGTGGAAACTGGGAGAGCGAAAAAACATTACACCAAATAGGATTGAAGTGATACTAAAGAATTGTTTTTAAATAAATAGAAAGTAAACAAAAGAGGCTGCATACATGCAGCCTCTTTTGTATTTAGTTAAATGGTTTAAGCGGTTAATACTTCTTGAAAAAGACCTGAAAGTCCTTCAAGTTGAAATTCTTAGAAAACCCTTCTTCAAGGCTAAAAACCCTGTAGTAGGAAGCGCTTTCTTTAACCGGCGGAATGTAATCAAATTCATAGTAAGTATTGATCTTGAATTTATGATCAACTTCTGCCGATTCTGGCGTTTTAACACATTTACACTTATTCATAGGTTTGGTATCAAGGCTTCTAATCAAAAATCTTTGACCACTCTTTAAAATTGCGTTTCTTCCAATCTCCCTTATGATACAAATAGCTGGCAATTAAAGGAAGTACGCTAGTTGCTTCGGCGTAAACCATTTGTTCGTAAGTGGTATCAACTTTTCCCCACGATGAAGCCTCTTTTAGGGTAGAGCTAGAGCAAGCACCATCACGAACATCGGCAACTGTTATTTGTATTGCATATTTATGCATTGGAACATCATAACCTAAAATCTCGGCGCAGACAACAGTATCCTGCGTAAAGTTTTTAGGAACACCGCCACCAATCATAAATAAACCAGTTACATTTGCTTTAACCTTAACCATTGTTAGTTCACGGAAATCTTTTACTGAATCGATTGATACGTGAGCCTTGGGGTTTTCTACTTGATGTTTAACTAAACCAAAACCTGCACTGCTATCGCTGAAAGCGGGGCAGAAAATTGGAACGTTATGTTCATAACAAACCTGAATTAATGAATCTTTCTTAACAGAATGCTTTACTAAATATTTCCCCATCTCCTTAATAAACTCACGAGAGCTATAAGCTCCAGGTTTCATTCCATCTGCAATAGTTTTGATTGTTCCATCGCAATTCTGTAACTCCTCTTCATCGATAAATGTATCGTAAATTCTATCGATGTATAAATCACGTAGGTGATTATCGTCTATTGATTGTGATCCTTTGTAGTGTTTAAAGCCAAGTGCCTCAAAGAAATCCATATCTACAATTGATGCTCCTGTCGCAACTATAACATCAATCATCTTATTCTTAACCATTTCAACGTAAATCTGCATGCAACCACCTGCACTAGTACTTCCAGCAAGGGTAAGTATGTTGGTGCATTCAGTATCGTTTATCATGCGGTTGAAAATATCTGATGCTACAGCAGTGTCTCTTGAGGTGAAAGACATTTCACGCATAGAATCAATAATTGGGGTAGCATCAAAAGATTTAATATCAATGTGCTTAATTGTATCCTTCAGCAGATCCTTTTTCTCCATTATGTCAAATTATTTTTTGCAAAAATAGCTAAATAGTTTTAAAAAATTACCTTACCAAGCTTGCGAACTTATACGAGAGAAGCTTATAAATAAGTTTCGTTGCAAGAAAATCTGATGAACGTTCCTTGGGATTAGGGCAAAGCTCAACCACATCAAAGCCCACTAAATTCTTACGTTCTATCAGTTTTTTAAGGAATTGAAGGGTTGGATACCATTGTAATCCTCCCGGTTCAGGAGTGCCTGTTGAGGGCATAATTGATGGATCAAATCCATCAAGATCGATGGTTAAATAGACGTTATCTGTTAAAAGATCAATTGCTTTATCCATCCAATCATCAGAATTTACAATTTTATGAGCCCAAAAAACTCTGCTTGGATCTAAGTTTTCCTTTTCACCAACATCCATGCTACGGATACCAACTTGCACAATAGGGCAAATTTCTTTGGCACGAGCCATTATACAAGCGTGATTATTCTTGCTGCCTTCATAGCTTGAACGAAGGTCGGTATGGGCATCAATTTGAAGTACGCTAAGATTAGAGAATTTTTTAGCATGTGCTTGAATTACCCCGATGCTTATTGAATGTTCGCCCCCTAATGTGACTAGGAATTTTTCTTTTTCAAGAAATGATTCTGCTTTCTTCCGAACGGCTTCTACCATAGCCTCTGGGCTCTTGTTGACCTTTACAGCTGGTGCGGTATAGATGCCAATTTTATAAACTTCGCTATCGGTTTCGATATCGTAGAGTTCCATGTTAGCCGAAGCTTCAAGCAGGGCTTCGGGTCCCTTATCTGCTCCTTTAATCCATGTACTAGTACCATCATAGGGAACAGGCAGTATTGCTACTTTTGCTGTTGATTCTTCGGTAAATTGCTTGGGTAAGTCGCCGTAGTTATACATCTATGCTGTTTGTTTAAGTTAATAGAATCGATTTTATTTAGTAACTATAAAATATAATCACCCTGCTTCTGGAATTCAATTGTTTTGATTTTTCAACCATTAACACTTCTTTTCCCAAATAAGTTGCAATTATAGAATAATTTTTTTGAAAGAGATGTTTTTAGAACTTTATGATTTTGTTAATAGTAAAGCATGTGTTAACGATATTGTTGATTATTGATTAAACATGAATTTTGTAATTAAAATGAAAATAAGTTGGGTTGGTTAGAACAAAGCAAAAAATTAGGCTTAGCGAAGCTAATAACAGATTTTTGTTACTTCGTAATCCATTATTATAGGTTTCCATTTTTTTATAATGTTTAAATACAATTCGCTGTTATTATGACATCTAAATTAATTGTTGTAACGAATTCATTTTATTTTAAGAAACGTCACAACCTTTTTACCAATAAAATCATCTTTAATACATGTTGTATTTGATTTGATTTTTTCACTATTATTGCATCGCTGGAAATGTAACATAATATACTTAAAATATGGTAAATGCACCTTTAAACGAGATGCCCTTAATGAAGGAGGATGATGGAATAGTTCTTTTTTACCCGCATGTGCCCGAATCTGCGATTGAAGAAGTTGCTAAGGTTTTACGTTCAAGATGGATTGGACAAGGACCAAAAGTAGAACAATTTGAAGATGAGTTTGAAAGAAAATTTGCAAAAGGAGGGAAGGCAATTTCGGTAGGATCAGGAACCGATGCTCTTCATTTAGCTTATATTCTTGCCGGGATAAAGGAAGGTGATGAAGTAATTGCTCCCGTTTTTACATGCACTGCCACAAACATTCCATTCTTATACATGGGTGTTAAAGTTGTCTTTGCCGATATTGATGCCCATACATTAAATATTGATGTAAACCATGTCCGAAGGTTGATTACCCCAAAAACTAAGGCGATAGTTTGTGTTCATTATGGTGGATTACCCTGCGATATGGATGAATTACACGAAATTGCTAATAGCTATAATATTCCAGTTATTGAAGATGCTGCACATGCCCTTGGGGCAAAATATAAAGGAAGATATATAGGTGAAATTTCTCCATTCACCATGTATTCATTTCAAGCAATTAAAAGTTTAACAACAGGTGATGGTGGAATGCTTGTTATTCAGGATAAGAATTTAATTGAAAAAGCCAAACGAATTCGCTGGTTTGGTATTGACCGTTCAGCAAAGCAAATGGGTGTTTGGGAGAATGATATTACCGAGATAGGTTATAAGTATCAAATGACCGATATTTCTGCTGCTATAGGGTTGGCATCACTAAAAGAAATTGATAATACTTTGCAGCATCGCAAAATCCTATTGAGTGAGTATTGTAGAGGCCTTAAGGGTATTAGTGGAATAAGATTCATTGGTGATGGTTACACCGATAGGGAACATGCTGCTTGGCTGTGTACCGTAATTGTTGAAAGGCGTTTAGATTTTCAACGAAAATTGCGTGAGAATAAAATTGAATCGAATCAGGTACATTATCGTAACGACCGTTATACTGTTTTTGGTGGGAGAAGCGATCAATTCCCAAATATGGATGCCATTGAGGATAAATACTTGGTACTTCCACTTCATACCAAAATGTCGATAGATGATGTTCGATTTATTTGCTCAGTAGCAAAAAGTGGATGGTAATAGATAATGTTTTGATGCCACAACGTGGTATCAAAATTCAACCCTTAACTCACATTATTAAGTAACGTCAACTCGATGTAAGGTGTCATCCTGAGCGAAGCGAAGGATCTAATTATCAAAAAGCGAGATGGTTGCTTTCAGCGAATCCTTCGGATTTCACTTCGTTCAGCATGACAAAGCAACAATCTAACCCTATGGTTAGGATCAATATGTTATGCTTACATAGAGTTCATATTAAGTAGAAAATACTTTCTTGAGTTTATCAATCAATATTTTTCTTCTTAATTTTCCTTTTATTTCTGGTTCAGGAGTGATGCCCTCGAATTTATGCCCCATTTTCAAGTAGTACTTAAAAAGAGTTCCGCTTGTGAATCCCCATTTTAAGAGAAATTGTTTGCGTCCATTATTCTTTTTCACCCTACTTGTTGTTTTTGTAGCAAAATGGTATGTGCGACTATTGGCTAATCCTCTATAATAACGCACACCTACATGCCACAATTTCATCATAAAATCTGGATCTGAGTACATTCCCGGAGTGAATTCTATACTCAACCCACCCACTAAATCCCAAATTCTGCGATGCAGCACCATCGGATACCAATTGCCTCCTGTCCAATCTTCCGATTCTATTTTATCATACTGCTCCAACAGGGCAGATTTATTAAAGTCCAATGGGGTTTTACCAAAATCATAAGGTGTTAGAAACACAGGACATGTGCTCTTTTTGCTTTCAAAAACAGTTCCCGAAAGGCAGAAATAGTGGTGGTTCAACTTCTGTATTTCTTCATATATAGGCTTGTCCCAATTTGGGCAAACGTACATATCATCATCAATTAAGCAGATATAATCCGATATGGCTAACGAATATGGAGCATTAAAACCATAGCAAACACCTACGTTCGATTTTGAATATGTAAATGCAATATTATTTTTCTTAAGCCATTCAAATGTTCCATCAGTAGCTTCATTGGCATGAACAATGATTTGGTGGTGATAGAAAGAGTTTTCGCGTATGCCCTCTATACACAGCTTTAAACAATCTAAATTATTCCAGGAAGGAATTAAGATAGAAAAAATTACTTTTTCGGTCTCTTTTACAGGGAAGTACTCAATTTCAGGAATCATTTTCGGTTAAATTATCAAGTTATAAGGGCACTAAATTTTTGGCTGGGCACAAAAATAGATGAAAATTTTAAACCTCAATTTGATTTTCAGGTGATTGGTAAAATAAAAAAGAATCTTTTGGTTTAGAGTTCCGAACTCTCAAAGAGTTCGGAACTCTAAACGGATTTTCTCAATAAATTATCATATTATCGAATGTAGATGTGACTTAAAAGTTACGTATCTGCAAAAAAGAATGGAGGTTTCAACAGAATTATATACCACAACGTTTCTGCGATAAATTTGTCGGTTAAAATGAAAAGCAAAAAAACATTATTCTTTGGTATGTTCCTTCATTGCCTGATTAAGCTGTGCAGATTTAATACTCAAATAGTACATTAGTGCATTATTAATTAGCTCATCTTGATCGATTTTTAAATAGTCTGATAAAATTTTAATTCGTTTTAAAACTCTTGGATCTATCTGAAAGCTGCTATTTGTTGAATTTTCAACTTTACCGCTTTGGGTATTAACTTTAGTAATTTCTAAGGGTTTTTCAGGTTCAGCTTCCTTTATAAAATGAGTATTAGAAAGAAGTGCTTTCTGAATATCGTCAATTGTAAGTTTATTTCTTGCCATACTTCTTAATCAATTCGTTTGCAAAATCCATGTAATCTTCAGCTCCCCTGCTCTTAGGGGCATACTCAAATATAGACTGTTTAAAGGCACCCGATTCCATTAAAGAAATATCCTGACGGATGTATGTGCTAAACAGTTTGTCTTTAAAATGTTCATTGATCGTTAAGTTTGTAATTACAGCCTGACTAAACTTTGTACGAGTAGCCAATTTTACAAAAAGAATACCTGCAAGTTGCAATGAAGGATTCATGCGTTTTTGAATCTTTTCGGATACAGACATAATTCTATCAAGACCAATAAATGCAAAATTTTCAGCCTGCATTGGCACAATAAAATAATCGGCTGCTACCAGCGAGTTTATTGATAAAGTCCCTAGGCTTGGTGGACAATCAATTAGAATATAATCATATTCATCCAAAATTTTCTCGAGTTTCTCTTTGAGTATATACTCTCTACCAGGCTCACTGCTTATTAAAAATTCTGCTTCGAGAAGTTTATCGGAAGCAGGGAGTAAAAATATCTCTTCATGTTGTTTTACTGATTGATTTATTGAGCATTTGCCGAGAAATAAATCACATAAATTGTTTTCTGCACCCCATAATCCTAATGCGGATGTTAGATTGCATTGGCTATCCAGATCAATAAGTAAAACTCTTTTTTTCTTTTTGGCTAATGCAGTTCCTAAATTAAGGACAGTAGTGGTTTTGCCTGTACCACCCTTATTATTGAGAATAGAAAAGATTTTTGCCATATAATCTTCTAATACAATTTAAGGTAATATAATAAAAAATCAAACAAGAGATTAATTGGGCTAATTTAATGAAAACAAGAATACAAATTTAGTATTTGTTGAGAACATCCGGGTAAACCATTCACATAGTAAAAACCAATCTACTAATTGCGATACAGCACATTAGGCAACATAAAGAACTTGAGAACGAATATTTAAGGAATTCTGGCGGGCACGTATTTATCTATTTTGGAGAACTTAATGCATATAGAAATTACACTGATCATATTTGATAATTTTACTTTGCAAGTTGGGAATCATAGGCGATGAGCTGATGGGGGTTGTTTTTAGAATGTTGAACAACTACCGATTAAAGAACGAGCGCTATTGTTTGAACGTTCCCGTGCTAAAAAATGTAAGGGATTTCGTGTTTGCGAATGTATCAACCGATACAAACCTTGCCAGCGGGCTAAAACGTAACCCAACCACTTAAATCCCTATGTTTTATGAGCCTTTGTTACCGCCTGTTTTTTTTCATATTTCAATTATTTCATAAATCAATCGACTACCAGTCCTTTCGGTAATCATTATTGGTAAGCCTCCATCTTTAATAATATCTCTAACAGTAGACGAATGTGGATGTCTATGACAATTTGAATAGCCAGCAGATATTATTGATAATTTTGGATAGTTCAAATTTATCTCTCTGTTATAATTATGACGTGAACCATGATGTGGTATCTGAACTGTACCAACCAAATCCCAAAAATCTTTATAATGATTAATAAATTGATTCCATTTTTGAGTTCCTTTTGCTTCGTAGTCACCAAAGTATAATCCACCAGTTAAATGCCCAAAATAATGCCTATGAGAAAAAGGAATATATCTATAAAAAAAATGACCACCTGCCTTTATTTCAGGACCAGAATAAAGTGTAAGTGAATTAGCGTTTAAACTACCAGGAATTGAATTATAAATTTCTCTTAACAAAACTCTTTTATCAGCATCATTCCATAAGGACTCAAACTCTTCTATACTATCAAAATCCAAGTTATTCGCTATTAATCTATTTTTTAAATCATTTGACCTACTTTGATTTCTGAAGTTAAACGGTATAAATACCCATTTAGAGAAAGATGGCAATCCAATCTTTGGATTTTGAAAAACGTTTTTAGAATTAACAGTGTCAAAATCTGTGGCTTCTCCTAATATCTCTGGTTGAGATTCGTCTCCAGTTTCCGGAACAAATATAAATTGTGTATCACCAATACTTGTTTGATTTTCTCCTAAATCCAATATTGATTGAATGATTGGTAATTCAAGTCTATTTTCAAGTGCATTATAAACGTGAAGATTTAATCTTACATTTTCATTAATCAAAGGGAGAAAGACTTTTTTTACATTACAGTATCCCAGAAGATATGCAAGTCCATTAACATGGTCTGCGTGCAAATGAGAAATAAAAACAGCATCAATTTTCTGATTTTGCTCGAAAATACCTCTAATTTCCTTTTCTATCAATGGAATATTGTTGTCGCTCCCGCAATCATAAACAACAGTAAATCCGTCAAATTCTTCTGTGTAAAAAGCTCCTTGTCCTATCGAATGAAATGTTCTAATCATATGCATTGCTGTTTCTTTTTAAAGTTGGCGGTAATTCGTTTATAACCCAACCTTCTCTTGAATTATTATTCCAATCTTGGAGTATAACCCAACCTTCACCTGGGTTCATATATCAAAGTTAAAACTATTTTTTACATATCATCGGAAGATGTTTTAATTTTCTTGTTCGCTTTTGGGTTAAGAGGAGACTGTCTGAAAAGAAGAGTTCACGCAAAGAACGCCAAGTTTTCGCTAAGTTCGCAAAGTATATTATTCATTACTTCAACACTTTGCAATCTTAGCGTTTTTTCTTTGTGGGCTTTGCGTGAACTTATTTCGATTTTTTAGATAGCCTCATCAATAAATACAAATAAAAAAAGGCCTTTGATTGCCAAAGACCTTTTCATATTTTCCTTAAATGTTGGGCTATTTATAATTCATTTAAAGGAATCTTATTATTTATGCATTTCTTGCATCATTTCATGATCTCTATCCATGTGGCCTCTGCCTCTATCTTTTCCTCTTCCCATACCTCTTTCGTCATCTCTATCTCTGCCTTCTCTATGTGAGTTGAAGAATACTTTTTGTTCATCGGTTAAAAGGGCTGCAACATCCAACCTGTGATTAACCTTCATTTTCATAATCTTTCCTTGTAAGGCAGTTATCTCATCAATGGTTTTGTTGATTGCATCTCTATCAATTTTTTCCATCGATTCTAGAGTTTTAAGGTGTGCTCTCTTCTCGTCAAGTTCATTCCTTAAAGGGGTTACCTCTTTGAGGTGTTTTACCCTTAAGCCATCAATCTTTGTTTTTTGTTCAGGAGTAAGATTAGGAATTTTATGCTCAATTCTTGCCGAATCCTTAAATTCTCTTGGTTCTCGCTGAGCGTAAGAATTCAAAGAGAATGATGTAATTAATACTGAAACCAACAGCACTAATAAACTTTTTGTAACAACAGTCTTTTTCATGTGTTTAAATTTTAATGTTAATTTTTTCAAGTTGCTAGTTCTAAGAAAAAGATATGATTTAAGAACAAGGATCAACGAATTATGATTTTAGAAGTTATTTGAAATTTAGTGTCATAACTCTAAATATCAGTGTTTGATCTATTTTTATTTCAAAAATCTTAAGTTGTTAATCAGTTTCAATAGAGGTATTATTAATAGCAACTTATGTTAATTATGATTCTTGTTTGCTAGTGCTAAGTGTTTTGCATTCACTTAGGCTTGAATTGCGAATTCGCTTTATTTCAGTTAAATGTATCTACACAATTTACTCTCTGGGTCTACCTTCCCTGTTACGGTTTCTTTCACGTTCATTATGCTCCTGCCTTTCCATACGATGAATCAATTTCTTAAAATTCATTTGCTGGGAGGTGTTGCATTTACCCTTAAGTTCAAGGAGATGATCAATCATAACGTGTTTTTGTTCCTCCTGTAGTTTTCCGAATTTTGTCGCCAATTCTTTTAGTTTACTAATATCAGGCTTTTCTGATGTTATCTCATCCATGATATCCTTCGATACATCCCTTGATTCCCTAATCAAATTATCTGATTCCCTGCGAAATTTATCTCTTAGGGAGTCGAATTCACTTATTTGTTCAGGTGTAAGTTGCAGCTGTTTTGCTACATATTTAGCCATTTGATTATTCTCTCTGGGTCTTTCTCTAAATTCTTGTTCGAATCGGAAGAAGTGGTAGCCCATAGTTCCAACAATGGCAAGAATAATGGCCGATTGAACTATAATAACAGCTACTAAGAATTTTGTTTTGCTAAAGAAGTTCATGGCTTTTTGGGTGTTTCGTTTGTAATAGTAACCAACTTGTACGGATTGTTCTCAACCTCGGGCATATATTCATCAGCAAGTTGTTGATCCCATGTTTGTATTGTTGATGATGCTTCAATAGATCTATTTTTATTATAAAGAGTACCAATTAAAATTCCCAGTGCAATTCCTGCTGCAGCAAGGCTTACGATGGTTAGGTATCTTAATGATACTCCAGCATCTGAACTGCTTACCCTTTTGTTATCTATTTTAGCAAGAATTTTTGCTGACAAAAAGGGATTGTTTTTAAATTCTGATTTCTCCAGTTCTATTAAGCTGTAGGCTTTCGATAGTTTCTCCAAGGCCTCCCTACAACTCTTACAACCATTCAGATGGCTGTTTAGCTCATTAGCCAACTTCTGATGGAGTTTTCCATCGAGAAGTAAAATAATTTGCTTTTGGTAATCCTTGCAGCTCATATTCTGGCTATTTATTAGTTTGACAATTAACTTTATGAAAACTTGTGGCTTGTGGCCTTATTTTTTATAGTAATTCGAAAGTAATTCTTGTAAGTTGACTTTTGCTCGGAACAGGAGCGATTCAACTGATGATATTGATAATTCCATTACTTCAGCAATTTCTTTGTATGATAAATCCTGATATTTGCTGAGAATAAAAGCAATCTTCTGGTTCTTGGGGAGTTTATTAATTGCTGTTTTAAGCGTTTTATGTAACTCCGTTGTGTTTATTTTTCTATCGGCTTCATTAGAAATGCTTTGATCTGCTATTTCCAAGTTTTGAGTTTTGTTAGAATTTTCGAAAATCGAAACAAAGCTGCTAAAGATGTTTTCCCTTTTCTTTTTTCTGATATGGTTTAACGATTTATTTACTGCAATCCTGTAAATCCATGTTGATAATTTGGACTCATGTCTAAATTCAGGGAGCGATTCAAAAAGTTCAATAAAAACTTCTTGGGCTAAATCCTCGGCATCAGCGTAATTGTTTACAAATCCTCTACACGTATTCACAACCAGTTTCTGGTATTTATCTACGAGCAATGCGAATGCATTATGATCGTTGTGTTTGGTGATTTGTAGTATTAACTCCTGATCGTCCATTCCTGTTTTTTAAACAATGTCTTTTAACGAGAGTTTGATGTAAGAAGCAATGTATTAATCTATATATCAATCAAATTATTTATTTGAATCAATGGAAAAATGGAATGCTGGAAAGATGGAAGGATTAAGCAAAAATCTAACCTCTTGTTTTGACTTCGTCGAGTTCTGGTTGACTTCGTCGATCCCTGTGGGATTCGCTCCAGTTCCATTCTTCCATCATTGGCTTTGCCGAACTCGTAAACTCGGTTCCAATCTTTCATCACCAAACAAAATATTTATATATCGATGCAAATACGCACATTATTACATTTCTTGTATCTAACTCATGTTCTTTTGTTTTTTGACACATCTTTTAACCAATACTTGCGAATGTGATAGTAAAAAAGTATTAAAATGTTAGAAATCGGGAGTTAGAAGTCCGTAGACAGAAGTTGGAAGTTAGAACTTAGAGTCATACCTTCATCTTTCATCTTCCGACTTCTGTCTTCCGTCTTCCATCTTATTTCACTTTATCCCGTTTCTCAAGATTTTTTATCAACAAGTAATTTAGTAATCCAATAATGACCATCGCTAGTAAGAAAAGGGGGTAGGATATTTTCCAGTTCGAAGGATTGGTCATCATGGACCATTCGGACATTCCACCAATGCCAGCAAGTAGCGTTAATGGCATAAAGATGGTTGATATCAATGTGAGACGGCGAACCGATAGGTTTGTTTGGTTGGCACTTTTGGTTAGTAGGTTGTTCATCATGGAGACGTTCATTTCCAAGAGGCTCGAAACAATTTCACGGTAGGTTTCAATCAGCTCAAAGAATTTTGAGAGATGATCGTATATGTCTCTGAAATGATAGATTGCACTATCGGAGATGAATTGACAGTCTTTTCGGCAAATCTTTACAAGTATTTCTCTTTCGTGGAAAAGGCTTTTGCGCAGGGTTAATAGGTGGCGACGCAACAGAATGGTTTCCGATGGTACAAAATTTTCGGGGTCGTTAATGAGGTTGTCCTCTGCGGCATCGAGCTCTTCTTCCAGCGATTCAATTGCAATAAACATATTATCTACTACGTGATCGAGGATGATGTGTAGTAGGTGTGAGGGACCAAGTTTAGCCTGGTTTATATCCCTTTCAACCAGTTTTTCTATGCCTAATAAAGGATTTCTGCCATTTGATTTGTAACCGCTAACTGTTATGAGGTAGTTTTTACCGATGATAAAGTCCACCTCGTCAACCCAAAGTTCCCTTTCGGTGTAGGAGTAGGAGTTGAAGATTATGAAGGTGTTGTTTGGGTACTCCTCAATTTTTGGGACTAGGTTTTCGTCGGTGCAATCCTCAACGGTGAGGGGGTGCAAATCAAGGGGTTCTATGAGTGCTGTTAGCTCTTCGCGGGTGGGTTGGTAATAGTCTAACCAGTAGAATTCACCGTTTTTGTGGTTTGTGAATACCTCGTTGGCTGTGTTTAGGGTTGTTATTTTTCCTTTTGTGCTTATTGAGTAGAATCGGCTTTGGGACATGGGGTTAGATTTAAAAAGTTCTATGGTTAATTGCGGTTGCAATATACAAAAGAATGGGGGAAATGTGGTTTGTTTATCTCTGAGGAGATTGTTGTTGGTGGTTGTGGGGTTGGGTGTAGGGGAGGAGTATCGCAAAATGCGATAGTGGGTGGTTTATTTGCTGTAATGTTTTTTCTTGTACTTTTCCCTTGATGGAAAAGTACCAAAAAATCAAGAACCGAGCGTTATTTGCGAGTTCGACGAAGTCAACATATGATGCTCCTGCCCGCAGGCTGTCTCAGGCTCGCCATATCTTCCGGCTGCCCGCTGATAAAAGAATGATTTTGGGTGATGGATTAGGATTGGTAAGGAGGGGAGATAGAAAGGTGTTTTGTTTTTGTTTCTTAGGTTTTCGCTTTTGGTGATTGTGGACTTGGGGTGCACGATAAGGCTATCGCAAAATGCGATTATTGAGATGCAATGGGGTTTTGTTTTGACGCGGTTAGCGATTGTTGTTTCTCAATAGGGTTTTGTGTTGTTGCAATTGACGATTGATTACGTGCAAAGAGGTTTTGTTGGTCTGCAAAGAGGTTTTGATGCTTTTCAAATAGGTTTTGATGGTCTTCGAAGAGGTTTTGATGGTCTGCAAAGGTATTTTGTTTGTCTTCAAAGAGGTTTTGATGGTCTGCAAAGGCATTTTGATTGACTGCAATTGGGTTTTGTTTTATTGCAATGGTATTTTGCCTTGTTTCATGCAAATATTACTGAGGTGCTATGGTCTGAAAAGCTGCAGAGCAGCTAAATATTGGTAGTATAGGATTAATGAAAGTAAATCGGAGCTGCAGAGCAGCGAAATATTATTAATCGTTCTAAGACGGATATTATTCAATATGTTATCGGATAACGATGTTTGGTTTTAAAAACATTGTATGATTATCCGTTTTATTATTTGTTTTATTGCTGTTCTTAACGGGCTATAAGCCCAACTTAATCTAACATATAAGGTCGAATATAAAAAATCACATAATACCCAATGCTACACTTCGCTTGACATTGGTTAAGATAATATATGTTTAAAACCCGAGGAGGTATATAAAGGACAATTGTAAAATAATGTTAAAATTTATTTGCGAATTGTTTTTTGGAATAAGGTTTGAAATAAGGGTTCACACAATTATTAACATCTAAAATTAAATAGAATGAACATTCTTCAAAAAGTAAAACTTACAATGTACATGGTTGTTAAGGATTTTTTGAGGCTTAATGCAACCATTGTGGAGAAATTACCGAATTACAAGGCGAATGCCACCGTACTGGATGACAATATCCTCAAGATTCAGGGGGCTGCCGAGTTACAGGCGTTTAAAAAAACGGGGATTGCTGATGAGAAAAATAAGCTTCGAGCCTCGTTGATTGCTCAAGCGGAAGATTTTTCGCTTAAATTGGTTGCTTACGCTGCCAATATTAGGAATATGATACTACTTAAGGAGGTAAAATACTCGAAAAGCGAGTTGATCCGTGCTGCGGATGCCGATTTGAAAAACATGGCACAGTGCATCTATAACCGTGCTCATGAGAATATTGCCGCATTAGCTGGTTATGACATTACTGAGGGGATGGTTACCACATTCCTTGATACGATAAATTCGTTTAACGAGGCAATTCCGACGGTTCGTGAAGGGGCTACGAGTAAGAAGCTTCATACAACGCAACTGGAGGATCTGTACAAAGAAACGGATGCTGCGCTAAGCAATATTGATAGGATTGTTGAGATAGTTCGTTTATCGTACCCCGATTTTTATAAGGGTTACCAGAATAGCCGATTGGTTATTAAGAGGAGTGGTGGATCGGTTGCGCTAAAGGGTGTGGTTACGGATGCTTCAAACCATGAACCTTTAAGGGGTGTAACGCTTATTATTGCCCCAGTTGATGGTAATGGTGCAGCTATTGTAAAGAAAACCGCTGATAAGGGTGGTTTTATGGTTAAATCGTTACCAGAGGGGGTTTATAATGTAACCGTATCGAAGAGTGGCTATAAGGATCAGGTGGTAACTGTAGCTATTACGAATGGGGAGCTGAGCGTTTTGAATGTTGAGATGAATAAGAATTAGATAAGAAGAGGGTATCTCGGATTTTGAGATGTCCTCAATGTTATTAGCATAATAAACCCTGCGAAAGCAGGGTTTATTGTTGTTTGAGTGTTATGTGGGCAGAGTTTTCAAGAATAGAGTGGAAAGAAAAAACTAGATATAGAGTAACAGAGTTTCAATAATTTAAGGTTTTAGGTTTAGCGGAATCTTAAATTGCAAGATTTAGTTGTAGTAAATCTGATGCAATTTCAATAACAATATTTTATAAGGATTATTAAAATCACACCACTATGTTAATACTTTTTACACAACCAGTATAAACCTGAAACAAACTAACTATTTTGAAGGTGGTGTTCTTCTGTGCGGTTTTACAGGAACAGTTTTTGGACCTGGTTTAGGAGCATCTGGATTTTTTCTTGGAATTGGAGAAGGAGTTGACCTTCGATACGGTTTTACGGGTACAGTTTTGGTTGCCATGATTTTATGCTTTATTGATGAAATTTAAGAATATCTTTTAAGAATACTTTTTCTTCAATGGAATACCAATTTTTTGGTAATTTTTCAGAGTAAACGATATGGAATGCTCTTTCAAAAAGTTCATCATAAGTAATGATTTCAATATTTCTATTATCTCTTCTTAAACGCTCAAAGCAATCACTCTTAATATTTAAATCAAAGGTTCTTATATGTGGAAATTCCTCATTCCTATTCCCAATTATTAAAACTGATTTGGGGTCTAAGATTCTATGAATACTATTATCTATTTCATTACCATTTTCATCAATAATTTTCTTGTGGTCATTAAGTTCGCTTTTTTGAGCTAATGCTTGACTGTATGCTTCAATAAAATCGTTAGAAAAATCCCATGTATTAGACCTTGACTTTGAGGTTTTTTCTGACTTAAAGATTAGTGTTTTACTAGTTTTCAGTTCAATTAAAGTTGTGAAATATGAAATACCAATAAGATCAATCTTTGGACTTCCTTTACCTAGAGAGTTTTCTGTGCCTATTTTTTGTTCAGAAAGTAGATCTCTAATAAATTTCACATCAACGTTTAAACCTATAATCCATTCATTGTCTTTAAGGAAATGATGCCAAACTACTTCTTCTCCTTGCACTTTAATTCCTTTTTTTTCAGAATATAATTCAAAAGGAGATTTATCTTGATAATTGTAGTCCTTTAAAAGATAATAAAATGATTTGATGGTTTTCTTCCTCTGTGGGAAAAGTAATGATTTAATTTCATCGCTAGAGAGGTTCGTATTTTCTGTAAGCGATACCAATTCTTCAAATTTTTTAGCTTTATCCTTGGTCTTAAAATCCACTAAATAATTATCAAAGCTAACAGCCTGATATTTTGAATGAAAATCACCCAAATCAACTAAATCTTTAAAGCCTTCTAGGAAATGAATCAGTTTCCAAAAGTTTCTAGCGTATTCCCCATCATCAATTCTAATTATAACATCGTTGCCTTTTGATATTTTAACCTCACCATTCTTGTCTTCTTTCCTAAACTCTAAACGGGGTAAATATTTATTATCAATTTTAGATCTATAAAAAGAGACATTACATAATGTTTTTACGGTAGGTTTATTTGCTATAATGAAACCATTATAATAAGTGCTGCCACTCTGAATATAACAATTGTCTTTAGTGCTATTTTCTTTTATAATTAAACTACTAATGTCTTGATTCTGTAAATCAAATAAATTAGCAAAAGGGTTAGAACCTAAAATAGTTGACATGTCTCTTAACTTTTTTCAATAATCTTAATTTCCTCATCAGTTAGTCCGTAAAGTTGGTAAACCAACTGGTCGATTTTAGTTTCTAAATCACTAATATCGCTATTTATGTTATTCTTTTTTCTTTCTAAAATATTATTAACCAAAAAGGTTGAAGTTGAAATATAATCATCTGAAAAATTTGGAATTGGAATTTTATTTAAGTCATCTACTAATATTTTTGGAAACATACCTTTTTTGGCTTTGGGTGAAGTATTATAATGATACCAGCCAATGAGTTTTGAGTTTAAAATACTAAGAAAAACTTTCAAGTCAATTAAACATGAATCGTTTGGTATAATTAGATGTGTAGATGAAGAACTAATTATTTCAGCATCAACAAATGAACAAATTAAACTTTTTTCAGCTATTTCTCTTACTGCTATATGTGGGTTTTTATAAAATCTTAAATCTACATAACTTGCTAAATGTTTACCATATTTGATATATAAATTTCTGGAAACATAATAATATTTAAATAAATCTCTACCCATTATTTCAGGATAGTAAGATTCATCCTTTTTTGTAATCGAATGCCATAACTTTTGGTCAATTATTAAATTACCTTCTAGTGTTCCATGAAATTTAATTAAATCACTTCTTCTATAAGCTATATATCCTCTTATTATATCGCAATAAAAGGATAATTGTTCGTGCTTTCGAATTTTTTGAATAATTGGATTTAGAACCTCGTCTGTACTAAATAGAGTAAGCCAATTATCATTGTTTTCTGATAAAAATTTAGGTGTTACAGATTGTTTTATTAAAAATTTATTTTCTGAAAACACTTTTAATGCTATTTTATTATCAATGCTATTTAAGGCCAATATACAAGTTCTTACATTCGCATCTTCAAAAATTGTATTGTTTGACAAATCAACTATTTCGGTAATTTTTGAATGGGTCAAAATATATTCTCTAAATTTCTTACCATTGACAATTGCCATAAAAGTATTTGGTTGAATAAAACACAATTGCCCTGTATTAATTAGTTTTAGTGAATTGGCGATAAAATATAGATATATTTCAAAATCAGGGACAACTGGATATAATTTATTAAGATGATTCTTTATATTTTGATCTAATCGAACACCATATGGAGGATTCCCAATCACCACATCAAATCCAACAAAATCACCATCATCATTCAGCACATCAGGGAATTCAAAACGCCATTCAAAAGCGTTATCAAATATTTTACTATCCTTAACCTCGTTCATTTTTTTAGTTAAAGTAGTAATCTCATTTTCTAACTCTGATTGTTCAGCTTTCTTTAATTTCTCTAATTTCTTATCCTTCTTGCCATATGTGCTAGCGGATTCAAACAGAAAATTGCCCGTAAAACGATTGTAAAGTTCATGTGTAAGTTTATCGATTCGGGTTTTAAGCGGGTCGTTGCGTCTAATTTCCCAACTGAATTCCTGCTTAATCTTGAGTATAAGGTCTTCCATTCCTCTTTTCTCTTCCTTTGTCTTTGCATTCCTATATGTTGATACGGCTAAACGGTATGTATCAATATTCCATTTGCTGTTTCGGAGTGCTTTACGAATATCAGAATTGAGATCATATCGGCTAATCAGCGAATTACCGCACTTAATATTAATGTCGATATTGGGAAGGGTTTCTAGTTCGCCTGATTCAGTATAGTAGGCATTCTTCAGCAGTTCAATCCAAAGGCGTAAACGGCAAATCTTAACGGAGTTGGGGTTTATATCCACGCCAAACAGGCAACTTTCAATAATCGTTTGCTTTTCATTGAAGAACGTTTCTTGCACCCTTTGACTTTCGGTATTTCGAGGGTTGTACTCAAAGAACTCACCGTCTTCGTCGGTAATAATTAATTCGTCGTTCTCAACCTCTACATGATACTCCTTAAGTCGCTTTCCAGTCCTGTCGAGCAGCACCTTCAGTTCGCTTTTGATGGCAATAATCTCATTCAAGGCTGAAACCAAGAAATGCCCTGAACCTACGGCGGGGTCGCAAATCTTAAGGCTGTTAATGATTTGGTTAGCTTCCTTTCTATCCTCGATTTTATTATAAAGTTCGTTAATATCCGTGCAATCCCAACCCTTTGTTTCGTTAAACTTTTGCACTATTGCTCTACGAATGGTTTCGCGGCACATGTACATGGTGATAAAGCCAGGGGTGAAAAACGAACCATCTTTATATCCATTTATCTTCTCGAATATAAGCCCAAGAACAGAAGCGTTTATAAGGGTTTTGTTATCCTCCTGTATTTCCTCCTGCCCCTCGCTGGTAAAATCATAAGCATCAAGAAACTCAAAGAAATATTCGAGTGAATCAATCTCGCCTGTTCTCTTTTTCCCCGAAACGTCTTTTAGAACCGTAGAACTAAGAATTGGTAACTTGTTATTTTCGAGCTGGCTGATAAACAAACCAGCATGTTCAACTTCAGTTGGTTCAAATAAAGAACTATTCAGGTATGGAATTTTTGCAAATGCTTTTTTGATGCCCTCTTCACGGTCATCTGGCTTGCGAGCCAGAGCCTTAAAGAAAAGACTATTTAGATCGTCATAGTTTTTTATCCGTTCGATGTTTAGAAATGAGAAGGATTTATCCCCCTTGTGGTAGGAGATAAGTTGGGCTTCGAGCAATTTAAGGAAAAGGATTCGGTTAATCCAAGTTATGGAGAGTTCTAAGGCTACATTAAATAGCCGTTCTTTATTTGTTTCACCAAAGCGATGAGGTTTTTCGAGTCGCGAGATTTTATCTAAACTGTCGAGTTGAATTATTGCATTTTCAATAAGCGAACCTGAATTTCTTTCACCCTCTTTTTTCCTTTCAATCAGTTTTTTGCCTCCCTCCTTTGTTTCGGTTAACCCGATAATATGTAGGAGTTCACTATAAAAACGTTTATCGAGGCTATTACTATCGTTGACAAAAGGAAGTTTTAGCAAATGCTCGGGGGAGAGTAATTTATAAAGAGCAATCAGCTTGCTATCGTCTTGCTTATTGGAGTTTCGAATGATGCTGTTAAAATCACGTATATCAAAGTGAGTAAAGGTGATTTCGGCTTTAATGTCATTGATGTAAGGTTCGGCAATTTCCTTGTAGAATGAATCAGTTTTGTGGACTGATAAACGATTCTCTTCAAAATCGTTGAATTGGGTGACTAGCGTTTTGTTGTGGGCAAAAAGTTTGTCGAAAAGTTGAGCATCGAAGATAAACCACTCGTAAATATTGGTTGCAATTAGATGCTTTACGTCAAGGTTTTTCCCTGTAATTCGTTCACGAAGGTAATAAAGCACTAATTCTTGAAATGCCTTGGTGTTAATGTTGTCGGTTTTCAGCATTTCAGTCTTGTTGGTAGGCTTCTTTGTTTCGATGATTACTCCAACAGTACCTTTAGCATCTTTCCCATTATGGATTACTAGGTCGTTTCTTCCTTTGGTGTTTATGTAATGGTTTTCTTTGTAATATGTGTCTTTCAAGAAAGTAGAAACAATATTCTTATGGAACTCTTCAGATTCCGATTCATTAATATGGTCGATAAGCTTGATTAGATTCTCTTTGAAGCACTCAATTTCGTTTCTGTTGGGCTTAACTTTCAGGAACGCTTTGTTTAAGGCTTTACGTGGTTTAAGAATGTTCAAATTCATTTAGTTGAAATATTATTTACGCATGTTAAAAGTACATAGAAACTTCTTACAAAGTGAGGGTAGATGAAAAAATACTTATTACCGATTAATTTCTAAAGATGTTTGTGGATTCTCTGTGGTCGGTTGTGTGGTGATTTTTCTTTCTTTAAAATTTCTGTTATGGAATAAGTTAATCAGTCGTCAATTTACCTTGCAGTTAATGTTGGGCTTTATTATACAATTTCTGTTTTTTCATTAATCCACTAAATCCTATAATCTTTTCTACGGGCCTCTTTCTTTAGTTTCATTGTATTTAACATTTTAATATTTCCCTTTGACACCTTTCTCGTTTGCAAGCCTTAAGTAATATGTAAGCGAAGAATATCATCTTTCAAATCCCCAAACCGCACCCCAAAACAATCTTTTTGACGAAGTTGATTGACCGTTATTTGGTTTAACCGAAAAAAATATTACTTTCGATAATGGAAATTATAATTGTGGAGAAATGAAGTATTTATCGGTTGTTTTGGTGGTGCTATTATCATTTGGTTTTCTTAATGCTCAAGCGCAAAGTGATTGTCTGAAAGGGTTTAAAGCCAATAGGGTATTTACAAATGAGGAGGAGTTTAAGGGGTGGCTATCCGAAAGTAGAAATGATACTGTGGCTGTTCTGGAATGCTTAAAGGCTAGCGTTTCTGATAGTATTGTGGTTGATGATTTTACAGGTTGTGTTTGGGTTTTAAAGGGTTTGTCGATAAAGCAATCGAGCGTAAAGGTTAAGAAGGCAGCTATTAAGCTACTGTTAACCCTTGGTAGATCGAAATCATCATCCTTATCAACATTATCAATTAATTCATTAAAGGGCTACCCACCGAAGTGCTTTGATGGTTCGGACTTGGATTCTATTTCATCGTTAATTACTAAAAACAGGGCTGTTTATAAGGAGTCTGTTGAGCTTGCAGGAGCTATTGGCGATCCAAGGTTTATATCGGTGATAAATCAGGTGTTTCCTAATTCGAGGGATTTTTCAAAGCCCGAAAGGTGGGCTTCATACAAAGCCCTTGCCCGACTTGGCGATAAGGATGCTTTGGATTATTGTATTCGGCGGGTTTCATCGTTGCCATTAAACGATCAGGTGGTTGATGTTCTGTATCCCGATCTGATTTATATTGGCAAAAAAGAGGCGTTTGATTTAATGATTAAGGTGCTGAATTCTGACGAAATGCGATGCTCATCGAGTAATCCAAACTCGGATGATAAAATTGTATGTGGGTATAGAATTATGGAGTTGCTTGCACCTGCAATAAAGGATTTCCCTGCTAAGGTTCTGCCAAGTGGCGATTTGGATTCAAAGGATTATAAGAAAACGCTACAGGATGTAAGGGCGTGGTTTAGTGAAAGAGGCGATAAGTATGAGATAGTAAATAATGTGTATCCGCTTAAATGACAAAATCAAACCTTTTTGCTGTCATTCCTGCGAATGCAGGAATCCCATTGTTTATATCCAGATTCCGGGACTTCGCCCAGAATGACAGTTAAGTTTGTTTGTCGAAATGGTAATCTAAACGGATACTCATATTAAATAATGCGATGCGGGTTGAATTAATAACTCCGCCTTTTAAGGCGGAGACAGTAATGATCAAATTCTATGGGCTTTAGCCCTGCATTTTGGTTGTATCTTTTAAGTAATTTTCTAAAAAGTGTGATATGTTGAGTTCATTTTATTCTGTCAATAGTAATCGAACTGATGTTGGGCTAAAGCCCAATACCCTTTTCTCCTTTGACTCCGCCTTAAAAGGCGGAGTTATTGATTAAGTTGGCTGTGCTAATCAACCTATAATCTAATAGTATGCACAGGGTTGTCTTTTTAAGTAATTTTATAAGAAGTGTGATATGTTGAGTTCATTTTATTCTGTCAATAGTAATCGAACTGATGTTGGGCTAAAGCCCAATACCCTTTTCCCCTTTGACTCCGCCTTAAAAGGCGGAGTTATTGATTGCGTTGGCTATATTATTCAACCAATCTTATAGTATGCACAAGGTTATTGTCCGCCTATCATTGCTTTTAGGTATTGTTTTAATTACGGGAAGGCTTTTTGTCAGGATATTTCAACTATTCTTGAGCAGAAACCATTCGTGTTTTCGGGATCGCTGAATGTTAACCAAATGGCCTCGTTCAGGAATGTTAGCTACACAGGTTCAAATCCCTATTCGATTTTTGTGAATGGTAACGCATCGTTTAATTTTTACGGAATTGCAGTCCCATTTTCGTTCTCGTACTCAAATCAGCAGATAAATTATTCGCAGCCATTCAATTTCAACCAGTTTGGTATGCAGCCATCGTACAAATGGGTTAAGACTTATTTTGGTTATAATTCGATGTCGTTCTCGCCATACTCGCTCAATGGACATCAGTTTTTAGGGGCTGGAGTTGAGCTAACCCCACCCAATATTGGGCTGAAATTTGGGCTGATGTACGGGCGATTGGTAAAGTCTGTGGAGTGGAATTCTGAAAAACCAACTATTCTGCCTTACTATGAGAGGTATGGGTATGCAACAAAGTTGGGCTATTCGGGTAAGGTGGGTGATTATGAGGTAACGCTCTTTAAGGCGTGGGATGAAAAAAATAGCATCAATTCAGTTCCAGACTCTTTGGGCGTAACCCCGCAGGAGAATATGGTTTATACGGTAAAGTTTGGAAAGACTTTTATTGATAAGATTAAGATATCGGGTATTTATGCTGGTAGCGCTCTTACCCGCGATACAAGGCAATCGGAAAATCTTGAGCAGACAAGTAGTAATGAGTATTTTCTGATTAAACCGAATGCTACAACATCATACTCTTACGCTTTAAAAGGATCGGCGGATTATTTGGGAAGTGGTTATACCGTGGGGATTGCTTATGAGCGTATTCAGCCCAATTACACTACGCTTGGGGCTTACTACAATAACAACGATTTGGAGAATATCGCTCTTACCTTTTCCAAACAATTAATGCAGGGAAAGTTGAATGTTGCAGGGAGTGCTGGTGAGCAGCGGAATAATCTCGATAAATCAAAATTATCTACATCAAATCAATTTTTGGGTAGCCTAAATGTTTCTTATGCTCCAACCCAAAGGGTAAACGTAAGCTCTAGCTATTCGAACTACTCATTCTTTACGCATATACGAACCCCGTTCGATCAGCTAAATACTACGAATCCATATAAAAATCTTGATACACTAAATTTTACGCAGATATCGCATTCAGCATCGCTTAATAGTTCAATTATACTGGGATCTTTGGATGATAAGTATAAGAAGATGCTGCTTATGGCAAACCTTTCATACCAGCAATCGGCAAATAGGCAGGAGGGTGTTGGGATTCTGAATAGCTCATATTTTTATCAGGGGAATGTGGCCTATTCTTACTGTATTGTGCCAATTAACCTATCGTTAACAACATCGCTGCTCGGTAGCTATAGCTATATGCCGAATGTTCAGCGTTTGCTGATGGCTGGGCCTGTTTTTGGGGTTGGGAAATCATTCTTTGATAAGAAATTTACTACAAGCACCAGTTTGGCCTATAATATCTCGATGAAAGATGGCAATTACACTGGAGGCGTTTATTCTATTAGGATTGGTGGGGGATATTCGCATCAGAAGGTTCATCGGATTAGTTTCAGCTTTGCATTTGTAGGTAGGAATAATAAAGTTGATACTGTAAAACCTAAAACTTATGAGTTTACAGGCAATTTAGGATATACATATTCTTTTGATCAAAAATAATGTAATATGATAATAACAATAGTTCGATAAACTTTTTGGTGTGTTTTGGTGACTTGGTGATTTTGTGGCTATTATAAAATTTTTGCCACCAAAACACGAAAACACAAAATATCACAAAAACAAATTTCTGTGGAATTTTAAAGATATTGTTACACAGAGGAGCACGGAGGAGTCACAAAGATACACAGAGAGAAAAGAGTTTATAGGCATTATAACGGATGTGCATTTAAGGTTAATATATATGATACAACTTATTAGAAAGTTATCAGTACTAATTTGCTTCTCAGGCTTACTGTTTAGCCAGTTTGTGAGTGCCGATAATACTGAAAATGGTAATTCATTCGCGCTGGATTTAAAAAGTAAAATACCTTTCTTTAGCATCGATCAGGCAGTAGTTGGAGAGGATACAACCAGTTCAAATTCAATTGATATCGATCAGATTGCAGATTCGCTTACACAGAAGGTACTTAAAGAGAATAAGATTGTTGATTTACTTGATCCCAGTAAGGTTTACACGCTTCCAATAGGAATAGGCAAGAATATTGGTGGTCTCTACTACATCGTGGTGCTGGATGAGTTAAGATTTACGCCAACAGGCCTAACTGCAAAGGCATATATGAGCCTTTCGTTTCCTGGCTCATCAAAGAAAATAGGGCTGATGGCAGATAATGTAAAGATTGGCATTGGGGGAATTCAAGCCGCACAGCTTAAGATGCTAAAAGATAAACCGATTGATCTCCCCGGCGGGAATAGCTTGCTGATTAAGGCCGATTCAACCTTTGTTGAGTGGGATTGTAATGGTTATAAGGGAACTCAACTTGCGGCTAAGATATTCCTTGATGAGAAGGTGTTTTTTAAGGAGAATCCAGCCACGAGAACTATAATTGATGGGGCAAAGGTTAAGGGTAATATTCTATGCTCGGTGGTTGATTTTAACGATATCATGCTGAATATTTCGCTTGAACCCTTTCAGGTAAGCGGGTTGAAGGATTTTAGCTTTTATCCCAAAGAGATTGTTCTGGATTTGAGTGATACACGAAACCCAGCATCGATAGTGTTTCCATCGGGTTATCAATCTGCTTTGTTCGATGGCTCAAACCAGAACCTATGGAGAGGATTATATATCAACTCATTCACCCTAAAATTTCCTAAGAAATTTGCAAAGAATGGCTCACCTCCAGCGGTTGAGGCTCGTAGATTTTTGATAGACTTTGAGGGAATAACTGGCGCAATTAGTCTAAATTATCCACTAATTAGCCTTGAACAGGGCGATTTGGGAGGTTGGAAATTTTCAATCAACTCACTTTCCCTAGCACTCGAAAAGAATAGCATTACTGGTTTTGGGATGTCGGGCGGCATAGTGCTCCCAATCACAGAACCAAATAAACCGCTTAACTACAAGGCTTCAATTGATGCCAGTAAGAATTTCCTGTTTCAGGTTACACTTCCGGGGAATATCAATGCACCCCTGTTTGGTTCGGGATCGAGTTTGACAATCAACAGTAACTCAATAGTATCAGTTTCATCGAGGTATGGGGAGTTTTATCCCAAAGCGGTGCTTCATGGTAAATTGAAAATTGGGATAGAGGGCTCAGCAGGTGCATCGCTTGCCGATATTACATTTCAGGGTTTAACCATTCAACGCGAGGATCCTGTGATTGATATCCAGAGTCTTTCCATGCAATCGGGCGTAATGTCGGGCTTTCCTGTGCAGATTAATAGGATATCGCTTGAGCGAAGAAGTAAAGACCTAGGGTTACTCTTTGATGCCAGCGCAAATTTAATGGATGGTAAAATTCAGGGAGCTACATCATTTGTTGTTTGGGCAAGTAGGAG
The DNA here is from genome assembly GCA_013376985.1 of Bacteroidales bacterium. Classification (GTDB taxonomy): domain Bacteria; phylum Bacteroidota; class Bacteroidia; order Bacteroidales; family Tenuifilaceae; genus UBA8529. Next base: position 31,909 of record JACABB010000013.1, read on the forward strand.
TAGTGGTAGCTGGGCGTTTAAAAGCCTTGAATTAAGAAAGATAATGGTTGATGCCAACACTGGACCGATTAGCATAAAAGGGCAGCTTGTTAATTATAAGGATGATCAGGTTTACGGAAATGGTTTCTTCGGCTCAGTTGCCATGTCGGTAACACCTGGTATAGCCGTAAGCGCAACCGCCCAATTTGGTAACGTTACTGGTTACAGGTATTGGTATGCCGATGCTAGTTTAACTGTTTCAACGGGTATTACAGTTTTTCCGGGCTTTGCCATTTATGGATTTGGAGGCGGTGCGTACTATCACATGCAACGCAATGTCCCAGTAACCATTGCAATGGATACAAAGGCTGATACATCAAAAGCAGTAAAACCGGGCAAAACAGATTCAGGAATTACCTACACACCGAATTCAAATATATCTCTTGGTTTAAATGCAAAGGTGATAATTGGTACGCAGCCATCGCCTAATGCATTCAACGGAAGCGTGACCTTTGGAATGGAGTTTACCTCAAGTTTCGGGTTAAGCAAACTCTACTTCCAAGGTGATGGACGCTTTATGACCGAAGTTACCAAAGACGGAACCGATGCGAAGGTCAAGGCCAGTATCAATATACAATATCTACCTGAGAAAGAGGAATTATCAGGGTTTGCTGATGCATACATTAACGTAGCCAATGTGATAAAGGGAAATGGGGGGAATAATCTTGCGGGTAGAGTGGAGTTCTACTTTGCCAAATCGAAATGGCATATCTATGTTGGAACACCTACAAGTCCCGTTAGTGTTAATCTGATGAGCTCTTTGGCGGCAACCAGCTACTTTATGGTGGGAACTGAACTACCCGATTTCCCTTCGCTGCCGGAAAAGGTATCATCGCTATCAAGCAAAATTAATTTCACCAATATGCGAAACGAGAACCTTACCCGTTCGGGCGGTGGTTTTGCATTTGGTGCTTCAATAATGGCTTCAACGGGCGAGCAAAACTTTTTAATCTTTTACGGGAAATTTGAATTGGGAGCGGGGTTCGATCTAATGCTTAAAAACTTTGGCACCGATGCCCGATGCGAAGGGTTTAGCGGTCCACTTGGAATTAATGGTTGGTATGCGCAGGGACAGGCTTGGGCTTATGTTGATGCAAAAATTGGGGTAAAGGTTACTGTGCTGCGCAAAACGCGAAAGTTTAATATTATGGATGCGGGATTTGCCGCAGCTCTAGGAGCACAACTGCCTAATCCAACATACTTTGCTGGTGCGGTTGAGGCTCATTTCGCTGTACTTGGCGGTTTGGTTAAGGGTAAATGTCACTTTGAATTCGACTATGGTACGCAGTGTAAATTGGTAAATGCAAGTGCGGTTGATGGTATTGCCGTAATTGCTGAGCTGACCCCTGCCGAAGGTGGACGAGATGTTGATGTATTTATCACCCCACAGGTTGCGTTTAATATGCCCATAAATCAACCGTTTAGCATACTCGATACCGATGGGAAGGAGAAATCGTTCAGGGTTGCCCTCGACTACTTTAAAATCCTTGATAATGGTCAGGAGATTTCTACCGCCCAAAATTGGAATGATAATAATGATGTTCTTGCTTTAAAACCTGTTGAGGTGCTGCCCGGTCAAAAGAATCTAAAGGCAAGCGTTAAGATCCATTTTCAGGTTATGGAGAGCGGCGGGGCTTGGGAAGATTATAAGGTTGCCGGCAATGTTGAAGAGGAGGAGAGAGTTGTACCTTTTACAACTGGTGAAGCACCCGATTATATCACGGAGAGTAATGTGAAGTACACCTACCCCGTAAAGAACATGGTGAACTTCCTAAAGAATGAGTATGGAAAGAGTTACATCCAACTAAATCAAGGGGTCGATTATCTTTTCAGTAAAGCGGGAAATTGGACATATTTGGCTCGATTCAAATCGGGGGGCAATACCCTGAATATGCAAGTTGCTTATAATACTGCAACCAAAAGGGTTGAACTTGATGTACCCGCAAATCTACTGAATAGTACAATTTATCAGATGCGAATTCTTAGAGTTCCTAGTAGCGCAAGCACCCTTGTTGTTGACAAAAATGTTAAGAATAACGAGAATAGCATAAACGCTGATCAATCCGTTACCACTAAGGATATTGAGGGTACGCTTAGCGAGGAGGGGTTAACCGAACTCTACTCGCTGCATTTCAGAACGAGTAAGTTTAATACTTTCCTTGATAAGATGGGTAGTTTCAGCCAGGACAATAGGCAGCGGTTTGAGGGTGCTGGTATTGCTTTGCTGGCAAAATTCCTTGAAAACTCAGAACTATTCAGTAAAATGGAAACAGAGAGCATAGTTATTGAAGCAGAATTGGATAATATCTGGTACACCAAAAACTATAAAGACTTAATTTACACCAACTACCCATTGCGAAGTGATGTTGTAATAGATTGGCGAACACCAAATGTGGCGGGCATTCCACCAATCAGATCGTGTAGGTTGATACAATCATCAACCCCAATTGAACTTACTCAGGAAAACATCACTACAGGTAGTTTTGCTTTTGATAATACTGTAACTCCAAGGCTTGAGTACTACCTCAGCTACTATGTAATTCAGGATTTTTGTAATCTCCGAGATCAATCGTTTAGGTATGCCGGAAGACCTGCATTCGATGCAATTATCAACTTTGATCTTGTTGGGTTTAAATCGAATGAGAATTACAATTATAAGCTGAAGTACTATGTGCCCGGATTAACGGAGCCTACATCAACATATCGCACATCAAATCATTATTTTTAGTATGAAGAAGTTAATAATTTTTATATCGATAATAATCTCCATATCTGCCATCGGGCAAAATAGTAAACCTAACGATAGACTTCAGGTTGCAGGGTTTATTGATGGAAACATTGTGAAACTGCGATGGGCTCCCAATAATTCGATATCGTGGCAACGGGCAAATAAAATGGGCTATTCCGTTTATCGCACTGCCGTACTCAGGGATGGAAAGATTATTAATAATCGCGATAGCATCCTTTTGGGTACGTTCAAACCGCTTCCTCTTGATAGATGGGAATCCTTTGCAGATAGTAGCCATTTTGCGGTTGCCGCAGAGGCTATCTATGGGAAAAACTTTGAGGTTACCACCAAGAGCAATAGTTTTATTGAGATGATAAATAAATCCCGTGAGCAGGAGAGCAGATACTCAATGGGATTGCTCTGCGCCGATCAATCCTTTACAGTTGCCTGTATGATGGGTTTAGGTTTAATTGATTCAACTGTCAGGAACAACGAAGCGTACCTTTACAAGGTTGTTATAAATTACGCTGATTCGCTGGGAAATCAGGAAAAGGGATTTGCATTGGTCGATTTTAAATACGGAAATTTCCTCCCACGACCTTTTGGGCTAAACTATCAGGTGGTTGAAAATAACGTGACAATAATGGTTCCCTACGAGCCATTTAAGGGTATCTACGGCTCGTTTGAGTTACAGCGCTCCGATGATGGCAAGACCTATCAGACAATTAAAGATAAATCGTTCTACTCGCTTTCTACAACACCCGATGATCCTAAGTACAATGTCTACAGTGATACTGTTGTATCGCAGGCATCAACGGTTTACTATCGGTTGAGGGGCAGAACACCCTTTGATACCTATGGCTCCTACTCCGATACGCTTTCGGTAAAGATAATGCCATCACTTAGAGGCGAACCTTGGATTACTGATATTAAGGAGATTTGTAACGGCAAGCTAATTGTATCGTGGAATGTACCAAATTACAAAAAGGAAAACCTTAAGGGGTATATGGTTTACTCTTCGAGTAAGTACGATGGGCCTTATATTGATTATCTTAAAACGCCCGTTAATGCTGATGTTACCTCCGCAACAGTTGATGCTCCCGAAGGATTTGCATACTTTAGGGTTGGCGCATTAGATCAGTTCAATCGCCCATACATCTCGATGCCAAGGCTATACCAAGCGGTTGATTCAATTCCACCATCTGCACCCGTGGGATTATTAGGAGTTTTCGATACAACTGGAGTGGTGAGTTTAAAGTGGAGATATGGAAAGGAGAGAGATTTGCTGGGATATCAGATGCTCTACTCTGCAAATGCCAACTCTGAATACTCGTTGATTGCTAAAGATTTTATTTACGATTCCACCTACAAAACTTCATTCCCAACCGAAATGTTAAGCTCAGAGCTATACTTTAAAGTTGTTGCGCTCGATACCCGCTACAACACCTCAAAAGCATCAGAACCAATAAAATTGGTTAAGCCCGATAAAATTCCACCAAGCGCACCAGTCATATTTGTAGATACCGATAGCACTGGATTAACAAAGATTTCTATTGCCCCAAGCAGTAGCACCGATGTTACCATGCACTATCTCTACCTCCAACCCGAAACTAATAAATCTGAGAATACGGAGATATTTAAGGGTAGAATAATGAGCGATACCACGATTACACTATCTCCTAATTATAGAAAAGGAGAACTGTACTGTGTAGCCACAGATATCACAGGTCGTAAAGGATATAGCAATAGAGTTTCCTTTAAAGGAACACAGAGTAATAATGAAGTTCCGTTTAACGCCATAGCAAAACCTTTGATTGATGATGGCCTAGTCGAATTGCTCTGGGACAAAACAAACCTTACAGGCAACATTATGATATACAGAAAGGATAACACACATAGCTATAACCTAATCGCAACTGTTGTATCGCAATTTGCGATATTTAAAGATAGAAACGTAACTGTCAACACCAACTACACCTACAAACTCGTTGCGTTTGACAGGAATGGGAAGATGATTTGGAGGGTGGTAGTTGTAAAGTATTTGTAATGACCTTTCAGAGTCTGCAAGACCTGAAAGAGTCTGTTGGGGTAATAAAAACAACATAAAAAACAAATGATTGGAGTTATGCAGATTATCACGGATTTATGTATTAATAATTTTCAGTTTTCTTTGCGTTTTAGCGACTTAGCGTTAAAATACTCAGTATTTCTCAATGACTCCGTGTCTCTGTGTTGTTTTTTCTTTGTGTCTTTGCACCTTAGCGTTTAGTATATTTTTTGAACTTTGTCTTTTGAAATAATTATATCGAGTATGGCCTTTATTAACAATTTATTAGGAAGAAACATAAAAACATTAGGATTACTATTTACCATAATCCTATTAAGTTCAAGAGTTTCCCATGCCCAAACCTTCCCCGTACAAGCCAACATCCACATTGCCCCGCCATACTCCGTTTACCTTAGCCAGTACACCTCGCCCGAACAGGAGAAGGTGATGGTCAACATCCTCCTCCGCGACCCGGTTATCACATCCCTCGATGTTAAATTCCGTTTCACAATCGAGGGCGGAGGTATCAAACTCACAACAAACCCCGCATGGAATCAACAACCATATAATTTAGTAGGTGGATTAGTCACCATACTTCCCCAGGAACTCATTGCAGAACACCTCAAACCTCAGAACCTACTTATTGAGGGAGTAAACCCACAGGAATTTTTCCGAAGCGGCAAACTCCCCGAAGGGTTCTACGAGTTCAAAGTTGAGGTTATAGAATACCGTAGGGGAATAACCATCTCAAACGTAGGACGAGCAGGCATTTGGCTTACCCTTAACGAAGCCCCACGTATCGTATTCCCACTTGGAGGTCAGAAGGTGAAAGCAACCAACCCCCAGATGCTTAATTTTACATGGATTCCAGGGGGAGCATCATCGCCGCTATCGATCCTTAACACCATGTACGAGTTCACACTCGTTGAACTACCCGATAAAAGCATCGATCCCACAGTTGCCATAACCACCGCGAGTAATGCCAGTAAGTTCGTAAAAACTCTAGATCAAACCAGTCTCTTCTATGGCTCTGGTGAAATGCCGCTTACCCCAGGAAAGACTTACGCCTATCGGGTTAAGGCATACAATACACAGGGGTATGAACTATTCAAGAACGGCGGTTACTCTGAAGTTCGCACCTTCACCTTTGGCGATGCCTGTAATGCCCCCGTTTCCTTCTCTCTACAAAACCCAAAACAGAGTTCGTTCGATATCAACGTCTACACTGACCCATCCAATACGGCGTGGAAGTCGAGATTTCGTGAAAAAACAGCTGGCGCAGATTTGCAATCTGTGCCTAATGATCAATCCAACTGGTCGGAGCTAAAAGCCGAGGATGGTACTAGTCTAAAATCCATCATGGGGCTAAAGCCAACCACCACATACGAGGTACAGGTGAAAGGGCTTTGCGGCGATATCGCTAGCGATTACACCCAAACCCAGACCATCACCACCAAACCCATGGTTGATGCCAATCGGTCGTGCAGCAATAACCCAACCCCATTTGCTGTTGATAACGTAGCCTCATTAACGCAGCTCAAAAAGAACGATATATTCTTTGCTGCCCTATTTCCCATTAAGGTTATAGATGTTAAATCGCAGGGCGGTGGTAAATTTAGCGGGAGAGGAATTGCCACATTACCCCTGTTCAACACTGGTCTTGCCGTTACATTCGATAACGTTGGAATCAACCAGCTGATGCAGCTAACCTCGGGTGAGGTTAAGGTGGTTCGCGATGAGCTCAACATCACCCTCTTTGGCGATACCCCAACGCCTCCCGGTGGTGGCGGAGCTGGTGGAACAGGTGGGAGTGGAGGCACTACTATTGTCTACCCACCAATTAACGATACTATTGTAATACCTGCTGTTTACGACTCGCTGGTGGTAAACAGTAATACTTTGATTATCTACCCACCCAATGGAGGAGCACCTGTAACCGTTGACCTAGGAGGGAATGCCTGCACGCTTTTAGTTCCTGCCGATGGCAATATGGATAACGCCAAGATTGTTTACGATGGCGCAGCATACCCTTACCACCCGGGACAAGGAAATATCAATAATGATGACCCGAAGAGCTTCACAGGCCTGATTGCCCACTTTAAGCCAGATAATAGTTCGCTACTTGGCTTCGATACCCTGAAATACAGCGTACTGGCAAACTACTACAAGCAGCTCACTGTAGCAGGCAAACAGCGCTACATACCGTGGAAGGCGATAAAGGATGGCACACCCGAATTGGTGAACCTCCGCATAAAGCAGGGAACTGACAGGATGCCATTCTCCAACCTAAAGGTTAAGCAGATAGGAATGGGCAACCTCACCCCAAGCACAGGCGCAGGAACCCAATCACAAACATATACGCTATCGGGCAGCTACAAGGGGCTGGAGGAATCGGTAATTGCCTACTACACTGCCGATGGCAAAGAAAATTATGCCGGAGGGCTTTATATAGCAACCTATGAGCAGAAGAAATACAAGCTATTCCTAGTACCATTGCCCGGGGTTAATATCCCTGATGATGCCAAAGGGCGATTGACCAACGAGCTAAGCACAATCTACTCACAGGCAGTAGTAACATGGAATGTAGATATACTGAAAGATTTTAACGGTGTTGACCTTGGCGATAACGGCCTCGACTGGGCAAATAAGGACATGCTCAGCTCCTACAACGCCGAGATGAACAGCGTAATTTCCGCCTTTAAGGGCTGGAAACCCGATGCCGATCCCGATGCCTACTACCTTTTCATTGTCCCCAAATTCTCCGAAGGCAACGTTGAAGGCTTTATGCCCCGCAACCGCCGCTTTGGTTTTGTAACCCAATTGCAGCTCGATGGACGAACCATAGCGCACGAGCTAGGCCATGGTGCCTTCAACCTCAAACACACCTTTAGCCCCAGCGATTGGAATATCCAGCAGGGCATCACCGATAACCTGATGGACTATCCGTCAACAGCCGGACAAACTGGCAAGAAGCTCTGGAAACCCCAGTGGGACTTTATCTGCAACCCCGAAATCACAACCGGGTTGTGGGATGGAATGGAAGAGGGGGCGATAATTTCAGATACTTATTATTGGACACCTGCCGGGACACCAATCAAAATGACTAAAACATGTACCACAGTTATAGATATTCAAAAACTTAAATCAGGTGAGTACTTAAATGGAATCCTTTACTCTTGGATTGATGGTAATGATAAATATGTTGCTGATATTAAAGCAAATGTTTTTAAAGGTTATATTAATAGTTCTACAAATAAAGCATACATTGATAATACCAAACTCAATCAAGGAGATGAGATTAATGTAAACTCGATTATTTATTTGGGTAATTGTACAAAAGAAGATGTAATTACAAAATATCAAGTTTCTGAAGCAATTAACAGAGCTTCTGGTGTAGGTAAATCACTTATTCCTAGTTTTCCATATACTAACGGAATAAAAGCAAATAAGTTATCATTTATTTGCTCCGATAGTGATTTGAAACAATATGGATTGAATTTTTATAATAGTTATTTAGAAAAGGTTGTAAATATAGATGCTCAAAATGAGTTGCATAAGATTGCAAAACTAGCTGATGAACTTGGTAAATTGTGTTTTGAAGGATTTGTTAGCGGTAAGAAGTGGGATAATAGTCAAGCTTCTTCAAATAATTACTTTACATGGTATTTTAATGTTTCCAATGTTCAAGATTACTCATTTGCATCATTGATTAGTGTTACTAAACAGTTAGAAAAATATAAAGATGCTTTAAATACCTTTAAGATTAAAAGCGATAATAACACTATTTCAAAGGATGAGATTTTAAAGATTGTAAATGAGAATTTTGTCTTTGGTGCTGATTTCAAGTATTTATTCAAAGCACCTTTCCAAGAATTAAGTTCTAAGCAGCGGATTAATATCATTAAAAAACTTGTTGAGGGTTGGGTTACTGGGCGAAGTAATGTTGGTAGTCGCTGGCAGGAGGAGGATATAATACTCGAGTTGTTCAATACCTCTAAACCCGAACAGCATAAAGAAATGCTTGATGGTATCTACAAAGAAAAATTGCTATTTGGATTAGTACATGGTGTTGATGGCGATAACTATTACAAACTAATTGAAACCATAGTTGGATGGGTGATCAAAGAATATCCATGCCCTCAAGACTTTTCTGTTAAATCGATAATCGAGGATAAACAATATCTATTATTCAATGACAATTTCTTTGGAAAATCTAATAGCGAAGATATCCAGAGGACTGGAGATGTCTCTATGGGCGTAATAAGTTGGAGTGGCAAGGTTGAGTATGGAGTATATTCTAATCCATATCATTATATCCTTGTTAAGTTTAAGAATAGTTTCAAAATCGGTGAAAGCATCTTTGCTGCGGATATAACCTACAAATTACCTGCCCTATATGTTTACATGCTGTTTTGTAAAGATACAAGGGATAAATGGGTTACTATAGGAAGGACTGGATTTGATGTAGGTCTTTTTGCCCTGGGAACTGGTGAAATCAAAACTGCTGTTGAACTGGGTAGTTGGGGGAAAGCGGCAATTGGAGTTGTTGATATGGGTATTGGTTTCGTCGATATTGGGGTAAATGATGTGTTTGAGAAAGAGGTTAAAAGTAAATACCCTGATTTTTACGAAAAGTGGCAGAAAATTTCATTGGTTTGGGGCATAGGTAGGCTTACTCAAGTCGGTATTGAGGCTTTAGTAAAAGACACCTACAATGAATGTAAGGCATTACGGGTTACCGAGAATTTAAGCGAAGAATCTAAAAATGCTATTTTAACAGCAGAAAAAAAACTGGAAAGTGAGTTTGGCGGAATATTGGATAAAGCAGGGGATGTAGTAAAACAATCCCAAAACTTAAAAATTGTTGATTGGAAAAATAATGTAAAGGGTTTTTTGTCTAATATTGATGCTCAGCAATTTTGGAATAATACAACCAAGAATTTTAGTCATCTTATAGATGGAGACTTTTACTTAAAATTTGATGAAGCAACTGGTAATTTACTTTTCGCAAATTATAAAACAGGAGAAATATTAGGTTTCTATGAGGGTGTTATTAATACTACAATTATTGCAGAGAAAGGAGGTTTACAGAATATTATTAGTAAATTAAAAATTTATCATGGTGTTTCAGGTGCACCCAGTTATATAATATCAAATGTTTCAAGTGGTGCAAGAATCATTTCCAATTCTAATAAAACAACAACAATTGTTGGTAACTATACTCGCTATGGATATAGTGCCGGAGACATGAAAACATTAGTTGGCAATGAATTGCTTGGCAATTTAAAAACAGCGCAATTTGGTTCTAAAAAGGGTGGCTTTAATGTATTAAATGTTTCTGATGAGATGATAGCAGCTAATGGAGGATATGCTAAATTTTGGGAAACATTTAATGAACCTTGGCTAACAGAAGCAATAAATAGAGGCGATGACATTTGGGCAGCTTCTAATCCCTTGGATTTATCCTTGGTTTATAAAGGAGAAACTGCGATTGTCAATTCTTTTGATGAAATAAAAACTTTTTTAAGTAAATCCACCATTGAGATAGAAAAAATTACTGGTTTTGGAAAAGAAATAAAAACTTTAATAGATAATGGATATACTTATAACTCTAACATTAAAATGTTTGTAAAATGAGAATACTAAAAAATGGATTTTACATAAATAATTCTCCTAAAAAATTTATAGATACATTTTCTGGAGGATTTACCGAAACAAATTTATATGAATGTATTCTTTTTACCGATGAATACTATTTTGCCTTTGAGAAAATATCTAACCTTAACTTTAACTTTTATTTACGAGGGATAAATGCTATTAATGACTATAAAAAAGATAATTCAAACCTAAACCCCGTAAAGGTTGGTAAATATTTCTTCGATAACAAGCAAGTTTTTACTGAATATTTTCTTTCAAATCAAATATATAAAAGTACTTATTCATATTTAACACCTGACATAATATTAGATGAACAATTAAATGAATATCACTTTAAATATGTTGTAGGAATTGAGTATGAAGAAAAATATTTTAAAGAAATAATAAATAGAGGTGATGACATTTGGACCGCTTCTAATCCTATGGAGTTAAATTTATTATTTAAGGACTTGTCCTTAGTTCCTGTTGACGCTCTTAAAACTCCTGAAGCATTAGCTAATTATCTAAAGACCTTAAGTGATCCTGCTATATTAAATCAAATTACAGGGTTCGGTAGGGAAGTTCAGGTTTTGTCTAAAAATGGATATGTTTATAATAATAGTACAAAAATATTTATTAAGTAAATATGAAAATAAATACAAAGGGTTACTATATATCAGAGCCAGTTCATTGGGTAGACTGGCAAGCAAGTTTGAAACTTGAAGGAGATAGTTTTTATATAATAAAATTTGACACTCTGAAATGTTTCTTTGAAAGTGTAAATGATTTAAATAATATTAACTTAAATAACATATCACAAAAAGAAAATTACGGATTATATGAAGTTAATGATAATACTATTGAAATTAAGTATAATCCAAATACTGAATTTGAAGTAAAGAGGATGTTTACAATTCTATCTTCAGAAATTTTATTAGATGAAGAACTTAAAGAATATCGATATGTTGAGTCCTGTTCACCAGAGGTTGTAAGTAAAGTAAAAGAATAACTTTGGGAACAATATTAAAACCTGGTTAGGATATTAAGAAAAATAACCCTTAAAATCTTTATCCTTAGACAAATCGATGAATTGGTCAATGCCTTTATAGATATTGACCAATTCGTTTATACTTGAAACAACTCTTTGTTCGTTAGAGTTGTTAAAACTTTCAATCGTGAATGAATGGCCTTCTTTAATGTAATCCAATAAAGCTTTAGTTTTACCAATAGCAAACCCCTGTCCAGATGAAATTTGAAAAGCATCCAATATATCACATAATTCCTTATATGAAATTGCAGGGTTATTTTTAAGACTCTCCTTTTGTTGTTGCTGAAAATCAAGATTGCTCATTTTTATGTTTTGTTTAAAAATTAATAATGCTTCTCAGATTGCTTAAACCTGCAATCAAAATCAGATAATCATTGTATACGATTGACAGTTTCTACACTAAATGCAAAATAATCCAAATCAATAAAAAAGGAGCTTAGTCCAAGCTCCTAATCAAAAATATATTCAACGCAAACAGAACAGATCTAATCCTGAATTCCTGCAAAATCAGACCATCCTGTCACATTAATTGTGTTACTATCATGATTGTAAGTGATGGTAACCTCCACAGATCGATCATCGCTTCCCCAATGGGTTATGGGAAGATTTGTAAACCCGTCGTATCCTGGTTGATCGTAAAGCATTACGGTGACACCTTGCCCATTATCTACTCCCAATCGGTATTCAACCCATTCGCCTGCGGGAATATCAAGGGTAAACAAGAAATGAGCTCCTGGGGCCAATGATTGCCCAGTAGCAAGCAGGTTATTTCCCCAACTATTAGTAGGGGTGTTGTTTTCCTGAACTTTACCTCTGTTTCGGATTTGTATAGTTGTTATCGTATAGGTAGATCCTGTACTATTCTTAAACTTAACATTTAGCGAACTCTTTGTTGTATCATCTTTATCTTTATTCAATAAATCTTCACAGCTGGTCAAAAGAAGGAATGTGAAAAGCACTGAAATAAAAGCAATTGGTGTAATATATTTTTTCATAGTCTAAAGTTATTTTAATTTAACATATTTGCACTGCAATATATAAAAAGAAAATAAAGATGAATCTTTATAGATATTCGGTTTTATGAACTGTGTAGGTTCTTTGTTCAAAAAGCAATTATTTAAGACGAAATATGATTTCGATTAGTTGTTCTGGAAATGAAGTTAACCCGATGCTCAAGATTGAGTTTTGCAAATAAAAAATTAATTGCTACCTTCACTATCATAAAGTATGCGATATGTGTTTTTATGTGTTCAACAAACTGCATACATATAAAATGAAGCGGCTTGATATCAAAATCTAAATTGAAAATAGTTGTTTTGTAAGGAAATCGAAAATTAAAAACTAAAACATAATCACCAATGAACCATAGATTTATTTACATTCTTTTAGGCATCAGTATTCTATTTAGCAGTTGCAAGAAGAAAGACGAAGCCATAGCCCCTACTGTTACAACCACCGATGTCACCGAGATAACCCAGAACACCGTTAAAAGCGGTGGCACAATAACTAGCAATGGCGGTGCTGAGATCAAATCGTACGGCGTATGCTGGAGCACCAACCATAACCCTACAATAGATGATAACAAGACAAGCCAGTACACAGATCTATTCATCGTTACTGCTACTGGGCTAACTGCCAATACCACCTATTACCTAAGAGCATATGCTACCAACAGCGTAGGTACAGGCTATGGGAATGAAGTATCCTTTACCACCCTCGCAGCAGTGTTACCTGTAGTTAAAAGCGTGTACCCTGCCAGTATTACCCAAACCACCGCACAATGCGGCGGTGAGGTAACTTCCGATGGCGGTGCACCCATAACCCGTGGGGTATGCTGGAACACCAGCGAGAACCCTACCACTGCCAATAGCAAAACAACCGATGGAACTGGGGTAGGAGTATTTACAAGTAGCCTTATAGGCCTTACCGCCAGCACCACCTATTATGTTAGGGCTTACGCTACTAACATTGCAGGAACAGCCTACAGTGACGTAATGATGGTGCGAACCATGCAGGGCACCGTTACCGATATTGATGGCAACGTTTACAAAACTGTGATAATTGGCACCCAAGAATGGATGGCTGAAAACCTAAAAGTTACCCACTACCGCAATGGCGATCCTATAACCAACATTACCGACAATACTCAATGGATTAATAACAGAACGCAAGGGGCATGGTGCAGTTACAACAACGATGCCGCTAACAAAAATATCTACGGTCTACTCTATAACTACTACACCATTGCCGATAGTAGAGGGATATGTCCAATAGGATGGCATGTACCTAGCGATGCTGAATGGAATATACTAATTAGTTACTTGGGTGGTGTTAATATTGCTGGGTATAAGATGAAGAAAGCAGGAGATAGGATAGATGCCGATAACTCCAGTGGATTTACAGCATTGCTAGGAGGAGCACGAGATTATGATTTTGGTACTTTTTATGCATTGAAAAGTTTAGCTCAATGGTGGTCGAGTACAGGTGATCAATATAATGCATGGTCACGGTATATAAATAGTACTGAAAAAAGTGTTCATAGAGATGGACCTTTAAATTATGCAGGTATATCTATTCGATGCATAAAAGACAATTGATATAGTTTGTTGATATTTTCGTTTATATTATGATATAATTGAAAAATGAAGTTTTTTATCAGCATAATAGGTTTACTTCTTGTTGTTTTCAATTCATACTCTCAGAAATACTGTGTATATTGGGAAAACCATGTTGGTTTTACAACAGGTCCTTCAGGTGGTTCTCCGTATATAACAGAGATCGATCAAGAGTCTTGGAGTGTTTTAAATGGTTGTGCAGGAGGCTTGTATGCTACCCCAACCAGCAATGGAACATTTTCGATTGATGCACTACCCAAGGTTTTAAGCTATGATAGAAAATTAAGGAGCTATAGTATTCCAGGAGGAAGAACTTCAATTCAAATTTTATCATTTCATTATTTGCATGAAATAAGCAACCTCTCAATGGGAGTTATTACAGCCTATAATATTGATGATAATACCAATCCCGGTTTCAACTGTTCCTTTTCAGGATTAAATGTAAGTGGTAGTGTTGAGATAGGTATCTCTCCACCCAGCCCCGGTAATGTTTTGACAAAAAACTCCGATGGAAAAGGTGTTGTTGCAGAACTTGAAGGAAAATCAATAACATTAAGTATTAGTTATATATCAGACGATTTTTTCAATAATCCAATCAGCAACTTTACCTATGAAATACAAAAGAGTTCGAATAATGGCACAACATGGAATACTCTTTGTTCAGGACAACCGCTTGATAGTACTGTACCATATATTCTCCCTGATGTGATAAGTGGGCCAACAATGACCCTCCTTTTCCGTTCAAGAATTCACCGTACAAATGGGGTTAGCCCAGTGGCAGATTCCCCATGGAGTGTACCAAAAACTTTTACAGTATGTGATTTCCCAGATGTTACAATAACGCCTACATCTTCGAAATGTGCAGATGTTAATGGGGGTACAACCACTATCCAATTCAATGTTGGGGCATTCAATTCTTATTTAGAGAAAATAGATATTTTTTATGTAGCCACCAATGGGGATGAAAAACCCTTATTAGAACAACCAATTATAACAGGAGGTACTTATACTTCACTTCCAATGGCTGCTGGCACTTATACTATAAAAATAAGGGCGAAAGATATATTTTTTAAGATAATACCTACTACGTATATCATCAACCAACCCCCTGCAGCACCCGTTTTTAGTTCTGGGGATCCTAATCCATGTGTGAATAGTTCACAAATCTATTCCGTTACTTGTGCGGGGGCTACTTCCTATAGTTGGGCTATTCCTCCCGATCTGACACTAGTTAGCAGTGGTAATACCAATTCGGAAACCATAAAGATTGGTAATACTTCAGGTTCTAAAACTATAACAGTAACCCCTATTAACTCTTGCCCTACTGCCGATCCCAAGACCCTTACGATTAACCTAAGCGTTAACCCTTACTTACCGGCAAGTGTGAATATTGTAGCTTCCCCAACAGGAGCGGTCTGCGCAGGAACAAGCGTAACATTTACAGCAGCACCTATAAATTGCGGAACGGCTCCGGTATACCAATGGTTTGTAAATGGTTCAACTGTTGGAACGAATAGCCCTACCTATACTTTTATTCCAACCAACGGGCAGGCGGTAAAATGTGTGATGACCTCTAATGCAACCCCTTGCTTAACAGGATCACCTGCAACCTCTAATACGATTACCACAGCGGTTAATCCTCTTTTGCCTGCAAGTGTTAGCATTGTGGTATCACCTGCATCGGAAGTTTGTACTGGAACTAGCGTAACCTTCACAGCAACACCTACCAATGGTGGAACAACACCAGTTTATCAATGGAAGGTGAATGGTTCACCTGTAGGTATTAACAGCAGTACCTTTAATTTTATTCCCTCTGATGGTCAGACCATAACATGTACGATGACCTCTAATGCCACTTGCAATACCGGATCACCAGCAACTTCGAACGCTATTACCATGAAGGTTAACCCTTTTTTACCAGCAAGCGTTAGCATTTCTGCTTCACCAATGGGAGCGGTTTGCACTGGAACTAGCGTAACCTTCACTGCAACACCTACTAATGGTGGAACAACACCAGTATACCAATGGAAGGTAAATGGTTCTCCTGTTGGCACAAATATTAATACCTATACTTTTATTCCTATAAACGGGCAAATAGTATCATGTGTGATGACTTCTAATGCCACACCCTGTCTGACAGGATCACCAGCGACATCCAACACTGTAACCATGATAGTGAGTCCCGTTTCTGTTGGTGGAAATATATCATCAAACCAAATAATTTGCTATAACGATACCCCGCAGAGCCTAACACTGAGCGGGAACACTGGAACTGTTTTAAAATGGAAACAATCAACGGATCCCAGTTTTGCTTCATATACAGAGTTTAATGAAACATCTAATACGCTATCGGGTATATCAATTGGTGCGCTTATTGCAACTACCTATTTTCGGGCGGTAGTGAAGAGTGGTGCTTGCTCGATGACAGAATCTTCTACTGCAACGATTACTGTCAATCCTTCTAGCGTTGGGGGAAGTATTACTCCACAAAATCAACCAGTATGTTATGGTAACATCCCATCAAATCTGACATTAAGTGGGTTTACTGGGAATATTGTAAAATGGCAAAAATCATTAAACTCAAGTTTTTCACCATCTACTGATATTGCTGGAGTATTACCCTCGTTAAGCGGTACAACTATAGGATCGCTAACCTCAAAAACATATTTTCGTGCAGTAGTGAAAAGCGGTGTTTGTCCTGAAAATTATTCGGATTTAGCAATTGCAAATATCAACCCATTACCCGATGCTATTGCAGGATCAGACAGAGCAATTTGTTACGGATCTAGTACTACAATTGGAGCAGCTGCTGTGGCTGGGAGTATCTATAGTTGGACATCTAATCCCGCAGGTTTTACATCAACCCTAGCTAATCCTTCCGTAAGCCCTACAGTAGCTACTACCTATACCGTTGTTGAAACTATCACGGCTACAGGATGTAGCAAAAGTAATAGCGTTACGGTCACAATAAATCCAAAACCCATTCTCGGCACTCCCACAATTACCCCTGTTTCATGTTTTGGCGATAGCACAGGCAATATTTCCATTATCGCTAGCGGTGGAACATCATCATACAATTACAAGTTAACAGGAGGTGGCATTACTCCCAAGGTGAATGCCAACGGGCTATTCACCAATCTCCCAGCGGCAAATAACTACTCCATTATTGTAACCGATAACAATGGATGTACAGTTACTGTAGAAAGTATAGCAGTAACCCAACCCGCACAATTCATCCTTACCGTGAGCGGCTCTAGTAATCCAACCTGTCCGGGTGGTAGCGATGGTTGGGTGGAGGTTGCAGCCACTGGGGGAACTCCGCCATACTCATTCAGTAGGGATGGTAATACGTGGATACCAGCATCATCGCCCTACAGGTTTGAAACCCTTATAGCAGGGAACTACACGTTCAGAGTAAAGGACACAAAGGGGTGCGAGGTGACAACAGCATCCTATATCGTTTCCCAACCCGATCCAATTACACCCACGGCAATAATTACCAATGTTACTTGTAAGGGAGAGGGCAGTGGAAAGTTAAGTTTATCGGTTACTGGGGGAACCGGTCTGTATACCCTTACACTTACCGGACCAAACTCTTATAGCCAAACCATCAATAGCGTTACGCTAGGTGCTAACTTTGGTGGGCTTGCCAAAGGTACTTACAACCTCGTCATTACCGATGCTGTTGGTTGCACAAAGAGTGTAGGCTATGT
The DNA here is from genome assembly GCA_013376985.1 of Bacteroidales bacterium. Taxonomy (GTDB): domain Bacteria; phylum Bacteroidota; class Bacteroidia; order Bacteroidales; family Tenuifilaceae; genus UBA8529. The sequence continues at coordinate 49,736 of JACABB010000013.1, forward strand.
GATTAGCGAACCCTCATTACCTCTTGCTCTAATAACTACAAACACCATAGATCCGAGTTGTAAAGGTTTTACCAATGGTCAGGTTGATCTTAGCGCATCAGGAGGGTGGGGTAGTTACAGCTATACGCTACTTCCTAACTTAGCAAACAACTTCACTGGAACATTTACTGGCCTTGGAAAAGGGACGTACAATTTTGAGGTAGTCGATGCCTTGGGTTGTGCTGCTAATGCATTGGATATGCTTGGTGAACCAGATCTTTTAGTACTATCAGCCCCAACCATAACCAACCTGCTTTGCCACGGCGATGGAACAGGGAAAATAAGTATTTCAGCGGCAGGTGGAACATCTCCATACGAATATAATTTTGGGAGTGGATTCGGGTCACAAAGCGAAGCCGGTAATTTGCAAGCAAACACTTATAGCATAACCGTAAAGGATAGCAAGGGGTGTGTAGCTACCAGTCAGGCTAAGGTTAGCCAACCCGATACGCTCCAACTTAACGTTTACAAGAGCAACCATAACGGGGTTAACATAAAATGCTTTAATGGTACAGATACTGTAAAAGTTGTACCTGCAGGCGGAACAGCACCCTATACTATTACATTTGATGGGCAAAACATCAGCTGCCCAATAAGTGGTTATACTTTGCAGAATTTGGCTAAAGGTAACTACAATATCACTGTAACCGATTCGCATTCTTGTGCCTATAGTACAAGTTTTACACTTACAGAACCTACTTTATTTACTTTGGATGCTATTGATGTCGATTCTGCGCTCTGTAATGGGACAGCCACAGGGAAAGTGGATATTGCTTTGAAGGGTGGAATTCCTTCATACTCCTTTAACCTTCTGGATAGTCAGGATAAACTTGTATCTCAGGGAAATGGCGTTAGCCATCTATTCACGGGGCTTGCAAGTGGAAAGTACACCATCAACGCCGTGGATGGGAATGGATGTGGGTTTACCATTCAAGATATAGTTCATCAGCCAGAGCCAATTACTGTAAACTTTGATGTAACCAACGTCTCGTGTTTTGGGTATGCCGATGGCAATGCTGAGGCAAAGATCACTGGAGGAACAATTCCCTACACCTGCCGATGGATAGGAGAGAATGGTATTGAAATTAGCCAAACCCCTATGATTTCTGATGCTAAAGAGTTTGACTATCATTTCCTTTTAACCGATAAAAACGGCTGTTCAAGCGGGAAAGGGAAGATGGGGCAACTCGACACATTGGTAAAAATCAGCAACCCAAAACTTCCATTATCGCTCAATGCTAGCATCACGAAAGTGCTTTGCCATGGCGAGAGTACAGGCGAAATAAATTTTGTAGGTGCAGGTGGATGGAACAGGTACAGCTACTCAATCAACGGCGAACCATTTTATGCTAACCCAAAATATAGTGGATTGATAGCAGGTGTTTATAGCTCAAGGCTAAGAGACTCGCTGGGTTGTGTTGTTCAAAAAGATTTCACGGTTGAGCAGAACGATACACTTACCTTTACCACCAGCACGTTTGATGCTACCTGTTTTGGTGGACACAACGGGCAAGTTCAGATATCTGCATCGGGCGGATCCCCCAGTTACACTTATCTAATAGATAACAAAATATTTAGCGGAGATACAACAACTCTAGGTGCCGGCAGCTACACGCTAGAAGTGAGCGATATGTTTAGCTGCGTAGTTCCTTCTCAAACCGTTACAATAGGAAGTCCTACGCAGATTGGCTTCAGCTCAATTGTTGTCAACTCCAACTGCAATAAATCCAACGGAAAAATTGAGGTTACCCCTTCGGGAGGTGTGGCTCCATATAATGTGGATTGGTATCAGGGAAATACCGTAATCTTTAGTGGGAATACAATAACCAATCAACCATCGGGTTTATATAATTTCAGGATAACCGATGGTAATAGCTGTACAAGAGATTTTCAGCACAACCTGCCTGATGATGGTAGCCCAGCTATCACCCTAAATTCTAATACAAAAACGCTCTGTCCTGGTGGCAGCGATGGCAGCATCAACCTTAGCGTTGATCAAGGAGTTTTACCCTACAATGTTTATCTATTAAATGGGAGTACAGAGTTGGATGCAAGGAACTATCCTACCAAACCAAGCGAAATCAATTTTACGGATCTTAACGAAAATAAGTATTCGGTTAAAATAATTGATGGGAATGGTTGTCAGGTGATAGAGCAGTACGATGTAGAGTCGCCTTTACAAATAGCTGCCACGGCTACAGCAACGAATATCGCTTGTTACAACGGAAGCAATGGATCGGCTATGCTTACCGTTAGCGGGGGAACAAGCCCATACCAGATAAAATGGGTAAACTCCTCCAACCAGCAAATTGGAGCAGGGAGTAGTATCGAAAATTTGTCGGCTGGTTACTACGCCTATCAGGTAAACGATAATCATGGTTGCTCATATTTAGGAGGCAGCAATAGCATAAGTATTAACGCTCCATCAGCACCTTTAAAGGCAAGCATCAACACAATCTCAAATGTATTGTGTTACAAGGGTCAGGATGGTGCGGTGCAGCTTACACCACAGGGTGGATGGGGTAACTACAGGTTTTCAATTGATCTAGGAACTTCTTGGAAAGTAAGCCCGAATTTTACGAAACTTAAGGCTGGTGATTATAGATTTTTGCTCTCAGATAATCTTGGCTGTACCGATACCATTGATGCAAAGGTTAATGACGGAACTCCTTTGAATATCTATATTGATGAGCTTTATGATGTTACGTGCTATGGTACTAGTACAGGTAAGTTAACCCTATCGGCATCGGGTGGCGGAGGCAGTTACAACTTTTCCGTTAACGATGGGTTAACCTACACCTCCAACCGATACTTCACTGGTTTAGCTTATGGCGATTACCCATTAAGGGTGAAAGATATCAACGGGTGCGAAGGTTCCTCAAAACAAAAAATTGAACAACCTTTACCACTTGTGGCTTCTATAAATCAGATAGCAAATACCGCCTGCGATAAATCCATTGGAAGCGCAACGGCAATAGCCACGGGTGGCACTTTACCGTATAGCTATCGCTGGAGCAATGGGCAATTAAAAGACAAAGCGGTAAATCTTGCCTATGGCTCGTACAGCGTTGAAATTACTGATAAGAATGGGTGTAAGAATAATACTACTACCGGCATTCAAAACCTCCATGGACCCAAGTTAGCCCTTTTATCTAAAAATGATGTAACCTGCTCGTACCTTGCCAATGGTAGCATAACCACATCGTTAAGCAGCGGAACAGCACCAGTAACCCTTACTTGGAGAGGAATAAATTCGAATAATACGAGTATTAACAACCTTAAAAAGGGCATTTACACAGCCATTGCCACCGACTACTACGGCTGCCGCGATAGCGTAACCGTTAACATCACAAAGCCCGATTCGTTGACAATATCACTTAAAAAGCAATTAGATCCACTTTGCTATGCATACAGTAATGGTGTTTTGGATGTAGCCTCAAACGGTGGAACATCTCCCTACACCTACCAATGGTCCAACGGTTCGCGGGTATCATCCACAGGCGAAATCCCTTCGGGGAAATACGCAATAACCGTAACTGATAGTAAAGGTTGCCAAACGAAAACCTCTTATACTTTGGTAGATCCTCCGCTGCTCAACCCGAACCTGCCCAGTTTAATTACCATCTGCTCAAACCAAACCTACTATGCCGATGCTGGTATACCAAATGCCACCTATCTGTGGTATTCTGAGAATGGATTTCAATCAACCAGTAGAACTGCCTCATTGTCAACATCTGGAATTTACAACTTGCTAGTAATTGATAGTAAGGGCTGTTCTGGCAGAGATACCCTAAACCTGATAAAATCGGAAAATATCATTGATGCTAACTTTATGATAGCCGATAAAGCCTTCGTTGGGGATACTCTGGTACTTATTGAGATGTCGTGGCCAATACCGCAAACCATTGAATGGCTATACCCTGCCTCTTTCATGCCTATTTATCAGAACGACTACTCAATTTACTTAGTACCACAAATGGTAGGGAATTTCAATATAGGTCTTACATCCTTTGTTGGCCTTTGCTCGGAGAATATCGAAAAGGCAATAACTATTGAACCCGCAAAAGACAGGAAAAACAAGCCCATTTCCAAGCAACCTATCATTAGCGATGTGGTAGCCTACCCCAACCCCAATCGGGGCAATTTTAGCGTTGAAATTGCCTTAAACCGCGAGTCGGATGTGCTGGTTGAGGTATACTCAACCTATGGAAAGAGGCTATTCGCTAGAAATGGTAGGGGATTAACAAATTATAAAATTGATATTAACCTATTCCAAACCCCAGGAATTTACCTTGTTAGGATTAGCGCAGGAAAGGAGTTTAGAAGTTTGAGAGTGGTGGTTGAATGATATTAAAATATGGCATAATACTGAAAGATAAACTTTGAAATTATTAGGATTTCACTTGGTTTTTATATAAAGTTCCTAAAATTGCATGAACCTTTATATCAAACTTTCATTAATATGCTGAATTTTAAATAAAGAAGTTATCTGAATTCTTATTCAGATAACTTCTAAAATACATGTTGTATTAATTTGTTAGCAAGTTTTGCGGCATAGACCATCAAACAAACCTCCATAACAACAATGTGTACCTGTTGGACATCCACCATCTGGACGGCAAGCTAAGCCTCCAGTAATTACTTTTTGCTCAGCCTTACTAAGGAGTTTAACTCCTTTTAACTCTTTTAAGTTTTTCATAATAAATTAATTATATGATTATATTTTACCCTGAACTTTTTTGGGACACTCAGGATTTGTGTCCATTTATTGATAGCTAATATTTTTTGTTCAGCTTATGTTACATTCACTAGATTTTTTCTGTTTCCATCACAACCTTCAATGCTTGAGAGTTTACTTTTTCCCTCTCTTCTTCAATAATTTCATCTATAAAATAAAGCAAATCACCTCTGCTATACTCCCTTGGGAAAGATCTGCCATTCACTAAAATCTCAGGTGTAAAATTGATGTTGTTTTCGTTGCACCACTCCTTTGCAATAATTATTGTTTTCTTATATGGCTCCTCACAGGGTTTTCCCCATTTATTTAGCCAATCATTAGGCTTAATGGTACTGTAAATGTCATGCATGGCATTTAGGCATACTTGCTCACCCTCTTTATTATAAATCTCTATAAGCCTTAATGCTATTTTTGTGTCGGTTGAATTGTAATCCCCACTAACATTAAACCGAATGACAATCTGAATACTCTTATCTTTTATTTTCAGCAGATTTTCAACTAGTTCATGAGCTTCTTTGCAAAATGAGCAAAGTGGATTGGTAATAACTACAACTCTAAGAAGCGGATTTTCTTTATGGCCTAAAACTATCTCATTAGAATCATTAATGGATGTATTAATTTCATCCGATTTCTGAATCATGGATTTAAATATATTGTAGTTTCGTTTAAACTTGAAATGCTCTATTTTTAATGCCTTTAATTCCTGCTCTTCCTTTAGTCTTGGTGAGATAAATTGCCATAAAGCAAAAACTATTAGAAAGTTGAAAGCGGTTAATAGCACACTTTTAAAGCTAAATGCAAAAATTGTATCGTTTAAGTCGATAAAAAGTAATGAAATAGCCTGCAGCCAGAGTATTAAAACTACACTCAAACAGAGTAAACACCATTTTTTAACAACTTTATCTTGATAGTAGATTGAGAAAAGCGTAAAGGGAATTGCTAGTAAGGTGATTAAGACTATAGAATTGTAACTTATATTGCTGTTTATTAGTGAGAACCATGAGAGGATTAAGGATACAAAATAAACAATTCCAACATCACTAAATTTCAGAGATCTAAAAAGGGTTGCTCCTTTTGAATTCAGTACTGCATTACAACTTGTTTTTTTATTCTCTTCGGAACAAAATTTATCCAATATTTTCGAATGTAAACCTAACTCATGTTGTAAAATTAGTATGCATATGGCAATACCCCCAAGAGATAAAACAAAATGAATTGTTTGGAATAAGTTAATTCGATAAAGTAATAATATGGACAGCAAAGTTATTGCTATGTATAAGATACTTTTCGTGAAATTTATTTTTTTTAAATTGGGAGTAAGGCTCTGCTTATCGTTTTCAACACATACGATAACACCTGTCCAGATTTCTAAGAAGTCGGTTTTTGAAAACACCCTTTTTTTATTTCCATCAAAAGATAATTGGAGGTTAAGACCATGCCTGCTTACCATTACAAAACCATCGTACTCCTTGGTTTTAACAAGTGCTAAAAAAGAATTAGGTATGAGATCTAATGTTTCTATCTCTTTAGGAATATCTAGTGCATAATTTTCAATACAAAAGTGATCCAATACTCCTGTTATAGAATGTAAACTTGGATATGACGGGTGGCTTAAAAGTTGAAATTCTAACTCCTGCTCATTAACTCTTATACCATTTGCTCTTAAGAGTATTATTAGTAGATTGACGATTGGCTCTTTCAAGGTGCAATATTTTAATGATATTATTTGTGTTAATTAATTGATTTTTAATAAAATATAACAATGTAAATTTATTACTAACAGAATAATTCTTTAGCCATTTATGGTGATTAAATGAAACTATTTAAAATTGATACGCAGGATGAATCATAAAACATGCCCTCTTATTACATATAATTAACCCATAGGTTTTAAAATAAAAAAAATCATGTATAATATGTAATAAAAATATAATTTCAGTAAAAAAAGGATATGTAATTAATGTGACTATAAAAATAAATAAATAATGCTATTATGCAATATGAAATTTAAAAGTTATTTTCATAGTCGAATACCAATGTAATTTAGTTAAAGAGAATTCGTATCAAGTACAGAGTAACAAGGGGTGTGAATATTATTTTTACTGTCATTACCATGCAGCAAAATCGAAAAGCACGCTCAGTTTCTGCGAAGGCATGAATTTGTGGCTTATAAGAATTAAACCTAAACTCAACAGCATTTAATATTAATTTGAAAAAATATGAAGAGACTACTCCTGTTAGGATTTCTAAATACTTTGTGTTTATCAACCCTCATGGCACAAACTAACATAATTGTATTGGAAAATCAGACTGAAGATGAAATATATGAAAAATATTACCAAAATCCGTTTGTAAATTATTTTATCAAACCAAATTCCTTCAAGGATGGATCATATATTTTCTACCTTGACAAAGCCAAAACAAATATTTTCTTTGAGGGTATAATTGAAAAAGGGATAACAAGTGGAATTTATTACACCTATAATTTAGATACAAATAACGGCGAATATATTTCTTCTACCAAGCGGGGTATTAAAGTTGAGAATGGCAAATTTGATGGGGAATATGGCTTTAAAGATATACCTAATAAATACCATTACTGCTTTGAAAAGGGAGAAATAAAAAAACTTAAAGTAATTGACCCATTCAATCACTTTCTATCTGATGAGGAAAAAGATACTATTAAAGCCATTGATACTTTAACAATTTCTTTCCAAAAAGGTAAAATTGAATCTGTTAATTTTTACAATTACAATTCATTTTATAATGTACAACCCATATTAAGCAGTGATTGCTCATCAAATACTTCTGGTTTAATAAATTTAACTAAATCACAGAGTTATTATGTAACTGACCCTGAAAGAAATGACTCAACATTAATAAGGTATTATAAGAAGTTTAACTTTAATGATTCAGCAACTAACTGGAATAAAAGATTATCCTTTCAATACGACTCCTTAAAAACACTTACTTGTGTAGTTTTAGAATCAGGTTTGGATGCCCTAAACCGCTCAGTATATTTTAATCTAACACCAGTGAAAATTAAATTTGATAAGAATAATGGTTTAAAATATATCGATTGTAATGGAAAATACTATTTTGTTAGTGCAGTTGATGAAAATGGGAATGAAGGATTAAGAATTATATTGAATCAAGCAGTCCTCTATTTCCTTCCCGATGGTATTTTTGATATTACAAATCATGGAAATTATTAGATATAAAGAGTATTTTTATGCATGGTAGAGAAAGTAATACTATTTTAAACCTTGAAGTTTTGGTTATTAATAAATCAGTTGGGAAGGACATTAAAGAACAAGTGAAGTAAATTTAGTATTTTCATCTAATAAAAAAGGCAGTAATCCCTACTGCCTTAAGTTTGGTCGGGGTGATCCGACTCGAACGGACGACCACTTGCACCCCATGCAAGTGGTAATTATTACATATTATGAAACAACTAATTTATAAACAATTGATTAAATGATTTATAAATTAATATAAATTAATCATTTTTCATTTTGTTTCATAATAATGTTTACCCTATATTTACCCTGTAAAATTTCTTGCTATGTCAACAGCCAAGGCAAAAGTGGTTTTCAGGAAGGATAAGAAAAATAAAGATGGGAAGCATCCTCTCTACCTTCGGGTGATTAAGGACAGACGAATAAAATATTATTATCTCGGGCACGATTTCTCTCCAAACGAAATGGACAAGGACATGAAGAGGTTGAAAATTAATCATCCTCTCTCTAACGAAATATCAATTAAGATTAAGGATTGGGAAACGGATGCTCAAAAAGCAATTCTAGAACTTGAAAGAGAAAAAAAAGATTATTCTGCAGAAACCATAATAACCAAACTCAAACAGAATGTTATTACATCAATAACTGTCGGTAAGTACTTCGATAAAACCATTGAAAGACTTGTAAAAGAAGATAGGGTCGGATATTCAAGAGTTTTTAAAGAGACAAAAAGGGAGTTAATGAAATTTAGGAAACAGATCGATTTCAACTTTCAAGATATTGATAAAAAATTCTTAACAAAATTTCACAATTATAAAATAAAACAAGGCTGTGCTTTAAATACCGTTTTTGTTTTCATGAGAACATTAAAAACACTTGTTAACTATGCAAAGGAAGATGAGTATATTCCGAAAAACTTTGGCGGTTTCGCTGAATTTAGTTTTAAGAGATACAGAGGTATCAAGACAAAAAAAAGAGCAATCACTAAAGAATCTATTAACAAAATTGTAGAATTAAATTTAACGGACTCATCTCATCTATCCTTTGCAAGAGACATTTTCCTTTACAGCTACTATTGTAGGGGAATGAATTTTATTGATATAGCCCATTTAAAGTGGCGAGATCTTGACTTGACTAAATTAGACATTGATTACATGCGAAGAAAAACTAAAAAGGAGATGCAGTTTAAAATACTTAACCCAGCAATTGAGATTCTCAAAAAGTACAAGCCTGATGAGGTTGCAAATTCAACCTCTTATGTTTTTCCAATATTAAATGAAAAAAAACATTATACCCCTGAGAAGATTTACAACCGAATTTTTAATGTCAGAAAGCAGGTTAATTCAAATATTAAGAAAGTTGCTAAACTTCAAGGTATAGATGATCAGATAACTACATATGTTGCTAGACATACATTCGCAACAATTATGAAGAAAAGTAATGCCCCTCTAGGTGTTATTCAACAAACATTAGGGCATGAAAGCGAGACTACAACATTGATTTATCTTAGTGATATAGATGATGAGACTGTAAACAGTGCTGTTGAAAATGCAATTATCGGCAACTAATATTTAAGATCCATTTAAGAATGAAGATAGTGTATTTATTTTTATTATACTCAATGATTTTCGTAATGATTTCATTGATACTAAGCAGATTCGAAATGGAATTCAAAAATTTTACAGGAAAAATACCGGTGATTGGGATTATCCTTGATTGGACTGTTAATATAGTTATCGATTTATCATTTTTTTTAAAAAGATTGCTAATCACAATACTACGCTACCTGGGAATAATTAACTATAGAAAAAAAATTGAATTTGCACTTAGTAATTATTCCAGAAGGACGCTCTTAAATAAAAGTTTGCCTGAAATTCTTTTAGAAGACTATAACAATAACATTGATGAAATGTATGATGATTTCTACAATATTGTTTATAGCAATTTTTTTGATATAGATTCATTGAAGTTTAATCACATTAGAATTTGGTTTGATGAAAAGAGAAAAGGTGACGGTACAATCGACTTTAAACAAATAATTACTTTCCATGTAATCTATCTAAAACACTTGGGATATAAATCTCCTAAGATAATAGATATCTATAGGTTTTACTGTTGGTCACATGGGATTACTCCTATAAAAATGTATAATGATTCAACTCTTTATAAAAAAATATCTAGGTATTTTAAAGAATATGAAGAATCCAAAGATTTTGAACCTTTCAGTTCGTTCGAGAATTTGTTTAATGAATTAAAGACAAACAATGAAAAATGTAAAGAAATAACATCATTAATTTGTGCTGAAAAACTTCGAATGAAAGACAATAAAGATAGGAGAAAGTATAAGCAATTAATTAATAATTAGTTAACTCAGTTTTTACTGGTTTAAGAATTGTTCATTATTTTACATTATATGAAAAAGGGATATATCCCAAAATTGTAACTTGCTAGTTACTAGCCTTATTTTGCATTTGAAATCATTAACTAAAATGATATGAATGCAAAAACGAACATTGATCATGAAAATCCTAGCATTAACAATTTATTACTTGAGTTATTTAGACCAATCATTAAATCTACCGTGGAAGAAGTTCTTTCTATCCACAGAGACCGCCCCAGAAAAATAAATGATGAGTTAGGTGTACATGAAGCAGCTCTACTATTACGCTGCTCAAAAGGTCATATCTATAATCTTACTAGTAGTGGTGAGCTTCCTTTCTATAAGAAGGGAAAACATACTTTATTTAATAGAGAAGAACTAGAAGATTGGGATAACGCACGAAAAAAACTCAGTGCAAAAAATCCAATGTAAGGATAAAATGTAAATCAAAGTACTTGAGCAAGTTTTCTCAAGAATGAATTATCTCAATGGTTAGGTTATCAAAAGAGAAAACCACTAAAAAAGTTTGGCGTTTCTATTAAAAAACTCCTATTAATGTTGTGGGACATTGAATAGGAGTATAATTTCTTAAGCAAGAATAATAAAACTTTGACATGGCAAATTTAAATAATTTACCTGAATCTGAGGATATTTCTTCAGGCAAAAACGATTTCCCTATACACATTTTTCCAAAAGATCTTCAAGAAATCATGAATGAGTATCACAAGGTTTTGAACTTCAATTATGATTACATGGGCTTAACCATATTAGTTGCAATTTCATTGGCAATGGGGAGTTTCTACAAATTACAAGTTAAGAAGAAATGGATTGAATTTGGTGTTTTATGGGGTGCTTTAGTGGGTAAGGCTGGAATTAATAAGAGTGCCCCTTTATCGGTTTTTTTAGAACCCTTTAGAGAATTTGATAAATTAAATTATGAGAAATACAAAATAGAACTTTATGAATATAATATTCAGATCTTTAAAAAAAAAGGGAAACCCAAAAATACTGAGGATCACGAATTAAATTCGAATGATGTAATGCCAATTGCATTATCACAACCGAAGAGAAAGCAATTTTTAATTTCAGACTTTACTCCTGAGGCGTTAAGCGTAGCGCATGAAGATAATCCTAGTGGAATTGCAATTTATTCCGATGAACTTTTAACATGGATAAACAACTTTGGACGTTACTCGAAAAGTGGTGAAGAACAATTTTATTTATCAATTTGGAGTAGTAAGGACATTAACATTAATCGCAGAAATTCACCACACATTTATATATCAAACCCATTCATAAATGTAATAGGAACAATTCAACCTGAAAAATTGGTTGACACCTTTGGAAAAGGAAGAGATAGCAGTGGTTTTACACACAGGATACTTTTTGCATTTCCAGATTCAATTATAAGGGAGGATCTTTCTGATTTGGATGTGCCAGATATTTACATCAAGGCTTACCAGAATTTAATAGAAGGACTATTAACTAAAAGAACTTCAAAATTTGGTAAATCAGGAATTGAATCCACAATACTTGAATTTGATAAAGCAGGATATGAGAAATTTAAGGAATGGAGAAATAAGAATAATCAACGAATTAATAAGGGTACTAACGATGACCTAGGAGGAATCTATTCAAAGTTAGAAATCTACTTATTACGATTTGCATTGCTACTTCAGGTAATTGAGGATGAGTGTAATAAAAAGGATTGTACACAAATTCAATTAAAAGCAGTCGAATCAGCAATTGATTTGATAAAGTATTTTGAAATCACAGCAATTAAGGTGAGTAAGCTGATTTCTAAATATAACGATCCGCTTGCAAACTATTCAATGGATAAACGCATAGTTTACACAGCCCTACCAACTGAATTTAGTACATGTAAGGGAAAGGAAATTGCTACTAAGTTTAACATGCCTGAACGCACATTCTTTGATTTTTTAAATGATGACTACTTATTCGAAAAACAGCGTCATGGTTATTACTTTAAGAAAGTGTGAAAAGTGTTGCACTTTCTGCATTTTCTGCACGAATTCTTAAATAATTCAGTCAAAATGCAGGGAATGCAGGAAATGCAATCAACCTATAAATATCTTTTAACCTATTAATATTAAATATAATGGCTGGTCAAAAAGAAAAGATGAAACCATCTCAAATATTGAACTCTATTCCCATCCTAGATATTATCGCAAAAATAATTGGTGCAACTTTTACTAGAAATACAAGAGATGATTACTGGTTCGTATCATTTATCAGGACAGAAGAGAAAACCGCCTCACTGAAAGTAAATGCCAAGAAAAATATCTGGTACGATTTCGGTATTCCTGCAGGTGGCAGGAACTATGATTTACTCATGTACTATCTGAATACAACTGATATTCATAAAATTGTAAATACTGTCAAAAATTACTTCCCTTCATATTTTCTTTTTGACCAGCCCACCTGTATTGAACCTACTAAAAGGATTGAACCTAGAGTAGGTACGGAAATATTGAAAATCCAGTCTCTACAACATCCAGCATTGTTAAAATACATGAATATTCGTTGTATTGATTTGGCTTTGGCCAAGAAATATTGCCAAGAGATTTGGTATAAAAACAATGGTGCTAAATATTTTGCTATAGGCTTCAAAAGTGAATCAGGTTACGAACTTCGAAGTTCATACTTTAAGGGTTGTACAGGTAAAGGTATTACCTTTTTCAACAATAATTCAAAAACATGTACTGTCACAGAAGGGTTTTTTAATTGGCTTTCCCTACTAATACTATACCCAAAATTGGAGTTCAATTCTAATCATATCATATTGAATACTACTGGGAATATTCCTAAGGCGGAAGAGGTCTTAAAACAGCATGATTTATTAATGTTATATCTAGATCGTGATGAAGGTGGCATTTCTGCATTAAGGAAGATTGAAAGTATGGGTGCTAACATTAAGGATGAATCTGAATTCTATAACGGGTTTAATGATATTAACCAGTATCTAATTTTTAATAAGTCAACTAATCAAAATGCTAAATAAATGTGTAGGTAATGTAATAGCAAGCGGGAACGGAAACAGAGTTTTGTTCGCTCGGCTTTTGCTAACGCAAAAGGTTAAAAAACAGCACAATAGATTTATTAGTATATATTTTCGTTTAGCTGAAGATAAATATTATAATGGTTATATGGCTGATTACATGTTTATTAATTAATAACCAAATGTATTATGGATAGCAATACCCTTACAACAACTAATATTGGTAAAGAGGAACTAAAACACCTCCGAAAAATAGCAAATCATCATGGATTAAAGCAGGTTGAATTTATAAATGCATCTATATCCTACTTCCGAAAAACAGGTATCAACCCTGCTGAAGAAATTTATTCCCCAAGGGAGGAGATTGAGCGATTGACCAAAAGGGTAGATGAAGTAATCAAGTTTATGCAGGTTCATGAGAAACAGAAATTATCCCCATTAGTTGAAAGATTAATACTACTTGAACGAAGGCTGAGTGAAACGTATTCAAAAATAGTCACTATAGACGATCTTAAGTCGCTAGGAAATCTAACCGTACAACTTGGTAAACAGTTTGAAATCCAATCAAATAAACTTTCACTCGGAATAACTAGAGTTCCTGATACCATTAAACCAGATATTGAAAACCAACTTCGCTCACAGAAAAATACAATTGTACTAATCGGATTACTCTACGAATTATTTAAGAGTAGAGGGATGGGTGGTTTTCGTGAGGAAGATAAAAAGAGGTTTGAAGATGCCCTATCTAAAATTCGATAGCCCTTCTGGGTTTGCAGATAATAAGGGATCCTGCGATTCCTTTGTAAACTATTTGTCCAAAGAGGACTTTAGGGATGAATCGCTTACCAAAGAATTCTTCTTTAACCATAATAGCGAAGAAATACTAGACTATCAGGTTATTGATGCAATTGACAACAACAGAAAAGGTCTAAGCAAAACAGCTGCAAAATTCTATACAGGTTCAATCAATTTCAGTGAAGAAGAACTTATGTTCATCGGTAATGATCCTGAAAAAATAAAAGATTACTCCATCAAAGTTATGGAACAATACGCCAATCAGTTTAATAAAGGAATTTCTATTAGTGATATAAACTGGTTCGGTAAGATTGAGTACCATAGATATTATAAGGGAGATGAAGAAGAGGTGAAAAATGGGACAAGAACTCAAGGCGATGAAAAAAATGGTTTACAGACCCATGTACACTTTTTGATAGGTCATATGAGCAAGAATGGTAAAAAGAAGCTCTCCCCAAAAACTAATCATAGGGACACACAAAAAGGCCCAATAAAGGGTGGGTTTAATCGGGATGAGTTCAAACAGCGTGGTGAAGGGATTTTTGATCAAATGTTTGGCTACCTCCGCCCCCTTGAAGAATCATACAATTATTACAAGGTAAAATCAAATGGGGCAATATCTGATCGAGTTGAAATAATTCAGCAGCATAGCAATGAAAAAGTTAAGAAGGAAACCTATTTGAGCCAATCCGAAGAGCAAAAAGAATTCAGAATCAACCAGCTTGCCAACTACATATGCCATGGGATCGATAAGAATAACTTAAAAAAAATTGATACTGAAGCTTTACTTCGATTTGAAAAGCGAACTGACTATAATGGATATATATACAGAAGTTTAGTAAACCTCAACCGAATGTGCAAGCAGGGTAAGACTCCCAATGAGTACGATCTTACCCAGAAAGTAATCGGATTTGCTAGTTACCTTGAATTAAGAAAGAATTTTCATCACAGCTCAGGGATTAATAAACCGATATCATTTATACAGGAAAGATCTAATGAATTTAAAGAGGTATTTTCTACCTCTTTCTCATTATCGAATTCAATATCAGATAACTATTCTGATGAAGATCCAGCTGAGATGCAAAGAAGAAAGAAAAAGAAAAAAGGATCTCAAAAGAGGGATCAGGGAATGAGCATTTGAACCGTACTAGTAATATCAGTAATACCAGTAATACGAGTAATCATAGTAATTCAAATAAAAAACACTTAAAATTAACTCCATGAACCCACAAATTATTGCGATTAGCAACCACAAAGGAGGAGTTGGTAAAACAACCACAACAGTAAATCTTGGTGCTGGCTTAGCACACCTAAACAAAAAAATTCTATTGATAGATTTAGATCCTCAGGCGAACCTTACACAAAGTGTAGGATTAGCAAATGAAACGGAGAACCTTTACGGCTGTATTAAGAAAATGTATAAACCAAACCCTATTGGATTTGCCGCAAGATTATGGGCAATCCCAGGTTCAATCGACTTATCTGGACTTGAAGTTGAATTCAACAATGAGCCCGGTAGAGAGTTTGTGCTTAAAGACCTCCTTACACCACTTAAAGAATCTTTTGATTTTATTCTGATTGATTGTCCACCAAACCTTGGCTTCCTTACCTTAAACGCATTTTGTGCAGCAGATAGGGTAATTATACCCCTTCAAGCAGAGTTTTTAGCAATGCATGGCTTAACTAGGATAATTGAAATCATTGGTAAAGTTCAATCAAGGATTAATCCAAATCTACAATTAGAAGGGATAGTTATTACACAGTATAATAGCCGAAAGATTCTTAATAAGGATATAGCCGCTACAGCAGAAAAACATTTTGGAGATAAAGTATTCAAGCAGTTTATACGTGAAAATATTGATCTTGCCGAAGCCCCCAGCCGTGGACAAGAAATATTCAGATCAAGCCCCGGTTGTAATGGTGCTAAGGATTATTATTGGTTGGCAAGGGAGCTAATGAGAAGACTAGTGCCAGAATCTGGCTGGTATTAAAAGATGGGTTTCTCATTAAATGTTGCTGCTAGGCAACCAGTGATTATTAGTAAATCAAGGTTACTTGGTAATACGAATAACATCAGTAATACTAGTAATCTCAATAACCAAAACGAACTGAATATATAATAATGGCTAAAAAAGAGTTTAGAACAGGTTTGGACGCAATCTTTCAAAGTACAGGCATGGACGAATCCAGTGAGACAAAAGGGAGGAAAACTTTTGTCTCAGATTCTAATAAAGAGATTAGAGCGACATTTATAGTTAAAGAAGAGCTGCTTTTGAAGTTAAAGGCAATCGCCTACTGGGAACGCTGCCAAATAAAAGACATTGTTGATAAGGCATTTCTTTCGGTTGTTAGTACTTACCCTAGCGATAAGCTGATTGAAATTCAAAAACTATTCTCAGAGAACCTAAAATAGAAGGGCAAGGCTAATTGCGATTATATCTCTTAAGGATTCTCTATCCCGTATACTCAAAATTTGATAAATAGGTACTTGTATATTATGCCTTCTTTAATCCGACTAAAATATTTAAAATAAAGCGATTGTTACTTATAGTCCGTTGTCTTAATGGCTACTATTGGTTTCTTTTGTTTTATGGAAATCAAAGTAAGATTTGGGTTAAGGCTTAAGGAATTACGTAAGAAAGCTGGTCTAAGTCAGGAGAAGTTCGCTCTGGAATGTGGCTTAGACAGAACCTATATCGCTGGTATTGAATCTGGGAAAAGGAATATTTCATTAGAAAGTATCGAAAAGATAGCCAACGGTCTGAAAATATCCCTAAATGAGCTCTTCAACAACTTGTAGTTTCCCGCTATAGTGACTCTTTATCACTTCAATTACTTCTTTCTTTTTCAATTCATCTTTTAGAGCGATTACCTGAACAAACTTAATCTTTTGATTAAAGCTTTTGCAGTCATGCTCCCAACAGACAAGGTAGTTGACCTTATCCTCCCATTGTTCGGCTGACCTTCTACTTCTATAGTAAGAACTCGACTTAAACTTAAACTCAATATTCGCTCGATGCCGTTGCCCTCTAACTCTAATTGAGTATGCTTTGCAATCAGGAAAATCCTGCTGAACTTTAATAATGGAGGGAAATCCAATGGCAAAATGGATTTTTCCGAAAAGCAATACCACCCCCTGCTCATTGACAGGGCTTTCTTCAAGCCCAATTGGAAGATGTCGTAAGCTATCCCCAGCCCTATCAAGCTTTCTAATTGCAGCAACATTTGATGGTAGATTGTACTCCTGCTCTACTCCTTTTGCCTCATACATTGATTTTATCGCATTGCTGGTCTTTCCAAAATATCTGTATACGGTGCTAAGGGACATCCCACTTTTTGCGATATCTTCCTCTGTGGGTTGTTTGCCTTTCTCAATATACAATTTGTAGAGGTGATCAATAATCGACTCTGCTGAGAATTTCTTTGGGGGCTCAACACCAATTTGTTTTAAAACAGCAGACCACCCATCCCGTTGAGCAGCACTTATTGAGAATTGCTTGCTTATTATACCAATAAGCATCGAGCCATAGTTAAGCCTACAATACTCATTAAAAATCCTTTTGGAGAGAGGAACACTCAATGCTTTCGCTTTTTCATTCGCTTTCTTCACAATCTCTAATAGCTCTGCATTCGTGTACTTTTGTCGTATGACCTGCTTCATGGAATTTTTATTTGATGAGGAGTAAAGATAATAAAATGTTACTCATAGTCTACATTTTTATTAAAATAAAATCAACAATTTCAATTGAAATCAATTCAATTTAGTAATTTAGTTTTAAAATTTGGACGATGAAGTTCCAGTACTGATCCGATCTACACCTTGAATTCATTATTGGTAAAACTAAGATGCTTACGAATCAGCTAGGATATGTTGAGATGGGAGAACATAAAACTTTTAGGTTTGATGCTGTTATTGATAATGAATTATCGGTTTTTAATGAGCGAATAAAGGGAATGTAAATTTCAATACCTCGAATCAATGACTTTAGTTAAGCTCAGAATGCACAATAGGAGGGGTTGAAAATGCTGTATTAGGTTCTCCCGAACTTCAAATCAACCTAGCTTTAAACAATATCAAAATAACTACACTACAACAAATTGTTTAACTAATGACTTAAATATGAAATGGATAAAAAATGTTAGCTTTTTAAAGAGGCTTGAGGCTGTGGGTTTTTTACTAACCCTAATTGGCTTAATTGTAAAGTTCTCGGTAACAGATATTCAGATAAGTACATTTTCAAAGGCAGATAGGTGTATTGAATCTTACCAAAAGCAATTTCTGTCATATAGCCTAGAGCAGATAACCGCTGTTGTGTCGCCTGATTATATAAAGACAAAGGAAGGCTATATTACATTAGCCAACTTCCTAATGGCAGGTACTTCTTACTATTTGGATGCTTTAGAACTAGCCAAAACAAGAAGAGATGGAGTGATTTCAGGGCTAATGAATGAGGGTCAATCTATTTGTGATAATAAAACATTGATACTTTTTAGAAACCATTGCAACGAAGTGATTAATGAATATAAGGATATCGTATATAAACAACATGACGATCTGTCGTTTAAAATAAAATGGTCAAATAGAGTTTTTGCTTCTTTCACACTAATTGGTTCATTTATAATCTTCTTTGCTAAATGGAATTTAGCAAAGTATTGAAAGTTGGGTATTATTTCCGCCCTATAAGCTTGATATAACATTTGGGGTGCGGCTCTTTTTGTAGGGTATTAAAATTGTATAGCACATATTTGATTTTTGAAAATTATGTGTATTTTTACTATAGAATGTTAATATTTCGTATTTATTCAAAAACTATTTAAAAATAAATTTATTCCTAGAAAATGGTTTTAGGTAATTATAGCAATGAAGGGACTTATAGCTCTTTGCTAACTCTACTAAGGCATTACAAACTGAAGCATAGCCGACAATTCATTTTAGATCAAATTGAGAGAAATCCTCACTTCCCAAGTATCCGCACATTAAGTGATATTCTAGAGGAAATGAATATTAAAAATCGTGTTTACAATATTGACTCTTCGCAACTTGAAAATATTGAGGCTCCTTTTATTGCTTATGTTAAGGTAAATAATGGGGAGTTTCTGTGGGTAAAAGAACTAAATGCTCATGAAGTTATTCTAACTATTCCTAACTTAAAAGATAAAAAAATTTCAATCAATCAATTCCAATCAATATGGACTGGAGTTGCTCTGTTTGTTGATGAGGAAAAACTAATATATTCAAAAGAAAAAGGATACTTGTTTAAAGAGTTTCTTTATACTATTCAAAGTAAAAAATATTTATTCTTTATTATATCTACTATTGCCCTACTCTGCCTAAATATTAATGCATGGAAGGGCATATTAGATGATAAAGGTTTGTTTGTTATAACCAATTTATTTGGCATTTTGGTTTCAACAACTATTATCATTAAAACCTATTTTGATAGTAATCTCCTAAAGCGTTTCTGTAATGTTGGAAAACTGATAGATTGTAACTCAATACTTCAATCCCAGTTTGCAAAGCCCTTTGGTTGGCTGAGCCTTGGAGAATGGGGATTGATATTCTTCTTAATTAACTTTGCTTTAAGCATATCTCATTATACTGACTGTAAGTTTCTCCTTTTAGTTTTATTCTCTGTGGGGATTGCAGTAACATTAGTTTCATTGGGCATCCAAATTTGGGTCAAAAAAATTTGTATGCTCTGCTTGATGCTGATGTTAGGAATATGGGCTGGATTTGCGTTTCTACTTTCCGATTTCATTCCTGTAGAGCGAGTAGTCACAATAAAGGGGTTACTTTTTTTTCTTTCATGGTCAGCATCAATTTTTTTCGGATGGATTATTATTCGAAAATATTTACTGGACTCACTAAAATACAACCGTTTAAAAATTAAATCGAACCCTTTTTACGCCAAGCCTAGTATTCTACACTTAATGCTAGAACAAAAACCATTATTTAGCATTCCAGTAGAGTTGAAGCCAATAGCAAATATTGTAGATCAGCCAAAACACAGGATAGACCTCGTGCTTAGCCCTAGTTGTCCACATTGTGCAGACACTTTAATTGCTATTAAGGGGTTAATAAGTAGACGAAATGATATTGCAGTTCAAATAATTATTTACCCAAATCCACTAAAGAAAGATGAGATTGAATTGGCTAATCAACTAATGAGCATTTATATACAACAGAATTTTGGTGTTTTTATGGATGCAGCGCAAGAATGGTACTCAGGATACTACCCTAGCGTAAAGCGTTTGGTGAATAAGTATAGAATCCAACCAGTTACAATAGCCGAAATTAGAGTGAAAGATCATATTAAATGGTGCGATAGTTATAGATTTTCACATTTGCCAATAGTCGCTATTGATGGTTACTTGTTGCCTGAATGCTATGATGCGAATGATTTAAAATATTTGCTTTGACATATTCTTTTTGAAAAAAGGGGATAACCGCTCGCAACGGTCACCCCCAAAGGCCTTCCCGATGCCTTGAATTTGGGAAACCCAAGTAGCAATGGGACGCTTGCTGCAAAATGTAACAAAGTATTAATTTACAAATCTATGAAAAAGTTAGAATTACTTGGTGCAAAAATGCTAACCAAGGAAGAGATGAACGATGTTAAGGGTGGTAACAGCTATTATTGTGTATGCGGTAATAATAGCGCAATGTGGTATGGTACTTATGCTTCAGATGCTAGAGCTCAACAAAGAGCAAATTATTGGTGTGGTGGTTCAGAAACAGGTTCTTGTGTACCTTATTAATTTTTATTTATTCACTCGGAAGGAGTTTAAAACTCCTTCCTTTTAAGCAAAAAATGAGAATTCTAATATTATTCCTATTTATACCCTTTGCTGCTCAGTGTCAACTTCTACGGGTAAGTGTTTGTAATGGTGATTCCACCTGTAATTTGGGTGTAGATGTACCAATAAACGGTTTTAAAACTTCGTATTTAAACCATCAAGTTTTTAAGTTAAATACGGGTGTAGTAAATGAGATAAAATTTAATTCAAGCAAGGATGGGCTTTATAATTTTCTTGTGGCTGGAGTAAACTTTGATCTAATAATCTTTCCAGAAGATACCCTGAGTCTCGATATAAAAATTGAAGAAAAAAAATATTCTATAACAACAGAGGGAAGTAATGCGGTAGGGAATAACTACTTTATTAAATTCGATAACCCTAAACCCAAAAACTTTCTCTCTGTCCGTAGTAGAATTGATAAGGCGATTGACCTTGAATCAATATATCAAATCTACATACATCATGTAGACTCGCTAATCGGGACTTTCGAAGTGCTATACCAAAATGGGTCAATCAAAAAAAACTACCTACAAGCGGTTACTCAGTATATCAAGGATAATATGGGTGGATTTCTTTTTGAATACCTAGATGCTAGATATAAAAGAAACTGGCAGGTAATACAGCCATACTATGGTAAGTATATGGAGTATCTGGATACTGAGAATAAATCAACTCAGCAATACATTTACTGGTGTATTGACTGGTATTACAGTTCCAAGTATTACGGAGAAGTAGAAAAGGAAGATTTCGATAAGCTGCTTGGAGTGTATGGATATTTATATAGCCTCCCTTCTGAATTTATTGATTGGAAACTTTCCTTTACTATTGCCTTTTGTGCATCAAGAGATAGCAATGAAATGGACTGGAAGAAAGCACACGAGTATTTTAGTAAGACCTATCCCAATAGTCCATTTAAACCATTCCTCGATAAGTTTCTTGAACCTTACTATAATACAAAGAATACAATAGACTCTGATATAGTTTTTATTGAAAGGGATGAAGGGTGTAAAACACTTAAGGATTTAGTTTCAAAACAGTTTAAGGGAAAACCAGTCTTTATTGACCTATGGGCAACTTGGTGCGGCCCTTGCCGTCAGGAGTTTTCCTATAGCAAATCACTTCATGAGTTTCTTAAAAAAGAGGGTGTTGAAATGCTTTACCTTTCAATTGACGATGAAAAACTTGATAAGACATGGAGGAAAACAGCCCAAAATTTGGGATTGAAGGGTTATCATTACTTAATAACAAAGAATATGTATTTCAGTATATGGGAGCAGTTCTATGCAGACAAAAAGGTTAGTGTTCCTAGATATTTCTTGGTTGATGAGAAAGGAACAATTTTAAATGACGATATGCCTCGTCCGAGTTCAATGAATAAACTTTATAGCAGAATAAAAGCATTAATGGGGAAGAAATAACCAGTAACTCTGTATCAGAAACTGCTTAAGGTTTAGAAAAAGTGAAATGATGCTTTCATGATTTGATCCTCATGCTAAACACTATTAGATCTTATAAATTCTGACGGTTTGGGTGTTAAAAAAGCCCCACCCCAAACCGCACCCTAAAAATTGAATATAACATTTTGGGTGCAGTTCAAATTTCGTTCAGGGTTATAATTTTGCTTAAAAGAGTGGATTATTTCTTAGTACTTAATAAAATCTAAATGTATATCCGCTTAAATAACAAAATCAAACCTTTATGCTGTCATTCCTGCGAATGCAGAAACTGACCGAAGGGAACTCAGAGGAACTAATCACCTACTTTACATCCAGATTCTGGGACTTCACCCGGAATGACAGTTAAGTTTGCTTATCGAAATAGTAATCTAAACGGATACTCATAAAAATCTATTCCCTGACCATCTCCACCAGTAACTTCCCTCATTTGACTTGAAGTTAACACAATCAATGTGTTGATGTTTTTCTTTTTTCATAATTATGAGTTTTTAGTTAAACATTTCGTTTATTTTTGTACTAATTAAAGTACACTAAATAATAATGAATTCTTTTACATCGAAAAGTAATTTGCTGGTATTCAAGTTTCTTGTTTTGCCAATAGTGTTTAATTTCTATTAGTTTGTTCTTTCTCTCATCGCAGCAATCCGTTATTAAAATAGACCTCAATGATTAACCAAAATTACCATGAAAGCAATAGTTATAAACAAAACATTAATAATTACAGGTATTCTACTATTACCACTTACTTCTTGCAGAAAAGACCACCAACCATGTGAATCCTTTACTGAGACCAAGGTATTTAATACCGCAGGTACTTCTGATATGAGTTTTGCCAATAAATATGTTGGCTTTATATCAGGAGGTATAGAATTCGATATGGGTATTGCCGTTATCGCAAAAACGATTGATGGGGGAGTAAGTTGGGTAAAAATACCCGTATATATTGAAAGTAGCCCCTCGGCTCTTATTAGAAATATTTTTGCTAAAGGTGTAGACTCTGTATATGCAACATATACTTCTAGGGATAGCAGATTTGGAGTATGCTTTAGTAAAGACGGGGGTCTTACATGGAATAATTTAGGTAATTTTACTGTTGACGTTGGTTATTCGGGACTTTACTTTAAAAATTCTAAGTTGGGTTTTGTATGCCGTGCAGGCGATATACTGCAAACCAAGGATGGGGGGAGTACTTGGGATACTGTATTTGACTATGATGGGTTTGGCGGCATTGGGAAGCTATTCTTTACAAGCGATAAAATTGGTTATGCCTATGGTGGGTTTGTTGACGATTATGGTAGCTTCGGCACTCTGGTGAAGACCACCGACGGTGGAGATACATGGACTGAGTTAACCTCCATGCAGAAGTTTGTTACCTGTTTTAGCTTTGTGGATGATAACACAGGTTATGCTTTTACTTTCGATAATGATATCTACAAAACCACCGATGGTGGGGATAGCTGGGTTTTGCTAAACAACATAACAGGACAAGGATGCTCATACTACTCCGCCATTGTAACAGGTAAAACCAAGTATTTCGGAACGGGCTGGTCGATTTTTAAAACCACTGATGATTTTAAGACAATTAAAAGGGTATACGAAAGCCCTGTTTACAATGCCGAGCTTTCTGTTAGGGCTGTTCAAACCTCCGAAAATACACTATTCTTTCTTTCCTCGCAGCAATCCATTATTAAAATAGAACTCAATAATTAACCAAAGATTTAATTCATGAAATCAACTCACCGTTTACTAATAGGGGCAATACTATTATTACTAAGTTTTGCGACACTAATAGCATGTAAAAAAGATAATTACTGCCCCCCAATAGAAGTAAAAAGAATAGAAACACCATACAAAGGGGATTTGTATGATATCTACTTTATTGATGATAGCACTGGGTTTATTGTTGGGGCATTTGATTATTACGGAAGTAGAAAGTCTGTAATGCTAAGAACAACGAACGGCGCAGACACTTGGGTTATTGACACCTTTAATCTAAAGAACTATAGAGTTAATGGAATAACAGGTTATGGCGCAAAACTTTTTATATCTACAATATATCAGAAAATAGTTGACAACCCTGATCAATTGTATTATTCAGACGATAGTGGTTATAGGTGGGTACAATTGGATGGTTTTCATAGCGGACGACCTTACTCTTTTAATGAGATGGAAGGAATTTTACTTTATAACTCAAAAATACTAAGAACTAGCAATGGAGGATTTAACTGGGAGGAGGTTTACGATGCTCCTTACATGGCCCCAATCTCTCATTTGCAGTTTGCTAATCCTAATGTGGGGTATGCTTGCGGGGGTGCCACGCACGATAATACCAACTACGGCTATATGCTAAAAACCACCGATGGTGGTAAGACATGGGTTGATCTGAACCTCCACATGGCAAATATCACCGATATGTTCTTTATCTCCGAATTGGTGGGCTATCTTTTTACCTATAATAAAGAGTTGTACAAAACCGTGGATGGAGCTCAAACGTGGGTGCTGGTCAACGATAAGATCAGCTATCCATATCCTTCCTGTCATTTCAACTCAGAGATGAAGGGATGCTATAGTACAGAGCATGGGGTATACTACACCATTGATGGGGGCATTACATGGAAGGAATGCTACTACAATAGCAGTATAACCCTTCAAAGGGCATATTTTATAAATCAAACCACAGGATTTGCCTACGGGAATAGCGGGGTAATCCTTAAAATAACCTATAGAAAATAAACTAAAATCAATGCAATGAGCACAAAACATCTTCTATTAGCATTCATGGTATTAACCTTCGCACTTAGCGGAAAATCTCAAGTACGATTCCAGCAAAGGGATACTGCTGCTAACGGTACTATAACCTTTGCCCGATTCAGGACGGATTCAACTCCAATACCAATGAGTAATTCAACCCGAGTGCTTCGTGAAATACACCGTATGCGCCCCAACGACGAGTGGAGGCTTACTGGATCTGCCCGTGATGAAATGGGTTATAATCACCAATATTTCCAACAGTACTACAAAGGGGTAAGGGTTGCTTACGGAACGTACGGTATACACACCTCAAAGAACAATAGTATTGAAACAGTTCTTGGGAACTTTCAACCCGTGGGCGAGGTAAATACTACCCCCACGCTCACTGAACCCGTTGCGCTGGAGTACGCTCTGAAGTATATAAATGCAAAGATTTACAAATGGCAAATCCCAGAGGAGGAGAAATGGGTAAAGGATAATTTTAACAAAACCTACTACCCTAAAGGCGAACTGGTGATTATAAAGGATAGGCTTAAAACGGATAAAAAATACCGCCTGGCGTACAAGTTTGATATATACGCTCATAAGCCGTTAAGCCGGGACTATATCTACGTAGATGCTTTAACAGGAGAGGTGATTGATAAGGATTCACGCATTCATCAAGCCAACTCCAGCGGGATAGCACAAACAAGGTATAGCGGTGCAAGGAATATTACTACCGACTCCTATAGCGGTGGTTACAGGTTAAGAGAAACCAGAAATGGTGTACGAATAGAAACCTATAACATGAACCGTGCTGACCGTTATACCCAAACCGACTTTACTGATAATGACAATAACTGGACAGCTACTGAGTTTAATAATCCCAATATGGATAATGCTGCTCTTGATGCTCACTGGGGAGCTGAAATGGTTTACGACTACTTTAAACAGGTACATAAAAGGAATAGCTACAATGGCAATGGAGGTTCACTTTTTGGCTATGTTCACGGGGATTTGGTGGCATTGGGCTACAAGGATAATGATAATGCTTTTTGGGATGGACAGCGTATGACCTACGGCGATGGAGCTTTCCTATTTACCCCCCTAACTTGCCTTGATGTATGCGCCCATGAAATTGCCCATGGGATTTGCGAAACAACCGCAAGACTGAGATATCTTGGTGAATCAGGAGCCATTGATGAGGGTTTGAGTGATATATGGGGCGCATGTGTAGAGAATTGGGCCACCACCAACAAGCAAACATGGCTTATTGGGAATGAGATTTCATTTTTTGGCACTCCTATGCGTAATATGGCTAATCCAAATGCTGGTTTATCTCCTCAACCCGATACGTATAATGGTTATTATTGGGTTGACCCAAGCTCTTCAGCTGACAATGGTGGCGTTCATACCAACAGCGGGGTGGTAAATTATTGGTTCTACCTTGTGTCTCAGGGAGGTAGTGGCACCAATAATTTGGAGAATGCCTATAGCGTGAATGCCATTGGTATAAATCGTGCGGCAAGTATTGTTTATTATACCGAAAGGTGGAAAATAAAATCTGATGTGGAACAAGTAATAAGTTTTAATCAGTTCAGGGAAGCAACAATTCAAACAGCAATAGATTCTTTTGGAGTTAACTCTTGCGAGGTAATAGCTGTTACCAATGCTTGGTATGCAGTGGGGGTGGGTGCAAAATTTCAGTATACCAATGTTAACGTAGCAGGCCCTACCCTTGTATGCTCATCGGGTAGTGCTTTTACGGTAAATAATCTGCCTTCAGGCTGCTCGGTATCGTGGAATGCCAGCTCCAATTTGTATTCCCAGTCCCCAACGGGAGGTTCAACTACTTATAAAGCCATTGGAAATGGGCTTGGTCAAGTTCAAGCTACCCTTTCTTCTACCTGTGCTAGTACTACTCTTTCCCCATTCTACGTTACTGTTGGATCGCCAGTACCGGGGACTATTGCTATTGCATTTGATGTACCGCCAGGTAGGATAACTGCTGCCATCAGTCCGGTGTCGAGTGCTACCTCCTACAGGTGGTATCTGGATGGTACGCTTATGTACAGCAATTCAAGGACAAGCGCAGTTTTCCCAAGGCAAGATAACTGCGACCATATATACTATATTGACGTAGCTGAGGTAAACGCCTGCGGGGTTTCTGGGATTAGCCATGGGGAGGTTTCAGAAGATCCCTGCTACTACGGTTTTACCATTTCCCCTAATCCCGCATCGGATAATATTACGTTAACAATTGGTAGCGCAGATAATACCTTTTCAATGGGTCATAGTTCAACAGGTACATCGGCTCTAGCCTCAAAGTACATCTCAACGAAAGCCTATACAATCCGTGTCTTAGATAGCTTTGGAGCGTTAAAAGCTACGCTAAATAAATCGGGTGAGACGGTTACTCTACCAGTTGGTAATCTAAACAATGGGGTTTACGTTGTTGAAATAAACGATGGGAAAAATGTATATAGGCAACAGCTGGTTGTAAAGCACTAGCTAAAAGTTAAAAAGCCTTACTCTGAACCGCACCCTAAAAGTTATATATAACTTTTAGTGGTGCAGTTCTTTTTTGTAGGGCTTCCTTTTAAGCTATTCAACTTAAATTTTTTTACCATTAGAACTAAATCTTTTTACAGTATTTCCCTTAGTGTTTTCATAATCATAAGTTTTGGGTTAAACAATTCGATTATTTTTATTTTTACTGCTAATGTATTTCACCATCTCTTTGAGTTATAGGAGCACTATCCCCCCCCCTTATTTGCAGTAATTCTTTTGTTTTAAGGATTCTGAACCCTTTTACCGTCTTTTTTTCTTGCTTTTTTCTTAGAGTTTTCATAATCATAAGATTTTAGTTAAACATTTCGTTTATTTTTGTACCAGTTAAAGAATATTAGGACAATAATAATGAATTCTTTCAAATCACAGGGTAATTCTTTGGCAATCGAAAGTCTTGTTCTGCTTGCTGCTAGGCTTTTCTTAAATTATCGGGGGAAAACAATATCTCTTTGAGTTGGTTCTCCTTCCCCCCCCTTGATTTGTTGTAATTCTTTTGAATTAATGGGACTAAATTTTTCTATAACATTCTTTTGTCTCCTTTTTTTTAACGTTTTCATAATTTTTTAGCTTTAAGTTAAACATTTCGGTTTATTTTTGCTCTAATTAAAGAACATTAGGACAATTATAATGAATTCTTTTAAATCCTTGAGTAATTCTTTGTCAATCAATTTTTTTACTTTACTGTCAGCATGCATTTTCCCCTGCATGTATGAAGTAAAAGCTCAACAGCATACTGATGCCAATTATATAAATTCGCTCTATGATAGTAGTTTAATTTACTATGCAATGGGAGATTATAATAAGACAATAAGAAATCTGAATGAAATTCTTCTTTTAAAAGATAAAACAAAGGATAGTATTAGTTTGGAATTTTTTAAAGTGTATAATCTGCTTGGGGTTATATATAAAAAACAGGGATATTTGAACAAGGCTATTGATTTCTATAAGAGAGCAAAAGAGAATACTTTTGATAACTATTACTTATCGGCAATCAATAATAACCTCGCCAATATTTACTCCTTACGAGGCGATTACTCCAAGGCTATTTATTACTTCGAAAACACACTTGCAGTGCTTAAGAGAAGCGACGACAAAAGGAAATATGGCTATATTGTTGACAACTATCATAACTTAGGTTACTCTTACTACAAACTAGGGAATTATAATCTTGCCAGAACAAGCTATCTAAAGAGCATTCAAATATCTAAGGAAAATAAACTAGGAGAGAATAGCGATACATACTATAATTGCGGATTGGCATACCAGAAACTGGATAGCCTTGATAAAGCCAACTACTATTTTAGAAAAGCAATAGCATGTAATGCCAAGGAGTTTGGCGAAAACCATTATATGACAGGTATGGCATATATGAACTACGCTGCCTTCTATTCAGATATTGGGGATTATAAAAGTAGTACTAAACTATATGAAAAATCTCTTGGTACTTTGCTTAAGACACTGGGGAATAAACATCTTTACACTTCTTTTTGCTTTAAACTTAATGGGAAACTATACTATAGAGTTGGGAACTACAAATTAGCGTTAAAATACTACCAAAAATCACTAATCTCAAAGATTTATAATTTCAACGATAGTTCAATATATACAAATCCAAATGCGGATGTGTTGCCAGATATGGATCTGCTGGATATCCTAAAGCTAAAAGCGCAAGCCTTTGGACAATTAGCGGAGCAAGAAAACAAAGCAGAGAACCTTAAGGCTGCTCTTGCCACGCTTGAGCTGGCTACTAGCTTTACCGAACGGTTGCGTACTGGTTATCTGTACGAAGGGTCAAAGTTACAACTTGCTGAAAGGGAGCATGAGGTTTACCTAGCAATAGTACGAATTGCAAACTCGCTTTATGGAATTACCAGAGATTATAAGTACACGGAAATAGCCTTTAAGTATGCCGAGTACAGCAAGTATGCGGTTCTAAGGGAACTGAAGAACGATGAGATGGCGAAGGGCATTGCAGGAATACCCGATAGCATTCGTGAGGGTGAAAGGAGGATAGAACTACAAATTAGTAGCATCCGAATGCAGGTTGAGGATGAGAGCAAGCAGGAACACCCAAGTATACCCAAAATAGATGGGTGGAACAAACAGCTATTCACCTTTTCGCAGAAACTTGAGGGGCTAATGCAAAAACTTGAGAGCAATTACCCAACATACTACAATCAGAAATACAGTAACCAAGTGGTAAGCGTACCGCAACTACAAAAGGCAATGGGCAAAAAGGAGGCTATACTCGAATACGTTCTGGACGACAGCACACTGTATACTTTTACCGTTACCAAGGATACATTTCTGCTAGTAAAGCAGAAAGCCGACAGTAGTTTTAGCTCAAGCCTTACCTTTTTAATAACCGCTCTACATAGCACCTATTCGTTGGATTATGATATTTACAAGAATGCGGCGTATGCCCTTTACTGTAAACTTATCCGCCCTATTGAGCCATTACTAAAGGGTAAAAATCTGCTAATAATCCCTGATGGTAAGCTAAATCTTATAGCCTTTGATGCGCTGATTGATAATCCATACAAGGATAGTGATAGATTGAATTACACACAGGAATCGTTCCTGCTAAAGAAATACCCAATAGGCTACGCATACTCCGCCACCCTTTACAGTAATTCTCTAAATAACGTTCACGTAGTTGCACCCGATTTCCTTGGGATTGCACCCGATTATAAGAACTCCAAGGATAATCTGCGGAATATCCCAATAGGGATAAAGAATGTAAAAAAGATAGCCCTGCTAACCTTCGGGAAATCGCTTACAGGGGGAAATGCTACAAAAGAAAATTTCAGGAAGTACAGTAACAACCAAGGCATTGTCCATTTCTACGCACATGGTTTTGAGGACACCCTTAACCCTGCCAGCTCTAAACTTTTCCTATCACCATCGGCAACGGATTCTTCCGATGATGGCTATTTACACGCATGGGAGGTTTACAACATGCAACTAAATGCGGAGCTGGTTGTGCTGGGATCATGCTACTCTGGGTCGGGGAGGCTATCCAAAGGGGAAGGGGTGCTAAGCATAAGCCGTAGCTTTATGTACGCTGGCAGCCAGTCGGTCGTGATGTCGCTGTGGGTTGCAGCAGATAGGGCAACTAACGAAATGCTAAATGATTTCTATCTGAACCTACTTAAGGGGATGCGGAAGGATGAGGCTTTACAGCTCGCCAAACTGAAGTACCTAAAAACGACTGATCCCATTTTTGCAAACCCACGTTACTGGGCTGGCATCGTTGTAAACGGGAATCAGGATGCGCTTTACCATCATTGGTTTTTGAAAAAGATAACCCTTGCCGTTATCGTAATTATAGCATTAACCCTTATTTTCTGGAAACGTAGGGCGATAAGGGGGGTGTATTTAAGATTCTTTCAGTACTGGCATCGCTGAAAGGTCATGCCTAATTGGAAAACCCGATAGGGTCTGAAAGACCTATCGGCGTTTTGCTTGTAGGATTTCACATCCATCAAGCCGATTAAATGCTAGAGTTCCGAACTTTCTAAAAAGTTCGGAACTCTTATCATTGGAAAATTAATTTCAGTGCAATGTACCTAAGCTATTTCAACCCACTTTCTAAAAATATTTGGCTGCTATGCAGAGTAATATTTAAAGAGCCTTTCTTGGCTTAATTATGTAATGAGAAGTTAGCCACGAAGTTTTCTTAGAATCCGTTTAGCCTTTTTGTAGTTATAGTCATTCCTATCTACGATTGCCTGAAAGGCATCAACCGCTTTAGTCCTGTCTCCGAGTTTTAGGTAGCAAAGCCCTAAATACCACCTAACCCTTAATGTAAATTCAAGTTTACTCTGACTAGTTAAAATTTTCTCAAAATAACCAGTAGCCTCTTTAAACTCGCCAACCTCCATCAGGGAGAGGCCAATATATAGATTCTTCTCAGACTCAATAGTTATAAATGATGGTAAGTCCTGTAGTAGCAAAAGAGCATTGGTATAATCCCCTTCAACATACTTCTGTTTGGCAATGCTAAAAAAATTGTTGCTCGGCACGTATCCATCCATATAATTGAGGGGAGCATAGTATTCTGCATATAGCCTGTTCTCCAACGAATCGCTGGGTTGAGCATTGTAGCCTATTGTTACGCCAACAATAAGTATTACTAGAATTGATGCAGCGGCAAACCAGTATTTAAATCGATTACTTATAGAAGTTTTCTTTATTATGGTGATGCTAGGGGTGTTAATGCTGGGTTGTTCCTGAGATGCTTCGTAGTTTTTAAAAGCGTCCTCCAGCTGCTTTTTTAGAAGAAGCTCCTCCGAAGAGCTACTTGTTTCCTTAGGTTGGTCAACCTTACTGAAAAGCTCCATGTTTTTTATTAACATGCTCTCATACTCGGCTCGTTGGTCTGGGGTCATCTCATTATCATAGTAACGCTTTGTATCAATTTTAAGTTTTTCTTCCTGATGGATTTTTGCTAAACGCTTATCCTTGATTATTGCATTCGCAACTAAAGACATATTTTCTTCTGAAAGCTCATTTAGTATAAATGCTTTAATCATATCCCTGTTAATCTCTAAGCTCATAGATAGTATTTATTATATACGGTGTATATTAATGATTACAATATTAATAAAAAACTTTAAAACAACAAACAAACTAAAATAATATGCCAATAAAAGTAACACTAAATACGTATTAATAGTATTTAAAGATTCATTTGCTGAAATATTATTTTTGTGTAGGAAAAAAATATTTTGAAAGGTTCGGACAATAAAACCTTGGGGTTGAATTACAAGGTGCAAAGAATTATTAAAGTAGCAATATAGAAAGTAAAATGTCAGATAGAATTTAAAGGATTCAAAATCTTAATAGTAGAAAGGAGTTGGAACATAGATACTGATCAACATTTGGCTTTTATATATTCGATTTGGAAGAGGAATTTCTTAGAAGAATAGATGTTTTAACCTAAATAGAATAGGAAAATATAGCAAATTATCAGAAGGTTTTATGTTTAGTGAAAATGTTTTACTGTCATCAAAAAATATCAATATTGTTATAATTGATGAAGTAGGTCTTTTTGAATTTGAAAATAGAGGTTGGGTAAATAATATTTAAGGCTTAATTGAGGCTTCAAATAGCCGTATCTTACTATCAGTTAGGGATAGTTTTGTTGAGCAAGTAATTCAAAATGGAATTTTAGGGAATACTATGTTTATAAAATTGCTGAAAATAATTCTTCAACAATAGTTGATTTGATAATTGAGCAAATCGAGAGAGACCATAATACTTTGTAGACAATAAAAAATAAAATCGATGCAGATTTGCCTCATGAACCTACACCAATTCCTCCGCTAACTATTTATAAATTATTTTTCGCATTCAATTATTTATAAAGGCAACGGTACGAGGTATCACCATCAACTTTTACATTAAACTTTGCCTTTTTTGGAACGATAATAGTTTAGAATTCCTTATAGGTTTTCCAGATGACTTCACCAAGTAGCTTAATATTTATTTTACTAAAGATAAATGTCATAAAATCAATGATTTAAGTTTTAGACGTATATTCCCCCTTAGCCCTAACTCCAACTGTAGTTGATCAATCAATAGGTTAAAATGCAATAGATTTTACCTTCCCATCTAAATATTTGTTTGCCTTATACATAGTTTTGAGATTTTTTATTTGTTAAATTTTATGGAGTCATCGCCCTTGAAAAAATCTCTACTTTCGATTTTTTGCTTGGAAAGGTAAAAGTGAACAGATAGGCAATTTGTTGATTATTGCATATCGAGTTTGAAAATATTTCGCTTGGATGAGAAAAAATGAAAAATGAATTATCTGCATTTATCATGGTTCAAAAAAAAGAAGTACCAAAACGAAGTTTTTGTTTACCTATTATTTACCTTGAGGTGAAAAAACAAAAAAGCCTGCATCTCTGCAAGCCCTAATTTTACTGATTGGTCGGGGTGATCCGACTCGAACGGACGACCACTTGCACCCCATGCAAGTACGCTAGCCAACTGCGCCACACCCCGATTGTTTTAGCGGATGCAAAAATAGACTCTTTTTTTGATTTCAGAAAACTAAAAGATTCTTTTTTTGTTAATTGTGCAGTGTTAGTTTGTTTAAGCCGTATTCATTAACTTTGACAATTATTTTAAAAATGATTTACTATGGAACTATTTAAGCCAATGAATAATATGGATAGCAACAAGAGTATCTTAAAGAAAGAGTTGCCAGTTGAAAGAGTTAAAGTATTAATTATTGGTTCGGGGCCTGCAGGGTATACCGCTGCTATATATGCTTCAAGAGCAAATCTCAATCCAGTGCTTTACGAAGGAATTCAACCTGGAGGGCAATTGACAACAACGACTGAAGTTGATAATTTTCCTGGTTATCCCGATGGGATTACTGGCCCAGCGATGATGGAAGATTTAAAGAAACAGGCTGCTCGCCTTGGTGCTGATATTCGTTTTGGCATTGCAACATCTGCGGATTTATCATCACAGCCTTACAAAGTAACAATTGATGACGAGAAAATTATTGAAACCGAAGCATTAATTATTGCTACAGGAGCAACTGCAAAATATTTAGGGCTAGAATCTGAAGAAAAATACAAAGGTCAAGGAGTTTCCGCTTGTGCTACCTGCGATGGATTCTTTTATAAAGGACAGAATGTTGCTGTTGTTGGTGGTGGCGATACTGCGGCCGAAGAGGCTACCTATCTTTCAGGGCTTTGCAAAAAAGTGTATTTAATTGTTCGCAAACCATATTTACGCGCTTCAAAGGCAATGCAGGAGAGGGTTATGAAAACTCCTAACATTGAAGTGCTTTTTGAGCATACAACAAAAGAAATTCTAGGTGATATTAATGGTGTAACTGGAGTTCTCCTCGAAAATATATCCAAGGGTGAACTTATAAAGAAGGATATAACCGGATTCTTTGTAGCAATAGGACACCAACCCAATTCCGACATATTTAAACCATGGATTCAAACTGATGAGGTTGGCTATATCAAAACAATACCGGGTACAAGTAAAACAAATATTTCGGGAGTGTTCGCTTGTGGCGATGTGCAGGATTCACACTACCGTCAGGCAATTACCGCAGCAGGATCTGGCTGTATGGCTGCTATTGATGCTGAAAGGTATATAGGTGAACGAAAGTTTTAATCAAAAAAAGCCCCGCTTGGGGCTTTTTTGCTATTTAATAGGCTTTAGAATTGAGCAACTTTGACTTTATCGTATTTCCCTGCTAAAAGTTTATCACGACATTCAGCGAAAGCAGCAATAGTTTGCTTCACATCATCTAATGAGTGAACTGCAGTAGGAATAAGACGTAAAAGAATTTGACCTTTAGGTATTACAGGATATACTACTAGTGAGCAAAATATGCCATAATTCTCTCTCAGATCAAATACTAGATTCGCAGCTTCTGGGACTCCACCTACCATGTAAACAGGAGTAACTGGCGATTCAGTTTTGCCAATATCGAATCCCATTTCCCTAAGGCCTTTTTGAAGAGCGTTAACCACTTCCCAAAGTTTGTCTTTAAGTTCAGGTTTGGACTGTAGAAGTTCTAAACGCTTAAGCGCTCCATAAACCATCGGCATTGGAAGCGATTTTGCATATATCTGTGAACGAAGATTATAGGTTAAATATAAAATAACCTCCTCCTCAGCAGCTACAAAACCACCAATTCCTGCCATACTTTTTGCGAATGTGGAGAAGTAAATATCAATTTTGTCCTGAACTCCAAAATGTTCACCAGTGCCTGCGCCTGTTTTACCCATGGTTCCAAATCCATGAGCATCATCAACAAGTAAACGGAAGTTAAATTCATTCTTAAGTTCAACAATTCCTTTTAGGTTACCTAAATCACCGGCCATCCCAAAAACTCCTTCGGTAATAACTAGAATGCCTCCCCCAGTTCGTTCAGTCCATTTAGTTGCACGTTCAAGTTGTTTATGGCAACTTTGAATATCGTTATGAGGAAAAACAAACCTTTTACCAGGGAATAGCCTTAAACCATCAATTATACAGGCATGTGCATCTGAATCATAAACAACAACATCATTCCTGTTAAGAAGGGCATCAATAATTGATACCATACCCTGATAGCCATAGTTTAGAAGGTAGGCCGCAGGTTTTCCAACAAAAGCAGCTAGTTTTTGCTCCAACTCCTCATGCTTACGGGTTTGCCCGCTCATCATTCGGGCACCCATAGGATACGCCATACCGAATTGCGCGGCTGCTTCAGCATCAGCTTTACGAACCTCGGGGTGGTTCGCTAACCCTAAATAGTTATTCAAACTCCATGTAAGAACTTCTTTTCCACGAAAATTCATTCTTGGTTTGATTTCCCCCTCAAGTTTTGGAAAGGCAAAATATCCATGAGCCTGATTTTGCCACTGTCCAATAGGACCCATCCCTTTTTTGATCTTATCAAATATATCCACGATTGTAATTATTTGGTTGATACAATTATTAATTAAAATCTAACAAAAGTACATTTTTTTGATTACTAACAAAAGATTTGTGTTTTTCATGAAATTTTATTGAACTACACTGCTGATTTATAGTAAGATGAAAAAATAATAAAAAACGTTAGTATATTCCTATTGTGGAATATACTTATTCTTTTTAGGGTTTTCAGAACTTTTAAAATTGGTTTATTAGGTTGAAGTCAGCAAGTAGAAGTTAAAAACTAGCAACTTGGTTATATATACCTAATGTATAAAATTTATTTTTAAGCGATTTAACCTTAAGTAGGTGATTTGAAAAGTGAAATTTAGTTAAACGTAATATAAAAAATCAACTTTTGATAAAAAAAATGTTCAGTTTAACTAATTCTTTCTAACTTTGCCTGCTTATTAGAAAGTGGCATATACAATAAAGATAGCCCTTTTCGGTTATAAATAAAATCTTGCCTTTGAATTGAAACCTATGATAAAAAAAATTAATGTTTTATTTTGTCTATTCGTGATAAGTATTGTTTTACTTAGTTGTAGCGGATTTGAAAAAGTTCTAAAGAGTAAAGACTATAACTATAAGTATAAGAAGGGATTGGAGTATTTCAAGAAAGGCGATCACTATCGCTATACTGCCATTTTTGAGCAGTTGGTTCCAATCTATTCTGGAACACTTAGGGCTGATACTGTTCAGTATTATTATGCTTTAGGGAACTATAATCAAGGCGATTACATTCTGGCAGGACATTACTTTGATACCTTCCGGAAAACTTATCCGAGAAGTGTATTTACAGAAGAAGCAGAGTATATGTATGCCTATTGTTTTTACGAGTCTTCACCTCGCCCAGAACTTGATCAGGAGAATACTCTTTCAGCTATAGCTGCATTCTCCGAATACATCTCAAAATATCCTAATTCTGATAAAAAGAACGATGTAAGTAAGTTCTTGAATGAATTAAAGGATAAGCTAGTCGAAAAATCATACCTTAGTGCTAAATTGTACTATAATGTGAGTGAATATAAGGCTGCAATTGTTGCTCTTAAAAATAGCCTGCGAGATTTTCCGAATAGCAAATATCGTGAAGAGCAACTTTTTCTTATTGTAAAATCTGCATACACCTTGGCTGATAATAGCGTTAGAACTAAACAAAAGGAGAGGTATCAATCTACGATTGATGAGTACTATACATTTATTGGGGAGTACCCTCAAAGTGAATACGCTAAGGAGGCAAAAAAAATGTATGAAGCATCTATGAAATTTTTAGGAAACTAAATTGAAACTTTATATATGGATTTCAAAAAAACCAATGCCAGTTCTACAACTGTAACTCGTGATTTAGATAAGCTCGATCGCGAAACTAATAATGTTTATGAGAGCGTTAGAGTTATCTCTAAAAGATCCAATAAGATTGGTCAGGAAATGAAGCAAGAGTTAAATCGTAAACTCGAAGAGTTTGCTTACTATACAGATAATCTTGAGGAGGTTTTTGAAAATCGTGAGCAGATAGAGATTTCTAAATTTTACGAGAGATTACCAAAAGCAACACTCATTGCCACTCAAGAATTTTTGGAAGGAAAGCTATACTATAGAAAAGGCACAACCAACGAAGAGAAGCAGTAATTTTACCAATGCGGCTTAAAGGCAAACATATTATTTTAGGTGTAACCGGAGGTATAGCAGCGTATAAGGCTGCTATACTTATTAGGTTACTTGTTAAAGAGGGTGCCGAGGTTAAAGTGATTATGACTCCTTTAGCCAA
Source organism: Bacteroidales bacterium (assembly GCA_013376985.1). Lineage (GTDB taxonomy): Bacteria > Bacteroidota > Bacteroidia > Bacteroidales > Tenuifilaceae > UBA8529. Next base: position 87,709 of record JACABB010000013.1, read on the forward strand.
GGAATTTATCACTCCGCTCACACTTGCTACTCTTTCAAAGAACCCTATTTTAATTGATTTCTTTAATCCCGAGAATGGCGATTGGAATAGCCATGTTGACCTTGGTTTATGGGCAGATCTATATCTTATAGCACCAGCATCAGCTAATACTATGGCTAAAATGGCCAATGGTGTTGCAGATAATCTATTGCTTACAACATATCTTTCGGCAAAATGTCCAGTAATGGTTGCCCCTGCGATGGATTTGGATATGTATAATCATCCTGCAACCCAAAGGAATATTAAAGTTTTACAAAGTGTTGGTAATATTGTGATTGAGGCTGCAACAGGAGAATTGGCAAGTGGACTTACAGGCAAGGGCAGAATGGAAGAACCTGAAAATATACTAACTTCTGTTGTCGATTTTTTTTTGAATGAAAATAGATTTTCGAATATCAAAGTTTTAGTAACTTCTGGACCCACCTTTGAACCGATTGATCCTGTTCGCTTTATAGGAAATCATTCTTCAGGTAAAATGGGTTCATCTTTGGCCGAATCCTTGGCTCGACAAGGAGTTAAGGTTGTATTTATTACAGGCCCTGCTAAAGTTATCCCTAATCATCCTAATGTTGAAGTAATATCTGTAAAAACTGCAGAAGAGATGTATAATGCAGCATTAAGCAATTTCCCATCGGTTGATGGGGCAATTATGGCTGCTGCGGTTGCCGATTATACTCCAACAATAGTAAGTAATTCAAAGATTAAAAGAGAAGGAGAGGAGTTAACAATAAAACTCAAACCAACAAAAGACATAGCTGCTTCTTTGGGTAAAACTAAAAGAGAAGATCAATTCCTAGTAGGTTTTGCTTTAGAAACAGACAATGAATTTGAGAATGCTTATAAAAAATTAAAATCCAAAAACCTCGATTTTATTGTCCTTAATTCATTAAAAGATTCTGGTGCTGGGTTTAGTTGTGATACGAATAAAGTAACAGTTATTGATAAAGAGAATAAAAGATTATCAATAGATTTGAAATCAAAAACCGAAGTTGCGAATGAAATAGTCGACTTTATAGCCGAAAAATTTGATTGGCTTCGGGGTGAAGGAAAATCCTCACTTTAAAAAACCACCAATTATGCCATTGAAACGCTTATTGGGTATCTTCTTTATAGTTGCGCCTGCTTTTCTGACAGCACAGGAATTAAAGTGTAATGTTCAAATCAACTCTCAAAAAATACAAGGAACTAATCGGACTGTATATCAAACACTTCAAACTGCTATTTACGAGTTTATGAACAATACTTCGTGGACTAACCATGTGTATAATATCGATGAGCGGATTGAATGTAATATTGTTATTAACCTCAATGAACAAATAGGTTCTGATGAGTATAAAGGAACTATTCAGGTTCAGGCTCGTAGACCTGTATTCAATACATCGTACAATACAACGATGCTAAATTTCCTCGATAACTATTTCGATTTTAGATATCTGGAATTTAATAAATTGGAATTTACCGAAACAACACATCTAAATAACCTTACCTCTGTATTAGCTTTCTACGCTTATATTATCCTCGGAATTGATTACGATTCTTATTCCTACATGGGGGGTACAGAATATTTTCAAAAGGCTGAGAAAATTTTGAATAATGCCCAAAATGCACCCGAAAGCGGTTGGAAAGCCTATGAGGGAAATCGTAAAAATCGATATTGGATGATTGAAAATATTTTAGACGAGAAATATCGCCCAATTCGTGAGGTATATTATCGTTACCATCGTTTGGGTTTAGATTTAATGAATGAAAAGTTAATAGAGGGTAGGGCCGAAATTGTAGAATGTATGGCTTCTATTCAAAAAGTTTTTCGCGATAAACCCGATCCATACCTATTTTACATGCAGCTATTCTTCGATGCTAAGAACGACGAACTGGTAAATTTATTTTCAGAATCTTACCCCGCTGAAAAAACTCGTGTTCTGAATATACTTACAGAAATTGATAACGCAAATGCATCGAAGTATAAGACAATTATGGAGCAAAAGAATTAACTTACAACCTCTATAATTTATATCCTTATGCTTAAGAATCTGCACATTCAAAACTATGCATTAATTGATCGACTCGATATAGAGTTTCAGCAGGGATTAAACATTGTTACAGGTGAAACTGGAGCAGGTAAATCCATCCTTCTGGGTGCACTTTCGCTTTTGCTTGGTCAGCGTGCCGATACTTCGGTTTTAAAAGATACGAGTAGTAGTTGTATTGTTGAGGGACTTTTTAACTTCACTGGGTATAACCTTAACGATTTTTTTGCGGATAACGATATCGATTACTATGATAACACTATCATTCGTCGGCAAATTAATGAATCCGGAAAATCAAGAGCTTTTATTAATGAAACGCCTGTTAATCTTAATGTTTTAAAAGATTTAGGTTCATTAATTATTGATATTCATTCTCAACACGAGAATCTACTTTTAGGAAATGGGCAATTTCAGATGAATGTGCTCGATTCATTCGCTTCATTGGCTGATGATTTAAATAGGTATAAGGATCAATTCAAACTTTATCAAAGCAATAAAGTTGAACTCGAAAAACTTTTATCAGAATCAACAAATACTCGCAAAGACTTAGACTATCTTCAATTTCAGTTAAATGAATTAATTCAAGCAAAACTAAAGGTAGGTGAATTGAACGAGTTGGAGATTTTGCAACAGCAACTAACCCATGCAAATGAGATTAAACTATCACTCCAATCTGTTGCTGATGCGTTGACCAACGATACTATTTCTGCTGTCAATATGCTTAAAGATACAGAATCAAGTTTGAAGAGAATTTCAAATTTTTTTCCTGACGCAATTGATTTAGAGAAAAGAGTTGAGAGTTGTAGGGTTGAACTTAAAGACATATCCAACGAAATAGATCTTAAGAACGGTAGAGTGGATGTAGATCCAGCTCAACTTGAGTTTGTATCCTCTCGTTTAGACCTTTTGTATGCACTTCTTCAAAAGCATAGACTTGACTCAATTGACGATCTAATATTGTTAAGAGATGAAATTGATTCTAAGGTCAATTTTATTAGTAATCTTGACTTTAACCTTGACCAGAAAAAGAAAAATCTAGCAGATATTGAAAAACAACTTAATACTCTAGCCCAAGCATTGAGTAACAGGAGAAAAGCGGCAATACCTATAATTGAGAATAATATTATTGATTTATTAGTGCAATTGGGAATTAAGCATGCTGCTTTCAAAGTTGATATTCAAAAAAACGAAATTTTTCAAGTTAGTGGAACTGATAGAATAACTTTTTTATTCTCAGCAAACAAGCAAATCCCTTTGCAAGAACTATCTAAAGTTGCTTCTGGTGGCGAACTATCAAGATTGATGCTTAGTTTGAAATCAATGATGATAAAATCATCAGGATTACCCACCATTATTTTTGACGAGATTGATACTGGTGTGTCTGGAGAAATTGCCGATAAGGTTGGTAATATCATTCATGATATGGCTGACGGAATGCAAGTTATTAATATTACCCACCTGCCACAAATAGCATCTAAAGGGAAAAACCATTTTCTTGTGTATAAGGATAATCACTCTGCCAATTCAACAACAAAGATTAAACTTCTCGATAGCAAAGAGCGTGTAATTGAGATTGCAAAAATGTTAAGTGGCGAAAAACTCACGGAAGCGGCACTAACAAATGCAAAGGAGTTGCTATCGATGAATGGAAATTGAAGATACTACGCTGTCATTTTATTTCATTTTCACTATTTTTTAAACAAACTTTCTATTGATATGTTATTCGATGTACTAACTAAATAGATTAAGCATGTCTAATAATTTACTTAAAGGGAAAAAAGGACTCATATTCGGGGCTTTGAACGAAAAATCTATTGCATGGCAAGTTGCTGAACGTGCCTATGAGGAAGGTGCCGTTTTTGTGCTTACAAATACTCCTGTTGCAATGCGTTTGGGTAATATTAACGACCTAGCCTTAAAGTGTAATACTGTTGTAATCCCTGCAGACGCAACGAAAATTGAAGATGTTGAGCATCTTGTAAATGAAACAATGAAAATTTTAGGTGGAAAAATTGATTTTGTTCTCCATTCAATAGGTATGTCACCCAATGTTCGTAAGGGCAGGACTTATGATGATTTAGATTACGATTATTTACATAAAACATTAGATATTTCTGCAATTTCATTCCATAAATTACTTCAGGTATGCTGGAAACTCGATGCAATTAGCCCATGGGGTTCTGTAGTTGCACTCTCTTATATTGCAGCGCAACGTACGCTTTATGGCTATAATGACATGGCGGATGCAAAAGCGTTATTGGAATCTATTGCTCGAAGTTTTGGGTATATCTACGGTCGCGAGCGTAGAGTTAGAATCAATACAATTTCACAGTCACCTACAGAAACAACCGCTGGGAGTGGGGTTATGGGATTCGATTCATTGGTTGATTTTACAGATCGAATGTCCCCGTTGGGAAATGCAGATGCTTATGAGTGTGCAAACTTTTGTATTACCCTTTTTAGCGATTTAACACGAAAAATTACAATGCAGAACCTATTCCACGATGGAGGTTTTTCAAGTATGGGTATGAGTAATAGGGCAATGGCTGTTTATAATAAGAACTTAGAGGAGTGTAAGGATTGCAAGTAGCAATAAATGATAAACCCCGGTTATTGCCGGGGTTTATCATTTATCCTAAATATGTTTTTAACAACTTACTTCTTGAAGTATGGCGTAATCTACGGATTGCTTTTTCTTTAATTTGGCGAACCCTTTCACGTGTTAACCCGAATTTTTCACCAATTTCCTCAAGGGTCATCTCTTGACATCCAATGCCAAAGAAAAGCTTAATAATATCGCGTTCACGTTCAGTCAGCGTTGCTAAAGCACGCTCAATCTCTCTGCTTAGTGATTCATTGATAAGCAGTTTATCGGCATTCGGTGAGTCACTATTGATCAATACATCTAGTAAACTGTTGTCTTCGCCATCAACAAATGGTGCATCAACAGATACGTGACGCCCACTTACCCTTAGAGTATCAGTTATTTTCTCCTTTGGGAGTTCTAGTAAATCAGCTAACTCTTCAGGCGATGGAGTACGTTCAAATTCCTGTTCGAATTTTGAAAAAGCTTTGTTGATTTTATTTAAGGAACCAACCTGATTCAAGGGCAAACGAACAATACGAGATTGCTCAGCTAACGCCTGTAATATCGATTGGCGAATCCACCATACAGCATAAGAGATAAATTTAAATCCACGAGTTTCATCAAACTTTTCAGCAGCTTTAATGAGACCAAGATTACCTTCATTAATTAAGTCGGGTAGGCTGAGCCCTTGGTTTTGATATTGCTTGGCAACGGAAACAACAAAACGTAAATTAGCTCTTGTTAGTTTCTCCAAAGCTTCTTGATCCCCTTTTTTAATTCGCTGGGCAAGTTCAACTTCCTCTTCAACTGTTATAAGTTCTTCTTTTCCAATCTCCTGCAAGTACTTATCCAGTGAGGCACTCTCCCTGTTAGTAATTGATTTTGTTATTTTTAACTGTCTCATTTCGGGTCTGTAAAAATTTTTGCGAAGTTATGCCATTTTAGTATTATAATCAAATCATTACTAATCGAAAAAGCATGGTTTTCAAAATAAAATTAATCTATTCCAATTGCATAGTATGCAACTACGCCATTTGGATAAACCCCCTCAATTAGTACTCCTCCAGATGAAATCCCAATAATACGCTTGATGTCATCAACGGTTTTTATTGGTGTGCGGTTAATTTTGGTAATTATGTAACCCTCTCTAATTCCACCCTGCTTTAGCTTTCCATCACTCAGTTCAGTAATTTGAACTCCATAGTTAATACCTAAATCATGCTTTGTTTGATCGGATATCTCACTGAAATCTGCGCCTAATAAATTTAAAGATTCATCAATTTTGTATGTGCCTAATCCGCCCTTCATGTTACGTAATGTTGCCGAAAAATGTTTCTTATTATTACTACGATTAACAATAATATCAATTTGCTGATTTGGCCTGTACTTACTGATCTGCTCTTGAAGTTGCGAAGGACTGTTTACCTGTGTCCCATTCACTTCTAAAATAATATCACCTTTTGATATACCCGCTTGTTCAGCTGCGCTACCTCTATAAACCCCATCAACTAAAACGCCTTTGATCTCTTTTATATTATATTTCTCTGCGGTTTCTGAATCTAATTCTTTTGTTTTTACGCCAAGAATGGCTCTTTGAACCTCTCCAAACTCAATTAAATCGGTTACGATTTTTTTAGCAATGGAAGATGGTATTGCAAACGAGTAGCCAGAATATGATCCTGTTCTTGAAGCAATAGCTGTATTTATACCAACTAATTCCCCTTTAAGATTTACCAATGCACCTCCGCTATTTCCGGGGTTAACTGCAGCATCGGTTTGTATAAATGATTCTATTGCATAGCTATCCTGAATAATTTGAATATTACGAGCTTTTGCGCTTATAATACCTGCTGTTACTGTTGACGTTAAATTAAAAGGATTTCCAATTGCTAAAACCCATTGCCCTACTTTAAGTTCATCGGAATTACCAAAAGAGATAAAGGGTAAATCGTTTGCGTTGATTTTAAGTAATGCTATGTCGGTGTTGGGATCGCGACCAACAAGTTTAGCATCAAAAGTTCTTTTATCGTTAAGGATTACTTTTATTTCCTGTGCATTATCAATAACATGATTATTTGTTACAATAAAGCCATCTCTTGTGAGAATAACACCTGATCCAGATCCCAATATTGGTTCAGGATTTGGGTTATTTCTTGGACCAAAAAAGTAATCGAAAAGCGGATTTCCCGATGAATATGAACTATTATCCGAATATGCTGTCATAACGTGAACTACAGCATCAACACTTTTCTCGGCTGCAATAGTAAAATCAGTTGTGTTCGAGTCGCTTTGGAGTTCTCTGGTATAATATACTTTTTCGGTTCTTTGCGGCTGAATTGTTTCTGATCTTACTTTAAAAAAATAATTACTTACTGCAATTGCAATTAAACCACCAACAATTGCAGAAACCATAGGAATAATAATTCTCTGCGTTTTCATAATTTTAAACATTTTAGGTTTAACACAATACTATAACGTTCAAACCTTATGCCTTGTGCTATTATGCTGATAAATCTTAACAAAGATTAACTGAAACTGACAGTTTTTCAGTTTGAGAAGAAGAATGGGTTAATAGGTTAGATATTTGAAAGGTAAATGAACAATTTCAGAGAATGATTCACCCGTTTCTTTCATATCCTCATCATTAAAGTGATAAAACCAATTAACAAATATCGATTGTTTATTCTTATGGATTTCGTGACAAATTGAAAGTATATCCAGAATTCTTTTTGATGAAGCAGTGTTGAAATACTCCATTTTGAAAACCAGAATAGTTTCTTTATTGGGTTCCTTTACGTATTCTCTAAACCATTTAAGTACAGGTTCAAAAAACTCATTTGGGTTTTCAGGGAGGGATTTTCCGTAAAATTCAAAACGACTCATTTCCTTATCAAGATTAACTTCTAAACTTTCGTTGGTGGCTTGAATTCTTAACGGTTTAATCATAACTATTTAATGTTTTGGCAAAGATATTAAAGAAAAATAAATTTCCACTGAATTGTAAACAAAGATACGAATATTAGGTTTAGAGAAATCTCTCTTTTTATTAAATGATAATTTGACCATCAAAAACATGCATTGCAGGGCCTTTTAGCCATATTTCATTATACTCAAAATCATTTATTTTATTGAATTTTACGGTTAATTTGCCGCCTTGCGTATTGATAGAATATTCCGATTTGTTGCTTTTTGTTTGATGACTAACTGCTATTGCGGATGCTACTGAACCTGTTCCACAGGCAAGTGTTTCCGATTCAACCCCTCGTTCATAGGTTCTAATATTAATCAGATTTTGCGATAGATCAACGAAATTAACATTTGTTCCACCATTTACAAGGTTGAAGGAATTTCTTATTCTTTTACCTTCTCTATTAACATCAACCTTATTAACATCGTTAACAAAGCAAACGTAATGAGGTGATCCTGTATTTATAAAATAGTAATCCGAACCAATTTCAATTCCCTTTATGGCTTGCATTTTAAGGTTAACTATTTTTTCATCTTCCAGATTTGCGATGTGCTCGCCATCAATACCTAAGAAATTGGTATTTGTGCCAATAAGTCCTAATTTATGTGCAAAAAGAGTAATACATCTTCCTCCGTTTCCACACATGGTTGATTCATTCCCATCGGAATTATAGTAGCGCATGTGAAAATCTGCTTTAGTAGATGTTTCAAGAAGCATTAGCCCATCAGCACCAATTCCAAAATGTCGATCACAAAGATTTTTAATTAATTCTGTTCTCTTTATAAAAAAGCCTGATCGGTTATCTATAATTACAAAATCGTTACCTGCGCCGTGATATTTGGAAAAGGAAAGAATCATGGTTGGTTAAGGTTTATGTGATCTAATAAAATTATAAAGATGAATTTGAGTTCAGAATATTAAACAGATTAAAATTTGATACTCTAAATTTACCAATTTGAGTCTGTTATTATACCATAAATATTCTTTGTTTGGTAAGTATTTGTTTTGGAATTACCTTAAAAATAGAATTTGATATAATAAAATTTAAACACTCAATGAATTCTTAAGTCGTTTTCGCTTTTTACTTACTTACTTACTTACTTACTTACTTACTTACTACTTCAATCTCAACCCTCCTATTAAGAGCTCTACCTTGTTCAGTGTCATTGGATGAGATTGGTATAGTGTTTCCAAAGCCTCTTATCTGAATATTACTAAACCCATTTTCGATTAAGAATCGTGCAACAATTTTGGCTCTTTCTTCAGATATTTGAGGATTGTTAAGTGCCTCAAGATCATCGGAATGCCCTTGTACTTCAATCTTAATATTGCCATTATCTTTTAATAGGCGAATTAATCGGTTGAGTTCAGCTACAGATTCAGAGGCAAGATCTGTTTTATTTATATCAAACCTAATATTAAGTTCAATCTTTGAACCAATTGAAATAGGTTTGAGCAATACATCCTTTGTAACATTTAAGAATGTTGTAACCTGATTGAGATTTAGATTTTCAGAATGATACCAATAACCATCTGCAAGTATCTCAAGTAAATAGTAATCGTCTGCCATAAAGGAGATACTGTAATCACCCGTTTGAGAACTGGAATACATTGAGGTTACTACTGTATTGGTTTTTGTATTAACTAAATTTACTCTTGCTCTAATAGGTGTTAGTGTACTAGCATCTTTTACTGAACCTCTCAAATTCGTTCTTCTAACTTGCATTATATTGGCCAATTGAGCATCCTGAGTTGATGGGCTAAAGTTAATTCTTCGGATTTTTTCATCAAATACAAAATTGACCTCAAACTGCTTATAACCATTGAATTGAACTTTAAAGTTATTCTGTCTCAGGTCAAAGTTCTCATAGAATATATTATTAATATTTACTACATATTGATCCGTAATTGGTGCAAAAAGAACAAAATCACCATTTTTGTCGGTTAAAGTAGTGTAGGTTCTACCTTTACTATCCGTTGCAGTAATACGAACATTTGAAACATCAATCCTTCCTAAACCTGAAAGCCTACTTCTTGATAACACAATTTTTCCAAAGACCTTATTCTTCTCTACAAAAGGAATGTACAATATTTTATTTTTGTCCACAGTTAATGTCATTTCTTCAAGGGCTTTTGAAAATGTACCTGCATCTTTACCAATCGGATTATATACAAGTTTGTAAATACCTTCAGGAATTCTTTCGAGTTTAACTTTACCAAAATTATTTGAAAGTAATTCGGCATTATAAAAATCTCCTGGTATATTAGAATTAGCATCGGAACTTTCTCTGGATATATTTAGCAATACATTTTTAACACCTGGTTCGTTATCTCCTTGTATGAAATTGCCATCAAAATCTTTGAAAAATACTAGTTCTATGTCGTAGAATTTGACCCTCGGATGTTGAAGATTAAATTCTTTTCTTAAACTAGCTTCAACGTATAAACTTTGATAATTCTCTACATTGTCTTGCGGATTTGTTCTGCTCTGTAATGTGTATACTCCAAGGACATAGAATCTCCAATCCTTTGGTAGATACCAGTAAACCTGCCCTGTTATATTTGAGTAACTTGATTTTGCAACAAGATTGTTTGTATAGCTTAAGCCCGCATGAAGCCTAACTACGTTTTTATAAATAAATCGATCAAAAGAAGGCATGAACTGTAACCTGCGAGTTGTTTTATTGGAGTATGAATAGCTGGATTGCTCGAGAATTGATCGTGGTCCTGATGTATAGAATGCAATAACATTAAATGAATTATCTCTGTAATTCAAAGAGAAGTATTGATAGCCAAAGTTTTTATTACCAATGCTAACACTATCGGTATTTTGAAATGGAAACTCTAAAACACTGGAGCGTGCTATCTCAATTTTTGGAGTTAATGTTGATGTTCCTGTTGCATTTTTTAATCTTGCTCCAACGATTATTTTGTAGTTTATACTTCTGAACGCTCCATTGGGCGGGAAATTCGTAGCTCCTTTCCAATTGTAATACTCAACAGCAGGACCCCAGAACGCATGCACACTGGGAGATACAAGAAACATATGCTCAACTTTTATTTCATGATTCCCCATTATAGAATTATTGGTTATGGCTGTACCTTGAATGGTAGGTCTCTCATTGATATTATGGGTATAGTACAGGGACAGTTTATTTTTAGGATTGATATACCACTGTGGATTGACGTATATATTTAATCGCCCAGCTTGGGAACTATTGTATAGTTGACTTCCGTATTTTGCTTTGATAATTGTATTTAATCTACCTATTATTGAGTTGTAGTTGAATTCTCCTCCGAATTCAGTGTGTTCTTTTTTACCACTAAGTTCTCGAGTTAGTTGGTTATAACCCAAAAGTGTATAAAAGTTATGTTTTTTATTAATTGTAAACCCGCTTCCAAGATAGTACAGTTTTGATTCAAATTCTGTTAAATTACTTTTGCTATAAGCAATACCAGTAAATATTTTTGAAGTTAAAGTAGGTGTAATATTAAGAGCGCCTCCAATATTATCTAAATCAGATTTTTGATTTTTATTGGCAATAACTTCAATTTTAATTTTTTTATTTTGAAAGGCAAGATATCCTCCTCTTCCAAAAAGCACAGTTTCGAAACTTCTATTATTATCGCCTATTTCAATATTCCAATTTCCGAATGTTCCCCCTAAATACATTCTAGTATTTTTATAGAAATCGCTTTCAGTACTTGATGCAAAATTGCGATAGAAGTAGTATAATTCGGAATTCCCTTTAAAAAGAGTTTTCCCATCAACAATGACCGATTTGATAGGTTTTCGGGTAGCGTCCAATATACCTAGAGCGATAAATTCAATATTCAACGGTTTGTTATTGGGTGAAATGTAATTTTTATATTGAGATTCAATTTTTCTGAACCAATATGTACTTCTTAGTGTTGTGTCAACAGTAGTAATAATTGATTTAAGACCAAACATGTTTTTTCCAAAGAGTTCTTCATCTTTAAGTTCAGCACGAAAAGTAAAAGTTGAATCGGTATATGGTGGTATAGATACATCGCTTGAAAATAATGCCTGTCTTTGGTTTCCTATTACGAGTTGCCTATTTCCGTCGAAAAGCAAATTTACAGGTTCCTCTCTATTCCCTTTATTCTTAATAACAACGGAAAACTCTGTGGAGTTATTTACTGGATCAAAATATGAGAGTTTACCAATATATCGAATACTTAAATCCGTAACCCTTGGGATTTTAACAAAACAGTAAACATTTTTAACGGTGTTTCCTTTGCTGTCAGTTAATGAGGCTATAATACTATAGCCAATGTCCCCCTTTACCTTTGCTCCAACAGCTACTCGAATAGGTAGAATGATTGAATCAAAAGGATTAAGGTTGATATCATTTTTTTCTGAACCTATTACTGCCCAACCCTGAGGTACTGTAATATTAAGCGTTAAATTCTCTTGTCTATTCGACTTGTTTTTTATTGTGAGAACGTTGAAAATTGATTTTTGAGCAGAGGATTCAATTGAGTGCCGGGTAAATGAGGCATCTATATTAATAGGGGCATCATTGTATAAATAGTATTGAGCAAATAAAGCTTCTGGCAAATGTAGAAGCAGGTTGAAAAGTACAATGTAAATATATATATACCATCTACGCATTAAAAAAAGATGAATTGATGCAATTTAATTATTTTTCAATTAGTAAAAACTCTAAATTGACAGAATAATTACCTTCTTTCCAATTCATCATAGAAGGTAACTTATATGTTAATACAATCTGACCTAATACGATATCAGGATTTCCAGTTCCTCCATCTCCTTCAACAAAAGTGCTATATGTATCCGAAAGTGAAAAAGTTGGATTGAAAGTTGTATTTAAGTCATTTGTGAAAGAAGATGAAGCAACCTCAATTTGAAGTGAACCAATTGGGATGTTGGGATTACCTTCATCAGAAACAATATCATTGTTGCTTGATTTTAATTGAAGTATCCATCCTGAAGATCCGGTTACATTAAAACGAAGATTCAATCTGGTATAACCCACAAGATCAATACCGCTGGTATACTTTGATAGTGTATTATAGATAAATTGAACATTACCTCCTTGTACTCTAATTTCCTTTAAATTGGCTTGTCCAATAGAGTTAAATGAAATAAGTAATAGGCCAATAATGATTAACTTTTGAAAATATTTACAGACAATTTGCTTATGAGTTTTCATTTTACATAGCAAAAAGTGAATAATTAGAGCCAAACGGATATCGCTTGGCTCTAAAGGTATCAATTTTTGAAGATATCAATTGCTTATTGTGGTTGCAGATTTAAAAATACATTGGTAACATAAACGTCTGCGGGACTATTTAAAACTGAAGTAACAGTGCCTGCTTCCCATTCGATATCATAAGTTCTTGCAGCACCTGTTCCTGCTGTGTGAGAAACAATAGTTGCAGGGCCTGTATTTTGGAGCAATGGATTTAGACCAGCGATTTTTGTACCACCTCCACTAGCACCCATCGTATATTGTATAACAGACAATGCCAAAGTGTGTGCTACGTCTTCTACGCCAAACAATGATGCATCTTCTGCTCCCATTGTAACGTCAAAATCTCTTGATGATGAAACGGAAAATGTCGTAGTAGTATTTGGAGTGTTGGCAATACCATTATTATACTGATCCATCGTATTAAAAACAAATTGAATATTTCCTCCAGTTGTTACTGTTAGACGTAGGATGGAGTTTAGAGTAACAGAAACAGGTATTGTAGCATTATCCTGTACGGATTGCCCGTAGCTGAACTGGCTAAAAAGCAGCGCAGTAAACACATAAACTAGTTTTCTCATAGTCTTATTATTTAATTGGTTAAATTCTTAGTTTAGTTTTCATTTCAAAAAGTAAAATTATAACAAATTCTTAATTTACAAATACATTATTTACATTTTTTTGTAAAAGTATACTAATGTTTGACAAATTAGAATTTTTTAAACTTCATCATGATTAGTGAATAACACAGGAAAAATTAGAATGTTCAAAGATTAATTTTAACATAGTGGATTAATTTCCTGATATTTAATGATAATTAGGCGGGTAATGATTTGTTATTAACATTATTGAACATTAAGTATTAACAGTTAGGTATTGATAAATTTAACATTTACTCAACCATGAATCCAAGCACAAGTACATCATCAACTTGTTGATATTGGGTGCCAAGCCAGTCTTTTAATGTGTTTTTAAGCATTTCGCGTTGTTGAGTGGCTGGAAGTATGGAGATTCCAGCAAGAAGATCTACAAATCCTTTTATCATAAACTTACGACCATCTGCACCTCCAAATTGATCGATGAAGCCATCGGAGAATAGGTAGAACCATGTAGGTTTTTCAATTTTAATCTGATGTGTTGTAAAATCTGTTTCATTTACACCATAACCACCACCAATAGATTCCTTATCACCTCTTATTCTATAAACCTCAGAATCAGAAATGTAAACTACAGGATTTTTCGCTCCGGCAAATTCAAGTGTTTTGTTTTTAATATCAACAACACAAAGAGCCATATCCATACCATCTCTATTGTCCGTTTCATCCTGTCGTAAAGCTTTGCGAACTCCTTTGTTTAGCTCTTTAAGGATTTCACCAGGAGAGTGTATTCCCTTACTAACAATTTCGTCTAAAAGATTATATCCAATCATTGATAGGAATGCACCAGGAACACCATGCCCTGTACAATCTATTGCAGCTATAGCAAATTTATCTGTGCTTGGATTGAATTCCTCTTTACTATTCGAAAGAGGCCTAAACCAGTAGTAATCACCGCTAACAACGTCACGAGGTCTGAAGAAAATAAATGATTCTGGGAAAACTGCGGTTAGACTTGTTTGAGGCGGGAGTAACGCTTTTTGGATACCCTGTGCATAGTTAATACTTTTATTTATATTTTCGTTTTGACGTTGAATATGGTCTCGTTGCTTTTGGATTTCTTCGTTTTGAAGGCTAAGTAGTTCGTTCGCTTTTTTCTTATCTCTATAATTTTTAAATATAAAAACGGCTAGAATAAGCATAAGAATTAAAAACCCTAATATAGAGTAGATAATAAACTTTTGAATTCGTTCTCGAGCTTGTTGTTCCCTGAATTGTGTTGCTTTTAACTCTACCTCTTTGTTTAATAGGTCGATTCTTATTTGACGTTGCTGCGCCTCTTGTTGCGCTTTTGATAAACTGTCTTGCTTTACATTTACGACTAATCCCAATGAATCCTGTTTTGCTTTAGCTCTAAGTTGCTGGAGTTCCATTATTTGTTTTTGAATTTCTCGCTGTCGTTTTTCCATTTCGACCTCGGCCTGTGACTTGCTAACCTCTTTCTCATACTTGGTAGTTAAATCTTGAGCTGATAGTTGTTGATCATAGGCCAAATACATATCATTGTAGATCTTTGTCTTTTGAATATTGCCTAGTTTATCATAATTTGTAGTTAGAAGTTTAGCGCAGTTTAATATTAATCGGGGGTTGTTAATAGATTTGGCAAGTTCAAGTGCTTCTTCAAGGAGTTCAATTGCCTTTTCGGTTTGATTTAATACGGTATGAATATATGCAATGTCAATAAGTCCCGCTGCAATTTCCGATTTGTCGTTTAACTTTCTACGAGCATCGAGGCTTTTCTGGAAATATTCAAGGGCAAGATCCAGTCTATCCATATCCGTGTATATTAAAGCGATATTACTATACACGGATTTTATATCACTGTAATTACCTATTCTTTCATTTAATGGAATTGTTTCAAGAAAGTAGAAAATGGCATTCTTGGATATGCCATTTTCCCAATAAATGAATGCTATTTTATTAAGATAAAAAGCTGCCTGTTGTGAGTTATTTGCAAGTTTATAGCGAGATACTAACTCTTTGTTTTTATCAATTTCATCCTGCTTCTCTTTTGGGAGTTGAATTATTTCTTGAGAGAATACAGTCATCAATTGAAGTAAAACAAGCAAGATAATAAAACTTATATTTATTAAATATGTAAAAAATTTAGTAGCCGATTGGCGATATGCTTGATGCATCTAAAATAATTTTTTTATTATTCTATTTGGCTTTTTATCATTTACCAAATATACTTTTTATTCAAATACATTGTTATAAAATGGACTATAATTCTTTGTTTTGGTTTACTTGTGTAATAATTTAGAAATAAAAGAGCAGATTAATGAGATTTGAAAAAGTTTAAGTAAAAAGTCACTGTGTGGAGGTCTATTTAAGTATGAAGATTGCTATGAAAAAAGATTGTTTTGTAAGTTTTTTAGTGGATGTTTTTCCAGTATGCATGGGTTTTTCGTTTTTAAACTGATTTTGGACATATTGGCTTCGCTTATTATTTAACCCCTAAAATCAATTATTAATCAAATATTAAGGTTCAATTAATCAATTATTTATACTTAAACTAATTTAGTGGTTTCAATTCAAAGATTTTTTCATATTTTTATCGAAAATATAAATGTATTAGTTATGCATAATAGAAATTATGTAATACTAGGAGTTTTTCTGACTTTAGTTTTATTAAACAAGAACTTAAATGCACAAGATTTTGAAGTGGCTCCAGTAGTTCTTGAATATACTGCAGAGCCAGGAGAAAATCAATCCAAAGTTATTACTGTAAGAAACCATAGTAATAAAAAAGCTTCATTCTTAATTTCGCTTGCTGACTTTTTGCCCTCTATTAATGGAGAGAATAAAACACTACCCCCGAATTCCACAAAAAGATCATGTGCGAATTGGTTAAATATTAATCCCTCTTTTTTTGAGTTAGGCTCTGGTGATGAGATTCAGATTCAGATTGGCATGATGGTGCCTAACGATCAATATAGTGCTGCTTGGTGTTTGTTATATGTTCAGCCTACTTTTGAACAATCAAGTTGGAATGCCGATAAAAATTTAGGTACAGGTATTAGAGTAAGCGGGAGGATAGGCGTTTTAATAAATCAATCGCCAAAGTCAAATACTAATCATTCTATAAAAATCAGCAACCTTACTGAGGTTACTAAAATTGGAGCAAAGGATAGAGAGTTTGCTGCAACAATTGAAAACTTAGGTGATAAAATTACAAAAAGTAAGGTCTATCTGATTGCGTCAAATATCAAAACAACTGAAGAAAAGCAGTTTTCACCCATTGATTTTGTGGTATTCCCAAAGATGTCAAGAACAATTGAGTTGACATTACCCGATGTGTTAATTCCTGGATCATATTCACTTGCAGCAATTCTTGATTATGGATCCAAGTATTCTTTAGAGGGGACACAGATAATAATAGAGGTTAAAGAGCAAACAAAAATTGTTAAGTCTGATACAATTGGAGTAAAAGTTGATACTGTAAGAATTAAATAGCAAAACAAAATAAGAACTTTAAGCCATCGGTTTTAACCAGATGGCTTTTTTTCTAAAAAAGATAAGCCTAATATGTTAGCTGCAACACATAAAAAAATATTATTGTTTGTACTGTTTCTATATACAGTGAGTGTTAGTGGTCAAGGATTTATTTCGATTGAAAAGAAGTATTCAAATGGATTGCTAAAGGAGAAGTCTCAAGGATTTATTATTGGACAAGATACAATTAGGAAGGGTTCGTACAGTTTCTACTATGATAATGGACGGTTAATGCAGGAAGGTTTTTATAAAGATAATAAACCAGATAGTATATGGATGAATTACTACTCAAATGGTGCAAGGAAAAGTTTTTTTAATTACAGATTGGGTCTTAAAACTGGAGAGTTTATTTTTTGGAATGAAGATGGTACGATTTACCAAAAGGGTAATTATAGATTGAATAAGTTGGATGGATTGTTGACTACTTATTTCACCAATGGACAGGTAGATGCGGAATCAAATTATCAAAAAGGAATGTTAAATGGTATTTCCAAAGTTTATGATAATGATGGAAAACCTAAACTTGTTGCAGAATATAAAAACGATACGCTTAATGGTTTATGGCAAGCCTATTATAATACAGGTGAACTAAACTATAAAGGGATAAAGGTTAATGGAAAGTTTCAAGATTCTCTTTATACGTACTATAAAAATGGACGACTTCAACGTAAGGCATATTATTATGGAGGCCTAATTGAGGGAAATGTAATTGGCTACTATTTATCAGGGAGAAAAATGATAGTAACTACCTATAAGTCGGGTAGACTCGAAGGGCTCTCTAGGGAATATCATGAGAATGGGTGCATCGCTGAAGAGGGAACTTATATAAACAATAAAAAGGAAGGATTTTGGAAGAGTTTTTACCCTAATGGGAGGGTTCATAGCAACGGAGAATTTAAAAATGAATTGTTTGAGGGGCTTTGGATTATTTACCATCCCAATGGAGTAGTTAAACAAAGAGGTTTGTATAGAAACGGCAAAGCTAATGGGCATTGGATGTATTTCAATAATTTTGGAAATCTATTACTTGAGGGAGAATATATTGAGAACTTGAACCAAGGTATTTGGACAACTTTTTACCCAAATGGTAAAGTAGCAGGAAGAGTTCAGTATATAAATGGGAAGGAAATAGGGTCCGTTTGGCTTTATGATGAAACAGAAAAACTACAACGTAAGTTGAGATTGGACAAAAGTAATTAGTCAAAAGGCCGGAATTTCATCCGGCCTTTTGATTTTCAATTGTAAGGTAATGCTATTTTAAATATCGATATTAGCATACTTAGCGTGTCTTTCGATAAATTCTCTACGAGGAGGTACTTCATCGCCCATTAGCATAGAGAAGATTCTATCAGCTTCGGCCGCACTATCAATTGTGATTTGCCTTAGTATACGAGTATTTGGATTCATGGTGGTACTCCATAGTTGTTCTGCGTTCATTTCACCCAAACCTTTGTAACGTTGAATGTGAACTGAACCTTCTCGACCTTTACCAATCTCTTCAATAGCCTTGGCTCTATCCTCCTCGGTCCAACAGTAACGTTCATCTTTTCCTTTTTTCACCAAATAGAGAGGAGGGGTGGCAATATACAGATGTCCCTCTTTGATTAAATCTGTCATGTACCTAAAAAAGAAGGTCATAATAAGGGTTGCGATATGGCTACCATCAACATCAGCATCAGTCATGATAATGACTTTGTGATATCTTAATCCGCTAAGATTTAATGCCTTGCTATCCTCTTCGGTTCCAATGTGTACACCCAATGCAGTAAAAATATTTTTAATCTCCTCGTTTTCGAAGATTTTATATTGCATCGCTTTTTCCACGTTAAGAATTTTTCCTCGAAGTGGAAGAATTGCCTGAAAACTTCTGTCGCGTCCTTGTTTTGCTGTACCGCCTGCAGAATCTCCCTCCACAAAATAAACCTCTGTAAGTGAAGGATCTTTTTCGGAGCAGTCAGAAAGTTTTCCGGGAAGCCCTGAGCCGGAAAGTACTGTTTTTCGTTGAACCAGTTCCCTTGCTTTACGGGCAGCATGACGAGCTTGTGCAGCAAGTATTACTTTTTGAACTATTGTTCTGGCATCTTTAGGATTTTCCTCAAGATAATTGGCAAGAGCCTCACTAACAGCCTGATCTACGGCAAGACTGACTTCCGAATTGCCAAGTTTGGTTTTTGTTTGACCTTCGAATTGAGGTTCGTTAACTTTAACCGATATAATGGCAGTAAGTCCTTCCCGAAAATCATCGCCGTTAATATCAAATTTCAGTTTTGAGAGCATGCCTGAGTCTTCGGCATATTTCTTAAGAGTACGAGTTAAAGCCCTCCTGAAACCAGTTAAGTGTGTACCTCCTTCGATAGTGTTGATATTATTTACGTATGAGTGTACATTCTCTGAAAAGGAAGTGTTGTATTGCATAGCAACTTCAACGGGCACATCATTTTTTTCTGTTGAGATGCTAATCGTTTTTTCTATTAAGCTTTCTCTGTTGGCATCAAGGAATTTTACAAACTCTTTTAAACCATCCTCTGAATGGAAATTCTCTTGTAGGTATTTTTGCCCATCACCATTATCCTCTACTTCACGTTTGTCGATCATGGATAGGTAGATGCCCTTGTTTAGGAATGCCAATTCTCTAAGACGAGAGGAGAGTATCTCAAACTTATATTCGGTGGTTTGTGTAAATATCTGCTCGTCGGGTAAAAAGGTAATTGTGGTGCCAGTTCTATCAGTGGTCCCAATTATCTCAACATTGGCTAGTGGTTTTCCTCTGCTGTATTCCTGACGGTATATTTTACCATCTCTATGAACTTCGGCGATTAATTGTTTTGATAGTCCATTAACACAGGAAACGCCAACCCCGTGTAAACCTCCAGATACTTTATAGCTGTCTTTATCGAATTTTCCACCGGCATGAAGTACCGTTAAAACAACTTCAAGTGCCGATTTTTTCTCTTTCTCATGAAAGTCAACAGGTATGCCTCGTCCATCATCAGTTACTGTTACTGAACCATTTTCGTTTATTACAACATCAATCTTAGTGCAATACCCAGCCATCGCTTCATCGATAGAGTTATCGACCACCTCGTATACTAAATGGTGAAGACCCTTTATACCCGTATCGCCAATATACATAGCAGGTCTAAGCCGAACAGCCTCTAATCCTTCAAGAACCTGAATGCTATCTGCAGAATAATCAGATTTTCCGTTTGTTACAGTTAAATCTTTTTCGTTTTCCATACTACTCATAATATCCTTTCAACTTTTTCATTAAGAACATGTAGCAACCATTAGCATATTTTATCTATACTATAGAAAATGATAAAATAAATACTATTGATTTTCAGTTATTTGGATAATATCAAATAAACCTCACAAAATTAGTAAAATTTACGTTAAAAATAGAATTTTTTTGCAGTTTTTTGTATTTGTAATTATCTCATAATAAACGAGATGATATATTTTTGATAAAGATAATATATATAGCAACAATTTTAGTTTGTTTATAATTGTTGAATATTAGTTTTCTTATTGAATTTCAAGTTTTTAGATCAATAATTTAAATAGGTAATCAGCCTCTTAAATAAGTTAGAAGTTGTAGGTTAAACCTGCCTTGATGTTAAATCGGTACATGGGATAAAGATACCATATATCATATTTTGACGAAGTAAGGTTGTTTAGATTTAAAAAGGCCGATAGTTTTTTATTGTACCTGTATTCAATTCCTACGTTGATGTCAGAGACTCCTTCAAGAGATTTGATGGGTTTGGTAATGCTAGATGTTTTAACGTAGCGTTTGCCCATTGAGAAAACATCAAGGTTTAAAATAATTTTATCTTTAATGTTATAGCGGATGGATGCTAATGCATTGTAGTCGGGGATTTGCCAAGGCTTAAGGAGTTTATGCATTCTATAGTTATTGTACTCTGCCCTAAAAAAGAGATTTATTTTAGAGGATGGTGCTATTGTAAGTTCTCCAAGAATTTTTGTTAATTCAACATTATCGCTTTCAGCAGTGAATCTGTTAAATAGCGGGTTTGAAGATTTGAGGTTTGCATTGGTGAAAAAATACATGCTGTCGATTAGCGAATAGCTTGCAAATACGTTATACGATACTTTGGTGCTTAAATTTCCTTTGATACCTCCTTTTAGGATGAATTTATGGCTTGTATTGAATACTTTTTTGCCAGGTATTAGCCACGGATTTTCGGCTGTTATTTTGGCATAGGAGTTTTCTTCAAGATAACCATTGATTTCAACATAAGGAATCAAGTAATGGCTTATAATATCATAAGATAGCAGAGCCATTGGGTAGAATGTTGACTGATTTCCTGATGAATTGGCATCAATAATGAGGTTTGTACCTACAAGTGCTCTCCATTGTTTGCCATAAAGATTTATCCAAGGGGAAAGCCTAATTATTGTATTGTTTGCAGAATCGAGGTTGGAATTCTTCATGTAATGGTTAATGGAAAATTCACCACCAAAACGTTCTTCCTTAATGAATTTATCCATTTTTATTGATATTTCGAGAAGACTCTCTTGCATATCAAAATTATCACTTAAATGGTTGAACCCTGTCTCAAACCTGTAGTTTAACTGAGTTGAATCTGTGTTACTAGAATAGTAATCAATATTTGCATGAAACTGATTGAAATGTTGTTCTTTGGGTGCGGCATTTGGATCGTAAATAGTACCTGTAGGAGCATAGATATCATACCCATAGTAGGTCACTTTGTGTTTGTTAAACCCTGCGTCAGCATTTATTATTGATTTTTTAAGAATTTTCTTTCCAAAGAGATTAAAGTCAGTACGCCCAAAATCACTATCAACTTGTTTCCCATTGTCTAGTTTTATTTTGCCAAATGATGAATGGTTTTGAACCCAACCACCATAAGAATAATCCTTATTGCGTCCGCTATTGTAGTATGCTTCAAAAATAGGAGATAGGCTGTTGCCAAATCCAAGTTTAATGTAGGCGTTGCTTAAATCGTTTAGCTGCTCCTGTACCATTCGAGCAGCAGTGATGGGTGTGATTGTATAGTTTGAAATAATAGGTCGCTGAAGAATAGTGTAGGAGAGGTTTGGTGTGAGTTTTAATGTGTCATCGATTTTAGGGAGTAAGTTAATTTTAAAGGCATCAGATATTGAAGGTTCGTAGGGACGGACTACCTGCACCTCTTTATTGAGTTTATCCTCTTGCCCGTATAAGTATTGAGTTGATGACGATAAGAGGTTTAAGGTCAGGACTATCAGAGAAAATTTTATTATTTTAGTATTCATATTAATTTCTAAAAAGTAGTAATGTGTTGAGATTTATTTACCTTAATGTTAATCGTATCCTGAGTTTCGATGATTTGTTTACTCTTCTCCGCCTTTACAAGTGTATTTAGTTTTGAAGTAGCAAGGTCAATGATTCCATCATCAGGTATTGAATATCCATCTATTACGCTTTGAAGAGTTGCTTTTGCTTGAAAAAAGTCATCTTTCTTAGAGTAAATATCGGAGAGGATAATAAAACTCTTAGCCAACCAATAATTGTGAGGTGTATTCTTCTCGGCAAATGAAAAAACTTCTGATTCGGCTTTTTCTAGATTGCCTAGTAAGAATTGAATTTCGGCCATATGGAATTTTGATTCAGCACCCTCTACGGTTTTTAAGTCGCTAGCAACTTTTGAAAACTCATCAAAGGCTTCTTTCAGTTTGTCTTTTTGCATAAGAGCAAGTGCCAGTTTGAAGCGAGTCAATCGTTCTGTTTCTAAAGGAAGTTTCTCTGTTAATAGCACTTTGCCTGCTGCTGCTATTACATCTTCACTTCGATTGAGATTTGCTGCTGAACGAAGTTTACCAAGCCTTGCAACAAGAAGATTGTTTTTTACTTCTGCTTGATTTTCGAGTTTGTCGTAAGTGTCGTAAGCTTCAGTAAACTGCCCTTTTTCAAAGTATATTTGAGCTGCTGAAAGTAATGCTTGTTCCGTGAAATCGTTCTTTTGACGTTGAACCACTTGTAAGAATGCCTCTAGCGCTTTGTCGGGTACGTTAGTGCGATAATAGCAATCGCCTAAATAGAAATTAGCATTAAGGACAAAACTTCCCTTGGGGTAATCCTCAAGGTATTTAATAAGAGCAGGTTTTGATTTTTCGCAATCACCCGACATGTATAGTTTTTCGGCTGAAATGTAGGAAAGTGAATCTTTCTCAGCTAAACTTACATTCGCAAAATTGCCAAGTTGAGCGGCATAGGCAAAGTATGCATCAACATCGCCCTTATCAACATAAATATTTTTAATGCCAACCAATGCGTTTTTGGCTTCTGGAGTTCCGGGATATTCTTCGACAACTCGTTTGTAATAAATGGATGAACTATCGGGCTTATCCTGATTAAAGTAGATTAATCCTAGTTGTACTAGAGCCTTTACATGGTAACTACTACCTGAAAAATTGCTTTCTATTTTTTTGTAGTATTTAACAGCCTCATTGTATTGCTTAAGGTTTTGGTTGGATTCGGCAATTTCATAGATTGCATCATCAATGTAATTAGATTGAGGGTAATTACTGATAAGTTTTTGCAGTGTTTCTATCTCTTTTTGAGGCCTTTCTACAAGACCCAACGAGAAGCCTCGTTGAAATATAGCATAATCAACATCTATTGTATTAGCTGTAATTGCTTTATCGTAATAATCAATGGCAGTCCAGTATTTACGCTGAATAAAGTATGAGTCGCCAATTCGGTTATAAGCGTCGCCTAAGAACTGTGTTTTTTCATTTTGACTTATGTTGGTGTATTTGCGAAACCATTCAATAGCATCACCATATTTTTTTTGTTTAAAGCAGGTGTAACCCAGATTGTAATGAGCTAATTTATATTCTGGTAATTCAAATGCACCGGGTGAGATCAAGAATTGGTTGTAACTGTCAGATGCTTGTTGAAAATTATCTAATTTGTAATAAGATTCACCTTGCCAATAAAGGGATTGAGCGAGAATTGTTCTACTAAAATCCGGGTATTTTAGCGACAGGTCAAATTTTTGAATGGCTTCTTTGTAGTTGAGGTTTTGAAATAGCTCAAGCCCTCTGAAAAAGGCAATACGCTGATATGCTCGTTTTATATTTGCATCCTGATTTTTGATGCTACCAAGCGATTCCAGTGCATCCTTGTAATTCCGAGTTTTTGAATAGGCTAGAACAAGGTAATTATAAGCCTCATCAGTTCGTTGTGTATTTGGGTATAGTTCAATGTATTTTTTAAATGCATCTATAGCTTCATTGAAAGGGGAGTAAAGCAGTTCATAGGTGATTTTGGCGAAATTGAAAAGAGCATCCTCTTTTATCACAGGATCAAAATTGTTTTTTGATGCCATGGCAAAAGCTTGACGAGCCTTGTTTTTATCGTT
Organism: Bacteroidales bacterium; assembly: GCA_013376985.1. Lineage (GTDB taxonomy): Bacteria > Bacteroidota > Bacteroidia > Bacteroidales > Tenuifilaceae > UBA8529. Next base: position 112,109 of record JACABB010000013.1, read on the forward strand.
TTGCTTTATGTAGCAATCCGCCAGATGGTAGTTTGCATTTTGACTCAAGGAGTCCTCTTCCGTTGAAACCCTTTCAAGGTTTTTTGCTGCTAGTGAATAGTTTTGAACTTTATAGTAGGTGAAACCCATGAGGTAATAATCTTCGCGGGTAATATTTTGTGATTTTTGAAGATATTGCTCTAGGAATGGTACTGCCTTATCGAATTGCTTTAGCCTATAGTATGAATCTCCTATTAACCTTGCAATTTCAGGTGCTCGCTTTGCTGATGCTGTTTCGAGTAGAGGCGGTGCAAATTCTACAACTTTTTGGTATTCGTTTTGAAGATAGTATATCTGTGCGATGTAGAATGGTGCTACAGGTGCAAAGGTTTCATCTTTTTTTAACTTTTCGAATCCTTTAAGTGCTGTGGCATAATTTTTTTGGCTGTATGCAATATGCGAGTAGTAATAGGTTGCTGGTGATGCAAATTTGTTATCGGTGTCTTTTATGTCAAAGAAGGCTTTGCTAGCAGCCTCTAAATTATTCAGGTTGAAATTACTATAGCCAATCATGAACTGAAGATCGGCCTTCTGTTCAGCATTAAAAGCCTTTCTGTCAATTTTCTGAAACCACGATAAGGCCTTTTTATAATCTTTTTCGTTATACCGTAATCTTCCCATCTCAAGGTAAGCAAAATCTACCTTTTGGCTTTCGGGATAACTGTTGATAAAGGTTCCGATAAGGTATTCTGCATCATTATTAGTAAGTTCAATAGCGCACATAGACCTGTAGAACTCTGCATCGGATTTAAGTTGGCTGGCATCTGGGCTCATTGATGATGCAACCTTCTCGAATAATTTTTGTGCATCTGCATACTTCCCTTTGTCATAAAGTTCCAACCCTTTACGGTAGGAGATATCGTAATTTGTGTAAAAAGTTGACTCTTGAGCACAAATAGAACCTGTGTGTGCTAATATTGTGAAAATGAATATAAACTTAATTGCACGATTTAACATATCATAGTATCTTGAAATTCGGATAAAAGTACTAAGAATTGACCTAAAAGATAGAATAATTAACTTCTTTTAATTAACACATAACTGTTAATAAGTTGATTTATTGTAATACCCAATTGATTTGGGTTATGATATAACGAGAAAAATTATTTGCTTGTATAATAAAATTTATCAGGTATAATTCATTGATAATAGATTAGATTATAGTAACTTGTAGGGAAAAATAGTTATGGTTTGTAAGGTGCGAAAATTACTCAGAGCCCATCAAACGCTGGAAGGTGCTGGCGTTAAACTTAAGAGGGTTTTTGGTTACGATACAAGAATTGAAACAGATCCATTTCTGCTGCTAGATCATTTTGGTTCTAATTATCCGGAAGATTATCTGGCTGGTTTTCCTTGGCATCCTCATAGGGGTATCGAAACGGTTACTTACATGATTGATGGAATTGTTGAACATGGAGATAGTCTTGGAAATACGGGTGTTATTGGACCTGGTGATGTGCAGTGGATGACTGCGGGTAGCGGTATTGTGCATCAAGAAATGCCAAAGGCTCATAATGGTTTGATGTATGGGTTTCAGCTATGGGTAAATCTTCCTGAAATTCATAAAATGACTAGCCCTAGGTATCGTGAGATTAAAACGAGTGATATTCCAATTATTGAAAAGCCTGAGTCAATGCTAAAAATAATATCTGGTAGATATAAGAAAACACATGGTGCTGTTCAGGATCTATTTGCAGAGATACTATACTTTGACATTAAAATTTGGCCTAATTCTAATTTCTCATACGAGGTGAATGAGGAGTATAACTGTATGTCGTACGTATATGACGGGGAAGTTAAATTTCATGGATATGATGATTTTGTGCGTTCACATGAATTGGTGCTATTTGAAAGAGGGACACAGATTGAAATGAAAGCAGGTGCTGATGGTGCAAGATTATTGTTGCTTGGAGGAAAACCCCTAAATGAGAAAATTGCATGGAAGGGACCAATTGTTATGAATACCGAAGAAGAACTTGAAGTGGCTTTTGAAGAGTTCTATAATGGTAATTTTATAAAAACAGCAAATGATATAAAATTTAACGTAAAAAAGAAGTAGTACAATCTATCCAAAAAAGAGTTATAATTCATAGGTAATAATCATATTTGCAGATTCAATAGTTTACCATTCACTTATGTCGCAGCTAATCGCTATAGTCAACCAAAATGATGAAATTATTGGGTACGATAATAAAATTGTAGTTCATCAGAATGGGTTATTACATAGGGCATTTTCGATTTTAGTTTTTAATAGCAATGGTGAGATGTTATTACAGCGAAGGGCTTTGGATAAGTATCATTCACCGGGTTTGTGGACAAATACCTGTTGTAGCCATTTACCCGAAGGATTTGAAATGGAATCCATTATTCATGAAAGGTTACGGGAGGAGATGGGTTTTGATTGTGAACTAAAGTATACATTAGCATTCCATTATCAGGTCAATTTTGGTGATGGTATGATAGAGAACGAGATTGACCATATCTACATAGGATTTTTTGATGGAAACCCAATTCCTAACCCTACTGAAGTTTGCGAGTGGGCTTGGCGTACAAAAGATTATGTATTGGAAGAGATAAAAAACAAACCCGACAAATATACTTACTGGTTCAAAAATATACTCGAAAATCATTTCGATTCTATAGAAGAAAAACTGAAAGGTTGTTAATATCACCTAGTTAGCATTATATATTTTTCCCGGCTTAATGGACAAATTTAATGGTAATATCTTCTGAAATGTTTGTTGCTA
>JACABB010000014.1:0-76528 GCA_013376985.1 Bacteroidales bacterium
TATTTATCGAATTCGCCCTGCAAGGGCAAGCTATTATAGCCCATGGCAACGCCTTGGGTAAATGTTGCATTGTTGTTTTTAGCGGGCTGAAAGCCCAAATTAACCGGCTCCCTTCAGGGTGAAAAAAATCACGTTCCATTACCCAAGACGACGCTTCGCTTGCCATTGGGCTATGATAATTTGGGCTTTCAGCCCGTTATATGGGTGGTTATGAGTTCCGAACTCTTGAAGAGATAAATTGAATATCGAAAGAATATCACTTTTAATTAGATTAGCTACGCTGAACTCGTAAACTCGGTTCTTCGCTTCGCTTAGGATGACACCTTACATCGAACTAACATTATCTTATTAAAACAAACATTTTATTATATCCAGAACTTAAAATCTCTGTGTTAAAGTTTATTTCGAATTCAGATTATTAGAATTATTTCAACAATAATTAAATATTATCCTGCTATTCTCTTGAAAATTATTTCAATAACATTTATATGAAACCAAATTCGAGCATAAATACAATAAAGGATAAATATTATAATGCAAAAAGCGATATATACACCAAGTGTACGGCCAAAAATATTCTTCCCTTTTTTAAGAAAACTTGTTGTAAATTTCTCTACCAATCTATTGATGTACTCAAATGCTGGGTATAAAACTAAGACAATTGCCCCCATACCAATTGCAGTAAACTTAAGATAGTTAGTATGGTTTTTGTAGGCCATAAAATAATCAGTAATAAATGTTGTAAGTAGGTTTACAAGTAGTATAGTTACACAGATTACTAAAAAATTGAATATCCTACGATTCATAGTCTACTAAATAAAGTGAATTCGGTCTAAGTATAACATCTTGATTTTAACACAGCAACAGATTGTTGCTGTGTCATGCTGAACGGAGTGAAGCATCTGTTTTATAGATATTTAGTTTCACTCAGCATGACATTTTACATAGAACTGACTGTAAATAAATTGAGACGGGTTTTTGCCCGTCTCGTTAATTTGAAAACACAATAATTTATTCCTCGTTGATAATAATTTTCTCAATCTTATCCCCAGCCACAATTGCATCGATAACTTCAAGTCCTTCATAAACCTTACCGAAACAGGTGTGCTGTCTGTCTAAATGTTGGGTGTTTTGACGACCATGGCAAACGAAAAACTGAGATCCTCCAGTATTTCGTCCAGCGTGTGCCATCGAAAGAACTCCACGATCGTGGTACTGATTTCCTCCGGTTAGTTCACAATCGATTTTATAGTCTGGGCCACCAGTTCCAACCCGTGGATTGCTCATATCCTTTGAAAAAGGACAACCGCCCTGAATAACAAAATTGGGTATAACCCTATGGAAAGCAAGGCCATTATAGTAACCTTCTTTAGCAAGTTTTACGAAGTTGTTAACGGTATTAGGAGCATCCTCCTCATAAAACTTAACTTTCATAACACCTTTAGCGGTGTGTATTTCTGCTGATTTCATTATTTTTAATATTATTTGAATTACAAAAATATGCAGTTTTAAGATTAAAACAATATTAATGAGTATTAGAGTTTTATTCGTCTTGTTTACAAGACAAAAGGGCACCTTTCGGCACCCCCTCTTCTTGTAAAATATATTGGTTTAGGGTATACTCTATTCCTCTTCCTGTTCTGCTTCGTAAGCCTTAAGCAGTTTTTCCTGAACATCGGAAGGAACCTGTTCGTATGCAGCAAATTTCATATTATATGTTGCACGACCGCTGGTTAATGATGATAGTGCTGTTGAGTACTTATTCATTTCCGCTAATGGTACACGAGCGTTGATAATCTCAAAACCCTTTTCACTTCCCATTCCCATAATAATTGCACGGCGGTTTTGAAGATCACTCATTACATCACCCATTCTATCTGCAGGAACAAGAACTTCAACTTCATAAACTGGCTCCATAATCTTTGGACCTGCCTCCTTAAAAGCTGTCTTAAAAGCATTACGGCCAGCCAGTCTGAACGAAATTTCATTTGAATCGACTGGGTGCATCTTACCATCATAAACAGCAACACGGATGTCACGAGCGTATGAGCCAGTTAATGGGCCTTGTTCTATCTTCTCCATAATACCTTTTAATATTGCAGGTAGGAAACGTGCATCAATAGCACCACCAACAATACAGTTGTAAAAAACAAGCTTTCCGCCCCAGTCAAGGTTAATTTCATCGGTACCCCTAACACTAATATTTATTTCTTTTCCGCCTATCTTATATTGTTTGGGTGCGGGTGCTCCTTCCACGTGAGGTTCAATTACTATATGAACTTCACCAAACTGACCAGCACCACCCGATTGTTTTTTGTGACGATAATCAGCAGCAGCAATTTTCGTTATAGTTTCACGGTAAGGAATACGTGGAGGTAAAAACTCAACCTCAATTTTATGTAGATTGGTCAAGTGCCATTTCAATATATTTAGGTGGTGTTCACCTTGTCCCGAAAGGATTATTTGACGCAATTCTTTCGAATGTTCTACAATGATAGTTGGATCTTCCTGATGAGCTCGGTTAAGTAACTCCCCCATTTTTTCAGTATCCGATTCGCTCTTGGCCTTTATTGCTGTACGAAATTTTGAGTTAGGGAATGTCATCGATTCAAACTTTGTACCACCAAGAGCAGAAACTGCAAGGGTATGATTTGTTTTGGTGTTTTTAAGTTTTACTGTAGCTCCAATATCACCAGCAACCATCTCAGTTACTTTGTTGCGGTTTTTTCCGGCTACAACAAAAAGTTGAGCAATTCGTTCCTTTGAATCATTGTTGCTATTAACCAAATCCATACCTTCGGTAACTTTTCCAGACATTACCCTGAAATAGTTAATCTCTCCAATATGAGACTCAACAGATGTCTTGAAGAAGTAAAGAGATGTTGGTGCGCTTGCATCACATTTTATTTCCTTGTTGCCATCGTTCTTTGGCATTGGGCTTTCCGATGGATTTGGGGCAACATTAATAATGAAGTCCATTAACCTCTTTGTGCCTATATTTCTTTTACCAGATGTACAAAATACGGGGAAAAGATTACGATTTTTTAAACCTACAGCCATACCTTTACGTATCTCCTCTTCTGACAAAGTTCCTTGATCAAAGAATTTTTCCATCAAAGACTCATCATTCTCTGCAGCTGATTCGATAAGTGCATTACGTAATTCTGTTGCTCGATCCATTTCCTCTGCTGGAATAGGGAGATCCTCGCGAATACCCGTATCCCCTTTGAACTTATATAGTTTCATCACCAACACATCTATAAATGCGTTGAACTCAGTTCCTGGATTGATAGGGTACTGAACCAAAACCACTTTTTTACCCAAACTCTGTTTAAGGGATTCTACTGTTGAATCAAAATTTGCCTTATCCTGATCAAGTTGGTTAACAGCTATGACCATTGGTTTATGCATTTGATCGGCATGGCGGTTGAAAATTTCAGTACCTACTTCAACACCATACTGCGAATTTACTACCATAACCACCGTATCAGTTGGGCGCATAGCTGAAATAACTGCACCAACAAAGTCATCGGAGCCAGGAGTGTCAATTATATTTAGTTTATGATCGAGGAATTCGGTATAAAGGATTGTTGAAAAAATAGAACGTTGGTTCTGTTGCTCAATTTCAGAGTAGTCCGAAACGGTACTCTTCCCCTCAATAGTCCCTTTACGTTCAATAACTTTACCTTCAAACATCATCGACTCAGCTAGAAGTGTTTTACCTGAGCCGGTATTTCCAAGCAGGGCTACATTTTTGATTTGATTAGTAAGATAAGTTTTCATCCTTACAGAGTATTAAAGTTGTTATTTGTTGAAACCAGTTATTTTTATGCTTATAATTATGTATACATATACTAAGGTATAATTACTTTGATCTATCTAATTAATCCACCTTATTTTAAAATTCCCCAAAAATAGTAAAATTTTGAAATAAACAGCGTTTTACGAAAACTAACTTAATATTTGAAGTCAACACACCTAATTTTTAGACACTTGATTTTTAAAATATTACTTGTAATCGTTTATAAATCATTAAAATTTTTTAATAATCAGATAATTAATGATATACGATTTGCATGACCTCGTATAAAATCTATTTTAGGGATGTCATTCATTATCTTTTACAACATATTTTTAAACAAACTTGCATATTCGCTAAAAAGCTCTACTTTTGCGACCGCTTAACAAATGCCGATCTAATTCATTAATTGGCAATAAAAAAAGGGTAAGAAATTGTGGTATTTCAAAAAAATCAAATACCTTTGCAGCCCATTTTGTAACGTTTTTTTAATTAAATATTTAGTGTTTATATGCCTACAATTCAGCAGCTAGTAAGAAAAGGAAGGTCTAAGCTGATCGACAAGAGCAAAGCGCCTGCGCTTGATGCTTGTCCACAAAGACGCGGGGTATGTGTACGTGTGTACACCACTACTCCTAAAAAACCGAATTCGGCTATGAGAAAGGTTGCCAGGGTTAGGCTCACCAACGGTAAGGAGGTGAACGCTTACATTCCTGGAGAAGGTCACAATCTTCAAGAGCACTCTATTGTGCTAATTCGTGGTGGCAGGGTAAAAGATTTACCTGGTGTTCGCTACCACTTAATTCGAGGTACACTTGATGCTTCTGGCGTAGAAGGTCGCAACCAACGTCGTTCGAAGTACGGTACTAAGAGACCTAAGAAAAAATAAGTTAACCTCTTGAAGATTTACAGCGATGAGAAAAGCTAAACCAAAAAAACGAATCATTCTCCCCGATCCAAAGTTTCACGATACTTTGGTAACCCGTTTTGTGAATAACTTAATGGTAAACGGTAAGAAAAGCGTATCGTTTAACATCTTTTACGATGCGTTAGAAATTGTTTCTAACAAGATGAAGGACTCTGAGAAGACTCCTCTTGAAATCTGGAAAAAAGCTCTTGAAAACATTACCCCTCAGGTAGAAGTTAAGAGTCGCCGCGTTGGTGGTGCAACCTTTCAGGTTCCAATGGAGGTTCGCCCTGATCGTAAGATCTCTCTTTCCATGAAAAACATGATTCTTTACTCACGTAAGCGCACAGGTAGAGGCATGAGCGATAAACTTGCTGCCGAAATCATGGCTGCTTTTAACGAGGAAGGTGCTGCATTCAAGAAGAAAGAGGATATGCATAAGATGGCCGAAGCCAATAAAGCTTTTGCTCATTTCAGATTTTAGTGGTTGAGAGAAGGATATTAGATAGAAAGAGATAAAGGATGAGCAGAGATTTAAGGTTTACTCGTAATATAGGAATCATGGCACATATTGACGCCGGTAAAACAACAACTACCGAGCGTATTCTATATTATACGGGTAAAACACATAAAATTGGAGAGGTTCACGATGGAGCTGCTACCATGGACTGGATGGTTCAGGAGCAGGAGAGAGGTATTACAATTACATCTGCTGCAACTACTACTTTTTGGAAGTATAACAATCAGCAATACCAAGTAAACATAATTGACACCCCGGGTCACGTCGATTTCACTGTTGAAGTTGAACGTTCGCTTCGCGTTCTTGATGGAACCGTTGCAACTTTTTGCGCAGTAGGTGGTGTTGAACCACAAAGCGAGACCGTTTGGCGTCAAGCCGATAAATATGGTGTTCCTAAAATTGCATTCATCAACAAGATGGATCGTACAGGAGCGGATTTCCTATCGGTTGTTTCACAAATCAAAGAAAAATTAGGTGCAAACGCCGTTCCTATCCAACTACCAATTGGTGCTGAGGAATCTTTTAGAGGCGTTATTGACTTAATTGCAAACAAAGCCATTATTTGGTTTGAAGATCCAAAAACAAATACGTTAGAATTTAGATACGAAGAGATTCCTTCCGAAATGAAAGAAGAAGCCGCTGAATGGCGTGGAAAATTAATTGAGGCTGTTGCCGGTTTCAATGATGATCTACTAGAGCGTTTCTTCGATGACCCTGAATCAATCACAAAAGATGAGATTACTCAGACTATTCGCACTGCCACTATAAGTATGACAGTTATTCCTGTACTTTGTGGTGCTGCTTTCAAAAATAAAGGAATTCAAATTCTTCTTGATTCAGTTATTGCATTCCTTCCTAGCCCACTTGATAAAGGTGCTGTTACTGGAATTAATCCTGAAAGTGAAAAAGAAGAAACTCGTAAGCCAGATGCCAGCGAACCATTTTGTGGTCTTGCATTCAAAATTGCTACCGATCCTTATGTTGGTCGTTTAGCGTTTATTCGTGTTTATTCAGGAAAACTAGATAGTGGAAGTTATGTTTATAACGTGCGCAGTGGAAAGAAGGATCGTATCAGCCGTCTTTACCAAATGCATGCAAATAAACAAAATCCAATAGAGTTCTGTGAAGCAGGTGATATTTGTGCTGCAGTAGGTTTTAAAGACCTGCGGACAGGCGATACCGTTTGCGATGAGAAGCATCCTATTGCACTTGAGTCAATGACTTTCCCCGAACCAGTTATCGGTTTGGCAATTGAGCCAAAAACTCAAAAAGATATGGATAAACTTGGACTAGCTCTGAATAAACTTTCTGAAGAGGATCCTACTTTTAGAGTTCACACCGATGAGGATAGTGGTCAAACCATTATAAGAGGAATGGGTGAACTGCACCTTGAGATCATTGTAGATCGACTAAGAAGAGAATTTAACGTAGATATCAACCAAGGTGCTCCTCAGGTTGCATATAGAGAGTGTATCACAAAGGTCGTTAACCATCGAGAAGTGTTTAAGAAACAATCAGGTGGTAGAGGTAAATTTGCTGATATTATCTTTGAAATAGGACCAGCTGATGCGGGTATTACTGGTTTACAATTCGTTAATGATGTTAAGGGCGGCAATATCCCCAAGGAATTTGTTCCTTCAGTAGAAAAAGGTTTTGCTCAAGCCATGAAGAATGGTGTTTTGGCTGGATATTCAATGCCAAGTATGAAAGTAGTTCTTAAGGATGGTTCATTTCATCCAGTAGACTCTGATGCTTTGTCATTTGAAATTTGTGCTCGCCAAGCATTCCGTCATACTTGTCCTAAAGCAAGCCCAATAATACTTGAACCTATTATGTCGGTGGAAGTGGTAACCCCTGAAGAGTACATGGGTGATGTTATCGGCGATTTTAATAAACGTCGTGGACAAATCACTGGTATGGAATCGAAAGGTGTTGCCCGAGTTATTAAAGCCAAAGTGCCATTGTCAGAACAATTCGGTTATGTAACAGTACTTCGTACCCTTACATCTGGTAGAGCAACTTCTACTATGGAGTTCTCACACTATGCTGAGGTTCCAACCAATATTTCAAAGACGATAATTGAAAGCACAAGTGGTAAAGTAATTAAGGATGAAGAATAAAAAATTACTTAGCAGTAATAGCAATGAGCCAGAAAATTAGAATTAAACTAAAATCGTATGACCACAACCTGGTTGACAAGTCTGCCGAAAAGATCGTGAAGACTGTAAAAGCAACAGGCGCTGTGGTGAGTGGTCCTATTCCGCTACCTACACACAAGCGGATTTTTACTGTGAACCGCTCCACGTTTGTTAACAAAAAATCGAGAGAGCAATTTGAACTCAGCTCTTTCAAACGTTTACTCGACATCTACAGCTCCACCCCGAAGACCATCGATGCCCTAATGAAGCTCGAACTTCCATCTGGAGTCGAAGTAGAAATTAAAGTATGAGTTTGATCATTAATTGACTAAAAAATGTCAGCAGGATTAATTGGACGTAAAATCGGAATGACTTCCGTGTTCAGTGCCGAGGGTAAGAACATACCATGCACTGTGATTGAAGCTGGTCCCTGCGTAGTTACTCAAGTCAAGACAAACGAGAAGGATGGCTATACTGCTATTCAACTCGCTTTCGATGACAAGAAGGAGAAGCACACCGGACGACCCTTACTGGGTCACTTCAAAAAAGCGAACACAACTCCTAAGCGTAAAGTTGTTGAATTTAGGGATTGGGATAAAGGTCACCAGTTAGGTGATGTTATTACAGTTGATATTTTCAACGATGATCGATGGGTTGATGTTTCAGGTATTACTAAAGGTAAAGGATTCCAAGGCGTTGTAAAACGTCACGGTTTCGGCGGAGTTGGTGGACAAACCCACGGACAACATAACCGCTTAAGAGCTCCCGGTTCTATGGGTGCATCATCCTTCCCTTCTCGTGTATTCCCAGGAAAAAGATTACCCGGACGCACTGGTGGTGATAGAGTTAAGATTACCAACCTACGTGTATTGAAGGTTATCCCTGAGAACAATTTGCTCCTCGTAAAGGGATCTATTCCAGGTGCTAAAGGTTCATATTTAATTATTGAGAAATAATGGAAGTTAAAGTACTAAATATAGCTGGAAAGGAAACCGGAAGAAAGATCGAACTCAATGATAGTATTTTTGCCATTGAACCAAACGATCACGCAATTTATCTTGATGTTAAGCAATATCTTAACAATCAACGTCAAGGTACATCCAAATCGAAAGAGCGTAACGAAATATCCGGTAGTACTCGCAAACTGAAGAGGCAAAAAGGTACTGGTACAGCACGTGCTGGTAGTATCAAATCTCCCTTATTCCGTGGTGGTGGAAGAGTTTTTGGACCAAGACCACGTGATTACGAATCGAAACTCAACAAAAAGGTTAAGCAGTTAGCGCGTAAAAGTGCATTAGCACACAAAAATTTAGATAATAAGATTTTGGTTATAGAAGACTTCAATTTTGATGCTCCTAAAACCAAGGAATTTATCTCAATTTGCACTAATCTTAATATTGGCGACAAAAAGTCTTTATTTGTGCTAAGCGAACCAAATAAAAATATATATTTGTCCTCCAGAAATTTACAGAGACAAAAAGTTGTATTAGCTTCTTCTTTAAATACATACGAAGTTCTTGATGCGAATACACTAGTTCTGGTAGAGAGTTCGGTTGACGTATTACATAAGATGTTTAAAGTATCATAAACTAAAGAGCGATGAACATTTTGATAAGGCCAATAGTAACAGAGAAGATGGAACGCTTAAGCGAGAAGTTAAACCAATATGGTTTTATTGTCGAGAAAAGCGCTAACAAGTTACAGATTAAAAAGGCCATTGAAGAGTTATACGGTGTAACCGTCAATTCGATAAATACAATTCGTTACGCAGGTAAATTGAAATCACGCTATACAAAATCTGGTTTTTTATCCGGAAAAACTAATAGCTTCAAAAAAGCCATTGTAACGTTAAAAGAAGGTGAAAAGATTGATTTTTATAGCAACATTTAAGTAAAATGGCTGTAAGGAAACTAAAACCTGTTACACCAGGACAGAGACATAAAGTTATAGGTGTTTTCGATGATATAACCACCTCGACACCTGAGAAATCATTAATTCGTCCTATTAAGAGGACTGGTGGTAGAAACAACCAAGGACGCATGACAATGCGTTATGTTGGTGGCGGTCATAAGCGGAGATATAGGCTTATAGATTTTTTACGTGAACGTGATGGTATTGAGGCAGTTGTGAAAACAATTGAATACGACCCAAACAGAACAGCACGTATCGCCTTGGTTGAATACTCAGATGGTGAAAAACGTTATATAATAGCACCTAATGGCCTAAAAATAGGTCAAGTTATTATGTCAGGTAAGGGGGTTGCCCCCGAAATCGGCAACACGCTACATCTGTCGGAGATTCCGATGGGTACATTGATTCACAACATCGAGTTAAGGCCTGGTCAAGGTGGTCAATTGGCTCGAAGTGCAGGATCTTATGCTCAGCTATTAGCTCGTGAAGGTAAATATGCTATCATTAAGATGCCTAGCAGTGAAACTCGCATGATTCTTACTGAGTGCAAAGCTACAATTGGAGCTGTTTCTAACTCTGACCATGCACTGGAAAAATCTGGTAAAGCAGGTCGCTCAAGATGGTTAGGACGTCGTCCTCGCACTAGAGGGGTTGCTATGAACCCAGTCGATCACCCAATGGGTGGTGGTGAAGGTCGTGCTTCAGGAGGTCATCCACGCTCACGCAAGGGTATCCCTGCAAAGGGCTATAAAACACGCTCTCCGAAGAACAGCTCCAACAAGTTTATTATTGAACGCAGGAAAAAGTAATTAGATAAAACAGTAAGTTATGAGTCGATCACTCAAAAAAGGTCCTTTTATTGACTATAAGTTGGATAGGCGTGTTATTGAAATGAACGCTACAACTAAGAAGACAGTTATTAAAACTTGGTCAAGAAGGTCGATGATATCTCCTGAATTTGTTGGACACACCATAGCAGTTCATAATGGGAATAAATTTATCCCAGTATATGTTACCGAAAATATGGTAGGGCACAAGCTTGGCGAATTTGCTCCAACTCGTACCTTCCGTGGACATGCAGGTAATAAGAAGAAATAAGTGAATTGATTTTTAAAGAAACTTAGCAATGGGTGCAAGAAAACAATTAATGGCCAACCAAATAAAGGAGGAGAAAAAGAAGAAAGCTTTTGCAATACTTCGCAATTGCCCATCTTCTCCCCGCAAAATGCGATTGGTTGTAGATATGATACGTGGTAAAGAAGTTAATAATGCTCTTAACATCCTGAAGTTTACTCCTAAGGAAGCAGCAAGTAAGGTTGAGAAACTACTTCTTTCAGCAGTTGCCAATTGGCAAGCAAAAAATGAAGGTGTTCGTCTTGAAGAAGCAAATCTTTTTGTAAAAGAGATATTTGTTGATCAAGGAAAACAACTAAAGCGTATCAGGACAGCTCCTCAGGGACGTGCACACAGAATTCGTAAGCATTCGAATCACGTTACCGTAGTTTTAGACAGTGCAGTTAATAACGATACTACAAAAAACTAGCTAGATGGGAAATAAAGTAAATCCAATAGCAAATAGATTAGGAATCATCAAAGGATGGGATTCTAATTGGTATGGTGGAAACAATTATGCTCAAAAGATCGTTGAGGATAGCAAAATTCGTGAATACCTCAGTGCGAGACTTGCAAAAGCCAGTATTTCAAAGATTGTAATTGAGCGTACGTTAAAACTGATCACTGTTACAGTACATACCGCTAGACCAGGCATCATAATTGGTAAAGGTGGCCAAGAGGTTGATAAACTTAAAGAAGAACTTAAGAAAATCACCAAAAAAGAAGTGCAAATCAATATTTATGAAGTGAAACGCCCTGAACTAGATGCTGTTATCGTAGGTAGCAACATCGCTCGCCAGATTGAGGGTCGTATTTCATTCCGCCGCGCCATTAAGATGTCAATTGCTTCTACTATTAGAATGGGAGCAGAAGGTATTAAGGTTCAAATCTCAGGTCGTTTAGGGGGTGCAGAAATGGCACGTTCTGAAACCTATAAAGAGGGTAGAATTCCATTACACACCTTCCGTGCTGATATCGATTATGCCCTATCTGAGGCTCATACCAAAGTAGGACTGATTGGTATTAAAGTATGGATTTGCAACGGTGAGGTTTATGGTAAGCGTGATTTGTCTCCAAATATGGGAGCCTCATCAGCTGCTGCTCCACAGCATCAACATACTAATCAAGGAAAGCAACAACGCGGACCTAGAAAGAAAAGGAAATAGTTTAAAGAACTAAAAGGACTTTTAGGAAATGTTACAGCCAAAGAAAACCAAGTTCAGGAGGCAGCAAAAGGGCCGCATGAAGGGCAATGCTCAACGTGGTAACCAGCTTGCATTCGGTTCTTTCGGAATCAAAGCGATGGAACCATGTTGGATTACTGGTCGTCAGATTGAGGCTGCTCGTCAGGCAGTGACCCGTTATATGAAACGTGAAGGTCAAATATGGATCCGTATATTCCCAGATAAACCTATAACCAAGAAACCAGCTGAAGTACGTATGGGTAAAGGTAAGGGTGCGCCTGAGGGATTTGTTGCTCCTATAACTCCCGGTAGAATTATTATTGAAGCCGAAGGAGTATCGTTCGAGGTTGCCAAGGAGGCATTACGCTTAGCAGCGCAAAAACTTCCGATAGCCACCAAGTTCGTTGTTCGTAACGATTATACCGAAACAGTTATCTAACGAGCTATGAAAACAGCAGAGATAAGAGAACTAACAACAAAGGAGTTGGAGGAGCGTATTGATAATGAGAAAGCACAGCTGCTAAAGCTAAAGCTAAATCACAGTATTTCGCCCCTCGATAATCCTATGAAGATTACTGTTACTCGCAAGAATATTACAAGATTAAAAACTATTCTTGGCGAACGTAATCTCAAAGAGAACAAGAAAAGCTAAACAGCGATGGAAGAGAATACAAGAAATTTACGTAAAGAGAGAATAGGGATCGTTGTAAGCAACAAAATGGAAAAATCCATAGTTGTTGCTGTAAAACGAAAAGTAAAACATCCCATCTACGGTAAGTTTGTTAACAGAACTACCAAATTCTATGCTCATGACGAAACCAATACTTCAAATATTGGTGATGTTGTTAGAATTATGGAAGTCCGCCCTTTGAGCAAAACAAAGTGCTGGAGATTAGTTGAAATCATAGAAAGAGCTAAGTAGCCATGATACAACAAGAGAGTCGTTTAGTAGTTGCTGATAACAGCGGTGCAAAGGAAGTGCTTTGCATCAGAGTACTTGGCGGTACAGCAAAACGTTATGCACGCATTGGTGATAAAATAGTAGTTACTGTAAAAAGTGCTATGCCTGGCGGCGAAGTTAAAAAAGGTACTGTTACCAAGGCCGTAGTAGTTCGCACAAAAAAAGAGATGCGACGTTCAGACGGTTCATACATCCGTTTTGATGATAATGCTTGCGTTCTTCTTAATGCGCAGGGTGAAATTCGCGGAACGCGTATTTTTGGCCCAGTTGCTAGAGAACTTCGCGATAGCTATATGAAAATTGTATCCCTGGCACCAGAGGTATTATAACAAGTAAATTATTACACTGATGGCAAGTAAGTTACACATAAAAAAAGGGGATTTGGTGTTCGTGAACTCAGGAGAATCCAAAGGCCAACAGGGAAGAGTACTCAGCGTTATTGTAAAAGACAGCCGTGCTATCGTTGAAGGCGTTAACATGGTATCTAAGCATACAAAACCTAATGCTAAGCACCCCCAAGGTGGAATTATTAAGAAGGAAGCTCCGGTTCATATTTCGAACCTAATGTTAATTGATCCCACATCTGGGAAACCGTCACGTATAGGTCGTCGGTTAAACGAGAATGGTAAGCTAGTTCGCTATTCTAAAAAATCAGGAGAGGAGATTAAGTAATGGAATACGTACCAAACCTCAGCAAAAAATATAACGAGGAGATTATTCCTGCATTGATGAAGGAATTCAGCTATAAAAGCGTAATGCAGGTACCCCGTTTGGAAAAGATTGTAATCAACCAAGGAGTTGGACAAGCTGTTGCAGATAAGAAAATTATCGAAAATGCACAGAATGAATTAACTCAGATTACAGGTCAAAAAGTGATTCAAACAAACTCAAGGAAGGATATTTCAAACTTTAAACTTCGTAAAAACGTTCCTATTGGATTGAAGGTCACACTTCGTCGTGAACGTATGTTCGAGTTTCTTGAGAGACTTGTTAACGTGTCACTTCCACGTATTCGCGATTTCAAAGGGATTAGCGATAAACTTGATGGTCGTGGAAACTATACCCTCGGTATTCAGGAGCAAATCATCTTCCCAGAGATAGATATCGATAAAATTAATAAGATTCTTGGTATGGAGATAACTATTGTTACCTCCGCTAAATCTGATGAAGAGGCTTATGCCTTACTCCGCGAATTTGGAATACCTTTTAAAAACGCTAAAAAGAACTAGTGTATGGCTAAAGAGTCAATGAAAGCCCGTGAGGTTAAACGTGCAAAACTCATCGCAAAATATGCTGAAAAGCGCGCAAGGCTTAAAGAAGAAGGAGATTATGTTGGTCTACAAAAACTACCTCGTAATTCAAACCCAATTCGTTTACGTAATCGTTGCATGTTGACCGGAAGGCCACGCGGATATATGCGTCAGTTTGGAATAAGCAGGATAACCTTTAGAGAAATGGCTTCTAATGGTTTAATACCTGGAATTAAAAAAGCTAGTTGGTAAAACTTATAACTATAATCAACATGATTACCGACCCAATTGCAGATTATCTAACCCGCGTAAGAAACGCTATTATGGCGAATCACCGTGTGGTAGAAATTCCTGCTTCAAGTATTTTGAAAGATATTACTCGAATTCTTTTCGAAAAAGGGTATATACTAAATTACAAACTTGAAGAGGATAGTAAACAGGGAATGATTAAAATAGCGCTTAAATATAACCCTGAATCAAAAAAAAGTGCAATAAAGCACATTGAGCGCGTAAGTAGCCCAGGTTTAAGACGCTATGTTAGTGCAGATCAACTACCACGTGTTCTTAACGGCTTAGGAATAGCTATCATTAGTACTTCACATGGTGTTATGACCGAAAAGGAGGCACGTGTGAAGAAAGTTGGTGGTGAAGTACTATGTTATATTTACTAATTTAATTAATAATTAACAATGTCTAGGATCGGAAAAAAACCTGTAAACCTACCACAGGGTGTAAGCGTTAAAGTTAGCGCTGATAATGTGGTAAGCGTAAAAGGCCCTCTGGGTGAGTTATCCCAGAAAGTTGACCCTGACATCTCAATTAACTTGGAGGGAGATTCTGTTGTTCTCACCAGACCAACAGAGCAAAAACGTCATCGTTCTATGCATGGTCTCTATCGCTCACTCATCAGTAACATGGTTATTGGTGTTTCAAAAGGTTGGGAGATTCAGCAAGAGTTAATTGGTGTTGGGTATAAGGCTGAAGCTAAAGGGCAAGTTCTTGAACTAAGCCTTGGCTTTTCACACGATATTCATGTTTTACTTCCAGATGAAGTAAAAGTAGAAGCAAAAACTGAGCGTAGAGGAAATCCTACTATAACCCTACGAAGCATTGACAAGCAACTCATTGGATCGGTAGCAGCTAAAATTCGCTCATTAAGAAAACCTGAACCATACAAAGGTAAGGGGATTAAATTTGTTGGCGAAGTTATTAGAAGAAAAGCTGGTAAATCAGCTAGTGTATAACCTGTTAAACCTTTTTGAAAATGGCTTTGACAAAATCAGAGAGAAGACTCCGAATCAAAAGGAGAATACGCAAGAAAGTTTCCGGTACTACCGAGAAGCCTCGTTTAACGGTTTTCAGGAGCAATGCACAGATCTATGTACAATTCATAGACGACTCAAAAGGAGTAACCTTGGCTCATGCCTCGTCTGCTGCTAAAGAGATCGCTGAGAAAACCAAAATTACTAAAATTGAACAGGCTCGTCTTGTAGGGCAACTTGCAGCTAAAGTGGCATTAGAGAAAGGAATTACTGATGTGGTTTTTGACCGCAACGGTTATCTTTACCATGGTCGTGTAAAGGCTTTGGCTGATGCAGCAAGAGAAGGCGGACTAAAAATCTAGTGGATATGTCAGCAAATACGAATATAAGAAGAGTTAAATCCAGCGATCTTGAACTAAAAGATAGGTTGGTTAGCATTCAGAGGGTTACTAAGGTAACCAAGGGTGGTCGTACCTTCAGTTTCTCCGCAATAGTTGTGGTAGGTAATGAGAATGGCATTGTAGGATATGGCCTTGGCAAAGCAAGCGAGGTTACAACTGCGATATCAAAAGGTATTGAAGATGCCAAAAAGAACTTGGTGAAAGTTCCTGTATACAAAGGAACAATCCCTCATGAGCAATTAGCTAAATATGGCGGTGCTAGAGTATTCATTAAGCCAGCATCACATGGAACTGGTGTTAAAGCTGGTGGTGCTATGCGTGCAGTCCTAGAGAGCGTTGGAGTTACCGACGTGCTAGCAAAATCTAAGGGTTCATCAAACCCTCATAACCTGGTAAAAGCAACTGTGATGGCGTTACTTGAACTTAGAGATGCCCAAAACATAGCAGAACACCGTGGAGTTTCTTTAAATAAAGTTTTTAACGGTTAGATTAAGAAACTATGGCTAAAGTAAAAATCACACAGATCCGGAGCAAAATTGGGAGTTCAAAACGTCAACGTTTAAATCTCGAATCTCTTGGCCTAAGGCGTATCAATCATACCGTTGAACACGAAGCAACTCCTCAAATCCTCGGAATGATTGAAAAGGTTAAGCACCTTGTACGCGTTGAATAATAGCTTGCATAAACATACATAATGCAATTTCAACTATGAATTTGAATAATTTAAAACCTGCAAAAGGTTCTACTCACCACGATAAAAGGATTGGACGAGGACAAGGTTCTGGACATGGTGGAACTTCCACAAGAGGTCATAAGGGCGCTCAGTCTAGATCTGGCTATTCTAGGAAGGCTGGTTTCGAAGGTGGTCAGATGCCATTACAGCGCCGCTTACCCAAGTTCGGGTTTAAGAATAAATTTCGTAAAGAGTATAAAGCTATCAATGTTGATGTTTTACAACTATTGGCAGAAAAGAATGGCTTAGCTACCATTAATGTGCAGACTTTAGTTGATGCGGGATTTGCCTCTAAGAACGATAATATCAAAATTCTTGGGAATGGCTCCTTATCATTGAAACTCGATGTTCAAGCACATGCTTTTTCAAAAAAAGCAATCGAAGCAATTGAAGCACAACAAGGCACTGCTGTAAAACTATAGTTTGATGAAAGCTTTTATTGAAACCATAAAGAATATTTTCAAGATAGAGGATCTGCGTCAGCGGATACTCTATACCCTTGGAATATTATTAATTTACCGATTAGGTAGTTATGTTGTATTACCGGGCATAGATCCTTCACAACTTGGAGCTCTAAAGAAACAAACTAGTGAAGGTATTATGGGCTTACTCGATATGTTTTCGGGTGGTGCTTTTCATAATGCATCTATTTTTGCTTTGGGTATTATGCCTTATATTTCAGCCTCAATCGTGGTTCAGCTATTAGGTATTGCAATCCCATATTTTCAGAGATTACAGAAGGAAGGTGAGAGTGGTCGTCGAAAGATAAATCAGATTACCCGTTACTTAACTGTAGTTATTCTTGCATTGCAAGCACCTGCTTACTTGACAAATCTACACTACCAATTACCAGAGTCTGCATTTGCTCTTGGAGGTACGTTTTTTACTATTTCTTCAACAATAATTCTTATTGCAGGTACAATGTTTATCATGTGGCTTGGCGAGAAGATTACTGATAAAGGTATTGGCAATGGTATTTCAATGATAATCATGATTGGTATTATTGCTAGATTACCTTTCGCATTAGCAGCTGAGTTTGCATCAAGAATTGAAGAAGTAGCAGGAGGGGGCTTGGTTATGTTCCTTGTTGAGATGGTACTCTTATTTGCAATTTTCATGTTCTCTATCCTTTTAATTCAGGGAACACGTAAAATACCTGTACAATATGCTAAACGTATTGTTGGTAATAAACAATACGGTGGAGTGAGGCAGTACATCCCATTAAAAGTAAATGCTGCTGGGGTTATGCCTATTATCTTTGCACAAGCATTGATGTTTGTCCCAATGTTATTGACTAAGTTTGACAACAATACAACAAGTGGTATTGCATCGGCTTTTTCTAACGTTAATGGGTTTTGGTATAACTTTACTTATGCAATTTTAATCATCGCATTTACCTATTTTTATACTGCCATTACAATCAATCCTAACCAAATGGCTGAGGATATGAAGAAGAATGGTGGATTTATACCAGGTGTTAAGCCGGGTAAAAAAACGGTAGAGTATCTTGATACAATTATGTCAAGAATTACTTTACCTGGTTCAATCTTTTTGGCATTGGTTGCTATTCTACCAGCATTCGCTAGAATGTTTGGAGTGAGTAATCAGTTTGCTGCGTTCTTCGGTGGAACCTCTTTGCTAATTTTAGTTGGGGTTGTACTTGATACATTGCAGCAAATCGAAAGCCATCTACTCATGAGACATTATGATGGTTTGATGAAGAGTGGTAGGATAAAGGGTAGAACAGGCGTTTAGTTGGATTAAGTTCTTTAAATAATGATATTAGCAAAAACGGAGGAAGAAATTGAACTACTGAGGCTGAATCATGAAATTGTTTCAAAAACTTTAGCAGAAGTAGCAAGATTAATTCGTCCTGGGGTAACCACCCTCGAACTTGATAGAAGAGCCGAAGAGTTTATAAGAGACAATGGAGCTAAACCCGGTTTTTTAGGTTATCATGGTTACCCGAATACTCTATGTACTTCAGTGAATAGTGCTGTTGTGCACGGTATCCCTAAAGGTGATTCTTTGAGGGATGGCGATATAGTATCCATTGATTGCGGAACCTTTATGCACGGTTTTTACGGTGATTCAGCCTATACCTTTATGATAGGTGAAGTCTCTCCTGAAGTGCAGCGGCTGATTAAGGTAACCCGTGAATGTTTGGAACTAGGCATTAACAAGGCTATAGATGGACTTAGGGTTGGGGATATATCCAGTATAGTTCAACAACACGCTGAAGATAATGGATATTCTGTAGTTCGAGAATTAGTAGGACATGGCATAGGTCGTAATATGCATGAGAAACCGGAGGTTCCAAATTATGGAATTAGAGGCAATGGACCCAAGTTAGTTAGTGGTATGGTAATATGTATTGAACCAATGATTAACATGGGATCAAAGCAAATTTTTCAGGAGCAAGATGGATGGACTATTAAGACAGTTGATGGAAAACCATCAGCACATTTTGAACTTGCTGTTGTTATTAGAAAAAATAAAGCAGAACAGCTATCTACCTTTAAGTACATTGATGAAGTATTAAAAGCAGTTAATTAAAAGGCAATATGTCAAAACAAACCGCGATTGAGAAAGACGGAACTATTATCGAAGCCCTCTCTAATGCAATGTTTAGAGTAGAACTAGATAACGGGCACGTTATTACCGCTCATATTTCCGGGAAGATGAGAATGCATTACATAAAGATTCTTCCAGGTGATAAGGTTAGAGTTGAAATGTCGCCCTATGATTTAACGAAAGGCAGAATTACTTTTAGGTATAAATAAACTTTGAAAACACTTTGTTGCGATGAAAGTAAGAGCATCAATAAAAAAGCGCAGTGCTGATTGTAAAATCGTAAGGCGAAATGGACGTTTGTATGTGATTAATAAAAAAAATCCGAAGTTTAAACAACGTCAAGGATAAAAATTTAATTAACTTTGTACCCTAATTTTTTAAAGTAAAAATATGGCACGAATCGTTGGTGTAGACTTGCCAAAGAACAAAAGGGGAGAGGTTGCCCTAACCTACATCTACGGTATAGCCCGTAGTAGTGCCCGCAAAATCCTAGAACAAGCAGGAGTGGGTTACGACGTTAAGGTTAAAGACTGGAACGATGATAATATCAACGCTATCCGATCAATCCTTAATGATGGCTATAAAGTAGAGGGTGAACTCCGATCATCTGTACAGCTTAACATCAAGAGGTTGATGGATATTGGTTGTTATCGCGGAATTCGGCATCGCCTTGGGCTGCCCGTAAGAGGCCAGAGTACCAAGAACAATGCTCGTACTCGTAAGGGACGTAAGAAAACCGTTGCCAATAAGAAAAAAGCTACTAAATAGGAAATAACTATGGCAAAGAAGACAGGAACAGTAAAGAAGAAAGTAGTAAAAGTAGATCCAGTAGGACAAGCACACATCCACTCTTCCTTCAACAATATCATTGTATCCTTAACAAATAGCACAGGACAAGTAATATCTTGGTCGTCATCAGGGAAGATGGGCTTTAGAGGTTCTAAAAAGAACACTCCTTATGCAGCTCAGACAGCCGCAGCTGATTGCGCAAAAGTAGCTTATGATCTTGGCTTACGTAAAGTTAAGGTTTTTGTGAAGGGTCCCGGCGCTGGTCGTGAATCTGCAATGCGTACTATTAACGCAACAGGAATTGAAGTTACCGAAATTGTTGACGTGACTCCGCTTCCTCATAATGGATGCCGTCCACCCAAGCGTCGTAGGGTTTAACGGTTTATTAATTAAGTACTCAATAAACTTTTTTAAGTAATGGCAAGATATATTGGACCAAGAACCAGAATAGCCCGTAAGTTTGGTGAGCCCATTTTCGGACCCGACAAATACTACGAGAAGAAAAATTACCCTCCAGGAATGCACGGGGTAAATAAGAAAAGGAAGAAATTATCCGAATATGGCGTACAGCTTCAAGAAAAGCAGAAAGCTAAATTCATTTATGGTGTTCTTGAGAAACAATTCGAGAACTTATTCCATAAAGCATCTCAAAGTAAAGGTATTACTGGTGAAATTTTAATACAACTTCTTGAAGCTAGGCTCGATAACGTAGTTTATCGTTTGGGAATTGCCCCAACTAGAGCAGCAGCTCGCCAGTTGGTAAGCCACAGGCATATCACTGTAAACGGTAAGGTTGTAAACATCGCATCATTTACTTTGAAAAAAGGTGATATAGTAGCGGTTCGTGAAAGATCAAAATCTTTGGAAGTAATCCAAGATGCTACATCATCTAACCGTCATACCAAATATTCATGGCTAGAATGGGATAAGGATTCTTTTGCAGGAAAATACATCAATGTGCCTGAAAGGTCAGAGATTCCAGAGAACATTAAGGAGCAGTTAATTGTTGAACTTTATTCTAAGTAAAAATACCTATACCATATGGCTATACTGGCATTTCAAAAACCCGATAAGGTTATTATGCTTGAATCTACCGAACAATACGGTAAGTTTGAGTTTCGTCCTCTTGAGCCAGGCTATGGTATCACGGTGGGCAATGCTTTGAGGAGAATCCTTCTTTCTTCACTTGAAGGATATGCCATAATCTGGATAAAAGTTTCTGGTGTAGATCACGAATTCACAACTATCCCAGGCGTTATGGAGGATGTTACTGAAATTGTGCTCAACTTAAAGCAAATTCGTTTTAAAAGAACTGTTGATGGTGAAGATTTTGAAAAGGTTACCGTTAATATTTCTGGACAAAGTGAGTTAAAAGCAGGATATTTATCAAATTTTCTCAGCAAATTCAAGGTATTAAACCCTGATTTAGTTATTTGTAGAATGGATCCTGATGTTAAATTGGAAATCGAGTTTTTTATTAATAAGGGTCGTGGGTATATTCCATCAGAGGAGAATAAACCTGAAGATGGAGAATTTGGAATTGTTCCGATTGATTCTATTCATACTCCGATTAAGAACGTGAGATACTCGATTGAAAACTACCGTGTTGAGCAAAAGACTGATTACGAGAAGCTTATTATGGAGATATTCACGGATGGTTCAATTCATCCAAAGGATGCTCTGAAAGAAGCTGCAAAAATTCTCATCTATCACTTTATGTTGTTCTCAGATGAGAAAATAACAATTGATACCGATGATAAATATTCAAACGAGGAATTTGATGAAGAGGTGTTGCATATGCGTCAGCTTCTCAAAAATAAACTCGTTGATTTAGATTTATCTGTTCGTGCTCTTAATTGTTTAAAAGCAGCGGATGTTGAGACATTAGGCCAGTTGGTCTCATTCAATAAGAATGACCTGCTTAAATTTAGAAACTTTGGTAAGAAATCTCTTACTGAATTAGAAGATCTGCTGGAGGCAATGAATCTATCCTTCGGTATGGATATTACAAAATATAAACTTGACAAGGATTAATTGCGATGAGACATAATAAGAAGATTAACCATTTAGGTAGGACTCATTCTCACCGTAAGGCGATGCTAGCAAATATGGCAACTTCGTTGATTCTTAAAAAAAGAATTACTACTACGGTTGCAAAAGCAAAAGCATTAAGAACTTATGTAGAGCCTTTAATTACAAAAGGTAAGAACGATACAACACATTCGCGTCGTACTGTATTTAGTTATTTAAAAGATAAGTATGCGGTTTCAGAATTATTTCGTGATGTGGCTGTGAAAGTTGCTGACCGTCCAGGTGGTTATACCCGTATACTTAAAACGGGTACTCGTTTTGGTGATAGTGCCGAGATGTGCATTATCGAATTAGTTGATTACAACACAACTTACGTGAAAGAATCTGCTAAACCAGTAGCGAAGAAAACACGTCGTGGTGCAAAACCTAAAAAGACTGAAACTGTAGCTGAAACCAAAATTGAAGAAACTCATCAGGAATCAACTGAAGAGAAGTCAGAGTAATTAAGTATTATTGCTGGATATCAAGGGGATAGGCTAATAACCATATCCCTTTTTTTATTAATTTTATACGTATTTTATTAAATTTAAATTACTTATTTATGGGACAAATAGTTAGTATACATGCCCGCCAAATCCTCGATTCGAGAGGAAACCCAACTGTGGAAGTTGATGTTGTGACTGAGAGTGGTTTTTCTGGACGTGCTGCGGTACCTAGTGGAGCGTCCACAGGTGTTCATGAAGCAGTTGAACTTCGAGATGGTGATGCTGGTAGATACCTTGGAAAAGGTGTATTAAAGGCCGTAGAGAACGTAAATACTATAATTTCTGAAGAAATTGTTGGGATGCACGTTCAGGAGCAACAGGTTATAGATGAGGCTCTAATAAAACTTGATGGTTCGGAGAATAAAGCAAATTTAGGTGCGAATGCAATTCTTGGGGTTTCATTGGCTGTAGCACATGCTGCTGCTCAATCAACCTCACAGCCTTTATTTCGTTATGTTGGTGGAGTAAACGCGTGTACCCTTCCAATCCCTATGATGAACATTATTAACGGTGGTTCTCATGCGGATAATAGTATCGATTTTCAGGAATTTATGATTATGCCTGTTGGTGCTGAGAATTTTACGGAAGCAATTAGAATGGGCGCAGAAGTTTTTCACCACCTTAAGTCAGTTCTTAAGAAACAAGGATATTCAACAAACGTTGGTGATGAGGGTGGATTTGCTCCAAACCTTAAATCGAATGAGGAGGCTGTGCAGGTAATTCTTCAAGCAATTGAAAAGGCCGGATATAAACCTGGTATTGATATATTCCTAGCGCTAGATCCGGCATCATCTGAATACTATCTGCCCGAGGAAAAAGTCTATCATTTGCATAAATCAACCGGGGATAAATTGACCTCGGCACAAATGGTTGATTATTGGAAAAATTGGACTGATAAATATCCTATTGTTTCTATTGAGGATGGTATGGCCGAAGATGATTGGGATGGTTGGAAATTGATCACTAAAACACTGGGTGATAAGATTCAACTTGTTGGAGATGATTTATTTGTGACCAATGTTAATCGTTTACAACGCGGCATTAATGAGAAGGCAGGAAATAGTATTCTGATTAAAGTAAATCAAATAGGCACTCTTACAGAAACTATCAATGCGGTTCGTTTGGCTGACATCAACTCTATGACCTCAATAATGAGTCATAGATCTGGTGAGACCGAAGATACTACAATAGCTCACCTTGCCGTAGCTCTGAATACAGGTTTGATTAAAACTGGTTCAGCATCCCGTTCCGACAGGATTGCAAAATATAACCAGTTGATTAGAATTGAGGAGATGCTAGGATCATCTGCAAGGTATCTAGGTAGAGATTTTAAGTACATTAAAAAGTAAATATTTTTGTTTATACTTAAATAAGGTTTCAGGTTAACTGAAACCTTATTCTTTATATATACAAATCAACGATTTGTGAATAATGGCATATAAGAGTTTAGGTGAATTCATTCAGGTGCTTGAGCAAAAAGGAGAACTGATACGAATAAAAGGGTTCGTGGATACTGATTTGGAGATAACTGAAATAGTTGATCGTTTTTCTAAGCAACCTGATGGGGGAAAGGCACTATTGTTTGAAAATACGGGAACTGATTTCCCCGTTCTTATAAACCTTTATGGCTCGTTGAAGAGAATGTCTTTGGCTTTAGGAGTGGATAATTTAGATGATATTGGTGGGCGAATTGAATCATTGTTCAAAGAATTATTAAGCCCAAGAGAATCTTTTTTGGAGAAGATAAAATTTTTACCCCACCTCAAATCAATGTCGAATTGGATGCCAATGATTGTGTCTGGAAGAGGTGTTTGTCAGGAGGTAATCAATTTAGATCCAGATATCAATAAAATACCCATTCTAAGATGCTGGCCATTCGATGGTGGTAAGTTTATCACCCTACCGATGGTAAATACAAAGGATCCGACTACAGGAGTTAGAAATGTTGGGATGTATCGAATGCAGGTTTTTGGGCCAAAGGAAACAGGAATGCATTGGCATCGCCATAAGGTTGGTGCTAGGCATTATAATGAGTATAAAGCACAGGGAAAACTTATGCCCGTTGTTGTTGCTTTGGGAGGTGATCCTGTATATACCTATTCTGCAACGGCTCCATTACCTGATAATCTAGATGAGTACATTCTTGCAGGTTTTTTACGAAAGAAGAAGGTACGGCTTGTTAAGTGTATAACAGTGGATCTTGAAGTACCAGAAGATGTCGATTTTGTAATTGAGGGTTATGTTGATCCAAGCGAGGAGCTAATATGGGAGGGTCCATTTGGAGATCATACGGGATTTTACTCTCTTGCGGATTGGTATCCTCGGTTTCATATTACCTGCATTACTCATCGAAGAAAAGCAGTATACCCCGCTACAATTGTGGGAGTACCGCCAATGGAAGATGCTTATATTGCAAAAGCAACCGAACGAATATTCTTATCCCCAATAAGGATGTCGATGCTTCCAGAGCTTGAAGATATGAACCTTCCATTCGAGGGTGTTGCACACAATATCTCCGTTGTTAAGATAAAGCACAGTTTTCCTGGTCATGCCTACAAAGTAATGAATGCCCTTTGGGGAGCAGGACAAATGATGTTTAATAAAATATTAGTTGCAGTTGATGGCGGTATAGATATTCACAATGCTTTACATCTTGGACAGGTTATTTCAAGCCAAGTTAACATTGGAAACGATATATTTTTAAGCAAGGGACCTTTAGATGTCCTTGACCATTCATCGGAACAGCCATGTTTTGGTAGTAAAATCTTTATTGATGCTACTTCAAAAAAAAATGAAGGAAATGACTACATAACGAAACTTGATAAAGAGAGTATCGCGGAAGACTTTTCGCCATTACCTGATGGCGTAAGCGCTTTTAATTCTTCGCTAATATCACACAATATATCAGTATTAGTTGTGTCAATTAACAAATTGGAAGTGTTGAATACAAGAGAGTTAGTTTCTAGATTGTTTAGATTGAATTCGCTATGCGACCTTAAAGCGATAATTGTTGTTGATAAGGAGATAGATTTAAATAATATTTCATTGGTTATTTGGTATTTAGCAAGTAATTACGATCCACAGAGGGATACTTTTTTTATAAGAGATTCTGAGGGTAAGGTAAATCATGTGGCATTTGATGGGACAAGAAAAGTTTACGCTTCTGACAAACCAAATAGGGATTGGCCAAATGTAGTGATGATGAATTCGGATACGATTAAAAGAATAAACTACAAATGGGCAAATCTTGATTTGGGTAATTTTATTACTTCACCTTCTTTGGAGCTACAACAACTTCAGTTGGGAGCAGATGCTATAATAAAAGTATAGTTTAATAATTCAAGGTGGTTTTTATTGAGATGTTTTGTATAGAAAAATTGATTTTACAGATAGAAATTACAATTATGATAAAATGTTTATAGAATCAGGGAAAGTGTATTTTATTTTTCATATTTTAGCCTGACCTATGAAGTGTTTATCTCGTTTTTTTAATTCAGTTACCATTCTGCTTATTGCTATTAATATAGCTATTCCAATAAGTAGTATGGCTATTAGTGTTAATTTGTATAATGTAGATAATGGATTGACACAATCAGCCATAACGGGAGTAATACAAGATTCATACGGTTTTTTGTGGATTGCAACACAGGATGGATTAAATCGCTACGATGGTTATTATTTTAAAACATACCGGAACAACCCTCTTGACTCTAGTAGTTTATCGAATAATTCTATCAATTCTATTTGTGAAGATCGAAATGGAAATATTTGGTTAGGTACTAATCTCGGATTAAGTGTACTCTCAAGAAAATCAGGCAAATTTATCAATTATTATAGCAAAATTAATGATCCACTGACCCTTAGCGATAATAGGATATATACAGTTTATGAGGATAAGGAGGGTGTTGTTTGGATAAAAACAGTTTCGTCCATTGATAAATTTAACCCTAAAGACAATACTTTTACTCGTTACCCTCATTATAATGATCTTTTCACTTTTTCTACTGATCCAGGTGATTTTGATATTTTTGAGGATTCTCAAGGTATTCTTTGGGTGGGAACGAAAGATGGTTTATGCTTTTTCGATAGGACACTTAAAATTTTCAAGCGATTTTCAAACGACCCTGCTGATACAAAATCTATAAGCAACGATAAGATTAAGGATATTTTTGAAGACTCAAATGGTAATCTGTGGATTGGTACAGAAAATGGATTAAACCTGTATAATCGTAGAACAAATAAGTTTGTAAGATTCTTTACGAAATCAGATAAGAATAACAAACTTAAAAGTTCAATAATTAATGTAATAACAGAAGATAAAGCAGGATTCCTATGGCTAGGAACTGATATTGGTTTTTCCAGTTTTGATTTTAAAAACCATGTTCTTATAAATTACAACGACTTTAATGCCAACGGGGAGAAGCATATTGCCTCCTCTGTTCAATCAATCTGCGTGGATAGAACAGGTATTCTTTGGATTGGCTCATTTCAGGGGCTGATCAAGATAGATAGAAAGCCACTAAAATTTAACCTCTTCTCAAAAGATTCTTTAGGTAATCCATTGTTTGCAAATAATATAATTGCTTCGATTTCGAAGGATAATTTGGGGTACATATGGGTAGGAACTTGGGGTGCTGGTTTATTTCAATTTGACCCTAAAACGGGTGAGAAAAACTTGTTTTCCTATAGCTCTGCAAAGAGGCATATCTGTAATGATTTTGTTCATTCGAGTTATATAAATCAGCAAAATGAATTATTAATTGGCACACGTGATGGTGTCGAACTGTTTTTGCCTGATAAAAAAGAGTTTGTTGATTATTTTGCCTTTAAGGAGATAAATACTTATGGGTTGTTCAGAAATAACAGAGTCTATTCATTTGCGGAAGACAAGAATGGTTGTTTATGGATCGCAACTAAAATAGGATTATATCAGATCAAGGATAAAACATTGGTTGGATTTTGCAACGATCCAATGGATTCCACAACTATTACTTCTGGTGAAGTATATGATGTAATAGTGGATAATAAGGGGTGTGTTTGGGCTGGAACTCTAAATGGATTAAATAAAATTGATCCAAATAGTCAAAAAATATTCCGTTTTGTTAGAAAACTTGGCTTTTCTGGAAACCAACTTGTTTCCAATGAAATAATGTGTTTGCACGAAGATTCTAAAGCTTTTATTTGGGTGGGTACAAGTAACGGATTACATAGATTTGACCCGTATACTAATAATTTTAAACTTTTTACAGAAGATGACGGATTGCCGAACAATATAATATACTCAATTGAAGAGGATGGTAAGGGAAGGATTTGGGTGAGTACTAACTGGGGTTTAGCAGTATTAAGCCCAGAAACAGACCTGATTAAATCTTATGATGTGGCAGATGGACTTCAAAGTCAAGAGTTCAATGTTGGATCAAGTTATAAATCAAAATCAGGAGAAATTTTATTTGGAGGTATATCAGGATTTAATTCTTTTTTTCCAGACTCAATTAAAGTAAATAAACAAATTCCAAAAATTGCAATAACATCATTTGATATTTTGGGTAGAAAAGATAGAAAAGTGATGTCCGTTGAGGGTTTAGACGAAATTGAAATATCAAAGGAGGCGAGTGCATTTACAATTGAATTCTCTATTCTTGACTTTAGTCGTCCTGAAAAAAATCATTATGCTTATCGCATGAAAGGGCTTTCTGATCAGTGGATTGATTTAGGAACAAAACACTCAGCAACCTTTTCAAATCTAAATGCTGGAACATATTTCTTTACTGTAAAAGGTTCAAATAGTGATATGACCTGGAATGAGGAGGGTAAAACGCTTAAGATTATTGTAAATATACTGTTTTGGAGAAGCAATGTTGCCTATGGGCTATACGGATTTCTGGCATTAATCACTATTATTTTTTATTTGCGAAATAGAACAAAGCACTATAGAAGGACTAATCAATTTCTTAAAGAGAGAGAATATGCGATGTCCAAGGTGGAGAAGCAGAAAGAGGAGCTCATTTTAAAAAATAAAAGTATAACCGATAGTATCAATTATGCTAAACGCCTTCAGGAGGCAATAATGCCTTCGGTTGCACATTTTAAAAAATTGTTACCCGATTCGTTTCTACTATATATGCCCAAAGATATTGTTAGTGGCGATTTTTACTGGGTTAACGAAACAAAAAATAAAATTTTTGTGGCAGCCGTAGATTGCACTGGACATGGAGTACCCGGTGCGTTTATGTCTATAATAGGGATTGAACTTTTGCGAAATATTACTAATAATCAGGGAGTAAATGATGCCGCAGAAATTCTCAATAGATTGAATACTGGTGTGATTCAGACCTTTAGCAAGGATTATTCCGAGAATAGTTCATTGGTTAAAGATGGCATGGATGTTTCTTTTTGTATCATCGATAAGGAAAATAATATTCTCCAATTTGCAGGAGCTTTTAGTAATTTATATTTAATTCGTGATAGTAAGATTACTGAAATTAAGGGTGATAGATATTCTGTTGGTATGGGAAATTTATCCGAAAAACAGTTGTTTAGCAGCCATTATATCCCTATACAACCAGAGGATATGATTTATATATTTACCGATGGTTATGCCGATCAATTTGGGGGGGTAGATAATAAAAAATATAAATTTCGTCGTTTTAGACATCTCCTTTTAAATATTCATAAATTTCCACTTGAAACCCAGCGGCAATACATTGAGGATAGTATTAATGAGTGGAAGGGTAAAAATGATCAAGTTGACGATATACTTATTATAGGCATCAAACCCGATTTGAGTTGCCTATTTTAGTAATACTGCTTTATTACTTAAGTAAACTTTTCATTTTTTGAATCAGTACTTCAATTTGGAAGGGTTTGCTGATATATTCATCCATTCCTGCTTCAATACATTCTTCTTTATCCCCAAGCAGAGCATTTGCAGTAATAGCAATTATTGGTGTATGAGAATTTGTGCTTGCTTCAATTTCCCTGATTTTTTTTGTGGCTACAATGCCATTCAATATTGGCATTTGAATATCCATTAGAATAATATCATACTTACTTGTGCCGAATTTATCAAGGGCTTCTTTGCCATTGTTTGCTATCTCTATATTCTTAACCAATTTTTTCAAGCTAAGAATTACTATTTTCTGGTTTATGAGGTTGTCTTCAACCAACAATACATTGGCATTTTCAAGTTCTATCGATGTATGTGCTTGGTGTTTGTCTTTTACAATGCTTTCTTCTTTGGGCTCTATAGGCTTATCATCAATGGTGTCGATATTTTTTTTGAGGTTATACGGAAAAGTAAAAATAGCATTTTCAGCTGTTAGCGAGATGCTTAATTTTCCGCCGTTACTTTCAATTAATTTTTGAGTGATATTTAGGTCAAGTAATTCAATGTATATTTGGGTACTAGCTGATGTGTAAGTTGTTTCATTTGTAATGAATTGACTATGATTCTCATTAATCGGGAGCATTATCGGTTTATTACTCTTAAGTTCAAAATATAGTTCAATAAGTTCCTGACTTTCTTTGCTCTTTCCAATCTTAATATCAATATGTATTTTATTGCTGCTTTTGTTTTTGATAATATTCTCAACTATATTCAGGAAGATTTGCTTAATTTTAACGGGATCACCAAAGTAGTTTTTTGGTAAGTTTTCATCAATTTTATAGTTAAAGGATATATTATTGAAACTTTGTGATGTGAATAGATTTAGTGTATTATTAATAGTTGTTTGAAGGTTGAAATTGATATTGAAGTCGCTATTATCTCTTATATCTATATTTGATATTTCAACCATGCTGTTTAAAACATTTACCAGGTTATTGGTTGAGGCTTGAATAGTATCGATCATATCTCGTTGCTTATCGTCAAGTTCGGAACCTGCGAGAATGTTTGAGATGACCATTATGTTGTTCAGGGGTGTCCTAATTTGGTGAGACAGCTTAGCTATAAACTCCTCATTTAACTTATTGGCATTTTTTTCATTTAGAACCTCCATTTCAGAACTTTGCATCATTTTAACCTTAATTGCCTCAAAAAGATTGGCAAGAATAATTGCAGCAAAATAAGAAATGATAAAGAATAATTTATATGATAATGGTTGATGGTAAGAGGTGTTAATATCTAATGGAATGAAAAAAATGAGGAAACATAGAACACCAAAAGCAATTGAGAAATAACTCCCTTTATTAAAGCCGAGCATTGAAATAGTTAAAAAAGGAAATAAACCAAATAATAGAGATCCAACTACTCCCATATTGCAATAAAAAACGGATGTAAGCAGCCCAATTCCGCTAATTATAGTAGTAAGTATATCAAGTCCAATGGTGTTTTTTCTTTTAATAGCAAGGCTTAAGTTTATGGATATGATAAAGGCCGTGAAAACGGATACTAGCATCAGTATAATACTATCTAGGAGAAGAATTGCAAAAAATGATTGGATTAAAAAGAAAACTATTATAACAAGGCTTGAAAAGTTAAATTGAATCAATTTAAAGAAGGTATCTTTTTCGCATTTTCCCTCTAAGTTGAAGGAAGAAATTTTTAGCATTTCATGGGCTAAATTCATCTGGAATTAATTTAAAGGTAATTGTACCGTGTTGATTTGTTGGAAAATAATCAAAATAAACTGATTCCTCAAACAAAAAATACAGCTATTTAAATATACGCAACTATTCAAAGTTTGCAAAGAAATGAATACAGATTATTATTAATCGAAGTTTTCCGATAAGTAGGGTTAGCTTATAAATATAAAAAAGAGAATTAACTTTTGAGGAAAAGAGTTCTTGCCACATTCACCAACGCTAGAACTCCAAGAATGAAAATTACTGCCCCGGCAATTTTATTTATCCATAAAAGTTGTTTTAAACGAAATTTATCTCGGAACATGTTGACTAACGAACTTAAAGTAAACCACCATATGGAGCCACCAAGAAAAACACCTCCGATGGTTATTAAAGAAAGTACCATGTTTTCTCCATTGTATGCAAGGCCAAGAGCAGCAAACATTCCTACAAAAAGAAAAATGGCAAAGGGATTGGTAATAGTTAGGAGTAAAACCGAGATGAAGTCTTCAATTAATTTATTTTTTTTCTTTTTATGACGTTTGAGTTGATTTACGGGGTTTGTGTAAAAAGTTTTAATTCCTAAAAGCATAATTATAATGCCACCGATTACCTCTAGGATTCTTTGCTTCTCTTCTATGAAATTAATAATAAAAGTAAGGCTGAAACCAGCAATTGCTGCAAAAATGGTATCCGCTGACGCTGCTCCAATTCCCGAAAAAAAACCGCTTAAACGGCCTTTGTTAATTGTACGCTGAATACAAATTACCCCTATTGGTCCGAGTGGAATCGAAACCAATAAGCCAATCATTATTCCTTTTAGCAAAAGTGTAAAAGCCATTAGACTTATAAGAAACAATATATTTTACAATTTGCAAATATACAAATTGAACCAAAGCATAAAAGATGCTACCCCTTTTTTTTAAGTATTTCTTATCTAATAAACGATATGAAATAATTGTAATATTAGATGCAAATCAGATATAGTTCCGGATTAGTAATTTTGGCTCAAGCATATCATAAATTGCATACTTTACCCCTTCACGCCCGAAGCCAGAGTCTTTAATCCCTCCATAAGGCATGTGGTCGACCCTGAAGGTTGGCACATCATTTATAATTACTCCACCGACCTTTAGTTCATTAAAGGCATAGTTTTGCTCATTAATTGAGTTTGTAAAAACACCTGCTTGCAACCCAAATTCAGTGTTGTTTATCTCATCAGTTGCATTTTGAAAATCGGTATAGGGTTCAATGACCACAACAGGTCCAAATACCTCTAATGAGCAGATCTTCATCTCCTTTTTAGTATTTGTTATAATTGTGGGTTCAACTAGAGATCCATTTCGTTTTCCGCCATAAACGAGTTTTGCACCATCTTTAATGGCCTCGTTTATCCATGCTTCAACTCGAATGGCATTTTCTTCATCAATCATTGAAGAGATATCGGTGTCCGAATCCAATGGATCTCCTTGTTTAAGAAGGCTCGTTATCTCTACAAATTTCTTTGTGAAATGATCAAATATGGATTGATGAATGTATATTCTTTGGGTATGAATGCATACCTGTCCTGAGTATGAGAATGCTCCATTTACACATTTTTGAACAACTTTATCAAGGTCGGCTGTCTCAGTCACAATTACACCCGCATTACCACCAAGTTCTAATACAACACGTTTTTTACCTGCCTGGTTTTTCATCTTCCAACCGACATGAGGAGATCCCGTAAATGTAAGTAATGCAAAACGTTCGTCAGTTACAAGTTGATTTCCTGATTCCCGATCCATTGGGAGGATAGACAATGAACCTTTTGGTAATTCGGTTGAATCAATAATTTTTGCCAGTAGCAATGCAGATAAAGGGGTAGAACGTGCTGGTTTTAGGATTATCGGACAGCCTGCTGCAATTGCCGGGGCTAGTTTATGAGCAGTAAGATTTAATGGAAAATTGAAGGGTGATATGCCAGCAATTAACCCAACAGGGAAGTATTTCACAACTCCTTCTTTCCCTTCACCTGCTGGAGTCCAGTCTATTTGAATGTGTTCTGATGGCAATCTTTTGCATTCTTCAGCAGCAACGATGAAGGTTTGAATAGCCCTATCAACTTCGCTAAATGCGTGTTTTATGGGTTTTGCAGTTTCAAGGCAAAGCGTTTTTCCTAGTAAATCTCTTTGCTCTTTCATCTTTTGTACAATATCCATTAGTATTGAATATTTTTTATACGATGGAAGATATCTTAACCCATCTTCAATCTTTTGGGCGGATATAATAGTTTCTTCGAGTTCTGCTTTACCTGCAAGGTAGACCTCTGCTAAAACCTCATTGCTAAAAGGATTACTTACAAAAAAAGTTTTATTAGTTGTTTTGAATTTTCCACCGATGTAAGGGCTATATCTTTCCATTATCATAGGGTTTTAATAGTATTTGCGAATTTATAAAATCTTTATTGTTTTTCTATCACATTATAGTGTAATGGAGGGGGTGATTGTGCTAGAAAAGTAATAATCAACTATCTTTGGCAAATTAAATGCAGCATTATGATACTTGCGAGAGTCCAATACCGAATGTTTTTGTTTCTGTTTTGTGTTCTATCATTCCTTAAGGGTAGTGCAAAAAAATACGAGATAAACCTCTCGGATAGCTCTCAGATAAGCCTATTGACTTGCTCTTCGGGCGATGAACTTTATTCGATTTTTGGCCATAGCGCTATTCGTGTATCTGATCCTAAACGCAATCTTGATATTGTCTTTAATTACGGAACTTTTGATTTCTATGATCCTAATTTTTATCCAAATTTTGTAAGAGGACATTTGAACTACATTCTATCCATTTCTCCCTATCGGGATTTTAAACAGGCTTATGTTGAAGAGGGACGATGGATTTGGGAGCAACGGCTCAATATTAATTTAGATGAAAAGCAGCATCTATTTGATTCGTTATTTATTAACTATAGACCAGAGAATCGATGTTATCGGTATGATTTTTTTGGTGATAACTGTGCAACCCGTATCAGGGATGTATTTGTAAAAACAATTCATAGGGAAATCACTTTTGATTATAGTTCCTTTAAACAAGGGGAGAGTTTTAGGCAGCTTTTAATGCCTAATTTAGCCCATAAACCTTGGGCAAAACTTGGGATTAATCTTTTATTGGGTTTGCCTGCTGATAGGGTGGCTTCGCCATGGGAGTATATGTATCTACCAGAGCATTTGCAGGCCTCTTTTCAATACTCCTCGCTTTTATCCGATTCTGTTAAACTACCGTTCACTCAGCAATCCAAGGTTATATTGAAGGGAAAGCAATCTTCTGATCAAAATGTGTGGGGATCTCCTTTGCAGATATTTATTGTAATACTTATGGTTGCTTCTTTTTTATCGTATAGGGATTTCAAGAGAGGTGTTAAGAGCCTTTGGTTTGATAGAATACTTTTGATTCTTTTTGGATTGCTGGGTGTTCTTTTTACATTTCTTTGGGCGGGAACAGCACATCGTTCAATGGTTTGGAATTTTAATCTCTTATGGGCAAACCCATTTCATTTGATAGTGGTTTTCTTCTTATCGATGAAAAAGATCAGGCGATGGGTGCAAACGTATTTAAGCGTTAATCTAATTGTATTACTAGCATTGCTAATTACTTGGCCTTTTTTACCACAGGCTCTTCCTTGGGTAATCTATCCTGTAATTATGGCAATGGCAATGAGGTTGTGTATTATCACTCATTTTTTTCAATGGTTGAGAAAAGTAATGCAGTAGAAGTCGAGTGCGGAACTTTTATCTCTGAATTACTCTAAATGAAGAGAGCCTGAAGTTTCGATCAGGCTCTTCAAATGAAAGTTATTAGATTCTTTACTGCAAAGTATTACGTCTTTTCTTATATTCTTCAATCCCATTATCGAGGAATTTAATATATGCATCGACATCGAGGTTATAGCCTCTTGGTTCCGCTAGAGTTTTTTCATTCCCGTCAAGCAGAACGTAGTAAGGCTGTCCGTTAATATTGAAGCGACTTATCTGCATGTCCGCATTTTGCTTGCCAATAGTCTTTTTTGTTTTGCCATCTTTCGCAGTATACCATTCGCTTTCGGGGAGTTCTAATCTTTCATCAATATATAGTGCAACAATAATATAATCATTTCTTAGTTTCTCTAATACACGTGGATCGCTCCAAACTTTTGATTCCATCTCTTTGCAGTTGGAGCATGAATGACCAACAAAATCGATAAACAGAGGTTTTTTCTGTGTTCGTGCACAGGCGAGTGCTTGATTATAATTAAAATACCCTTCCAAACCATAGGGGAGATGAAGGATATCTGCATATTTAGGTGCTTCACATAGAGGTGATCTATCATCGACTTTAACGCTCGGAACGGGTTTTGATTTACTTATCATTGTCATCAGGTCAAAGCTGTGACTTGCCTGTGGAGGAAGTAGTCCCGATATAGATTTAAGAGGAGCACCAATCATACCAGGAATTAGGTAAACAACAAATGCGAATGAAGCAGTTGCTAAAAGAAGCCTAAATACGCCAACATGTTTAAGTTCCGAGTCGTGTTTAAATTTGATTTTACCAAGCAGGTAAAAGCCCATTAAAGAGAAAATCGAAATCCAGATGGCTATATAAACATCGCGACCCAACAAGCCAAAATGATAAGTATCGTCTATTATCATCAAAAATTTTAAGCTAAAGGCTAACATGAAAAATGCAAGAACAACTTTCACCGAATTCAACCATCCTCCGGATTTAGGTAACCCCTTAAGCAATGATGGGAAAATGGCAAAAATGGTAAATGGTAAAGCAAATGCAATTGAGAATCCAAGCATCCCGATAATAGGTCTTAATCCTAAACCCCTAGAAGCCTCAATCAATACGTTTCCTAATATAGGTCCAACACAGGACAAACTAACTAGTATTAGTGTTAAAGCCATGAAGAATGAACCTATAAAACCTCCCTTTTCAACTTTGCTGTCGGTTTTTGTTGTTAAACTGCTTGGTAATGTAATTTCAAATAGGCCAAAGAATGATGCTGCAAATGCAATAAAGAGTAGAAAGAATATGATGTTGGGAATCCAGTGTGAGGTCAGAACGGTTGCGAAATTTGGGCTAAGACCAAATAACGAAACTAATAATCCTATTGAAGTATATATGGCAATAATTGAAAGGCCAAAGACAAGAGCATTGATAATAGATTTTAAACGACTCGATTCATTATTTAGAAAAAATGAGACGGTCATTGGTATCATAGGGTAAACACAGGGTGTTAATAATCCCAGTAGACCCCATCCTAAAGCGTAAAAAAATATATACCAAAGGGATGAACTTTCATTTTTTTCAGATGCCTTTTGTTGTTGACCTTCTAGTTTTTGAGACTCATTGCCAGTTAACTTAACCGAGAAATCTTTTTCGAGATAAATACACTTGTCAGAAAAACATGCTTGATACTCGATATTGCCTTCTACATTAGTCGTTTCAATATCTATGAGTTCAACGACTTGGCTAAAGGTTGCCTCTTTTGAAAAGAAAGATAGGTCGAGATTGAATATTTCATCATGTTCTTTAATGGGAATGGAGATTTCTTTTACTTTACCCACCAATTTAAAGTCTGGTGATTGCTTGAAGGTGAAGGTAGTTGCAATAGGACCTCCTTCTGGGAGAGATGTCGAGTAAAGATGCCAACCTTGTTCAATAGAAGCATTGATAACTATTTCGTATTTCTTGCCTTCAATTTTCTTCGCTTTAAAACCCCAAGTTACAGGATCTTCTATCTGCGCACTAATACTGGTTGAATTTGCAATTAGTAGAATGGTTACAAAAAAGAGCAATAGATATTTTTTCATCTGTTTACATTAAGTTAACTGTTTTTTACAACGACTTTATATCGGGTAATCACCTCCGATAGAATATTCATAAGGTAATCAATTTTTGGTGTGCCTTTATTTATAGGTGTTTCAATTATTTATGAAAATTCGAATTTTTATTGTAGCACAAATATATATTTAAAAAAAATATCTAGATAGTGATATAAATCAATAAAAGTGGAAGAAGACCTTAGACGAGATAAGGATAAACCTATTTTTGAAATGGTTAAGGGCGATATAATAGAATATTTAATTAACCTTTGAAAGGTTAAACGGAAGATGGTAGCTGTTTTTCATCTCCTTGCACCAATCGAGCATGTCTATATCATCGTCTTCATAGAATAGTTGAATGTTGACATTTATTCCCCTATCATGGATTTCCTCAACTTGCTGAAATAATTTGCATAAGGATTTCCCTGAACTACCGTTAAGGTATGTCAGGTGAAAGGTTATAGTGATTGTGGCTGATTTTTCAGCCTTGATAAATGCATAAAGCCATCTCTGTATTGGCTCAATGAGTTCACTGGGATTGCTGGCGATAAAGTTTCCTTTGAATATAATTTCACCAGATTTATATTTACAAGTAATTTCTGGGGTTTGCTTCGTACCAGGAATATAAATATCGTCCAGCACAATAACTTCCGCCCCAATTCCATCGATAACATCTATACCTGACATTTGATTTGTTTTGATAATTAATCATATAAATATAACTATCGTATATATAATAGTTTTTACAAATCTATTATTTTTGATTTGAAAGATTTAATCTATAAAAATGGAAGATTCGTCAATGATAATATGCCGTTCGAGGAAAATATGATTATTTTTTCCCTGAGTTTTTGATTTGCTGTAAAAGATAGGTTTTAAAGTCGTAATCTGTTTGATATAGCATGAGGACTTTAGATGGAGTCAGTATCTGCTTGAATTTTTCGTTAAATTCTACCAAAAGATCTGATTCTTGTTTTTGAAAATTGACATATTCATCAGCATATTTAATAATCTCTTCATCGGTCATTTTCTCAAGATTTTTTGCGCAAAACTTCATGGTTGTGCGCTTGCTTTCAAGTATTTGGTTTTTTCTTTTCCAGTAATCATTATAAACAGGCCAAAATAATTCAGCTTCGTGTGCGGTGAGATTTAACTTTTGTGTAAAGAAAGCAACCTTTTCCACTTTTAACATTTCTTCACATTGTTCATGCTTGGAATTACACGAGTAGAAACCAAGTACTAAACAAAAGGTTAAGAAAATGATTGAATTTATACGTATCACGGTTTTATATCTTTTGAATGATCTAAATGTGTTCCATTATTAATATTGTCATACAATAGGTATTCAATTAATTCATCATTCATCGAATTCTTTATTGAATCCTTTTTATGTCCATTTGAGAAGACTTCGTATAGCTGTATTTCATCGAATTCAGTACCGCTTTCTTCAACTATTTTTATATAGTCTACCTTTTTTAAAGAACTAATGCTATTCGTTTGCTGTGAGTAATGATAGCCTACAAACGCTATTAAAATAAAAATGCAAAGACCAGCAGCGAAGGCCAATTGAGTCCTTATCACAACTATTCGCTTTACGAACGGGTTTTTAGCGCTATCTTCATTACAATAATTATGAACCCTAGTAGGCAATGATTCAAAATACCCATCGGGAACTCTAAATGGGTTTTCCTTGCCAATTTTAGTCAACTCAGGCTCAAATGTTTCTAAATCGTTCATTCTATTTAATATCTCGAGTTTATGACTTCATCTCTTGAGAAGGGTTTAATCTTCTTCAAGAAATTTTTCAATTTTTTTTACTGCATGATGAAATGAAGCCTTGAGTGCACCTACAGATGTGCCTAGGACTTCAGACATGTCTTCGTATTTCATTTCATCAAAATATTTCATATTAAAAACTAATCGTTGTTTTACAGGGAGTTTAATAATTGCTTTCTGAAGTTTTGCTTGTAGTTCATTACCATCAAAATAGGGATCCGTTTCTATAGAGTTTGAAAGTTGTTGCTCAACATCTATAATTGGAAGTAAAAATTTTGTTCTTTTCCTTTTTAAAAATGTTAAAGCTTCGTTTGTTGCTATTCGGTAGAGCCATGTGAAAAGTTGAGAATCCTCACGGAAATGACTAAGCCCTCCCCAAACCTTAAGGAAAGTGTTTTGAATTACATCATCGGCATCATCTTGGCTTATGACGATTTTACGGACATGCCAGTATAGCCTTTCTTGATACTTGCGAACAATAAGGTTAAATGCATAATTTTGGGTATCGCTTACACGATACATGTCGAGCAATTCCTTATCGCTGTAATTGGTCATTTTATGTTATGAAGGAACTATTTTCGGGTTAGAACCTTTTTAACAGCTTCAACTATATCTGGTGTGTCAAGCCCAAATTTCTTAAGTAATTCTTCAGGTTTCCCGCTTTCTCCAAACTTATCGTTAACTGCAACCATTTCGAGTGGTCTAGGGAGTTTGCGCGAGAATAATTGAGCAATGCTATCACCTAGCCCGCCATTCATCATATGCTCTTCGGCTGATACGGCGCAACCTGTTTTTAGAACAGATTTTAGGATCGCCTCATCATCTAATGGTTTTATCGTGTGGATATTGATAACTTCGGCATGAATTCCTTGTTGATCAAGTATTTCAGCAGCTTCTATTGCTTTCCATAGTAGGTGACCAGTTGCAAATATTGAAACATCAGTACCCTCGATCATTGTTATAGCCTTACCAATAATAAACGGTTCATCCGGGGAGGTGAAAATTGGAACAACAGGTCTTCCGAAACGAAGGTAAACAGGGCCTTTCACTTCAGCAATAGCAATGGTTGCCGCTTTTGTTTGATTGTAATCAGCGGGGTTAATAACTGTCATGTTTGGGAGCATTTTCATCAACCCAATATCCTCCATCATCTGATGGGTTGCTCCATCCTCACCAAGCGTAATACCTGCATGGGAAGCACAAATCTTGACGTTTTTATTGGAATAGGCAATGCTTTGTCTAATCTGATCGTAAACTCTACCCGTTGAAAAAGAAGCAAATGTTCCTGTAAAAGGAATTTTTCCTCCAATGGTTAACCCTGTGGCTAAACCAATCATATTGGCCTCTGCAATTCCAATCTGGAAAAAACGATTTGGAAATTCTTTTGCAAACTCTTCCATTTTTAAAGAGCCAATAAGATCAGCACAAAGAGCAACAACGTTAGGATTTTTTTTACCAAGTTCATGAAGACCAGCACCAAAGCCTGAACGAGTATCTTTATTTCCAGTTGAAACTATTTTCTTCATCTAATTGTTTTTTTGTGGCGAAATGCTATAAGCGTTTCTATCAAAGCGTTAAAATTAATTATTAGAAAATCAACTGCTTATTTGTTGATTATTTGAAAGTTCTATTTATTTCTTTGTACACGTTCAGTCGCTTCTTTCTTGATCAAGCCAAGGATTATCAGCTCTGCACTTGCATAATTAGTGGCAAGAGGTATGTTATGGGTATTACAGGCTTCAAGAAGTTTGCGAATATCTTCATGATGTTGCTGAATAACTTTATGGTCGCGAAGGAAAATAACTATATCAATCTCTTTACGTCCAATCATTTCAGTTATTTGATTGTATCCTCCTGAAACACCTGGGCTTAAGTGTTTGCAATTGAGCCCTTGTGATTCTACAAATTCTGCTGTTCTTCCTGTTGCGAGAAGATTTACCCCTGGAAGCCAGTCTATGTGTTCTTGTAAAAAGCGTACTAGTTCTGGTTTTTTTGCATCATGTGCAATTACTGCAATATTTTTCATTTTGTAAATAGTTGACAGATTATTGTATATTACTTTAGATGACTAAAAGTCTCCAATTGTTTCAGGGAGTTGAGTCATTGCTCGTGAAAATTCTTCATCATTTGGAGCTTTGCCGTGCCATTTATGGGTTCCCATCATAAAGTCAACACCCATTCCCATTTCTGTTTTCATGATAATAACAACGGGTTTCCCTTTGCCAGTTCTTGATTTGGCTTCGGCAAAACCCTTAATTACCTCTTCCATGATATTGCCATTCATTTCCACAACATCCCAACCAAAGGCAAGCCATTTAGCCTTAAGATCTCCAAGGGATACTACATCATCAACAGGGCCGTCAATTTGTTTCCCGTTGTAATCGATAGTAGATATAATATTGTCGATTTTTTTTGCTGCGGCGAATAATGCTGCTTCCCAAATTTGACCTTCTTGTAATTCACCATCACCGTGTAAGGTATAGACAAGGTGATGATCATCGTTTAGTTTTTTTGACAAAG
This sequence comes from Bacteroidales bacterium, assembly GCA_013376985.1. GTDB lineage: Bacteria > Bacteroidota > Bacteroidia > Bacteroidales > Tenuifilaceae > UBA8529. The sequence goes on from JACABB010000014.1 coordinate 40,820, forward strand.
CAGCGCCACAGGCAACCGAAAGTCCTTGACCTAAAGAGCCAGATGCAACTCTGATGCCAGGCAGATGTTCTGCCGTTGTTGGATGCCCTTGTAATCGAGTATTTAGTATGCGAAATGTGCTTAGTTCACTAACTTCAAAAAAACCTTTGCGTGCTAAAACGCTATACCAAACAGCCGAGAGATGCCCGTTTGAAAGGAAGAAAATATCCTCATCTTTGCCATCCATCGTAAAATTTTTGGGATCGATACTTAATGTGTCAAAATATAGAGCGGTAAAAAAATCAGCACAACCGAGTGATCCTCCTGGGTGTCCGCTTGCTGGTTTATGAACCATACGGATAACATCTCTGCGAACCTGTGCTGCAATTGTCTGTAATTTTTGAATATCAGCCATTTAAAACTATTTATAGATTAAAAAAATCAATAAAAATCCAATTTGCAAATGTAAATTTAATCTGTTAGATTATCATGGTCAGGTAAATAAAATAATATATCTAAAATTCAGTTTATTTGCCTCTTATTAAGAGTGGTTGTCTGATATTTTAAAAAAGTTTTAGAAATTTAACCTAACTTTGCATCCCTAACAAACTATTAATACGATGGGTTTACAGTGTGGTATAATTGGTATTACAAATGTTGGAAAGACAACTATTTTCAACTGCATGTCGAGCACTAAAGCACAAGCCAGTAATTTTGCATTCAGTTCAAATAAATCGAATATCAGCATAATAAATGTTCCAGATAGCAGGCTTTATGTGCTGGAGAAATTCCAACCAACGGATAGAACTGTTCATACAACGGTTGAAATTGTTGATATTCCAGGATTAGCAAAAGGTTCTAATAAAGGGGAGGGGGTTGGAAATAGTTTTCTGGGTGATATCAGGAATTGCGATGCATTAATTCATGTTCTCCGTTGCTTTGATGATGAAAACTTGGCGCATGTTGATGGTTCTGTTGATCCTGTTAGGGATATTGAAACTGTAAATTTTGAGTTACAGGTTAAAGATCTTGAGTCAATTGAAAAGAAGATTCAGAAGTTAGAGAAAGTTGCCAAAACGGGAGATAAAGATGCAAAGCATGGAATAGAAGTCTTGAATGTATATAAAAATCATTTGGAGTCCCTTCAGAGCGCAAGAACTGCTCCTGTTGAGGAAAGCGATAAAAGGTTTATTGCCGATATATTTTTGCTATCAACAAAACCAGTTATTTATGTTTGTAATGTTGATGAGTCATCTGCAGTAAATGGGAATAAGTATGTTGATAAAGTTAAGGAGTTTTTAAAAAGCGAGACTACAGAAATATTGATAATTGCTGGTAAGGTTGAGGCTGATATATCAGAACTCGAAAGCGAGGAGGATCGTTCTGCATTCCTTAAGGATGTTGGTTTAAGCGAACCCGGAGTGAATAAACTTATACGTGCAGCATATACCTTACTTGATCTTGAAACTTTTTTTACAATAGGTCAGAAGGAGAATAGGGCGTGGACAATTAAAAAGGGTATGACCGCACCGCAAGCCGCTGGTGTTATCCACAGCGACCTTGAGCGTGGCTTTATTCGAGCCGAAGTGATTAAATACAATGATTTTATCACTCTAGGATCTGAACATGCATGTAAGGAGAAAGGAAAACTTCATGTTGAGGGTAAAACCTATATTGTTGAGGATGGGGATATTCTGCATATTCGATTTAATGTCTAATTCTTAGTAATAAATAAAAACCCTGACCTGATGAAAACCCATCAGGTCTTTTTATTTTTGCAAATATGGTTTAGCATAACATTCCTTTTTTTATCTACATAAAAAACAAACTACAATGAATAGATCATTAGTTTTACTCGGCTTTCTCCTAATTATAAATTCGTGCAAACATGTTGAGAATCCTAAAGAACAATTTGTTAAATGGGCTCAAAGAGGTGTTATTATAGATAAAGTTGTTTGTAAAAGCGAACCAAATCAGAGTTATTGCTTGTACCTACCCACAAGTTATGATGTAAATAAATCCTATCCTGTGATTTATGCGTTTGATCCGCATGGAAACGGACACATTCCAGTTGCTTTAATGAAGAGTTGTGCGGAAAAACTTGGGTATATTATTGTTGGATCTAACAATTCAAGGAATGGACTTGGTTTGGATGAAATTAATAGCATAGTTAATAATTTGTTAATCGATACACAGCAGAAAATATCAATTGAGTCAAATCGGATATATACTGCTGGTTTTTCGGGCGGAGCAAGGGTTGCTTGTTTCGTGGCGCAAAATGCAGGAAAAGTAAAAGGGGTTATTGCATGTTCGGCAGGATTTCAACCAGATAGTAAACCTTTGACATTTAGATTTATTGGTGTTGCTGGAACTCAGGATATGAATTATTTGGAGATGAAACAACTCAGTGATTATTTGGAGTCAATTCATCAGTCCCATCAGTTCTTAGTTTTCAAAGGAAAACACCAGTGGCCCCCAGAATCAATTATTTCAGAATCAATTAATATGCTTGAATTGTATGCAATGAAGGACTCTTTAATCCCTTTGAATAAAAACTATGTTTCTGATTTTGTAATCAATAGTAATAACAGAGTATCTGATCTGATGAGGGCTGCCTACCCTGATAGTCTTGCGATTGCATTTATGCTTTCAGAAAGAAATATTCAAATCCTAGATGGTTTGACTGATATTACATCTGCTAAATTGACTGTGGAGAAGTTAAAACAGAATACAGAGTTACAAAAGTATTTAAAGGATCAAATGTCTTTGGAGAATTATGAATCCCAAAAGCAAAGCGAATTTGCTTCTTCTTTCGGAGCTAAATCTTCAGGATGGTGGAAAGATGAGATAAAACTCTTAAATGATGATTCAAAATCTTCCTCTGGGAGTATTAAAGGTGACATGTCAAAACGATTATTAGGCTATATTAGTCTAAGTTGCTATGGCTACGTGAATAGGGCTTTAAACTTGCAGGATTGGAAAGCGGCGGATTATTTCACATCTATTTACCGACAAGTTGATCCTGAAAATCCAGATAGTTGGTATGCATTAGCATGCTTACAGGCCAATACGAGCAAATCCAAAGAGGCTATTGAATCGTTGAAAAATGCTATAAAATGTGGTTTTTCCGACTTCTCAAAGATTTATAATGATCCTCTTTTAAAAACCCTCCACAACGTTCATGATTTTAATAGTTTAACGAAAAAATAGACAAGAGTATTAAGGTTTATCATATCCTTAAGTTATGCATACCCCAAAAAAACTAACTCCATTTTCAAAAAAAAATTAAGTTTTCAACAAATTATTTCCAAGGTTTTATAGGAATAATGTCTTATTCGTTGTTTATCAAAGGGTTTTTTGCTAGATGGGTATACATAAGTTTACAATTTTTATTGTAAATTTATGTATTAATTGATATTAGATGAGATTATGAAAAAACTAGGTGTTATAGTATTTTTATTATCTTTTTTCTTGTTGGCAAAGGGTCAGCAAAATGAATTTTTTTTTAGATTTATCGAGTCCGATAAAAACACTATAAACACTATTCTTACACATATAATCTCTATTGATAGAATTAATCACGATACTGTATATGCTTATGCAAATGATGATGAACTCAAAAAATTTGAAAAATTAGGCTATAAGTATCTTCTTCTTCCTCATTCATCTACCTTAAATACCAAGTCTATTGCAATGGCCACAGCAATCGACGAGATGGCAAATTGGGATAGGTATCCTACCTACGAGGTTTATCGGGCGATGATGAAGAAGTTTGAGCATGATTACCCAGCCATTTGCAAACTTGACTCTATAGGGACAACTACTAACGGACATAAACTGTATGTTGTTAAGATTTCAAACAATGTAGCTGTTGAAGAACCAGAGGTTGAAGTTTTCTATACCAGTACCATACATGGCGATGAGACAACAGGATATATCTTGATGTTAAGATTGATCGATTATATGCTTTCTAGATATAGTGCTGATACACAAATCACTTCGATGCTGAATAGTATGGCTATCTACATAAATCCAGATGCAAATCCCGATGGAACTTACATGGGAGGAGATAACACGGTTTCGGGGGCAATAAGATACAATGCAAATTATGTGGATATTAACCGTAATTTTCCAGATCCAAGATTAGGTGATCATCCAAATGGTGTATGGACGCTTGAAACCCAATTGATGATGAACTTTGCTTCATTAAGACATTTTACTGTTTCTGCTAATTTTCATGGTGGTTCGGAGGTGGTTAACTACCCTTGGGATGCTTGGACAAGTTCATCAAAAATTCATCCTGATAATAACTGGTTTATCAACTTTTCAAAATTGTATGCAGATTCTGTTCAGGCTAATGGTCCCATGGGTTATTTTACTGATGTGAATAATAATGGTATTACCAATGGGGGAGATTGGTACATTGTTGCTGGAGGTAGGCAGGATTATATGAATTGGTGGCATCATTGTAAAGAGGTTACTATTGAGTTGTCTATGGCTAAAACACCATCATCCAATCTGTTGCCCAGCTTTTGGAACTATAATAGAGCAGCCCTGCTTGGATATTTAGAATCGGCAACAAAAGGGTTTAATGGGATTATCACCAACACATCAGGGAATCCTGTTAAAGCTAAAGTGTTTATCTCGGGACATGATGCTGATAGTTCTTATGTGTACTCTAGCCAAACAACAGGGTTTTATGCTCGACCTATCGAACCTGGCGCTTGGCAGGTTACATATTCGGCTCCTGGGTATATTTCTCAAACCCAAAATATTGTAATAGATAATTGGAAGTCCAGTGTTGTAAGAAATATTACGTTAACTCCTGAGTATACAGTTACCTTTAGTGTGAATCACCTTAATTCACCATTGCCAAATGCTATAGTACATTTTAATGGTATTGATAAACTTACTTCATCAAGCGGATTAGCCATATTTGCAAATATTCCAGAGGGGAATGGATACGGTTACACTATTAGTTTAAGCGGTTACCATACAGCTACAGGTCAGTTCAATGTTGCTGACAATAAAACATTCAATGTTGATTTGGTTCCTGATGCAACAACTGTGTATTCTGTAACTTTTAATGTGACGCATCAATCTTCTCCCATCGCCAACGCAACTGTTACTTTTAATGGAATTGAACAACAGACCCCACCAAGTGGAACTATTGTTTTTGCAAATGTTCCTCAAGGAATTGGCTATAATTACACAGTAAATAAAACCGGATATTTCACGCAGACAAGTCAAACCGATGTTTCTTCCAATAAAATAATAGATATCGATTTGTCGCCAATTACTTATTCTATAACATTTTCAGTTAAGCAGCAAGGCATTGCAATAGCCGATGCTAGTGTTGATTTTAATGGGATGGTAAAACAAACAGGAATAGATGGAACGGCATTATTTCCTGATGTTCCGCATGGTAATGGATATAGCTATTATGTAAGCAAGGTAGGTTATAAGACGGTGACAGGACAGGTTGATTTAATAAGTGATAAAAATATCTCAGTAGAACTACTTCCCTTGTTCAATGTAATATTTAATGTTAGCAATAGTGGACTTCCTATTGCAAATGCAACTGTCAATTTTAATAGTTTAAACCAGCAAACCGATGTAAATGGGACAACATCCTTTAATAATGTTATTTATGGTGCGGGGTATAACTACTCGGTGAGTTTAACTGGTTATCATAGTGTTACGGATCAGGTTGATGTAATGGAAAATAAAAGCATCAATGTTGAGTTAACTCCAGTTGGTGTTGTAAAAATCGATGATAGTAAAAATTTCCTTTACTCTTGGCCAAATCCTTTTAGCAATTATATAAGTTTTCAGTTTAGCCTCGAAAAACCTTCTAAAATCAATCTTTCAGTCTACTCAATGGATGGTCGTAAAATTGCTGTAATTGCAGATGGATTATACCATGAGGGATTAAATACTATTACTTGGTTCAGATATTATGGCAGTTTGAATGCAGATAATTACATCGTTGTCCTAAGTGTAGATAAAAAAACATTTTCACAGATAATAGAGCATATAAAGTAATCAATAGTTTTTTTGATATTTTTGTAAGGGTGCTGAAACTATTTTAAGCACCCTTTAATTTTTCTAAATATGAATAAAGCGTTGAGTATTGTTTTAGTTTTAATGGGACTTGCAAGTACAGGGTTTTCTCAGCAAAGAATGTCTATCCCCTCTGAGAAACCGCGATTAATAGTTGAGATAATTGTTAGCCAGATGCGATACGATTACATCCACCGTTACTGGGATAAATTTGGTGAAGGAGGTTTTAAACTTTTAGTAAATGAGGGTGCTTTTTGCAAAAATGCTAGGTATAACTATTTGTTAACACAATCATACCCGGGGTTAGCAACAATATCAACAGGTGCGAATCCAATGGTTCATGGAATTATCTCGAACAAATGGTATCGTATTTCAAGTGGAGATGCAATTGATGCCGTAGCCGATGAAAAAGTTAGTACTGTTGGAGGTAGTTTTTTTAGTGGAAAATTTTCACCCAAAAATATAATAACTAGCACATTTGGTGATGAATTGAATTTGTACGATCCTTTATCAAAAGTTATTGGTGTTTCGCTTGATCCGGGTTCCTCAATTCTGACTACAGGTCATAATCCAACCGGTGCATTTTGGTTTGATGCTGAAAAAGGGAACTGGGTCTCAAGTTCATTTTTTATGTCAAACTTGCCTGCGTGGGCAGATACCTTTAATACAAAAAAATTTGCAAACTTATATGCTGATAGGGAATGGAATGCTTCAAAGCCAATAAGTACCTATGATGAGGCTGATACAAATAAAATTAAGGCACCAGAGGTTAAAAAGAAACTGATTGATAAGTTAAAATCGATGTGGGATGGAGTAATTCTTAAAAAGAGTCCAACATTAACGTATTCATCGCTGCTGGAGACACCTTATGGAAATCTACTTGCAAAGGATTTTGCTATTGCATCAATAGTAGGTGAGAATTTAGGTGCCGATGATCATACCGATTTACTTGCTGTAACATTTTCTGCTAATCGAAATATCAGCTATAAGTATGGACCTCAGTCTATTGAGGTTGAAGATACTTACATAAAACTCGATAAGGAACTTGCTCATTTTTTACAATTTATATCCCAATCTGTTGGACGAGAGAATGTTTTGGTTATTCTAACATCTGATCAAGGTATTGCTTCAACACCTGCATATCTTGAAAAATCGAAAATACCCGGTGGGTATTTTGATCCTAAAAAAGCAATGGCATTATTGGGAAGTTATCTTAAGGCAATTTATGGGCAAGGAAATTGGATTACAGCATACTACGAGAAACAAATTTATCTAAATCATCGCTTAATTGAGGACTCAAATTTGAAATTGGCTGATTTTCAGCAAAAGGTAGCTGATTTTATGCTCGAATTTTCTGGAGTATCAAATGCAATTACTGGTAGCACGCTTCAAAGTTCGAATTTTACAACAGGAATATTTGAAAAGTTTCAGAATAGCTACAATCAACGTAGATCAGGCGATATTATAATAAACCTTGAACCAGGGTGGGTTGAAAATAATGGTGGCATTACATCTGGAAATTCAGCTTATAGCTATGATGTTCATGTACCGCTTATTTGGTATGGGTGGAAGATTAAGCGTCGTTCAATACTCTCTCCCGTTAATATGACGGATATTTCTCCAACTCTATCAACTTTAATTGGCATTACTTGGCCAAATGGAGCGACAGGAAACCCGATTAAGGAGTTGATTGAATAGTTATCTATTTATAGACTTTGCTAATTAACGTCAGTTCGATGTAAGAAACAATGTGTTGACTTATATATCATCAATTTATTTTATTTGAAGCAATGGAATAGTGGAAAATTGGAGGATACAAGTAAAAATTTAACCTCTTGTTCTCCATTATTCCATTCTTCCTGTTTTTCCATTATTTCTTACATCGAATTCTCACGTTAAAATAGTATTTTTTCAACTTTCGTCCAATTCAAAGATGGGTGAAATAGTTAATTGCCAAATGATTATATTTCAGCAGGATTAGAAAATATGCTATCTATCGGACTATTCCAGTCGAAATCAAGAAACTACCTTTTGCGGAGGAATTGCGCTTGCGATTCTACGTCGAACTTCTTCGATCATGTGTTCGGGTTCTTTTTCGTTAAAATGGTTTAGCTGAATGGGTTCGTGAATTACCATTTTAACGCAACCGGGAAGGATGTTTATTGTGTTCGTTGGTAGTATATCCTTGGTATTGATCACCGTAATGGGAAGTATAGGTAAGTTTACATCGTAGGCGATTTTGAATGCACCTCTTTTAAATGCACCAAGTTCACCTGTTTTACTTCGAGTCCCTTCTGGAAATATCACTACAGAAGTTCCATTCACTAATTTTCTTTTTGCCTCGTTGATGCTTTCGAGCGCCTTTATACTATTTGACCTATCGATAAAAATATGACCAACCTTTTCGCTACCAAATCCAACGCCTGGTACTTTGCGGAGTTCCTTTTTCATTATCCACTTAATATCAATTCCCAACCATCCGTATATCAGAAAAATATCGTAAACGCTTTGATGGTTAGAGACAATCACATAAGATTGTTTTGGGTTGATATTTTCTTTCCCGCTTACCTTAACAAACATAGGGGTTAAAAAAGCGTTAACCCTCGACCAAATTACACCTCCAATATAACTACCAGCTTTTTGGTTAATAAGGGTCGAAACAATAACCGCCATTACACCAAAAAAGAGTGTGTTAACTATTAGGAAAGGAAAAAAGACTAACCATTTGTATGGTTGATAAAGAATAAAGGCTAAACGTTTCATTTTTCAAGGACATTATCATCCTGCGAATTTAGAATTTTGGGAAATGATTTATACCAACAAAATAAATATTTTCTTCGCACACTCAAATTACTATAAAAAATCAGTTATTCACTTTTTCCTCAAACTTCACCAACTCCTTCTTAAGCGATTTTATGATTGGTTTGATCTGGATATTTAGCTCATCCGAAAGATCTTTTGCCGTATGAAGATTCTCCTTTTTATCTTCCAGTTTCTCAATCTTTAAAAGTAATCCGGCAATGTTATAAATCTTAAACTGACGGAATGCAGGTTTCATCTTATGCGCAATTGCTGAGGCATTTTTCAGATCCTTTCCCTGAATATGGCTATTCAGATCGAGAAGATTTTTATAGGTATTATCCAAAAAGGTAGTGAGTATGAGTTTTGCCGATTGCATATCGCCACCGGAGAATCGGAAAATATCGGCAAGGTCGTACCCTAAATCTGTATTTATATCCGTTTCAGCCAAGGGAATAATCTCTTTTTTAATAGTAGCAAAAGGTTCTATGGCATTTATTAAGTCTGCTTCGGTAAAAGGTTTTATTAAGTAACCTGAAAATCCTTTCTCGATGAAAAAGTTAGGGTTATCAACCACGCTATTCGCTGTAATTGCAATTACAGGGATTGGTTCGTCTAAGGCATTTATCATTTCAACAATATCGTAACCACTAATTTCTGGCATATGAATATCAGTAAATATGATATGGTACTCCTTTTTAGAAATCAAATCCTTCACGCTACAAGGATCGCCAGTTGAATCAACAGCAATACCTAATGATTTAAATAATTCCTCAGATATAATGCGGTTAACCTCATCGTCATCAACAACCAGAACCCGAATATCATGACTAACAACAAGAGAGTTAATCGACTTCTCTTTTCTCTTTAATAATTCTCCCTTTAATCGGTATGGTATTGTGATATTGATTGATGTTCCCTCACCCTGCTGGCTCTCAATATTTACCTCCCCTCCCTGAAGTTCAGCAAGTCTTTTAACAATTGTTAGTCCAAGTCCTGTTCCGCCATACTTACGGGTAGTACTTGGATCGGCCTGTGTAAATTCCTCAAAAATAAAGGATTGATGCTCAGGCGAAATACCAATGCCTGTATCCTTTACAGTAATTCTCACTCGAACAAAATCCTCATTGATATCAGCAAAGCTTGATATTAGTGTTACACTACCACTATCGGTAAATTTAATTGCATTGCTAAGGAGGTTAAGCACTATTTGTTTTAGCCTAAATGGATCACCCCACAGAGTGGTATTTCCAAGATTATTGGTTATAAGATCGAGACTAATTCCTTTTTCGTTTGCTTTCTGGCGCATTGTATTCAAAGATTCCTGCAGAACTTCCAAAAGGTTAAATGGCAGATTCTCAATTTTCATTTGCCCTGCTTCAATCTTCGAAAAATCGAGGATGTCATTGATAACGCTGAGTAGATGATTAGATGACGAAGTAAGTAGTTTAATATAATCGGTTTGTTTTGTGTTAAGTTCTGTTTTTTCGATTTGCCTTGATAGTCCTATAATTGAACTTAGGGGTGTTCTAATTTCATGGCTCATATTTGCCAAAAATTGCTCCTTCACCTTAAGCAACTTTTCGGCATATTTTTTTGACTCATAAAGTTCGTTTCTGTAATAATTTCCTTTTGTGATATCCCTAAAGATAACCGCTAAAAAGAGCAATAACATTATTAGAGCAGCACCTCCCAATGCCAGTACTATGATGGTTGATTTATTTACAACTTCTTGGGCGCTATTGGTACGTTTATAGGATTGTGATAGTTCTTCCCGTTCAAGAAGGGAAACAATTATCCGAATTTGATCCATAAGTTCCTTGTCACTTTTTAGAAGTTCCAACTCCTTTGAGCTGGCAAGATCTCTGGCGTTTTCCTGTTCCTTCTTAATCTGATTAAGGATTCCAATCATATTGGCCATTACACTATCGGATACATAACCAGAACGGACTATTGTGTCGATTCTGGTTTCAATCTGAACATTGGTAAAGGTTGTATCAACTCTTTCTTTACCCGATATCCATTTCTTTATCTTTCCAAAAAAACTAGCTTTTTGATTTGGAGAACGCTCAACAACAGTATCCTTTTTTGAAGTGGTTGTAGTTGTTGTTTTAGCAACAACTGGTTTTTTTGCATTTTGGTTCGATTGGGCTTTTGCTATCTCATTAAGCGCCCTATCGTAAAAAATCGATGAGCGATCTTTCTTTTTAAGATCTATAAATTCATCGAGTACCTTTTCTTTTCGCTCTAAGAATTGCTTTATAGTCTTAATTTTAGCCCGTTGACTCGAATTATCTTTAGTTAGATAAAGTAACGAATCAACCTTATCGTTAATTTTCAGAAGAAATGAAAAATAGAAATTCAGATAATCCTCATTCTGGGAAAGATTATATGCACGAATATTACTTTCGGCTTCGTAAATATCTGCAAGAACTGAATTTAATGTGATTAACTTTTTATTGGGATGCGATAACGATTGTTTAGTTCGGGAAAGTTCAATAAAACCATTGTAAGTTATTGATATTGCCGCTATAGCAAAGGCTAGAATAATAATAAAGCCAGCTAAAACTTTTGGTTTAATCCAAATCCGTATTGGGCCCTCCACCGTTGACATCTAGCAATTATGGTTTTAGCTAATTTATACAGTTTTTAGAAATAAAAAACAGAAACCTTAAAATGGCTAAAAATAAATAAGGGAAAGCAGAAATGCTTTCCCTTATAAAGCGTTATTACTAACTATTATTCAACAACTAAAACAAGATATTTTGATGCACTCCAAAATTTATTAGCATCTAAAATCTCTATTTTCTCAACAACACCCTCTTGGTTTGCAACTAGTTTATACGAATCACTTGGATGCACAGTAATTATCTTCACTTTTTTGCTTGATAATGGAAGGCTAGTAAATTTTGTAATATCAATTTTTGTGAAATAGCTGGTGTTAAAATCATCTTTCAGTTTGCTCGTTTTTCCAAGACCTAGAAAACCACCTGTTTTATCGATGATTTTGTTCAACTCCAATTCCTTTTTTGTACCAAATGCGTAGTAAGCCGTATTAATGGCCTCAACTTGCTTGTTTACCGTCTCTGTCAATTTAGTTTTTTCGGTATTTAGAGTATCAACCTTTGCATTTAAGATCGTAATGGAAAAATCCATCTGAGTAAGTTTATCTTTAAGTACAGATATTTCAGCATCCCTTTCCTGAATAGTTTGGTTGGTTTGAGCAATCAGCTTCTCAAATTCAGCGATTTTAATGTTAGATTCTTTGAGTTTGCTATTCAAATATTGGATAGAACGCTTATTCTTAGCCATCAATTCGTTGATAGTTTTGATATCCTCGTTAATTTGCTCACGAGTATCCTTTTTAAGCTCTGTTCCAGCAGTGGTGTTTTTCGAGATAACATTCTCTTTTTCTTTTATTAGCGCAAGATTGGATTCAATCTCATTTAACATTTGGAAGAATCCATTAATGGTGGAATCTTTTGCCTTAGTCTCAATGCGTAAAGCCGCATTTTCCTTGGTTAGAAGTTCTATCTGTTTCTTTTCCTTCTCTTTGCAACTGGTAGCAACTAATACAAGTGCCATTGATGCAATAAATAATAGTCTGTTCATGTTTAGTATTTTTTTATATAGTACTAAAATCGATCCAAATTGCACGAAGGCCATACGTGTAATTCGTATCAATTTAATAATCTGATACTTGTATGTATTGCAAATAGCAACTCCTCCCTATATGGCTGATTATCTGTGGATATTATTCAACAAAATGGGGTTGATGAATTAGAGATTTCCGAACTATTCCACCTTGCTTTGACTATCGGTATAACAAACTAAATCAATCATTTTCAAAGCATTTTGAAATGGTTGAGTATAAGTCGTCAGGTTCTATCGGTTTGGTTATATAGTATTTACATCCCGCTTCAAGCGAAAGATTTTTCTCATCACTAAGTACGTTTGCTGTTTGGGCTATAACGGTTAGGTTTTTCCTTATCGCTTTAACCCGTTTAGTGGCATCATAACCCGACATAAAAGGGAGTTGGATATCCATTAGGACAAGATCAATTACCTCGTCAGATTGACAAATGGTTATGGCATCCTCACCACTTTTTGCATGAATAATTTTAAGACCACTTCCTTTCAGAATAGCCTGGATAAACTGAAAACTAATTTGATCGTCTTCAACAACGAGTACAACTTTATTCGGCCAGTAATTAGTATCTGGTTCAAGTCTTTGGTTAGCATTATTATCATTCAAATTAACAGGAGAAAAAGGAATCACAAAATAGAATAAAGAGCCTTTATTAAGAGTGGATTCCACATATAAATCACCCCCTAAGATGTTTGCCAATCGCTTGGATATAGACAAACCCAGCCCTGCTCCACGGTGCGAGGGTTGATTAGGTTGAATATGCCTGTAAAAACGATCGAATATCTTACTCAACTGATTATCAGGAATCCCAACCCCCGTATCTTTTACATAAAACTTAATGCTATTATGCTTTTCGAATGAATAGCCAAGTTCTATTTCACCTTCGCTAGTGAATTTGTATGCATTATCAATAAGGTTTATTAAAATTTGCTCAACTCTAATGGGGTCTATAATAATGTTACTCTTTTCGTCGTTTTGTGATTTAACTATTTTTAAGGTAACCCCATCCTTTCTATAAAGGTAGTTGGCGTTGTTGAAAATTAATGAAAGTTCGTCGAGTCTTTTATTGATATTGCAGGTGGTGTAATTAATTTCCATTTGGCCTGCCTCAATCTTAGATAGACTAACAATATCATTTATAATTTGAAGCAAACTCCTGCCTTGTCTATTAATTACATCAAGGTACAGTTTCCTATCCTCAAGGGAAAGATCATTATTCTCAAGAACCTTAGCAAAACCAAGTATCCCATTCATTGGAGTTCGAACCTCATGGCTCATATTAGCTAAAAACACACTCTTGAGTTTATCCGATTCCTCTGCTTTTTTAAGCGCATCAGAAAGTTCTTTCGTTCTCCTATCAGTTTTAGTCTCAAGTTCAACATTTAGATTATTTAACTCCTTATTGAACTGCATAATCTGATAATTTCTGGCACGTAATTTCCTTAACAAGAAAATTGTATAGATAAGAAGCGAAATAGCAATTATAGAAATAATAAGAAAACAAAGTTGCAACCCCTGTGATCGCTGAAACTTTACACTTTCAATTTTAAGATTTGCTTGTAAAAGTCTATTCTGATAATCTTTCTTTTCAGATTCATACTTAGCGGTAAAATCAGACAATTTATCGGAAACTTGCTTGTGGAAAATTTTCTCAACCATTGCAGCATATTTAAGCATCATTGCACGCGATTGATAAAGATTTCCAATAGCGAGGTAGTAATCGGATAGAACTTTGTAACTATCTTTTAAGGCTATATAATTTTCAACGTGTTCGGCTTTTTTTTCAATTTCCAGCAAGTATTCATACGCTTTTTGGAAGTCTTTGATCTTAAGGTTAACACTCGCCAAACTGATATAATCCTCTACAATGCCATAGCTGTTCTTAATAAGTTGATGAAGCTTTAAGGCTTCCAAATAATAATCTATCGCTTTACTGTAGTTATCAATCTTTTCATGTACCTGCCCAATACTCTCATAGGTATTAGCAAGATTTAAAGTGTCATTAATTTCATTCTTAATTATTATTGCTTTATTGAACCACACCAAAGCTTCTTGATACTTACCGATAGAACTATAGGCCAATCCAATATTATTTTGAGTAGATGAGTAACCCTTTTTATCGCCAACCTCATCGAATAGCAGTAGAGCCTGATTATGGTAATTTAGAGATTGCTCAATTTGTTTAGTTTGTTGGTGTATTATCCCTAAATTATTTAGAATTGAAGCTTTTAAATTTTTAAATTTTAAATTTTCGCTGATTTTTAATGCCTTTTGCAAGTATTCAATTGCCAAGTCGTACTCACTCATCATCTGATAGCAATTACCAATATTATTCATCACACTAGCTAATGAAGTACTATCCTTTTGCAGTGTATATATTTGTTCCGATTGTTTAAAAAAATCTATTGCAGTACTAAATCGATTAAGATCGCGGTTTGATTCCCCTAATAGTTGATAAGCCCTTGCTACTAAGTCGGGTTTGTTGATTTTTGAGAGTAAAGCAAGAGCTTGGTTAGAAATTTTAATTACCCGTTCAGGTTTACAACCACTCTCTGAAGCAACCCTCAGTAAAGTGGCAGGATTTGCCTGATCGATTCGATTTTGAGATAATAATGGAGAGGCAAAGGAAATTGAGGTAAAACATATTAGTAGGAAACGTGTAAAATTGTTCATATCATTTATTTACTGGTTGCGAAGATAACTTGCATTTTTCTTAAAGTCAACATTTGATTGATAAGATAATCGTGACCAACCTTGGGTAATAAATTCTTATCTTTGTTCACTTTTTATTAATTATGCCTAAAACACAAAGCATTGGTAATGGTTTCTATGTCTGGATCGAAAGTCTAGCCGAAAGGGTTTTTGACTACTGGGAAAGGCATAAAGTTGGAATACTCGGAACAATTTCCATCCACCTTTCAATTTTAATAGTACTACTAATCGTAAAGATGAAGAGTAACCCTGTAGCTAAAAATGATATTGAAATAAACTTTAACAATGAACTTCTTCCCATTTCCGAAGAGCAAAAGGAAAAAATTGATAAAGAAGCTTTGGCTATAGAAAAATTACTCCACCAAGGACTAGAAGCGAACGCTGTGAAGAATGTAGCGGTTGATGCTGCTGCTTCGAATGAGTTAAACCCAACCCTTAAGGACGACAAAGGGATTAATGCTTCTGATTTGTATCAGGAAGTTGGTAGGGTTAAAGAAAAATTAAACCAAAGTAAGGATCTTTATGCGAAATCACAGCTAAAGGGTCAGGAGGAAATTCCAAATACTCCTGATAAAAATACAATACCCAAAGATGAAAGTAAATATAAAGGCCCAGCAGTAATTTCATACTACCTCGAAGGGCGAAAAGCAATCTTCCTCCCAGTTCCCTCCTATAAATGCCAATTTGGAGGACAAGTTGTGGTTGATATTGAGGTAGGGCGTGATGGAAAAGTTGTTAATGCTAGAATTGATCCCAAAAACTCATTGAATGACGATTGTATTGATGAAGCTGCAATAAAATCAGCATACGACAGCTATTTTACAGTATCACCAGATTCACCAACAAAGCAGAAGGGAAGTATCACATATCTATTTGTACCTCAATAGTTAAAAAGCAGCCATAAGTAGGTTGATATCTCTTGATGGAATATTGTAAAGTCTTCCAAGGTAATCATTTGTTAGTATTCCATTAAATATATACACCCCATTTCTAAGTCCTGGATCATCTTTCAATTGTGATTTAATTCCCCCAGCCTCACCAATTTCGGTAATTAATGGAGAAAAAACGTTACTCATGGCAATAGATGCAGTGCGTGCAACCCTCGATGTGATATTAGGCACACAATAGTGTATAACATTATGTTTAACAAAAGCAGGCTTGCTATTGTCGCGCATTTCGGATGTTTCAAAGCACCCACCCTTATCAATGCTTAAATCAATAATAACAGAACCTTTTTTCATTTTTTTAACCAATTCCTCACAAACAATAAATCCACCTTTAATCTCTTCTGGTGAAAGTGTACCAATTACAACATCAGCAGTTCTAAGCACTCTTTCAAGAACTTGGGGATGGAAAATTGAAGTAAACAATCTTTGTCCAAGAATATTTTGAAGATCATTCAACCTCTTAATAGAATCGTCAAATACCTTTACCATCGCACCAAGACCTAGAGCTGCTCTAGCGGCGAATTCTGCTGCCGTTCCTGCCCCAAGGATAACAATTTCGGTTGGTGTTATACCTGTAACTCCACCAAGCATAACCCCCTTGCCTTTATTTACATTGCTTAAATATTCTGCGGCCACCAGTATTGAAGTACTACCTGCAATAGAACTCATAGCTCGCACAAGAGGAAAAGCCCCATCTTGATCGTGGATGTTTTCGAATGCAATAGCGGTGATGCGCTTTTGCATAAGGTTTCGAAGATATTGACCTGCCGAAGAGTTCAGATGTAGTGATGATATTATTACCTGTCCCTCATTTAGATATTCGGTTTCTTTCAATATAAGCGGTGCAACCTTAAGAATAATCTCGCTTTTAAAAACTTCCTGAGATGACTCCACAATTTGTCCTCCCCGTTCGCTATAATCGGTGTCGGTATAATTGGCTAAATTCCCCGCACCTTTTTCAATAATTATTTCATGCCCCTCATCAACTAGCATCTCTACCGCCTCAGGGGTTAGTGGAATTCTACACTCTGTAGCATCAGTTTCTTTTGGAATTCCAATTGTGATACGCTTATTCTTCCTACCTGTTTCCAACATCTCCTCTTGCGGCATAAGTCCTTTTGAATAAGGAAATTGAGGTGTAGGCCTAGATATCCTTCCCATCATATACAGTATTAAATATCAATTATTTAAAACTTAAAAAAAAGCATATTTTATTGAACGTTACTCTTTAATAATAAGTTGCTTATAAATATATGGTAAAGTTTACCCCAAATCAACTTAAAACATGAATATATTAAAATATAGATGAGAAAAATGTATGAGATAATTTTATTCAATTCTTGTTACAAATCTACTCCCATTAATATTGACAAGAATGGATATTTTGCATACGCCTTCGATTGGAAGTATTTCATCAATAAGTTCAGGCCATTCGATAAAACATAAACCTTCCGTTTTATAGAAATACTCTTCGTAGCCAAAATCAAAAACCTCTTCAATTTTATTAATTCGATAAAAATCAAAATGGTAGATTGGTTGTAAATCTTTATCTCGATACTCATTTACTAATGCAAAAGTTGGGCTTGCTACATTATCTTTAACTCCAAGCTCTTGGCAAATCGCTTTTATTAGGGTTGTTTTTCCGGCACCCATACCCCCATAAAAACAAACAATCCTGTTTTTATCAATCATCTGCAAAACATCTATTGCAGCTTTATGGATTTCCGAGAGCGATTGTATTGTAATTGGTTCCATCAACAGCTAATCTAAGGGTTTTAATTCAATAAGAGGAATCAACATCTCTTCAAGTGATATTCCACCATGCTGAAAAGTATTCCGATAATATTTAACATAGTGGTTATAATTATTTGGATAGGCTAAAAAGTCTCCATTTGAAGCAAAAATGAATGATGAGCTAATATTCTGTTTCGGGAGATGTGCCTCCTCTGGTTTTCGAATTTCAAAAACCTCCTTTGGATTATAATTTAGGTTTCTTCCAAGTTTGTAACGAAGATTTGATGAGGTGTCTTTATCACCAATCACTTTAATAGGGTTTTGTACTAGAATAGTTCCGTGGTCGGATGTAATAATAAGCTTCACTTTTTGAGCTGCTGCCTCTTTTAGTAATGCCCATAGTTCAGAGTGTAGGAACCAAGATTTTGTGATAGATAGATATGCTGCCTCATCCGAAGCCAATTCTCGCATCATTTCCATTTCGGTACGTGCATGGGATAGAATATCTACAAAATTGTATACAAGAACGGTAAGATCTTTTTTGAGAATCTCTTTAAGGTTATCAACTATTTTCTGTCCAGACTTAAGGGTATTGCTTTTTTCGTAGTACCATTTGTAGCTTTTGCCCAATCGGTGTAATTGCTTATTTAATAGTTCCTCCTCATAAAGGTTTTTTCCTTCATCCTCCTCATCGAAAACCCATAAATCTGGATAGAACTTCTGTATCTCTAATGGCATTAATCCAGCAAAAATCGAATTTCTAGCATATTGGGTCACTGTGGGTAGAATTCCGCAGTATAGACTCTCATTTTCAACTCTCCAATGTGTTGAAATAATTGGTTCGATGATTTTCCACTGGTCAAACCTAAAATTATCAATTAATACAAAAAGTACCTTTTGCCCTGAATCAACTATAGGAAAAACTTTCGATTGAAATAGGTTGGGAGATAGTAACGGTTTATCCACAGTTTCTGGACGAAACCAACTCACATAATTATTCTTAATGAATTTGGAGAATTCGTTATTTGCTTCCGTCTTTTGATGCTCTAAAATTTGGGCAACACCTTGATCGTTGAGATCGGCAAGTTCTAAATTCCACATCACTAGTTTTCGGAAAACATCAGTCCAATCGTTAAAATCTCTTGCTGAACTAATTAACTGGCTTATTTTTCCAAACTCGGAGCGATAATCAGCTGTTGCTTTTTCGCTTACCAGCTGTCTGTTATGTACATTTTTCTTTATCGAAAGGAGTACCTGTTTTGGGCTTACAGGCTTTATTAAATAATCAGCAATTTTAGAACCAATTGCCTGATCCATAATATTTTCCTCTTCGCTTTTAGTTATCATAACAACAGGAAGAGCCGATTTAATCTCTTTAATAATCGTTAAGGTCTCCAGACCGCTCAAACCAGGCATATTTTCATCTAAAAAAACAAGATCAAGGTCGGTTTCTCGAACGATATCTAATGCATCCTGCCCATTATTGGCAGTAAGCATTGTGTAACCTTTTTGCTCAAGAAAAATAATGTGAGTT
Organism: Bacteroidales bacterium; assembly: GCA_013376985.1. Lineage (GTDB taxonomy): Bacteria > Bacteroidota > Bacteroidia > Bacteroidales > Tenuifilaceae > UBA8529. The sequence goes on from JACABB010000014.1 coordinate 60,237, forward strand.
TGCAAAAAATCAATCTCATCATCAACCCAAAGAATTGTAATGTTCATAGTAAAAGATATTGTAAAAATTACTTATAGGTTGAATTGAAAAACTTTAGGTAATCTACTAAAGATTTATCCATCAAGAAAAGAGTATAATTCTCCGAACTAATTATAAAAAGGCTATAATCATCAGGTTTTAAAGGGTTAAATAGACCCTCTTTACTAATAATTGCTTGATAATATTCCATCGCCTGTTTACTATCCTTGAATTTTTCAACACGAATTAGATCAAAGAATTCGTTCAAAGGTTGGTTATTTACCGATAAATCAATATTGATAAACGCATCAACGTTGAAAGAAACCAGATTAAATTTTAGCTGATTTAGATTTGATTTCTTAGGAACTACGGCTATAAATAGATGCTCACCCTTTGGTTTCTTATATGTTACAGCCAGTTTAACGTCTTCTGTTTTTACAGTTTCTACATTTTTAACCGTGTCTTTGGTTTGAGTTGATGCAAGTCGCAGTTCTTGTTTTCTAATATATTCTAAGATATTAGTTGCCGCTTCTGAAACATCCGTTTTTGGATATTTCTCAACAATTTCATTCAACGAGGTTCTAAATGAATGTAAATCGGAGGTTTTTCCAATGCTAAGGGATTTGAGGAGATTAAATTTAGACTCAAGTTTTGATCCCTTATATTTACTCAATCCCTGATCTGCTTGTGCTATAGCATTTAAAAAATCTCCCTTTTGATAGCTGTCGTAAACTGCCTGATAGAACTTGTTTTCTTCATTTTGCTTTTCCGACAATTCTTTAAGGTAGTTAGGGTTGGTAAGCATCAAAGCGTAGGTACTCAATGGAAAACGTGATACTATAATATCCTTATATTTTTGTGCATTTACGGCATTATTTGTAAACAAGCTAACTTGGTAAAGGTTATAATATGCCTTTAGAGTATATGGATTATCAGGGAATCGCTGAGCAAATTTTTCAAAAGCCTTTACGGTTTCTGAGTAGTCTTTAAGGTCGTTTTGATAGACTTCTCCAATCTTAAACATGGCATCAACAATTCTCTCATTGGAAATTCGAATTAATGAGTCATTAGTAGGTAAATCCTGCAAGTAGTACTCAATGCTTTTATTCGAAAGAACTTTCTGAGGGGTTTTGCTGGAATCAGCAGTGTTTTGCTGATTTGTTGTACCCATTTCAATTGTGGTTACCCTTTTATTCTTTCTCCGCCAGTTATCCTCCAATTTCCTTTTTCCCCATTTCATCTGAAATTCGGATTGTCCAAAACTAAGTTGTGCCTGATTATAGAAATACCATTTCCCGCTTTGAGTTTCGTTCTGCCTGTATTGCATATTCTGCTGGTAAAGTGCCGAACGTTGTCGATCCTCATTCTCTTGGGCAATCTTTTTTTCCTCTTCTACTCTAATCTTATTGATTATTCCGGCAATTAAAGCATTTCTATCCGTTATGGACATTTTTGCAACACGTTGTAAACTATCCTCACGGTTAACAGTATTAAGACTTTCGACAAGTTTTGTCAGGTAATGTGTTTTGGTTTCAAGTTTTTGGTAATCGGGGAAAGTATTATCAAGCGATGTTAAAGCGCTATCGTAGTATGCTTGTGATTGGGTGTAATTAGGTTTTGCAAAATAGTAATCAGCTAAAGTTAAATAGGTTAACCCTTTTTGGTGATTATTTCCAGAACTTTTTGATGCAGAGAGTTTAAAGTATTCAATAGCTTTTTCAATATTCCCTTCCGATTTCTCAATATTTCCTAAAGTATAGTAGATTTGATCGAGATATTCCTTATTTTTTTCATCTTTTGAAAGTTTAATAAGCAATTTCTTCATGTCTCGCTCATTTCCAGCACCTTTAATAACCGAAGCAAGGCCAATTTTTGCATTAAAGGCCATCTCGTATGATGGGTTCATCTTTATAACCTTTGCAAAGTAAAGTGAGGCATCATCGTTTTTTTCGGCTTTAACTGATAGTTGAGCAAGCAGATATGTAAGCCTCAACCTTTCGCTCTTAAAGGATGATAAATCAAGGGTCTTCTTAATGTAAGGAATAGCCTCATCATACTTAGTTTGCTTTGCGTAAAAAAAGGCCCATGTTGATGATAAAAGATATTTAAACTCATTTGTTTTAGGTCTCTTCCTATTCGACTCAATTGATTTTAATTTGTCCTCTGCATTTAGATAATCACCATTGATTATGCTAATGCGAGCCAGCCAAAGTTGAGCTTCAAAAAAGATTGTAGTATTTGGGTATTGAAGTGTTATATACTCAAATGTTTGTGTTGCCTCATCATAAGAGCCTTTCCACGTTCTAGAAATACCAATCAGCAACCATGCTTCACGCACCCACTTAACATATTCTGTTTGACTGTAAAATTCTTTTTCCTTAAGCGTTGTCGCACCAGCTTTCCGAGCAGGTTTGACAGTAATGGAATGCTTGGTTATAAGATCCGTACTCTTTTTAATGGCTCTATCCATATCACCCCCAACCATTCCATTTACATCGCTATTGCCCAGTAAAAGAACAGGCAGGGGGAAAGTATAATTATACTTATAGGTTTCATCAACCCGACGGAGGCTTCTTTTATAACTTTCGTAAGCATTAAAGTAGTAATTGTAATACGATGTTAACTCATGAAAACTTCTTCTAACCAATGTGTTTTTTTTGGTTGAACAAGAAAAAAGTACTAGGATTACAAGTACACAAAGGGAAATCTTCGATTTATAACTTTTCAAACTATAATTATTTTGTTATCTAAACTAAAAAAAACTGCCATTATTTTACAAACACAAACAAAAATCCATAAAACCTGAATAACCTACAATATTAATAAATTCTAATCAGAGTTCAGAATTCTTTAATCATATGGTGTTTTTTTTAATTCATTTTAAATAAAAAAGGGAAGGAGACACCCTTCCCAAACACTATTTACAACTATCATATTTAGGCCATATTCACAGCAACAACCTCTTTTATTTCGGGTACATCACGACGAATTGCTTGCTCAACTCCATTTTTCAGAGTCATCAAACTGTAAGGGCAACTGCCACATGCTCCATGTAATTTTACTCTTACAGTTAAATCTTCAGTTATTTCAACAAGTGAAATATCGCCACCATCATTTTGCAAGTATGGTCTGATAACGTCTATTGCGGTGTTAACTTTGGTTGTAATTTCTTCTTTAGTAGCCATATTGACTTTATTTTTGGTTTAAATTTAGTTCTTAAGTTCTACTTTACGTGTTGGAGGTATGCTAAGGTTACGTTTATCAATCTCCAAAATTAAATTTTTAGCTAATAAATCAAAAGCTTCTGCCATTAAAGAATTCCCTAAAGCGGCAGGTTTTCCAGAATCACCCCCTTCTCGGATTCCCTGTACAATAGGAATCTGTCCAAGAAGCGGCAACTTCATTCTCTCAGCAAGTTTTTTACATCCATCCTTTCCAAAGATGTAATATTTATTATTAGGAAGTTCTTCCGGTGTAAACCAACACATATTCTCAACAAGACCTAGAATTGGAACGTTGATACTCTCCGAGGTAAACATACTTACCCCTTTAATTGCAGCTGCTAATGCAACATCCTGAGGTGTACTAACAATCACGGCACCCGTTACCTTTATTTCCTGAACCATTGTTAGATGAATATCGCTGGTTCCTGGTGGGAGATCAATAAACAGGTAATCAAGTTCTCCCCATGCTCCTTGATGAATAAGTTGCTTTAGTGCACTTGTTGCCATTGGGCCACGCCATATTAATGCGTTATCGGGTTGTACAAAAAATCCGATGGAAAGAATTTTCACACCATAGTTTTCAACAGGTTCGATTAGTTCCATCCCCTCCTCCTTCAGCATCACAGGTTGAGCTAACTCTAAGTTGAACATTTTGGGTATAGTAGGGCCAAAAATATCAGCATCAATTAGCCCAACTTTTGCTCCTGTTTTGGCAACAGCTACGGCTAAATTAGCGGCAATTGTTGATTTCCCCACACCACCCTTACCAGATGCTACAGCAATAATATTTTTTACCCTGCTAACAGATGCTTTAGTCTTATATGGTGATTCAGGTTTTGCGCCCACATTGGCTTTGATTTTTATATCAACATTAAGGTTGTCCCCAAAATTCTTCGTAATAATTTTTATGCAAGTTTTTTTTATTGAACTTGCAAAAGGATCATTACCTTTCTGAAGGGTTAAACTTAAAGAAACATTTCTTTCGACAACAGTAAGCTCCTGAACCATTCCAAGCGACACAATGTCTTTCCCATGCTCAGGGTGTATTACCTGTTTTAAAATCTCTAAAAGTGAATTATTTGATAGTTCCATTGTTATATAATTAGCCTTATCAAAAAAATAGAATATTTAATTGTTCAATATATTAAAGAATACAACAAGTTAACTTAACTCAATGTTCGGATCCCAGTAAAGTTTTTCGAAATCAACAACTTTGTCATCCTCAATTTTAACCCCCTCGCTTTCTAAAAGTTGTTTCATTGTATCAGAACCGGGAAAATGGTGCTTTCCGCTCAACAAACCAAACCTATTCACCACTCTATGAGCAGGAATCCAATCCTCTGTACTATGGCAGCCATTTAACGCCCAACCAACCATTCTGGATGATTGTCCAGAACCCAAATATCTTGCAATTGCCCCATAGCTGGTCACCCTTCCGTATGGAATCAACTTTGTAACCTGATAAACCTGTTCAAAGAAATTAGGTTCGCTGGTATTTGTATTCGATAAGGGGTTGCTCATTTGATAATTCAAAGCAGATATAAGTAATTGGGAGGTTTTGTACTAGAAACTTCTCCTCATAGAATGTTTTAATCGTAAGAATCTGATCTTCAATACCATTACCGTATAAATCTTCGGTTGATGTATGGATTTTCAAATTATTCAAATCTACGAGAGATCTAGTGTAACGATGCAAAGCAATGCAATCGGTTTTAAGGTGTATAAGGCCTTGTGGTCTTAAAAGCGTCTTATATAAACTCAGAAAAGAGCTTGAAGTAAGTCGTTTCAATGAATTTATCCGTTTTAATTGAGGATCAGGAAAAGTAATCCAAATCTCACTCACTTCATTAGCACTAAAGAAAGATGATACGTGTTCAATTCTGGTTCTTATGAATGCCACATTACTCATTTTATTTTCATGAGCAGTTTTTGCACCACGCCACATTCTAGCACCCTTAATATCAATTCCTATGAAATTTTTATTGGGGAACATTTTAGCCATCCCAACCGTGTACTCACCCTTACCACAACCTAATTCAAGAACAATTGGATTTTCATTGTGAAAATAGGTTTCGTTCCATTTGCCTTTTAATGAGTAGTCCGTTCTAAAAACCTCGTTCAATTTAGGTTGGATGAGATTTGGAAATGTTGTATTTTCGGCAAATCGTTTTAGCTTATTTTTACCCACTGTGCTATAATTTTCAGGAAATAAAAACTGGAGGGTTTATAATTTTTATTGTTGGAAATTATTTGAGATTACTTTTTTCAACTCTTATACCAATAGCAGCAATACCTTTTAATTCTTCGGTGCGCATCGCTTGTTTAATTTCAAATTTATATGACCCTTTTAAAGGAAATCGAATATTATGCTTGTATGGAATACGGTTGTCACGAAGATATCCAAATCCTTTTCCTAGCCAATTTCCTTGCTCATCGGCAAGTAAACATTCAAGCGTATCCAATTTAGTAAACCCGGCAGGCGATGTAGTAGTTATAAATAGGTATAAATTGCTGTTAGGGTAATCTGCTGTATTCCTAATGTTCACGTAGATATTATGAGATGAAATAGTATCTTTAATATTAACCTGAAATTTTGCAGTATTATTTTCACTCCATGAATTTTTTACAGTATTTATATTTTCATCATAAATACCATTCCTATCGCATGATAATAGAGTTAAGCAGGATATGAATACAATGAAAAAATTAGCTTTGGACATTGTTCTCAGGGTTTCTAGGCTTATGTTTTTTCTTTTTTTTCTTATGCTGAGTTCTTTCATCAAACCTCGTCAAACTTCCTTCCTCAATAACTCCATGATAGTCAAGTTTTGCCTTTTCCAAAGGTTGTTCCTGTTTTTCCTCAATTAAGCGACTAGCCCTTATTCCCTTTTTATTCATCGCAAGAACCTCAATTACTCTATCAACTGGAACAGGTGTAACGTTAACCGCTAAATCGGGAGCAGAACTGAACCACATTGTTCGATTGTATATATCTGTTTTAAAATGATAAAAAGTTGCATCTTTTGTTTCAAGTGGAACATTAGTTTCGGGGAAATCCTTACGAGCATCAACATAGCAATCCAACTCATAGTTTAAACAGCATTTAAGTTTGCTACATTGACCTGCCAACTTTTGAGGATTAAGAGAAATTTCTTGAACCCTAGCGGAATTTGTTGTTACGGAGATAAAATTAGTAACCCATGTTGAGCAGCAAAGTTCACGACCACAGGAACCAATACCTCCAATACGTCCAGCTTCCTGTCGAGCTCCGATTTGCCGCATCTCAACACGAATCTTAAATTCTTCTGCAAGTATTTTTATCAATTCGCGAAAATCAACCCGCTCATCTGCTATATAGTAGAAAATTGCTTTTGTTTTATCTCCTTGATATTCAACATCACCAATCTTCATGTTGAGTTTAAGGTTTTCGGCAATTCCCCTCGCTTTAATCATTGTAGTATGCTCAAGAGCAATTGCTTCGAGCCACTTTTCGGTATCAACTGGTTTTGCTTTTCGGTATATCTTTTTTAGTTCGGTTGATTCAGGATCGATATTTAATTTTTTTAACTGCCGAAGTACAAGCCAGCCAGTGAGAGAAACAACACCAATATCATGCCCAGGCGAAGCCTCAACAGCAATAATATCGCCTTTATTCAGATGGAGTTGGTTAGCATTACGAAAAAAAGCCTTTCGTGTATTCTTAAACTGAACCTCAACAATATCATAGTTCTGTAAAGTTTTCGGAGTATCGTCAACCCAATCGAATGAGCTCAACTTCGAACAGCCTTTACAATGAGTAAGTACTGGTTCAGGGGTGTCCCCTTGTTTTATAATTATTCCTCTGGAGCGAGTGCTCTTATCGGTTTCCACTATTTTACATTTTTACAAGAATGCAAAGTTAGCAAAATTTCAAATGTTTATTACTACTCAAAATAGTTGTTTTGCAATTTATTAATAAGAGCAAGGGAGGTAAATATTGTAATTATCCTTTTATCGCTTATTTTTGCAAACATACAATACCCAAATGACGTTACCTGTAGGCAATCATTCTAAGGAAGACCTAGCTAAGTTTAGATCAATATTTGATCTCTACTATGAGACCATCCGTAGTTTTGCCTATTACAAAACAGGTGATGTTGATTTGGCTGATGATATAGTTCAAGAGGTATTTCTTAAACTATGGTCAAACCTTAAAGATGTTAAAGAGGAAACTGTAAAGGCATTTCTTTATACTATCGCCTCGAACACTATAAAAAATCACTTTAAGCATCAAAAAGTCGTTTATAATTTTCAGAAACAGGATCAAAATAATAATACTGAAGACGAAGCTGACTCCAATCTTCAACAGGAAGAACTAAACAGAAAGTTGCAGGATGCTCTAGCCGAAATTCCTGAAAAAGCACGTGAAGTTTTTTTGATGAATAGGATTGAGGGCTTAACCTACGCCGATATTGCAGAAAGGCTTGGGTTGAGTGTAAAAGCTATTGAGAAAAGAATGTCCGAGGCTCTTAGTATCCTCCGATCACGCATAAGTTATAAGATATGAGTAAGAAGGAAAGAGAAATATTGAATGGTAATTCGGACTCTGACTTCGAGAGGTTTTTGGAATCAACCTCAAAGTTGAAAGTGCCATCCTCAAATCTAGGAAAAGAGGCGGTTTGGGATAAACTTATGCAATCTATAGAACAAGAAAGCACAAAGAAAACAAAAGTAGCAAGTATTTCTCCTCTTATAGTTAGACTGAGCGTTGCAGCAACTCTTACAGCTATTTTTACAATAGCCACATTATCATACAAATACTCCACCTTGGAGTTTGTGTCACAAAAAGGAAGTACAGCAAATATTGTACTCCCTGATAGTTCCGCTATAATATTAAATGCTGATTCACGAATCGAATATCGTCGATTTGGCTGGTTATCGGACAGGGAGATAAAGCTTAACGGAGAGGCTTACTTCAGCGTTAAGCACGGCAATCGCTTTTCTGTATTAACCGAATTCAACAGGAATATTATTGTTACTGGAACAAAGTTTAATGTCTTTGCAAGAGGCGCTCAATTTGAGGTAAAATGCTTTGAGGGTTCAGTAAGGGTTGAGACTCCAAAAACAAAATCTATTACTTTATCAAAAGGCAAAGGGATCAATCTAAGTGTAAAATGCGAATCTCCCCAACCAATTGAAGTAGATTCAACATCAACTACGCCAAAATGGATAGCAGGTGATTATTATTTTAACAATAGCCCTCTAAGTGAGGTTCTGGATGAGCTTAGTCGTCAATTCAATGTATCAATTAATTTTCAAGGGTTTAAGCCAGAGGCCAGAAATTATACAGGATTTTTCAAACGCAAAAACCTCACCCAAGCACTTGATTTAGTTTGTATTCCAATGGGTTTAACCTATCAAATATCTTCAGATAGTACTTCCATAAAGATTAAAAAATAACACAAAACCTGTTAGGGTAAATCTACATAACGTTGTATTATCTGAAACTATAGTATATAAAGGTGATTTATTAAGATGAGCATTAGAGTAAAATACATTTCACTTTTAATATTCCTTGTTGGCTATAATATTGCTTTATCGCAAACAAGAATTTCTGAAACATTCAATGGTAAACCACTGAATAAAGTACTGGATCTGATATCAAAAAACTATAGCATAAAATTTGCCTACGATAATTCGGCATTAGATTCAATAGTTGTGTCGGGGAGTTTCAGAAATGAGTCAATTGATGATGTCCTTAACCTACTTCTTAAAAAAACAAACCTTGAAGTCTTGCACATTAATGAGGTGTATATTATTAAAAAGCGAATTGTACTACCAAAAACTGAAATTAAAGCAGAAATTGTTAAGCCGATAAAATATAGGGTATTGGGTATTGTTAAAGAAAAAGGTACAGGAGAGAGTTTACCCTATGCTTCAGTTGCAGTTCAAGAAACACAAAATGGAACATCTACTAATACTGATGGATATTTTTCACTCTTGAGTAATAAAACGGATTCGCTTACCTTAATGGTAAGCTACTTAGGATTTCAACCAGTTCAACTCAAAGTAGCCCCTCTGTCTAAAAATGAAATTATTACCATTGAACTTAACAGAAACAATACGGTTATATCTGATATTATTGTTATAAAAAGTCAGCATGAATCGTTAGCAGTTGAAGATGAGCCAAGCGTTTACCAATGGAACTCCAAAAACAATGCAACTTCACCCTGTCTTTCAAATCTCGATATTGCAGCACCGCTTCAACTTCTTCCCGGCATTGATGGCACTACTGAATCCCTATCGGGTCTTGTTGTACGTCACTCTCCATCGGATAAAAATCTATTTGTTTACGATGGGTTTACTATTTATCATATCGACCATTTTTTTGGAGCATTTACAAGTTTTAATTCAAAGGCCATAAAAGATATAAGAATAACCCGTGGGGGATTCGATAGTCATTGGGGTGGCAGAGTTTCTTCTGTTATTGAAATCACTGGAAAAACAGGAAATGAAAAGAAATTTATTACCGATATTGGTTTGGATCAGCTGAGTTCCGATATTGAACTTGAAGGTCCCATAGGTAAAAAAACAACTTTTGTTTTTGCTGCTCGCAGATCTTTTACCGATTTGTACCATAGTAACTTATACTACAATTTATTTGAAAGTGCTCGCTCAGATCTTTCATTGCTTAAAAAGGTTCCAACCTCATTCACAACAGATCCTAGCCAACCAGGGTACTACTACTATGACATGAATGCCAAAGTCAGTTTTAAGCCTAGTTCTAAAGATATTATTTCAGTTAGCGGTTATCAAGGATATGATAACCTTAATCTTAACACGCCAGAATCAATTCCAGTTGTTAAGGAGAACTCAAACTGGGGAAATAAAGGTGCAGGAATTCGCTGGTCTCGGCAGTGGAATAATGTCTTCTATCATAATATAACGGCAGGAATATCTAACTATAATATGTACTACGATCATTTTGATTATAGACTTAGACCTAGACTAATTGATGACACTATTTCATCCAATAAGCTATTAATAAACAACAAGATTAATGATATCAATCTAAACTTCAATGGCGAGTTGAAAATTGGCTCAACTAATAATATTGAATTTGGGTTAACCGAAAATATTGTTAGCATTGCCTCACAGGAAGGTAATAGTCATTACGCTCTAGGAACAAAAATTATTGATACTCTAAGAGTTTACGACAATCAAGTAAGTAATTCAACTTTTTGGGCTCAAGGCTTAATTTCTAGTGGTGCATTAAAAGCTTTTAGATTTGGAGGAAGAATAACCTATAACGATTTAACCAACAAATTTTACATAGAACCCAGATCCCAACTTGAAATTCAACTTTCAAAAAAACTGTCAATCAAAATGGCTGCTGGATTATACTACCAATTTGTAAATAGGGTTAATTCGTACAATAACGGTAGCTATAAAAGCATCTGGAAAGTATCTGATGGTGATCGATTCCCTGTAGTTAAATCAACCCATCTGATTGGTGGTTTTCTTTGGGATGTAGGAGCTGGTTTTAGCATTGACTGTGAGGGATATACAAAAAAAACGAACAATCTCAGTTTCGAACAATCCACAATAAAAAAAACAGATCAAGGTAAAATTGTTGAAGAGCAAAAGGTTGCACAATTAAATAATAATACTTTTGGTGTAGATGTTCTTCTAAAAAAGAACTGGAGCAAAGGTCAATCCTGGGTTTCCTATTCGCTAAGCAGATCATTAAACCAATCCAAAAAATTGAATGGGGGTAGAGAATACCCAGCTCTTGATGATCATTTAAGCGAACTTAAAATTGTGAATGTTATTAATCTTAAACATTGGGATTTTACAATAGCATGGATTTACGGGTCTGGAAATCCATGGGATGAGATTCTTTTAACTTCTTTATTACAACTCTCACCCAATTATGAGAAAAATTCTGCTCGCTTATCGCCATACAATAGGATAGATTTAGGTCTAAACTATAATTTCAAAATAAAAAATGGTGAACTAAAAATTGGAGCTAAAGTTTTCAATCTCCTCGATGGTGCGAATACTCTATCAAAACCATATCAACTCTCCGATACACCATACCAAGATTACATTGATGGTAAATCACCTATCGTGTACAAAGAAATTCCAGGAATGGGATTCACACCTTCTTTCTTTATAAACCTTAGATTCTAAAATCTACTCATCCTTTCTTCTTTTGTTTTATTAATTAACGTCAGTTCGATATAAGGTGTCACCCTGAGCGAAGCGAAGGATCTAATTATTTAGGATTCAGATGCTTCACTCCGTTCAGCATGACAAAGCAACAATCTAATGGTGAACTGATAATCAATATGTTAACGTGAGTTCGATTTAAGAAATAAGATAATGTGCTTATTTACAGAGATGTATTATTATTTAGTGTGTTGATGGAAGATTGGAATGATGGAATAATGGAACTGGAGCAAAGCGGAACTAGACGAAGTCAAAACAAGAGGTTAGATTCTTGCTTATATCTTCCAGTTTTCCAATATTCCAGTTTTCCATTGATTCAAATAAAACAAGTTGGTTGATATGTAGGTTAATACATTGTTTCTTACATCGAACTCACGTTAATTATTTCTTCTTTTTGGTAGGGTAAATCTCTTCTGTATTGTATTAATATCAAAGCAGGAAAAAGTTCTTTAAATATTTTGAATTTATTTTAAAGAAAGGGTAGGGTAAAATAAAAGTCGGTTGTACTATATACAAACAAGCTAAACTTGAATTTTGTGAACCGAATAGCTAAAAATAGAGAAAATGGGTTGACCGGTTCAACAGAAAAGAAAACCAGGAATGAGTTTGATGTTATAATAGATAATCTTAAAGTACCATCAGGCAAGTCGAAGGAACAGGTTTGGCAAGCGATCCTTGAAAAATTAGAAGAGAGTCCAGCTGCAAGAACTATCCCTCTAATTCAAGTTGCATTGAGAATAGCAGCATCATTAGCTATCCTAATTGCAATAGGCGGTTCAGTATGGGTATGGGGATATGGAAAAGTCGATGTTTATTGTCCCAAAGGGCAACATATTACGCAATTATTACCCGATAGCAGCAAAATTCAAATAAATGCCGACACACGAATTTCTTATAACAAAGTTCTTTGGTTTACCAGTCGCAAAATATATATAAAGGGTGAAGCTCTTTTTAAAGTAAAAAAAGGAAAACAGTTTGATGTTGTTGCCGATTTAGCAACTACATCCGTTCTAGGAACAACCTTTAATGTTTATGCCAGAGATGGTAAGGTAAAAGTTAGCTGTATTGAAGGACGAGTGTCAGTCAAGAACAATGAATCAGACAGCAAGGTTATTCTTACAGCAGGACTTCATACTCAAACCGTCAAGAAGGAGTTAACAAAACCTGTTGAGATGATTAAACACGAAGAATTAACATGGCCCTATGGTGAATTCTATTTCAACAACACCCCGTTAATTGATGTGTTTAAAGAAATTGAAAGGCAGTTTAATGTTGATGTTATTTTTAAAAGCACAAAGAAAAGGTTTTATACAGGGTACTTTAAAAATAATGATTTAAACGAAGCACTAAGGTTGGTATGTATACCTATGGGAGTAAGCTACACCGTAAATGAAAGATCAATTGAAATAAAACAAATAGAGTAAATAATTGTTAAACCTTAAATTTTAAAGTTATGAAACGTACAAATGTAATTTTCGCAGCAAGCCTTCTTGTGTTTGCAACTTCTTTCTCGGCATGTCAAAAATCTGAAACAACTGATCCTTTGGTAGATTCAAGCCAAGATGATGATCAGGTAACTGCCCTTTACGATAATGTTCAAAGCGAAGCTGATGAAGTAAGTTCAGCTGCTGCAAAATCCCCCGCAGAATCGGCTGATTATGCAATGTTAACTTCTGGATCTGGTACACGTACAGTTGTAAAATCATTCTCAGGTGATACTATTGTTAGAACTATTACTTTTGCAAGTTTTATCAACGGTAATTCTCTAAATGGTCATGTTAAGAATGGTGTTATAGTTGTTAAAGTGCTTGGTGGACCATTGTTGACTCAATTCGTAAAAATAGTTACCCTGCAAAATTTCACCATTGATGGCAATAAGATTGAAGGTAAAACCGTAACTACAAAAACTGGTGAGCATAAGTATTCAGAAGTTCTTACAGGTGGAAAAATTACCCTTACCGATGGGACAACCTACACACGTGCATACACCCATACTCGTACATGGACTGCAGGTTTTGACACACCACTTAATATATGGGACGATGTCTACACTATCGAAGGAAACGCATCAGGAGTAAACCGTAAAGGCAATACTTACACCCATACAATTACCAATCCACTTGTAATTGAGAATGATTGCCGTTGGATTGTTCAGGGTACAATTGAATTAGCCTCTAATGGTAAAACAGCAACTATCGATTATGGAATGGGTACTTGTGATGATATGGCTACCATAACCATCAACGGCAAAACCACTGATATCAAGATTAAAACTAAAAGGTAATTTATACAGTTTAAATGTTAGAATAGAAAACCGCCCTTTAAGGCGGTTTTCAGTTTTACAATAGGATGTAAGTCATTAATAATATGAGTACTCGTAATCAACACTAATATCAAGCCACCTATCATTGACCTCAGTCTTTTATGTCATTTTGTTTACTGATTTTATTGCACGTATTAACAATCCGAAAGGGTTGATTTTATTGTGTTATGAGCATATTAACCCCTTACAAAAAAAATATATTTTAGTAGCTGAATCTTTTTATACATAAAATACGTACTAAATGTTATGTTTATTAGCACAATATATTATTAATTTGTTTTTTACAATAAAATTCATTATTATTGTAATCATATACGTATTGTTGATATAAAACAAATCTAATTATGGCCTTGAAGGTTACTAGGGAAATGATTGCTGCTTTCTTGCTAAACACACTCCCTACAGAAAAAATGTCTTTGATTGCAGATGCAATACTTTCCGACGAACGTTTAGGGAAAATTTACAACGAGGAAAAACTTAAACTCGATGCACGTAAATACCGTGATAATAAGTTGGACACAGCCCAACAGATAGAGTTTGAGTTTGAACTAAAGAAACGCCTTGAACTTATAAAAGATTTTAATCAGCAAAAGGAGGTAAATAACTCATCAGAGAACGATCTCCTTAAGCTACAACTTGAGGAAGCTTACCAGTACCATGTTGCCTCTCAAGAACAGGAAAGAAGCATCCCTCAAACGCACACTATCGGTATGAATATTAAGTATTGGTTAGTTGCTGCATCCATTACAGTACTTGCTATTTTAGGAGGAGGGGCTATATACCATTTTCAAAACGGAGATTCTATAGAAAACAAACTGTATGCTGAATACTATACTCCGCTTAGCCAACAGGATTTCTACTTATTCAGTAACAGCTCTTTGGGTGTTGCCAAGCAGAAGTATATGGAAGGGGATTATACCAACGCGATACTACTCTTAAAAGATTTACCATCATTTGTAACCATTGAGGCTGAGAAAAACCTATTTATCGGTTTGTCTTTGATTGAAATTGGCGAATATAAAAGTGCTATAGATTACTTTGAAGAAGTCTTAAATGCCCAAAAAAAACACGAATACATCCAACAGGTTAGGTGGTATTTAGGGCTTTGCTATCTGAAAGTTGGCGATAGGAAAAAAGCGATAGATACTTTTCAGAGTATAGCGGATAATAGCGGCTATAATTATAAAAAAGCCAAACTGATTCTGAAAAAACTTCATGATTAACAATCCTCCTTATTACAGGGATTGTTCAACCTAAAATATTTAAGAGGTTCAAACGCTGATAGGTTCTTCGAACTCTATCAGGTTATCCTTTTGCACACGACCTTTCGGAGTCGCTAGACCCGAAAGAGTCTAAAAATCTTCCCAGTTTTATCTATCCTTTTCTCTTATCTTATATAGAAAGTTTCTTATCGCTTTCCGCTTCCAAAAAGCAAGCGTTAGCAATAAAATTACGATTATACTAAAAATCAATTTCTTTAGATACCAGTGATGGTATAACTCGTTTTGGTTGCCATTTACCACTATACCTGCCCAAAAACGGGGGTGCGCATAAATTGGTTCGGCATCTGCCAAATTTTTTAATTTGGCAAGCCTTATGGCCTCATCCTTACGCATTCCCTTAAGCAGATTCTGGTAAAAATCGTTAAGCATATCGTTTGTTGTCCTATCGGGTGCTGCCCAAAGCGACATCACCACGGACTTGCTACCAGCATACATAAAACTTCGGCTTATGCTTAACACCCCTTCTCCCTCAGATAGTCTTCCAGATCCAGAATAGCATGACCCCAGCACTACCATCTCCGCATTTAGCTGCATATTGTAGACCTCCCATGCATGTAGGTAACCATCTTCTGTGGAATCGGTTGGAGTGGATAGAATGAGTTTTGAATTGGCAGGGTTAAGGGTATCCTCAAATCCATGTGCATAGAATTGGATGATACCGTATTTGCTACAGTATTTCTTAAAATTCGCTTCCGTTGCCTTACTCCCGGTTAGGGATTTCCCAAGGGTTAGCAGAGCAATCTTTCTTACACTCCGCAATCCCATTGGAATATTTCTTAGCGAATCTTTCGAGTTTTTATAATCGGGGGCTATTCCAAGAAAATTAGGTGAGCCTTTATAATCGCTATTTAAGGTATTCCTGTAAAGAGTGGCTGAATAGGCATAGCCTATTGGGTATTTCCTAAGTAGGTACGACTCATTAGCATAATCACAATTATCGCTATTTTTATAGGGTTTATCTATAATTGCATCAAACGGGATAAGGTTCAACCCACCATCAGGGATTATTAGCAGACTTTTGTTTTTTAGCAGTGGCTCAACCGGGTAGATTAGCTTCTTGTAAAGGGTATACGCTGCCTCCCTGTAAACAACGTAATCCGATGAGTACTCGCTGTGCAGGGCTGATATTAAAAATCCGAGGCTTGAGTTGAAGGTACTATCTGCCTCCTGCTTTAGCAGCTGGAATGTATCCCTAGTAATGGTAAATGTGTATAATGCGTTGTTATCCAGCAC
>JACABB010000014.1:76538-87044 GCA_013376985.1 Bacteroidales bacterium
TCCAGCACGTATTCGAGAATAGCCTCCTTTCTGCCCATTGCCTTCTGTAGGTGCGCTACGCTTACAACCTGATTGCTGTATTTTAGCCTGTAGTAATCGGGGTAATTGCTCTCGAGCAGCTGTACCAGCCCCTCAAGCCTCTGCGTGAGGGAGAACAATTGCTTATTCCACCCATCTATCTTCTCCCTGTTGGGATGTTCCTGCTTGCTCTCCCCCTCAACCTGCATCCTAATATCGCTTATCTGCAGCTCTATTCTTCGCTCTTTTTGGCTAATGCTATCGGGGATTCCAGCAACGCCCTTGGCCGCCTCCTCGCTCTTGAGCTCCCTTAGCACGGCGTACTTACCATATTCAGCGTACCGAAATGCTACAGCCATGTAGTTTGAATCCCCCGAAATTTCGTATAGAGAATTTGCAATCTTTACCAAAGATAGGTAGATTTCATGCTCCTTTGCTGCCAGCTGCAGCTTAGAACCCTCGTACAGGTAGCCCGTACGCAAGCGCTCGGTAAAGGTGGCCGCTAGCTCAAGCGTGGCAAGTGCTGCCTTAAGGTTTTCCTCCTTACTCTCCTGTTCAGCCAACCTCTCGAAGGCTTGCGCCTTTAGTTTTAGGATATCCAGCAAATCCATATCGGGGAGTACATCAACGCTGGGGTTTACATACACTAAGCTATCGTTAAAACTATATATTTTGGACACCAAAGAATTTTGGTAGTGCTTTAATGCTTGCCTGTAATTTCCAGTTTGGTAGTATAATTTTCCATAGTTCATAAGGCAATAAGAAGTATAAATGTGCTTATACTCTAGAGCTTTTAGTAAAATAGCAAGTGATTTTTCATACAATCTGAAGCTATTCCTATAATCCCCAATATCTGAATAAAAGGCTGCATAGTTCATATAAGCCATCCCTGTCATATAATGATTTTCTCCAAAGTCTTTGGCATTACATGCTATTGCTTTTCTAAAATAGTAACTGGCTTTATCAAGACTATCTAATTTTTGATAAGCCAATCCACAATTAAAGTATGTTTCACTATTTTCCCCGAGTTTATTTTCTAAAGATATTTGAATACTTTTCAGATAACTTACTCGGGCAAGTTTATAATTACCAAGTTTGTAGTAAGAGTAGCCCAAATTATGATAGTTATCAACAATATAGCTGTATCTCTTCTTATCTGTACTCTTTTCTAAAACTGATAATGTATTTTCTGTGTAGTAAATAGCCTTGGGATAATCGCCTCTTAAAGAATAGATACTGGCTATATTCCCATTTATAACCGACAGACTAAAAATATCAGATGTCTTTTCTTTTGCCTTTTGGTAATGATCAATAGCTACGCTTAGATTACCACGCTCTTTATACACCAACCCTAACAGGTTATATACCCTAAAGTATTCTGGGCTAATATCGTTTGGCATTTTACTCTTTAGAGCAAGAATTCTATTAAGAGTTCCTAAAGCACTATTGTAATCCGCTGCTGTATAGTAAACCTTACTGCTATCGTAAAGCGCATCTATTTTATTGGTATCTACAACCTGTTGAGCGGAAATCCCCGATACACCAATAGAAAAAAACGCTATTGACAAAACAAGCCATTTGAAACACAGTAAATTAAAAGAATTCATTATTATTGCGATAATGTTCTTTAAATAGAACAAAAATAAATCAAATGCTTAACTTAAAACGCAAAATCATGAAAAATGTAAGAAAAATGAAACAAAAGAAATCCCTAGAAGGGTTCAAAGCCATCAGAGTAAAAGAACTCAATCAAATCAAAGGTGGAGAGGGTACTCCAATTCAAAGAGGTAGCGTTCTTTAGCCAACAATACCTCCATTAAACTAAGGGAAAAACCTACGGATAGCAAAATAAAAATTTTGGCTGTCAAGCAATTAAGCTTTTTTCTAAAATAATTTGCTATAATTGCTATATTGTTCCTTAAGTGGCACAAAAATAAACTAAATGTTTAAATAAAAACCTAAGATTATGAAAACTCTGAAAAAATTAAAGAAAAAAGTGACTAATGAGATCAGAACACTTAAAACTGATGAGCTAATGCAAATTAGGGGAGGGGTTGATGGTGCAACTCTAAAAGGTAGTGTTCTTTAGCTAGCAATATTTTGCTTTTTAAAAGAAACAAAAATGAACACAATGTTTGACAAAAAACCTAATGTTATGAAAACACTAAAAAAAATAAATGAACAAGACGGCAAAAGGATTTAAGGTCCTTAACGCAAAGAAACTATTGCAGATCTGTGGTGGTTGATAAAACCCCAAAGATTCCGTCTTTTAATTTGCGATAAAACAAAAATAAACCCAAATGATTTTTTCTTATTAATAATTCATTTTAAAATAATAAGGCTATGCCTTTTATGAAAACTCCTTTACTAAGGTTTTAATCAATAAAAATAAGGTATATAAATTAAGTCGTTTTGAGTTTGATAAGAGTTCCGAACCTTTAAAGAGTTCGGAACTTTGTTGTTTAGAGGGTTATAAATATTAAGAGGCTCAAACGTTGATAGGTTTATTGAACTCAAACGGTTTATTCTCCTACCTATTTCCTTTAAGATTTAATATACCTAAAGAAGTCTGTGAAATATTTTTAAATATAATTTATTATAAAACAAGGAGATACGCAGTCTCTTTTATTTTCTCGAAAAAAACCATCATATTTGAGAAAAAAGAAATCATGTTCACCAGAGCCATTGTCAGAAAACCATGCAAAAACATGGTAAACGGGATTACATCAGCAGATTATGGAATTCCAAGCTACGAAAACGCATTATATCAGCACAGTAACTACGTTGAGGTTTTAAAAAAATGCGGGTTGCAAGTTCATGTTACCGAAAGTAACGAACAATTCCCCGATTCAGTATTCGTTGAAGATACGGCTTTACTTACCCCTTCATTTGCAGTAATTACAAACCCTGGTGCACAATCTAGGAAAGGTGAGGTTGTTGAGATGGAGGCTACACTCAAAAAATTCTTCCCAACTATAGAACATATAACAAGCCCGGGAACGTTAGACGCTGGAGATGTGATGATGGTAGGCCGTCATTTTTATATTGGCCTTTCCAAAAGGACAAATCCTGTAGGGGCAGCACAACTAATTTATTTGTTGAAGAAATACGGATTTTCGGGATCAACAATTTCGCTGAAATCGGTTTTACATCTTAAAACTGGTGTATCATACTTAGAGAATAACTATATGCTTGCATGTGGAGAATTCGTTACTAAGACCGATTTTGGTAAATATCATATCATTGAAATTCCCCAGACCGAATCATATGCGGCAAATAGTTTATGGGTTAATGGTTATGTTCTTGTTCCCAAGGGATACCCAAGAACCTTGAGTTTGATTAAACGTGAAGGTTTCAGTACTATTGAGGTGGATGTATCTGAATTCCGTAAACTCGATGGAGGTTTAAGTTGTCTTTCGTTAAGGTTTTAAACAATAAAAAAACCCCGAACTAATTCGGGGTTTTAAGTTGGCTATAACTCTATCTCGATATCGTTCCGATCAAAAAAGTGGAACTCCAATAATTGGTAGGATGAAATTGGTATAACTTTTATTCTACAAGTATACTTAAACATCCATTTTATGCGTTTAGAAATAAATCCTTTACAAATAAACGCTGCAATGTAGGGGTGCAGCTTAAGAACAAGGTTGTTTAGTCCCTTTTCGTTCACAAAAAATGCAAGTTGATTTTCTATCTGTTCATCAAAAATAATGGTTGGTGAAACCTCTCCAGATCCCTTGCATGTTGGGCATTTCTCAACCGTGCTTATGTGCATCTCGGGTCTAACTCGCTGACGGGTTATCTGCATCAAACCGAATTTGCTCAAAGGCAAAATATTGTGTTTAGTTCGATCCTTCGCCATGATCTCCTTCATCTTCTCAAACACAATTTGCCTATTTTCCTGAGAGTGCATATCAATGAAATCGACAACAATAATACCTCCCATATCCCTTAATCTAAGCTGACGAGCTATTTCCTCTGTTGCTGCTAGATTTACATCAAGAGCATTGGTCTCCTGGTCGTTGGTTGCTTTAGAGCGATTACCGCTATTAACATCAAAAACATGAAGTGCCTCGGTATGCTCAACAATAAGGTAAGCTCCGCTTTTGAAAGACACAGTTTTGCCAAACAAACTCTTTATTTGCTTTTCAACACCAAACTGTTCAAAAATAGGAACGTTTCCCTGATAAAGTTTAACAATTTTCTCCTTTTCAGGTGCTATTGTATCAATATACTCTTTAATATCGTTGTAAACGTTCTCGTCGTTAACGTGAATGTTGTTAAACGAAACGTTAAGCATATCGCGAAGAATAGCAGAGGTGCGTTTAAGTTCACTTACAATCAGGCTTGGAGCTTGAGCCGTTTTTAATTTTTCAAGTGCACCTTCCCATTTTTTGATAAGCCCACGAAGTTCTGCGTCCAGTACTGCAACTTTTTTCCCTTCGGCTGCAGTGCGGACAATTACGCCGAAATTTCTTGGAATAATGCTTTCCATCAGGCGTTTAAGCCTTTTTCTCTCTTCGGGAGAAGAGATTTTTTGAGAAATAGATACCTTATCGGAAAAAGGCATCAATACAATATTCCGTCCTGCGATTGAAATCTCTGAGCTTAACCTTGGTCCTTTTGTGGAGATGGGCTCTTTTGCTATTTGAACTAAAATCTGTTGGCCGCTAGTAAGAACATTGCCAATTTTTCCGTTTTTATCGATCTCTGATTCTAACTTCAGTTTGGATACTGGTAATGGTTTGTTCTTCTTAGATAATGAGGCCTGCAAAAATTTATTGAATGATTGAAATTGTGGCCCAAGATCGAGGTAGTGAAGAAACGCATCCTTTTCGTAGCCTACATCCACAAAAGCAGCGTTCAATCCGGGCATTATTTTTTTTACCTTACCGAGATAGATGTCGCCAACCGCGAACTGAATGTTGCTCTTTTCCTTATTGAGTTCAACAAGTTGTTTATTCTCAAGTAAAGCGATTGCAATTTCAGTTGCATTTACATCAATAACGAGTTCAATATTCACTTATTTTTATTTTGTGATAAGGTAAGATAAGCAGAAATGCAGCAACCTAAAGAACTCAAGGTTCTTTAGGTTGACAGCATATTCACGAATATGTTAAGAAAAATAGGAATTGCTATTTTTTCTTTTTATGACGGTTTTTACGTAAGCGTTTTTTCCGTTTGTGGGTGGCCATTTTATGCCTTTTTCTTTTCTTTCCGCTTGGCATGATCTTAATTTTTATGCGTTAAAAACAAATTATATTATTTCTTTACGTGTGATTTAACCTTACCTACAAAGGTTTTTGCTGGCTTGAAAGAAGGAATGAAATGTTCAGGAATAATAATGGTAGTGTTCTTTGAAATGTTACGAGCAGTTTTCTTAGCGCGTTTCTTTACTATAAAGCTACCAAATCCTCTGAGGTAAACATTTTTCTCTTTTACTAAAGAGTCTTTTACTGTTTCCATGAAAGCCTCAACGGTCTTCTGAACAGTTACCTTCTCGATTCCAGTATTCTTGGAAATCTCATTTACGATATCTGCTTTTGTCATGATTAAAATTCTTTAATTATCAATTGATTATACTTGTGTTTTTTATTCGGACTGCAAATATAAATGATTTAAACATATAAATGAAATACATTAAGCTTATTTTTGATAACTTATTTTTTGGTTTGATTTGATCTTATGGAATTTAAGGACATTATTATTAAATGGTATAACGAGAACAGAAGAGATTTACCTTGGCGTAATACTGATGATTCCTATCATATATGGATATCGGAGGTTATTCTGCAACAAACAAGAGTTGCGCAAGGGTTGGATTATTATCTCCGTTTTATAGACACATTCCCCTCAATTAAAGACCTCGCTGAGGCAAATATAGATAAGGTAATGAAAGTTTGGCAAGGGCTTGGTTACTATTCCCGCGCCCGAAATCTACATAGTGCTGCTCAGCAAATTATGGCAAATTACAATGGAGTACTTCCTCATTCATACAAAGAGCTACTAAAGATTAAGGGTCTTGGACCATACTCTGCGGGTGCTATTGCTTCATTCGCATACAAGGAGGTTGTTCCTGCTATTGATGGTAATGTTTATCGTGTCCTTTCTCGGGTTTACGGAGTATTTACATCGCAGGAGACATCTGCGGGGAAAAAAGAGTTTTTTGAACTAACGATGGAACTTATTGACAAAAATCAACCCAATGTTTTCAATCAAGCACTTTTGGATTTTGGTGCTATGCAATGTGTTCCTCGAAGCCCAAATTGTTCGGTATGTCCATTCAGTGATATATGTTATGCTTATAGGAATAATCTAGTCAATCAACTTCCTATTAAGGGAAAAAAAATTGCTACTCGTGATAGGTTTCTGAACTATGTTATGATAAGGTATAAGGATACCACATTTATACAACGCCGTGTGGCTGGCGATATATGGACTTCCTTGTATGAATTCCCATTGATTGAAACAAAAAGTCCAACTGAAATTGAAGCATTAATAAAGGAGGCTGCTTGGAAAGAATTGTTTGGGAAGGAAAAGGTTAAAATTCTAAACATCTCGCAAACAATTAAGCATCAATTAAGCCATCAAACGCTTTTCGTAAAATTTATTATTGCAGAAATTAGTAAACCCACCTATTATCTAAATTTGAATTTCCTTAATGTTTCAATTAGTAACATACAAGAGTATTCGATTCCCAAAGTTATCGACAATATTTTAGCCGCAGAACCTACAGAAAAATACTTTCTCAGAAATCATTCTTATTAATCGTCACCAATTTAGTAAACACCTGAATTTTTCTAAAAAAAGCTAATTTGATTGTTGGTAAACATTTTTTTTCTATTTTTACTTTAATGATAAAATTAACAAACAGCTTAAACCCTAAAAAATGTCAGTAAATAAAGTTATTCTTATTGGAAACGTTGGCAAGGATCCAGACGTTCGCCACTTAGATAGCGGTGTAACAGTTGCTCGCTTTTCACTTGCAACAAATGAAACCTATACCGATAAAAGCGGTAAGAAAGTGACCCAAACCGAATGGCACAATATTGTTGTTTGGCGAGGTCTTGCAGAAGTTGCTGAGAAGTATGTTAAAACCGGTAAATTACTTTTTGTAGAAGGACGTATAAGGACTTCCTCTTACGATGATAAAGAGGGGAACAAAAAGTATACTACCGAAATTTTGTGTGATAATTTCCGATTCTTGGGTTCTGCGGGAGGTGCCGATTCTAGCGGTAATGGAAATCAGGCAAAAGGGACTGATCAACTAAATGTTTCCGAACCTCAGGTTACAATCCCAGAACCAGACGATCTACCATTCTAGCAAAAGGATTACTCCCAAAATACAAGGCTATTGTTCAATATTGATCAATAGCCTTCTTTATTTCATTTATATTTAAAGAAATAAACTAAATTCATACTTTTAAAAATCTTGTGAGCGGAGCAGTAAGTATCAAATTATTAAATCGTTATTATGAGAAATTTTTTTGCAAACTTATTATACTATCTATTTATTGGAGTTTGCCTAGCTGTTTTTTTCGGTTGTAACTCAACCCCTATTCCAAAACCTCGTGGTTATTTTAGACTAGAATTCCCCGAAAAACATTATAAATCTTTCGATTCAATATTTCCATATAAATTTTACTACCCTGTTTACGGCAAAGTTGCTATGGACAATCAAGTTGGTGCTGAGAAATACTGGATTAATATTGATTTTCCCAGATATAAAGCGAGAATTCACATCAGCTATAAATCAGTTAATGGGAATATTGACAATCTAATTGAGGATGTCAGAACTCTTGCCTACAAACACACTATTAAGGCTGATGCCATTAATGAGAAAATTTTTTCGAATCCTGAAAGAAAAGTATATGGTATACTCTATGATATTAAGGGAAATGCTGCTAGTTCATACCAATTTTATGTTACCGATTCGGTAAAGCATTTCCTTAGAGGAGCATTATACTTTAATGTTCACCCCAATAAGGATTCATTATCCCCAGCAATTGACTTTTTTGGCAAGGATATGACATACTTAATCGAATCGCTTGAATGGAAATAAGAATATTGTAGTATGGGGTTATTTAGATTAATTGAAGATGAAAATTCTCAAATTGCTCTTTGGAAAGTAACAGAATCGGAGCAAGAGCTTAAAGATTTAACAGGTTTAGATTTAGAGAATACCTATGCATACCCTCGCCGTAGGATTGAAAGAATGGTAGTAAGGGCAATACTTAACCAGTTAAATCATTTTGAATCTGTAAATTACTATCCAAATGGTAGGCCATATTATTCTGGAGGTAAACCTCATATTTCTATAAGCCATGCATCAAAAATGGTTGCTGTAGGTTTTTGCCAAAACCTGAGCATTGGTGTTGATGTAGAGCAAACAAACCGAGATTTCAAAACCGTTGCTCATAAGTATATCACCAATAAAGAGTTGAAATGGATTAATTTAGAGCATCAAAAATCGTTAGCATTGGCCTGGTGTATAAAAGAATCTATTTACAAATTACCATGGAAAGTGACTAAATGTTTTTCTACCGATATAAACATATTAGAGTTTGGAGAACTTTTGAATAGAGGAGTTGTTAAGGTTGAGGTAGTTGACATGGGTATTATTCATCATCTTGAATTAAATTATCTTTTTTTTGACGAATTTTGTCTTTCGTGGGTATTAAATGATTTCCAAACAACCGCTTGTTAATATGATTTATAATAAAATTATTGAATCTAGGGGAAAAAAGAAATTATTTGCATTGCTACTCGATCCTGATAAATGCAATCCAGATCACCTTCACAAGGTTTTACATATTGCATGTCAAGGCAAAGTATCTATGTTATTGGTTGGTGGTAGTTTGGTAAATACAGATATCAATACCTTTATCTCCAAGGTAAAAGCAGAATCTCAAGTACCTATTGTTCTGTTTCCAGGAAATGCAATTCAATTTGCAAATGGTGCTGATGCAATTCTTCTCCTTTCATTAATATCAGGAAGAAACCCTGATTTCCTTATTGGCAATCACGTTATTGTTTCAGGAGCAATCAAGCGTAGCGGTGTAGAGGTAATTCCAACCGGCTATTTACTCATCGATGGCGGTGTTCATACATCCGTTCAATATATGAGCAATACAATGCCTATTCCCTCTTCAAAAATTGATATTGCAGTGGCTACAGCCTTGGCAGGAGAACAGTTAGGTTTGAAAATGATTTACCTTGAGGCTGGAAGTGGTGCAAAATTTCCAGTACCGATAGAGATGATAAGCGCAATCCGAAAAGAAATCAATATTCCAATAATTGTTGGAGGAGGTCTCAAATCGCCCGAACAGATTAATTCTGCATGGGATGCAGGAGCCGATATGGTTGTGGTTGGAAATGCAATTGAAAATAACGTAGAGTTTCTATCTTCTTTTTTTCAAACTAAATAACTTACAAGTTTTGTATATGCTTGACTTTCAAAAAAAGAGGATTTGTAATTAGTACAAACCCTCTAATCCTAAGCAAAACCTAATCTAGATATGAAAACCTAGTCCTTTAATATTTTTGTTGTAATAATTTGATTCTCCTTAGTAACCGCTCTAATAATATAGTAACCCTTTTGAATGCTTGAAATATTAAGGGATATATTACTAGCATTATTAAAAACCTTATGTAGCAATTCTTGTCCATTGTTACTATAGATTAGTATTTCCTTTATTGATTTCGCTGACTGAATAGTAAGAATATCTACAACAGGGTTAGGATAAACTTTAATCATGATTAAATCAGCGTTTTCAATTCCTATATTATTGGATATTTCAAAATCAGCAGAGATAAATGAAATGCTATAATTAGAGCCTGCGGTAAGCGTACCGATTAAAATCGGATATTTTCCTACTGACTCTCCCGCTACACGAGATAAAGCCCCAGAAATAAAATTTTCTCCAATTAAACTGCCATTAGTTATTAGGTATGTAAATACAGGATCTTGTTCTCCAATTTTTTTCGATTGACCAGAATTTGCAGTTATTTGGATAGGGAGCGGGGTAATATTTGCTGTTAGAGAAGGTTGTGTCAATGTATAGTTACCTATGGCTGTTCCGGCTATTGTCATAGATGGGATGACGTTAATTCCCAACCCAACATCGGATGAGGCAAAAGAACCTGTAGTAGCCGTGGCAAGGTTCACATCCTCTGAACCAACAATGCCGCTGAGTGTACCACCCACTATCGTTGCGCTTGTGCTTCCATCGTAAACCTTGTTCTGAGCGACGGCCCCAGTAACGGTAAGCGTTTTAGCAGTGATATTGGCTGAAAGGGTTGGCTGTGTTAGCGTGTAGTTGGCAATGGCTGTTCCTGTAATTGTCATGGATGGGGTGACGTTAATTCCCTGACCAACATCGGATGAGGCAAAGGTACCTGTTGTTGCAGTAGCAAGGCTCACATCTTCCGATCCAACAATGCCGCTGAGTGTACCACCCACTATCGTTGCGCTTGTGCTTCCATCGT
>JACABB010000014.1:87144-109495 GCA_013376985.1 Bacteroidales bacterium
TGTAGTTGGCAATGGCTGTTCCTGTAATTGTCATGGATGGGGTGACGTTAATTCCAACTCCAACATTTGGCGAAGAGAATGTACCCGTTGTGGCAGTAGCAAGAGTTACATCCTCAGAGCCTACTACGCCACTTAGCGTCCCTCCTGTTATTATTGCATTTGTATTTCCATCGTAAACCTTATTCTGTGCGGTTGCTCCAGTAACTGTAAGTGTTTTAGCGGTGATATTTGCGGAGAGTGTGGGTTGTGTTAGCGTGTAATTGCCTATGGCTGTTCCTGTAATTGTCATGGAAGGAATAACATTGATTCCAACTCCAACATTTGGCGAAGAGAATGCACCCGTCGTAGCAGTGGCAAGCATCACATCCTCTGAGCCTACTACACCACTGAGCGTTCCTCCTGTTATTATTGCATTTGTATTTCCATCGTAAACCTTATTATGTGCGGTTGCTCCAGTAACTGTAAGTGTTTTAGCGGTGATATTTGCGGAAAACGTGGGTTGTGTAACTAAATATTTCCATGATTGTGTTCCCGCAAGTGTAACAATTGGAGTAATAGAAATCCCTACACCCTTATTTTTCGATGAAAAAGTTCCAACTATAGGCATTTCAATAGATACATCATCAGAATTAATTACGCCAGTTAATGATCCGCCAGTAATTGAAGCATCAAAATTTCCATCATAGGGTTTATTAGATGCAACTGCACCTATTACCGATAATTGCTTTTTATTTACATTAAACGATTGCGAAACCTGAGACGCAGCAGAGTAGGTTGTATTTCCACTTTGATCTGCATATATGGTTACTGATCCAGCACCTACTATACTTACCTGACTACCAGCTATAGTTGCAATTGAAGTATTACTACTCGTAAATGTAACCGTTAATCCAGAAGTCGCAGTAGCAGTGAGCCCGAAGTCCAAATCGCCATATGTTTTATTATCAAGAGTGTTAAACGTAATAGCTTGAGGTGTTTTAGTTGACCTTGTAGTAAACGAATATTCTGCACCATAGCCTACTTGCCCTAAATTATTAATGGCGTATGCCCTTACATAATATTTTGTATCAGAAGTTAATCCTGAAATGGTAGAGGTAAAATCTCCAGTACCTACTCCATCATTCGTTTTATTACTGAAAGTTGTAGGTGTTCCAGAAGTATTCCAGCAAACCCCACGATTAGTCATTGAACTGCCATTGCCTAAGCCACCTACATTGCAATCCACCTTTGCTTCCGTTTCTGTTATATTATAAGGTGTATTAGTAGTAACCGCAGGAAGTGTTGGACTCCAGTAATTAACAAGTTGAAAACTCCCAGACCAAGAACCATAAGTACTTGATGTAATTCCATTATTATCACAACCCACATATGAGCTTAATCCCGGCAAAACTTTTACCTGAATGACCCATTGTTCACCTAAAGTTAAACCCCAGAAATGCACAATTGCAGTTCCAATATTTGAATTGTCAGTGTAAGAAAAAGGGTTATTACAGCCTCCCCAAACAACTCCACTATTTGTTGATGTAACTAGAAAATAGTAAGAGGTATAATCATCGCCCCTGTAACTAACCATATTTCCAGGATCGGCCAATGCCGTTGTTTGTGCATGGATATGATTAGAAGCAATTACCAGCATTAAAAAAAGCATTAATGCTATATGTAATTTACTTGAAGCAATAATTCGCAAATAAACACTGTAATCTTTTTCCATTTTCTTTTTGGTATTAGTTCATTTTTGAAATTTATAAGGGATTCTAATAACAATAAAAAATCTTATACACTCAAAATGAGCCAACTAAATTTAGCGTAAAGAATACAGAAAAAATTACCATTAAGGATGTTTCTAATTACCTAAAAGAGTGATTTAACTCATCTTTTTTTTGCAAAAAGAAGATGAGTTGAGCAGTGGTGTTGAGTAAATCGTAAAAAAAACAGATATTAATAATAAGTTTTACTCTGAAATACAATTGAAAATTACCTTACAAACCAGTCATAAATTAATTATTTTAAGACTGGTTTAATAATACGGTGTTTATACTGTTAAATTGCAACCTGAATTATTATCAAACGTTAAACAAAGTAATTTGACTGTTGCTTAACCCTTTTGGTGAGTGATGAATTTAAGAAATCAATAGTTGTTTTTTTTTGGATAAGTGATATTTAGGTGTGTGGCTGAAACTTCCAATTGATTATTAATGATGTCTAATCAAACGTTCTTTTCTTCTCTAACAATAATAACTTTAATCAAAAACCTAAACCAAAATCCTATGAAAAAAATCTATGTTATTTTTTTAATTAACATTATAACACTTCAGTTTGTTACTGCGCAGATTAATGTTACAGGAACAGTTCTTGATCAGGAAAAACATCCATTACCTGGAGTCAATATAGCAGAAAAAGGTACTACATCAGGTACTATATCTGCACTAGACGGTACATTCAAATTAGAATGTAACAACAATGCAACTTTGATAATTAGTTTGGTTGGCTACGCCAAACAAGAAATTAAAATTACTGACCAAACCAATCTAAATATTATTTTGATTGAAGGGATTGACCTCAATGGAATTGAAGTTGTTGGTTCTCGCAGTCCCAAACGAACAGCAACTGAAACACCCGTTGCTATTGATATTATTGACATGAAACAATTATCAATTAATTTGGGACAAACAGATATCAACCAGATCTTAGAATTTGCTGCTCCTTCGTTTAACGCTGGGAAGCAATCTGGTGCAGATGGCGCAGATCACATCATTCCTGCTTCTTTGCGTGGTCTTGGACCTGATCAAACACTTGTGCTTGTCAACGGAAAACGTTATCACCAATCTTCGTTAATTACAACTTTAGGAACACGTGGACGTGGAAACACAGGTACGGATCTTAACTCCATTCCTGCATCAGCAATTGAACGGATTGAAGTGCTACGAGATGGTGCCTCGGCTCAGTATGGTTCTGATGCTATTGCAGGGGTTATTAATATTGTGCTAAAATCATCCGTTGAAGAGTTAACTGTTGATGTTAGTAGCGGTACTTACAATGCCAAACCGCCCACAAAATTTGATGTTATAAGTAATAAGAAGTATGATGGAGAATCTTTCCATGTTGGCACCAACTATGGTATTAAAGCATTCGAAAAAGGATTTGTAAATTTTTCAACCGATTACGAAACCATCTCTGGTACTAATCGTCCAGTGAATCCTGCTAAGTACGATATCTATCGACGTCAGTTTGGCGATGGTGCTTCAAATAATTTAGCGTTTTACATCAACTCAAGTATACCTCTGTCGGATAAAACACGATTCTATGCATCAGGAGGATTCAACTATCGCTTTACCGATGCATATGCTTGGACCCGAGTGCCAGATGAGAATCGAAATGTAATAGCTATATATCCTAATGGTTTTGACCCTCAAATAACATCTGCCATAGGCGATCAAACGTTTTCTGCAGGTATTAAAACCAAGGCAGGCGAATGGGATTTGGATATAAACAACTCTTTTGGGCAAAACCGATTTCATTATATTATTGCCAACACTTTAAACTCATCTTTGCTTGAAAAATCACCCACACGATTTGACGCAGGAGGGCATCAGTTTTCACAGAATACAACTGGCATCTATTTGTCACGCTTTTTTAATAATATCCTAAATGGATTCAACTTGGCTATGGGAATGGAATATCGCCTTGACAACTATAAGATTTTTGCAGGCGAAGAAGCATCATACCGTAATTATGGTATTGTTGATTCAGTTGGGGTAAATGGCTTCATATATAAAACTGACACCTTGCATCGAGCAGCTGGCTCGCAGGGATTTCCTGGATTTCAACCTTCAAACGTTGTGGACGAATCGAGAACCAACATGGCAGCATATGTTGATGGTGAATTGGATATAACAAAAAAAATTATGATTGGAGGTGCCATGCGTTTTGAGCATTACTCTGACTTTGGCAATACCGCAAATGTGAAGCTCGCTACACGTTTGGCATTTTCGAAAAATATTTCATTAAGAGGTTCTATAAGCACTGGCTTCAGAGCCCCTTCATTAGCGCAAATCTACTATAACATAATATTTACTGATGTTGTTGCAGGAAAAATAACTGACAAAATCATTGCTCGGAATAATAGCCCAATTACTCGAGCACTTGGGATTGCTCCACTCAAACAGGAAGAGGCTTTGAATGGTAGTTTAGGACTAACTGCTCATTTAGGCAATTTCACTGCTACTGTTGATGGTTATTATGTAAGCATTTCAAATCGAGTTGTACTTACCGGTGCATTTCAGGATACTGATCCAGACATAGGAAACGACCTGAAAAAACTCAATGTTGGTGCTGCTCAATTTTTCACAAATGCAATTGATACCAAATCAATTGGCGTAGATGCTGTTTTAACCTTTAATCAAATGTTTGGCAGACAAAAAATAGGTATTTCTTTAGCCGCCAACTTTAACAATATGACTCTGGGGAAGGTTAAAACCAGTAGCAAACTGACAGGAAAGGAAGACATCTATTTTGGTAGCCGTGAAAAGGCCTTTTTGTTGGCTTCTGCACCACCAAGCAAGATCAGTTTAAACTTGGAGTATAACCTCAGAAAAATTGGAGTAAATGCAAGAATCACAAATTTTGGCGAGGTAACTCTTGAGGATTGGAATAATGATCCCAACGTATATAAGGCAGCCACCACTCTTGATTTAACGATACATTTCAACGCAACAAAAAATATTACCTTAAGTGTTGGTGCTAACAATATATTAAATACTTACCCTACGCAACAAGATCCAACTCTAACCGAAGGTGGTGGATTGTGGGATGCAGTGCAAATGGGCTGCAATGGTGCATACTATTTTTCAAAATTAACGTTGACCTTCTGATAAACAAGTATATTAAGACTTGCTTATTAATGACTTAATGGTAAATTATTATTGGTAATGTGATCTGAAAAGGTTAGTGATTGATTCGAATTTGTTCTGTAATATTCGATTGTAATCCGAAGAGGAATTAGGCTTTGTTGAAGAACGACCTACCAACAATAAGATTACGATTAAGCAATTATAAGGGGATGCAATATGCATCCCCTTCCTCTCGTATTTTAGCCTAGAGTTTATGGTTAGTAAGTTGATACAACAGGACGTACTTGATGCCACTCTTGTGATATACCACTAAGTAGATATTGTTTTGAAAGTATGTGGTGATTTATGCCTAATCTGTATCTCAGGTACTTTATTTAACGTGAGTTCGATTTGAAAAATAAGGTAATGCGCTTATTTATAGAGATATATTGTTATTCAGTATGCTGATGGAAGGTTGGAATAATGGATAACAGGCGGTTAGACTCTTGCTTATATCTTCCAGTTTTCCATTGTTTCAAATAAAATAAATTGGTTGATATATAGGTTAATGCATCGTTTCTTACATCGAACGGACGTTATTTAAATGAGACTGCTTGGGGATAGCAGCTCCTTGATAGTGCTTTTTAAACGGATACTTAAATTTTTTTCTTAAGCCATACGAATCGCTTGGCTTTTGTTTATCCTATTGGAAAAATGGCACACTGATTGTGCATCCTCGTACCCAAAAATGTTTTTGCAGAGATTTTGAAAGTGAAAAAGGTCTCAATGCAACTAATTGAAACCTTTTTGTAATCTATGGTTGATTGGTGTTTTGCTAACCATTTTGTATACTGATGAAAAAGAAGATGCTGCCTAATCAAGCAGCATCTTTTTTTGTAATACAAATTATATATAGTAGAAAATCAAATACTATAAATCAAAACTTCCAGTATAAGAATCGGTATACGATGGAGCAACTGAAACGCCATTAGCAGAAGCCCAAGCTTTCATTTGGGTGTTGGCATAGGTACAATCATTTTCTACATAGATATAACCTTGTGTATCATAACCTTTCATTTGATAGTAAGTAAATACACCATTCTTCATTGTAGCATCACCATCATAAGAATAAAGGGTGGTGTTTGAAGCAACAGAGATAATTCTACCAGTTTTATTTAAATCAGTTGCCATTTTACCAATTTGGCAAGCATCAAATGTGAAGTACATTTTGGTACTTGTTGAATTAGCAAAAGTTGTTTTAAAATATGAACTGGCAATATAGTACATGTCGGTTGTAACAATACTTCCACTGCTACCATGGCCTGAGTAAACAAAAGCTATTTCATTACCAGCTGTTGATCTGCTAGCAAGTGTAGTTAATGCAGATTGAATAGCAGATTTTGTTGCAGCTAGGTCAATAAGTTTGGTTACACTATAACCTTCGGTTTGTAAACGAGCAGCCCAATCATTAGCATCATCATCACAATATTGTAGGTCATTTGCAGTACCAGCATAATTAGAAATACCAATAACTAAAGCGTATTTAGCTTTGGTTGCTTGTTCAACTAATTTTACAGGTTGAGCATCTTTATCAGTAACTTTAAACTGAGCAATTACTTCAGCAGGTCTGGTGTCTAAAGTTGCAAAGTCTGGTCTTACTGTATAAGAAGGTTTGCTAGAAACAGGAACGATAGTTTCATCCTTTGAACAACTTTGAAAAAGAACAACTCCTAATAAAGCAACAAATGCTAATTTAATCCACTTTAAATTTTTCATGATAAAAATTGATTAGTTTAGGTTAATAAAAAATAATTAATTCATTCGTGAACCAATTTCCGCCATTTTGTAAATAAAAACAATTTTTATTTTAACATATTTTAACAAATATTCACTTATTAGGAATGTAGTAGTTATATTAGATTTATTTTTAGCGAATTAATGTATTTTTTTATTTTAAAAATATAGAAAAAAGCGATTTTTTGCAAAAGGCCACTCCTGTAACCCTCCATCTGGCTTAGCTTATAGGCTCATCGGCCTTATGCTTTGATTTTGTTCTTTTAAGCAAACTACTTACCTTTTCCGATCTTATTACCTCATTATTTTACCCTTAAAACAACATTCAAATAATAACCTCGCTCTTTCGGGCGAGGTTATGTGTAACACTGTTTAACTATATATAGATAATGTTGCTTAAACCTATTAAATTAAAACAGTTTCTACGTATCAATTAATTCGGCTTAGTTGTTACCATTTATTGTATTTATTCAAAGCATATTTAATGGCACTACCAGTCCATTTTGTTGCCTCTTCAATCATTTTCTTTGTGTAGTACACGCAATTGCTATTACCTGTTCCAGCGCCTGTTGGGAATCCACTTGATACATAGTTATCCCATGCAAGTTTTGGATTGGTACTAAAGGTGTAGTTGGATGCTCTTACAGCACTACGAATACCTGCTTTAGCGTCTGTAATAGTATAATAGCTCGAACTTGCGACATTGCTTACAACTTGTGAGAAATTATGACCTGCAGTCCAATTGTTATCTATCCATGCTTCATAATCAAAATGATGCAAAGCCATATCAGTGCCAGGGAATGATGTGTGAAGTACAAAGGAAACGTCGGTTATATAATGGCAAGCATATCCAACATACCAATCACCAAGATCGCGATTGCCAAGAGCATAGTAATATCCAGCATCCATGCCATTATAGCCTTCTGGACTTTCGAGTTCTCCGCTATAACCATTCAGGTTATCGTTGAAATCGTCATCGGCATCGCCCCATAGCCACTGCATACTTCCAAATAAGCTAGTAACGATATAAGCATGTGACCATTGTTGGTTGTAAGCGTTATCAAGTCCAGACTGATATGTATCAGGCATTTCTGCTGCATCACGCATGATTATTGCTCTGCTTTCCGAAAGACCCAATTTTTTTGCACACGTGTATACAAAGTTTTTATGTGCAGGACATCCGTATTTGGAGTTTTGGGAATTGTTTTTTTCATAATTTTTTGCCGAGAAAGAGATTAATTGATCCTCTGGCGTAACAATTCCTGAGCTTTCGTTCTTAGGATTGGCCTGATCTACTGTAGATTGGCTAACAGGTTTATCGTTCACTGGTGTTTCTTTACTACAACTGATGGTGATTAATGAACAACACATTGCAGCATACACAATTGAGTTAAATAAACTTTTTTTCATAGTAAATTTGATTAGGTTTGGTTTGTAAAATATATTACGCTTTCGTGAAACAATTACCGCTATTCTGAAAAAAAAAGCAATTTTAGTTTAGCATAATTTATTAAAATGTCTTATTACTAAAAAAATGATAATCATATTCAATTCATATTTAACAAATTAATTTAATTCAGTATTTGTGAATATAGATAAAAACGATTCTTGATAAGATATATCCTCCAAAGTCTGTATTTGACATAGATTATGAACCTATATATCAATTGCTAAGAGTTGAAGATTCTACTGTCTTTTTACCCGATGCTTTTATTTGATCTGATATTCAAAAAAAATAACCCCGCCCGAATGAGCGAGGTTATTTGCAATCCTATATCAATTTAAAATTCATTTCCCAAATGAGCCATTCCGAATAAACTCTATGGTTTTATCCATCTCAATATACATAATTCTATCCTCCTCAATAAATGGAACAATTTTGCGGTACTGAGCCATGAAATCTTCTAAATATGGTGATGTTTTAGCTGGACGGCGGAATTCTAATGCTTGCGCAGCATTGAACAGCTCAATAGCAAGAATTCTTTCTGTATTATCAACCACCTTTAGCAATTTTGTTGCTGCGTTTGCCCCCATACTTACATGATCTTCTTGCCCATTCGATGATACTATTGAATCAACCGAAGCTGGAGTGCAAAGTTGCTTGTTTTGACTGACCATTGAGGCGGCAGCATACTGAGGTATCATAAAACCTGAATTTAAGCCTGAGTTGAAAACCAAAAACTCGGGTAGCCCTCTTAGTCCAGATATTAGCTGAACAACACGTCTTTCGGAGATATTTCCAAGTTCCGATAGCGCAATAGCCATAAAATCGTAGGATAGTGCGAGTGGTTGCCCGTGGAAATTGCCACCCGATAGGATTAAATCCTCATCGGGCCAAATGGTTGGGTTATCGGTAACGGAGTTAATCTCGGTTAGTAGAACATTTGCAACGTAGTTCAAGGCATCCTTTGACGCACCATGAACCTGTGGCATACAGCGGAATGAGTAGGGATCTTGAACATGTTTTTTAGGATGTGCAATTAGCTCGCTACCTTCCAGTATCTTTCTAAAATTAAGAGCTGTTTGAATTTGCCCTTGATGTGGACGAACTTTCTGTAAATTTTCATGGAATGGCTCAATCCGACCATCGTAAGCTTCAAGCGAAAGTGCACCGATAATATCGGCAAATTTAATTATCCTAAATGCTTTAAGCATGGCGTAAACACCATGTGCGCTCATAAATTGTGTTCCGTTGAGAAGTGCTAGCCCTTCCTTAGATTTCAGATCGATTGGCTGCCAGCCGAACTTCTTCATGATTTCTGCAGATTCATACCTTTTCCCTTGATATCTAACCTCTCCCAAGCCTAGTAGTGGGAGGAAAAGATTTGATAGTGGTGCCAAATCGCCCGATGCACCCAACGAACCCCTGTCATAGACTACAGGAAGCACATCATTGTTATAAAAATCGAGAATTCGTTGAACGGTTATAACCTGAATGCCAGAATGACCAAGCGATAGCGCATGTGCTTTAAGGAAAAGCATCAACTTTATAATCTCTGGATTAATTTCATCTCCAGTACTACATGCATGTGACATCACAAGATTCCGTTGAAGCAACGAAAGCTTCTCCTTTGATATATTCCTATTGCAAAGTGAGCCAAATCCTGTTGTAATCCCATAGATTGGCGCATGTTCATTCAGCATCTTGTTGTCGAGATACTCACGACATTTGGTTATCAATCCAACCGCCTCATCCGAAAGTTCGAGTTTATAATGGTTGTTTGCCAAATCCTCCATTAACTCGTAGGTTAATGGCTTTGGGGAGATATAATGTACTTTACTCATTTTAATAATGAAGTTTTAAAGTTTTAAATTTGATTTAGTTAATCCCTAGTGTTAGGTTAATCATTTTTTGACGTCATTGCGAGCGTTATTTGCGAAGCAATCTGTATGTTATGAATAGATTGCTTCAGTCGTTCCTCCTTCGCAATGACGAGTTTGGGAGCATAACACTATTTATGCAAGCGTTGTGCAACCTAATGCATCTTTACAAAAGTAAAGTTAGCGTGTAGTAACTATTATTCTAGGGTTGATATAGGATAAGTTCTCAGGGAACTCTAGTTGAATTCACTTTTTTATTTCTTGCTCTTTTGTTAGAAATCGTAAGCATTTCCTGATGGTCAATAAATTATGCTTGGTTTGTTTTTCCAAGCAAGTATTCTGTTAAACTATTGAATGGTATTGTTTCTTGCTCGCCTGTAATCATGTTTTTAACCGAGAATTGGCGATTGTGCATCTCCGATTCTCCTGCAATTACAACATATCCAATGCTTCGCTTGTTGGCGTAGTCGAACTGCTTTTTTAGCTTGGTTGAATCGGGGTAAAGTTCTGCGCTAATGCCCTTCTCTCTTAGGCTACGTATTGCGTTAAGGCAGTATGAAGCCTCGTATCGTCCAAAGTTGGTAAACATAACTTGGGTTGATGAAATCAAATTCTCAGGGAAAAGATTTAGCTGAAGCATCACATCGTAAATTCTATCGGCACCAAACGAAACGCCAACGCCGCTCATATCCTTTAGCCCAAAGATACCTGTTAAATCATCGTAACGACCGCCACCGCAGATACTGCCAATTTCAACATCTTTTGCCTTAACCTCAAAAATAGCCCCAGTGTAGTAGTTCAGCCCACGTGCAAGCGAAAGATCGAGTTCAACCTCGCTTTTAATTCTTCCTAGTGCCTCAAGGTAATCGAAAAACTCTTCCATCTCCGCAACGCCCTTCAGTCCAACCTCCGAATCCACAATCATCTTGCGGAGCCTTTCAATCTTCCCAGGATTGCTCCCGGTTAAAGTCAGGATTGGCTTTAGTTTTGTAACACCCTCCTTTGAAATACCTTTACCCTCTAGCTCAGCAATTGCAGCATCAAGGCCAACCTTATCTATTTTATCAATGGCAATGGTAATATCAATTAGCTTATCGGGGAAGCCAATAAAATCGGCAATCCAGGTTAATATCTTGCGATTATTAACCTTTATAACGGTGCGAACTCCCAGTTTGGTGAATACCTCGTTGATAATCATTACAAGTTCAGCCTCGTTTAGCAACGAGTTGGAGCCTATAACATCAACATCGCATTGGTAGAACTCGCGGTAACGACCCTTTTGTGGCCTATCGGCACGCCAAACGGGTTGAATCTGATATCTTTTAAATGGGAATGTTATCTCGTTCTGGTACATTACTACAAACCGTGCAAAGGGTACGGTAAGGTCGTACCTTAAACCTTTATCGCAAATTGCGATAGATAAGGGGTTGGGATTACCCTGTTTTAAAAGATTTGGATCGATGTCTTTTGTAAAATCGCCTGAGTTTAAGACTTTGAATAGCAGCTTATCGCCCTCCTCACCGTACTTGCCAAGCAGAGTTGTAAGATTCTCCATTGCTGGGGTTTCGATGGGCAGATACCCATAGGTTTTAAAAACTGAGCGGATAATATCGAAGATATAGTTTCTCCGAACCATCTCAATTGGTGTGAAATCCCTAGTTCCTTTGGGTATAGAGGGTTTTTGAGCCGACATTGCTTTGTGCATTATTTGAGGTTGCAAATATATTAAATAATGGTGATTTTATCGATAGCAAACGAGATAACCACAAAGTACCCAACGAGGGCGAAAACTTAGTATGATTTTTAAACTGATAGAAGGAAAATCTCTTTTGGATGGGTTGTTATTTTGGTTAATTTTGGGATAAGGATTAACAAGAAGGTTTATATATACATTAAAATTTAATGGATATGTATACCTTTAGTGTATGTATAAATAAGTTAGCACCAATAAAATGTCGCTCTTATGAAAAGATACTCTATTCTAATAATTGTTTTTCTTATCTTTTTGAATTCTTGTAAAGAGAAGCCACCAACGATAACTAAATTTATCTATATAAGAGTTCCTGGAGTGGTTTATGACAGTTTAGAAAGACCTTATCTATGGATACTACCATATTTTGAATACCAAAAAGACAAACAGTTTAAAATAGCAACCGGAAAAGAATTTCGACGAGACTCAGCTGCGCCACCAAACGGACTAAATTGTTATTTTGAATTGGATAAGGATAAAGAAACAATTGAATTAATTAATAAAACATTATTGAATAAAAACTTTGATTCAACATATAACGCACATATTGAGCCAAGATGTAATTATTTTCTATATGAAACCTCTGATAACAAAAAGAGAGTTATAACTTTTGGAGCAGGGAATTTCCCTGACGGATTTAAAGCATTACTTCACCATCTAAACAGTTTAATTTACCCAGAAAACCGATTAATATCTATAAAACCTTTTGTTATTGACAGCATGGTTGTGAATATGGAAAAAAAGGTTTTTAGTAAATATCCACCACCACCCTACAGATTTAGTAAAAAACAGACAACTGATAAGAGACAAAAATAAATTTACTGGTGCTAACACGTGGTTTAACCCACTGGGGCTGATATGCAGATAAGCAAGTTTTTAGTACTTTAGCAAAAGTTTAACGTGGGATAAAGACGTTGCAGTTAACTCCCAGCGTGCCAAACCACGGAAACGTTACCGCCAATTTTACGACTTTTCCGAATATGCTTGGTGCAATAGATGAAAATAACAATAAAGTTAGACCGAGAAAAGGAGATAAAGCTATATGTCCTTTTTGTTTTGAAAAAGTTATTGCAGTATGTGGAGATATTAATATTCATCATTGGAGACATGAAGCAATTAATAACTGCGACTCATGGAAAGAACCTGAAACGGAATGGCATAGAGATTGGAAACAAAAATTTCCTAAAGAATGGCAAGAATATATAATTGAAAAAAATAACGAAAAACATATTGCAGACATAAGAACTAATTCAGGTCTTATTTTAGAATTGCAAAACTCCTCTATTTCGAATTTAACAATTCAAATCCGAGAAAACTTTTATCAAAATATGGTATGGCTAATTAATGCGGATTATTTTAAAAATAATTTCCAAATAAGAAGCCTTGTTACATCAAACCTAAGAAGTTT
Organism: Bacteroidales bacterium; assembly: GCA_013376985.1. Classification (GTDB taxonomy): domain Bacteria; phylum Bacteroidota; class Bacteroidia; order Bacteroidales; family Tenuifilaceae; genus UBA8529. The sequence goes on from JACABB010000014.1 coordinate 100,247, forward strand.
AGATAATAAATACAAACCTTATTTAAATCAAAATAATAATATTGAAGATGGTTTAAAAGACCTTAATAAGTTACTTGCCGAATATAAAAGCGAATTAAATTCAAGCACTGACCAATACAATAGAATTCAAAACTTAATTAGCGACTATACTAATAAATTAAGCACAATTGAGAACATAGCAAATGAATTGCTAACTGAAAAGTACCACTATGGCATTTTCAGAGATTTTAATCCCGAAAGTATTTCAAATATCCTTAATTATAATATAAGATTAGTCGTTATTGAAAAAGAATTTAAAAACAGAGCAAATCAGATTAATGAAATAGTTTGTCTGCCTAATTCTACAATCAAAGGATTTGAGAATTATAAAGTAGTTTCATTTGAACAAGTTTCACCAAAAAGTTTTTATAAATGTAAAGTGGTAAAAACAAACACAATAAATACTTTCTTTCCTGAAGTTATTGAAATTCGTTCAGAAAGTAATTATCGTTGGTACTTAAGTCAAAAAGAGTCATTTACTCTTCTAATAGATTTGTCAAATCATCTTTCAAAACTCAAATTGGAAAAGGAAAACTTTGAAAAAGAAAAAAAAGAACTCTCTTTGTTAAAGGAAAAAACTTTTACGGACTTATTAATTGACATTGAGAATTGGTTAATAGAACTAAAAAAGGAAGAACAGAAAAACTTAAATAAAATAGCAAATTCAATTATTCATTTAAATGAAAATTTAGAACGAACAAAAGTTGAAATTGAAGAAGAAAGAGAAAGATTGATTGAAAAAGCGAAAAGAATAAACAAAAAATTAGAAAACGAAAAGAAAGAAGAAGAGTTAGTAATTAAGAATGGTCTAAAAGGTAAATATTCTTTTTATTGGAAATATCGTAGAAAATCTTGGGATTATGCAGCATGCCCATTATTTCTTGATTTCAAAGACCATATATTTGAAATTGTTTTAGAAAATGAACTAAAAAAAATAACTCAACAAGAATTCATTAATATAATAAAAAACTGGCGGTAACAGCGTATTTATTGTATTTGGGCTGATGACGCATTTGGAGTTCTTAACGCTTTTTGGTAGTTTTACTATCGCAGGACAAGAAAACGTTTCAAACTCCCAAACACAACAAATACGCAAAACGTTAGCACCCATTTAAAAAAACTCTACCAATGAGCATAGACGATAAAAAGAAAGAAAGATTTTTGTTTTTACAAAAAATGTATGATACGACCGATGGCAATTCTGGTTATACTGTTGATATGTGGGAAGTAGGTACAGAGTTGGGATTCGACAGGGATAAAACACGCAATCTGGTTGGATATTTAAGAGATGAAGGCCTGCTAGAGTCGAAAACGCTTAGAGGAGGAATATCTATTACTCATGCTGGAATTATTGAAATTGAATATTCTCTCACAAATCCAGATTCTCCAACGGATCATTTTCTGCCGATAAATGTGATACATATTGAAAATATGAATAATTCGGCAATTCAACAAGGATCTAATTATTCGACTCAAAATGTCAATTTTAATATTGATAAATCTGAGGATTTAAAAAAGATTATTAATGAGATTGAAAGTGTAAAAGAACAACTCACTCTTGATAGATTGGTATTTGAAGAGTTAGTCTCAGAGATTGAAACACTTAAATCCCAAGTTAAATCGCCGAAACCTAAAAATATCATTGTGACTGAATCATTGAAAACAATTCGAGGCATATTAGAAGGAGTAGCAGGAAATGCTGCAACACCAATGATATTGACAATGATTGATAGTATGATAAAATAAACGGGTGCTAACACAGTGTATACATCATGAGGGTTTTAGAGCAATTTGCAAGTTCAGAACTCGCTGGCAAAGGCAGTAACGGTGGATTATGAAGTGGCCACGAACTCCCGCACGCTGCATACACTCAACGTTAGCACACATTTTATGACGAAAAATTATGGCCATTAATAGATTCCCGATATTTGTATTCGGACTTTTCCTTTTCTTCGTACCTGGATTATTGATTTTAGGAATTGAATTGTTTTCTGAGCTTGGACAAAGCAATCCGTTTATAATAGCAATGATTATTTTTTGGGGAGGAATCCCCAGTTTAGTTGGAATAATTGCCTATTTAATTGCCGACAAGAAAGTGAAAAGGAAAATCATAACAGGATTAGGCGGATTGACATTTTATATATTATTACTTCCAATAATTGGGGGTGTAAACAGTGTGAAAGAAAAAATTTACTTGGTCAAACATCATGTTGAATTGGAACAAATCGCAATAGATGTTTTAAATTCAAAAATAACAGTTGACAATGCCAACCAGATTCTGAAAAAAGAAAATTTAATAGTAAGCATTTCGTGTGTTCCAGAAGAAAAGAAACATGTTCTATTCCTGATTAGCGGAATGATAGATAATTGCTTTGGTTTTTCTTACAGTCTAACAGACGAGAAACCATCGGATAATTGCTGTGGAGACTTTACTTCATGGAAAAAAATTCGAGATAAATGGTTTGTATGGACAACAACTTGACAATATAGAAAAAACGTGTGCTAACAGCGTATTTATTGTATTTGGGCTGATGACGCACTTGGAGTTCTTAACGCTTTTTGGTAGCTTTACTATCGTGGGACAAGAAAACGTTTCAAACCCCCAAACACAACAAATACGCAAAACGTTGTGCTTCATGCAAATTATTCTTAGGAATATTTGTAGTATATACCAAAATGATATACCTTTGCGGTATTAAATACAAATATCATGAAAACGGTATCCTTAAAAATTGACGAATCCATATTCAGAGAAACCGAGAAGATTCTTGCTTCAATGAAAAAACCTAGAAACAGGTACATCAATGAAGCGATTGACTATTATAACAGGGTTCAGAAAAGACTGATTCTTGAGAAAAAACTTAAGAAAGAATCTGACCTCGTGAAAAAAGATTCTCTTGCTGTACTTAAAGAATTTGAGGAACTTGGCTATGCAGATTAAACAATTTGAAATTTGGATAGCCGATTTGAACCCTCAGATGGGCACCGAGGCAGGAAAAACAAGACCAGTTCTTGCTGTTCAGACAAATCTATTGAACAAGATTCCGCATCCTTCAACCATTATTTGCCCTATCACGACAAATGTGAAAAAGGACTCAGAAATATTAAGAGTACACTTAAAGAAAGGGACGGCGAATATGCTTGAAGATTGCGACATCATGATTGACCAAATTCGAGCGATTGATAACAAGAGACTAATTAAAAGAATTGGCGTTCTACCAGTTGGATTGGCTGAAATGGTTAGAGAGAATATTAAGATAGTATTAGAACTAGACTAATGCACGAAAGCACAACAGCGTATTTATTGTATTTGGGCTAATGACGCATTTGGAGTTCTTAACGCTTTTTGGTAGCTTAACTAACGAGGGACAAGAAAACGTTTCAAACTCCCAAACACGACAAATACGCGAAACGTTGTAGGCAACCGTGCGAAGAGTGAACCTACAAGAAACATTTGGACTTAAACAGATAGGATTGAAAGTTTCGCAGAAAAATTATTTATTAGATTTATCATTGAAGACAACAATTAATATTTTTAGAAAATTGAAATAATTGTAATACAAGAAAATGACTAATTAATGGAGCAATCTGACAAAAATATTAGTTTTAGTGAATGGCAAGAATTGACATTTTCTGACAAACGAGAGATATGGAATCACTATTGGAATCCTTATGAACCAGAGATTGGGTTTAGAACAAAAAAAGAAATAGTTGACAATTTTATCAAATCAATCAATATTAATGCTCTTCAATATGGAATTGGAAATTTTGGTTGGGGAGTTTATGAACTATTTATCATAGTGGAAGATTCTAGTATAATAATTCCTAAAACATTTTCCGACATATCAATAAATAAAGGAGTTGTTAAAGAATGGATTGACAAGAATAAAGTCGAGGTGAAATTTGATTATGGAGGAACAACTACCATTGATTTAGAGCAGAAGATTGTAATTAAATAATTGAAAATAAAAATAAACGGCAGCCTACAACACGTGGTTAAAAATATTGGGGCTGATGCGCAGGTAAGCAGGTTTTTAGTACTTTAGTAAAAGTTTACCGTGGGACAGATGTTCGGTTCTTAGCTCCCCAACATTTCCAACCACGGAAACGTTATACACAAGCAGACAAGAATAGCCGACTTGGAAAAAAAGGTGATAATTTGACTTTAAAATTGTAACTTTGTCAAATGAGAACAGAAGTAGATATTAATGCAAGCATAATTACTTGGGCGATAGCTCGGGCAGGTTATGAATTGCACGAATTAACTTCTGATGTTCCGAAAATACAAGAATGGATTGATGGTAAAAAGAAGCCTACTATAAAGCAACTTGAGGACTTTTCCAAAAAAGTGTATTTACCTTTTGGTTATTTTTTCCTACCAGAGCCACCCAAAGAAAGTTTACCAATACCTTTTTTTCGTACTAATTATGCTACAGATAAAAAGGTAAGTATTAATGTTTATGATACTATTCTAATAATACAACAAAGGCAAGAATGGTTAAGGAACTATCTGATTGATAATGATTACGAACCTCTTCCGTTTGTAGGTAAATATAATAAATCCTTTAACGTTGAAGATATTGTTACTGATATTAGAAATACTCTTGGGCTGACCGAGAATTGGGCAAGTCGTTTCAAAACATGGCGAGAAGCATTGGATTTTCTTACATTACAAATTGAGGACAAGGGGATTATCGTTGTTTTTAATGGTGTAGTTGAGAATAATGTGTATAGAAAAATCTCCGTTGAAGATTGTAGAGGCTTCGTAATGGTTGACAATATAGCACCTTTCATGTTTATCAACAATTCGGATTGGAAGTCTGCTCAAATGTTTACAATTGTTCACGAATTGGCTCATATTTGGACAGGACACAGTGCTGGGTTTGATTTTAGAAAACTGGAACCTGCTAATGACCCTGTTGAAATACTCTGTGACAAAGTAGCAGCAGAATTTTTAGTCCCAGAGAAATTTTTCAGTATTATCTGGAATGAAAATCCTTCTATAAATTATGCTGCAAGATATTTTAAAGTTAGTGAAATTGTTATTGCTCGAAGAGCTTTAGATACAGGGAAAATTAATAAACAACAGTTTTATGCCTTTTATGAAGAATATACAAATCGAGAAAGAGTAAAGAAAGAGAATCAAAGCCCTGGTGGTGATTTTTTTGCAACCACGCGAAAAAGACTAAGTATGACTTATGCAGTCCACATAAATAATGCTGTTAAGTCTGGTAAGTTATTATATAGAGATGCTTATAAGTTAACAAGTTTGAAAGGCGAAACATTTCAAACATTTTTCGTTAAACACTTATAAAAATGAGTGTTTATGTGATTGATACTAATTTTTTCATACAAGCCCATAGGGTTTATTATCCCTTAGACGTTGTTTCTAGTTTTTGGAATAAAGTAAAACAATTGGCTGACGAGGAAAAGATTATTAGTATTGACAAGGTAAAAGATGAAATTTATAAAAATGATGACGCTCTGAAGATTTGGTGTGAGGATAATTTATCTGATAATTTTTTTAAAGACTCTTCACAATCAATGTTAAAATATCGGCAAGTTGCTGCGTGGGCAGCTTCTCGAAACACTCATTTTTCTCCAAATGCAATAGCAGAATTTTTAGATGCAGAAGAAGCAGATGCTTTTATCATAGCATATGCATTGACAGATAACACCAATCGAATAATTGTCACTCAAGAAGTTAGTGACCCTAATTGCAAAAGAAAAATTAAAATTCCAGATGTATGTATTTCTTTAAACATACGCTATGTAAATGTAATTGATATGTTTAGGCAATTAGGTGAAACTTTTTAACTTTTTTGAATTGAAAATGATAATAACTGCTTGTGCATAACACGTGGTTAAGTCCACTAGGGCTGATTGCTGATAACAAAAATTTTCGTAACTTAGTAAAAGTTTAACGTGGGACAAGGACGCTGCTGTTAACACTCCAGCGTGTCCAACCATGGAACAGTTGTGCACAAGCTAAGATTCTTTGGTAACATTTTTGGATTTAGCGATTTTTGGTTCTATGGAAAAAGAGTTAGACTTAACCCAAAAGATGGACGGACTGCTTGATAGCATTCGTTCTATTATTCTGAAAGCCCGAAAAATGTTGCCAAGAGCATCAATTCTGAATTATTAGCAACTTATTGGGAAATTGGAAAGCTAATAATTGAAGTTGAATCAAGTAGCAAATTCGATCACAAATCATCTCGCCAACTTATTTTGAACCTTTCTCGCCAACTAACAAAGGAGTTAGGTTCGGGGTTTTCTCGTGCCAATCTATTCAATATGAGAAAATTTTTTATAGAATATCCAAATGTCCAGACAGCGTCTGGACATCTTAGTTGGTCACATTACTGCGAACTACTGATAATAGAGGATAAGCAGAAAAGAACTTTCTACGAAAAGGAAACAGAAAATTCCACATGGTCGGTTCGTGAGCTGAAACGACAAATTGATAGTTCTCTATTTGAAAAGTTGTTGCTATCGAAAGGAAATGCAAATAAAGAAACAGTTAACGAACTTGCCCGAAAAGGGCAGGAATTGGCACAGCCTGATGATGTTGTTAAAGACCCTTATGTTTTTGAATTTCTTGGAATACCAGAGAATAAACCAATCCTCGAAAAAGATTTAGAGTTGCGCTTAATTCGACACATCGAAGATTTTCTTCTTGAATTAGGAAAAGGTTTTATGTTTGTTGGTTCACAGCAAAGAGTGACTATTAACAATACTCACCACTATGTAGATATGGTTTTCTACAATAAAATTCTTAAAAGTTATATTCTAATCGAACTGAAAACTAGAAAATTGAAAATATCAGATGCAGGACAGCTAAATACATATCTTAACTACTACAAAACAGAAATTAATGACATAAATGACAACCCACCAATTGGAATTATAATTTGCGCAGAAAAGGACGAAATAGGGGCAGAATATATTTTAGGTGGTTATGAAAACAATGTATTTGCATCAAGATTTACTTATGTATTACCAAACAAAGACGAATTAATAAAAGAACTTGAAATAGCAATGAAAGATGAATAACCAGTACACAACAGCTTATTTATTGGCTTTACCGAACTCGCACAACTTGTCCCGATGCTTTTTATCGGGAAAACGCTCGGTTGTATTTGGCTAATGACACATTTGGAGTTCTTAACGCTTTTTGGTAGCCTTAATAATAGGGGAATGAAGATGTAGTTCCAAACCCCCAAACGTAACTAATTTGCGGAACGTTACCATTCATTTTAGAAAAGTACAAGAAAATTTGACATTTGCCTTTATTGTACGTAAATTTGTACATAATAATTTAAGCTATGTTGACAACATCCATCTCCGACTTTAGAAAAGATATTAAACGTTATTTGGATCGGGTGACAGAAAACTTTGAGACATTAATAATCAACCGTGGAAAAGACACTGGGGTTGTAATAATGTCCTTAGACGAATACAATTCACTTTGTGCGACAAATCACGAATTAGCTTCAAGAAAGAATGAAGAAAGACTTGATTCAGCCATAAAAAAACTGAAGAATGGTTCATCGTTCTCTAAAGAGCTTATTGAAGAATGAAGTACATATTTGTAGATGAATCTTGGGAGGATTATTTGTACTGGCAGACAACCGACAAAAAAATGCTAACCAAAATAAATTCTTTACTGAAGGATATTTCAAGGAATCCTTCTTCGGGAATTGGAAAACCTGAGCCGTTGAAACACAAGTATAAAGGTTTTTGGTTTCGCAGAATTGACGGTGAACACCGACTGATTTACAAAGTGAATGGAGACGAAATACTAATCGCAAAGTGCAGATACCACTACGACTAAAAACGAATGGTAACAGAGTATTTATTGGCTTCGCCGAACTCGCACAAATGGAGTTCTTAACGCTTTTTGGTAGGGGGATGAAGATGTAGTTCCAAACTCTAAAACGCAGCCAACTTGCAAACCATGGTCGTTTGCAAAAAATGCATAAACGATAATTGTCTCGTTAAATATTATTAATTTGCGTGGGAATTAGCCAAGAATATGATAGAAACAAATAAGATAGATGATATTGTAAGCAGGATAGCAACTAAGTTTAATCCCGATAAGATTATTTTGTTTGGTTCTTACGCTGCAGGAAATCCAAATAGCGATAGTGATGTTGATTTATTGGTAATTAAGGATACGGACTTGCCCCGTCATAAAAGGAGTTTTGATATTCAAAAATTCTTAATTGGTTCAATGATACCAATGGATATTCTTGTTTATACATCTAAAGAATTTGAACAAGAAAAGAATGAGAAAAGTTCATTCTTATTCTCAGCAATAAAGACTTCAAAGATTTTATATGAACGACGTAAGTAAGATAATTAAAGAATGGATTGAAAAAGCTGACCATGATTTGGGATCAGCAAAATTGATTTATTTACACATCCCAGATTATTTTGATACAATCGCATTTCATTGTCAACAGGCTACGGAAAAATATTTAAAATCAATGCTTGAGCATTTTGGAGTAGAATTTCAGCGTAGTCATAATTTAGTGTATTTGCTGGATTTGTTAGCTCAAAAGATTGATATTACAGAGGAAATTTATGATAAAGCAATACTTCTAAATGGGTTTAGTGTTCAAATAAGATATCCAGATAATAAGATTTATCTAACAAAGGATGAGCTTGAAACCGCAATAAATATATCTCAAGAATTTAGAGATTTAGCCATAAAAACAATCGGAATTAAAGAATAAAATAGCCCCTCGGTTTATCACGCCTAAGTCGAAAATATCCTATCATGTTTGTGCCTGAGATTAGCTAAACGTATAAAACTCATTTGATGATTTTTCCATTCACTTGAATTAATCTAAACCATTGTGCAACATAATGAAGGTTGACATGGAGGATTTTGTAACTCAATATTGAGCCGATGTTTCTACCTACCGTAAACATAAAACGACCTACCTTTCCCATTTACTCCACACTATCTTTTTATAGCGTTGGTCGCAAAATTAAACAATCTCTCCGCCTGACTTGTTATAATACCAATTGTAATACATTGCAAGCAAACCAGAATAACACATTATGACAATGGAAAATAAAAAGGAGTTGTCATCGGAGCAACGGGAAGAGCTAATCGGAGTGTTAAAAATCCGTTTTCAGAAAAATAGGCTTAATGGACAAATTTAATGGTAATATCTTCTGAAATGTTTGTTGCTATTA
>JACABB010000015.1:0-33892 GCA_013376985.1 Bacteroidales bacterium
GAACAATATTGTAAACAGTTGAAAATGTTCTAACTAAGACGCAACGCTAGTGATACTATTATTAAAAAATATTATTACTATTTAAAACATAAAGTTTGGAGTGCCTAGAATACTTAAAGTGCCTAAAGTAAGTATTTAACTCAAGTTGCTAGATACTAGTTACTGATTTCTAGTTATTTATTTGATGTTATGATTGATACAAAAATTCACTTCTTAAAATTAAAACTAAATACAAAAAGAACAAAACACAGTACCAAACTAGCACCTTGTAACCAGAAACCGGCAACTTAGGTTATTTATAAACTTTAGGCACTCCAAACTCAAGGCACTTTAAGTACTTTAACTGGTAAGAATCATTTTATTTTCCACCATAATCTTTCGTATATTGATTATAGCATACCTCATTCTTCCCAAAGCAGTATTTATACTTACATTGGTTTGTTCAGCGATTTCCTTATAACTCAAATCCGAATAATGGCGTAAAAGAATAACCTCACGTTGATCCTCTGGAAGTTGTTCAATTAATGCTCTAACATCCGTTAGAATCTGCTCAAACACAATTATTTCTTCAACAGTTTTATCCGAATACCTTGGATGGTTTAAAATATCAACCTCATAAGCATCTTTCGATAACATTTTTGACTGTTTCTCTCGCCTAAAATGGTCGATAATGAGATTATGTGCTATACGCATAGCCCATGATGAGAACCTATTGGTATCAATATACTTACCCTCTTTTAGGGATTTGATAACCTTTATAAATGTTTCCTGAAAAATGTCCTCGGCCACATCTTGCTTTTTTACAAGCAGAAAAATATAACTATAAACTCTTTTCTGATGTCGTCGGATTAATATTTCTATTGAAGATTGTCTGCCGTTTACAAACTCGACTACGAGTTCATAATCGCTTGAATTGTTAGCATCCACAACTACCTCCTAACTTTTTTGGTTAACGGGTAGAGATGTTCAATAGGCAGACAGTTTAGTTAAAGTTTTTGTTATGCAGTAATTATATGCAATAAAATAAATTTTTAGGAAAATTACAAACTCTTTAAGCAAAAAACCTAAACTTTTGTTTAAAAAAGATTGTTCCTATACTAATTAATTATTTTTACTTATGAAGCATCAATAAGGTTTCACTAATAGGTAGAATAATGGTTATGGGTAAACTCATTCGGGTAAAATTCTATATAATTGTTAATAATCTAATACCTTTGTAGGTCAATAAAAAAATAATGCCAAATAAAGAATCAAAGAATATAATCGCCATAAGGGGTGCTAGGGTTCATAATCTTAAAAATATCAGCCTCGATATTCCAAGAAATAAGCTAATTGTTATTACCGGACTCTCAGGATCAGGAAAATCATCACTAGCATTTGATACGCTTTATGCAGAAGGTCAACGTCGCTATGTAGAAAGTCTATCATCTTATGCCCGTCAATTCCTTGGACGAGTATCAAAACCCGAGGTTGATCTTATTTCTGGAATCCCTCCGGCTATAGCAATAGAACAGCGTGTAAATTCGCGTAACCCAAGATCAACCGTAGGCACATCAACGGAAATATATGATTACTTAAAACTCCTTTTTGGTAGAATTGGAAAGACTTACTCTCCTATTTCAGGGAAACAGGTAAAAAGACATTCAGTTACCGATGTAGTTGAACATATTTCCTCCTTTGAGGATGAAACAAAAGTGATTCTTCTAGCACCCATAAACCTTAATGGAAATGGATTGATTAAAGAAAAATTAGCGGAACTTGCCCGAGAAGGTTTTACTAGGGTTGAAGTTGGGGATCAGGTTATCAGGATTGATGAAGAGAAGACCCGTGATTTGCTAAAAATATCCGGAGCATCTATTAGGTTGATAATTGATAGATTCGCAGTTTCTCACTCCGAAGATTTTATTAGCCGATTGGGCGATTCTGTTCAAACTGCATTTGCAGAAGGCGATGGGAAATGCTTTTTAAAGATATATAAAGGAGAAGAGCTGATTGAAGAAACCTTCACTAATCGCTTTGAAAGGGACGGAATTAATTTTGAAGAGCCAAATGAACATTTATTTAGTTTCAATAATCCTTTAGGGGCTTGTCCTCGGTGCGAAGGGTATGGTAAAATCATAGGTATAGACGAGGATCTTGTAATCCCTAATAAAAGTTTATCGCTTTATGAAGATGTTGTAGTCTGCTGGAAGGGTGAATCGATGAGCTGGTATAAGGATCAGGTAATTAAATTTGCTGATAAAAATGATTTCCCGATTCATAAACCCTACCACAAACTTAGTGAGCAACAAAAACATATTTTGTGGCATGGAACAAAAGATTTTGATGGAATTTATACGTTTTTCAAACATCTAGAGGAGAAAAAATATAAAATTCAATACCGGGTAATGCTTTCGAGGTATATGGGTAAAACCATTTGCCCTGAGTGTAAAGGTGCTAGGTTAAGGAAAGAAGCATCGTATGTAAAGGTTAATGGTTATATAATTCAGGATTTAGTTAATAAGCCTGTTTCAGAGCTCATTCAAATTTTTGATAACTTTAAAATAAGCGACCACGATTACAAAATCGCCAAAAGAATTCTCACAGAAATTAAAAATAGAATCAACTACCTTAATAATGTTGGTCTTGGGTATTTAACCCTTAATCGTTTATCTACAACATTATCAGGGGGAGAATCCCAACGAATTAACCTATCCACCTCGCTTGGAAGCAGCCTTGTTGGTTCGCTATACATTCTTGATGAACCTAGCATAGGACTTCACTCACGAGATACTCAACTATTGATAGGTGTATTAAAGGATTTACGCGATTTAGGAAACACAGTTGTAGTTGTTGAACACGATGAAGAAATAATTAGATCAGCAGATTACATAATTGATATAGGTCCTTTGGCTGGAAGGCTTGGTGGTGAAATTGTTTTTCAAGGTACTAAGAATGAGATTGAAAAATCAAAGGATAGCCTTACCGCTAAATATTTAAATAAAACTGAAACCATACCAGTACCTCATCCACGAAGAAAATGGTCTAATTATATAGAGGTTCAGGGAGCAAGAGAAAATAACCTTAAAAATATCAGCGTAAAGTTCCCACTTAATGTGATGACTGTAGTTACAGGTGTTAGCGGCTCTGGCAAATCATCACTAGTGAAAGGTATTCTATACCCAGCAGTATCAAAATTACTTGTTGGAACTGGTGATCGTCCAGGTCAACACGATCAAATAAAAGGTGATGTACACCTTATTAAAGGTATCGAAATGGTTGACCAAAATCCAATTGGCAGATCATCTCGAAGTAATCCTGTAACCTATATAAAAGCATGGGACGAGGTACGTAAACTCTTATCGGATCAACCCTATGCAAAACGAAGCGGTTATAAACCCTCACATTTCTCCTTTAATGTTGAAGGTGGTAGATGCGAGGAGTGCCAAGGCGAAGGTGTAATCACCGTTGAAATGCAGTTTATGGCTGATGTAACATTGATTTGCGAAACCTGCGGAGGCAAGCGTTTTAAGGAAGATGTACTTGAAGTAAAATACAAAGGAGCTAATGTTTTTGATATCCTTGAGATGACAGTTAGCCAAGCAATTGAGTTTTTCGAAAGCGAAAAGTCATCAACAGAACGAAAGATTAATGAAAGGCTAAAACCCCTTCAAGACGTTGGTTTAGGGTATATCAAACTAGGACAATCATCAAGTACGCTTAGCGGAGGCGAAAGTCAAAGGGTGAAATTAGCCTCATTCCTTCAGAAAGATCAGGCAATTCAACCTCATCTTTTCATTTTTGATGAGCCTACAACAGGATTACACTTCCATGATATTCGTAAACTTTTGGATGCATTTAATGCTCTCCTTCAAAAAGGTCACAGTTTAATCGTTATTGAGCATAATATGGAGGTTATTAAGTGTGCGGACTGGGTAATTGATTTAGGATCTGATGGTGGAGATAAAGGTGGTGATTTAGTATTTGAAGGCACTCCCGAGGAACTTTCTAAATCATCGAATTCTATTACTGGTGCATTTGCAAAAATCAAATTGGAAGAATTATTGGTAAAAAAATAGTCGCATTGGTCAATGCGACTATTTTTAATAATATTTTAATTCTGCTTTACTCTGTTTTCAAACCAAACATTATTGCAACACATCCACTTACGGGGATATCTGTATTTTTTTCATCGCTAGGAATCTTAACTACAATTATGAGCTGCTGTGTAGCCTCAACTTTAAAATCCCACGAAGTTGCATAGTTGTTATTGGCATTCGTATAAAGTAACTTTTTATCAACATCAAAAATCTTAAACTCAACTTTACGTAAAGATTCCTCACAGCAAATTGAGATTCGATACTCTTGTCCAGCATAAAATGTTTTAAAAAGTTCAGCATCTTCGCCTTCAGTAAGAATTGCGGCATTGAAGTTCCCATCATGTATATATGGAGCAAGCTCTTGCTTGCATATTTTCTTTGCAAAATTCTTACACTGTGCAACACCGGAGAATGATGCTCCCCCCAGTAACAAACTGACAATAGCAATGTAAGCCAGTGATTTCATAGTGAGATTTAAGTTATTTTATAAAATATATTTATTACGGATCTCAGAAACTTTAGATTTGAGTTTCGAAAAAACCTCGGGGCTAACCGATGAAACATTTTTTGATCTCAACGTTGTTACCCCACTTTTCTTATCTGGAATAGCCTCAACCCCTGAAACAGAAATCTGAATCTGTTCATATATCAACTTAATAGCATTGATATCCTCCATAACAACTTTAATATCTGGATTATCCTTATTTTGATTAAGTAAATTTATAACAGTATTCAATGATAATTTTTGATCAACAATTCTTTCAACTAACTCATTATCTGTAGATTTAAAATCTTCAACTAAGGTTGTTGCGATATAAAGACCTTCTACCCACCCTCCAACTAATATAATTGATCCTATTGCTACTCTATCGTTTTCTTCTAGGTTTGAGTTAGTGTTTAACAAAGTTTCAGAGATAATATCGAGAATAACATCTCTATTATTCACATTCGCCTCCAATTTTTCAATAACAGAATTATCTATAGCATTAAGTATGCCAAGTCCTTCAGCCATCTTTTTTGAAGCAGTCATAAACTTAATTGATGCTTGCGTTTGATCGAAAAGACTCGAGTAACTTAAATCTGTGCTATAAATGCCCAAATTTAAAGCCATACTCCTATTTGTGCTATAGCGAGAAGTATTATCAACAGAGTTAAGAATTTCCTGATTATATTTGGCTCCAGCCCTTTTAAGAATCATTGCTGTTTCAAGCGGTGAAGGCAAGGAATAAAAAATTTGTTTTGCGGCCTTAATCCCCTTAATGGCAACACTATCCTGTGAAAGCGTGTTCATATCAACTTCCACCTTATCTCTTTTTTTACCATCAGACGAGCAACTTATAATAAATAGCCCAAATACAATTAGATAACTAACCAATATTTTTGCACGCCTTGTTGACATTTTTACCATACACCTACACTTTTATTTGGTAAATATCTTGAAAACATTCTATTCAACAAGTAAAAATAATACTTTTTTCAAATGATGACACTTAATTTTGCTTTAATCTCTGTTAATAAAAGCTTGTAAATCATTTTGTACCATCTTACTAAATCAATATAATGCTGATAATCTGATATTTATTATTTTATTATGCCTAATGGTTAAATTAAATGAATATTTAACTTTGCACAAATTTTTCAATCAATATGGACATTCCAAATTATCAACTTTCAGAAAAACAGCAAGTAGTTACTAAAAACCTACTTTCCATGAATGACGAACAGGTTATTTCATTAATTCAGGAATTTAGGGAAAACGGTGAACTTTTTATTGTTGAGCCATTAATCGAAATGCTTTATTCTAATAGAGGTCAAGCGCTAAAAAATTCGATACTTGAGTTTATACGGGATATTAAAAACCAAGTTGCAGTGATAATAATCACCAAGTCTATTCAAAAACACATTACTGATAAATATACCACTGGTTTAGTATCTTCATGCTGGCAAAGCAGTCTTGATTTTAGTGATGAATTACCCGTATTCTTTGATATTCTATGCAATGGGGATTATCAGACTGCATTTGAAGCATTTACTGTAATTGAAAATTCAGTAGGGAATGTTAGTCAGGAAAATATTAGTTTGTACATGGCTACAATTGAATCTAAACTAAAAATCACACCTGTTGAAAAACAAACTTTACTTACTGAGATGATTGCTATGCTTGAAAACTTTAAGAAAAATGGGTAAGACTAATCAGTAAATTCAAATGTTATGACAGCAACCCATTACTGTTTCGTATAGTCTCTATGCCCAAAAATACTACTACCAATCCTCACCATTGTGCTTCCTTCTTCAATGGCAATTTCATAATCGCCTGACATGCCCATGGAGATTTCTTTAAAATCTTGAATATCTTTAAAATACAAATCCTTTATATGCTTAAATGTACTAGTTAAATAACGAAACTCTGATTTTACTTTCTCGGTATTATCAACAAAAGAAGCCATACCCATTAATCCAATCACCTTAATATTTTTCATTTTCTTATACTCAGATGATTTTAAAAGATCTTCTAGTTCTTCAGATGAAAGTCCAAACTTCGTCTCTTCTTTAGCAATATACATCTGAAGTAAGCAATTAATTATCCTACCTTCTTTTTCGGCCTCTTTGTTAATTACATCTAAAAGTTTTAAACCATCAACCGAGTGAATTAAACTAACAAATGGGGCAATATATTTTACCTTATTTGATTGCAAATGACCGACTAAGTGCCAATCGATATCCTTTGGCATTGTTTCATACTTCGCAACCATCTCCTGAACCTTATTCTCACCAAAAATCCTTTGCCCAGCATTATATGCCTCCATTACAACCTCTGCAGGATGGGTTTTTGAGATGGCAACAAGGGTTACATTATCTGGTATTGTCGCTTTAATTCGTTCCAAATTTGATTGTATTGACATAAAAAACGTTTTTCACAAAGTTATAATGTACAGTGAAGAATTAAAAGGTTGATATAAAAAAGAAGCGCTCCTAAGAACGCTTCCAAAAATATTCAATTTTACTCCAGTTCGTGAATTACAAGTCCACTCCGTAACTTTGGTTCAAACCAAGTTGTTTTTGGAGGCATAATGTTACCAGTATCGGCTATATCAATTAGCTGTTTCATTGAAACGGGATAGAGAGCAAATGCAACCTTCATCTCACCACTATCAACACGTCTGCTTAATTCACCTAAGCCACGAATACCACCTACAAAATCGATACGCTTTGATGTTCTTAAGTCTTTGATATCGAATATAGGTTCAAGAACCATGTTCGATAGGATTGTTACATCAAGAATTCCTATAGGATCGTTATCGTTGTAAGTACCAGGTTTCGATGTTAATGAATACCACTTGCCTTCAAGGTACATGCTAAAGTTATGTAGTTTACTTGGAGCGTAAATTTCTTTACCCGCCTCTTTAACCTCAAAACTTTTATTCAATTTCTCGATCAATTGGGCAGGTGTTAAGCCATTAAGATCTTTTAATACACGATTGTAATCGATAATCCTTAGCTGATCATCGGGGAAAATTACGGCCAAGAAGTAATTATACTCTTCTTTCCCAATATGATTTGGATTGGCAGCCTTCTTCTCCTGAGCCACTCTCGCTGCGGCGGCAGTACGATGGTGACCATCAGCAACGTATAAAGCGGGAATTTTTGCAAATAGTTCAGTAATATGCTTATTTACTGATGCATCATCGATTACCCAAAAATGGTGACCAAATCCATCAGCAGCAACGAAATCGTAAATGGGTTTGCTATCCTTTACAACGTTTTCAACAATTTGATCCATCTCCTTAACGGCTGGATATGCAAAGAAAACAGGTTCAATGTTGGCATTCTGGTTACGAACATGTATCATCCTATCCTCTTCCTTATCGGGTCGAGTTAGCTCATGTTTCTTAATTTTACCGTCCATGTAATCCTCAAAATGGCAGCAAGCAACCAAACCATATTGAGTACGGCCTTCCATTGTTTGAGCATAAATGTAATATTTCTCTTCATTCTCTTTAACAAGCCATCCATTCGCACGCCATTTCTTAAAATTCTCAACCGCTTTATCATATGCCTCTTGCGAGTGCTCATCGATAATTGGATTAAAATCGATTTCAGGTTTAATAATATGAAGAAGTGACTTCTCCCCTGCTTCTGCTTTAGCCTCAACCGAATTTAGCACATCATAAGGGCGTGATGCTACCTCTTTAGCAAATTCCTTGGGTGGACGAATGCCTTTAAAAGACTTAATTTTTACCATAAAAGAGTTAAAAGTTAAGAGTTAAAAACTAAAAGTTATTCAATTACAGCCAGTAAAGTAATTATAAAATAATTTACTGAAAATCAACAATTTTATACTTTTATCTTTTTACCAAATTCTATTTATTTACTTGGAAAGTTTTATCCCCTTTCTTAATGAAAGCTACGATCTGACGAGCAGATGCAAGTCCCGCATTAATGTTAGCTTCAGCAGTTTCTGCTCCCATTTTCTTTGGGGTTGAAAATACTCTACCAGGGAATTTTTCTACCAATTCTGCATTACAATCTGCCATAATATCGGAAGCATATTTCAAATCGGTGCGTTCGGCAAAAGCCTTCTTTAAACCTTCCTCATCAATAACCTCTTTACGAGCAGTATTGATAAGGGCTGCGCCCTTTGGCATTTTGGTTAATAAATCGTAATTAATCGATTTCTTCGTTTTATCGTTTGCAGGTATATGTAACGAAACATAATCACACTTGCTATATAGCTCCTCAATAGTAGCAACTACTTTAACTCCATCTTTTTCCATTTCTTCTTTTGCAACAAAAGGATCAAATGCGTAAACTTCCATTCCAAATCCTTTACCGTATTTTGCAACAAGTTTACCTACATTGCCATAGGCATGAATACCAAGTTTTTTACCCATAATTTCGGTACCAGTTCCAGGTTGGAAAAGGCCACGTGCCATGTAAATCATCATACCTATCGCTAGTTCAGCAACAGCATTTGAGTTTTGACCTGGGGTATTCATTGCAACAACTCCTTTTGCAGTACAAGCGGCTAGGTCTAAATTATCATAACCAGCACCAGCGCGTACAACAATCTTCAAATTTTTTCCTGCTTCAACAACCTCTTTGGTAACTTTATCGCTACGAACGATTAGCGCATCAGCATCGACAACTGCTTTTACAAGGTCATTAGGATCTGTATATTTCTCAAGAAGAGCAAAGGTAAATCCAGCTTCTTCAACTATTTTTTTGATACCCTCAACTGCAACCTTTGCGAAAGGTTTCTCAGTTGCTACAAGTACTTTTGCCATGTTGGTTATTGTTAAGTTTAATAAGGTTTTTAGGTGATATAAAAAAGGTTGAACAGCATTCAGCCATTCAACCTTTCTATTTTATCTATAATAATTAAGCATTTTGCTTTTCAAATTCTTTCATGCAATCAACTAAAGCTTGCACACTCTCAATTGGACAAGCATTATAAATAGAAGCGCGGAAACCACCAACTGAACGATGTCCCTTAATGCCAACCATTCCTGCTTTCTTGGCAAAATCCATAAATGCAGCCTCTTTATCTTTATACTGTTCAGCCATTACAAAACAAACATTCATGATTGAACGATCTTCCTTAGCTGCAGTCCCAGTAAACATTTTATTTCTATCAATTTCGGCGTAAAGTAAATCAGCTTTTTGATTATTGATTTTACCCATTGCAGCAACGCCACCCAATGATTTAACCCATTTCAAGGTTTCGTACATAACATAGATTGAAATGACAGGAGGTGTGTTGTACATCGAATTATCTTTAGCTTCCTCACCAATATGGGTTTTATAATCAACCATGCTTGGAAGTTTTCGCTCTGCTTTACCTAAAATATCTTTACGAACAATAACGAAAGTTACACCAGCAGGACCAACATTTTTCTGTGCTCCGCCGTAGATTAATGCATATTTCTTAATATCAACAGGACGACTCATGATATCGGAACTCATATCAGCCACCAAATTAATAGGGCAATCGATATCAGTTTTTATTTCGGTACCATAAATAGTATTGTTGGTTGTGATGTGGAAATAATCGGCATCGGTAGGAATTTTATACCCTTTAGGTACATAACTGAAATTTTTATCAGAAGATGAAGCAACAACTTCGACCTCTCCATAGAGCTTCGCCTCTTTTATAGCTTTTTTAGCCCAAACACCAGTTTCTAGATAAGCAGCTTTTTTCTTAAGTAAATTTGCAGCTACTGCATAGAATTGTGTGGAAGCACCACCACCAAGAAACATTACTGCATATTCATTGGGAATGTTTAATAAATCTCTCCAAAGTTGCTCTGTTTCAGCCATTACTTTTTCCCAACCTGGTGTACGGTGAGAAATTTCTAACAAACCTATTCCAGTATTGTCGAAATCGCGAATGGCATTGATAGTGGCTTCAATTGCTGGTTGTGGAAGTATGCAGGGACCGGCATTAAAATTATGTTTTTTCATGTAAGGATTACTTTTAGTTTGTAATTCAAAAATCTTAGCAATGTCAAAAATCTTATTTATTTTTCAAAATTCCAAATAAATGGGAACGAAATTTGCCAAAAATTACGAAAACTATAAGTTGTGTTCACCAAAATAGCAATTTTTGAAATGAAATTATTATAAGAGATCTAATCCTTAAATGATATGATTCGGTCACCATTTAGAATAGGAACAATAGTGGTGATATCTAAAGTTAAACAGTATCCAATTACATCATCAAGTCCTAGTTTCTTAAGCCTATGCTTCTGTGCAGCCTTTTCTATATAAACATTCAAATCCTCCTTTGCTATTGACCACATATCAATAGAAGTATATACAGAATCGCACTTAGTTGTAAAGATTTTACTGTCTAGCAGGTTTTTGGAGAGTAACCCTGCAAGTAATGAGTCTTCAATACAAAATTTCCCCTTCCAACCCGAACAAAGGATAATTATATCTTTGCTTTGACCTAAAAGGTAATTAGTTATTGATGATATATTTAAAAACGATCCAATTATTACCTGATCAGCCTCTTTCCCTATAGTAATTGCATTTGTACCATTTGTAGTACTATATACTATTGTTTTATCGCTTACAATCTCTTTAGTAAAATAAAAAGGTGAGTTTCCAAAATCGGCAAAATCCAACTTTTTACCATCCCTCTCAGCAACAACCATAAAACCGTGCTCCTTGTAATTTTGAGCCTCCTCAATACTTCTAACAGGAATTATTTCCTTTACCCCATTATGAAACATAGTACAAATTACAGAAGTTGCCCTAAGGATATCTACAACAACTACGATTTTTCCCTTACAATCGTAGTGTTTAAAAAGATCTGTTGAAAAACTTACCTCAATTAAATTCATGAATAATTGTTAATTAATTGCCCGCAAATGTAGTAAATAAGACAAAAAAATATCTTTTAGTAAAGAATAAAAAACCTTTAATCTCCTTTTATCACTTTACAAGTTAAATAGCATTTAACATATCCCAATCTTAATTGACTATTTTGCATCAAAATATTGATTATTAAATTAAAGCAAAAAGGGTTCCGACTGGAACCCTTCGAATTATAAGGTTATATTATTTAGCCAAATGAAATGGTGGTTTTACAATTTTTGCTTTAAGTTTCTTGTCTCTAATTCCAATATAAATTTCTGTACCTTCTTTCCAGAATCCTTTTTTCAGGTATCCCATGCCTATTCCCTGTTTGCTCATTGGGGACATGGTACCCGAAGTTACATGGCCTATCTCATTACCCTGAGCATCGAAAATAAGATAATTATGACGAGGAATACCACGATCAAGCATAATAAAGCCTTTCAGCATTTTATCAGTACCATCTTTTTTATGTTTCTCCCAAATATCGCGATTAATGAAGTTCTTGCCATCAACAAATTTGGTTATCCAGCCTAAGCCTGCCTCAATTGAAGAAACAGAATCATCCATATCGTTCCCATACAAACAAAAGCCCATTTCCAAACGAAGGGTATCGCGAGCACCTAAACCTATGGGCTTAATACCAAACTCCTTACCTGCTTCAAAAACAGCCTTCCAAAGTTTTGGTGCATCCTCATTAGCACAGTAAATTTCACATCCGCCTGCACCAGTATAACCAGTTGTTGCAAAAATTACTTCTTTAATGCCAGCAAAAGGAACTTTCTTAAAAGTATAATACTCCATATCCTCAACGCTAGCTGTAGTGAGCTTTTGCATTGCTTTAAGAGCAAGTGGACCCTGAATTGCAAGTTGAGCAATTTCATCAGATGCATTATAAAGTTCTTTACCAACAACTAATCCAAACTCTGGAGCATGTTGACAAAGCCAATTCCAATCCTTTTCGATATTAGACGCATTAACTACAAGTAAGTAGGTTAAATTATCAACTCTATATACTAGAAGGTCATCAACAATACCACCCTTACCGTTGGGAAAGCAACTGTATTGTACTTTACCATCAAAAAGTACGGATGCATCATTACTTGTAACATGTTGGATAAAATCCAATGCCCTAGGTCCTTTCACCCAAATCTCGCCCATATGGGATACGTCAAAAACGCCTAGTTTTTCGCGTACAGTGATGTGTTCATCGTTGATTCCTGTATACTCAATTGGCATGTTATACCCAGCAAATTCAGCCATTTTTGCACCTAAATCGATGTGGTATTGTGTAAATGGAGTATTTTTCATGTGTGTTAAATTTTATAATTACATATTAGACAAACCTTAAACTTATTGTTATTTGCAATTTTTCACTTCAAGTCACATGGAATACCCATATTTCAATTATTGCATTTTATATAGAATATTACACGGGCATTTCATAATAAAAAAATAAAAAATTGATTTTTTTGAAGCACAAAACTACATTTTTTTTAATCATCATCAACATGATAATTTGCTAATTAATGGGAAATACTTGTTTACTTAATAATAGAAATTTTTTATTAGAAAAAGTGAAATAAATATACTAAATAATATTTTTTTTCATTTTAATGCTTGAAAGATGGAAGGTTAACTTATTTTTGCATTAATATATAAAACATCTATTAAAAATAATCGTATTTTAGATCTATAAATGGAGAATTTTAAACACATAAATCTTGAGTATTTAAAAGAAATATCAGATGGCAGTACAGATTTAGTTCGTGATTTGATAAATATGTTTATCAGTCAAGTCCCCACGTTTTCTGAGCAACTAGATAATTTTTACCAAAGTGGCGACTATATTTCACTTGGTAAACTAGCTCATAAGATTAAAAGTTCTGTTGCAATGATGGGAATTAGCGAATTAACTGCAGATATGAAAATTCTTGAAAATATCGCCAAGGAGGGTAAAAGTGTTGATAACTGTCCAATATACATATCAAAATTTAAAAATATTTCTGGCGAGGCTATAATTGAACTAAATAACATACTAATCAACTTAAAATAAAACTAAAGCACCATGCTTAAATTAGATAAAATTGAAGATGTAATGGTTGTATCTTTCAACCTAGACAGTAAGATAAATGTTACTGTATCGCAGAAAATAAAAGTTGAGGTAACAAAACTCATCAGCCCACATTCAAAACTAGTAGTGAATCTTGAAGGTATCAACTATATTGATAGTACTGGGTTTGGTATGTTGTTATCCATTCTTAGAACTTGTAAAAACAACCAAAGTCTACTTAAACTCTGTAACATCTCCCCAGAGGTAATGGAACTGGTTAAACTTTTACAATTGCAAACCGTTTTTGACATTAGAAATAACTTAGACGATTGTCTGAAAAGTTTCGACTAATTTCGAGCCATAAAAAAGCCGTCTCAAAAGTAAACTGTGACGGCTTTTAAGGTTATTATATTTTATCTAAATACTAACTCATTGCTATCAAAATAGTCGATGGTGATGTTTTTGTTTTTAGAGATTTTGCCTGCAAGAATTTGTTTTGATAGTTCATTCAGAATATACTTTTGCATCAGTCGTTTTAAAGGCCGCGCTCCATACAATGGTTCAAATCCCTGATTGGCAATCCACTCGATAGCACTTTCTGTAATTTCAACAGATACATCACTTTGCTCTAGCATTTTCTTAATCCTATCGAACTGCATTAGCACAATCTGTCTAATTTCATTATAATTTAAGGGGGTAAACATAATTATCTCATCAACCCTATTCAAGAATTCCGGGCGAATTGTCTGCCTAAGCAGATCCAGCACCATTCGACGTGATCGTTCAAAAGCCTCATCGCTATCCTTTTTATTTGCTGTTGAAAAATTCTCCTGAATGATTTGTGAGCCAATATTGGAAGTCATTATGATTATTGTGTTTTTGAAATTCACGGTTCGTCCCTTATTATCTGTTAACCTTCCTTCGTCCAGAACTTGAAGCAGAATATTAAAAACATCTGGGTGTGCTTTTTCGATTTCATCGAGAAGTAAAACCGAGTAAGGTTTATGCCTTACAGCCTCGGTAAGTTGCCCACCTTCATCATAACCAACATAACCAGGAGGAGCACCAATTAGCCTAGAAACTGAATGACGTTCTTGATATTCACTCATATCAATTCGTGTCATTAGGTTCTCATCATCGAATAGAAACTCTGCGAGAGCTTTGGCTAACTCAGTTTTACCAACACCTGTAGTACCCAGGAAAATGAACGAACCAATTGGTCGCTTGGTATCTTGTAAGCCAGCCCTACTCCTACGAACGGCATCAGCAACTGCAGATATTGCCTCATCCTGCCCAATAACACGCTTATGAAGTTCTTCTTCCTGTTTTAGTAGCTTATCTTTTTCACTTTGCAGCATTCTACTTACAGGTATCCCTGTCCAACGTGAAACAACATCAGCGATATCCTCTGCATCAACCTCTTCTTTTATTAGTGCATAGTCTGACTGGATGGAAGTTAATTCTTTTTTTAGCCTTTCTATTTCGTTTTCGGCCTCTTTAATTTTGCCATATCGTAACTCGGCAACACGTCCATAATCGCCACGACGTTCAGCCTCATCGGCCTCAAGCTTGTAGTTTTCGATATTCTGCTTATTCTTTTGTATTGAGTCGATAATATTTTTTTCGTTCTGCCATTTAGCTCGAAGTCTTGTTCTCTCCTCGTTTAAATTAGCAATCTCTTTCCCCAATTCATCTAATTTCTCCTTGTCGCCTTCTCTCTTAATGGCCTCTCTCTCAATCTCAAGTTGTTTAATCCTACGCTCAATCTCATCAATACCCTCTGGGACAGAATTCATTTCAAGTCGAAGTTTTGAGGCAGCCTCATCAACTAGGTCGATTGCTTTATCAGGCAAAAAACGATTTGATACATAACGATTCGATAGTTCTACAGCGGCGATTATTGCTTCATCCTTTATTCGAACAGAATGGTGGCTTTCGTAACGTTCTTTAAGCCCCCTAAGAATAGATATTGCGCTTAACGTATCAGGCTCATCAACCAGAATGCTCTGGAACCTCCGCTCGAGGGCTTTATCCTTCTCAAAGTATTTCTGATACTCATCAAGAGTTGTTGCTCCAATAGCACGAAGTTCGCCACGAGCAAGTGCTGGCTTAAGGATATTAGCAGCATCCATTGCCCCATCGCCCCTACCTGCTCCAACAAGTGTGTGAATCTCATCAATAAAAAGGATGACTTCACCATTAGATGTAACAACCTCTTTAACAACTGATTTTAAACGTTCCTCAAATTCGCCTTTATACTTTGCTCCAGCAATAAGCGCACCCATATCGAGTGAAAAAATTTGCTTCGATTTTAGATTTTCTGGAACATCTCCGCTGATTATTCTATGAGCAATACCCTCAGCAATAGCTGTTTTACCTACGCCTGGTTCACCTATAAGAATAGGATTGTTTTTAGTTCTCCGGGTTAGAATTTGTAAAACCCTCCGAATTTCATCGTCACGCCCAATAACAGGATCGAGTTTGCCTGAACGAGCCATCTCGTTCAAATTTAGAGCAAATCGATTTAGAGCATTGTAGGTATCCTCTGCTGTTTGACTATCGACTTTAGCACCTTTCCTCAACTCTGCTATTGCCAGTTTTAGATCTTTCTCTGTTATACCCGCATCTTTCATCATCTGCGATACTTGATCGCCAACAACAAGTAAACCTTGGAGAATATGCTCAATTGAAACGAACTGATCCCCCAATTCCTTACTAAAGTCAACTGATTTTTGAAGTACCCTGCTTGCTGAAGAACTTAAAAATTGATCACCTCCACTTACCTTTGGATAGGATTCGAGCATTTTAGTAAGCACTACATCAAATGTTGATGGATTTACCCCTAGTTTTCTTAGGATGAAACCAACAATGCTCTCGCTTTGGCTTGTAATACCTTTAAGTAAATGCACAGGTTCAACTGCTTGATGGTTGTAACCCTGAGCAATTGAAAAGGACTGCTGAATGGCCTCTTGAGATTTTATTGTAAAATTATTCAGATTCATAAGATATACAATTTAAACATACGTAGCCATTCAAATCGATTGCCAAAGCAAAGCAGAAGCCAAAAAGACAGTAAAATCAAAAAACATAAGCCATTTTGACATATAAGTTTCAAAGAGATCGGACAAAAAGAGCAATGATCAACCTAAATGAAATTGAAAAAAACATACTCTTAATTACACATGAAGCATGTCTTTTGAGATGTTTGCTCAACCTGTATGGTGCAATGGTTGATATTGAATGTTTTGCGTATATAATCTGTAGTGCTGTGTATAAAACTATCATCAACACAAGCGACAACAAGATGAACGGTTAGTGCTGTTTCAGAGGTACTTAATGCCCAAATATGTAAATCGTGGAAAGATTTTATTTTTTCATGATTTGCAAAGTAATCCTGTATTGAAACTATGTCGATGTTTTTGGGAACAGCATCCAAGGCGAGGTTTATTGAGTCGATTAACAGATTATACGTGCTATATAAGATAAAGGCGGCTATTATTAAACTGACTAGCGGATCAATCCAACCCAATCCAGTAAAGGAAATAATAACTGCCGCCACAACAACACCCAATGAAACCAGCATATCGGCAACAAAGTGCAAAAAAGCACTTTTAATATTTAGATCATGTTCCCTTCCTTTTGCAAATAGCCATGCTGTAAAACCGTTAACAATGATACCAAGGGATGCAATCATTATTACAAGATTGCTTTTCACCTCGATTTCGGAACTAAATCTAACTATAGCACCCCATGCAATAAAGCCAACTGTAGCAATTAGTATTAAAGTATTTAAAATTGCAACAAGGATTGTTGATTTTCTCAATCCATAAGTATATCGCTCTGTAGGTTTACGTTGTGTTATAAGTATAGCAAACCAAGAGAATATTAGAACCACCACATCGCTGAAGTTATGCCCAGCATCAGCAATTAGAGCCATAGAATTAGCAAAAAAACCAGAAAGCACCTCAATCACAATAAACAAAAGGTTTATAAGTATCCCTATTTTTAGTGATTTACTAATGCTATTATCGTGTGTATGTTGATGAACCATTGCTTATAAAGTATTATAAATAAAAACGTTTTAAAGGGTATAAAGTTTATTTCTCGGTATCACACCGTGAAATAAAACTATAACACAGTGTGACACTGAGAATACACAAATATATTTAATTACCCACAACTCATCTCCCCTGCATTCTTTTTAGCTGCCATAAGGCTGTATGCTCCCTTAACAACAACTTTCGTATTAACTAGGTCAAATCCTTTTGGAAGAACAACTTCGGTATAACCTCCGTCGGATAAGCCCTTTTTGACTTCTACCATTTTGAACTCTGTAAATGGCTTTCCATTCTCCTCCTTATCCTTTTCAAAAACAAAGATATACTCCTTCTCATCGAATTGGATAATTGCCTCTGTAGGCAAAGCAGCAAGAGGGTTTGAAGATGTTTCAATCCACGAATTCACATACATTCCGGGTAATATGCTCCCTGAATTTTCACCTATTGAAGCATAGACTTTAACTGTTTTATCAGCATCAATTGATCTACCAACATGGGTGATGGTTGCACTATACTGTGATCCTCCATCAAGCATGGAGAAGCGTAACTTTTGTCCAATATTAACTTTGTTAATGTCCTTTTCGAAAAGGGTAAGTTCAATCGTAAGCCTATCGGTATTAACAATTTCAAAAATAACATCGGTTGGAGCTACAAATTTTCCAATGTTAACATTCACTACTTTCACATAACCACTAATTGGTGAAGGCAATGAGACATTACGTGATATATTATCCTCCTGTAACTTTGATGGATTGATTCCTATCAGTTCAAGTTTTTGGGCAAGAGCGTTCACCTGTGTTTTCAAACTCTTGTAGTTAGATGTAACCTCTTGAAAATTTTGCGCAGAGTAAACATCATCTTTAAAAAGTTCTTTATGGCGATTGTATTCACCCTCAGCAAATTCAAGCTTACTTTTTGCTTCAAGATAGTTTTGCTGAAGTTCAATAAACTCAGGATTCTCAATAATTGCCAATGTTTGACCCTTTCGAACTGGGCTTCCTACAACCAAATCAGTATTTCTGATAAATCCTCCAAGTGGCGCACAAATTGATGCCAAGTTCTGAGGGGATACCGTAATTATTCCATTCGCTTTAACGGTATTACTCAAGGTTTTTTGTTCAATTGAGCCATAAACAATGCCTGCAACCTTAAATTGATCGGCACTCAACTCAACAATGTTTTCAGGTAACACCTCTACCTCTTTTGCTTCTGTTTCCTTTGGCTTATCTCCACATGACGATAAAAGGATTACGCTAAATGCGAATACGGTTAATATTTTAAATTTATTCATTTTTCAAATTATTTATTTTTACCTACTATAAATTCAATAGCAATTACCGATTGATTATATAAATCAAGGGTTTCAAGATAGTTGTTCTTAATCAGCAAGGCTTGTGAAAGACTCTGGATATATGCAAGATAATCCATTGCACCAGCACGATAGCTCTTTGTCGATTGGTTGATAATCATATCTGCTTGTGGTAATGCTAGTTTCTCGTAGTAATCAATATTATTCTTGTACTTGCTATATTCCTGTAATAATGACTCAAATTCACCTGAGAGGGCAGTTTTAAAATATTCAGCATTAGCCTTTGCAATGCTATGATTAATCTTAGCAGCTTTAATTTTTGCTGCTTGTGGATAGAACCAAAGCGGGATGGAAATTCCAGCCTGAATACCCGTGAACCTATCAGATGATGTGTAACTATGAGTTACACCATTTATGTCTTGATCACCAATAATTGACTGGCTAAAGTAGCCAATCTTAAAATCGGGAAGTATTTTAGATTTCTCTACCTTTGATTCGAGTCGAGCCACTTCTACCTTTTGCTCATAGCTGGCCAGTGCAGGATTTGACACTACAGAAATGCTATCCGCATTTATATTAATGCTAAGTTTTGTCAAAACCGTATCGGTTATTGAAATAGCCTGCTTAGTGTTTAAGAGAGTTTGAAGTCGCTTTTTGTAAATCTCAACATCAGCCTTTGTTTGCATTAAAAGGTTGCGAACTTCAAGACTTTGAGATTCGGCGCTAATCTTCTCAAGCATATTGGTTTCGCCTGTTTGCGCTCTTCTATTTGCAGCGTTGGTGAACCCAGTATAAAGGCTATCCTGATACCTCAACAATCTTAACTTAGAGTAGTAGTAGGCCAACTTCCACCAAGTTGTTTTCACACCGTTCACTATCTCGTTTTTAGTGATAGAAAATTCTATTTCACTACTTTTAATATTTGCTTTTGCCAACTTATGCTGACCTGCATAAACAGTAGGAAAAGCAAATGATTGTGAGATAGTTATCCCGTTATCCTTATTTGCAGAATTAAACTGACCATACTCCAAATCGATATCGGTTTTGCCAATATCCCACGACGTACCTTTAAGCACACGCTGCAATTCCACCTGATACCCTGCTGATCGAATGTTCAAATTACTATCAACAGCGATTGAAATAGCCTGTTGTAGATTCAAAACCTTTGGAGATACTTTCTGAGCATTCGCATTTTGGGTGAATAAAAGGTTAATTGATATGATACCTAAAATCAGCATAATTGGATTTGCCTTGTTAATTTTTCTTCGATTCTTCCTTTGCGAAAAAATTATATATAGAACTGGCAAAACGATTAAAGTTAAGAGTGTTGCAGATATTAATCCACCAATTACAACTGTTGCCAAAGGTTTTTGTACCTCTGCTCCTGCTGAAGTAGATAATGCCATAGGCAAGAATCCGATTGATGCCACCGCAGCAGTCATCACAACAGGACGTAGCCTAGTTTTTAAACCTTTAAGTACCCTTTCGTAGATATCGACAATTCCTTCATCCTTCTCAAGTCGATTAAACTCGGCTATCAACACAATGCCATTCAATACAGAGACACCGAATAGCGCAATAAAACCAACCCCTGCGGAGATACTAAAATTCATATCTCTTAACCATAGTGCTAACACACCACCTATTGCAGATAGCGGGACCGCTGAGTAGATGAGCAGTGTTTGCTTAAATGAATGGAAGGTGAAGAAAAGCAATACGAATATTAACAACAAAGCAACTGGAACAGCCACTGCTAAACGATTCTTCGCAGCTACAAGATTCTCGAACTGACCACCATACGTTACAAAGTATCCCGGAGGTAGTTTGATGCTCTTCTCAATTTTTGTACGAACCTCTTTGATAATACTCTCAACATCACGACCCCGAACATTAAAACCTATGGTAATTCTACGCTTAGTATTCTCGCGCGATATTTGTGCTGGCCCAGCCTTTATCTGAACATCCGCAAGTTGATCGAGGCTGATTTGACCCCCTGAAGGCAAAGAGACATAAAGGTTTTTGACATTTTCTAAATCCTGCCTAAACTCTTTTTCGAAACGAACAACCAAATCGAATCGTTTCTCCTCCTCAAATATTACACCTGCTGAACTACCTGCAAATGCAGTTCTAACAAGTTGATTAATATCGGAAATATTAAGCCCGTATTGCGCTATTTTATCACGATTATATTCAATCTGAATCTGTGGTAAACCAGTAACCTTTTCAACATTAATATCTTGTACACCTTGTATCGGTTGAATCAAACGCTCAACCTTTGATGCGTTAAGAGCAAGGGTTTCGAGATTATCACCAAATATTTTAATAGCAACATCTTGTCTAGAGCCAGTCATCAACTCGTTGAAACGCATCTGAATGGGTTGTTGGAATTCAAATTTAACGCCTGGAAGAACCGATAAGGCTTTCTCCATCTTCTCAATTAATTCCTCACGGGTTTCGGCAGATGTCCACTCTTTTTCATCTTTTAGTGTGATAATATAATCTCCTGTTTCCATGGGTGTTGGGTCAGTTGGAATCTCGGCTGAACCAATTTTACAAACTGCTTGTTTAACCTCAGGAAAATTGGAAAGTAGAATCTTATTTGCCTTTTCAACTGTTTCCACCGTATTTGTAAGAGAACTACCTTGAAGAGTCATAATCCCTGCAGCAAGATCTCCCTCGTTAAGTTGTGGGAGAAATTCTCCACCTAATCGGTTAAAAAGCCACATACTACCGATAAACATTACTACCGAGATGATCACTACCCATTTCTTACTTCTAAATGCAAGATTAATTATTGGAGTAAAACCTCGATGGATAAAATCCATGATTTTATCTGAGATGCTGGGTTTATGCTCAACGTTTTTGCTTAGAAACATTGCAGATGCAACGGGTACATAAGTTAACGATAGGATTAACGCGCCAAATATGGCAAAACTTACTACCTCAGCCATTGGTCTAAACATCTTACCCTCAATACCAACCAATGCAAGAATAGGTAGGTATACAATTAGTATGATAATTTGACCAAAGGTTGCAGAGCTCATCATTCGTTTAGATGATGATAATACTTCATCATCGATTTGCTGCTGGGTTAATCGAATAACGCCTTGATGATGGGTTTTACTCATATAAATTCGATGTACAACGCTCTCAACGATTATTACTGCTCCATCAACAATCAACCCAAAATCAATAGCCCCTAAACTCATTAGGTTTCCAGAAACACCAAAGAGGTTCATCAATGATATTGCGAATAGCATAGAAAGGGGAATAACAGAGGCCACAATAAGCCCTGCTCTAAGGTTTCCTAAAAGGAGAACTAGTACAAATATTACGATAAGTCCCCCTTCGATAAGGTTTTTCGAAACGGTGCCAATGGAACGACTAACCAAATTGGTTCTATCCAAGTAGGGTTGAATTGTCACCCCTTCAGGTAAACTCCTTTCAATTATAGTGATGCGATTTTTAACATCCTCAATAACCTGATGGGCATTTGCGCCTTTTAGCATCATCACAACACCACCAACTGCCTCTCCTGATGTATCGGCAACAAATGCGCCATAGCGTGGGGCATTCCCATACTGAACGGTTGCTACATCGCGAATAAGAACGGGGATTCCATGCTCTTTGTTTTTAACAACAATCCGCTGAATATCCTCCAACGAGGTTGCTAAACCAATTCCTCTGATAAAGTAGGCGTTGGGTTTTTTATCAATATAAGCACCACCAGTATTTTCGTTGTTCTTTGATAACGCATCTAAAATATCGGTTAGTGTAAGGTTCATGCTACGAAGTTTCTCTGGATTGATAGCAACCTCGTACTGCTTCAGGAATCCACCATAACTGTTAACATCAGCTACACCGGGCGTTCCAAGCATCTCTCGACGAACAATCCAATCCTGAACAGTTCTTAAATCCATTGCTGTATACTTATTCTCGTAACCCGGCTGACGATGCAAGGTGTACTGGAATATCTCCCCCAAACCTGTAGAAACAGGAGCCATTTCGGGCTTTGTCATGCCATTGGGGATTTGCTCCTCGGCCTCCTTTAATCGTTCACCTACAAGCATGCGAGCTTTATAGATATCAACGTGATCTTCGAAAACAATGGTAACCACGGAGAGACCCAATCGTGAAATGGAGCGCAATTCCACCACATCGGGAATATTAGCCATAGAAACCTCGATGGGAGTTGTTATAAACCGTTCTACTTCCTGAACGGCTAAGGTTGGAGCAACCGAAATCACCTGTACCTGATTATTGGTGATATCGGGAACTGCATCAATTGGAAGTCGAACTAACGAAAAAATCCCCCATACTATCAGTGCAAGGGTGAATAATCCGATAATTGCCTTATTCTTAAGTGAAAAATTAATTATTCTTTCAATCATCTTTTTAAAATTAGGGGATTAGGTATTAGGCTATAAGGCTGTTGGGTGGCTCAAATTGTTCTCACACTAATAGCCTAATAGTCTAAAAGCCCATGGAAATAGTAAAGTAAGGTCAACAATTATCCTTTTGAGAGGTATTGACTGAAAAAATGTAATACTACAGCTTTGGCGGTTGCCAGAAGGATTGAAAGAAATTTGAGAATAATTCTTTTTGTATCGGGTTTATTATAGCCTGAAGCATCATATATGGAACGCTATCAAAATAGACTAGAGAGATTACTACAACTACACCGCAGCATGAGCAAACGCAGAATGGAGTACATGCATCGTGGTCGCTATGATTGCAAGGAGTTCCTTGAGGAGTAGAATGTTCAATAACCGACTTACTTGTGTGAACGATTTCATCCACACAAGGTACGGAAACCAAGTATAAGATAAATACACTGAATATGATAGCAAAAAACTTCATTGCTCACAAAAGTAATCGTTTTTGATCAACTTTTCTAATGGGTTATGATTTAACTAGAAATCTAATTTCTAACATTCAAACATAAACCCTATTTATCTGTTTTGCTTAAATGTGAAATTATTTCACATATTTGTTAGATGTACTGGAGAAAAATGGTTTAAACCATTTTTCTTATTTTGCAACTAAATTTTGACTTCTGAAATCTTGTAAAATGGACAACAAAAAACTTCTTCGAATCGCATTAATTTTAGCCATAATAACAATCGTTTACAACATTGCAGAGGGGCTATTCTCTGTCTTCTTTGGTGTTAGTGATGATACCCTTGCACTACTGGGTTTTGGTGTGGACAGTTTTGTTGAGGTGATATCGGGTATTGGTGTTCTCCATATGGTAATCCGTATGCAACATTCCAAAGCAGTTACTCACGACAAATTTGAACGACAAGCACTTAAAATCACTGGAACGGCCTTTTACCTCTTAACAATTGGGTTAATTATAGGCTCATTGATTAATGTTTTCGAAGGAATAAAGCCAGAAACCACTATTGTTGGTATTATTATATCATCCATCTCAATAGTCACCATGTACTTCTTGATGAAAGCAAAACTTAGAATTGGCCGCAAGTTGAACTCCAATGCCATTATTGCCGATGCAAATTGCACGAAAACATGTTTCTACCTATCATTCATTCTACTAGGTTCAAGTTTACTTTTTGAACTTTTTGGAATCCGCTGGTTCGATATTATCGGCTCTCTTGGTATTGCTTGGTTTGCATTTGCTGAAGGACGTGAAGCGTTCGAAAAATCTAAGGCAGAGAAGATGGGATGTTCTTGTGGATGCCATGATTAGCGACAAGTAATAAGTGACAAGTTTAATTAATTTCGTATGATTCGTTCTAAAGGATTACTTTTTGCTTGCCACTTGACATTTTTTCTTATAACTTGTACGCTTATTAACCTTTTAATTTTTAAACTATGGAAATTAACGATAAAGTACTTAAAACCTTAAAAGATGCTGGTAAAGCTATGAAGGCTGGCGAAATTGCCGAAGCTTCAGGAATTGAAAAAAAGGACGTTGAAAAAGCAATTAAAAAATTAGTTGCTGATAATAAACTCCACTCACCTGTACGTTGTTTCTATGATATTAAGAAGTAAGTGACTAGGCTATTGTAAAAGTTTACTAGGTCTGAAGAAGACCATATTTTATCTCTATAAAAAGAGGGCATCTCAGAATTCTAAGATGCCCTCTTTTATTTTGATTCCTATCTATATCAATAGCCATTAAAACTCTGGCCCACCAGCATATTCAAATCCCAAGGCATGGGCAATTTCTTGGTATTCGGGCTTTTTAAGTTCTTCTTGGAATTTATTATACGTTTCTGAAAAATTACCAGTCCCTGAACCATTAATGAATATAAACCCATCTTTTTCCTCAACCTCCATGCCTCTTGAAATGAGATCTTTCATAATCTTGGTTCTTACACTTTTGAAATTGACGATCAACGACTTCCAAATTTCATCAGTTTTCTTTAGGGAGTAAAGCAAATCGCTATTACCCATAAATCCTTGATAAATCTGTGGATAATTATTCTTTGCATACATCATATAAACAATGATATAACTCTTAAATTCAAGGTATGCATAGTAGGTACCATAATAGTCCGAGAAAAACTCAGACCAACCAGAAGCATCGTTCCTCTTCTCCTTATAATAATTGTACAAATCAAAGCTAGTTCTTGTTCCATTATAGTATGCGTTCCATTCATCTAACAAACCATACACACCGCTCTGCTGTGACCCCATAATGGGCTCTGATGGATATACATAGGTCTGATAACGTGATGTTACAAGGTTTGATGGGTATACGGAGTTAATTTCCTTAGTTACAAACACATCTGTATGACGGACAAGTCTTGCCTCTTTATTCCCAAGATAGAAAGATGAATAGCCCCCGTCCTCAACTGGTTTATTGGCTTCCTTTAGAAGTTTAAGGTAAACTCTTCCTGTAAATCCATGATCCATTTCGTGTACAACAGTATTCAATGATTTTACGATATCCTCCTCAGATTGTCCATCAATCCATTTTGTAAAATCATCATCACCTGATTGGGATTGTCCTCCGTACTCAGTAGGCGATTTATAATATTCATCCAGAATAAAATACCCATCGGGAGAATAGGTACTCAGAAGCTGCCATGTAAGCATTTGAACAGGTGTTCCGGTAAGATGATTATTAGTAACCGCTTCATTATTTATTACATTCTCTGTTTCCTGCTGTGGCTGATTATATCCATGAGTTACTTGAGTGGATTGGTTTGAGGTAGTAGATCCATTCTGCTTGAGGTATTCTTCAACCTCATAATCGCTAGTTTGGATAGCAACGAATTTTCCGTTTTTATCAACCAGAAAAAGTGAAGGGTATGCTTTGACCTGATATAATTTACAAACCTTCTCGTTCTGATCCATCACATTGCTCCATTTCATGTCCTTGGCTAATACCGTACTTTTCCACTTACTAGCATTCACATCGTTGGCAATGCTGATAATTTCAAATTTTGAACCACCATACTTACCATACAACTCTTTTAATTTAGGGATTGATTGAATGCAAGGGCCACACCAAGTACCCCAAAAATCTAACAGTAGAATTTTTCCTTTAAATGATGAAAGGTTTAACGATTTTCCATTGATATCATTTAACGTAAAATCGGGAGCAAATGATCCAACTTCTATGCTGCTTTTATGATTGTCATTAGGTTGGGCAACGTCCTCATTCCCTTCATCAACGGTAACTTGATTATTATCATCAGTTTTAATTACATCATTATTTTGTTCATTGGAAACAGTATTTTCGTACGCAGATCCTGATCCAAATGAAATTCCCTTTATTATGGATTCTACATTAATCCGCTGATCCTCTGAAAATAATATTTCACAGGTAAAATGCTTTTTAAAGTCTTTTGAAGCCATAAGGCATAAAATCATGTTACGATCGCCTCTTTGCCCATCGAGTCTTGCAACAGCCATAGTTTTAACGTCCCAAATTTCACGTGCTTTCCCAGATGTTTTGTAACCAAATGCAGAGGCGTAGGTGTCCAATGAAGGTGCTAAGCCGCTAATTCCCTCCATGCCTCCAAGGGTTGCAAAATCGATTGATATTCCATTGCCCTCAAGATGAAATCCGTTTGAGCCGTTGCTACTACGAAGCTCAATATTCGATTTTACAAAAATATCGTGATTCATCCATTGGTAGGTGAACTGGGCTGTGGCTTGTGAGATGAAAAAAACGGATGAGATAAGAGAAGTCAAAATCAACCTGATCATAAATTCTATTTTTTGAGTATCAATTTTAATACTACTCAAAAATAAGCGTTATTTCGAAATAACATAAAAACTAAAAGAAAATAAAATGAATCTAACCGAATCGCCTATATTCTTATCCCAATAACAAGCATATCATCGGTCTGAGAGTGCTCATTCTTCCATAAATCTATTCTTTCGGCTAGTAATTCTTTTTGTAACTGTGCGGGGTGATTGGTTATTTCAACAATAAGGTTTCGGAAGTTTTTAATCAAAAATTTAGTGTTCCTTTCACCTCCCAGCTGATCATGATAACCATCAGTGAAAATGTAAATCATATCATTCTCAACTAAATCAATATACTGATCGGTAAAATCATCTTCTCGTGGGAATACGCCAATTGGCATTTTATCAGCCGCATATACATTTAACTCGTTATTTCTAACCACAAATAGCGGGTTATAGGCTCCTGCATAGTTTATACTCTTCGTCTGTGGATCGAAAACACAAAGCGAGATATCCATACCATCTCTTGTTTCGCCATCAAAACCTTTTTGCCTTAAGGCTGCCTTAATTCTAACACGTAGTTCTGTGAGGATTTTAGCCGCACTAAAATCAACTAAATCAGTAACAACATCGTTGAGTAGCGTTACCCCCAACATGCTCATGAATGCACCTGGAACACCATGCCCTGTGCAATCTGCAGCTGCAAAAATAACTTTTCCCTCACGCTGGTTGAAGTAGTAAAAATCGCCACTAACAATATCACGAGGCTGGTAAAATATGAAATACTCCTTGAAGTAGTGTTCTATCTGTTCAATTGGAGGAAGCATCGCCTGCTGAATTCTACTAGCATACTCAATGCTTGATTTTATATCCCTATTTTGGGTTGCTATCCGATCTCTTTGCTCAGTAACAAACTGGTGCTGTACTTCAATCTCATCACGTTGGGTTTCAATCTCCTCCTTTTGCATTTGTATTTCACGAGTGCGTTTACGTACCTCTTCTTCAAGAATATCCTTATCACGCTCAAGTTTTGCAGTACGGTATTTAATAATTGCAAATATTCCAATAACAATGATTATTACCATTGCCGAAATAAACCACCATGTAAAGTAGAATGGGGGTCTAATTATAAATGAGTAAGTTGCGTTGGGACTGCTAATCCATTTTCCAGGGATATGGGAAACCTCTACAACAAATTTATAATTACCAGGGCTAAGGTTAGAATAGTTAGCCTGAAGAGTTCTGGTAGGTGCACTCCATCCAATATCGGCGCCCTCAAGTTTATATCTGTACAATAATTTTGCAGGAGCTTTATACCAAAGACCAATATACTGGAATGTAAAGTAATTTTGAGTATAACTGAATTTTGTTTTCGATTGCGGAACCTGTTTTGAGTAGAGTAATCGGTGAGTAATCTGCAGGTTTGGTTCTTGCTGAATTGTAGTATCCATCGATGGGGTATAGCTAATAACTCCCTCCTGCGTACCAATCCAAATAGTTCCTTTCGTGTCAGTTATAGCAGAATTAAGGCTTGGCTCTTGATATGCAACTTTATCCTCTTCGCCCCAATACTCGAATGTTTTGTTAGTTCCATCATATAAATCAATACCCTCGTTGCTTACAAGCATAATTTTACCATCGCATGTACGAGTGATACTTCGGATTGAGTTTGTCCTAAGTCCATTTATCTCATTGATAGTTTTAAAGGTTGAGCCATCATAGATATAAATACCCTTATCGGCACTGGCAAACCAAATTTTTCCAGATTGATCTTCAGTGATTGAATAGAATACGCGGCTGAAAAGAGAATCGCGTTGATCTTCGCATTTCTGAAATACCCCTTTAGTCATACAAGCAATACCCCCACCATCAGTCCCAAACCAGAGTCTGCTTTTGGAATCAATAAAAGAACAATATATGTAGTTTGATGTTAGCCCATTATCAATTGATAGCGTTTTAAATGATTTTGGGTTTTTAGAATCATAGACTGACACACCACCTCCAGTAGTTGAAAAAAGTATGGTATCTTTTTTTCCGCTGATTGATATTACATTATTGTTAGCCAACCCATTGTTAGTATTGAAAACTTTATAGGTTAAATCATCGGGATTAATTCGATATACACCATAACCATAGGTTCCAGCCCAAATAAATCCTTCCGAATCACAGTAAACAGAGATGAATAGCAAGAAACTAGTTGGGTTATCCAACACCTTTTGAACCGATATCTTCCCCATTTCGGAGATAATAACCTTAAAAAGCCCTTCCTGCGAAGCAATCCAAATGCACCCTTTCTTGTCGAATGCAAGATTGTAAATGTTCTTTACATTAAAATTATCATGCTCATCGAGAAACTCAATGCAGTTGTTCTTCCGAAGGGTTAAGCCCTCCTTTGAACTAATCCAAATGTTATGCTCACGATCGAGGAATATGGTTTTGGTTTGCACGGATAAACCTTGAGACTTACCGTACTCTTTGTACCAAGCAACACCATTAACATCAATGTTAAGTTTTACTATTCCATTTCGTTTAGTGCTTACCCAAAACTCCGAGGGGTTAACTATCACAAAATCATTGATGCTACCAAACATCCAATTACTAATTATATTGAATTTTTTTGTTTCAATATCATAGCTGCAAAGGCCTCCGTCCTCCATCGCAATCCAGAGTTTTTTATCGGGAGTGAAACAAAGATGTTTTACAATATTATCGGGTAAACCATCAGACATGGTAATACTGCCCACAATGGCTTGTTTTGTAGTATCATAAACACAAATTCCTTTATCAGTTGCTATATAGATGTTTGAGTTTTCGCCTTGAACAATGGAGTAGGTATAGTTATCTAACAAACCATCATCGGTATTGATATTGTATACTCGTTTGCGATTCTTTCCGCCCCAGTAATAGACTCCCTCTCCATAAGTTGTAAACCAAACAGTATTGGATTTTGAAATTAAAAAACTCGATATTTCAACAGAACTTATTCCCTCTTCGGGTTTAAAGGGAGCAAAATTTTCCCCATCATATATACTTATGTTGCCATTCTGATGGCCAATCCAAATAATGCCCGTTGAATCCTGAGCAATAGCAGTAATCTCATTGCTTAATAGGTTGTTTTCCGTTGTAAATGGGGTAAATTCTATGCCATTGTATTTTACTAATCCTTGATTCGTTCCCACCCATATAAAACCCGATT
Organism: Bacteroidales bacterium; assembly: GCA_013376985.1. Classification (GTDB taxonomy): domain Bacteria; phylum Bacteroidota; class Bacteroidia; order Bacteroidales; family Tenuifilaceae; genus UBA8529. The sequence goes on from JACABB010000015.1 coordinate 30,221, forward strand.
TATCCTGAAAGATAGTATTTACACTTACATCCTTCTTGTTCTTCATCACCTTATATAGCTCAAAATGTGGACTCTGAGCTATAGTGCTATTAACCCATAGACCAAAGAAACAAGTCAGAAATAAGTATCTTTTTATCATAATATTCTCATTTCTTAATTACCATCTCAATATTGATAGAGACCAGAATCTCCTCGGCAATTTTCTGATTTACAATAGCTGGAATTTTAATATTATGATCATCCAGAAATACCGTAAAACTTGCTGAAACAGTAAGTTTACCATTACTAACTATAAGCTTGCAAGGTATTATTCGTTCCTGAGTTACGCCATGCACGGAGAATTTACCTTTTCCACGTATATTATATGTACCATCTTTCGTTAAATTGATATCCTCAATTATCTTACCCTCGAACGTAATTTTTGGATACTTATCCGATTCAAGGTAGTTCTCATTAAAATGCGTACGCTGTAAGCTGCTATTGAATCCTTCAAAACTTTTTACAAGTACGCTAAATGCAAAAGATCTATCGGTTGATTTAACTGCACCTGCTACAGAATTAGACGATGCCTTTATCACCTCCAAAGGTGCATCGGATGTGAAATTCACCTTACCAGAATTTGTATAGAACAGAACTCCCTGAGAATTGCCAAATAAAGGGAATAATAGGAATAATAGGGAGGTAATATTCTTAATCATATTGAGATTATTTAATGTATTAACTCAAAAACGTTCGAATTGTTTAATCATCTAGCTAATAGATATCTCAATTGAACTATTAAAAAAGCAGGTTATATAAGATGAGATATTTAAACCTTTTTTGCGTGTGATAATCCGAATACCCTAATAATATTGAATCCAAAATGGACATCACCATCCCTCCATTTATGAGTAGTTTCTGGAATAAATACTTTCTCCTGAGGAGAAATTGAGTTTGTGAATAAAAGTTGGAAAATATGCCCACCAGTTTCAATATCAAACCCTAGTGAAAAGGAGTTAACAAAGTCATCAGCAGTTTGACCCGGTAACAAGTAGTAATATTCCGCATTTAAAGCCAATCGTTTTGAGAGTTTAAACCTTCCGCCCGCAGCTATGGAGTAAACATTGTTTTGATCTATTTCCCTTTTAACCAAATTGCGATGAACAAGGCCTGGCGTTAGCTGCAATGAGATTCTATTATTAAATTTTCGGGCAACTAATAACTGGTAAGAATAAAAAAGTCTTGAGTTGAATAGATTATCCTTGGTTGGATCTTGCCATTTTTCAGCAGAAATAAAAGCTGTAGATGATAGTACTACAGTAACAGGTATGCTTTTGGAGCCATGACATTGTTTAAGGAGTGAGATTTTGATGAAACCATCAAAAGTTCTTTGATAGCTACCCACTCCAAGACCAATATTAACCCTGTTTAATAGCCCATAATCAACACCAAGTCGAATTATGTTCTGTGTTAAACCATAGAAATTATAAGCCCCTTCGGAAATAGGCGCGAATCTATGTGCGATTATTACCGCCATTTCCTTCTTACCAATCAGCTCAACCGTTTGCCCATTGACCAAACGTGGTGCTTTAAAGGTTGCCTCAGTATACTCAACTTGTTTAGGTTGATTAGTAATACCATCCAAAGAATCCAACAATCCCTGAGCACTAATTTGATAACTACCAATTAGTAAAAGAAAAAATGAAGTGAAAATTATTTTTCTCATAGCATTTTATGGTTTTATTTATTCAGGCATACCTGCATTAATCCACGCTCCAATCTTCTTTATAAGGCATTCGTCTAGTTTTGGTTGCCCATTAGGCATTGGTAAGTAACCATCGAATCGGTTAATTGCGCCCCAAGGTCTATTGGTATTTATTGCTGCTTTTAAATCTTCATAAGTATCAGTTTTAATACCTCTGTAGGAAAGGTTTGCAGAGTGGCAAGAATAGCAATTATTCTGAAAAATAAATTTAACCTTTGAATAAGTCATATTCAAAGTATCGCAATCATTACCATACAATTTTTCCTCACTATTATTCTCACATTGAGTTAAGGAAAAAAATACAATTAAAAATATTGGGGCAAGAAATAATCTGAATTTCATAACAAAAAAATAACACTTCATTAGGAGAGCAAATTACATAATTTTAGGGATATCCTTAATGTTTGTGTTCACTTTATCAAAATGGAAGAAATATTTTTTAAAAATATATATCGCATTTTGCGATAGCTATAAACACCCCACAGAACCAGAGTTACAGCAAAGCACTAGCATATAAACAGCAAAAAGCGAAGCTTTACGGCTTCGCTCAAACAAAATATTACCACTAATTAAAGTCTGTCCATAAACTTAGCCAAAAGCGTCATTGCAAGCGTTTTTTGCGAAGCAACCGAGCTTGCGAGTTCGATGAAATCAATCTACTGATTTTCAACATAAGGATTGCTTCACTTCGTTCGCAATGACGAGTTTACGGACAGCCCCTAATTAACCGATTCCTGCTCACTAGCAACCTCATGGGATGTGGAGCTCTTTTTCTGACTCACCGAGCGTGTTTCATTTGCCTTTACCGTAGAGAGCGAACGGACAATCAGCTCGCTAAGCACAGTTTCAAGATCCGTAAGATCGCGTGTAGGTGCGGATGAGTTAAGCAGCGAGATGAACGTGAAAAGCGATTTTAACGAGTTTGTTAACGAAGGACGCACATCCCAGATTGTGGGCTCGTTGCTTGGAGCGTTCTTTACGTTCTGGTGGGAGATCTCCTCAAAAGCCCTCTGATCGGCTTCCAGCTCGGCAAGGAGCTCCTCGGCGTTTAGGAAAGTGATCTCGGTAGCATATTTGCCCCGCAGCTCGGAGGTGATATTATTTATAGCAGCCGATTTTGCCTTGTAGCCCATTGTGGTAGCACTCCACCCATGACGACGGATTACCTCAAGTATTTTGGTTGCTGTAGCCGACCACCCTACCTTAGTTCGGTAGCTCATTGCCTCCGAGTGGGTGCGTAGCACCATGAATGAGGCATTGCGGAGGGCATCCTTCTCGGAAAGCTGCGGGGTGTAGGGATTCTTTTTGGCACGCTCAAGGGCATTCTGGTAAAGGGAAAGCTGCTGGCTGGCCTTATCCAGAAAAGGAACTAACGATGGAATTCGTGATCGTTTCTCCTCTACAATGGTTAATGACCTCTTTGCAAATGTAAAAAACTCATCGCTTGGGAAAAGTGAAAAATTTGAAGTACTAATCATAGCTTTAAGAATTTTTGGTTAAACATTGCGTTTACTGCTGCCAGTAAAACGTGATTTAATGATAAAATGGTATTTTAAAGGTTGATAATTTTGCAGGGATATTTCCGTACCCTTCCGATGCTGGTAGGGTGTTTCCCACGGTCTAGCACAGACCAAAAGTTATGCCAATAATAGAAATGTATGCTATTCGAAATTGTTTAGATGCTACCTATAAGAGAATTAATCCGATTTCAAGCCGTTTGGGCGGAACTTCTTTCTCCGTGGGGTCGTTCCCAAAAGTTTTGGGCGGAGCTTCTTTCTCCGTGGGGTTGTTCCCAAAAGTTTTGGGAGGAGCTTCTTTCTCCGTGGGGTTGTTCCCAAAAGTTTTGGAAGCACTTCTTTTTCCGTGGGGTTGCTCCCAAAAGTTTTGGGAGGAGCTTCTTTCTCCGTGGGGTTGTTCCCAAAAGTTTT
>JACABB010000015.1:33992-98079 GCA_013376985.1 Bacteroidales bacterium
GGAAGCACTTCTTTTTCCGTGGGGTTGCCCCCAAAAGTTTTGGGAGGAGCTTCTTTTTCCACCAGCTTTCCCCCAAACGAATGGTAAATTATCCCACTCAATTTATATAACTCCAAAAAATAGAAGAATAGCTGAATTTAGGTAATAGGAAATTTATTAACGGTAAAAAAAAGCTCTGGGGTTTAAAAACTGAGGTAGATATGTTTAAACTATCTATATTTTTATATCGATGTTATTTTTAGAATCCATTAAACTATTTACCTTCACATATAAAGAATATTTTAGTAAAATTTTTTTAAACCATTAATACGCATATAGTGTTACTTATATTGACAAAAAAATTAACTTGCGCATTGTTATAAACAATTTTACTAATATTGTATTTAATTATATACGCATTTCATAATAAACTCTATTTATGGGCTTACAGATTAATAGGGAAACAATTAAAGCATTTATACTAAATGAACTTTCCGAAGAAATGTTGTCTTTAGTTTCTGATGCAATACTCACAAATGAACATTTGGCAAAAATTTACGAGGAAGAAAAATTTAAAATTGATATAAAGCTATACCATGATAATGAGATGCCCCCAGCCCAGCGACTTGAGTTTGAAAGCAAGGTAATAAAGGACACAAAGTATTCTACTGAGGTTAACCAGCACGAGGAAAAAAACAGCTCTCAGAGGGAGTCTCTTCTAAGAAGAAAGCTGGATGAGGCTCGCAATACCTATAAAGTTTCCCAAAAGCAGCATAGCACCACCCCTCGGGCTCACTATATAAATAGGAGGCTTAAATACTTGCTGGTTGCCGCTTCAATTACAGTGGTGCTTATTGTTGGTGGAGGAATAGTTTATCATTCTCAAACCGATGATTCGCTGGAGAATAGGCTATATGCAAAATATTATACCCCACTTAGCCCTGACGATATCTACGTAATAAATAGCAGCTCTTTAAATATTGCCAAGCAGAAGTATATGACAGGGGAGTATGTAAACGCTCTGCTTCTCCTAAAAAACCTACCCTCGTCTATAACCATTGAAGTTGAGAAAGACCTGTTCATAGGCATGTCTTTGATGGAGATTGGCCAGCAAAAAGAGGCAGCAGAATACTTCGAAGGGATTCTTGCTAATCAGAGTAGGCTTGATTATATTCCAAAGGTTAGATGGTATCTTGGACTTTGCTACCTTAAAATAGGGAATAAAGAAAAGGCTATTGAAACCTTTCAGACTATTATGAATAGTAATGACGATTACTATAAAAATGCAAAACGGATTCTAAAAAAACTTGGCAACTGATTTTCGTTTCCAGAATGGAAAGAGCAGTGCCAGAATTATTCTGTAAAGAGTTCCGAACTTTTAAAAAGTTCGGAACTCTTTACTTTACACTAACTTGATTGCAAGTATATCAATTCTTAGCTATTGTATGACTTTCCTCGCTATTCAAGCCCTCGTTAATTCTCACTATATAAATACCAGTTTGATAATCCGAAACGCTAAATTTTGATTCAATGGTTTCACCATCATATTTCTTAAAATAAAGTGTGTTCCCGAATTTATCAATTACTCGAATAGATTCGATTAATTTATCATTATTCCCTTCCCTTTCAAGGCCATTGGAAGTTCTTGAAATGGTTATATCGGAATTGGCTGGATTTGGAAATACAGAATAGTAGACACAGTTAACCCTAATCTCAAACTCGCTACGGGTAGAGCCACAAGTATTTGTTGCTGTTGCGTAAAGCCAAGCAATGGCACTTTCGGATGGGGCTTGAATATTACATTTAGAACCAAATGAACCTCCTGTAATTCTAAAAGGGGATGAAATAGACCATTGTACTTGCATTCGACTATCCTCAGTATAAAGTTCTCCTCCTCCACAAGGGATAGTTGGCTCACCGTTAATAGCTGGAGATATAGGAGAACCGACCCAAATCGTTTTTGGGGGTATGGTAATGCTACCACAGGATGAAGAAAACGTTGCCTGAACCCAACCGCTACCGCTCCCATTGGCTGTAAAGGTTACGGGATTTCCCATTGCAGAAGCAGGGTTTAAGTTACTGCTTGAAGTCCATGTAACTGAACAACCCGAGGAGAGATTATCAATGGAAAAAGTAGCTCCTGTAGAACAAATTGTGGTGGGTCCATTAATTGATTCGGGGTAAGCAGGATTCATTCCGTAAATAACATATACTTCGCTTAAACAAGAATTCTTTATCATACTATAAGTTATCCAAAAAAAGCCAGGGTTATTTGGATCGCCACCATAGCCCCATGAGTTCAATACCTTAAACATTTGCTTTGAATCATCGTAACCTATTATACAGGTAGCATGTAAACCTCTATTTTTACCATAAATAGTACTCCATATCCCATTGGAATCCCACATATCATCAAATGATTCGTAGATTGGTAATACCACGGGTACTGGATAACCCAAATCTAGTACCTGTTTAATTCCATCTACATAAGACCTATCCAAAGAATACCAATTTAAAGCGTTATTTTTTGAAGCATTATATCTTTGAACTGAATTTGGTAAGGTAGAGCAATCCCAATCTAAATAAGGCATAAGATCCCACGAACAATCCCCCTGCGTTTTAACTAGATTTAACCCATCTATCATAAATGAACCTACAAGGCAGTCTGATGACAGTTTGATTTGATTGTAAACGTAATTTGGACTCCGCATACTCATACTCCAGCAGTTATATTTTGGGTATGTAAGGATTCCAGTTGCTGCGTAGCCTGCTGCCCAACCTACACATGAACCCTGAAACCCTTGATCCCCAACGGGCGGAGTGTTTAACATGGTTATGTTCCCGCTTGCCAAAATACTTTTCAAAGCAAATTTACGTGCGGTTGTAGAATATTTTGATAAAGTATCCAGATTGACCTTAGGTAATTTTGCATATTGAGCATCCGTTAACGGCTTAACGCCAGGTTTATAGTACTTTGCTGGCATCTTTTGGGCATATATATTGCCTTGTATTAAAATTTGAAAAATGGTTAAAATTGAGCATAGGAATTTTACACAACTTTTGTGAAAACTTTGATTTTTCATGCCTTAAGATTTTTTTTGAATTTAAAATATGGGTGTGTATTATTGAAATCTTGATTATCTTTTTAAGGAATCTAAGCCCCGAATAAACTTTTTATTTATGGAGTAAAAAATTAATTGCTGATTAGTCAAAGTTAAAATAATTGAAGTATCTGCCTTTGTACTCTGGACACCATTAACTATCTGGTAAAATAAAAGTGTTGAATCATCGGGAAGCAACTGATATCCTTGTATGTAATATTCAAGTCGAAGGTATGGGTAAGGAAGGGAAGGATCTGAAGTATAGTAAGGACAAACTACTTTCCCATCGGGTTTGAAGTTTGTAGAGTTAAAAGGTATTATTCTATATATACTCCCGTTACGAAGAAAAATCCACGATGAAATGGGTTTCCACTCATGCTGTAAAAGGGTTAGCTTGTATGATCTATTATCAATCTCCTCTTTTTTACAACTTGTAAACAGCGCGATAAAAATAATGAGTGCAAATAATTTTTCTTTCATCTATTCTCAATTATATTATAAGAATTATGTAGGGTTTTAAGGAATTCGATGATCTAAATTAAATGTATTTTTTGAATCTGCAAACTTTATTCTATCAGACCTTTCTATTATAATGACCTTCCAGCATCGCCAGATCTAAAAGAGTCTATAAATAGTTAGTTTACAACTCTACCCATCAACCTCCTTATTGCCTTCCGATTCCTAAAAACAAAGAATAAAACCAAAATTAGAATAATGGCAAAGGCTATCTTCTTTAGAATCCAGTAGTGGTACAACGCATTTTGATTCCCATTTACCACTATACCCGCCCAGTAACGTGGGTGCGAAAAAAATAATTCCGTCTTTTTGAGGTACTCCAGCTTAGCAAGCCTCATCGCCTCATCCTTCCGCATCCCCTTTAGAAGGTTTAGGTAATAATCGTTTAGTATATCGTTTGCTGAACCACTGTACGCTACCCATAACGACATCACTACCGATTGGCAACCCGCGTAGATAAAGCTTCGGCTTATGCTCATTACTCCTTCTCCCCGAGACAACTTCCCCAATCCAGAGTTACATACACCCAATACAACCATCTCTGCGTTCAGCTGCATGTTGTAAACCTCCCATGCGTGAAGGTAGCCATCGCCAGCGGAATCGGTTGGAGCGGAAAGGGCAAGCTTCGAGTTGGCGGGGTTAATGGTATCCTCCAACCCATGTGCGTAGAAATGGATAATCCCGTACCTACCACAGTACTTTTTGAAGTTCGCTTCCGTAGCGTTACCCCCTGTTAGCGATTTCCCAAAAGTTAGCAATGCAATTTTTCTTACACTATTTATTCCTGCTGGAATATTCCTCAACGAATCCTTGGAGTTCTTATAGTCGGGGGCAATTCCAAGGAAATTGGGTGAATCATTACCAGTTTCGCTTAGGGTGTTATTGTACAAGGTAGCAGAGTAGGCGTAGCCTATAGGGTACTTCATTAGCAGGTACGATTCGCACCTGTAATCGCGCTTATCTCCATCCCGATATGGTTTGTCTATAAGTGCCTCAAAGGCGATAAGGTTCAGCCCACCATCCGGGATTATAAGCAGGTTTCTGTTTCTTAGAAGGGGTTCAACCGGGTAAATCAACTTTTGGTAAAGGGTATACGCCGCATCTCTGTATGCGTAGTAATCCGATGAGGTTTCAGCGTGCAGGGCATTTATAAAAAAGTTAAGCCCTGAACGAAAGGTACTATCGGTTTCCTGCCTCACCAGTAAAAACGTATCCTTTGTAATGGCAAAGGTGTACAGATCCTTATCACCCAGAACGTACTCCAGTATCGCCTCCTTTTTATCCATTACCATTTGTAGCTGCGGTATGCTTACCACCTGATTGCTGTACTTCTGCTTGTAGTATTCAGGGTAATTGCTCTCAAGCCGTTGCATTAATCCCTCAAGCCTCTGCGTTAGGGTAAACTGCTGCTCGTTCCACAAATCAATTTTCGATCTGTTGGGATGCTCCAGCTTGCTCTCATCCTCCACCTGCATTCTAAGGCTGGCAATCTGCTGTTTTAGGTTTCGCTCGCTATCGCTAATGCTATCGGGAACTCCTGCAATCCCTTTAGCCATTTCATCATTCTTCAGTTCACGTAGCACGGCGTACTTGCTATACTCGGCATACCTAAATGCTACTTCCGTATACTTATAATCTTTGGTAATTTCATAGAGCGAACTGGCAATCCTCACTATTGCAAGATAAACCTCATGCTCCCTTTCAGCTAGTTGTAATTTTGACCCCTCATAGAGGTAACCAGTGCGCAACCGTTCAATAAAGTTAGCAGATAGTTCAAGCGTGGCGAGTGCTGCTTTAAGGTTCTCCGTTTTGTTTTCTTGCTCCGCTAATTGTCCGAAGGCTTGCGCTTTTAGCTTTAGAATATCCAGCAAATCCATATCTGGCAGGGCATCCGCATTGGGGTTTGCGTATAGTGAGGTATCGTTGAAACTGTAAATCTTTGAGATCAAAGATTGTTGGTAATATTTTAATGCCACTTTATAATTTCCCGTTCTATAGTATAACTTCCCATTATTCATAAAGCTGTATGAGGTATAAAGATGTTTATACCCTAATGATTTCAGCAAAATATTTTGGGACCTCTCATACAATCTAGCACTATTCTTATAATCTCCTATATCCGAGTAGAAGGCAGCGTAATTCATATATGCCATCCCTGTCATGCAGTGGTTTTCTCCAAAATTCTTGGCATTACATGCAATTGCTTTTCTAAAATAGTAGTTGGCTTTATCAAGGCTATCCAGTTTCTGGTATGCCAATCCGCAATTATAGTATGTATCGCTATTCTCTCCTAGTTTATTTTCCTTAGATATTTGAATGCTCTTTAGATAACTTGCTCTGGCAAGATTATAATTTCCTAGCTTGTAGTAAGAGAAACCTAAATTATGATAGTTGTCAATGATATAACTGTACTTTTTCTTGTCTTTACCTTTCTCAAGCACAGATAGCGTATTTTCGATATAGTAAATAGCCTTGAGGTAATCGCCATTTAGGGAATAAATAATGGCAATATTCCCATTTATAACCGACAAACTAAAAATATCAGATGTCTTTTCTTTTGCCTTTTTGTAATAATCAATAGCCATGCTCAGATTACCTTGCTTTTTTAAAATTATTCCAAGCAGGTTATACACTCTAAAATATGCTGGATTAATATCCTCCGATATGTTATTCTTTAAGGCAAGAATCCTATTAAGAACTCTCAATGCATTATTGTAATCACCATTTGCATAGTATGCCTTACTACTGTCGTAAAGCAAATTTATATTGCTTACGCCATTATATTGCTGAGCGTTTATCTCCAGTATATTAAGCGAAACAAAACCTAATAGTAAAACAAGAAATTTGAATGATGGGAAACTATCTTGCAATTTGAAAGAATTCATTATTATTGTCCTAATGTTCTTTAGTTAGGACAAAAATAAACCAAATACTCAACTTAAAACGTGAAATCATGAAAAATGTAAGAAAAATGAAACAAAAGAAACCCTTGGAAGGGTTCAAAACCATTAACACAAAGAATCTACAACAAATTAAAGGTGGTGAAGGGACTCCAACCACTAGAGATAGTGTTCTTTAGTTAGAGCAAAAATAAACGAAATGTTTAACTAAAAACCTAAGATTATGAAAACCCTGAAAAAAAGAAAAGAAAAAAAAGTATTAAAAGAATTCAGAACCCTTAAAGCAAAGGAACTAATGCAAATCAAGGGAGGGGATGAAACCATAAAAGATCATGATTTTTAATTAGTAATGGAAACAAAAATAAACCGAATAGTCTAATTTAAAACCTAAAGCGATGAAAACGTTAAAAGAAAAGAAAGAAAAAAAATGGTAAAGAAGTTCAAAATGCTTAATTCCAAAGAACTATTTCAAACCAAAGGCGGTACTGGAGATACTTTTCCCATAGATCATGTTCTTTAGGTAGCATAAAAATAAACGAAATGTTTAATTTAAATTTTTAAATTATGAAAACGCTAAGAAAAGGAAAAGAAAAGAAAAATGTAAAGGGATTTAGAACTCTTAAGGTAAAGGAGCTGATGCAGATCAGGGGGGGGCTGGCGATGAAACTCTAAAAGGTCATGTTCTTTAACTGGTGCAAAAATAAGCTAACTGTTTAAATAAAAACTTATGATTATGAAAACGATCAGTAAAAGGGAAAAACCGTAAAAAGATTTAATTCTAATGATACAGATTTTTAAGTTGGGTAGTTTAAAAAGAAGTCCTACAAAAAAGAACTGCACCCCAAGTGTTATATACAACTTTTAGGGTGCGGTTTGGGGTAGGGCTTTACTAATTATTGAATCTTGCTGGTGTTTACGAAATTGTTTCCTATATCTACTTCCCTCCTACAAGTAATTTAGTACCCGTTTGGGATAGAAATTAATTCTATCCTGTTTAAGTTTTTCGTAAAAACTAAATACTTTTTTGTAGATTTGATATAAGATATTGTTTAACTAAAAACATTAAAAAATGAAAAGTATCAAACATCCTTTATTTGAGAAAACGAAGTTGGCAACAGATGAATTGCAAAATCTAAACGGGGGTAATGCGCCAGAACAAGGAACATACGGTTCACCATGCGCTACTTATGTTACTCCGAGTAGTGATTGTTTTATCAGTGGTGATGAAGGTAACGCTTCAATAATGCTTTATTCGGGTGGGTGTTAATTGAAAATTGTAGCAATTTCAATGACTTTCTCCCTGTGGGTTTAGTCTTTTTTAGTTATAAAGTGTAACCCGCTAGTCGATCTACTTGAAAGGTTACACTTTATTATTCCATAAAAATTAATCCGATTACTATGAATCTTTATTTTATCCGGCTATTCATTTTATTAAGTTTTTCGAATGTACAACTACAAGACTCAATTTACTACTCAAAGAAAGTATTTACGTATAATGTTGAGATTAGGAAAACACAAGAGAACCATTCGAGTAAAAAAATCTATTTAGCCACATTTAATGAGGTGTGGCATTTTGACAAAGAACAGAAATGGATTAGTTGGGAAGATCAATTGCAGAATATTAGTAGGAAATCAACGGGTGTTAAAGAGACACCTTCGGAGATATTTTTACATCCACCCAGACATGATCAGTACGCTATCCTTGAATTTAGCCCATTCCCAATAGTTCATTTCCCCCTATCAGTTGGAAAAGAATGGGTATGGTCTCTTTTAATAGGGCAAGCTTGGGCTAAACTTGCTGGAATAACAAATTATGAGAAGGATTACAAATTCGAATATTCATATAAAGTAACTGGGAAAACAACCTTTAAATTCAAGGGAGAGTCCATTGGCTGCTATGTAGTAGAGGCAAACTGTAAAAGTCCTTTCGGAAATAGCAGACTAATAACATTCTTTAATGATAACTATGGCTTTGTAAAGATGGATTACTTAAATATGGATGGCTCACGTTTCGTCTTTTCGCTTGAAATGGTACAGGAACTTGGAGAAGTCGAAAAACTGCAAAAAATATTCAAGCTATGATTACTATAATAACAGAGGCAACCGATAATTCAACAAATGGGGTTATTGACTGGCTTAAGTTTTTTAAAAAGGATTTCATTAGAATAAATTATGAGGACTACATAAGTAAAATAAAGATCGAGTTAGACAATCAAGATTCAAATATATTACTGAATGACATTGATGTGAGTAAATCCAATGCGGTATGGTACAGGAGGGGAACAATAAATTTCCAAGTTCCCACTAAAAAAGTTGAAGATAAATATAAAATTAACGAAAAAATTAGTTCCCATTTAAATAAGGAGTTATCGAAGATTCGTGACTATATTCATAAGAATTTTGATTATAACAACAAAAGTATTGGTAATTATGAAGTAGCAATCAATACCAATAAATTATATATTTTAGATCAAGCTAAGAAAAACAAGCTAAAAATACCACCTACTCTAATTACAGATAATAGGGACGATTTAGAGATATTTTACAAGAAACATGGCGCATTAATCACAAAAGCAATATCGGAGGCTCCTTTACTTTCAATTGAAAACCATGTAGCATATTTTTACACCTCGGAAGTTGCAGATATATCTAATTTTCCAAAAATGTTTTTCCCTTCGCTTTTTCAAAAAAAAATTGAAAAGGCTTATGAGGTAAGGGTCTTTTTTATAAAAAACAAATACTACTCTATGGCTATCTTCTCGCAGAATGATAGTGCTACATCAGCTGATTTTCGTAATTATAATACTCAGAAACCGAACCGAACAGTTCCGTATAAACTCCCTAGTGTTGTAAAAAAAAGACTTAAGAACCTTATGAAAGATTTAAAAATAAATACGGGTTCTATAGATCTCCTTGTAGATAAGAATAACGATTTCTTTTTTTTGGAAGTAAATCCTGTTGGGCAATACGGAATGGTGTCATACCCCTGCAACTATAATCTCGATAAAATTATTGCAAAGGAGCTGACAAAAATAAAATAGAATTAAAATGAATGATAAAAAATCTTTTTTAACGGGATTATTCCCTGTCGTTCCTGCATCTTTTATTTTCACCACGTTGAAAGAGAATAGTAAGGATGGGGTTTATACAAAAATAGGTTCAGTTGATTATTATAAGACCACAAAGTATCTTTTTCTAAATTCAGGGAAACCTATTTGTAAGCTTATTAACCATGGAACAAAATAGCTATTACTTTCTATTTGCGAATTGCATACCCGTTAGGGGTTATACAAGAGCCATAATTTGCGATTTGACCAGAAAAACAATAGACTTCATTCCAATTCAACTTTTCAATATTTTAATTGAGAGCAAAAAAAATAAAATAAAAGATATTGTTCAAAGATATAAAGGTGACGAAAAGGAAATAATGAGTGAGTATTTTGATTTCCTACTAGAAAACGAATACATTTACCTCTGCGATAAAGATACATTAAAAAAATTTCCACCATTAAGTAAATCATGGCAAAGCCCAAATCATATTTCAAGCTTAATAATTGAATATTCCGAAAATTTTTGTATTCCAGAAATTATTAGAAATATCGAAGAGTATGGAAAATTGGAAATTCAAATCAGATTTTTTACAAAAACGCCAATTAATACTATCCTTAAACTATTATCAGAACTTTCTAACAGAAGAATTTGTTCCCTTGAATTAATTATACCATTCAGTAATGAAATACAGGATAAAACACTCGAAAAGATTTGTTTAGATTATCAATTTATTTCCAAGTTTATATTTTATAATACCCCTAAAGAGAACATTAAAGACCATTCAACCCCAAGTATAATTTACACACATCAAAACATACTTTCAGAGTCACACTGTGGTTTTATATCTCCACATTATTTTAATATTAGCATTGATAGCTTTACCGAATCACTTTATTATAATAATTGTTTGAATCAAAAGTTATGTATAAATAAAGATGGCGAAATAAAGAACTGCTTAAATATGGATAGATCGTATGGGAGTATTCATAAAGCAAATTTGGAGAAAATAATTTTTTCAAAGGAATTTAACCTTTATAATAAAATAAAGAAGGATAGTATTGATGTTTGCAAGGAATGTGAGTTTAGATATATATGCTCCGATTGCCGCACCTTTATCAAATATCCAGAAAATATCTATTCACAACCTGCCAAATGTACCTACAATCCCTACATTGCTAAATGGGAAGATGAAGAGGGTTATGTTTCAGTAGAGGAGTGTGGCACATATTCCAAAAACAAGGGATTTGTTGTTGATGTGAAGAAGGTCGAAGCCTTAAATTTGGAGTTATGGGGAGGTTAATATATTTCCATGTTATATTATAGCTTAAAGTTGCGGATTCATAATTAGTAAATACACCTCTACCACAGCATTAACGTTCAGACTCCGCAACATATTAGTCGATTCTAATGATACCCATTTTAGTTTGACCGCTTAAAAAGAAGTCCTACAAAAAAGAACTGCACCCCAAGTGTTATATACAACTTTTAGGGTGCGGTTTGGGGTAGGGCTTTTTTAGTTTTTAGCTAGTGCCTTACAACCAGCTGTTGCCTATACACATTTTTTCCATCAGCTATTTCAACAACGTAAACCCCATTGTTTAGATTACCAACGGGTAGAGTAACCGTCTCACCCGATCTGTTTAGCGTAGTTTTTAACGCACCAAAACTATCTAAAATACGGATTGTATAGGCTTTCGTTGAGATGTACTTTGAGGCCAGAGCCGTTGTACCTGTTGAACTATTACCCTTTGTAGAGGCATTATCTGCGCTTCCAATTGTTAACGTAATATTATCCAATGTCTGTAAAGAGTTCCGAACTTTTAAAAAGTTCGGAACCTCTTATCAAATTCAAAACGGTTTAATCTATCCAATGCCTATTGAATAAAATGATTTTTAATATTTATTTGCTAATAATATCAGTTAGTAAGGAACACAAAATTGATATTAATTTGCTTATCGCATATCAAATATTATCTTCGCAAAAGTATTGCAAATCAGATTTATAATTTGCCTACCTAAAATAATGAAAAATTAACCCTCCAAACAAGTTAATCAAATGGTACAAAGTGCAAGATCATTAATGTTCCGAATATGGTATTGGTATATTAGCAAGATAGATTCTAATGCTGAGGTTACATTTATGAATTATGGGTATGATGATCCATCCCTAAAAGTGACCCTAGACAACGAAGACGAGCCTAATCGTTATTCAATTCAGTTGTACCATCGATTAGCAAGTGCAGTAGATCTAAAAGATAAAAATATAGTTGAAGTAGGATGTGGAAGAGGTGGTGGTTTAGCTTATATCGCTAAAACATTTTCTCCTTCAAATGCAATTGGTATCGATCTTGAAAATCGTGCTGTAAATTTTGCAAATAACCATCACAATGGCAATGGTTTAAAATATAAGCAGGGTGATGCTCAAAATATACCCCTTGAAAGTAATTCTTATGATGTACTTCTAAATGTTGAGTCATCGCACAGGTATTTGGATATGAACAAATTCCTTTCAGAAGTTACCCGCATATTAAAGCACGATGGCTATTTTTTATATACCGATTTTAGATACCCTCATGAAATGTCTGCTTTAAAAGAATCGCTAGATTCAATGAACCTAACCCTAATTGAGGAGCAACGCATAAATCCAAATGTAATTTTAGCTCTAAAAAATGATACTGAACGGAGAAAAGATCTAGTAAAAAGACTAATCCCTAAAATCTTCCAAAAAACAGCATTAAACTTTGCAGGGGTAGTTGATTCACCAACTTACAATCAAATTCTATCTGGTGATTTGGTTTATTACATCTACATTCTCCAAAAGAATGGGTAGGTTACATGATTGATTAAATCTCGCTAAACCCAACCAATCTTTGGTTTTTCTCATCCCATAGTTTAAGTCTAAGCGATTTTAGACTCGAAAAGAATGTGATTGGTTTTTGGTTATGAAAAATAGGGTTTTCCTTGTGGCATTTGGCCAATTTGTAGTTTGGTATTCTAGGACTTAGATGGTGGATATGATGAAACCCTATATTCCCTGTAAACCATTGAAGCAAAAAAGGAAGTTTGAAGTACGAACTTCCTTGAAGGGCTATTGTCTTATAGTCCCACTTATCAGCACGTTCCCATTTAACCGAATCGTATTGATGCTGAACATAGAACAGCCAAACCCCATGAACTGATGAGATATATGTGATTGGTATTTGAATAAGTAAATACGCTTTCCAGCCAATAGCCCATATCATTAGAAAAACTATTAAAACCATCGCAAGATTTGAAAGTTGAAGATAAATATGTTCCTTTCGGTTCATATATGCTTTCGGTAAACGATTTTGAATCAAAAACAAAAGTAACGGCGCCACACCTATCAAAAATATTGGATTGCGATAAATGCGATAACCAAATTTCTTCCACTTTGATAACTTCTGATACTCCTCAACGGTTAATGTTTGAACATCTCCTACACCCCGCTTATCGAGGTTGCCAACTGTTGCATGATGCTCCTTGTGGTCGTGATGCCATCTATGATAAGGGGTGAACGAAAGTAATCCTAAAGGAATTCCTACAAGTCTGTTTAATCGATCCGATTTAAAAAACGAACCATGACCACAATCGTGGAAGATAATAAATATTCTAATCAAGAAACCAGCAGCAAAAACAGATAAAAGAAGGGTAATCCAATAGGATATATCTAAACTATAAACCATTAAAACCCAAAGTAAAAAATATGGAACAACTGAATTAACAACCTGCCACCAACTCTTAAAGATGCTAGGAAAATTGTACTTCATAACAACTTTAATCCAATTGGAATTAGTATCAACAATATCGGAGTTTAACTTTGCCATTTTGAGTGAAAGCAATATTGAATAAAAGAAGTACTTGGTATAAAATTGAAAGAAGTATAACTATACAATTAACATATTACCAGAGGTAAATCAATGACTGTATTTGACAATAAACAAATAGGTATATTAAATGTTCAAACTTTAAAATTGATTTCTGGTTTTAAATAACCTATAGATAATATAATTGAAGAGTTTTATTTCAATTCAAAGTTACTCGAACCTATTATTCGGATAATTAAGTTCTTAGACAATACTATAACAAGCATCCAATAAATAGTAGCCTCTTTAACTCGCAGTATTATGAGCTAATTTACTATTCTTATAGCTATATGAGTAATAGATTATTAGTCCTATTAATAACCAAGCACCAAATCTTATCCAGTTCGATATTCCCAACTCCGTCATTAGGTAAAGGTTTGTAAGCAACCCTAAAATTGGAATTAGTGATAATTTTTTAATAATTCCAAGCAGGGTAATGAATGTTGCTATTACTATAAAGACCATTAAAGGAATCTTCTCGTTAAAAGGGTCTGAACCTTCGAACTTAAAGAAACTATAAACACCCTCTGAATTAAAGTAGAATATGCCAATAAAAACCAATACCCATATAACAGGCAGAAAATACATGCTATTCAAATAGGGCACTTTATATGTCTTCTCTGATGTTGGCTTATTGTTTTGTTTATCCATTAAAAGTACTCCTGCTGAGACAAGTGCAAAAGCAAAAAGAGTACCTATGCTTGTAAGGTTAGTAACCTCAGTAAGATTAAGGAAAAGCGATGGAATTGCAACCATTATTCCAGTAATAATTGTTGAGAAAGCCGGTGTCTTAAAACGCTTATGAATCTTGGAAAATATTTTTGGTAAAAGTCCATCACGACTCATACTCATCCAAATTCTTGGTTGCCCAACCTGAAAAACCAAAAGAACACTAGCCATTGCTATAATTGCGCTAATTGCTATTACGCCAGAAAGTTTTGTGAGATGCAATTTTTGGAAAACATAAGACAATGGATCCCCTACTGCTAATTCGCTATAATGAACCATTCCCGTAAGAACCAAACTTATTAAAATGTACAAAACAGTTGTGATGACCAATGAATAGATCATTGCTCTGGGCAAATCTCTTCTAGGATTATTACACTCTTCAGCCGTAGTAGATATGGCATCAAATCCTATATATGCAAAGAATACGCCCGAAACTCCCTTCATTACACCAGTCAATCCGTTTGGAGCAAATGGATTCCAATTCTGGGGATTAATATAAAAAGCCCCTACACCAATTACAACGAGGAGTATGCTTACTTTGAGCAAAACCATTGTATTACTTGCAACTTTAGCTTCATGAATACCAATGTATACTAGTACTGTAATAAAGACAACGATTGAGAAAGCTGGAATATCTGCAATTAACCTTACATCGCCAATCATTGGTGCATTAGTCCAAGCTAAATATGCCTCTTTTAGAGGCATTGTAAGTGAATTGATATCAATCCCTTTGGCTATTTCAATACAAGCACTATGGTAGCCTCGTAGAGCACTTAAATAATCAACCGTTAAGTACTCTGGAATGTGGACATTTAAACTACCCATAAAACCAGTAAAATAATCGGACCACGAAATGGCAACTGCAATATTTCCGACAGCATATTCCATTATCAAATCCCATCCAATTATCCATGCAATGAGTTCACCAAAACTAACATAAGAGTAAGTATATGCACTCCCACTTATTGGAACTGATGATGCAAACTGTGCATAACACATTGCTGAGAAACCACAAGCAATTGCTGTAAAAACAAAGAGTAGGGAAACTGCTGGTCCACCAGTTGAAGCAGCAGTACCTATTGTACTAAAAATACCTGCACCAATTATAGCGGCTATTCCAAATGCTGTTAAATCTCTAACATTAAGATTTCTATTTAGCTTATGCTCTTTAGATTCTATATCTGCATCCTTTAATATTGAATCAATAGTTTTTCTTCTGAATAGATTTGATGCCATTTTAGATATGTTTTAAAGAGGTTCTCCCCTTTTAAATTAATTGATATCTTTCTGTTTACACTCAAAGCACATCATCTGGTTGTGCTTGTGCTATTTTTGTTTGGGTGAAAGTAATCATTTTAAAATACATTTGGATATAAATGTGCTTGTACTTACGGTCTATGACAATTTCTATACTTGGTGGTTTAATTCTAATTTGGTATGAGGCAAAACATATCGCAAAATGCGATAATGAAGGTATGTTTTGGAATGGTTGTGCTATGGTGTAGAATAGAAAGCGAGGCTTGAGACCTCGCTTATACAGGTGTGGGGATGTGAACCCTACTCGGCTACTTCCTGCGTTTTGGAATCGTTGGGTTGCACGGAGGTTTTCTTCGGCTGATTCTCGCTACGGGTTTCATTGGCTTTTACGGTGGATAGGGAGCGTACTATTAGCTCGTTAAGCACAGATTCAAGAGTTGAAAGATCTCGGGAAGGGGCTGATGTGTTGAGTAGCGAGATAAGCGTGAAGAGTGATTTCAGCGAATTGGATAGCGTGGGGCGTACCTCCCATATAGTGGGTTCGCTGGTTGGAGCATTCTTCACGTTCAGATGGGAGGTTTCCTCAAATGCTCTTTGATCAGCCTCAAG
Source organism: Bacteroidales bacterium (assembly GCA_013376985.1). GTDB lineage: Bacteria > Bacteroidota > Bacteroidia > Bacteroidales > Tenuifilaceae > UBA8529. The sequence goes on from JACABB010000015.1 coordinate 50,019, forward strand.
CTCAGCAAGGAGCTCCTCCGCATTCAGGAATACAATCTCGGTGGCGTATTTACCTCTCAGCTCGGAGGTGATACTATTAATAGCTGCCGTTTCCGCTTTATAGCCCATTGAGGCTGCATTCCACCCATGACGGCGTATTACCTCAAGTATTTTTGTTGCGGCGGCGGACCATCCTGCTTTGGCTCGGTAGCTCATTGCCTCCATATAGGTGCGAAGCACCATGAATGAGTCATCGCGGAGGGAATCCTTCTCGGCTTGCAACTCGGTGTAAGGGTTTTTCTTGGTACGCTCAAGCGCATTCTGGTAGAGCGAGAGCTGCTGGTTGGCTTTGTCCAGAAAAGGAATCAGCGAGGGGATTGCTGTCCGTTTCTCTTCCACAATGGTTAATGCTCCCTTTGCAAAGGTAAAAAGCTCGTCGCTTGGGAATAGCGAAAAATTTGTGGTACTAATCATAGCTGTACGATTTTTTAGTTAAACATTGAACTTATTGTATATAGTAAAACTTGATTTTATAGGATAATCGTATTTTAAGCTTGAATAATTTAATGGGATCATTTTCTACCCCCCCGATGCCAATGGACTACTCTCCACGGTTTGATATTTACCAAAAGCTATGCCAGTATTTGAAATATTTACTTTTCGGGGTTATTTGGGTGATATCTCGTGGAATTTAAACCGTTCCCAAAGGGTTTGGGAGGGGGTTCTTTTTTCGCCAGCTCGTTTCCAAACGGTTTGGGAGGGGTTATTTTTTCACCAGACCGTTCCCAAACGGTTTGGGAAGGCTTATTTTTTCGGCAGGTTATTTCTAAATGGTTTGGGAGGACTTCTTTTTTCACCAGCTCGTTCCCAAACGGTTTGGGAAGGTCTCTTTTTTCACCAGACCGTTCCCAAACAGTTTGGAAGGAGTTATTTTTTTAGCAGATCGTTTCCAAACGGTAGGTAAAGGATATATTTTTCAAAACAGTTAAAACTTCAAGGCTGTATTCAAAATTCATTATTTGATTTTATTTTCACAATTGCTCTAATTATGCTACCATTTTCAACTTTTAGACCAGGTATTATTGGATACTCTATCAGACCATCACTTATGGAAGGTACTATTGATTTATGAAAGGTTGAATCAAACATGGAATCTCTATCTGGATAAATTAATAAATCACCTATGCATTCACCTTTTAATTGTTCAAATTTAGGGAGATGATCAGTACAGAAATTATCAATTTCTCTCAAAAGGTTCTTTACTAGAGAACTTGAATTATCACTTACTTCTTCTATAATACCTCTTCTAAGCTTCTGTAACTCTTCGATAGTAACTTTTTTCAACGAAAGATAAAAATATTTACCTACATTAATTAATGTAGGTACATCATTAATAATTTCCAAATCATAGACTCCCTTATATAATTTTTCGAAAATCAAGATCGAGGAATCAATCTTCTTTTTTTCTTCGAGTGCTTTTTTGCCTATAATTTCATGTAGTGAACTAATATCATTTTGAACTTTAAGGAATTCATCCTTTTTGCATGGAATTGATTGTTTGATTTCATTCATCTGTCTGCTAATTGATGACAGCGAATTTTCTAGGCTGGAAATACGATCTTCTAATTCATCAATTCTATTGATTAATGAAGCATTTCCATTTTTCTTAAAGCTAAACTTTATCATTGGTAAAATTTTTTCAATAATTCCAAATAAGTTTAATGATTTAAATTCAATTACTCCAGCCTCTTTGTCTGAAATTTGAACCTGAATTGTCATTTTTTGTTCATCAATATTTACAATCATAATTTTTTATTTTTAAAATTAACGACCTATTTTTTCTAAATAAGTAATTGGTATTTTTACAACAACTTGATCATCTTTTTTTGCAATCAAAAAGAAACGGCTATTTTCAATTGCATTAAAGTCAATTTCAAGATTGACAACCTCGACGGTTCCTTGAGGATAAGAAAATTCTCCATTCCCTTCAAAAAAAACTTTATCATTTTTGTAGATGTTATTACCCGCATAGTAAACATCGTTATGGTAGGAAGAATATATGCTAAAGTTCATAGCAGATTGTTTTTCTGACAGAGGAGATGCTTGTGTTTCAAATTTTTGACTGGGTAAATTTTTCAAACAAATTGGCGATAAATAATTCACATGTTCTTCTTCATCAATCATATATTTATGGATATACTTTTCTTGTATTTTCATTTTCTCTTCAATTTCCTGAACGCTCACAGTAACTCCAAGTCTTGAATAATCATATCGTATTTTATCAACCAAAGAAAACTCGTTTGTAAGATTATGAGCGAATTCAATTAAATATGTCTTTTTAGAAACTCGCCTCAAATATCGTTCATTCACTAGCATGTACATAGCTCCTGCCATTATAGCTCCTCCTGATGGTATATTAATATTTCCACTATCATTATCAAAACGAATTATTGAATCTGGCGATATCTTTTTTATGTTTTCTTCTAATAAAGTCTTCAATTCATAAAGAGAAGTTAATCCACCTGCTCCAAAAAAATAGTTTATTTTAATGTTTTTATTTTGGCATTCTAATATTTTCTGTTCAACAGTACTCCAAATTTTATTAATAACTGGTAAATAAACAGTTTCGCGAATTTCTGAATAGTTGATACGAACCGCTAAAGTTCCAAAACCACTTTTACGTTTTTCATAGATGTTTGAATAATTATTATTGCATAGCCATTCAATATAGACTTCTTCAAACCGAAACACAATATCATTTTTCATTCTTAAAGAAGATAAGTGTTTGATATCCTTAGTCCATATATCGTTCATTAATAATTTTTGCAATGGAAATTTCTTCCAAAAATTTTCCAATAAATTTTCTTTATTGATTTTTGGAATACTTTTTTCGAATTCAGTATTCTCTACCAGTTTTTTAGTTATTAAATCCCAAAAAAGTTCATCAATTTGAGTTCCTGCATCAGCACTCCCCCCAGAATCAACAATTTCCTCAAAAATATTATCATCTTTTATTGTAAATGCAACAATATCCGTTGTTCCTCCGCCACAGTCAACAACAAGCATCGTTTCTCCCTTTTTCATTGAAATAAATTCTTTGGAGTGTGAAAGGATACTCATTGCTGCTCCCTCTGGTTCAAGTATTTTGGGCACCTCTTCATCAAAAGCTTTTTCAAAAACTTTTTCCATTATTTCCTTTGCTTTATTGTCCCATATTGTTGGAATAGTAACAGCCCACTTGGTTTGATCGTTCTCAATATTAACTGCTATTTCTTTTATCTTTTTTAATGTATATACTTTAATACATCTAATAAAAAGAGAAATTATATCAATTAAATCATAGTTTTTATTATCACTTCCTTTTACACTATTCTTTTGATTATACAAGTTCATTTTAAAGTTTTCGAAAAAAACCCATTCAGAAGGATCTTTTGAATTATAAAAAATTTCTTTACTCTTTCTACCCCAAAAGATGTTTGAATTATCTTCATTTACATCTTTTATGTCACTATCTTTTATCTTGCTTATTTTGTTAATCAAATCTGTTTTTACCAATAATGCGGTATCTGTTTTTGAATAATCAGTTGTTTTTCCAACTAAATTTGCATTAACCTCCTCACCTTCTGAAATGAATCCCCAACAAGCTCCAGAATTAGTTGTCCCGAAGTCAATTGCAATTGCTAATGTTTTTTTTGTCATAACTTAATTTTCTTTTCTTTTTAAATCATTGACCTTTAATTCAATTTTACTAGCGTAATCAGAAAACTTTTTATTACCATATAATTGAGAATAAAGTGAGTTTAAATAATCAATATCTTCAAGATCACACTTACTTATAAGAAATGAGAATGCATCATCAAAATCATTAGCGATATACCCCTTTAGGGAACATTTAGTTTTTAATGATGAAACGATCTTATCTTCCTTATCTTGATTGTTATTTCCTGCTATCAATTTCAATGGAGTTATCGTACTTTCACATTCTAATGTTCGTTCTGCAGCTAAGTCGGGAAATTCATACGATAATCGTCGATATGCTTGTGAATATAATTGAATAAAATTTGAAGCAAGTTCTCTATTCACTTGTTTTGGGAAATATGTGTCTAAAATGATTGGCAATTTTGGTTTTGCTTCAGTTGCTAATAAATGATGAACATCTGCTATTCCAGCTAATGTGATTCCAATACATGAGCTAATTAAATCAGACAATGGACTAACATCGTTAACATCTAAATAAAACAATCTTGAATAATCACCCAATACATCTAATTCGTTAATCGTGTTATTTGAGATTTTCTCTGTAATCCTCAATTTATCATAAGTCTCAACGTTTTGTTTTGCTGTTTGAAGTTTATCTGTTAAAACTTTGTTTTCTTTACCATCAAAAGAACCTAAAATCTCAATCATTTTCAATGACCGCTCATATGTTGCATTGACAATTAAAGGTAGCCAATCAATATCTATTGCCATTTCATTCCTAAAATGTTGTTGAGTTGTATATCCTAGCCCCCAAGATGAAAAAATTATTTTCAATTTTTTACCGTCAAACCGTGGTTCGATAACTAAAGATGGCATATCCTTCAAAAAATAAAAAAGCATTTCGGAGGCATGTAAGCCTGGCTTTGTATTTTTATTCCAAGCTGTAGGATAAAATGTGACAGGTCTTTCACTATTCCTGCCATATTCTTTCAGGAAAAGAGATTCAACATTTTGATATACAGTATCCCATACCTGTGAGCAGATTAATTCTTTTGTACCAATTCTTGAATCAACATGCATTGGCGCAATAAAAATATTTAATGATAAAGGATTACTTTTGTATTGATTTATTGAATCAATGACATTCAATTTCTCCGATGGTAAAATAAATTCTTGACTATCTGAACTTGCTTGCCCCAACAGAAAATCTATATTCTTGAAATTATTTTCCAAAATGACTAAAGGAGAAATATTAAGAGGGAAATTTTTAAGAATATCTTGAATTAATGCGTTTTTAAAATTATTTCGAGCATTTTCTCTAGCTACCATTACGGATGTTTGTCTTGTAGCTAATGCATTAAAATAAGCTATTTCTTTTGAGTTAACAATATTTCGTTCATTTAATTCTCTTTGCAATTGAATATTTCTTTCGTTAACTTCTCGCTGGAAGGCGATCATTCTTTCATGCAATTTTTCTTGATTTTTCAAGTTTTGCTCATTTATTTCTTTTTGATGTGCTTTTAGAGATTCTTCTTTTTTATACTCTCTACCTCCTTCGCGTTGCTTTAGGTGATTACTAAATTCTCTAATTAAAGATCCTGCAATACCTGAAATTATAATTGCTGCTCCTGTTGCTATTGGCATATTATCTAATTTATAAATTAATGAAAAACTAACTACTATAACTACTTTTACATCTATTGTAACAACTATCTGCACAAGTTTCAGCGCAACTTCCAGCACAATTTCCAGCACATCCTGCAGAACAGTCAAAACCACTTCCAGTAAAAGAAGTGTCATTAAGACCATTCAATTCATTGAGATGATGTACTTGCTCCAGTCCTATAATATTTTTATCATTTATCTGAGTTAATTCATTTTCAAACCCCAATTCATTATTTTCTAAAAAAACTGGAACGGAGATTAAATCATTCATTATATTTTGCCCTAATAAATCATCATTGATATTAATAATTGGACTTAAATCATTATTAGTTGATAAGAAAGAATCTTCGTTATCAATTGCATGATCGTTAAAATCATCATTCATAATTCTTTTTTTTACGAATTTTACTTTTATTAATTATTATTAAAGCATACGCTAATTTCTTCTCTTTCTCGGTTAATTCCTTTTTTCTAGTCAAGAGTTTTGCTTGTAACTTACAATTGGCCATAAATTGGATAATAAAACCTTTGCACAGTACTGGAAATCGTTTTTTCAGATCACCAGTGTGTAGTAGGTTCATCCCGTAGCAGTTTGGACAAATGCTTACCAGCATACAGGTTTCGCATATTGGGTTGGCAAAGCAACTTTTGTTTTCAAAATCAACCTGTGCTATGACTTTTAATTGTTCAGTACTCAGGGTAACTGGCGAGATAATATGGCAAGGAAAAACCCTACCATCGTAATCAACTAGTTCAGTTCCAGAACCTGTTCCACAATACTTAGGGGCATCAGTTTTGTGAAAAATTACAGTAACATCTAAATTGAGCAAAGAAACTCTTTCTAATTCTGGATTTACAACATAAAAATCGATAAGCAAAACCAACTGCTTAGCAAAAGCATCGAGAGTTTTTAATGTCCAATCAAGACCAAAAGCCAGATTGGCATGAACTTTATGCATTCCAACTCTATGAAGGTAAGTAACTCCTTTATAAAGTTGTCCCACCGTTTCTTTTGAAAGAGTCATTTTAAAAGGCTGAAACGGCCATGTGGTAATAAAATATTTAATGTCAATATTGACTGCTGAACTATTTCTATTCTGGTTTTGCATCTCTGGACTGCCATCGTAACTTAATCCTAGCACAATGCGTTCTTTGTGTTGAATAAACCATGCCTTCATTCCATCGTTCAGTAACGTTCCGTTGGTAGTAGCATACAAAATATAGGGCTTATTCCATGTACAACTCCACATCCATTCTGCAATCTCTTTCATTCTATCAAACTCAAGCAATGGCTCACCACCCATAAAATCGAATTCAATTTCTTCACACACTTTATCATTTTCTGCAAATATCTTTTCAATTATGCACTTTGCTGTTTCTAAAGGCATAGTCTTACTAGGATGTTTCTTCTTTTCGTAGCAATACACGCAATTAAGATTACATTCATAGGTAAGCATTAGCATAATGCTTTTACGCTTAAAGAGAGATTGGGGAGTTTTTTTTAACATTTATTATTCTTGTCAATAGTTTTGGTTTTCACTATTTTGATTTGCTGCAAACTTTTTTACTTATAAACTCAAAGGTTAATGCCTGAAATTTATTTATATGCAATTAAACTTTGAAGTAAGTCAATTCAATTAGTTTTGTGTTTATTAATGGTTTTTTAAAATTAAACATAACTTTTGGAAGTCACAAATACTAATTATTGGCTAAATGACTGAGCCTGCAAAAAAGCAATGCCAAAACATCAAAAAACACCCCTGAACAGTCAAAATTTGTTGACGAATTATTTTTAGTCTAAAATGAATTTGTAGGTAAACTCTTCTTGAGTTTGGTTATTGTGGTAGAGGTAACAAGAACCACTCAACTTTGCAAGAGCAACCTCCCACTCCTACTAGAGTTGAAGCCAACCTCCCAACCCTCCTTAAAATAAGGAGGGCTAATTGAGTACTGTAAGTTGGTTTGGTTTCAGAAAGAAAGTTTTGGAGTATGCAAAATTTGTTTCACCCCCTATTTAGGGGATTGGGGGTAGTTAAAAAAACTATTTATTAAAATGCTCCTTAATAGTTTTAAGAACGCCCGTAAGGTTTTCTTTTACCTGTTTGTTTTCGAATCGAAGAACTTTAATGCCCATCAAACCAAGATGCTTATCACGATCCTGATCATTTTCAATTCCCTCGGAGGTATAGTGATGCTGACCATCAAGTTCAATAACAAGTTTCTCCGAAGGGCAATAAAAATCGGCAATGTAGTACCCTATGCTATGCTGCCGTCTGAATTTCCTACCACGTAATTTTTTATCCTTTAACATCGACCAAAGAATAAGCTCAGCTTCGGTCATATTTCGGCGCAGATGCTTTCGGGTTTCTTCCAGATATTTTATGTTATGTAGGATTGCTGGCATGATTTAAAGATAGGAAGATTTTGGAATTGTTGATGTGCCTTGCATAATTTATTCCTTTGCTTCTAGGATATTAAGTGGATGAACAAATATAACCTCCCAACCCTCCTTAAAAATTGAACACTGAAAATTGGCTTGATCTCAGATGAAAGAAATGGAGTACACGAAAATCTGTTTAGCCCCCTATTTTTAGGGGGTTGGGGGTAAAAAATAAAAACAAAAACCTCCCAATCCTCCTTGGAAAGGAGGGCTAATTGAGGGCTGGAAATTGGGTTGATTTCTTGAAAAAAATTTTGAGGTATATAAGAATCTGTTAAAAAATAACCTCCCAACCCTCCTTAAAATAAGGAGGGCTAATTGAGTACTGTAAGTTGTTCTGATTTCTTGAAGAAAGTCTTGGGGTGTACAAGAATTTGTTTCGCCCCCTATTTTAACGCAAGTTCGATGTAAGTATAACACATTGATCATAAGCATGGTGCTAGATTGTTACTTTGTCATGCTGAACGAAGTGAAGCATCTGTTTTATAGATCATTAGATCCTTCGCTTCGCTCAGGATGACACCTTACATCGAACTCACGTTATTTTAGGGGGGGGTGAGGATAAATAGTAACCCAATTATCAACAAAAAAGAACCTAGGTGATTCTTCTTTTTACGAAGTTTTACCTAGGTTCTCTTAAATTATCCTGCTAGCTCAGCTAATTGCCGCCAGCGTATTGGGTTTTCGCTTACTGAACAATAAGTTTATCGGTAAGGATAGTTTTATCGTTGTAAACTCTTACAAAGTAAATACCGCTTGGAATTCCTGCTAAATCGATAGTTTTTACTCCAAACAGGGTATTCTCGTTGCTTTGATATATCTTAACTCCATCAATCCTAATAATCTCAATGTTATAGCTATTTGATTTAGGATTGTTTAAGCTAATGTTTACTTTACCAACCGCTGGGTTAGGATAAACGTTGAAGCTAAACTCCCTGTTATCATCAATACCCGTTTCAACAACATTGTTTAGGTTGATTGTAATAGTTCCATTGGTAGAGTGTACACCATCCGAAACGCTTACTGTAAGGTTAAATATAGGGGTTGTCTCAAAATCTAAAGCCTGTACATTACCTACGGTTATTGCACCTGTTGCTGAATTAATAGCAAATGCATTGTTAGTATTCCCCGATTTAATGGAATAGGTTAAGGTATTTAAAATTCCATCTGCATCAGTTGCAGCAACAGTTCCAACGGCTGTACCATTTGCACTGTTTTCATCAATAGCAAAGGCTGCATCTGTAACAACAGGTGAGTTGTCATTTAGGTTGTTTAAATTGATTGTAAATACCCCGTCAGCAGAATGAGTTCCATCAGAAACTCTAATTGTTATTGAATAAGAATGAATAGTTTCATAATCCAACAATGTTGAATTATTAACTGTTACAGCCCCAGTATTTAAATTAACTGCAAATGGACTTGGGACTTTTGTACTTACTAATGAGAAAGTCAAAGCATTTAATGTTCCATCTGGATCATTTGCAGAAATAGTACATACCGATGTTCCATTAGAACTATTTTCATCAAGCGCAAAAGTTCCTCCATTAATTGTAGGAGCATTATCATTTAAGTTATTCAGATTTACAGTTACTACGCCACTTGCAGTATGCAATCCATCGGAAACCTGAATAGTTAATGAAAATGATGTAACAGTTTCATAATCTAAAGTTGTTGAATTATTAACTGTTATCTGACCACTAGATGAGTTAATTGCGAATGCATTATCAGTATTACCTGCAGTAATAGTCCAGTTTTGGAAATTAGTTCCATAATCTGGATCAGTTGCTAAAACAGTACCAACTATAGTACTATTTGCAGAATTCTCATCAATAGCAAATGATTGATTTGGAGTAACAACAGGGTTTTCATCATTAACTGCACTAACAATAATTGAAACTGTTTGAGACTGACTAGTATTTACACCGTCGGACACTGTTAGAGTCAATGTAAAACTTTGATTGATATTTGAATTTAGTCCTGTATTATCAACCACTGTAATAACTCCAGTCGATGAGTTTATTGCAAAATACCCACCCCCATTTCCAGCGGTGATTGTCCAATTCTGGAAAGTTGTTGCAGTTACATCACCATCAGTTGCAACTACTGTACCAACTGTTGTTCCATTTGGAGATTGTTCAGTAACATATAATTCTTGTGATGCTGTTATTACAGGAACTACATCGTTCACATCGTTTAAATTTATAGTAACACTCTCTTCGGCACTTGTAATTGTGCCATCACTAACGGTTACTTTTATTGTAAATGAAGAGTTTGCTTCCCTATCTAAATCTCCAGCATCAGCAACTGTAATTTGACCTGTGGTTGAATTAATAGCAAATGCATCAGTACCATTACCATTAGGATTTACATTGGAAGTGATTGTCCAATTGCTAAATGTTGTACCAGCATCAGGATCAGTAGCAGAAACTGTTCCTACAACTGTTCCAACAGTTGAATTTTCATTAATACTGAAACTTTGCGAAGCAGTAACAACAGGTGCTTCATTTACATTATTAATTGAAATGGCATATGACTTCTCAAAATATAAACTTCCCTGATCCGTTGAACGAACACGTACAAGATAACTACTCTTAGTTTCGTAATCAGGACTTGATATTATATGCAATTCATTGTCGCTAATGCTAAATGAGGCATTATCTGTACTCCCCGCCCCTGCAACTAATGTATATGTGAAAGTATTACCTGCGTCCTGATCCGTTGTACTTAAAGTGCCTATCATTGAGTTGGCAGCAACATTCTCATCTATTGTATTTGCAGATAAAGAGATATTAGTTGGTGCTTCATTCAAATCATTAATAGTGATTGTGAAGGCCTTCTCGTATGTCAAACTTCCCTGATCGGTAGTACGAACACGTACTGAGTAACTGTTCTTCGTCTCGAAGTCAGGGCTATTGGTAATACGTAAATTACCACCACTAATATTAAACGAAGCATTGTCTGTGTCACCAGTTCCAGTTACAAGTGTGTATGTAAATGTATTACCAGCATCAACGTCTGTTGAAGTTAAACTACCAACGGTTGAATTGCCCGCCACATTTTCATCTATTGAATTTGCTGATAGGTTAATATCAGTTGGGGTTTCATTCACGTTGTTAATAGTGATAGTAAAAGTCTTCTCAAAATTCAAACTACCCTGATCTGTTGTTCTAATTCGAACTGAGTAGCTGTTCTTAGTTTCGAAATCTGGGCTATTTGTGATACGCAAACTGCTACCGCTAATGTTGAATGAGGCGTTATCAGTATCTCCAGTTCCTGCTTCAAGTGTGTAGGTGAAAGTATTACCTGCATCCGGGTCGGTTGTACTCAAAGTACCAACAGCGGAGTTCGCAACTACATTCTCGTTAATTGATGTAGCAGATAACGCTATATCAGTTGGAGTTTCGTTCACATTATTAATGGTGATTGTAAAGACTTTCTCATAGGTCAAACTTCCCTGATCGGTAGTACGAATACGCACAGAATAGCTGCTCTTGGTCTCAAAGTCAGGGCTATTGGTGATACGCAAGCTGCTACCACTAATGTTAAACGAAGCATTATCTGTACTGCCTGCTCCCGCTACAAGTGTATAGGTAAAAGTATTACCAGCGTCCTGATCTGTTGAGCTAAGCGTACCCACTGTTGAGTTAGCTACAACATTCTCATTGATTGAACTAGCAGAAAGGGTAATGTCACTAGGAGCTTCATTCAGGTCATTGATAGTAACTATGAAAACCTTTTCAAACCATAAGCTTCCTTGATCAGTTGAACGAACCCTAACGGAGAAACTATTCTTGGTCTCATAGTCTGGGCTACTAGTGATTCGCAGACTACTACCGCTAATGTTAAACGAAGCATTGTCAGTACTTCCAGTACCTGCAACTAGAGTATAGGTAAAGGTGTTGCCAGCATCTGGGTCGGTTGTGCTCAACGCACCCACAGTAGAGTTCGCTACCACATTCTCGTTGATTGATGCAACAGATAACGCTAAGTCAGTTGGTGTTTCGTTCACATTACTAATAGTAATTGTAAAAGCCTTCTCGTAGAACAAAGTACCTTGATCGGTAGTACGAATCCTTACGGAATAACTGCTCTTTGTCTCAAAATCAGGGCTATTTGTAATACGTAAACTACTTCCGCTAATATTAAAGGAAGCATTGTCGGTACTGCCTGTTCCTGCTACAAGTGAATATATGAAAGTGTTAGCTGCATCCTGATCTGTTGAGCTAAGCGTACCCACCGTTGAATTGGCTATAACATTCTCGTTGATTGAACTTGCTGATAAAGAAATATCAGTAGGTGCTTCATTCAAATCGTTAATAGTAATGGTGAATGCCTTCTCGTAGTACAAAGTACCCTGATCTGTAGTACGAACTCGTACAGAGTAACTGCTCTTTGTTTCAAAATCAGGACTACCTGTGATACGCAAACTGCTTCCGCTAATATTAAACGAAGCATTGTCAGTACTGCCAGTTCCTGCTACAAGTGTATAGGTGAAAGTGTTGACTGCATCCTGATCTGTTGAGCTAAGCGTACCCACCGTTGAATTGGCTACAACATTCTCGTTGATTGAACTTGCTGATAAAGAAATATCAGTAGGTGACTCATTCAGGTCATTAATAGTAATGGTAAAGGCCTTTTCGTAGTACAAAGTACCTTGATCGGTAGTACGAACCCGTACAGAGTAACTGCTCTTTATCTCAAAATCAGGGCTATTGGTAATACGTAAACTGCTTCCGCTGATATTAAATGAAGCGTTATCTGTACTACCTGTACCAGCAACTAAAGTATAAGTGAACGTATTACCTGCATCTGGATCGGTAGAACTTAGAGTGCCTATTGTTGAATTAGCAACTACATTCTCATTGATAGAACTTGCAGATAAAGAAATATCTGTTGGAGTTTCGTTAACATTATTAATCGTAATAGTAAATGCCTTCTCGTAGTATAAACTACCCTGATCGGTTGTGCGTACGCGTACTGAGTAACTACTCTTTGTTTCGTAATCGGGGCTACTAGTAATACGTAGGCTGCTACCGCTAATGTTGAACGAAGCGTTGTCTGTGCTTCCAGTTCCAGCTACAAGTGTATAGGTGAATGTGTTAGCAGCATCGGGATCTGTTGAGCTAAGTGTTCCTACAGTTGAGTTGCCTGCAACGTTCTCATTAATTGAACTTGCTGATAATGAAATGTCAGTTGGAGCCTCGTTTAAATCGTTAATGTTTATTGTAAAGGCTTTCTCATAGTATAAACTACCCTGATCGGTTGTGCGTACGCGCACGGAATAGCTGCTCTTTGTTTCATAATCAGGGCTACTGGTAATGCGCAAACTGCTGCCGCTAATATTGAACGATGCATTATCGGTACTACCTGTTCCTGAAACCAAAGAATATGTAAATGTATTACCCGCATCGGGGTCGGTTGTACTCAATGTACCAACACTCGTATTACCAGCAACATTTTCATTTACGGAACTTGCTGATAAAGCTATGTCGGTTGGTGCATTGTTTACTACTGCTGTTCCCCAGGTAAAGTTGTCAATTGCAAAATAAATAGTACTTCCACCCAGTGTAACTTCTAATTCATCTATTGCAATATTGTCATATCCTGGTGTTGCAAAATTGACTAACGAAAATCCTCTATTAGTAGCATTAGACCAACTGGCACTGGCAAAATCAGATGCAGGAGGGCTATATGTAAATTTTGTTACACTGGCCAATTTACCAGTAAAAGTTACATTAACACCTGCTGTTTGATTATAGTCTCCACCAGCATAGGTTGAGGGGTAAAGATACAAACTCTTCACGCTAAAAGTGGAAGTCGATTTAATTTGACATGGGTTAGTATTCGAAGTAAGATTATCTATATAGTTATTACTGCTTAAATACCCATAACCACTATATACATCCACTTTAAACCCACTGGAAGGGTTAAGTGTAAAGGGAGTTCCGCCGCTCGTAAAACTTGTAGCCCCCATAGAAAAACTCTCAAAAGTTTCTGTTGTTTGCGCCGAGGCGCCATTCAAAAGCAAAAAGTTAATGCAAAGCAAAAGGGTTAGTCCTATAAAACTCTTTAAAGAAAGACCTAATTCTACCCGCCATGAACTTTTTCTAGCTGTTCGAATGTCACAAGTCCCAAATAAACGAGACAAGTTTGGCGTACTTCGATCGTGAAAACGAGTACGCTTAGCTGTAATTTGAGTAAAGATTTCTTTCATATTTTAACTATTTAGTTTGTATATTTTTTTAAACTCTGAAAATCAATATTTAGAATAAATCAATTAAGTCCTTTAACAAAGTTATTATAAATCAAATTCTTATTCAATTATTTATCTAATATTTTTACAATATTATATTTGCTGTTTTAATAATGTAAAACTCGTTTTAAATACTATATTTCACGCTAGGTTAAATAAGTTGACCTATGTTGAGAATTTAATATCACTTATATTTATACCTTTTAATCGCTATAAGAAAGACTGTAAAAACCATAAATTCATTCTATTAACTACCAAACAATAAATTCAATGGCTGATATCAAAAATTTATTTGAAGAACTATTGAGTGTAACAAATGATAACACTAAAGTCATTGACCTGCTAAAAGAGATTGAAGCCATACTATCAATAAAGTCTATTGATTATTCGGATGAATCAGCTACAGACATAAACCTTTCACAAGGAATCGCCATTAGTTCCAAACTTGCTGCACAATGCTTCACCGACTATTTACGAACTCACAGATTTATGCTTGGAACCTACCTCTGTACTCAAAAATTATTAAATCAAAAAACAAAGCCCATTCGGATACTCTACGCTGGAACAGGTCCTTACGCTACTATTGTGCTACCTTTACTATATCTCCTTAGCAAGGAGGAAATTTCCATTACAGCAATCGAAATTAACCATGATTCCTATGCAGCGGCAAAACATTTAATCAGAAAATTGAAGAAAGAAGAATACTTTGATTCATTTCTCCTTACTGATGCTATTACTTACAATCCTAATAAAGAGTTCGATATTATTATATCCGAAACAATGGATAAGGCTTTAACCCGTGAACCTCAACTTGCAATTTTTAGCAACCTAATTAACTACCTTTCCGCAAACGGAAATCTAATTCCAGAATGTATTAAGGTAGATATTGTTGCCTCATCAGTATACCTCGAAAAGGATGCTCCCCATTTTTGTTTCGATGATCCTGAAATTCGACTAATAAATCAGAAACACAGGCAATTTATTGATAATATAATTTATGCCGATCAACATTTCTTTGAAACAAGAAAACTAACTCCAAATCAAAATGAATTTCTGAAAACTATCAATACAAATCAAATCAAGGAAAACCTTAACGAATTGATTTTTATCACAGAAGTCATTGTGTTTAATGATATTGTATTATTAGAAGGTGATTCTGAAATAACAAAAAAATACATCTGCTACTCTTTTACTGAGATGGATAAGGGTAAAAATCTTGATTTATACTACCTCAATAATGAGTCACCTAGAATAACAATAACACCAAAAAACTAAACACACAAATATGGGTTTTGCCAACCCGTAATGCATTCATTGTGTATCTCACTGAAAATATTATGGTTATATTTCAAAGAACGACCTTGCCCGATTACCATTTTTCGGACATTATTACTTTCAATTTCAATTTTTTCAATATCGATTATAGGCGTTGAATAATTGGAATCCAAAAAGAAATTCCTTTCGCCTCTAGGCGACTTTACAGTTTCATTTCTTATGTTTCGAATAACCGAATCCCAATCACGCTTCATAAAATCAGGGATTAACTGATAAAAAAGCAACCCCATTTCGTAACCAAGTAACGAGAACAGGTTGGCTTTATTCCCTGTTTGTAGTGTATATTGTTGTTTAAATCGAATATTCAAATCGCTTTGTGAATTAATGTCCCACATCGATGCCGAATATACTTTCATATTCAAATTACTTACCTGCTCCAGTAGTTCATCGGATGCCATGTGAGCACTGATAATCAAAGGGATATTTTCACTCAATCCTGATTGATGGAATTCAACCAAAAAATCTATGGCCTCATTACCGCAAAACAATGCATGGATAAACGAAGGGGGTTCTTTTCTAAATTTTTCAAAAAAGACACCCATTTGCCCCTTAACCTGAGACTTTCCCTCAATATAAGGTAATACATGATAATCAATTAGTTTAGACCCTGATGAGGTTGTACCTTGCCTAAATGCACTATGAAGATGGTAACCAGCATCGTATAGTGGCATAATAACTGCGCCTTTATCGCCAAATTCTTTGTGAGCCCAACAGCCAAGGGAATACTCCGATTGCCATAGCTGAAAACTATTGAAAAAAAGATTATTAGAAATATGCTGGTTGAATGGTATATATTCACCCATATCGAAAAAGAATGCAAGTTTCTTCCTATTTTCAATGATTGACACTAATTCAGGTATTTTTTGGTAACTAACTAACCCTGAGATAATATCAACATTATCAAACTGTATCAATTTTTGCACTGCATCTTTTACAACATTTCCTCCTCCCTGCTTTATATACTCTGGGTGAAAACGAAACATGTTTTGGTATTGCTCGGACATTGAGCAATAAAATCCATTAACAATATTAGGTGTTAACGTTGGGTAGATTGATGAATAAGGCGTTAAAAAACCTATCTTAATTGGTTGATTCTGAAGCATAATAAATTTTTAGAATTCAAAGGCTATCCAAAAAAATACCTTTGGATAGCCTCTATCTTTAGACTTTTAGTCTCTGGTTGGGAAAATACCTGACAAAGCAATAATGAAATTTACAGCTAGGAAAGGCATTCTATTGTCAAATGCAGTACCATTTCCAACTGTTGAGTTAACCACAGTAGTTACTCCTCCTGAAATATCTGTTGCTGTGTTCATAGCTACAGTTGGAGCTTGATTGTTATAGATAGTACTACCAGGGTTACGACCAGACATCGAAGCAGCCAAGGTTGTAGAGCCATTTGTTCCAGGCACGTTATCAGTTCCACCAGCGGGGCTTGCCTTAATGGTTACACTAATTGGAGTTGTGGTTACAGCAGCTGTATGGGTATGTGTTGGTAAATTAGCAGCTGTTAATGCCATAGCTTCATTGCCACCAATATTAGCAATATTATAATTTATTGATGTACCAGGGCGTGTTCCTAAACCAATAGGTACTCTTCCCCTAAAATCAGGTAAATTAAAATTTGTAGTCCCATTACCACCAAAAGTGATACCTAAAAGTGCATACAAAGCCGAATTTTGAGCAATATTCATCGAGCGACCGTCACATTGTGCCCAGTAACTCGGCGCCCAATTCATAGGCCATAATAAAAGTTGCGCCATAAATGGATCCATAGTACATAGTTTTAAGTTAGTAATTAAGATATATAATCTAAAATTTTAGATTCAATTTTTGGTTTGTTACTTTGATTATACCAAAACTCTACTGTTTTGGTATAGCCTTCCCTTAACTCAAAATACTTCAAGGGTAGATTTAAACTACAATCGTTTAATCCTAAAACCTCATTACCGAATACTTTAATTGTAGTATAAAGCAAAAGGTCGTAGGGTTTATTAAAAGTTTGTGGCAAGGTTATAACTTTTCGATAGCTGCTACTATCTAAATTTGCTTTACTCACAGTAAACAGTTCGCCTAAATGATTTGTCTCTCCGCCTTCTTCTAATAGCCGATCCCCATCCCAAATACCCCTTTTTCGTAAATAGGCATCAATTGTAATTCGTTCGGGAATAAATATGGTATCAACACTACATTGGGGAATAAGATTTTGGGCTATTGCCACCTGTGGTTCATTCTTTAGCCCCGCTTGCATTGTTTCCGAGATTACAATATCATAGGGGCGATCAACTTTATAGGTTGCGGCATCAGCTAAAACAAATTGCTCAATGTAGTCGCCCAAACGAAGCTCATTTATGAGTTTTTCTGCTGCGTTTAATGATACGCTATTTACATCCAAAAGCGTAACACTAATTTTATCAGCAGAATAATAGTGAAGTAAGGGTGTAATAAGCGTAGCGTAAGGACCGCATCCTGCATAAAGTATTTTAATCTGCCCCTCATTGCTATCAACTTTAGAATCTACTGCTTGTTTTATCCCACGCAGAAAGATTGCTGTACGCCTAAATTCAAGAAGACAATGCGCAGCACCCTCTGCCGAAATAGCCTTCCCAGATGGTAGATGAATGTCAGCATCATTCCATTTAGTAAAATCGATACCAGTAATCGATTTAAAAAACTCATACAAACTTTCTACAGCCAATTTCATTTCCTGAAAATCATCCCCACAATGGATTAATCTTTCAACTGCAGCCCTAACTAAAGTCATGTTGGTTGTACTAACCATTTTTATTTAGTAATTGCTTAAAAAAACAAAAACACTACCCTAAAGATTTATTTGCATTCGTGGAAGTAAACATGCTAAAAAACCGGCAGCTATTACCTAAGAAAATCTCACAACAGATAGCATGTTTTTATCAAAATAACTCTTAAAACTAATACAATAAGAGAATTGCAACTACACATTTAAAAAACAAATCACCAACACCAAAAAATTGATAAAAAATCATTCACGAAAACCAAATATTCTACACATAATACCATTAATCCCTTTTTCCAATCGCAGCGCACAACAAATAAATGGTGCAAGTTTTTTTATAACATTCAGTATTTCAAATAATAAATCTATTTAACAAAGCATATAAATTTGGCAAGTGAATATATGCCATTTTTATGACAAT
Organism: Bacteroidales bacterium; assembly: GCA_013376985.1. Lineage (GTDB taxonomy): Bacteria > Bacteroidota > Bacteroidia > Bacteroidales > Tenuifilaceae > UBA8529. Next base: position 68,566 of record JACABB010000015.1, read on the forward strand.
TTAAAATTTATTTAAAATTTATTTATGTTCATATTCATAGGACAGTAAATAGCATAAAATATATGTTCGTTCAATAATTCAGAGCTAACGAAGAAGTATAAACACAATTAAAGTAAAAAAACTACTTGTACAAAAAAAGCACAATTTTCGAACGGAATATTAGTAAGTTAAAATGAATACGTAGCTAATACTTTACAACTATTGCAAATAAGACCACACAAATATTTGACAATTCGCAAAAAGTTATTTAATTTTAGAATAATAATACAACATTAAAGCCGGGTAAAAATATTGCAGTATGCAAAATTACATGCAAGTTATATATAATTAATAAGTGAATGAAAGAAAGTGATATTGAATATTTTGAGAAAGAAAGGAAGATAAGGAATCCTATTTTTTTTGATAGATTTCCTAAAATCAAATATAAAGGACTAAAAATATTAGATTTGGGTTGTGGGCATGGAGCTATTTCCATTGATTTAGTTATAAAAGGTGCAAAGAAAATAATTGGTGTGGATGTGAATGAAAAGAGAATAGACTTTGCTAAAAAGAATCTATTAATCAACTTTCCCATGTTTACTGATAATATTAATTTTGAATGTGTGGATTTTAGAACAATAAGTGATACCGATTTTGATTATATAATATCCAAAGCTTCATTCGAACATTTTATTGAATTAGATAAGATGTTGATAGATATGAAAAATAAATTAAAAATTGGGGGTAAACTGATTGTGGGGTTTGGCCCTTTATACAATAGCCCTTGGGGTGATCATAATAGATTGAAACATAAATTACCTTGGGCGCATATTTTTTTTTCGGAAAAATATTTTATAAATAAACTCAACAAACATAGAGAGAAAAAAATAACAAGCATTTATGATTTGGGATTAAACGGATATTCTTTAAAAAAATATATCGATTTATTTAATAATACTGAAGGATTTACCGTTATAGATTTTAGAACAAACGTAAGTAAAAAAGTTTTAATGAAAGTCTTTAATCTATTTACATACATTCCAATTCTAAGGGAGTATTTTACATATAATATTTATTGTGTCTTAGAACGCATAAAGTAGAATTTCTAAGCCTAATCGAATAGGAAACATAATAAGAGAATCTTTCACCCCATAGTACGAAATAATCTCCATATACATCAACTTGTTAAACTAAAGCAAAATCGCATCAACTTCACTTAATCTATAGGGTTTTTAAAGACAAGTTTGCAGATTAAAACATTCTTACACTCTATAGATTTGTAACTCTCCCTAATTTTTCTGAAATTGTATTCTTTTATCGACTTTACTTACAAAGCAAATGCTTATTCCCCTTTTTAAGATGAAATTATTACTATACATTTCAGCCGCTGCCTGTTTATCTTTGATTGGATGTACAAGAACCGAAGGAACACTGGATATCAGAGGAAAGGTTTTAGACGAATACACGGAAAAGGGAATTCCCAAAAGGGAGGTTATTATTAAAAGTTTGATTTTAAGCGATAATAAATATATTTCTTCCGATGTTGGTGGATTTTGTACGGATAGCTCTGGGCACTTCTCATACAGAATGAAAAAGAACAAAGGAGCCTATTGGTACAAATTTATTTTTGTAGGCGATTCCACTTATGCAATTTCATCTGAAGAGATAATGCTCCCTGAACTTGAAAAGAATTCTAAGTACTTATCATTCTATCTTACCAAATTAACGGATTTTACAATTAAAATTGAACGATGTAGCAAAACACCACTTTATGATACTCTTTACGTTTCGTGGAAAACAAATGATATTGATGGAATAACCATTTACCCTTATAAATTAACAAACCTTGGCATTGCTCCCGAAAATGGATTTAGGTGGATTGGGGGAAATGTTAAATCCGTAATTGAAACAAAAACTTTAATGAATAAAAAAACTATAATATGCTGGGAATTACTCAGGAATGGGAAGAAAAGAGAAATACTGGATACAATTCTTTGTGAAAAAGGCGTAAGTAATTGCGTTAATTTTAAATATTAAAAACAATATAAACCTGACTTATAGTCTTATAGATTAACAAACTCAAAAAATAAATACAAAACCATTCACTCATCTACCATACCATACATAAAACACCCCTTTGATGTTTTGTAAAAAAATGCTATTTTTATAAAAACCACCAAAGATGTTCATACATAACTAAATCGGATACATAGGATTACTTCTGAAACACAATTATATTAATGGGGCGAATTCCGAAAAGCCATACGAGTAGGAAAAACAAAAAATGAGTGTATCATGAAAATTATTAGAAGAACATTAAGTCTGCTTTTGCTGATGTCGTTCTTAGGTGTATTTACATCGTGCAGAAACTCAAGTAAATCAGATGCTCCATTTTGCAATGGTGGAACTGAGAGGAATATGATTGTTATTATAAGCGACATACATCTCGGCGCAGACACTGCGTATGCTGAGTGTGTGAAGAATCGTACGGCTCTGGAAGAATTGCTTAAACGAATAAAAAAATCCCAAAACGTTAAAGAACTTGTTATCGCCGGAGACCTGTTCGATGAATGGTTTGTGCCAGCAGATATAGATACTTATCATGGAGGGACTCAGGCTGATTTTGTAAAGCGTATTGCAACAACCAACATAGGCATATTTAATGCTATTAACAGCATAATTCAAGATAAAAATTTCTTAGTTACCTATGTACCCGGAAACCACGATTTAACAATCACAAAAGCATGTGTTGAAAGTGTTCTTCCTGGAATAAATCAGGCACGTGATAGCGTTCTGGGCTTAGGTACTTATTCCCCCAATAGCTATCCTGAAATAGCGATTGAACATGGCCACCGCTACAATTTTTTCTGTGCACCCGACCCATTTTCCAACCAAGCCATTGCTCCAGGAACCATCCTGCCTCCCGGGTACTTTTTTACAAGAATAGCTGCACTCAGCGTACAACAGGGTCACCCAACACCAGGCGATACCTTACCAACTGTTTACCAAAATACTTCGGGGAGTGAAAGCCAAGATTTATTGTATCGATATTGGAAAATATGGAATACTACTGCGGGCTTATTCCCTATACGTCAAAAATTTAATGATTCAATAATTATTACAAACGTAAATGGATTCAAGGGTAATTATTCATTTAGTAATCTTGTTCCTTATCAACCAACTCCTAAGGGAGCAATACATTTGGATCTTTACAATGAAATCCAAGATAAATGGGAAAAAAGACAAATTCGCAACAATGTAGCTAAACTTATTAATACTGCTGAGGCAATCGATTCTGTGGATTCGGCTTTCGAGACCGACAAGCAGGCAAATATACAGTATTTTGATAACCCTAAATCAAATAAAAGAATTGTTGTATTTGGTCATACCCACATTGCTAAAATTGTTGCATATCAAAATAGTAATAATAAAAAATGTATCTACGCCAATTCAGGAACATGGGTTGATACTAATGCAGTTGCCACTACAAGAAATTTTGTAGTAATTACAAAACAAAATGGCAGGTCGGCTTCTCAAACCATGGTAAAACTGTATAATTTAAAAAATAAGGCTGTAAATCTAATGGCTAAAGACTCATTAAGCGATTAAAGGGTAATAAGCGTACATGTGTTTGAAATGATTATAGCGTGAATTCGAACTAAATATAAAATATTGATTATCAGCACGACAATAAATTATTGCTTTGCCGTGCTAAACGAAGTTAGGCGAAGCCAAAATGGAAGAAAGAAGTAAAAAACTAACCTCTTGTTTTGACTTCGCCGACTTCCGCTCTGTTCCAGTTCTATTATTCTATGAATAAATTATCCTTTGATGATTTATGAAAAAATGGTATTTTTATAAAAACAGCAAAAGGTATATATATACGCCTAAATTGGTTGTGTAGGATTACTTTTGGTACGCCGTATTGACAGCAATTATTTCTATCTTTTTATCACAGCGTATCGTATGGAAACAAGAAGATGAATATGAACCAGACGTGACTATTTTATTCGATCTTGATAGTAGAAGTAAAATAATTCAGTTAGTAATAAAAAATATTGGGGGAAGTAGTGCATATGATATAAAGATAAATTGGTTACTCCCAATGAATGATTTTAGAAATGATGAAATAAAATTGCCATACATTCCTACTCTTGCAAAGAATGAATGCATTAGATATTTTATTGGAATTTCAACAGAAACGTTTCAAAATGCAAAAAAAGAGAATATTGAACTAATCTATAAAGGAGAAATCTTATATAAATACAAAAAGAATAGCAAGAAATATATTAGAAACCATTTCGAAATAAGTTTAGAACATTTTCGAAATAAACTTCGACCAATAACAGACGAGCAAGCATTTTATTTAGAAAATACTCACCTAAATGAGAATCTCAAAAGATTAGTTAACAGTCTTGAAAGAATTGAAAAATTGATTGAGCAAAAAAATGAAAATTTATTTGAAAACAGTGATAAAACCAATGCCTAACAACTGCTAAATTTCAGCCAGATAGATTCCGCAAAGCGGAATTTTTCCTACCTTGGTATCTAAATTGTCGGGGATAAAGATGCGGGTGTCTTCATCCCAGCCGATAATTTAGCAGCAAACGCTAGGCAACATCTCAAAAAACAAAAATCTACGAACAATTAACACTAAATAATGCGAGATTTTTAATAAATCTTGCATTATTTGGTATCTTTGTTGAAAAGAATTGTACGATGATACAATCTGCTCCACAATATAAACAGGATGATAATACAATATCCTTAATGGTTACCCTACAATTTAATGGGACTTTAAAGGATATTCAGGATGAATATTTGTATTGGGACAAAATTAAATATAAATCCAAAAATATAAATCCAACCGAACTATGGAATGCCGTTAAGCTTCATCGCAAAATTAACAGCAACTCTGTAATATTTGGTAAATATCGATTTTTTTATGTTGTTACAGATTATATGCAAAGAGCTTTACATCAGTTTGATATGCATATAGGAGGTACACTAGGGAGTAATATTGAAATCGCAGAATCGGATAAAACAAAATATATAATTAGCTCAATTATGGAGGAGGCTATTTCTAGTAGCCAAATGGAGGGAGCAAATACTACTAGAAAAAAGGCTAAGGAAATGATTCAAAAAGGGCAAAAGCCTAAAAATAAATCTGAACAAATGATTATGAATAATTTCATAACAATGAAGCGTATTGTTCAGCATAAAAACGAGGATATTACACCTGAAAAAATACTATATATTCATAAGCTAATGTCAAATAAAACATTAGATGATATTGAGGATGAAGGTAGATTTAGAGACAATGATGAAATTCACGTAGTAAACCATGTAAATAGTGAGATTGTACATACTCCACCAACAAATGATGAACTAGAAAAGCTAATTAATGATTTGTGCTTTTTTTTCAACAATGATTCTAAAGACTTTATTCATCCAATAATAAAAGGATGCATTATCCATTTTATGATTGGATGGATACATCCTTTTACAGACGGTAATGGACGAACAGCAAGAGCTTTATTTTACTGGTATATGCTAAAAAAGGGTTATTGGCTAACCGAATATTTGTCAATATCAAGAATAATTAAGGACACCAAGAATCAATATGAAAAAGCATATTTATACTCAGAAATTGACGAAAATGATTTAAGCTATTTTATAACATATCACGTTAAGACAATGGAAAAAGCTTTTGATGCTTTAAAAGAATATATAAATAGAAAACAAAAAGAGGTATTTCAAGCTGCTAAGTTTATGAAAATACCATCAGTTAATGAAAGAATGGCTCAGATACTAAAAATAATTAATGATGATTCTGATAGAATTTTAAATATAAAAGAAATTGAGAATAGGTTTAATATTTCTAATTATACAGCTAGGACTGATTTAAAAACTCTTGTAGAATTAGGCTTTTTAGAAGTTATTCAAGTAAATAAAAAGAAACAAAATTTTATAAAATCAAGAAACTTTGAGGAAATTCTAAATAAGCAAAAAATATAAAAAGACAATTGTCTAACAACAGCTCATACATAATTAGAATTTTAGAGTAGTTGTTAGGCTCAGATCCCTCTGGCAAGTTTTTTTAACGGGGGATAAATTCGTAAAAAACCAATAAAAAATGATTACTAAGAGAAAAGAATTGGATGTGGATTTTATTGGAAGTCAAGAACCTTTAACAAGCTCTAAAGAGAATTCTTTAAGTGAATTCTTTAAAAAGAAAAAAGAATTAAAAAAATCACTTAGAATAAAAAGAACGACTAAAACATAGAAATCCTTTTAACAATCATGCCAACCAAATACGCCCACACCAACATAATTAGTGAAAACTGGGAAAGTTTAACCAAGTTTTACATCGAGGTTTTTGATTGCAAACCCGTTCCGCCCCAGCGGAATCAGTCTGGGGAATGGCTTGAGAAAGGAACAGGTGTTAAGAATGCCAGTCTCAAGGGAATGCATCTACGTTTGCCCGGACATGGTGAGAGTGGCCCTACTCTGGAGATTTACTCGTACGGTAACATGATTGAAAAACCCGAAATACCCGCTGCAAACAGGAAAGGATTTGGACATCTTGCATTCGAGGTGGATAACGTTGAAGAGACTTTGGGGAAAATGCTCAAGTTTGGTGGTAGTAAACTTGGCGAAATAGTGGTTAAAGAGGTTGAAGGGGTTGGAACAATCACCTTTACCTATGCCACTGATCCCGAAGGGAATATCATAGAGATTCAAAATTGGAAATATCGTTAGTGATATAGAGAATCTTACCAAGTCCTCAAATCAGCCTAAAAAATAAATCTTTGCATTTTTCGCCAAATGCATTTCTTTTGCTATTTTTAAAATGATGTTTTAGCTGCTAAATAGCTAAACCTAGAGTTCCGAACTTTTTAGAAAGTTCGGAACTCTCACAAAATTATCTAAAAGACAAAAAATCATTCCATGAAAAACTTCACCTACCCCCCATCACCAAAAACATTTAACGAAGAAGTGCTTAAACCCTCAAAGGAGTTCAGGTTAGAGGCTTTTAAGGTTGTATTATCAATATTCCTATTTATTGCGGTTTACATTGTGTTGATACTACTATCGGTGGGTTTGGCAGCGGTTGTTTCGTGGCTAGGGGTTATGCTTATAATCCTTAAACCCATGTTTTTAACCCTTATGATTGGGCTTGGGATGATTGGATTAGGGCTTATGGTTATCTACTTCCTTTTCAAATTTATATTCTCAATTAAAAGGGTTGATAGAAGTGGTTTTATTGAGATAAACAGGAAAGATTTCCCCGAAATCTACTCGTTCATCGAACGGCTGGCAAATGAAACACAATCCCCGTTGCCAAAGAAAATATACATCTCACAGGATGTAAACGCCAGCGTTTTCTACGATTCCAGCTTCCTAAGCATGTTCTTCCCCGTTAAAAAGAATCTGCTAATCGGTTTGGGATTCGTTAACTCAGTAAATTTAAGCGAATTCAAAGCCGTTATTGCGCATGAGTTTGGGCACTTTTCCCAACACAGCATGAAACTTGGATCGTATGTTTTTTATGTGAATAGGCTGATTTATAATATGTTATACGATAACCAAGGGTATGCTAATGCAATTGATAGCTGGGCATCCATAAGCGGCTACTTCCAGTTCTTTGCCAACCTTACCGTTAAAATTGTGCAAAGCATACAATGGGTATTACAAAAAGTATACATCGTAGTAAACAAAACCAACCTAAGCCTATCCAGGCAAATGGAGCACAATGCCGATGCTGTTTCCGCCATGGTTTGTGGTCCCGAGCATCTAATCACCGCACTTAAAAGGCTCGAAATATCTGGCTCATGCTACAACCTGCTCTTGAACCAATACGAAAAATGGATTGAGCAAAACCTAAAGCCCGATAACATCTATTCACATCAAAGTGAAATAATATCGCATTTTGCGATAAATAATGATATGGAGCTGGAATATGGATTACCTAAGGTGAACGATAACGGTTCATCAAACTTCCAGCAAAGCAGAATAGTGGTTAAAGACCAATGGTCATCGCACCCTAGCACTGTTGAAAGGGAGCGCTATTTACAAACGTTGGGTATTGAGAAGACTGAAACGGTTAAGGAATCGGCTTGGGTACTTTTTAACGATCCTGAAAAAGCACAAAAGTTAATGACGGAGAAGCTTTTCTCCGTTGTAAAATTTAAAGATGATGCTGTAGCTACTCTCAATTTGGAGAAATTCAAGGAGTTATACTACGAGGAGTTTAACAAACACACATACAATAAGGAATTCAAAGGCTTTTACAATAACAGGAGGATAACCCAATTTAATACCGAGGAATTAGGAGCAGATGGAAAATCGATATTTACCGATTTCAACCAAATTTATAGTACCGAGAATTGCTCAATTCCAAAGAAACTTGATGCTATTAACTCTGATATTGAAACTCTCAAAACTATCTCCGCTAAGGAGTACAACATTAAATCGTTTGATTTTGATGGGAAGAAATGCTCAAAGAGCGATGTTCCAAATCTGCTTAAAGATTTAGAAAGTGAAAGAGCAGCATTGCAGGAATCCTTAGATAAAATTGATGGAGAGATATTTAAATTCGTATGCTCAAAATCTAACGATGCCGATAAAACCACTATTACAGATTTGTATAAAACCTATTTCAGAACCTACCCCGAATCCGAGGTAAGCCTTAAGAATTACACTGAATTAAGCCAAACCATTGCGCCAATCTATCACAGAAACTCATCAAGCAAAATTGTGCGAATAATTGCCGATGTAAAGGTAATTGAGAAAAGAATTGTTCAGCAAATTCACGAAGTGCTGCCCGAGGCTAAAGAGCAGAAATATCTGGATGATAAACTGATGGAGAAAATTGATCACTATTTATCCAAGGATAGGGAGTATTATGATGGTAGTAGCTTTAACAATGTGGAACTTGATGTTTTTAATGAAGCAATGGTTCTTTTTGTTAATATGATGTACAGTCGTGAATTTATTATAAAGAAGAGGTTGCTGCAAAAGCAGTTGGATATTGTTGGGGGGAATTAAATTAATTGATGAATCCATGAAATCAAGTTCTAAGATAAAATTGGAATTGTTACCTGTAGAGAAAAATAGGTTAAAAGTGAGTAAAATTAAGGTATCAGATATCCCCAAATATAAATCTATTGAACTTAGCAAAATATTGAATGTCCCTGAAATTAGAGCAATGGAAATTATTGCACATGTTGAGTTTCAGAGTATTCCTTCAATAGGAATTAATTTTGCCAAGGATTTAATTTCAATGGGATATTACTCACTTGATGAACTGAAAGACAAAGATGGAGCAAAATTAATAGATGAATTGGAACAACTTACAGGTGTGTGGATTGATCCCTGCATAGAGGATCAGTGTAGATTGGTAGTTCATTACGCGAATCAAAGGGATAATAACAAAAAATGGTGGGATTTTACCAGCGAACGCAAAAAGTACAGATTGGAGAATGGTTATCCTGCAAATCGACCTAAAAAAGCTTGGTTTGAAAAATGATAGCTGTTCCACTTAAAAACAAACATCAAAAAACAATATTAATATATCTTTACAATTCAATCAAACATCATAACCATGAAAAAAAGAAGCATTTTTTCCATACTAATTATGTTAACTTTCTTATTATCTTCCTGTGAATCATATACAACTAAGGATATTTCTAAAGATGGTTCTGTTGAAACATTTATTAACATTGAGCATATTAACAATAATCATGATGTTATTAAAACAAGCCATAAAGTTTGGGTAAAAAACATACTAACCAAAACTATAACTTACACCGATACAATCCCTTCCTTAGGTAATACCGAGCAAGTTGCTGAGAATGATGAGGGCGATGCCAAGAATGTTAATATCCGAAAAGAATACGAAGTTTACGTTACTGTAAAATAGATGCAACTATGAAGAAATCGAAATTTATTCAGCTAGTTCTGGTTGCAGCAACAATATCATCATGCAATAGTGTAAATTCGGGTAGAGAAAGAAAAATCTACATGCGCTCCGATACCACAGCCAAATATACACAAACAAGGAGTTATTTAAACCATGGTGGCTTTTATGCCTTTAGACCCTTTGGAGTGATAACACCGAATGGCTATCGTAGAACGGGGTATTACTCATCGGGAATTCACGAAAGTTCAAGTTTTGGAACAAGCTCATCACGAAGTTCTGTTTCCCGCGCTGGATTTGGGCGTAGCGCATTTCATGTATCATCATAAAAAACTAATTTGTGAAAAGACATATAATAAAACCACGTAACAACTGGCAAAACAGGGTCGAAAACATTGGCTTCAACTTTCATTCATCGGACGTTCCGTATTGGGATGAATCGGTTTACTACGAATTTTCAATGGCAGAGATAGAAACCATTGAATCTGCAACCGCTGAATTATGGGAGATGTGCATTAATGCAGTTCAGCATGTAATAGATAACAAACTATACAACCAATTCTGTATTCCCCAATGGGCAGTACCTCATATTGAGGATACATGGAATAATGATGCTCCATCCATTTATGGTAGATTCGATTTCTCTTTTAACAATGGAGTTCCCAAACTACTGGAATTCAATGCAGACACTCCAACCTCATTGTTCGAATCTTCTGTAGTACAATGGTATTGGTTGCAAGACTTTGATAGCAATAAAGATCAATTTAACTCGATACATGAAAAACTTGTTGAATACTGGAAATATCTTAAGGAATATTTATACGATTATACCCTGCATTTTACAACTATAAAAGATACGGTAGAAGATTTAACCACCACAGAATACCTGCGTGATTGTGCCATTCAAGCAGGATTAGATACCAAATTTATATTTATTGATGAGATTGGTTGGGACAATGATGCAAGTGAATTCGTTGATGTTGAAAACAATTCCATCCGAAACATATTCAAACTCTATCCTTACGAATGGTTATTCAACGAAGATTTTGGGAAAAACATTTTAGTTGATAAAAATAAAACCTTTTGGATTGAACCTAGCTGGAAAATGATTCTATCCAACAAAGCAATTCTCCCAATACTTTGGGAATTATATAAAGGACATCCTAATTTGCTCGAATGCTATTTTGAGAGTGAGAAATATCTGCTTGGATTCAACTACGTAAAAAAACCTATTCTATCGCGTGAAGGTGCAAACATACAAATTGTAAGAAGAGGTGATATTATTCAAGAAACTTCTGGCGAATATGGAGATGAAGGTTTCATTTACCAAGAAATTTCTATTCTTCCAGAGTTTGATAAGAACTACCCGCTAATTGGCAGCTGGGTAATAGGACAGCAACCAGCAGGAATTGGAATTAGGGAAAGTAGCGATTTAATAACCGGCAACCTAAGTAGATTTGTGCCACATCTAATTTCTTAATTGACATCAGCTCTATGTAAGGTGTCATTGGCTTCACCGAACTAGCTCCGCTGAACTCACTACGTTCGGTTCACAAGTTCAGTTCTGAATGAAGTTGAGATCTCCCCCTGTCATCCTGAGCGAAGCGAAGGAACTTAGATGGTTGCTTTCAGCGAATCCTCCGGATTTCACTTCGTTCTGCATGACAAAGCAACAATCTATTGTTGTGCTGAAAATCAGGATTTTGTACTTAAATCGAGCTCACGTTAAATTAAGGAAAGTCCACAATCAGGACAAGTTTTATCATTGTCAGATACCTTTTTTCCGCAAGCAGGACATTTATCAATAATAATAATTGGTTCCGCTTCTCCTCCACTTTTCTCAATTAGTTCTTGAATAAATTGTTCTTCATTTTGCTCAGATGTCACTCCTTTTGGATTCTGTCCATATTCATTATCACCAGGATCACTATCAAAAACCATAAGCGCCAATAACCAAATTGCGCCAATTATTGGAATTAAAGCAACTAAAATCATCCAACCGCTTTTCCCAACATCATGAAGCCGCCTAACGGTAACAGCTAATCCAGGAATCAAAACCGCAAATCCATAAAGAAAATAGAAAACTCCATACGGCTCTTCTTCTACTGTTAAACCTAAAATGTTGTCCAAAATCATTGCAACAATAATGAAAATTATATTGAATAATGTAAACATCCAATACTCTTCTCTCCTTGCTCTTCCGCTAAAGTCAGCATATTGTCTTAAAACCTTTAGATACCAATTCATAATTTTCTTTGATTTAGTTTTCCTATTCGTAAGGTTTTTCGGTTTCACCTCGTTTTTTAAAGTGGCTTCTGGTCTCCACTTTATCAATCTATTATTTTTTCACTTATCGTAACGGGAATCATTTTGTTATTCAATCTCTTTAACTTGTCGCTAACATTCCCGTGTGTTTGTTTTATGCTTTCTTATCCCTCGATAGTAAAGCTACCAAAAAGCGTTAAGAACTCCAAATACGTCATCTGCCCAAATGGAATAAACTAGCTGTTATGTGCTGTTTTTTATTATTTCTTCCAAAGTACAGGCTCCCACACTATTTTAATGTAAACTTTTAAAGGACAATAACCAGAAATAAATTCAGATCCATTTTCTCCGTATCCGTATTTTGACGTGAAAACTGAAGAAATTGATTCACCATACTTCATATTCATTGTAAGGTTACTAAATGCAGATATTACCTTGCTAGAACCAACTTGATAACTATATGGGTAATATAAATAGTCTTTAGTTTCATCATATACATTATATGCTTTTGCAGAATCAACTATATTCGTTCCTAATAACTGATTATTAAGATTCCATATCATGTAGTCAATATTTAAATATTCTTGTTGTTTAACTACCTGATTATTTGGTTCCTCTACTAACTTCTGGTATACTAGATAAGTATCTTGATGTATTGGATTACTATAGTATGAACTTACATATTTGTTTATAACTCCAAGCTCATATTCGTCTGATGTAGAATATATCTTTTCTAATTTTAAGGTCAGATCGATTGGTTCTATTGGGGTATTTTTTTTTCTAAGAAAAGCTCCGCCCTTCTCAGAAGTAAATAGCATACGTGCAGTGCTTCCTTCATGCATTTTTAAGATTGCTTCGCTTAGTGCACTTGTATTTGAAGAACTGAGTGAAAGAAGAATAGGGCCATAGCAATAATCGAATTTGTATATTTTACTAGCTTTGGCAACTTCAATGCTGTCAGTAGTAAGTGGCTTGCCATCAATCGTTTTTATTGAAAAATGCACTAGTGCAAACTCTTCTTTAGTGGGTTTATGACCTTGACTTTCATTAATTGAGATAAAATAGATCCCACTTGATGTTCGATCTACCAAGTAACCATGAGAGTTTGCCCATACATTGACAGACTGTTTCATCCAATTATCAAGTTTTTCTTGTTGGATTTCAACCTCAGATTTATCTTTTTTACATCCATTTGCAGTTAAAAAAAGTATTAGTAAGAAAAATTTAAAGATTCCTTTCATATGTCTAATTATTATTGTTTTTTATAAAAAATTCTAACTAACGTTTGCTGCTGAAAATACGTTGGGGAGTTCGAAGCAGCGTCGTCGTCCCACGGTAAAATGTTGCCAATATACTAAATAAAAATTTACCTAACCGTCTGTAAAAATGGATTTTAGCAGCTGTTATGCCTCGTTTATTTTTGTGTTTTTCTCTTCAATTAATCCTAAAATAATATATAATTTATCAGAAAACTTCAAGTCAACAATTAAATTTTTTATGACCCAAGTTCTACCACACCATTCTTCTTCTTGCTCCAATTCAAATTCGTTGGATTCCCACTTTCCTCTCAAATTTATATCTTTCCCCAATTCCTTAAATAATTGATTTACACAAAATCCAATTTCCTTAATCAATGTGCCTTTCATAAAATTAGTAATGTCCTTCGTAAAGTATACATTCCCATTTGAATGATTTATAAGCATATTAAAATATCCCCAATATGTATAGTCCAATTTTCTACAAATAGCAGATTGATTATCATCTTTTATTTCATATAAAACATTTGAAAGAGTCTTCTCATTTTCTAATTCATTAATCAAATCAATAAAATATTTGTCGCTTCTTTTATTATGAATTGCAATAAATGCATAAAATTCAGACATGTTGAATACTTGAGTTTGTATTTCATGAAGATTATACATGAATTTTGTTTTGTTTATAAAATCTTCATCTTTAGAAACAACAATATCACAAAAACCTCCAAAAAAAGCATGACGAGCATCGTTAATCATGTTCATCATTTTCTGTTTTTTAGGTTTCCCTTGCACAAATCCAAGAAATTCGAGCCCGTAATACATATCTAGGAATAAATCGTATCTGTTCTTATCTTTGGCATTCTTTAAAAAATAATTTGCATACGAATTTCTGAATTTTTCTTTATCAGTTATTTTATAGCCATCGTATCCTTCAATTCCAATTAAATTAAGGTGTTGAGTTAATTGGTTTTTATGTAAATATTGTAATTGCTCTTTAAATTTCTTTTGTTCAACCGATAATGTATCAGAATACTCAATCATTGTCAAAATATATTCATACATGTTGGAAGAGTTAAGTAACATATCTGTCATACCTTCTGGCATATCCGATGGTATTTGACTCTGTGAAATAAGTTCTTTAAGATTCAACGGTACAGAAGAGAAAATTGATTTTAAAAGTCCGCCAAAATCATCGTCACTTTCTAGGAATTCTTTAATGGTATCACTAGCAGAAGAATCGCTTGGCCAATCAAAATGATTATAATAGTCATGAGGAGTATAGTTTTCAACTAAAAATCGTTTTTCATAAAAGAAGCAATTATCATCAACAATCATTTCCATAAACGACATATCTGAAAACTTTTCATCAGTTTTGTCTCTCGATAAATCCTGAATATGAGACTCTGAAAAGCAATAAACTAGTTCCCCTTTGCTTTCAATGAGAGAATCTAAGAAAGCTTTGTAGTCATCATTTTTCAAATCTTGTAGTACACATGTGTCTAAATAAACTCTCATTGGCTAACTTCAATAATAATCGACCTTGCTTATAAATGAGGCATAACTCGTTTATAGGTCTGGTTTTTGTCATCCTTATACAAATATAACATAATTCATTAAACGGTAATTTATTTTTTGTATGCTTCGTGTTGGTACATTGGTATAAATATCAACTATTTCGTTGCTCTTGTGCCTGGGTATTTCCTAAATCTGTTGGGTATCGGTACTTGTCACGGGCAGATTGGGGACACAAATTGCTGAATACGCCCAGAATATCCCTACATTTATATGGATCATCCTTGTTTTGGTAAAGATTATCCTTGCTTTGGTATAAAACATTGTTGTATCGGTAAAGATCATCCATGTTTTGGTATAAAACATCGTTGTTTTGGTTGAATTCCTCCTAGAATTTGTCGGATTCTTCCTAGAATTTGTTGAATTCTTCCTAGAATTTATTGGATTCTTCCCAGAATTTGTTGGATTCCTGCTAGAATTTGTCGGATTCTTCCTAGAATTTGTTGAATTCTTCCTAGAATTTATTGGATTCTTCCCAGAATTTGTTGGATTCCTGCTAGAATTTGTCGGATTCTTCCTAGAATTTGTTGAATTCTTCCTAGAATCGGTTGGATTCCTGCTAGAATTTGTCGGATTCTTCCTAGAATTTGTTGGATTCCTCCTTGATTTTGTCGGATTCCCCCTAGAATTTGTCGGATTCTTCCTAGAGTCGGTTGGATTATCCTAGAAATGTGCAAGTTACATACCATAGAGGTAAAAGGTGGGGCATGAATCGGGGTGGTTCAGCTTAGGAGCGGGACGTTTAAAGGGTTACCCGTGGAGGTTTGTACTGCTTTTTGATTATAGCTATACCAATGATGGCGGGAAAGCTACAGGGGTAGGTCAAGGGGGGAATGCGTTGTTTTTAGGCAGCATCGAAGGCGGCTATCTGGTTTTAGATTATGAATTCCTTCGCTTCGCTCAGGATGACACTTTACAATAAGTTTTATAGGCTGCATGGTATTGAATTATGGGTGGCTTATGCAGCTATTTCTCTAACCAATCCTTAAACTCCCCTACCCTCTCCCGGCTAACAATAACCTCCTCATCGGTGGTTACGGCAAGTTTCAGCTTTAATCGGCTATTGGAGTAGGCTATAATATCTTGGATGGATTTGATATCAACAATAAACTTGCGGTTTACACGGAAAAACTTTTTGGGGTCAATCAAACCCTCAATTTGTTCAAGGGTAAAATCGATTCCGTAATCTCTCCCATTGTAGGTTCTGAGGAATGTTGATTTCTCCATGCTAATAAATATGGCAACTTCATCAACAGCAATCATTCGTAGATGCTCACCAACCTTAACCAAAAACCTTGATTTGTAGCTATTCGATAACATCTGAAGAGTTTTGGCAATGGCCTCGGTCTCAATACTAACAGGTTTACTGCTCCCTTGCTTGAATTTTAGGATGGATGCTTTTAATTCAGTTTCATCAATAGGTTTTAAAAGATAATCGATGCTGTTAACCTTAAACGCCCGAATGGCGTATTCGTTGAATGCGGTGGTGAATATAACTGGGAATTGTGGCTGGATTTGCTCAAATATCTCGAAGCTAAGCCCATCGGCTAGCTGAATATCAAAGAAACCCAATGCGGGATGCTCATTATTAGCCAACCATTTAACGGCAGATTTAACCGAATCGAGGGTTTTTACCAATACAAAATCGGGGAATAATTTTTTTATCATTCCCTCCAGCCGCTCGGCGGATAATCGTTCGTCTTCAATAATTAGGTAGTTCATTGTAAGTGCCTTGAGTTTGGAGTGCCTTGAGTATTAAAAAAGTGCCTAAAGTGACTAGAGTACTTCGAGTGCCTAGAGTTAGTTAGTATACCCATGGAATTAACTTTTTGGTTTTACTTTTATATTCGATATACTGATTACCGAATGCCTCAACCAAAAGGCTTTCCTCAACTGAAATTCTAAACAATAAAACGATAATCATTGGAATAACAATAACCAAAATTGATATTATGCTATTCATGGAAATGGCAAAACCAGTCATAATCATCAACATTCCTAAATAGCTGGGATGCCGAATAGTTTTATAGATTCCATCGGTTTTAAGTTTATGTTCCGTTCCTATTGCAACATCAACAGTAAAGGCTTTTTTTAACTGGATAATTGCCACCCAACGAATTATAAATCCAACAATAATGGCTAGTAGTCCAATAATAGCCATAATCAGATGTGATATACCCCATCGGCTATAGTCTGCAAATATAAATCCGAATGTAAAGCAGAGAGTAATTGTTACCCATAGCAGAACCAGCGAGCCTTTATCTTTTTGTTGCTTCGAGGTGCTCTTTTTTGAACGTTTTACGAGCATCAGAAGGAACTCGGAAATAAAGAAAATGTATGATAAAAAGATTAGATACTTCATATGACCTTATTTTTATTAATATGTATATCCTCTATTATACCTAATATCTAAAATGATCCCCTTGTCATTCCGGGCGAAGTCCCGGAATCTAGATTATAAAGAACGGGATTCCTGCATTCGCAGGAATGACAACTTGGGTTGTTTATTCCTGATTAGGTATTATTGCGGACAATCATATTTTATTAATATGTATATCCGATTTTTTACCTACAAGCAAAACTCGCTCCATTGTCATTGGCTTCGCCGAACTCGTAAACTCAGTTTCGGGCGAAGTCCCGGAATCTCTTGAAAGAAATGGATTCCTGCATTATTCGCTTCGCTCATGAGCTAACGGTTCGCAGGAACCGAGCGTATTTTGCGAGTTCGCCGTAAGGCAATGACAATTTGGGTTATTTATTTCACTGGGTATCATTACAGACATTCATATTTATTTATAACCATCTAACACACTTAGATCCAGAACTGGTATTTTTACTGTAAAGAAACCATTATCAGCATTTATTATCAAGGGTCTATTTGTGAAAAACTCATAACGCTTGGAGATGGTTTCTAAACCAATGCCCTCATTCTCATTAATTGTCTTCCGAGTTTGTAGTTTATTCTGTACAACAATATAATCCGCTTCTCTCGAAACGGTAACATCAAGCGGTTCTTCCTCTGAGATAATATTGTGTTTAAAGGCATTCTCAAGCAGTATTTGTAATGATAAAGGAATAACATAACCGGACATGTTATCAACCCTTAAATCAACCTTTAAATTCTCACCATGCCTAATCCGATGTAGGTTGATATAAGAAACAATAAAGGTTAGCTCAGTTTCCAATGGCACTAGTTCTTTATCCTTCTGCTCCAAAACGTAACGGTAAATATCCGAGAGCTGCTTTATAAATTCCTGCGATTTTGCTGTATCCTTTTCAACCAATGAACTTAATACGCTAAGGCTATTAAATAGGAAATGTGGGTTTACGTAGCTTTTAAGAGTTTCGTATTGCATTGAAATAGCATCCTGCTTAAACTTTTCCTTCTGTAAAACGGATTCGCGCCAGCTAGTAAAGAAATGTTTTAGGTAAATAATTGTAGTTATTAGCATTGATATTCCGAATGTCATAACTGCGTAAATAAACATTCGTCTTAAATCGTCGAAAATGTTTAGTCTATACACAAACGTGTATATTAAATAGTTGACAATTAATATATCAATTGCAGTAAATATAATAGATGCGGAAATTCGATAAAAAAAGGTTGTGCTCGGATTTTTTTCCCAAGGAAATTTCTTATCAAGGATTAAACCTAAAAATTGATTTCCTTTCCAAATAGTAAAACCAAGTATAAACCCATAAAACATTGATCTTGAATAGCCAGAGAAACTTGAGAATATTTGATTACCAGCAATCAGATAAACTATGCTCGTATTAATAGCAACAAGGATTAGGATATCTCTTATCTCACAAATTAAAAACTTTTTTAATTTATCATTATCAATCTTCATTACTATATGTGTTAAGTAAGCACCCTATTTGCCATACGAATAGGGTGCTTAAAGTTAGAATAAAATTAATTAGCATCAACTCTATGTAAGGTATCATTGGCTCTACCGAACTCGCAAATTCGGTTCTGAACGAAGCGAAGAATCTCCCCCTGTCATCCTGAGCGAAGCGAAGGATCTAATGATTTATAAAACAGATGCTTCACTCCGTTCAGCATGACAAAGCAACAATCTAATTATCATATTTATAATCAATATATCACGCTTGCAATGAATAGTCGTCAACTAGTTCTCTTTACCACATGCCTCAATCATTCTAAGATTTGATTGTGCACCCCATTTTGGCATAATTCCGTCTTTACTAGCTTCCTTTTCAAACTTCGATTTAGCATCAAGGAATTTAGGTAAAGCGTTTTTGCCACCACCGCCAAACATTTTTGGGGTATAATAGATATTCTGAGCCATTAAAAACAGTGCCCTTGGATTTTCGGGATTAGTTTCAACTGCTTTTTCGAGAATTTCGGCAGCTTTCTGTGAATAGGTCATTCCACGCATTGGGTTAACCTGAATTCTACCTTGATACAAGAAACCTTGAAGAGCGTATAATTCTGATTTATCGCCATTAATTTCTAACGCTTTTTCAATGTTTTTTTCAGCCACATCAAGAATTGCATCTTTTTTATCACCATCCTTTTCCCTAAAACTTAAATTAATTTGAGTAAAGGCTGCATAGTACAAAGGTTCCCATCGGGTTGTTTCGGTCATTGCAATACGCTCAAATCTACCGGCAACGGCTTGCATTTCTTCAGTAGTTTTTGCACTATCCAATAATGCTAAACTCTCTTTCATTGCCTTCTCAAAAGGAGTTTGTGCATTAACTACCATTGCCAATGCAATTGCTAATACTGCTAAAATTGTTCTTTTCATTTTGTTGTTGTTTTTAGGTTGTTATTTAGTTCTTTAGTTTTTTAGGGGTTTAGGAGTTTAGGGTGTTAGGCTGAGGGCTATTAGACTGTTAGACTGTTAGGCTATTAGGCTGTGTTGCTGTCAACTTTCCACTTTCCACTTTTAACTTTCAACTTTCAACTTTCAACTTTCAACTTTTCACTTTCAACTTTCAACTTTTCACTTTTCACTTTCAACTTTTCACTTTCAACTGTCAACTCTCCCTCTTTCAACTTCCCAACTATCGCAAAATGCGATAACCTGTTTTGCTGTGTTGCGGGTTAGGGTGTTAGACTGTTAGGCTGTTAGGCTGAGGACTATTAGGTTGTTTTCCGCTTCCCACTTTCCTCTTGCCACTTGTCACTTTCCACTTATCGCTTTTCACTTTCAACTTTCAACTTGCCACTTATCGCTTTCAACTTTCAACTTTTCACTTTCAACTTTTCACTGTCAACTGTCAACTGTCAACTTTATATCGTCACAAAAACCCCAAATAGTATAAATCTTTTCGATTCGGATTTAACAGGAATTGATTCGTAAACTCCCATTGAGTTTGGTATTGAGTAGTACCGATAACCATAAATATTATCTCGTCCCAACACATTATTAACCGAAGCATACAGAATTGTACCCTTTCCAAAGATTGATGTGAGGTGACTAACGTTTAGGCTTAAATCGCAGTAGCCAGTTGTTTTTTTATCCATAAAGTGTGCACTGTTTGGATCGTTATATGGTCTTCCGCTCGACAGGGAGAATGTTGCTCCGAACTCAGTTGTTATCTTTTGTATCCACTGTTTTGCAACTATTGTAAAATTGTGATTTGCAGCATAAGGAGGTGTTACCTTTTCGGGATAATCCCTATATTTTCGCTTTGAATCGATATAGGAGTAGGAAATCCAATAATCGAGATTTCTAAAACTTTTCCTATCGCGGTAGAAAATATCAATACCCTTGGAAAAACCATCGCCAGAGTTGCTGTAGGTAAGCGGGTTGAAGTATTGCGCAGCATCATAGGTAACAAGGCCTTTGTACTGTTTAAGGTATCCCTCTATTCTGAATATTCTATCGTTCTTTTCAAACTGAATATTGGCTATATAATGCTCGGCCTTTTCATACCCTATCTTAGGATCGAATTTCAAAATCGATTCCTCTGGGGTTTGATAAAAAGAGCCATATGCTAATGAGAGCTGAATATCTTTGCTAATCAGCCATGCAGCAGATGTTCTTACAGCCAACTTTTTATCGTTAATAACCGATGAATTCTCGCCCCTAAGCCCTACCCTAACAGCAAGTTTCGATAGGGGTTTAACCTCTGCCTCAGAGAATAGTGCTGAGTTAAAATCTTTTATATTGCCTTTAAAAAGAAAATCGGTTGAGAATTCATGATACTTCTCATTAAAAAGATTAGCAGTTTCCTCACCTCCCATATTTAACGTGAACCTATCGCTAAATTTTCGTTTCATCGAGAATCGGGCTTGAACGTTTGTATTGTAATCATTCACATCAAATGCGCCCATTCCAAGTAGATTTTCATCGTAGGTGAATGCAACCCCACTCTTCATCGACCATTTACTGATACTCCGGGTATAGTTAACATTTGTATAGCTGTTCCTATTTGATAAGTTGATATTCTGTATCGAGCCTGGGGTTGTCATTTCGGGATATTTTAACCCGCTTATTGATGAGCTATAGGTTGAGAATATTTTAATCACCCCATCGCCTTTAGTTCTTACCCTTGAAGTTAGGGTTAGCCCGAGTGATTCTGGGTATCTATTCCAGTCTACATCCTGATTTACAATGCTGAAATAAGGTTTAAGATTGTTGTATTCAACACCCACTGATAGGGAAGCATCGTTCCCTTTATATGTTTGTGTTGCGCCTAAACCAACTGTTAGAAAAGAAAGTTCAGTCTGAGTTTTTTGCGGAAAAGCATTGGTGTTGAGGATTAATGCGGAAGATAATGCTTGCCCATATTCTGCGGAATACCCCCCAGTGCTAAACATTGTACCACTAAATAGGAATGGTGAGAAACGACCACGAGTGGGCAAATCGGGAGCATTGGATGAGTATGGCTTTTTAACCAGCAACCCATCGATAAAGGTTTTTGATTCGTAACCATCACCACCCCTAACAAATAATCGACCATCCTCCCCTACCAACGATGCGCCTGGAAGTGCCGTTAATGCACCGTAGATATCGCCAGCGGCACTGGGCGTGGTAACAATATCCAATGGTTGCAGGGTGACGCTTTTCTTTTTATCTGCGGCCTCAAAAGTTCCGGCAGATATTACCACATCGGCTATTTGGTTTGATTTATCTTTAAGGGTGATATCAACAACCAACTCACCACCATTTAGCTCAATCTCCTTTTCAACAATTGAATATCCAACAAAGCTTGCAATTAATATCTGCTTCCCCTTTTCGTTGGTTTTGAAGCTGAAATTGCCATTTGCATCGGTACCAATACCATCGTAAGTTCCTTTCAGCATTACATTTGCGCCCGGTAAGGGTTGTCCCTCGGTATCGGTTATCTTTCCCTTAATCACAGTTTGTGATATTGAATACAAACTGGAAAGCATGATGAATACTATTACGCTAAACTTCTTCATATCCCTTTTCTATTTAAATTGATTTCCTTTTAGCTGTTTGAATTATCATATTTCACTAGATTTCTGTGCAAAGATTATCTATTAAGAAGGTGTAAAAAAGAAATTCCCGACGAGGTGTAGTATCATCGGGATAAGCTGTTAAAAAGCTATTCTGAAAAGGAGGTTGGTGAAGTTTTTTTGCGGTTCTGGTTCTGCGGGGTGTTTATAACTATCGCAAAATGCGATATATAATTAACCCCAAACTCTTGAATAAACCCCAGTGTTCCGAATTTTTTAAAAAGTTTGGAACTTCTATCAAGAGCTGTTGGGGAGTTAAGAGTTGAACACCTATCTCACGTTAAACTTTTACTAAAGTACTAAAAACTTGCTTATCTGCGCATCTGCCTCAATGAATTGTAGCAGCTGTTAGTCTTGGTTTTTCTGGCCTCTATGGTTGATTTATTGCTTACTGGTTTGTCTAATTATCTTTGGGTATAAATCTGTCATAAAAAACTCCAGTCCCTTTAGCGTCAAGTCGTCCTACAACTACTGTATCAGAACTGTTTGATAGTTCTAACTTAGGTCTTAAATGATAATGTTCTCTAGCACCAATTGGAAGGTCTTTATCATCAACTTCTTCTTGATTTAAGTCTGCGATATCATTTAATAGTTTGGCAAATGATCTCAGTCCATCAGGATCTCCATGTATTAAAATCTCTTCCCATCTTGATATTTCTCCTTCAAAATTGTCTTCATTGTGCGTCACAAAAATATCTAAATGCCCTTCAATTTCGCTGCCTTTGGTACGCTTATATTTCATTGTTAGTTCTATTGTTAGTTCGGTTCTACAAAATTACACATAACGTTCATGTAATTGGAAATGTTGGGGAGTCAACGGTTGCTTTCTTATCCTCATTAAAAAAGCTACCAAAAAGCGTTAAGAACTCCAAATGCGTCATCAGCCCAAATACAACTGAGCGTTTTGTGCGAACTCGGCGGAGCCAATAAATACGCTGTTAGGCAATGTTATTCTTACAATATTTCATCACATTGTTTAGGGAATATCAAATTCCCTTTATTGTTTTTGATTTTAACAACATCGAAATCAGACTTGTATGAGACTGGAACGTTTACAATTCTCAATGGTTCTAAATACTGCTTTTCAAATTCATTCAAACTCATTCTTATAAAAATAAGATTTTCCATTGATTGAGATTCTTCATGAATATTATATGAACCTGTTAAAATTTCAACATAAGTATTTTCTCCATTTGGAATAACACCTGCATAAAATTTAGCATGGAATCGAGGTGTGCTACTATTCATTTCTTCGATAATGTTATTTAGTAAACCATAACCATCAAGTGTTTCAAATATCTCTTTTCCAATTACCTCTTTAATTTTACCATACTCTGATTTTCTAATCAAAACTTGTGTTTTGTCAAATGAGTTTAATGTTAAGAACCATTCAAGTAGATTTAGAAATTTATATGGGGTTTTTATTGCTAAACTTTTATCAAAACCAATAAAAGGAGACACAATAATTATTTTTGAAGCAATCAAACTCCAACGAAGTACAAACTTTTCAAGAAACCTTTTTGATTGTTCTCTTGTGTAAACCCCATTAACATTTGGTTTAAACCCAGTATTATCGGCTAAATAAAATTCTTTGCTTGCATAAATTTCACCTCTGCCATTAAACTTTGCAAAAGCTGTATAATCAAACGCAGTATTACAACTATTACAAATTGTAGATGAATTATAAATAATGATTTCAGGGCAACTACGTTTAACAGTGTAATTGAACCAACCTTTATATTCAGAATTTATTGAATCAATATTTTTAGCCATGTCTTTGTAAGACTCAGATTCTATATTGGCTTTACAATTTGGACAAGTAAAAATTTCATCTGTAGAATCAATCCTAAATTCTGGTTTTGATTTCCATGCACCTTTTAGGATTGGCATTTCTTCCTGACCATTTATAGCAAGTATATCTCTTGCTACCTTATCATTAAAATCATTTTTAACTAATTGCTTTTCTTCATCAAAGAAAAAATCAACTATTCTAACAACTTTGAAATTATAAGAAACTATTCTTGATTCAAATGTAAGACTTGGATTTTCCATTTGAAGAAAAAATTCTGTACCGCAATCATTGCACTTTAGAATAAATCCTCCCTTATCATTTACACCACCATTATAATGAACTTCAACAGCCTCTCCTTTATTTTCGCAATTGGAGCATTTAAAGTAAAATCTTTTTATATCTGTGTTTAAGTCAAGCATAGTTTACTAAGTTTTTCTATTTGCTGTAATTGTATTCTTCAAAAGTGGCAGATTTCTCCTTTAATATTGCCTAACTCTTTTATATCCCCACCAAAGGTGTGTTTTATCTCAAAGTTAGCAAAAATTGCTAATCATGGGTTTATACCGCTTTAGAATTATAGGATATCCCTTTTATTTATTCTATAAATTATGGTGAAAAGGTTGTCCACCCTCTCATTTGGAAAAATAAACATGAAATTTAGCCCTTGCCCCATAAAAATAGGGGGCAGGAGGAAAATCTTAAAAAGAGTGAATATCAATCAAAAGAATATTTAAAATACAACATTATTATTAGGTAATTTTTTTACTGAATTCATTTTTCCTATATTTGCAAACCAATTGAAAGTATTAGTTAACTATCAACATAATAATAAATAGTCATGGGAAAAGGAGATAAAAAAACCCGTCGAGGTAAATTGTTTATGGGTTCATACGGTAATACAAGACCAAAAAATGCACCAGCCAAAATTGAAAAAACGGAGAAAGCAAAGGCTAAAGCAAAGTAATACCAAAGTAACTTATTTACAAAAACCGGGTTAACCCCGGTTTTTTGTTTTTAATCAAAAAAATACAGTATGTTATCTTAAAAATGTTAAATTTGTTTATAAGAATTGACTTCTATGAATAGATTTTTGCATTGTAAGAGCATAAGTGTACTAGTTCTGATTGTTTTTCACTTGAGCTGTATTTCTCAAGAAGAAGATCATCCTAAAGCCCAATCAACAAGATATAAAGAAGACTCTATTCTGGCTGAAAGGGCTATCTATAAAATTGATAGCATTTACGATTGTGAAGATTTCAGCCAAGCCTCGCTACTTATTGATAAAACCATCCCTTTATGCGAAAAATTAAACTTCCCAGAACAACTAGCACGGCTTTATAAAACAAAAGGTGATATTTATATATCTAATGATAATTATATTAAAGCTCTGGAAGCACTTTCTACCTCTTTGGAGTATTATAAAAAATTAAATGATCGTAAAGGAATTGCAGATATTAAAAACAGTATAGGAACTGCATATCGGTTTCAAGGAAAATACCCAACCGCACTTGAATACTACTTTGAATCACTTAAAATCAACCAATCAATTAGCTATAAGCAAGGGATATCTGGAGCTCTTAACAATATTGGAATTGTTTACCTATACCAAAAGGATTTTGACAAAGCATTAGAATACTACTTTAATTCCTTAAAAATTGGGGAAGAACTTAATGATGAAGAAGGAATTGGAGTCTCATATTTAAATATTGGTGGGGCATATCAAAAAAAGAAAGAGTATGATAAAGCCATTGATTACTACTTGAAATCGTTAGCAATTTCGAAAAAGTTAAACAACCTTGATGCAATTGGTGTAAACTATAATGAAATTGGGTCGATTTATATGGAACAAAATAATCTTCAATTAGCAAAATCTTTTCTACTTGAAGCCCTTAAAACATTTGTTAAACTCGGCAGCAAATCACGACAAACTGAATCTTACCTATATTTAGGTCAGTACTTTTTTATTGATAAAAATCCTGAACAATCAATTCTTCATTTTACAAAAGCGTTGAACCTTGCAAAGGAAACTGGTTCTAAAGAATATTGCTCCAACGCCCTTCTTAAACTTAGCGAAGTTTGCGAAAGTATAAATAATTCAAAATCCGCTTTAAAATACTACAAAGAATTTATTTCTATTCGCGACAGCATTTTCAATGAGGAAAATACAAAACAATCAGTTCAAGCGGAATTACTTTATCAATTTGAGAGGAGGCAAGAAATTTTTAAGGTTTTACAAGTAAAAAAGGATGATATTTTTTTAGAAAAAGTAAAAAGACAAAAGATATTTAGGAATCTCCTTATTTTAATCCTCGTGCTTTTAACTGTCCTAATTGTATTTATCTACTCCGCACTTCGAAATAAGAAAAAGGCAAATATTATTCTTGCTATTCAGCAAAACGAGATACTTGAGAAGAATGAAGAGCTCATGCAACAACAGGAAGAAATTCGCACTCAGCGAGATGAAATTGAGAAAAAGAATGTGATTCTTGAAAATTCTAAACAAATTATTGCTGCAAAAAGCGAAAGGATTATTAGTAGTATTGAATATGCTCTAACCATTCAACAAGCCATTCTTCCAAAAGAAGAGCAACTTAGTGAATTATTCAAGGATCAATTTGTAATATTTCTACCAAAAGATATTGTATCGGGCGATTTCTTTTGGATTAGTTCGGTTCAAAACCTTGTTTTTGCAGCTGTTATAGATTGCACAGGTCATGGTGTACCTGGTTCATTTATGTCGCTCATTGGTAATACAATCCTGAATCAAATTGTAAACGAATGGCACACGCATGATCCATCACTAATTCTCGAGTACCTGCATCAAAAAATTCGAAAATCATTGCAACAGGACGAGTCTCATAGTAAGTCTCATGCAAGCATGGATGTGTGTTTAATTAAAATTAATCGTAATACAAGTAGAGTAACCTTTGCAGGAGCAAACAGATCTCTGCTTATTATTCAGGATGGAAAACTTGAAAGGATACAGGGTGATAGAAAATCGGTGGGTGGTTTTCAGCGAGAATCCAGACGATACTATACCAATCATGAAATAAATCTAAGTAACAACTCTTGCCTATATCTTGCAACTGATGGCTTTATTGATCAAATGAATTCCGAAAAAAGAAAATTTGGACAGAAACAATTCTCAGATTTATTAGTAGAAAATTGCGATAAACCCATGAGCGTACAAAAAGAAATTATTCTTAATATGCTTGATAAATATAGAGGTGACGAAGAACAAATTGATGATATTTGTATATTGGGTTTAAAAATGTAATTTTCATTCTCTGGGGAAAATCAATTTGGAGTATCTAAATAATCGAATCGAATGCCCATTTTTTTCATTAGTATAGAAGCGTTTAGGGTGGTGCATTTCCCTTCATGTAATTTGTAATCAAAAAAGAGTTCACTCCCATCAACCTGTACATCAAAAAAGAATGGTTTGATTTGACCTTTAGATATTAATCCCTGATCTGCTAACTCAAGATCATGAGTTGCCATAATACCAACAGCCCCAGTGTTAATCAACTGTTTTAGTAAAGCCAATGCACCTTTATGTCTATCGTTTGAGTTAGTGCCTCTAAGTACCTCATCAAGAAATAAAATAACTGGTTCACTCCTATCAACCGCTTCAATAATCTCTGAGATACGCTTCAACTCAGCATAAAATGTTGATATATTTTCCTCAAGGGAGTCTGCTATGCGCATACTGGTAAACGGTGTTCTTATCATAATCTCACAATCAGATGAGCAAACAGATGAACCAGCACCAGCTAGAACCATATTGATACCTACAGTCCTAAGAAATGTGCTTTTCCCCGACATGTTTGAACCTGTTACCAGTAACATATTTCCAAAACCAGAGAAATTTAAATCATTGTATACCCTCTTACTTATTGGAATTAAAGGATGACCCAAATCCTTTGCTTTAAAAACAAAATCCTTTGGGTTAATTACGGGAAAAGTCCAATCCTTATTATTAAAAGACAAATTAGCAAAACTCGAAATTGCCTCAAATTCACCTAAAGCATCAAACCAACCTTTAATATCATCTTTATGCTTATGTTTCCATTTCTCAAGGCTTAATAGTTGCCAAATATCCCAAGTAAATAGGAGGTTTAATGGTACCCCAACCATTAAATTATATCTTAAATCAAATCGATCTAATATTTTGGCCAGCTGTTTTATTGCTGATTTGGCAGAACTTTCACCTTTACTAAAACATTGAATGTATTCAGATAAAAGTGGGGATTTGAAATTCTGAATATTAATAAAACCTATAATTTCAGAGTACATTTTTAGGTATGTTCCCGCCTTAGATAGCTTTTCATGCGTATTATCTAAATTTTTTTTATATCGAAAGCCAATAAAAATATTACCAATAATTGATAATACTAAAAGTCCAAATCCTTTCCCAAGGATTGCCATTACAATACCAGCAACCGATAAAAGAGAAAAAAAGGAGATTGTAATAATCAATTTCAACGGATTGTCTATCAGCCCTGTTTCCTTAATCCACTGAAGCAAACTATTCGGATTTGTTCCTAGTTCTGGAACTTTTACGCAAAACGATTGTAGTTTTTGTCTAAAATCAACCAAATCCTGTAATTCCCGAACAGCGTTTTGTCGTTTATTAATAGTCTCGACATCTGTTTGTTCCAACAACCATTCTGAAACTTTTTTTCTTCCGGGCCAAGTTGTTGCCCTATTAACCAATGAATATAGCGATGCTTCTCCAAAAATATCCAAATCGGATGCATAGCAATGATTTTTAGGTTTAAACTCAGCACCATCATAAAATCCCTTTAAATCCCCTTCAACGGCTCTAATCTCATCCCTATTTAACGTAGATAAATATTCATAAACCTGCGCCTCCTTCTGGAAGAAATAATGTCGTTTTATTGTCCAGCCAAAAGTAAAAAGCAAAGCCACCAAAACTAAAATGGATAGAAGAAGCGATATATTATATAACCCAATAAACGAGAAAGGGATTATGATGAATATTATAAGCCGCAAAAAGGATAATAAATTGGCATAACGATTACACTCTCTGCTTTTACTCTTAAATGAGCTAATCCTTTGGCTATAAAAATCTTTTAAATCCATAATTAAAATCTTTTCCAAAACTTAAAATTTGATCAATATTTTCAGTGTAAAAACCACATTAAGATGAAACCCTTTTTTAAAATAACTCTAAACTAACAACAAATAACAATATTTACTAAAAATATTTGCTTTTATAGAAAAAATCAAGCATTTATCATAATCC
>JACABB010000015.1:98089-107597 GCA_013376985.1 Bacteroidales bacterium
AAGTTCATTAAATTATAAATAATAAATTATACATAACATTTTATGCTAAAACATTATATTATTACTACCCTTCGAAGTTTGCTTAAAAATAAAATCATTCTCATTATTAACTTATTAGGGTTAACTATTAGCCTAGCAAGTTCTTTTATAATAATAAGCTATGTTGTAAAAGAAACCAGTTATGATAAATTTCAACAAAAGAGAGAACGAATATACAGAGTACTATGTGAAGATAAAACCTATAAGCAGTCTACCTCAAAATCACCAATAATTTTAAGTGATTTGCTTACAAATAATTATCCCGAAGTAGAATCCATAACTCAAATATGTGAATTACAAAATGTTAAAATAAAAACTGGTGAGAGTTTCAGCCCAGAAAATGAACTTTACCTAAGCACAAGTAGTTATTTCGATATCTTTAGCACAAAACCAATTTATGGTAGTGTAAAAGGTTGCTTAGACTCTCCGACTTCAATTGTCCTTACTCGGAGTAAATCAGAAATACTATTCCCAAAGCAAAATCCTATTGGGAAAATAGTAGAAGTTCAAATTGAATCGAAAGTGTTTCAACTTGAAGTTACTGCAGTTATAGACAACATGCCCGAAAATTCGTCATATAGTTTTAGCTATTTAGCCAATGTTAACCTATTCTCAAAAGTATACTCCGATACTCCATGGGTAAATAGCATCAAAACAAATTGGGATTTTAATTTGTGTACAACCTTTATTCTATTTAAAAGCCGTAATACTGTTACTCCTTTTATAGCTAAATGGGATGAGTTTGAACAAAAGAAAGATTTTCCTAAAGAACAATACCACTATTCTTTACAAAATATTTGTGATATACATTTTAATTCAGAGCATCTAAATTTTGAGCCTCCAAGGGGGAATAAAAAATTCGTTCTTCTTTATTCAGCTATAGCGCTCATAATAATTTTAGTTGCTATGTTCAACTATATTATGCTTTCAGTATCAAAAACAGAAATAAGATTAAAAGAGATTGGCATAAAAAAGGTACTAGGTAGCTCATCATCAATCATTCGGAGGCAACTTATTTCAGAATCCCTCCTACTCTGTTTTTGTTGTTTCCCATTAGCTTACCTATTGACAAAATTTGGAGTTGAAAAAATTAATCAGCTGTTTTTTGTTGAACTTAAAATTAGCTTAAACAACATTAATCAACTCTTTTATTTCTTAATCATCACTCTATTAATAGGTTTAATTTCAGGGCTTAATATAAGCTACAAACTATCAAGGATCAAAGCAGTAAATACATTAATTAATAATAACATAAATCTTAGGGGAAAAAGTTTTATTCAAAACGGAATCCTAACATTTCAAATACTGGTTTTTACAATCCTTATAGGTTGCTCTCTAAGCATAAGCAGACAAATCAATCTCCTGAAAACAAAAAATCCTGGGTATAATCGAGAAAACAAAGTAATTTTTAATTGTCCAACAAGCAATTTTACACAATCGTTGCTCATAAATTTCAAATCAAAACTCCTTGAATCCCCCAATATTTATGGGATAACATCAGGTTGGGGTTTGCCTCCTTTATCCACTGCAATGGAGTATATGATTCCTCCTAAAAATCGTCCCGATGAAAAAATAAAAGTTAAATGTATTATTACAGATCCCAACTTTGTCAAACTCCTAAAAATAAAAGTTATAGAAGGTCGTTTCTTTAATGAGAAACTACCAACCGACTCATCAAATTGTGTAATAAACGAAAAAACTGCAAAAATGCTTGGTTTTAATAACTCCCTAGACGAAAAGATTGAAGGAAGCCGTGTTATTGGGGTTATCTCGGATTTTCATCAAACATCAACGCTAGATAATATTGAACCAATGGCTTTTGTTCTTGGAAAAGCAAAATATACTACCGACATAATTCTGGATATTAAAGAGGATAGCTTTAACGATGTAAAAAAACACGTTCAAAAAATTTGGAATGAAATCAGACCCAATGAGAACTTCTTCCTCAAGGATATCAAAGAAGGTCAAAATATAGTCTACTACAAAGAAGATCAATTAAAGAGGATTATTATCTTCTTTAGCTTAATAGCAATATTCTTGGCTATTATTGGGCTGTTTGCCCAATCATTGTATTCCATTCAGCAAAAAAGGAAAGAAATTGGGATAAGAAAGATTAACGGGGCAAAAACGAATCAGATCGCAATGATATTCATAAAGCATTATGGAAAATTGACTGTTATTGCAAATGCCATTAGCTGGCCAATAATAGTATTCATTAACTCAAAATGGCAGGAAAATTTCATCTATAAAAGCCCAATGACTTTTGGCTTAATCGTTATTATAGCAAGCATATCACTACTAATTGTACTATTAACAATAATTGTAAACGTTATTAAAAGTGCCAGCGAAAATCCAGTTGATGCATTGAAGCACGAATAAGCTAATTCAATCGTTAAATAATTTGGCTAAACCAGTGCGCCTTTTCAAGTTACTGGTAATTTAAAATTCAATTATTATGAAAAAGAAGAATTCATTTAAAAAGTTAAGTTTAAGTAAGGAGACTATTTCGAATTTAAGTAAGAATCAGGCTTCCAAAATTATAGGTGGTGAAACAGGGCTTGAAAACTGCACAACACAACAAATATCCTGTTGCTATCCTCAACACACATGCCAAAGTGGAGCCGTTAAAACTGGAGCTTATTCAGGCTGTGCAGTTTGTCACTAATATTTTGAAATTAACAAAAGACATAATGCAATAATAAATTGTACTATGTCTTGAAATTGCAATAGGTTTGGAGGAGAAATACTCCTCCAAATTTTAAATGTATATCAAATCTAATCTGTGAAAAATGAAGTTTCCTCTTTTTACCTTTTTAATTCTTTTTTCTAAAATTACATTTAGCCAAAATCTGGTTTCCAACGGCGGATTTGAAACCGTTGAGAAATATCCCGACAATTACGCCCAAATTAGCCTGGCAACTGGGTGGTACACGCTTAACCGAGCCGATCTATACAATTCACGTTCAAACCCATTCTATTTCAATATGGCTATGCCAGGGCTGAGAACTCCAAGAACAGGAAATGGATTTGCTGGAATTTATGTTGGAGAACATGAAACGATTCAGACCAAACTTACCAAAACACTAAGTAAGGGTAGTCAATATAGGGTTGAGTTCTATTTGAAACTCGCTTGGTGTAGTAAATGCGCACTAACTCCTGTATTTGGGCTTTTAACAAAATATTCCTGCATAGATTCAATATATCGATATGAGAACTTTAACAATCAGGTTGGCATATATGAGTACAAGGAACTCATGGATACAACAAAATGGGTAAAGGTCGAGGGCACATATACCGCCACTGGGGGCGAAAAGTATTTTACTTTAACCTATATTAATCTATATAAAAAGCCATTCTGTCTATGCTGCTATTTTATAGATGATATCTCCGTTTACCCCGTGGTTGATGAGCACACCATCCTTCAAAATATAACAAGTGTAGATACCTTTAACTACAAACAGGGCGATGTATTTATCCTAAAAAATGTAAACTTCGAGTTCAACCAGAGTACGCTACTACCCGAAAGTTATAGCACACTAGAGGAACTACTCAAATACCTGCAAAAGGATAGTAGCATTGTAATATCAATTAATGGGCATACCGATAATGTAGGTTCAGAGAAATATAACTACGAACTATCCAAAGAACGTGCTAAATCGGTTTACAACTTTTTGCTAAGCAAAGGAATAAGTAAGGGTAGAATGTCGTACGAAGGGTTTGGCAGTACCTTACCCTTGAACGAAAACACTTCCGAGGAGAATAGGCAAAACAACCGGAGGGTTGAAATTAAAATTGTAAAGAAAGATTAATCCCTTCGAACAAGGGGGCTATATATCATTTGAAATGAAAGCACTTCGACAGAATAAAAAGAACTGGAAGCCCATTACAAAAAGAAACAAAAAAACAAACAAAATCCTTAACACCATCAGGGAGAGTATTGAAGGCTTTGAACCTACAAACACTGATTTATCTTTAAGCACAGGGTCAGTAGGCAATACCCTTTTCCTGATATGGCATGATTTATTGCTCTCGAAGAAAAGCAACCTTGATTTTTATTTTGATAACCTAAATAGCAAACTATCTACCGCCCAAATCGATTCATCCTTTATGAATGGATTATCAGGTATTGCTTGGTTTTACTATTTTACGGCTAATTCCAGATTTGTAAAATATGATAAGGAATTTGAAAATTCTCTCAGAAATATCGATGAACTGATTCTACCATCAATAAACTTAGAAGCCGCCAAAAGAAATATCGATCTATTCGATGGACTTAATGGGTATGGTGAGTATTTAATTGAAAAAGGGAAATACGATAACAACTATCAAGATTTATACAATTTGGTGAAAAATTTTAGAAAAATCTCACTCGATGATGAAAATGGAATCAGATGGGTAGATAATAGAAAACACTATAATGCTATTCAGAACCAAACGCTCTCAATGCCTGAAATTCTTTTTGGGGAAGAAGTAAACTTAGGTTTAGCACATGGTATGTTAGGTACAATAGTTATCCTTAGCAAAATTTACGAGTTAGGTATTTTAAAAACAGAAATTAAGAAAGTATTAACAAAATCTGTGAAATGGATACTAAAGCAAAAAAATGAAAATGAAAATCAATTATTTCCATCTGTTACAAATAACCACGACCACCACTCAAACCCTAAAATTGGTTGGTGTTACGGCGATTTAGGGATAGCCTTTTCTATAGTATTTGCTGGAAATAAGTTGCAAAACAGAGAGTTTATTAACATTGGAATTGACATTGCGCTTAGATGTTCCAAAGACACTAAAATAATTACTAAGATTAATTCACCCTATTTTTGCCATGGTGCAGCAGGAATAACACATATTTACAACAGACTATATTATTTAACAGGAGAAACCCAATTTCTTAACCAAACATTATATTGGCATGGTAAATTGATTGATATGTATAATCCAAATAATAAAATAGGAGGTTTCTTTAACGAGAAAAACGACTTTTTTTATGGTTTACAATTTGGAATTGCAGGAATTGGTTTAGTGCTAATATCCAGCATATTAAAAGATGAACCAATATGGGATAGTTCTTTACTATTAAGTTAGAAAATTATGACTTGGCAAAAAATAATTGAAGACGACAAACAATATGTTTCCAAAATTCATGAAATAGCGTCTTTGTTTGAAAAAAGAATAAAAATCGAAAACGATTTTCTTTTCACCGGAAAACTTGGAGTTTCATTATTCTGTTTTAATTATGGAAGACTCTTCAACAATAACAAATTTCATGAGATTGGTTATAAATATCTTGAAAAATCTTTTAACGCAATTAATTCCAATGACTCAGGATATTCTCTTTCCAATGGAATATGTGGTTTTTATTGGTTGCTAAAAGAATTGGAAAAAGATGAATTTATTGATAGTGAAATTTTTGAAAATTGGGATATTATAGAACAGTCATTGGTTAATCAAATTAATTATGAATTTAATACAAGCAACTGGGATTTCTTACATGGAATAATGGGTGTAGTATGGAGTTTTTTCAAATTCAACCAAGAACTTCTGAAAAAAATCGCATTACCATTGTTAAAGCAATTTGAATCACAAGGAATTAATCCTGATGATGGAAGCATTGCATGGTATGCATATAAAGTAAATCATGATAAAAGCGTAAATAAGATATATAGCATGGGCTTGGCTCACGGCATTCCTGGTATTATCCTAATATTATCAAACCTAGTAAAGTACAACATTGAATCAAATATTTCAAAAGAATTATTGAATAGATCATTCCTTTTTATAAAAAATCACCCATTAGATTTTGAAAAGTTTAACTATTATTTTCCTCAATATATTGATTTACCAGATGGTACTTATTCATCAAGAAATAGATTGGCTTGGTGTTACGGAGATCTTGGCTTAGGTTTTGGTCTGTTCAAAGGAGGATTAAATTCTTCTAATAACGAAATGTCCAAACTTGGATTAAAAGTTTTAATGAATTGTTCCACCAAAAAATCTTTTGAAGAAACCTTAACTGTTGATGCAGGTTTCTGCCATGGAACAGTTGGAAATGCTCATATATTCAATCGACTATATCAAGAAACCAACATTATTGAATTCAAAAAAGCAGCTCAATTCTGGTATGAAAAAACTTTAAAATTTGCTAATTTTAATAATGGATGCGCAGGCTATAAATCCTATGACAGTGACAATAAATGGATAAAAAACTATGGCTTACTTGAAGGGGCTGCTGGTATTGGCCTATCATTAATGTCAGCAATATCGGAAAATGAACCTTCTTGGGATAACTGTTTCCTATTAAGCTGAGTCGGCAATTATAAAACAATTGAAAATCAGATTTTTTATGAACAAAATGCATCCATATCATATCTCTGACTCCTACATTTTAAGAACACCTTTGCTTCCAATAAACTTTATTAAGGAAATATTAGATAATAATATCAACGAAACCAACTTAATCGAGTACTTTAAAAATCCTATTATAAAAGAGGCTATTTTCCTTGCCTCTCCAAGTTTCTATCAAAGATTAGTTTTATGGGAAAATAAAAAGATTAAGGATATAAAAGAGATAGAAAACCTTAGCATTTCATTAGTAAAATACTTATCTCGAATGTCATCGCGCTGTACTCCATTTGGTTTATTTGCTGGATGTTCTGCGGGTACATTTAATAATGAAACAAAGATTAACTTAATCAAACCAGAAAAATTCAAAAGACACACAAGGCTTGACATGAACTATCTGTGCTCGTTGGCACTAACTCTTGAGAAAATACCCGAAATAAGAGAAAACATCCTGTTTTATCCAAATTCAAGCATTTACGTTTCTAACAATCAAATAAGATATATCGAATATAATTACATTAATGGAAACAGAAATTATTTTACAATTGGGGTTGACAACTCGCCTTATTTACAAAAAATCCTTAAGAACTCAGAAAATGGGGAATATATCAATAACCTAGCCGAAATACTTATCGATGAAGAAATTAGCACTGATGATGCAATAGATTTCATAAACGAACTAATTGATTCTCAAATACTGCTTAGTCAGCTAAACCCTTCAATTTCAGGAAAAGAATTTACCGAACAATTACTTGATGTACTAGGAAAAATAACATTGAAAAACGAATCGTATCAATCATTGAAATCAATTGAAAACCTTTTAAGAATTTTAGACAATGGTGAACTAGGTTCTAATATGAATATCTATAAAGAAATTGAAGAAATTGTTCGTAAATTAAATGCAAAATTCGATGAAAATTTCTTATTCCAAACAGATCTATTCTTGGAAACCAAAACCAATTTCTTAGACAAAAACATTAAAGACGGACTATATAAAGGAATAGAAATTCTAAATAAAATTACAGAAAAAAAGAGCAATAGTTACTTAGAAGAATTCAAGAACAATTTTTATCGTAAATACGAAGAAGAAGAGATTCCATTATATGAAGCCCTTGACCCCGAGATTGGCATTGGCTACGGAAATAAAACGAATTTGAATAGTGATATAAACCCTCTAATTGAAGATCTTGGCATTCCCGAACAAAACTCAAGGTCATTTATAAGCACAACCGCTTTTCAAGATTTGCTATTTAATAAATATGTTGAAGCCATTGCCAGCAAAGAAACTGAGATTAAAATTACAGATGAAGACTTGAAAGAGTTAAAAATAAATTGGAATGATTTACCAGTTACGTTCTCTTCTATGGTTGAAATTTACAAAAAAGATAAAACAAACGATTTCTATATCAAAATGGACAGAGCAGGAGATTCGAGTGCGGCAAACATAATTGGTAGATTCTGTCATGGAGATCAAGTAATTAGTAGTATTACTAAAGAAATTACCGAGTTCGAGAGAATCTTTTATAAAGAAGAAATTGTTGCTGAAATTGTGCACCTTCCAGAATCACGCACAGGCAATATATTACTACGACCAATTTTAAGAGAATATGAAATCCCATATTTAACTAAAAGCACACTAAATAAAGATTTCCAACTTGACATTAAAGACCTACATATATCTATTCCCAATGGGAAATATATTCAACTTAGATCAAAAAAACTAAATAAAGTAATCATTCCTAGATTAACAACAGCTCATAATTTCAGATTTAATCCTTTACCAGTTTATGAATTCCTTTGTGATTTACAATTTCAAAATTTAAGAAGTGTAATTCATTTTGATTGGGGATTTTTAGACAATAATGTTGGTCTTTTCCCTAGAGTGACATATAAGAATATAATTCTTTCACTCGCATACTGGAATATAGATAAAGATGAAATGAAAAAGTATGTTACATTAAAAGATAATGAACTAATCAAGGGAATAACTGATTGGCGAAAACAAAAAGGAATACCATCCTATGTAAAACTCATCCAAGGTGATAATGAATTACTATTAAATCTCAACAACTTAATCTGTATAAAAATCCTTTTTTCACTAATAAAAAAACAGAAAATATTCAGGCTAGAAGAATTCCTTTTTAGTAGCGAAAATTCGATAATAAATGGCCCAAACGGATATCATAGTAATCAATTTATTTTCCATTTCTTTAAAAGCATGCATTAATGGCCAATATAAATCTTAAACGAAACTTCATTATTGGTGATGAATGGTTATACTATAAAATATATAGCGGACCTAAATCCACTGATTACATACTAACAAGTATTTTATTACCACTTATAAACAAACTTCTTAATGAGAAGACTATAGACAAATGGTTTTTTATACGATACAATGATCCTGATTTGCATTTACGTATTAGACTTCATGTCCAAGATATTCAAAGACTAATAATAG
Organism: Bacteroidales bacterium; assembly: GCA_013376985.1. GTDB lineage: Bacteria > Bacteroidota > Bacteroidia > Bacteroidales > Tenuifilaceae > UBA8529. Next base: position 106,935 of record JACABB010000015.1, read on the forward strand.
TAATATCAAATTTTAATAAAGAAGTAAGCCCATTAGTTGACAAAAGAATTATTTCTAAAATACAGGTTGACACCTACAAAAGAGAAATTGAAAGGTACGGTGAAAAAACAATGGAAGATTCTGAAAATCTATTTTACCTAGACAGTAATTGCATTATTAAGTTTTTAGATTTATTAGATGGAGAAGAAGTAGAGGAATATAGATGGCTCTTTGGCTTACACTCTATAGATTGTTTATTAAATGATTTTGGCTATAACTTAAAAGATAAAAAAGAGTTGCTTAATACTTTGCAAACTAGCTATGCTAACGAATTCAATTTAAATACGTCTTTAAAATATCAACTGGACACTAAATATAGGATGTATCGAGAAAAAATTATTTTTTTCTTAAGTTCTTCTATTAACAATGAACCCGAACTCAGTCCAATCATAGAACTTATCAGAAAGAGATCAAGTGCATCAACTGAAGTAGTAAAATCTATAAAAACCAAATTAATACAAGAAGAAATTAATTCTATAATTTTTAGTTATATACACATGAACCTGAATCGCTTGTTCAGGACAAAACATAGGGAGCATGAATTAGCAATTTACTATTTGTTATATAAACATCACTAGCGTTGCGTCTTAGTTAGAACATTTTCAACTGTTTACAATATTGTTC
>JACABB010000016.1 GCA_013376985.1 Bacteroidales bacterium
TAAATAATATCAAGGATTTCAAAGAACTTATAATCAAGTTAACGCAACGCTAGTGCTGCTGCATCAAAAATTAAGGTACAGGGTAACAGGTATTCAGAGGGTGCTGCAAAATTGATTAATCGTTAAGCATAAAATAATTGTACTATTCGTTTTTTAAGAATATTGAAATAACAAATTGATTTTACAAAATGAGTAAAAAAGTTTTAGCTATATCCTCGAGCCCACGAAAAGGTGGGAATTCTGATTTGCTTTGCGACCAATTTTTAATGGGAGCAAAGGAATCCGAGCATCAAATAGAGAAAATTACTCTAAAAGATAAAAAAATAAATTATTGTACTGGCTGTGGTACTTGTTTTAATGGTAAAAGTTGTCCACAAAAAGATGATATGGCAGAGGTTTTGGAAAAAATGATTGCAGCCGATGTAATTATAATGGCAACACCCGTGTACTTCTATACTATGTGTGGACAAATGAAAACCCTTATTGACAGAACCTGTGCTCGCTATGCCGAAATCAGCAATAAGGATTTCTATTTCATTCTAACGGCTGCCGATAATAGTATTCCCGCAATGAAAAGAACAATAGAAGAGTTTAGGGGATTTACTTCTTGCCTAAACAATTCCAACGAAAAAGGAATAATTTACGGTATAGGAGCGTGGAATATTGGCGACATCAAAAAAAGCGATGCGATGAAGGAGGCGATCGAATTGGGTAAAAATATAAACTAAAAGATATATTAGTTTTTATAAGACTCTTAATAGAAGAGGGTATTTCGGACTTTTGAGACACCCTCTTTGTTAACCCCGGCGGGATTAACTCGTTATCTAATATTGCTGACGCATTTGCCGCTCGTACTCCCTCCGGTTATAGTAATATAGGGAAAGCCTTGAAATGAAAAAGAGACTACCCCGGAGAGGTAATCTCTTCATGTGACCCCGGCGGGATTCAAACCCACGACCTTCAGAACCGGAATCTGACATTCTATTCAGCTGAACTACGGGGCCAATTATTTTTTTGATCTCCAAAAAAGTTTACAAATGTAAGTCCCTTTTTCCTCTTTTGCAAGGGAATTGAGCCTTTGCATTTTTATCCACTCAAAGATCTTATTGGCTTTAATTTTGACCCAACAGAGGTTTTACTTACCTTTATCGAAACTTTACCAATATGCTAAGATTCCCGTTTTTACTACTTTTTGTATGTCTTTCCCAAGCAATATTGGCTCAGGTTACAATCACAATAGATTTTTTACCTGCTAAAACTCCAATAAAAGACACCATTTTTATGACATCCTCTTTAAATGGCTGGAATCCTCATGATAATCCTTATGCCTTTAAATTAGCTAGCAATGGAAAATTATCATTGACTATTAATAATACAGTAGATTCTTTTGAATATAAGCTATGTAGAGGAAATTGGAACGAAGTTGAAGTTGATTTAACAGGTCAAGATTTAAAAAATCGGAACTACACATCGAGACTCGGAAATAGACTTGAAATTAAAGTACTTGGATGGAGAGATTTATCACCCAAGCGAAAATCAACCGCCACAAAAGGGGTAAGTTTTGTTCCAACAAGTATTGAGATGCCTCAACTCAACAGAAAAAGAACAATAAGAATGTATTTTCCACCTAATTATTCATCGGGCAAACGATTTCCAGTAATCTATATGCACGATGGGCAGAACCTATTCGATTCTGCAACATCATTTTCTGGGGAGTGGAAAGTTGATGAAATACTAGATAGTCTTTATAAATATCACAACTTTTCATGTATTGTTGTTGGGGTTTACAATGGTGAAAATCAAAGGTTAAACGAACTCTCGCCCTGGCATAACGATTCGTTAAATGCGGGTGGCGATGGAGATAAATATGCAAAATTCATTGTTAAAACTTTAAAACCATTTATTGATAGCCATTACAGAACTTTAATTGATAGGGAAAATACAGCAATCATGGGAAGTTCTATGGGTGGGTTAATGTCATTGTATTTGGCATTGCAATACCCCGATGTATTTGGTAAAGCAGCAATCTTTTCCCCTTCGCTATGGTTTTCGCCCAAAGCCTTTGAGATGATACAAAAGTATAATCTTAAAAAGACTCAAAAAATTTATCTAATTTCGGGAGCAAAGGAGGGCGAACAAACAGTGTACAATACCCTAAAAGCTGATAGTTTGCTGAAACGTATTGGTTTTGATGAGAATTACTTAAAATGCAAAATATCAAAGGATGGTGAGCATAACGAGTGGTTCTGGAGTCGTGAATTTGGCGATGCCATTAGATATTTATTTAATTTGTAATTAAACAATAAAATATGAATCGAATAATTTCAATATCACTTATTGCTTTTATAGCATTGGGTAGTTGCGTAAATGGTAATAGTAAAAGGATACCAGGTCAACCCTATGAAGAGTTTGAAGGCACTGTTGTTGAGGGGATTAAAAAAATTTATAATGCCGAAGGAAAACTTGAGACGGAGATTCCTTATAAGGATTCATTACCAAATGGAATACAGAAAGAATACTATAAAACAGGCCAACTATTCCGTGAAACCCCTTTAGTAAAGGGTAAAGCAAATGGCATTGTTAAAGAATACACTACAAAGGGTAAAGTTTACAGGGAGATGCCTGTAATAAATGGCAAAGCAAATGGTATTATTAGGAAATACTATGAGAGTGGTGCTTTGTTCTCTGAGGCTCCCTTTGAAAATGGACAACCTGTTGCTGGTTTAAAAGAATATAACGAGAAGGGAAATCTTTTAGAATCTCCTAAAATGGTTTTCAATGCTAAAAACATGACAAAAGTTGATGGGACATACATTTTAGAGATTTCATTATCAGACAAGACTATTAAAGCAGGCTATGCCCAAGTTTTGGTTTTTGATAATAAGGAGATTATTAATAAAATATCCACCGCTGATGGCAAGGGAATGTTAAAACTTGCAATACCTGCAGGGGCGATGATGATTAAAAAGTTAACCTTTGAGGCTAAGTATACAACTCTTCGTAATAATATTTGCGTAATTCGTGACTCTTATAATTTGGTGATTGGCAATTAAATACCCTGTTTTATGCTATTGGTCTAAGGCAAAATCGATAATTGCCTGTACGTGAATTTCTAGCGTATTGAATACTGGTATATCAATATCGGATTGTTTTATTAGTAATGGAATCTCAGTACAACCTAGGATTATACCGTCTGCACCCTGTTGTTGAAGAGATGTCATAATTTGAAGAAATTGCTCTTTGGTTTTATCATTAAAAACATTTTTAAAGAGTTCGTTAAAAATAGATCTATGAATAAAGGCTCGTTCTCTAACATCAGGAATCAGGGTTTCAATGGCCGATTCGTTTAAACGATTTTTATAAAAGCCCTCTTCCATAGTAGTTTTTGTCCCCAATAAACCAACTTTTACAAGTCTCTTTTTCTTCACCTCGTTTGCAGTTGCGGTGCCAATGTGGACAATGGGTTTTGAAATTTCTTTTTGAAGATCATCTGCATAAAGGTGAAGTGTGTTTGCGCAAAGGGCTATACAATCCGCACCAGCTCCTTCAATCTTTTTTGCCGTTTCAATCAATAGTCTGAGAATTCCAACATGATCGTTTTTTTGATTCAACTCTGCAACATCGGCGTAGTTGAAAGAATATAACAAGCAACGAGCGGCATTTAAACCACCAACTCTTTCATTAATACTCTGATTTATTAAGCGATAGTATTCCATTGTTGAAATCCAACCTGTACCTCCAATTAGCCCAATGGTTTTCATAATAATCCTTACATTAAATTATTTATATGCTGATAATTAGTAAATCAGCATAACAAAAAAGTTATTGATTTGGAACAATCAAATATATTCTTAAAATTCTTTCGAATATATCTAATTCATTAATAACATTTTTATAATTGAAGGTAGAAATCTTGTTGTGTTTCCTTGTATTCATAAGAATAGGTATATGACACCTGAGAAATACTGATTATGGATAATTGCGATTAAAAAAAGCAATGGTTTAATTAGTTTTAAGAATCGCTAGCTTTTGAGATTACCATTTTATATATTTGGCGGTATGGAACAGTTCACATTTATTGATCTTTTTTGTGGAGTTGGCGGTTTTCATATTGCCCTTGAATCGCTTGGAGGTACTTGTGTTTTTGCTTCGGATATTGACGAGGAGTGTAGGAAGGTTTACTTTGATAACTTTGATCTTGAACCTGCTGGAGATATTACAAAGGTTAATGAAAAAGATATTCCAGCGCATGATGTTCTATGCGCTGGATTTCCATGCCAAGCATTCTCTAAAGCGGGTTATAGGAGAGGGGTTAACGATCCTCGAGGGACACTTTTTTTTGACATAGTTCGTATAGCGAAGTACCATAAACCTAAATATTTGATTCTTGAGAATGTGCGAAATCTTGCTAGCCACGACAACGGTAATACTTGGCGTGTAATTCGTTACAACCTTCGGGAGTTAGGATATAATGTTTCAGATGAACCAATCATTTTCAGCCCTCATTATTTAGGAATTCCTCAACACCGAGAGAGGGTATTTATACTCTGTAAACGTAAAGATTTAGGCGAATTACCCAGTTTTACCTTTGATAAGAAGAATCGACCAGCAAGTGATGCCTTTTCAATTCTTCAACCCGATGATGAGATAGAGAATCTTAAAAAATATAGGTTGAGTAAACGAGAGATTACTTTAATCAATCTTTGGAACGAATTTTTAATAATAGTAAAAAACGACCTCCCGGGCTTCCCTATTTGGAGTGAATGGTTAAAGGAATTAGATGACATAGATTATCTCCACTTTTACCCAAAATGGAAGCAGGATTTTATTTATAAAAATAGTAGATTATACTCCGAACATAAAACGAAGATTGATTCTTGGCTAGTGGAAGCCTTAAAGAATAAAGATTTTACAGGGGCTAAGGCAAAATTCGAATGGCAAGCAGGGAAGGTTTCATCACCAAACCTATGGGATACAATAATGCATTTTCGTCCATCTGGATTGAGAGTAAAAGCACCAACTCATTATCCAGCATTAGTTGCCATTACTCAAACATCTATTGTTGGACCACTTAAAAGAAGGCTTACACCAAGAGAGTGCGCCCGTTTGCAAAGTATTCCTGATTGTTATAAATTGCATTCTACTGATAGAATTGCTTATAAGCAACTTGGAAATTCTGTTAATGTTGAGGTAGTTAAGATGTTTGCAAAATTATTACTTGAGTAAAAGAATTATTAGATGGTCAGTACTTTTTTATCAGATAATCGTTTTTATTAAGACAAATTTTAAATCTATTTAGTTTCACTACTTTTTTTATTATATTGCAAAGTGAATTCTTGATTAACCCTAAATCTAAATTTTATGGAACAGGTACAAGTTGAAAAAAAATTTGCAGGTTTCTGGTGGAGATTCCTTGCGATTATTATCGATGGTTTAATCCTCGGAGTTGTGAAATGGATTGTAATTACTCCTATACTTGCTGTAGTTGGGTTTGGTGCATTCAAAGCGGCAACATCAGGTAATATGAATGAAACAGAAGCAATTGGCATGGTTGGTGCATTTGCTGGAGCTATAGCAATGGCTTGGATTTTTACAATAGTTGCCGGATGGCTTTATTTTTCGCTTATGGAATCTTCTAAATTCCAAGGTACAATTGGTAAACTTGCACTTGGTATAATTGTAACCGATATGGAAGGGAATAAAATTAACTTTGGAAAAGCAACTGGTCGCTATTTTGGTAAGATAGTTTCTGGTATCATTCTATATATTGGTTTTATGATGGCCGGATTTACTGAAAAGAAACAAGGGTTACACGATATTCTTGCAGGAACATTAGTTTGGAAAAAATAGAAATATAAAATTTCTTCAAGAAAGGGAGTCCGTAACGACTCCCTTTCTTAATTCAAGAGGGTAAATGAAACGATTTATTGAAGAAACTTTTATAAGCATCGTCAAACTTTTGCAAAGATTGCTAGTCTATATAATATTAAATCATCCACAAATTCTAAACTTAACAATCATGCGTATTAAGTTATTAACCTTATTTTTCCTTGTATCATTCGGTTTGCTGGCATCAGCACAAACTGCTGAATTGCTCCGAAAAGCAGGGACAACAAAGGAATACCCCAGTGCTGGATACATTGTTGTGTACGATAGTACCAGCGTTAATGTACAGGAGACGGGTTTGAGTTACTATATTAACTCCAGGCTTTTCAAAGCCTTAACTCCCAGCGGAGCAAAAGAGCTTGCAGTAATTAAATTTGATTACGATCCTCTTACCGCATTTATCCGGATTGAAAAGGCACGTATTATTAGGGGCAATGGAAAAATTGAAGAGATTCCTAATGCTAAGATATATGATTATCCCGCTCCGGCTCATGCAATATATTGGGGCGCGCGTCAAAAAATGATTGCCATTGAGCGGTTAGAACCTGGCGATGGTATTGAAATAAAGTTTTTTAAGAAAGGATTTGCTTATGCTCTATTAACTCAACAGGAGTTAGGTGATGAGTACTATATTCCTCCAATGCGTGGCCATTTTTACGATATCGTAGAATTTTTCTCTGCGTTCCCAATTAAGGAAAAAGTATATAATGTGATAATAGCCAAGGAAAAAAAATTACAGTATAAGTTCTATAATGGCAAAGTGGATGAGAAGGTAAGCGAAAAGAATGGAAAAACATGCTACTCATTCTCTGTGAAGAATATAATGCCGATTAAGCAAGAACCCAAAATGGTTGCACTTTCAGATGTTGCTCCTAAACTTCTTTTATCCACCAGTCCCGACTGGGAGACCAAATCGAAATGGTTTTGTGGTGTAAACGAGGATTATGGGAGTTTTAAGTCTACTCCCGAAATCGACAAAAAGGTAAAAGAGATATTAAAGGGTGCAAAAAATGAGATGGATTCAATCTCAAAATTAAATCATTGGGTTGCCGATGAGGTACGTTATAGCGGCCTAACAATGGGAAAAGGCGAGGGATTCACTCTTCACAAAGGCGAAATGGATTTTAATGATCGTTGTGGTGTATGTAAGGATAAAGCGGGAATGCTTATTACCATGCTACGCTCAGCTGGCTTTGTTTCGTATCCAGCAATGACTATGGCTGGTTCACGTATTGACCGAATTCCTGCCGATCAGTTCAACCATTCGGTTACAGTTGTTAAACTTCGGAGCGGAGAATATAAGTTACTAGACCCAACATGGGTTCCGTTTACCCGTGAAGAGTGGAGTAGCCGTGAGCAGCAACAAAACTATTTAATGGGCTTACCAGAAGGTGCAGACCTAAAGGAAACTCCAATATCATCTCCAGAAAACCACTATTTTAGAATTAATGGTACGTCTCAGCTGGCAAATGATGGTACTTTAACGGGCGAGTTTATTTTAGTTGCTGAGGGACAATCTGATGCCAATGTTAGAAGCCTTTTTACACGAAGCTATAAAGCCGATTGGCAGTCGAATTTTGAGAAGGAGTTAATGAAAATATCTCCAAGAATCGAAATTGTTGAGATGAGTTATACGGATCCTTACGCTTATCTTCTTCAACCTGTTCAAATTAAGGTGAAATACAGAATTCCTAATTATGCAATTGTCACAAAAAACGAAATTATTTTCACACCAGTTTTAGCATCAAACCTATTTGGTAGTCGTCATAGCCATATCTCTTTTGATCAATCTATCGAAAATCGGAATTACCCATTTGTTGATGCCTGTTCTAAATTGATTGAATTAAACGAGATTATTACTCTTCCAGCAAATATGTCGATAAAATTTAAACCTGAAACAACGCAGACGAAGGGGAGTGGTGCTGATTTTGAATCATCCTATACGTTTGATGGAAACATGCTAAAGTTTTCACAAAAAGTAGTGCTTAAAAAGCGAATCTATCAACCTGAAGATTGGCAATCGTTCCGAAATGCAGTAAAATATCAGAACGAATTTGCAAACACACCAGTAATCCTTAAATTCTAATACCGACAACTATGAACTCAAGATATTTTTTAGGACTACTTCTGATCGTTTTTGCTTCATGTAGTTCTCCTTTGACTCAGGAACAGAAAAACGCCGATGCAGTTTATCTTAAACAGATAAAAGAGTATACGCTGAATTTAGATGGTTCATCCAGCTATCATTACTACCACAAGTTTCTTTATAACTCTTACCTTTCATTCAACCGATTCTTTGGGGAGACTTTTGTTGATTATAACCCTGAATATCAAAGTTTAAAAGTTAACAAATCTGAAACTGAGATGGCGGATGGAAAAAAGGTTAAATCACCAGAGAATGCTTTTAATGAGGTTCTACCGTCCTTTGCTGCCGATGCCCCTGATTACAACAATTTGCGTGAAATGGTAATAACCCATGTTGGCTTGGAAAGAGGTGCTGTTGTTGAACTGGATTATGACATACAAACCAAAAAAGGTTTCATGCCTTTTATTTCTGATAAAGTTAATTTTTGCGAGTCATCACCAGTGAAAGAAGTTGAAGTGATTGTTAGAGTACCTAAAGGCGTGAAATTGAACTATAATTTGATAAATAAACCTGCTGGCTTAACCTGTAAAAAGAGTACAAAAGGTGAATTTGATGTATATTCTTGGAAATCTTACAACTTGAGTGCAATATCTCATGAACCATTACAATCCGAGGGATTTACTGCATACCCAACACTTCAATTTAGCACGGTTGATCTAGCAACCGCATTCAATTATTTGAAAGGCAACTTAGCAAAAGATTTTACTGCGGATGAATCTGCAAAAAACCTTTTGGCATCAAAAGAAAAAAGTTGGGAAAAAGTAGAGTTAGTAAAAAATTATGTTGTTTCAAATATCAATACATATGGCGTTTTGCCGCAATTGGTAGGGTATCGTTTCCGTTCACCCGAAAAGGTTTGGCAGAGCAATGGAGGTACTGAGAGCGAAAAAGCAATTCTTCTTGCTGAGTTATTAAAAAATGCTGGGTTTAATGCTCAAATGGTGATCGCAGAGTATCCTTCCTTCTTAAACAAAGAGGTAGGAAATCTTAGTTCTTTCGATAAATTTTGGGTAAAAGTTGAATTAGATGGTGAAACCCGATTTATTTCAGCAGTTGATGAGCATTCAAAGATTCTAGGTCAAAGAATACCTATAGCAATTGTAGATGATATCTCCAAAGTTAATCTTGAGATATCTCCAAAGCCAAACTTACAATTTAATTTCAATGCGGATCTAAAAGTATCAGTAGAAGGAAAAGTAGATGGAACAGCATTTATTAAAATGAATAGTTTTGAGGATAGTAAGGATTTATTGAAGGGTATCTCATCTTCCGATTACACATCAACAAAAACTTCTTGCATGAAGGATTCTATTTTCTATTCGGTTTCTTTTACAAATTCAAATCTCACTAAAAAAATTGATGAGTATTACATGATGAGTCTTCCATGCATTACTCAAGGTATTGCTGCCAATGGTATTGTAGAACTCCCGCTAGCCCGCATTACAAATATTGAACTTTTAGGTTCAATCAATGAATCGTATTCATTCGCTTTTACCTTGCCTAAAGGTTTTAACCTAATTTCGCCAATGAATGAAGCAAAGGTTGAGAATAGTTTGGGAATGTGCGATATTGTTCGAACAGAAAAAGATGGTAAAATTATAATTAATAGAAAGTTGGTTATCAACAAAGCAATTATTCCTACTGAGAATTATTCTGATTTTCGCCAAATCATGACCCTTTGGTCAGATAAGAATCTTAATAAAGTGGTTATAAAAGGTGAATAGTATTAGTAATAAAAAGGAAAACCACCTTGAGGGTGGTTTTTCTTTTATGAAAAAGATTTCCTTATTGAACTTGATCCGCAGAAAAGCCAGTTTTCTTAAAATCATCCCAGAATGATGGATATGATTTACTGGTTATTTTGGGGTTTTCAATGGTAATTGGAATACCCATCACTGCGATGGGTGCAAAAGCCATTACCATACGGTGATCGTCAAAGGTTGAAATCTCTATAGGTTTGCTAGATGTCTTTTTAATTTTACCATCGAAACAAAGTGTTTCCTGATCGTTCTGAGTATCAATAGTTAAATTTGCTCCAAATTTAAGGAGTTCAGATTGAAGTGACTTTATTCGATCGTTACACTTGATGTGTAAATCTTTCACTCCATTCATACGGAAAGGAACTTTAAGCATCACGCAAAGCACAGCAAATGTTGGGACTAAATCGGGAATATTGGTAAAATCATATTCAAAAAGTTTCAATTTCATTTTACCTTTTGTAAGTAAAACCCCATCAGAGATATACGTGGTTTTTACTCCAAATTGTTCAAAAAGTTCTTTTACAACGGAATCGCACTGAATGCTATCTACATTGACTCCTCTAATTGTAAGATTGCATTCTTGAGATAGAGCAGCAATCTCATACCAGTATGATGCAGCACTCCAATCGGCTTCAACAGAGAGTTCTGAACCATCTTTAAACCGCGACTCAAAGAGAAGTTCGCTCAAATTCCAACCAGAGTTTATACCAAGATATTGTAATGCTTTTAGTGTAAGTTCGATATAAGATGAATTTGTAATTATATCTTTCATTTCAAGAATTACTGAGTTTGGTATGCTGGGAGATAAAATCAATGATGCTGAAATTGTTTTTCTGCTAATACTGCTATCAACTTTTAGTATTGTATTTCCTTTAAAACCTTTTCCAATTAATTTAAACGGAGGCATTCCTTCTCGTTCAATAAAATCGATACTGATACCTTGCTTTTGAAGTAGTTTAACAATCCTCTCTAAGGGATGATCTTTAGTTTTATCGGAACTAGTAATTATCCATTCGCCTTTAAAAAAATTGAAAAATGAACGTAGATGCCTTAATGCTTTTCTGGCATCGCTTTCCTCAATTGTTTTTTTAATCTTAGGAACATTGTCAAAGATGATTTCGGCATCTTCCTTTTCAGGCAAGTTTTTTTGCTCAGAATTTGAGTGCTTTATTACTCTAAATATTAAAACTTTGCTGCTAATACTTTTAACAGGATAAAGAGTAATCTCTCCTACAAGGTCTTTATCAGTCTTTGAAACTATATATTTTAGCATATTATATCAAATTGAAGAAAAAGGTTGTTCAATGTCAAATGTAAGAATATAATATTAAAACAATTATTTTTTTATTAGATGTGAAATACCCCTAGTTTAAAATATGCAAATTTTGTTGATTATTGAAAGGTATCCATATTCTTATTGTTTTGAAAATTATAGATGCAATCTTATCACTTTTTAAGTATCTTTATTCTTTTGAGAGCTAGTTTAGGTTTGGATAATATGAAATCATTTTTAAACTTTGAATTCTAAATTTGACGGGGTTGTTTTTTATCAAATATAAATGAACAATGAAAATTCAAAATGAAGGTACTGTTGTTAGAATCCAAGTGTTAAAATCCCTTTTTGCTATTATTTTATTGTCTTGTATTGGAATTCTTTACACCACAAATATTGAATTATATAGTCTTAAGTATTTTGGCTTATCAAACTTGGGGATTATCTTAATTTTAATTGTTGCATATTTTGTGTTTTACTTCTACCACCTAATAGTAAAAACATCATACTTTTTCTTTTCCGACGAGGGGTTTAAAATTATCTTCAGATTTTACCCGTTACGACCAATAAATCCTAAGAAAAGTTCAATAGAGATTCCTAAAAATCAGTTTTATAAATATTCAATCATTAAAACCCTCATTAGGAATGAAGTTGTTGTATATCAAAAAAATGGTAAACAGATATCTAAATATCCCCCATTCAGCCTAAAGGGTTTAAAAAAGGATCAAAGAACCAAACTGTTTCAAACGCTAAACTCCTATGTACAGGAAGATATCACATAGCTAATCTATAAAGCACCTTGACCGACAATCTACTTAAATATAAGATAGGAATCGAAATGATTCCTAAGGTTGGAAGCATCAATGCAAAAAAATTAATTGCTTATTGCGGAGGTGTTGAGGATGTTTTTAAACAAAGCAAAAAGGCATTACTTAAAATTCCAGGCGTTGGAGAATGCCTTGCAACGGAGATTGTAAATCAAAACATTCTTAGTAAGGCAGAGCAAGAAGTTGAGTTCATTGAAAAATATAATATTAAAGCGCTTTTCTATTTAGATGCCGATTATCCAGAACGCCTCCGTCAATGTGATGATGGCCCTATAGTTCTATTTGTTAAAGGTAAAAATGCAATTAATTTTAATAGAGAAAAGTACATTAGCATTGTTGGAACCCGAAAGGCCACCGATTATGGAAAAAAAATTTGTGAAGATATTATTACAGGATTATCACAAAAAGGGTACAGCCCAATAATTGTAAGCGGGTTGGCTTATGGTATTGATATTGTTGCTCATAAATCAGCCCTAAAAAATGATTTGCAAACCTTGGCTGTTTTAGGGCATGGGCTTGATACGATTTACCCCGTTTCGCACCGAAATACGGCAAAAGATATCGTTGAAACGGGTGCTCTTTTAACAGATTTCCCATCAAAGACAAAATTTGATAGAAATAACTTTATTAAGAGGAACAGGATAATTGCAGGATTATCCGATGCAACAATTGTTGTTGAAAGCGCACTCGAAGGCGGTGCTTTAATAACAGCCGATTTGGCCAATTCGTATAATCGAGAGGTATTTGCTGTACCGGGGAATGTGGGAGCAAAATACTCAATGGGTTGTAATCAGTTAATAAAATCCAATAAAGCAGCACTAATAGAGACTTTTGAAGATATTGAATACCTTTTGGGTTGGGAACCCGTAAATATTCAGAAGCCACCGAAACAAATCACCCTTTTTTCAGAATTTTCTGAAGACGAACTAAAAATTGTAGATTACCTAAAGGGGGTGGATCAGGAATCAATAGATATTATCTGCATTAAATTGCAAATGCCCGTTTCAAAGGTGTCGTCCTTGCTGTTAAACCTTGAATTTGCGGGAGTTGTTAAAAATAAACCAGGGAAAGTATTCGCTTTAAACACCTCAAAATAAGCATTTTTTCATTTTGTTGTTAAGTTAATATCTTGTAACGCTTATCAGCTGACAACTTGCTGATTTCTCATATTTAGTTAAAGTTTTACTAAGTTTGCAGTCTGTTCTATAAAATTTCTATAATGGTACTTGTTGATTCACACTCTCATATATTCGATAAAGATTTTGATTTAGATCGCTCTGATGTAATCGCTAGAGCCGCCGATGCAGGTGTAAAATATCACATCCTTCCCAGTATTGATTCAAAATATACCGAAAAAGTGATAGAGGTATCGAAGCAATACAAGAATATATGCTTCCCGCTTATCGGCTTACACCCAACATCCATTGATTCTGGTTTTGAAGCAGAACTTTTGCATGTTGAAACAATGATTCCAAGCTATAAATACTATGGAATTGGTGAAATTGGTATTGACTTATATTGGGATAAAACCTACATTGAACAGCAAAAGATTGCATTTAGACATCAATTAAGACTGGCAAAAAGCCTTCGTTTGCCAGTTGTAATCCATTCTCGAAACTCTTTCGATGAAATATTTGAGATCGTTGATCAGGAAAATGATGCAAATCTTCGTGGAGTTTTCCATAGTTTTTCGGGAACCCTTGACCACTATAGTCATATTGCAGAATACAAAGGTTTTAAGGTTGGCATTGGTGGAATTGTTACATATAAAAATGGTGGAATCGATAAAGTAGTTGCTAAGATGGATATATCTAATATTTTACTTGAAACGGACTCGCCATACCTAACACCAGTTCCTAAACGGGGTCAGCGGAATGAAGGACAAAACCTAATCTATATCGCACAAAAGGTGTCAGAGATATTAGAGATCCCCTTGGAGGAGGTTGCAAAAGAGACTACGAAAAACACACTTGAGCTCTTCAATATTAAAATAGGAGAATTATGAACCGAGAAGGTATTTCAATTCTAATTATCTATACAGGCGGAACAATTGGGATGAAGCAGAATCCAGAAACTGGGGCTCTAATCCCTTTTAATTTTAATCAAATAGAAATTGAGGTTCCAGAATTAAAAAAATTTCATTATAACCTCGAAACAATATCTTTTAATCCCCCAGTTGATTCATCCGATATCTCCCCCGATTTTTGGATTAAACTCGCAATAACCATAAAAGAGAACTACAATAAATATGATGGATTTGTAATACTACATGGCACGGATACTATGTCGTTTACCGCATCAGCGTTAAGTTTCATGCTTCAAAATCTTGATAAGCCTGTTATACTAACCGGCTCCCAATTACCAATAGGGATGCTGCGAACCGATGGGAAAGAAAATTTGATAAGTGCTATTGAGATTGCCGCTGCATCGCGTAATGGACAACCCTTGGTACCTGAAGTATGTATATTTTTTGAGAATAGATTGTTTCGTGGAAATCGAACAACAAAGCATAATGCAGAACATTTTAATGCATTCAGATCCGATAACTACCCAAATCTTGCCGAAGCAGGAATCAATATCAAGTACAACTTCGCTTTTATTCACTATCCAACCAATAAGCGTGATTTGATAATTCACACCGATCTTGATAATAACATTTGTGTACTTAAACTTTTTCCGGGAATTACACCCAATGCGGTAGATTCTATATTAAATGCAACTGGGGTTAAGGCTATAATTCTTGAAACCTTTGGATCTGGAAATGCGCCAAGCCCTTCTTGGTTTTTAGATAAAATAAGAGACGCTGTTAATAGAGACGTTATTATAGTAAATGTTACTCAATGTCATGCAGGCAGCGTTGACATGGAGAAGTATGAAAATGGTTTGATTCTCAAAAAAGCAGGCGTAATTAGCGGGTACGACATTACGTTTGAAGCGGCTGTTGCTAAGTTAATGTTACTGCTTGGGAAAAATTTAGCACCGGATACGATAAAACAGGAAATGGCGAAATCGATGAGCGGTGAAATATCAAAATAAATACTTTGATTTATTATTTGATTGTGGTATAGTTTTTTTTTGTAATTTGCGCCGCTATTTGAAATAAACTTCCAAGGAGAGATGGCCGAGTGGTCGAAGGCGCACGCCTGGAAAGTGTGTAAGCTCCAAAAGGGCTTCATGGGTTCGAATCCCATTCTCTCCGCAATTTCATATTAGAGCAACTTTAAAATCTGTAAGTCATCTGATTTACAGATTTTTAATTTTCACTTATCCTCAAAGGAGATTTAATAAAAAAATGACCTATAATTAAATGCTGCTTTCATCAAATACATTATACTTGTAAATAAAAATAAAAATCATGAAACGAATACTTTTTTTAATTGCAGCATCTTTGATAATAATGGCTGGATGTCATCAGCATAATTCTGAGAATAAAAGTATTAAAGTAAAGTATGTATTTCTTTTTATAGGCGATGGAATGGGTTTGCAACAGGTGAATGCTACACAAGTGTACATTGATTCTGTTTTGAAAAACCATCAGAACCTATCATTTATCGATTTTCCTGTTCAAACTTTTGCAACAACTTATGCTGCAAATCAATACATAACATGTTCTGCCGCAGCGGGAACAGCTTTATCTACAGGAAGTAAAACCTCAATTGGCACATTAGGATTAAATTATAACCATACTGATTCTTTGTTTAGCATTGCAAAAAAAATTAAAGGAAAAGGTTTTAAAGTAGGTCTTTTAACAACGGTAAGCATAGATCATGCAACTCCAGCAGCATTTTTTGCTCATCAGGGTTCTAGGGGTAGTAGCTATGATATTGCTAAAGATCTTATAAAAAGCAAGTTTGATTTTTTTGCTAGCGGAGGATTTCTTGATCCTTTTGGGAAGAAATTAAAAGACTCCGTTGAATCAATTTATTCTTTGGGAAATAAAAATTCATTTGTATTTACAACCAATCTAGCATCTATTGATTCGTTAAAAAGTAAATACCATTCGTTAGTTTATTCAATTCCCAATCCAGCACCAGAAAGTTCAATTAAATATAGAATTGATCAGGATAGTACTGATATAACACTTGCAGATCTTACCCAAAAGGCCATTCAAACGCTCAATAATCCGAAAGGATTCTTTATGATGGTAGAGGGTGGAAAAATTGATTGGGCTTGTCATGCAAACGATGCAGCGACAGCACTGAATGAGGTAATTGATTTTTCCAATGCTGTTTCACAAGCTGTTGATTTTTATAATGCACATCCAAATGAAACTCTTATTATTGTAACAGCAGATCACGAGACAGGAGGATTTTCACTTGGCAACAAAGACAATAAGTATAGCATTAAGCTATCATTGCTTAAAAATCAAAAAATTTCAAAAGAACAATTTCAAATATTAGCGAAAAATTACTTTAGCAGAGTTCCAAAACCCTCATTTAAGGAAATGCTTAATCTTGTCAAGGAAAAAACGGGACTTGATAATGAAAATCTATCCCTTGGATTAACAGACAATGAAATAAAGAAATTGAATGAAGCATACATCAATTCAATTAAACCTAACAAAGACATAAAAATAAAATCAACGTATCTTTCCGAATCTACGGAGATGTTCTCTAGTACTTGTATTGATATTTTAAATAGGAAGTCAGCAATAGGTTGGACGAGTACGTCTCACACAGGCTCTCCAGTTCCTGTTTATGTTTTAGGTAATGGGGGTGTTTTTTTTACCGGGAGGTTAGATAACACTGATATTCCAAAGATAATAGGAAGGGTGATTGGGTTACAATGAGTATTTCTTTAAGAAAATGAGACACGAATAGATGAATCTCTACAGAACAACCAATTAGAACTACTCGATTAAATATAATAGTAATAAAATACAACAAACCTTTTACTAATAATTGGGGGTTTATTTTTTTTTGTATTTTTACTACTCGGTAAAAATTAACTTTATCGCTTCTTAAATGGAGTCCAGAAACCATATAAAAACGGGGCGCCTTCGAAAAGCCTTACGAGTAGATAATTTTAAACACCCCATTATGATGAAAAAAATTTTACTATTATGTGTTGTCGCCTTTATAAGCATTGGTATTGCTTCCGCACAAAAAGTTGATAACAGTAAAATACAGGACATAAAATACAGAAGAAGTTCTTTACACACTATCTTATTGGAATCCGACAGGTTTCCTTTCAAAGATACGGTTGTAGCGGCTTACTACAAAGCGCCTTTCCCTGATAAATATAATAATCATGATGTAGGTGAAAAATCTTTTAATCCAAAAAATTATGGAATAAATGGTGACACTACATCAACCAATATTCCAAAAATTATCGAAAAATACCTTGCTGATAAAAAGGTTGCTAATCTAATGGTTGCTAAGTGGTTCGATAGAGCCGAAGATGGTACTTTTGATATGAACCTTATAGGTGAAAGAGGTTCTTACAACGCCAGTGAAATGCAAGCTAAAATTGCTTCAAACTCAGCAAGAGGATTAGCTTCTTTAGCCGATGCTGGTGAAGAACTAATTGGCAATACTTTTGTTGTAGTTTCTAAATTAAACTTTGTAAAAAACGAGATACCCGCTAAAATAGCTTGGGAAGCGTCGAAAATTGCTACTGCAAAAATCTCTAATAGCATGCTTAGAAAAGTTGCTGAATTTACAGCGGAGCAGGTTTATAATAAGGCCAGAGAAGGTTATTCTGTTTGGACAACTTCTTACCTATATAAATTAGCATGGAACGATTCAATCTCATCAATTTTCTATAACGATTATTGGATGGATAAAAATAGCATAGATCTTGCAAAAAAAGAGAAATTTGACAATACGGATTTATTTAGTTTGAAGTTCATTGGTTCAGAAAAATCGAGAAGTTTAGTTATGGGTTCTTTCATGGAACAAAGAAGTGCAGAAAGATTAGTGGAAATAGCAACTATCAGAACAATTGATAACGTTTACTCTAAACTCCAGAAAAAATATGATGTGTTTAAGACAAAGACTCCTTTATATACAGGCGATCCTATTACAGCTAAAATAGGATTAAAAGAAGGATTAGATGGTGGGGATAAATTTGAGGTACTAGAGCAAACTATTGACAAAGAAGGTAGAACTAAATATGTTCGAAAAGGTACTATCAAGGTAGATGGTAAACAGATATGGGATAACCGTTACCTAGCAGGCCAAGAGCAGGCTGCCGACAGTACCGCAACTACAAGCAATAAGCCCAATCTTGACCGTACTTTCTTTAAAGGGAGTAAAGATTTCTATCCTGGTATGCTAATTAGGCAAATTAAATAATAACCTTAAATTTCAACAAATGAAAAGAATTATTAAACTCAGTAGCCTTCTACTTGTTATGGTATTAGGCTTATCAATAAGCGTTAACGCTCAGGCAAAGAAAAAAGCAGACAAAGACACTGAAGATTTTGTTTATGAAATTGAAGGTGTAAGTGTCGGAACGCAAGGAACTTATTTAATTAAAGTTTGGTCTTATTCAAAAAAACCAACCGTTGCTATTAATCAGGCTAAAAAGAATGCTGTTCACGGTATTATCTTCAAAGGTTTTTCTGGTAAACCAGGCGTTCCTGGGCAAAAAGCATTAGCTACTCCTGCTATTGAAGCAGAAAAGAAAGCCTTCTTCGATGAATTTTTTGCTGATAAAGGAAATTACAATAGATATGTTACTGAATCTGGCGATGGTTCTGTTGCTGCTGAGGATAGAATGAAAGTTGGCAAGAAGTACAAAATCGGAGTAGTAGTATCTGTTAATGTAAGCGATCTAAGAAAAGCACTTGAAGATGCCGGAATTATTAAAGGATTAAGTTCTGGATTCTAATAATATTTATTGTTCGGACTTCACGCCACTTTTTATTCAAGTAAAAATTGGCACAGAATTTGGAAAAGACTATTTAGATAGTTGAAAGAGTCAATTTTTTAAAAATTGTTAGAAACAAAAAAGAATTGAATAGTAACTAATTAATATATTTATTATGAAGAACAAATTAATATACCTTTTCATCTCAGCCCTCTTACTTGTAAGTGTATCAGGTGCATTTTCACAAGCGAAAAAACCAACCATTATGGTTGTACCTAGTGATGTTTGGTGTAACACCAATGGTTATATGCTCGAATTCGATAACCAAGGAACCAAGGTTAAAATTCCCGATTATAAAAAAGCGCTACAAGAAAATGCTGATTTACTTTTAGTTATAAGCAAAATAAATGAATTAATGGCTACAAGAGGCTTTCCTCTAAAAAACCTTGAATCTGCTCTAAAGACCTTGCAAGATCAAGCAGCCGAAGATGCTATGCTTACAAGTAAAGGTGGTGCAGAAATAAACGAAAGCCCTATTGACAAACTTAAAAAGGTGGCCAAGGCTGATATTTGGATGCAAATAACTTGGACTTTGAACCAAACAGGGCCTAAAAAATCAGTTACTTTTAACTTACAAGGACTAGATTCCTATACCGATAAACAAATTGCTGGTGCATCAGGAACTGGAAAACCTTCTTTTTCAGCAGAATTACCAGTATTACTAGAAGAAGCTGTTTTGGCTCATATTGATAACTTTAATGTTCAACTCCAAGCTCATTTTGATGATATGTTTGCAAATGGACGAGAGGTCATTCTCAGAGTAAAAACATGGAGTTCATTTGAAGGTGATTTCAATACAGAGTATGATGGTAAGGAGTTAACTGAGATTATTGAAGGTTGGATAACAGAGAATACAGTTCAAGGAAGATTTAACACAACCGATGCTACTGAAAATATGCTGCTTTTTGAACAAGTTCGAATTCCTCTTATGGATGCAAATAATAAAGCAATAGATACCCGTGGTTGGGCACGTAATTTGCAAAAAATGTTAAAGGAAAAGTACCAACTTGAATCAAAACTTATGATGAAAGGGTTGGGACAAGCCCAACTAGTAATAGGTGAAAAATAATAAACACCATTAATTACCTAAAATGAAAGTTATGAAGAGAATTTCAATATTATTCTTGGCATTTATTGCTCTACCTTTTGTGAGTTTGTCTCAGAATAGTCAAGGCAAGACTGACGATATGGGGAGAGTTGCCCTTACGGCCTTCGTTCCTGAGCAAGCTGAAGGTATTCCGGCATCTGCTCGTCAGTTGCTCCAGGGTAAAATGCAACAAATTGCTGTACAGAATGGGATTGGAGGATCTGGTTCAAACCCACGTTTCTTTATCGTTCCAATGGTAAATGTGTTGACCAAGGAGATTACACCAACCGCACCACCTATGCACGCACTAACACTTGAGTTTGTTTTTTATATTGTTGATGCTTCTAGTCAGACTATTTTTAGCCAAACTAGCATAACCGTTAAAGCAGTGGGTGCATCTGAAGATAAAGCTTATATCGCAGGACTAAAGAATCTTAATGTTAAAGCAGGGCAATTCAAGGGTTTTGTTGAAACGGGGAAAACTAAAATAATAGAGTTTTACAATTCCCAATGTGATGTTATTATGAAAGGTGCTCAGGCTCTTGCCGGTCAAAAGAAATATGAAGAGGCTCTTTTCGGATTACTAAGTGTACCGGATGTTTGCCGTGAATGCTTTGACAAATGTATGGATTTATCAGTTGATATCTATAAACAGTATGCAAACTATAAGTGTACAGAGTATATGTCGGGAGCTAAAGCAGCTTGGGCTGCCATGAATAGCGATAAAGCAGCTGAATTTCTAGGTAAGATTACTCCTGATATGGAGTGTTATCCTCAAGCCGTTCAACTTACCGAAGAGATTACACAAAAAATGCTTGCTGATGGTGCAAATGTATGGACTTTCAAGATGAAACAATATGATGATTCAGTTGATAAAGAAAAACTGATGATCCAAGCAGGCAAAGACGTTGCTGTCTCTTGGGCTTACTGGGGTGCATCTGCCAATTTTAACTGGGATTGGAACTGGCTTTACAAAAAATAATTTAACTCAAATATTTTTATTAACTTAAATGTTTCTTAATTAAATCAAAATGACCATGAAACTAGTTAAAACCTTTCTATTTGTTGGGGCAATTGCTTTATCAGCAGCCCTTGTAAGTTGCGGTAGTTCAAAGCCAGCAGCTAAAGATGATTCTATGGGAAAAGAAATAAATGTTCCCTGCAGCGATAATGAGTTTCACGCTGATCAAAAATTCTTCCGTGGTACAGGTACTGGAACCAGCCAAGATCTTAGCACAGCTAAAAATAAAGCTAGTATTGACGCTAACAGTAATTTAGCCGCTTCAATCAACCGTACCATTAAAACCGTTACTGATCGTTATACAAATGATAAACAAATTGGTCAAGGTTCAGAGTTTGAGCAGAAATTCGAGCAGTTAACTCGCGACGTTGTTAACCAAGAGTTAAACAATGTTTCAACCGTATGTAGCAAAACTTTTAGCAAAGACGGAAAGTACACTGTTTACATGGCTGTTGAGGTTGCCAAGGATGAACTTTTAAATAACATTAAGGACAAGATTAGCAAAGATCAAAAACTTGTACTTGATTATGATAAACAGAAATTTGAAAATGTATTCAACGAGGAGATGAATAAACTTGCTGGTGAAAAACCATAATCTTTATTAAAAAAACCCACAATCAGCAACTCTTCGGGGTTGCTGATTGCTATATGAAGGTTTCATTCCAATCGTTTGAGGTTACATCTTTTCATATTAAAATTCAAATAAACCCAAACAAATCAAATTATGAAGAAGTACTTACTATTGGTTGTTGCTTTAATGGCCTCAGCGGGGATAAGTTTATCTCAAGATAAGGTTATTGAGAAAAGCGGAAAACAACCAAAATGGGTAAATAATTTAGAGAGGGATTATATAATTACAGTAGGAAGTGGTGCTACAAGCCAAGAAGCTCAGCAAAATGCACTCACAATGGTTAAGGAGAGAATTGTATCCTCCGTTGCTGAGAATGTAAAAGCAAAAACTGAATTGAAAAAGGAAGAAGCTAATTACAATAATAACATTTCTGTATTTCTTGAAAAATTTGCTTCACAAACAACAACTGAATCAGGTAAAGTTCCCTTTTTACAAGGGATATCCCTTTCAAAGGTTCAGGAATTTTATTGGGAAAAATTACAACGTAAAGATAAAAGCGTATTCTTTAACTATCATATAAAATATCCTTTCCCTGAAATGGAACTCAATAAACTTGTTTATGATTACAAAACAAGAGATGCTGAGCTCACAAAACAACTTGAAGATCTTCTAGCCCAAACTGAAACTGTAGAGTCTGTGGAACAGGTTGAAAAAAATATTGGAGAACTAAAAGTACTCATAGATTACTTTATGGATGGTAGAAAGAACCAAGCAGAACTTGGAATTACGAAGTATCAATCCCTTCTTGCATCAATAGAACTTGTTGAGGTAGAAAGTAATCTTGGAGAGTTAAAATATGCCTTACGCTTAGGTACGAGAACTATTAGTACAGTAAAAAAACCCATTACAAAATCGGAATGTGCTCGTATTACCTCAACCATTAATAATCAGAGTAATTGGTTGGTTAAGTACGATTACGCTAACTGCTATGAAGATCCTGAGAATAATATTCTTGTTAAATATCGTTTTGGAAATTCAGATGTTCAGAAAAAGTTCTATTTTGATATTTCAGTAAATAAGGCTAGTATTTTTGTAAATGAGCCATTTCACTTCACTACAACTGCCAAAAGTGAAAGTAATATTGATGCATCGGTTCTTGATATGACCGTTGTTTCAAAATATGATGCTCCATTTACTATTGAAAAAGTAGTAATTGAATTTAAGGGTTTAACCCCATTAGTAATTGAAGGTATTAACCAAAGTTTTACTGGAAAAGGGAATCATAATCTTAAATTAAATATAAGTCAGGCCATTAAAATTGACGGAACATCTTCAATTGGAAAATCAATATCTACTCTAACCGGATATATACATTATCGCTCAAACTCTACAGGGGAGGTTAAAACCTATAGGATTTACAATCACAGTTATACCACAGATTGGTAGAAGAATTATAATAGCAGGAAAAAGGCCCGAGTATCGGGCCTTTTATTATTCTTTGTATACCTGGAATTCAAATGGAACTTTAACATGTTCGGCAAGGTCAAACCCTGCTTCTTTGATATCAATATCCTCATCATTATACTTCCAAATCACTTTAACCTTATGCCCTAAACTCGATAGTTTCTCAATTTTTTTGAAAACCTGAAAGAGTAATTTAGAACTGGGGGTATTGTAGTAAATCATCTTAAACCGAATAACTGTCTCTGGATTAGGATCTACTGTATATGCATCCCACCATTGTAAAATAGGTTCATAGAAAGCTTTTGCGTCTTCAGGTAATGAATTACCAGAAAATTCAAACAATCCATTGGCTTTATCGAGAATTATTTCTGGGTATTGGCTTGTAGCCTTATATTTTAATGTTTCCATATCTAATCAGTTAAGATTCTGACACTATAAAATTAGTGCTTTTTTAAGTAAATATCTGCTTTTTTTATATCTTTTTTATTACTGAAAATAAGTTTTACAATAATTTAGTTTTTATTAATGATGAAATTGATAACTAAATAGTAGTAAAGGTATTCTATTTTTTGAATCGCACAAATACACCTAATGGTAGACGCCTTGAATCTCTATCGGTTACAAAAAGTTCGCCGTATTCAGGATTATCTACACCAAAAATAGATTTTGCAAAGTTTTCTGCAATTAATGCTGAGAACCCAATGGAATAAATATTTAAAATCAGGAAACTATTTTTTGGCGAAAGTATTTGATTGCAATTTTTGAGCAAATTATTAATACCCTCTTCTAATTTCCACATTTCTCCCTCTGGCCCACGTCCAAAGGCCGGAGGATCTAGGATTATTCCATTATAGATATTTCCACGACGACATTCCCTGCTAACAAACTTTACTGCATCATCTATAATCCAGCGAATATCCTGCTGCCCTGATGCTTCCATATTTTCCTTTGCCCAGGAAACGACCTGTTTAATGGAATCAAGATGTGTTACTTCTGCTCCTGCAGCTTTCGCTGCTAATGATGCCCCACCGGTATATGCAAATAGATTTAAAACCTTTGTATTAGATAATTGAAATCCTTTGATTGTATCGTAAATATAGTTCCAGTTAGATGCTTGTTCGGGGAATATTCCAATGTGTTTAAAAGATGTTAATCCCAACCTGAATCGTAGACACATCTGCTGATATCTATATTCAATGAACCACTGCTCTTTAAGTCCTGGTTTTAATTTCCAATCACCTTTTTCGCTATCGTTTTTGAAATTGGAACCCTTGTCAGATTTCCCATTAATAAAATATGCATCAGCCATTTTTTTCCACTCATCATTTGATAGGGATTTATCCCAAATTGCCTGAGGTTCAGGGCGAGCGACTATCCTATTTCCAAATCGTTCTAATTTTTCAAAATCGCCGCTATCTATAAGTTCGTATTCTGGCCAATTTGTTGGACTTAATAATTTCATATGTATAAAATTAGATTAATCGATTATTGATATGTGTATTACAAGATTGACTTCAATTATTGAATATTCGTTTTTTCTCATCATCTTCTGAATTATTTCACCAATGCATTTTGCTTAATTAAATCTTTGGTGATTTTATTTTCATTACACAATTCTTACAATCAAATTCCAATGGGTAAAGATTGTTATTATCTTTTAAAAACAGATCGCCAGTTGGTTTTCCATTTTGTTTTATTGGACAAATTCCAACTTCGTATTTAATACAATATTTTGTTACCATTAGTTCCGCATTAGAAATATTCTGTTGGAGTTCAAATGCATCATCAATTGATAAAACTCCTTGTCTGTTATAAAATTCCCTTGATAGGCTATTGGAAACATTTCCTTTATACGAAAGGTTATTGGTAAAATATTGATTTTCTAATTGCTTCCTTTTAAATTTTGTGCTGCTAAATTGCTCTCTTCTTACATTGACTAAATGTTCAAGCAAATCTCTACGAATTTGATTGATAGTTGAAGTTGGAATAAAAACGGGTTTGTTCATACTAATCTCAACAGTTTCGATTTTAAAGATTGTATCGCCAGCCTTAGAAAGTTGAACTCGTATATTCTCGATAGATTTCTCAGAATTCAGGGCAAGATCAAAATTATTATCAACAGAAATAGTTGTTGAGTTACCGTCCTCGTCTAATGCAGAGAATAAAAATTCTGTTTCTGTTTGCTCAACTTTTAGTCTACAATTAATCCAACGGTTACGATTGCTGTTTTTTAGAGCATTATTGAAATCTTGGTCGAAATTACGGAATACTTCAACCCCAATTTTTATATCTTTCATCTCACCATAAGGGAATATTTTATTTGATTCAACACGATTCACCCTTAGTCCAGTTAAAACTCCTTTAGAGTTGATAAAGCAAAGCCCGTCGCCATTTGTTAGAGGCGTTTTACCTTTAATGGTAAACCAGCCACTCCCATAAGTAGAAACAACACCCAACTTTTTGCCCGTTGATTTTTGGGTATTCATTGATGATTGCTCTTTTTGCCTCCCATTAATAAAATGAGTTGTAAAACCTCTGTTGAAACTACGCTCTGGATCGGAAGAAAAGTTTATTTCTGTATGTCCGGATGATGAACGTTTCAGATTCGAGTTATTTTCCACTATTTTATTTAGAAGTTGGTTGTAGTGGCTTGTAATATTCTTGACGTAGTTAATATCTTTCAATCTCCCTTCAATTTTAAATGAGGTTATTCCGACATCTATTAAATCTGAAATATGATTTGAAAGGTTAAGATCTTTTAATGAAAGTAGGTGTTTGTTTTTTATAATGATTTTTCCCGATGAATCAACCAAATCGTATGAAGAGCGGCATGGTTGGGCGCAAGTACCCCGATTAGCACTACGACCCGTAATGGCTTGGCTAAGGTAGCATTGACCGCTGTAACTGACGCATAAAGCCCCATGAACAAAAAATTCTAAATCGATTTTAGTCTGGTTTCGGATATTTTTTATTTCTTCAAAGGATAGCTCTCTGGCTAGGATGACCCTATCAATCCCCATACTTTCCAAGAATTGAACCTTTTCGGGCGTTGTGTTGTGAGTTTGAGTGCTAGCAAATATTGGAATGGAAGGTAAGTCCATTTCAAGAATTGCCATGTCTTGAATAATAATTGCATCAACTCCAATATTACTCAATGATTCAATTAGCGATTTGACCTGTTCAATCTCATTTTCGTAGATTATTGTATTTACAGTTACGTAAACCTTAACATTGAATGGATGTGCATATTTAATAAGTCTTTCAATATCTGAAATGGAATTACCTGCATTCTCGCGAGCACCGAATTGATTTGCTCCAATGTAAATGGCATCGGTGCCATGGTTAACAGCGGCAACTCCAGTTTCGTAATCCTTTGCTGGACAAAGAAGTTCAAGATATTTCATCAAGTTAAATCTGGGTCAAAAATAGTTTTAAGAATGATAAACGCTTTTAAGGATAATCTATGATAAAAATAAATTAACGCTTTTTAGTAAAGAAATTGGAGACAAGCGAAGAACAATTATCTTTTAAAATATCAAAACTCACAGCTGTTTTAGGGTGAAGGATGGTTCTTTCGAAAAGACTATAACCCCGCTTTGGATCTTTAGCGCCATAAACCAATCTGCCAAGTTGTGCCCAGTAAAGCGCTCCAGCACACATTGGGCATGGCTCAACGGTAACGTATAGAGTACATTGATCTAAATATTTTCCTCCAAGGTAATTTGTAGCAGATGTTATGGCTTGCATTTCGGCATGAGCCGTTGGATCATTTAATGTTTCAGTTAGGTTATGAGCCCTTGCAATAATTTGATTCTGGCATACTATAACCGCACCAATTGGAACCTCATCTTTATCCGCTGCTTTTTGGGCCTCTTTCAAGGCTTCATGCATATACCTCTCATCTATTTGAGAATTTTCCATGCTTTTAAATATTGCGCAAAGGTATAAAGATGTAAAAATGTTTAACCTTTTAAAGGCATCAATTTTTTTATCAACTTCAGTCGTTGTTTTAAAACACGGATATTTCTTTTTACTTTCGCATGATTAAAAAAAAAACAGAGAGATGTACAGAACTCATAATTGTGGCGAACTCCGATTGAAAAATGTTGGACAGCCAGTAACCCTTAGTGGATGGATTCAAAAGATCCGTAATCTAGGTGCGATGACATTTATTGATTTACGCGATCGATATGGAATAACTCAACTTGTTATAGATGATAAGAGCGATTCTTCGTTACAGAATTTAATATCGGGACTTGGTAGAGAGTTTGTAGTAAAAGTTGAAGGTAAGGTTATTGAACGTAGTAGTAAAAACAGTAAAATCCCAACTGGCGAAATTGAAGTTAAGGTTGATGGCGTTACTATTTTAAACCCCTCTGAAATTCCTCCATTTACCATTGAAGATGATACGGATGGAGGTGATGAGTATAGAATGAGGTATCGTTACCTTGATTTAAGGAGAAACCCAGTAAAGGAAGCTTTAATGTTAAGGCATCGGATGGCTCAAGAGGTTAGAAAATATCTTGATAGCAAGGAGTTTATTGAGGTAGAAACACCTGTCCTAATAAAGTCCACACCTGAAGGTGCTCGCGACTTTGTTGTACCATCGAGGATGAATCCGGGGGAGTTCTATGCATTGCCTCAATCACCTCAAACTTTCAAGCAACTTTTAATGGTTGCTGGGTTTGATAAGTATTTCCAAATTGTAAAATGTTTTCGTGATGAGGATTTAAGAGCCGATAGACAACCTGAGTTCACCCAAATCGACTGTGAGATGTCATTTGTTGAGCGTGATGATGTGCTTTCAACTTTTGAGGGGTTAACCAAACATCTATTTAAGTTTGTAAAAGGGATTGAGTTCAACGAACCTTTCCAGAAATTATCATATCAGGATGCAATGAAATATTATGGTTCCGATAAACCTGATATTCGCTTTGGAATGCAATTCGTTGATTTGACAGATAAATTTAAAGGCAAAGGATTTGTTGTATTTGATAGTGCTGAGTATATCGGAGGTATCTGTGCAACGGGTTGTGCAAGTTACTCTCGTAAACAGATTGACGAGTTAACCGAATTTATCAAAAAACCACAAATTGGCGGAAAAGGGTTGGTATATATAAAAATGGAAGAGGATGGTTCAATAAAATCTTCTATTGATAAATTTTACACCCCAGAAGATCTTAAAGCGATAGCAATTCAAATGAATGCTAAAAAAGGTGATTTGATCTTAGTAATGTCTGGTGATAAGAAGAAAACGCTTACGGGTCTTTGTGAACTTCGCCTTGAAATGGGAAACAGGTTGAATCTTCGTGATAAAAATAAATTTGCTCCACTTTGGGTAGTTGATTTTCCTTTGCTTGAATGGGACGAGGAGGTTAAGCGATTCTTCGCAATGCACCACCCATTCACATCACCAAATCCAGAAGATATTCCATTATTTGATACCAATCCCAAAGAAGTTAGAGCTAATGCTTATGATTTAGTAATTAATGGAGTAGAGATAGGTGGTGGATCAATTAGGATACATGATAAGCAGTTACAGCAAAGAATGTTTGAAGTATTAGGCTTTACGCCAGAAGATGCTGAAGCTCAATTTGGCTTCCTGATGACTGCTTTTAAATTTGGTGCTCCTCCACATGGGGGGATTGCTTTTGGCTTCGACCGGTTATGCTCACTATTTGGTGGTGCCGATTCTATTAGGGATTATATTGCATTTCCAAAGAATAACTCAGGGCGTGATGTTATGATTAACTCTCCTGCACCTATTTCTTCCGAGCAATTGAAAGAGCTTAGCATCGAATTGAGGAAGGTATAATCCTAATAAAAACTAAACACAGAGACACGGAGGCACAGAGTTTCAATATTTCTCTGTGTTTTTGTGCCTCTGTATCAATCCTTTCTTCTTATTTTTTCTGACTATCCAATTGTTTAATTAGCTCTTCAACTGCGGCCTTAAGTTGGGTATCATTGCCATTAGCAGCATCTTCGGGGGTAATCATAACTTTGATATCTGGTTCCGTTTGGTGATTTTCCAAATAGTTTCCATTCATATCTTTAATACCAATTTGAGGTATACCAAAAACTAAAGAGGGATCTTGTTGTCTTTCCCACCAAACGGCGGTCATAGTACCTGGAACTGGCATACCAACGAGTTTTCCGATATTTAGTGCTTTGTATGTATATGGGAAAGCATGTGCATCGGAATAATTACCTTCACTAACCAAAACGATTGATGGTTTGCTCCATTTTGAAATGGGTTCAGAGCCAATATATTGCCCACGAGGTACAAAGTCAGCATAGCGTTTACCGCTAAGCAATGTGGCTAAATCATCATGAAGCCAACCACCACCATTAAAGCGGGTATCAATAATGATTGCTTCTTTATTAATATCTCGACCAAGTAGTTCGGAGTAAACCTCCCTAAAACTCTCAGAATCCATACCTTTTACATGAATATAACCAATTCGACCATTTGAAAGTTTTTCGGTTTCAATTTTACGATTTTTTACCCAACGCTGATACAATAGTTCATTCTCATCCGCAAGACTGATTGCTTTAACTGTTTCAGCCCATTTTTCACCTGTCCCCGGATTTAACAAGTTTAATAATACCTGTTTGCCTGCTTTTCTATTAAGAAGAGAATAGAAATCTTTATCAGCGATAATCTCCAAACCATCAATATTTTCGATTATCGTTCCTGCTTTTATTTTACTTTTAGCCTTAATCAACGGTGACTTCTCAATTACTTCAGCAATTTTTACACCATTACCCCTATATGTATTATCGTAAAACACTCCCAAACTAGCTGTTTGATCAGCATTCTCTGGGTTGGAATAGTAACTACAGCCAGTATGTGAACCGTTTAATTCACCTAGCATTTCGCTTACCATTTCAGAAAAATCGAAGTTGTTATTAATATCAGGTAGAAATCTTGAGTATTCAGTTTTATAAAATTTCCAATCGACATTATGTAAGTTCGGATCGTAGAATTTTTTGCTTAGTTGACGCCAAATATGTTCGAAAAGATAAGTTCTTTCGGCTGGGTAGTTTATATCAAATTCAGCCCTAAAGTTTATATTCGACAGTTTATTTGATGATATCTCAACTCTCATTAGACTTCCGCTGCACAGAAAAAATAGGTTCTTGCCATCTTTATCCATTTGCAAATTGCCTGCAAGGCCATCAATCTTGAGCAAGAGTTTTGTTTCATTATCCTTGATATTACGTATCCAAAGATCAAATCCTTTTTCGAATTTACATAAGTAGTAAAGTTTATCGCCCTCTGGCACGAGAATGGCATCGGAGATATTGGAAGAGTTAATTGTTAACTTAACTTTTCTGTCATCCAGATTATCTAATTCAAATTTCAGAGGTTCTGTAACCTTTTCCTTTTTTTCATCTTTGTTTTTTTTATCCTTTGAATCTTTTTCCTTGCCTGCATTCTCTTTTTCTTCTTTTTCCTTCTTTCTTTTTTCCTTTAATAGTTCCCATTCCTGTTTTGTGAGGTTAAACTCATCGAAAGCCTCTTGGGTCAAAAACATACCATAAATATCAAATTCGGATCCCCATGATCCATGGCTTCTCATCCCCATTTTATCACTAAACCATATTACTGATTTTCCATCCATCATCCACTTTGGAGTGTTATCAGCATATCCGCTTTTTGTAAGATCGAAGAATTTTCCAGTTCCATCGGCGTTAACCAATCCCACTTCTGTATTAGGCCAAGATGGGTATTCATTAAAACATACTAAGAACCATTTACCATCGGGAGACCATTGATACCACTGATCTCCATCGTTGTAAGAGTAGTTGTATTTGCCATCTAGAATGGTTCTGATTTGTTTTGATTCTAGGTTGATAACACAGAGTGTTGTTCTTTCCTTTAGGAATGCCACTTCTTTGCCATCGGGTGAATATGCTGGTTGGAATGTTTCATCGGATGATTCAATAATTGGCGCCTCTTTTAGCAATGTTGATAGCGAAAAGTTAGGCTCGTCCTTTGAGACGATGCTTGTTTGATAAATCTTCCAGCTACCATTCCGTTCAGAGGCATAAAGTAGTTTCTTTCCATCTGGGCTGAAGCTAACTGATCGTTCTTGTTCAGGCGTTTTTGTTATGCGTTTTGTTGTTCCATAATCTGTTGAGGTTACAAAAACATCACCCCTTAAAATAAATGCCACCTCTTTTCCATCTGAGGTCACAGACATTTCTGTAGCACCTTTTGTAAGAGTTTCAAAGCATAAAGCAGTTTCTGTTTGATCGGAAAGAATATTGATATTTAATTTCTGAGGCTGTTCATCAATTGTCTGAGTATATAATTCACCATTATACTGGTAGCAAAGAAGATTGTTATTTGATTTTGTTAAAAACCTGACAGGGTGTTTATCAAAAAATGAAATTTGTTTAGGCTCATTTCCTAACCCAACGCCTTTTATAGCCACATTAAAGCTACCCCATTGTTCGGTGAGATAAAATATCGATTTCCCATCGGCAGAGAATACAGGATTTCTATCTTCTCCATTAAAGTGCGTAAATTTTTCATGTGCTCCTGTTTCAGTATTATAAATCCAAATATCCCTAGTAATGGCTGACTTATGGTGTTTTCTCCATGGATCCTCATAACCTTTTTTATCTTGATAAACTATTAGCTTTCCATTAGGGCTATAATTAGCATCTTCAGCGGGGGTCGTCAATATTTGATTAACCCTTCCACCTGCTGTAGGAACCGAGTATAATTCGGTTAAAATATTATCTGGAAATTGAATATTTTTGGGGTTATCCTGAATTTGAGCTGAGAAAATTATATTTTTTCCATCAATGCTGAATGCCGATGGGTATTCATTATTTGAGTGAAAGGTCAAACGGGTTGGTATTCCTCCATCGGTTGGAATTGTAAATACATCAAAATTGCCAAATCTATTAGATGCAAATGCAATTGTTTTCCCATCTGGAGACCAAACAGGCATAAAATCGTACGCAGGATTTGTTGTCAATATTATTGCAGTTCCGCCTTTTGAGTCGACCTTGTACAAATCGCCTTTATAACTGAATACAATTGTTTTCCCATCTGGAGAGATTGCAGGATATCTCAACCATAAAGGGCTATTTATTTGTCCAATTCCAACGGTAATAATAGAAAAAAGCAGACTGATTGAAAATATTTTTTTTAACATAAACAGTAAAATTTCGTTATTTCTTAAGGCATTTTTTTATTTAAAATTCTAATACTAAGTTGTAATTGTCAAAGATAAATAAGTAAATTGCAAATAGTCAACTTAATTGAAAGAAAAGAAAATCTTATTGTGATTAATCCAAACTCATTTTTTAGATACAGGAATATTTTTTAATTGTATATTTAATAAGAATGATGGGCAATTTGATAGTATTATAAAATATAATTTGACTGAATTTAATTTAAAAATTAAAAATATATTGACTTTTATTATTGTTTCTTTATATTTGGACAATATTTAACAATCAGATTATCTGATTTGTATAAGACTTAAAACTAATAATAATTAAATACATAATCTGGCATGAAAAAAATTTCGCTTTCTGAAATTGAAGTTAATGACCTTCTAGACCTTTACCAATCGGAGATTGATAGAGCTCAACGTAGAATTAATAATTTAAAAACTATTATTAATAAATTATCGGAAGGGCAATCAATTGAAACATTAGAAGAAAAACCAGTTAAGGTAAAAGGGAAAAGAGGAAGGAAACCAAGCATTAGACCTGTTGAGGTAAATGTCATAAGCGAAATAAAAGATAAAAAAGGGAAAGTTATTGAGGTCGAATCTAGGAAAAGGGGAAGAAAGAAAAAAGTTGAAGAAGTAAACGCTGCTCCTCAAAAAGGAATGGTTGTTGAAGCAAGAGAGATTCCTAAAAAAAGGGGACGGAAGAAAAAAATTGTTGAAATAAATGCGGTTCCCGAAGTGAGGGGAGAAAAGGTTGTAAAAACCAAAGCTACTATTGAGAAAAAAGAGAAGAAAAAAGTTGCTAAAGTAAAAGCAATTCCAAAGAAAAGAGGCCGTAAGCCGAAATCGGTACGTAAACCTATAAAGGGAGGTAAGGGTGAAAACAAAGTAAAATGGAATGATTTTATAATTGAAACTATTACCTCTAAGGACTCCATGATGTTAGCTAGTTCAATAACACAAGCAGCTCTTGAGAAATTTCAGATTCCAAGCAACGACAGGGATAGAGTTCGAATGGCTATTTCTACCACACTCACTAAAATGGCAAATAAGGACAAGGTACTCCAAACTTACTCACAGAAAGGAATCAGGGGAGCATTCTTTGGCCTTACCTCATGGTTTAATGGAAATTCTGAACCAATAAATGATTACAAAAAGAAATTAATGTAATATTTCTTTATTGTAAAAAGGAAGCCGGATTAATCCGGCTTCCTTTTTTATAAAACTAATATAAAAATTTTATCAATATCGTTTTATGCGTTTTAATTCAATCTTGTTAACAGGTTGATATACCAAAGGTACATGCTCAACAAGCACATCACTTTTATCCAAACCAAATGCCTTTTCATCGCTTTGGCCGAGTTTGTATAAGAAAAAGTAAGAATTTAACAGGAATCCTTCGCGAAGTGCAAATTCATTTTCTACAGAGAGGTACTTATGAATAACAACAAATTTGAAATCGAGTTCAGTGTTATATTTGTTAGAACAATCGGGTCGGGTATTCAGATTTAACTCCTTGCTAACCATTAGTTCCTGAACAATTCTTTTAAAATACAATTCGGTTTTGGGTTGGATTCGAAAACCGACATTGATATTTATCTTGATCAACTTTCCTTCCAGTAGTTCAACAATATCATATGTCAGTGTATAAGGATGTTCTATTCGATTAATGTGAACAAACCAGTATACATCTGCTCTTTTGGGCTTTTTACCAAATATTGATTTTATGATTTTCTCCTCAATTTCATGACCCGTATTGGCTTTTGTGAGATAGATTAGGTGTGTTGAAAATTTTGGGATGCTTTGATCTTCGCTTAGTAACTCTATTTGTGGCAGATATTTATTAATCTCAATAAATTTGGTAAATCGGTTGTTTATTTTACGTGCATAGTACCAAACATACATGGTTGTGAATATAAATAATTCGAAAAATAAAAACATCCACCTCTCTTTTATTTTTACAATATTGGCAATGAAAAAGGAGGTTTCAATTGTAGCAAACATAATAAGTAAAGCGTATACCAAAAATCGATTCCATCTTATTTTGTACAACAAATAATAACTTAGGAGAATAGTAGTCATCATCATTGCAATGGAAATTGAAAAACCATAAGCAGCCTCCATATGAGCGGATGATCTAAAATACAATATCATTAAAATGCAACCACCCCAAAGTATGGTGTTTACACTTGGAATATAAATTTGTCCCTTGGTATTTGATGGTTGCCTTACTGCTATTCTAGGCCAGAAATTAAGGTTCATGGCTTCGCTAATCAAAGTGTAACTTCCGCTAATCAATGCTTGAGAGGCAATAATGGTGGCTGCTGTAGCTATGAGTATACTTGGTAATAAGAACCATAAAGGAATCATCTCAAAAAATGGATTACGTCCATTAAGAGCTGAACCCCCTTGATGTATTAACCATGCTGCTTGACCTAAATAACAGGCAACTAAACTTATCTTTACAAATGCCCAAGTGATTCGGATATTCTTAATTCCACAATGCCCAAGGTCAGAATACAATGCTTCCGCTCCAGTAGTGCAAAGAAAAACTGCTCCTAAAAGCCAAAATCCATTGGGATAATTTGCCAATAGATTATATGCATAATGGGGGCTAAGAGCCTTTAAAACATCAGGATAATGTAATATTTGTGAAAAACCTACAACGAATAACATTGAAAACCAAATGGTCATTACAGGACCAAATGTTTTTCCTATTACCTGGGTTCCAAATCGTTGAAAGAAGAATAGTAATGAGAGAATTGCTATTACAATGCCAACAGTAAGATTATTTCCTGCAAGAATAGTGTTTTCAAAACCTTTAACCATTCCTAATCCTTCTATGGCTGATGCAACGGAAATTGGAGGTGTAATAATTCCATCGGCTAATAATGCTGTTGCTCCTAGTATAGTTGGAATGACCAATCTCTTTCCATACCTGCGAACCAGTGCATACAAAGAGAAGATACCACCTTCACCGTCGTTATCAGCTTTTAATGTTAGCCAAATATATTTTACTGAGGTTTGAAAAACTAATGTCCAAAAAATGCAAGATACACCACCGTAAACTAAATTAATATCAATAGGTCTATCCCCAATTACCGCTCTTAATGCATACAAGGGACTTGTTCCAATATCACCATAAATGATCCCTAAAGCGACCAACAGGGTAGCGATAGTTACTTTATCGCTAATACCATTTTTAACCTTTTCCAAAATTAACAGATTTTTATAGCCGGCAAAGGTCATTTTATTGGTATAAGCAAAATGTTAAACTTGCAGCGAATAGTATAAAGAAAATATAAAGATCCTCTGAAAATATCTTTACAAAATCTTTATCTACCTCAATCGATTATTTATATAACGCTTATAATTTCAGCGATATTTTTGTATTGTCGGAAAAAGTGATATCATATGAATGCTAAAATTTTATTAATATCATCACATGCTTCTGAGTCAAATACCTCAACAGGTTATATAATCGGAGCAATTATAGCGTTAGTTGTACTTGGATATCTTATTTATGCGCTTTTAAAACCTGAAAAATTTTAGAAAATGACAGTTCAAGATGTAATTCAGGTGATTTTGTTCTTTGCCTTACTAATAGGGTTAACTCCCATTTTAGGCAATTATATGTACAAAGTATTTACAGGGAACAAGCATATCATGTTACCTCTTTTTGGCTGGCTTGAAAAGATTACATATAAATTAACCGGGGTAAATTCCGATGAGGAAACAAACTGGAAGTCTTATACTTTCGGATTACTTATGTTTAACCTGGTTGGTCTTGTTTTTGTATTTCTGATTCAAGTCATTCAGGTTTATTTGCCTTTGAATCCTGCACATCTTCCAAATGTTTCGTGGCATTCAGCGTTCAACACATCAGTAAGTTTTATGACCAATACCAATTGGCAGGGATATGCTGGAGAAACAACTCTTAGTTACTTTGTTCAAATGGTTGGGCTAACAGTACAAAACTTTGTAAGCGCAGCAACGGGAATAGCGGTTTTAATTGCACTGATAAAAGGTATTTCGCGAAAAACCACCGATAAACTTGGTAATTTTTGGGTAGATCTTACTCGCTCTACCTTATATGTGCTTTTACCACTTTCCATTCTATTTGCAATTGTATTGGTTGGTCAAGGTGTTATTCAGAACTTTAAAACGTATGAAACTGTTCAGACTTTACAGGGTACGCAGCAAGTGATTCCAATGGGACCAGCAGCATCGCAAATTGCGATTAAGCAATTGGGTACGAACGGAGGTGGATTTTTTAATGCCAATAGTTCGCATCCTTTAGAGAATCCAACACCGTTCAGTAATTTTCTTGAAATGTTAGCAATATTGCTTATCCCAGCTGCATTAACTTATACCTATGGTAAAATGGTTGGCTCAATACGGCAGGGATGGACAATTTTTACAGCCATGCTAATTTTGTTAGTTATCGGTTTAAGTATTTCTTTATATGCCGAGTATTCTTCCAATCCTATTTTTGGACATTTACCATTGATGGAAGGAAAAGAAACCCGCTTCGGTATTACCAATAGTGTTCTTTGGTCAACTTCAACATCAGCGGCATCAAATGGTTCGGTAAATGCAATGCACGATAGTTTGTCGCCAATTGCAGGGATGGTTGCTATGGTTAACATCATGCTCGGTGAAATTATTTTTGGAGGAGTAGGAGCGGGGTTGTATGGCATGTTAATATTTATAATCCTCACGGTATTTATTGCTGGATTAATGGTTGGTCGGACACCAGAGTACCTAGGGAAAAAAATTGAAGCATTTGAGGTTCAAATGGCTCTGGTTGCCATTCTTGCTCCAAATATTATAATACTTCTTTTCTCGGCATGGGCTTCGGTGTGTACTTCAGGACTATCAAGTCTTAATAATTCTGGATCTCATGGTCTTTCAGAAATTCTCTATGCTTATGCTTCAGCAGCGGGAAACAACGGTAGTGCTTTTGCGGGACTTAATGCAAACACTGTATTTTACAATTTAACCATTGGTTTTGGAATGCTCATTGGCCGTTTTGGAGTAATAATTCCCGTGATGGCAATAGCAGGAAGCATGGCTAAGAAAAAAATCACTCCACCTTCCTCTGGAACCTTTCATACCGACAATTGGCTTTTTATTGGGTTGTTAATAGCGATAATCCTTATTGTTGGTGGGCTAACGCATTTTCCTGCTTTATCGCTTGGTCCAATAGCTGAACATTTATTATTGAATTTAAAAATTTGAAGATGTGTCAATTTGAAAATTACACACATCTTATCATTATGAAATTGTTTTCAAATCTTCAAATTAAATTTTATGGGCACAAAGCAAAACAGTAGTCTTTTTAATAAGAAGATATTGTTACAGGCCTCAAAGGATAGTTTAATCAAGTTGAACCCCGCTTTGTTGATTAAAAACCCTGTTATTTTTATTGTGGCAATAGGTTCGATTCTTACCACAATCATACTATTTGCAGGTATTTTCCAAGGACATTTTTCGCCTTTCAACCTTCAAATAGCCATCTGGCTTTGGGTTACTGTATTATTTGCCAATTTCTCCGAAGCTATTGCCGAAGGCAGAGGAAAAGCTCAAGCAGATAGTTTGCGTAAAAACCGCACACAGGCCAAAGCTCGTAAATTAGATGGTAAACAGGAGATTTCAGTATTTGCAACCGAATTGAATAAGGGCGATATAGTCATTTGCGAAGCTGGTGATGCAATTCCTTCTGATGGTGAAGTGATTGAAGGCGTTGCCAGCGTTGATGAATCGGCAATTACAGGCGAATCAGCTCCAGTTATCCGCGAAAGTGGGGGGGATCGTTCAGCAGTTACTGGAGGAACAAAGGTAATCAGCGACAGAATTTTGGTCCGTATAACAACAGAACCTGGCAGTACATTTCTTGATCGCATGATAACTCTGGTTGAAGGTGCTAAACGTCAGAAAACACCCAATGAAATAGCACTATCAATTCTTCTTTCGGGTTTATCTATTATTTTTCTTTTGGCAGTAGCTACACTTCCAGCATTCTTCGGGTACAGCCTTTCTGCTTCGGGTTTACCTATGTCACAAAACTTATCAATCCCCGTACTAATTGCTCTGTTGGTTTGTCTTATTCCAACAACTATAGGCGGTTTGCTGAGTGCAATTGGAATTAGCGGGATGGATAGGCTTATTCAGCATAATGTTATTGCTACTAGCGGGCGTGCTATTGAGGCTGCTGGAGATGTTGATGTTCTCTTGCTTGATAAAACAGGAACAATCACGTTAGGCAACCGCATGGCTACTAATTTTATTCCAGCTGATGGGGTAACTATTGAAGAACTTGCTGATGCAGCCCAACTTTCATCATTATCGGACGAAACACCCGAAGGGCGTTCAATTGTTGTTCTTGCTAAGGAACAATTCAATATTCGTGGTCGTGATGTTCATCAATTAAACGCATCGTTTATCCCTTTTACAGCACAATCTAGGATGAGTGGTGTTGATTTAAAGACCGATGTAAGTGTGGTTAAAATTCGCAAAGGTGCATCTGATGTCATCCGTACTTTTGTGCAAAATAATAATGGATTTTACCCTCAAAAAATTCAGGATACAGTATCTGAACTTGCACGGCAAGGTGCAACACCGCTGGTTGTTGCAAAGGATAATAGGATACTTGGCGTTGTACATCTAAAAGATATAGTAAAAGGGGGTATTAGGCAACGTTTTGCCGAATTACGCAAAATGGGTATTAAAACCGTAATGATTACTGGTGATAATCCATTGACTGCTGCGGCCATTGCTGCCGAGGCAGGAGTTGATGATTTTATGGCCGAAGCAACACCCGAAGATAAGTTACGCCGTATTCGTGAAGAACAGGCAAATGGGCATTTGGTGGGTATGATTGGTGATGGCACTAACGATGCCCCAGCCCTTGCTCAAGCCGATATTGGAATTGCCATGAATACTGGAACACAGGCAGCTCGTGAAGCAGGTAATATGGTTGATCTCGATAGCAACCCAACAAAGTTGATTGAAGTGGTAGAGGTAGGCAAACAGCTACTTATGACGCGAGGATCTCTCACCACCTTTAGCATAGCCAATGATGTGGCAAAATATTTTGCCATTATCCCAGCTATTGCCATTGGACTGTATGCTGGAACAACGGAGGTAGGGCCACTTTCTGTACTGAATATTATGAATCTAGGTTCGCCTCAAAGCGCAATTCTGAGTGCTGTAATATTCAACGCTATTATCATTATACTATTAGTTCCTCTGGCTTTAAAGGGCGTACGTTACCGTCCTGTATCGGCAAATGCAGCATTAACCCGAAACCTTTTGATATTTGGTTTGGGTGGGATTATTGCACCATTCATTGGCATTAAACTTATTGATATCATTATTAATTTGAAAATTTGAAGATGAAAAAATTTGAAAATTAAAACGGAATCTATAATCATTTTCAAATCTTCAAATTGGTACATTTTCAAATTGAAATCTATGAAAACACTCATAACATCTTTAAAAATCTTCCTGTTCTTCACCGTATTAACAGGAGTTATATACCCCCTTTTTGTTACGGGAATAGCACAGTTATTATTTCCAAATAAAGCAAATGGAAGTTTAATAATTAAAGACAATAAGGCGATTGGAAGTGAACTTATCGGGCAACAATTCGATAGTTCCATTTATTTTACCTCACGCCCTTCAGCTATTTCATATAACCCTTTACCATCAGGGGGTTCAAATTATGGGTTAACAAATATAAAATTGAAAAACCTTGTTGTAGAACGTAAACATAAATTTATTACTTTTAATCGATTAGATAGTTTAACCGTAGTTCCTTCCGAAATGCTGTTTGCTTCAGCAAGTGGATTGGATCCGCATACATCGCCAAGCGCAGCATTACTTCAGGTTGATAGAATTGCCAAGGCTAGAGGATTTGATTCATCTCAAAAACAGCAATTAATCGATTTGATTCAAAGTAAAACGGAGGAAATGCAATTTGGTCTTCTTGGAGAGCCAAGAATTAACATCTTGAATTTAAATATTGCACTTGATAAACTTGACCAGAATATTACAAATAACAAATAAAATCGATATTTATGAAAACTTCAATTCGTAGTAGAAAATTTACAATGGGTATGATTCTTTTCTTGGTAATCATATTATTGTTATCAGTTTCCTCTGGTTACTACCTTAACAAATTATCGAGTAAAACCAGTGCAATCTTAAATGAAAATCATTATTCCGTTGTATATGCACGAGATATGTCGGAAAACCTGATAAATATAAATCAGAGTATTATCAATTGCTCTTTAACAAACAAAAAACCTGATACTTTAGCAATTAATAGTGAGTTTAATTTATTTAATAAATCACTTAAATTAGAAAAAAATAATATAACAGAAATTGGCGAAGACGCACTTGCATCTGATATTGAAAAGAATTATAATGATTATCGTGCTTATGTTATTGAAATTATAAAACAACCAAACCCTGATGTTAAGGTTCTTAATCTGCAAAAGAAATTTGATAATGTATATCAACAATTAATACTTTTGTCTAAAATGAATGAGAAGGCGATTGAAGTAAAAACTGTTGATGCTAAAATTTCGGCAAAAAGATTTACCTTACAGATGACATTTATTGGGACATTGTGTTTTTTAATTGCTTATGGTTATACCTTTATCTTTTCATCGTATTTCAATGATCGATTTTATAAATTGTATAATGGTATAAAAGAAGTAGTTGCTAGTAATTACAGGGAGAGAATTCATCTTAAGGGGAGTGATGAATTGAGCGAAATGTCGTTGATTATTAACGAAATGACCGAAAAGTTAGATAAAGAGGACAAAACAAAAGTTGTTTCAATAGATTAGGAGAAGTTATTAAGCGAATTCTTTGAAGAAATGA
The DNA here is from genome assembly GCA_013376985.1 of Bacteroidales bacterium. Taxonomy (GTDB): domain Bacteria; phylum Bacteroidota; class Bacteroidia; order Bacteroidales; family Tenuifilaceae; genus UBA8529. Next base: position 41,001 of record JACABB010000016.1, read on the forward strand.
TAACCGATGAACCTAGATGAGAATCGTCCAGATCCTGATGAACTTCTTGCATCTCTAAAACTCGAAGAGGAAAAAAGCAAGAGGGGAAAATTAAAGATATTCTTTGGTATGTGCGCTGGTGTTGGCAAAACATTTACAATGCTACAGTCTGCACATGCCGATAAATCCAAAGGTATTGATATAGTTATTGGATACATTGAATCGCATAATCGGAGCGAAACAAACGAGCTTATTAACGGGTTGGAGTTGGTGCCACGTAAGAAATATGAATACAAAGGTTCATTGCTTCAGGAGGTTGATATTGATGCGATTATTGCTAGGAAACCCCATGTTGTACTTATCGATGAATTTGCCCACACCAATGCTCCGGGGAGTCGGCATTTGAAACGGTATCAGGATGTAATTGAGATTCTTGATAGTGGAATTGATGTTTATACAACAGTGAACGTTCAGCATATTGAGAGTCGTTCCGATACAGTTGCCCAGATAACAGGTATTACCATTCGTGAAACATTGCCCGATGAGGTTTTTGAGAGCGCCGATGATATTGAATTAGTTGATATTACTCCCGATGAGCTCTTGCAGCGTTTTTCGGAAGGGAAGGTATACGCCCCAGAACGTTCTCGGGAAGCAATTCAGAATTTTTTCCGTAAAGGAAATATTACTGCTTTACGCGAAATGGCTTTGCGTATTGTGGCGGATAGGGTTGATAAACAGCTTCGGCAGTACATGCAGCAGAAGCGCATTCTAGGCCCTTGGAAATCGGGTTTACATCTAATGGCAGTGATTGGGCCTAGCCCAGAATCAGCGAAACTAATTCGATGGGCAAAAAACCTATCATCCACAATGGGGGCTACATTGTTGGCTTTGTATGTTGAAACGCCAGTAAAACTGACAATTGCACAGCAAGATCAACTTACAAAAAACATCAACCTTGCTAAACAATTAAGTGCTGAATTTACAACAACATCTGGTGATGATATTGTAAAAGCAATTCTTAGCGTTGCTCAAAAAGAGAATATTTCTCATATCGTGATTGGTAAACCAAGACATCGTACACTTTACTCGATGCTGGTTTTGGGGAATTTTGTAAATAAGCTAATTAGGCATAGCGGAAATATCGATGTATATGTAATGGGGTCAGATTCCGCCCACAGCAATCAGTACTTGAAGTATATTGGCTTTCCTGCATTTACATCTAACTTTTCACAGTATTTTTTTGCAGGCATTATCACATTGCTTACTGCTTTGGTATTCTTTCCTTTCAAGGATATAATTGCATATCAAATAGTAGCCTTTGCACTTCTTTTTGTAGTTTCAATACTCTCCATTTTTCTTGGAATCGGTCCAATTCTTCTCTCGGCTACACTAAGCGCACTTCTTTGGGACTATTTCTTCATTCCGCCGTCATTTACTTTGCATATAGGCAAGCCAGAGGACGTGTTAATGCTTGTTATGTATTTTATTATCGCTTTGCTTAATGGTGTATTAACGGCAAGGGTTCGTAATCAGCAGCGATTAACTAGGGAGAGAGAAGAGCGAACCAGTGCACTCTATCATCTTACCAAGGGATTATCGTTTGCTTCTGGAATTGATGAGGTTGTTAAGGTTTCTGCCGATGGAATAAATAAGTTTTTTGGGTTTAACAGTGCAATCATTCTCCAAGAAGGGATGAATGAACTTGATCCTCATATTGTGAATAAAACGGACTTAAAATTTTCAACTTCGGAAATAAGTATAGCATCTTGGGTGTTTCAGCACCTAAAGAAAGCAGGCAAATATACGGATACGTTGCCTTCTACTGACTTCACATTCTATCCTCTCAATACCAATAGAATGCATCTAGGAGTTGTAGCGGTTAAACACATTAAGGCTTTTAATGCTGATGAAGAGGTTTTCTGGGACACCTTTAAAACTCAAATATCCAATGCTTTAGAACGTGAGTTTTTGAACGATCTTGCCCGAAGAGCATCAATCCTGAACGAATCGGATAAACTTTATAAAACGCTGTTTAACTCCATATCGCACGAGCTTCGAATTCCTGTTGCAACCATCATGGGTGCATCCGATTCGCTTCTAACGATTGCTCACGATGAACAAACGCATAATAGTTTATGTAACGAGATTTTTACTGCCTCGGAACGTCTTAACCGCCTTATTGAGAATCTTCTGAATATGTCGAGGCTTGAATCTGGAAGGATATCTCCTCGACTCGATTGGCACGATGTGAACGATTTGGTGAACAAGGTTACCGAAAACCTGAAAACAGAGTTCCAAAATTTCAAATTGGAGGTTGTGATTCCCGAAAATATGCCTTTAGTTAAAATTGATTTTGGATTGATGGAGCAAGTAATTCATAATCTTTTATTCAACGCAACTCAGTATTCACCGTATCAAACCACAATTAGAATCAAACTTTACTATGATAAGCCTAATTTGATTATATTGGTCATGGATCGAGGCCTTGGTTTTCCTAAAAATGCTATTCCTTTTGTATTCGATAAGTTTTATAGGGTAGAAGGTACAAAATCAGGAGGCACAGGCTTGGGTTTATCTATTGTTAAAGGTTTTGTAGAAGCCCATAACGGAACTGTAAAAATTGAGAACAGACAAAACGGGGGATCAAAAATTTCAATTAAAATACCCACGGATGTACCAGATTTCGGATTAATCCAACATGAGTAATTCTATGAGTTTTGAAAATTTAATACTGGTTATTGACGATGAAGTTCAGATTAGGCGTTTGCTTGAGATTACCTTAAATGCTGACGGATATAAGGTAAAAGAGGCAACAACTGGTAAAGATGGCTTAATTGCTGCTGTTACTTATAACCCATCGCTTATCATTCTTGATTTAGGCCTTCCCGATGAAGATGGAATTATTATCTTGAAGCGTTTAAGGGAATGGTATAAAAACCCAATTATTATTCTCTCTGTTAGGAGTTCAGAGGATGATATTATTAATGCGTTGGACAATGGTGCGAACGATTATCTTACAAAACCATTCCGAACAGGGGAACTACGAGCCAGAATAAGATCCGCTTTTCGATTGATAAAAATTGAAACAGAGAATAACCCGATACTCACATTTCAATCTCTAATAATTGATTTAACAAATCATTCGGTAAAGAAGAATAACGAATTGCTAAAACTCACAACCACCGAGTTTTCACTTCTAGCTCTTCTTGCTAAAAATGCAGGAAAAGTATTAACCCACCAGTATATACTAAAAGAAGTTTGGGGTTATGGCTATATCGATCAAACCCAGTATTTACGAGTATTTGTAGCGCAACTCCGTAAAAAAATTGAGGATGATCCCGCTAAACCTAAATTCATCCTAACCGAATCAGGTATTGGTTATAGGTTTAGCGAATCACTTTGAACAGACTCTTAATAGTTTAACGTCAGTTCGATGTAAGAAATGTGATAATGTGTTTATTTGCAGAGGTATATGGTTATTTGGTATAATGTGGATGGTTGGAATGATGGATAACAAAGGGTTAGATTTTTGCTTCTTTCTTCCATTTTTCCATTATTCCAGCACTCCATTGTTTCAAATAAAAAAATTTGACTGATACACAGATTAATACATTGTTTATATATCGAACTGACGTTAGTTTAGTTCGATGTAAGCTGTACAATACGATTTATTGCAGCAAATTACTACGCCATCTTCACAAGAATAGTCTTGATAGCATCGGATACATCTTCCGCTTTATCAACAGCTTTCTCTAGGGTTTCAAGAATTTCCTTCTTCTTAATCAGTTCAAAAGGATCTTTTTCGTTTTCGAAAAGCATAGAAATACCCATATGGTATAGTTCGTCAGCCTTATTTTCTAGGGTGTTAATTTTTATACAGGATTGGGTGATTTTTTCATTATTACCACTTGGATCCGTTAAAAGGTTCACTGAAAATTCGATTTCTTTTGCTGCTAAATATATAATTTCAGCAAACTCTAAATAAACAGGAATATAGGTTTTTGGTTTGTATAATCTGATTCTTTGCGCAACACCATTAATCGTATCAACTACATCATCAATATTCGATGTGAATTGCTGAATATCTTCTCTGTCAAACGGTGTGATGAAAGATTTATTTAGCTGATCGAAGATTGTATGGGTAAAATCATCTCCAATTTTTTCGAGATCCTTAATTTGCTTTATATATGTTTCTTGTTGTTCAATGTCTTCTGTGCTAAGTAAAAGTTTTAGTACCTCAGCTGTTTTAATTAGATTTAGTGCATCTTTTTCAAATAAAGGATAAAAAGAAGGATCTTTTGGAGTAAAATACCTTAAAAATTTGTTGAAATCCATATGGTTAGTTTTTATACGTTAGAATCAAATTCCAGAATGTAGAAAATTATAATATCCACTTGAGCAAATAGCACATTGAGGCTCCAATGGCTGCTGATATTGGGATTGTTAAAATCCATGCCCAGAATATTTTTTTTGTAACACCCCATTTTACTGCAGAAACACCTTTGCGAGATCCAACACCTATAATTGCTCCTGTGATGGTATGGGTTGTACTTACAGGAATGCCAAAGTGAGTGGCTCCAAAAAGAGTCATTGCCCCAGAAATATCGGAACTAAACCCTTCAAAAGGTTTAAGTTTGGTTATTTTCTGCCCCATTGTTTTAACAATTCGCCATCCCCCAAAGAGAGTGCCAAGTGCAATTGCCGTTTGACAGGATAAGATTACCCACAAAGCAATAGGTTCATTCTTGGTTGTATACCCTGTGACAATAAGCGCAGCCCATATTATCCCCATTGATTTTTGGGCATCGTTTCCTCCATGACCTAGACTCAAAGTTGCTGATGATAGAATTTGAAGTTTTCTGAAAATCTTATCAACCTTAAATGGCGTTAGTTTTCTACAGATTATTACGACAATTGAAGAAACTATGAACGAGAGGGTCATTCCTAGTAATGGAGCAACAACAATAAATGCAACAATTTTTACAACACCAGAGATAACAACAGATCCAACTCCAGAATAAGCAATAGATGCACCAACTAGCCCTCCTACAAGTGTATGCGAAGAACTAGAAGGAAGTCCCCACCACCATGTCAAAATATTCCATGTTATAGCAGCCACTAAGGCTGCCGCAATAACAGTTAAATTTATTACATCTGGATCAACAACTCCCTTCCCAATTGTAGTGGCCACTTTTAATGGGAAAACTGTGAATGCAATAAAATTGAAAAATGCAGCCATAGCCACGGCAGTAAAAGGAGAGAGCACTTTTGTTGAAACTACAGTTGCTATTGAATTAGCAGAGTCGTGGAAACCGTTAAGAAAATCAAAGATTAGCACAAAGGCGATTACAACATACAAAAGGGTCATACTATATTGATATATTATTTAAGTCGATCAAGGTAGAAATGTTTAACAAAAGAAATTGGATAAATCACTAAAAATCAAACACATAAAAAATGGAAAATTGGTATGTTAAGGATTTGTAAAGTAAATATTAAGAATATATTAACCAAAGATTTCAATTAAAATGTTAAAGGAGGTGTTGCGAAACATCATAATGCCGATCTCTCATTAACTTAGGTTGTTTACATTGAAGTGGTTGACTATCTTTACCCCTTAAATATTGAAATATAATGAAGGATAGAAGTTTTACCAGCATGGTTGATATTGTCGCCAAGGGTTTTTATGAGGTGATGGAGGAGGGGAGATCTTTGGATCAGGTAAGTTCCCATTGGATTAAGCAAAACCCTGACTGGAATAGTTTTACCAAAGGTTTTTTTGCTGAATCGTTGATGGAAGTTGTGCGTTGGTGGAGACTTCTGGAAACATCTGTAAACATTACTCTAGGGGCAAAGTCTAAAGATTCGTATAGATTGATGGTACTTACCTGCTTTTTGGTAAAGGCAAAAGATGAGCGAGTTAATGAATTCTTTCAACCATCATTACGAGACGACATATTGAAATACAACCAGCAGATAAAAGATAATAGAGCCATTGCTGAGTCTATCCCTGATTGGCTTGATAGTTTGGCTGCGTGCGAACTAGGAGACTCATGGAGCAATGAGATAAAAGCATTGAACTCTCTGCCCCCCATTATTTTAAGAGCAAATACACTTAAAACAACAAGAAGCGATTTGTTTAAGCGGCTTGCCGGCGAGGGGTTTCAAGTTGGTAATTTGGATTATCCCGATGCATTAATACTCAATAAACGAGCAGATATTTTTAAATCAAAAACCTTTTTCGAAGGACTTTTCGAGGTGCAGGATGCCTCGTCGCAAGGGGTTGCTCCATTCCTACAAGTTGAACCGGGGATGAGGGTTGTCGATGCCTGTGCTGGGAATGGTGGCAAAACGCTTCACATTGCAAGTCTAATGAAGAACAAAGGGAAAATTCTGGCACTTGATAATGCTGATTGGAAGCTCGAAGAGTTGATGAAACGGGCTACCCGTGCTGGTGTTTCAATCATAGAACCACGTCCGATTACTACTACAAAAGTTGTTAAACGCCTAAAGGATAAGGCTGATAGACTTTTGCTTGATGTTCCCTGTTCGGGGTTGGGTGTTCTGAGGAGAAATCCCGATTCAAAATGGAGGTTAAACCCAGAAAAAATTCAGGAAATTAAAGTATTACAAGCGTATATTCTCGATAAATACTCACAGATGGTTAAATCTGGGGGCAAAATGGTTTACTCTACATGCAGCATCCTCCCATCGGAAAATCAGCAGCAGGTAAAGTCATTTCTTTCCAGAGCTGGTGGTTCGTTTGTACTTGAGGAAGAAAAATCAATCTCGCCTGCACTTAGCGGATTTGATGGTTTTTATATGGCAAGAATGATGAAAGTTAAATAGTAAACGTGTTGCTATTTTAGTGTGAAACCGTTTTTTGAAATTTGATATTTGTATTTTGACTTAAGATAGAGTTGTATGCAACAAAAGAAAATCATTTCGACAATCCAAACATGCTGAAATAAATCATTATTTTTGCATTACAATCATTATTTAAATTATGGCACTGAAAGAAAGATTAGAAAAACTCAAACGGTTAAATGAACAAAATAGAGAACCGGATTGGGAGGCATACAAAGAGATTTGGAAGAAAGCCATTCAGGATATTCAATACACAATTATGGATAATTGGTTTGTTGAATATCAAGAAAAAGGACTTATGAGTTTTGATGTTGTCCCAACAAAACGAATCGAGCCCTACATAGGCGAATACTTAACTACAATATTAGAAATTACACTTGTTCAAAACAGATATTTAGTTCTTGAGCCTATATCGGGAGTTACTTCAGAGTATGATGGTAAATTGGAATTTTATATGCGAGGGAACATATATAAAAAAGTAAGTATTTTACGAAAAATTATTAACAAGAGTACACACGAATGGATAATTGCTAAATCTTATGATTCAAAAGACCATGTTAAACTAGATAAAACACAACTTGAAAAACTAATTGACGAATGGTTACAATAAACAATGAAGATTTAAGGGACATTTTTAATTATCTTGCAACTATTGAAAATATTTTGACTAAAGAGGTACGACAGATAAATGGTAACAAATATTATTTAGACAAAATAGTTCCAGAAAATATTATTAAAGTATATTCTCAAAAAGAAAAAACAGCCATTACATTCGCAGATAATTTAAGTAAAACAGCATATGAAAGTTCAATTGTAACAATTGTTGCAACATTTGAGCGAGTTGTTTTTGCGAAGTATAAGACTGCTTATGGAACTATAAAAAATGTAGTAAGGAATCACTCGACAAAACCCCTAGACTATTTTAATTCAAGAGAAAACTTTGTAAATGGAAATATTGATAAACTTTCGGGTATTATTAGTTTGATTGAAGGACATCTTTCTAATGATATATTAGAAAAATTGAAAATAATTAAGGATCACAGAAATTATATAGCTCACGGGAAAAGAGACATTGCACCACCATCTGTTGAATTCAGACTTGACGAAGTGGCAAAAATTCTTGATGATGTTATTAAGGAAATTGAATACTAAAAAAGAAAAAACGCATACAGCAGCTAGTCATCCTACTCTTCAACAATCCTTCCCAACAACGTAGCTGGTGTACAATCCGTAATTTCTACAAACACGTAGTCACCTATCTTATAGTTTAATCTTGGAAAAACAACAACTTTGTTTTGTGATGTTCTGCCGAAGAAATCATTAGTTGATTTTTTTGATTCTCCTTCAATCAACACTTCAAAGCTTTTGCCAATCTCTCCTTTCTTACTCACTTCGGAAAGTTTTCCTTGAAGTTCAATAATCTCGGTAAGTCGCCTACTTTTTATCTCCTCTGGAACATCATCGGCTAATTTACGGGCAGCCTTAGTGTTTGGTCGCTCAGAGTATTTGAACATGAATGCAAAATCAAATTTTGCCCACTCCATAAGTGTAAGCGTTTGATCGTGATCAATCTCTGATTCGGTGCAAAAGCCTGCAATAAAATCGGTAGATATGGCACAATCGGGAATAATATTACGTATGGCCTTAATCCTATCCATGTAAAACTCTTGGGTATACCCTCTATTCATCAACTCAAGGATTCGAGTTGAACCTGATTGAACTGGCAAATGGATATGATTACAAATGTTTTCATACATGGCCATGGTATACAAAACCTCGTTGGTAAGGTCTTTGGGATGTGAGGTCGAAAATCTTACACGTAATTTGGGGCTTAACCTTGCTACCATTTCAAGTAGTTCAGGAAAATTAACGTGGCGGGTTAGAAGCCCATCCTCTTTGTTGATATATTGACCAATTATTCCATCTTCCTTCTTTATGTAATGGTCTTTTATATAATGACCAATAACGCCCTCCTCTTTCCAACTGTATGAATCAACATTTTGACCTAATAAAGTCACCTCACGGTAACCCGCCTTGATAAGCTCTTCTACTTCTCGAAGGATTGTTTTAGGATCACGGCTTCGCTCAGCACCACGAACGTAAGGAACCACACAGTATGAACACATGTTATTGCAACCCCTCATTATGGATACAAAAGCCGAAACCCCATTTTTATCAAGTCTAACGGGACTTATATCACCATAAGTTTCTTCTCTCGATAGTAAAACGTTAATTCCTTTCTGTCCTGCCTCAGCGGCTCTTAGAAGTACTGGAAGTTCGCGGTAAGCATCGGGACCAACAACAAGGTCAACCACCTTTTGCTCCTCAATCAAACTCTCTTTTAACCTTTCGGCCATACATCCTAGCACGCCAACGAGTACAGATGGTTTCCGCTTTTTCACTTGTTTGAAAACATCTAGTCTTCCCCAAACCCTTGTTTCTGCATTCTCCCTAATGGAACATGTGTTAATTAGAATAACATCAGCACTATTAATATCGTTGGTTATTGCATAACCATTTGCATGAAGTATCGAGGCTATCACCTCACTATCGTTAACATTCATCTGACAGCCATAGGTTTCGATAAAAACCTTTGGTCTATCATCGTTGGGTTGATTATCAATATTATCGAATAGTGTACCCTGCTCCTCGTTGAAATCCATCGGATGTAAATTTTTACAAATTTAGCTATCTATAACAAATAACACTTTCTATATTTCATTTTTATCGTTTTAAATATTTATAACTTGAAAAATCAATTAAATTTGGGTCATAATTTTGGAGGCTTAAAACATTATAATAGCTAATTTAGACTGGTGTAACTTAATATTAATCAACACATGTCAGGACATAATAAATGGTCGACCATTAAGAGAAAAAAAGGAGCAATTGACTCAAAACGCTCAAAAATCTTCTCAAGGATTACAAAAGAAATTACGATTGCAGTTAAAGAGGGTGGTGCTGATCCTGAAGGAAATGCTAGACTCCGTTTGGCAATAAACAACGCTAAAGGCGCAAATATGCCAAAGGATAACATGATGCGAGCCATTCATAAAGCTGAAAAAGATCCAGATAATTTTCATGAATTAACTTTCGAGGGGTATGGCCCTGGAGGAATAGCTATTTTTCTTGAATGTTTAACCGATAATAATAACAGAACGGTTAGTGCTGTCCGTTCTGTCTTCTCAAAAAGAGGAGGGACACTTGGAACTAATGGTTCATTAGCTTTTTTATTCGAAAGACAAGGAATCTTTACCATTCTAAAGGATAAGATTAATTTGGAAGATGTGGAGCTCGATTTAATTGATGCTGGAGCAGAAAATATCGAATTAAACGATGACACCTACACGGTTTCTACAGCCATGGAGGATTTTGGGAAGATGAATAAGAAGTTGGAAGAACTAAAAATTGAGGTTGAAAACGCTTCTCTACAGAGAGTTCCAAACGATTATAAAAGCACCGATAAATCAACGGCACTTAGAGTTTTAAGGTTGATTGATGAGTTCGAGGAGAATGAGGATGTTCAAAGTGCCTACCATAATCTAGAAATTACCGATGAGATTATGGCTGATATGGAAAGTAGCGAGTAATTAGAAACTTTAAATAATAGCAAGGTCATGTCTTTCGACTGACCTTTTTTTATTTTTGACTATGACAGCAGATTTTATTCTTTCGCTAGATCAAGGAACATCAAGCTCACGAGCAGTTATCTTTGATCGATTCCAGCAACCTTTGGGAATGGAACAGCTTGAATTCACTCAGCACTACCCATCTCCTGGTTGGGTGGAACACAACCCAGAGGAAATATGGGAAACCCAGATTCGGGTTGCAAGGCATCTTCTTAAGAAATTAAAGATAAAACCCGATAGAATAGCAGCCATTGCCATTGCCAACCAACGCGAAACAACCGTGGTTTGGGATCGTGAAACAGGACGACCTATCCATAATGCCATTGTTTGGCAGGATAGACGTACCGCTGATATCTGCGAATGGCTTAGAAGTCAAGGATTAGAGGAGTACATTAAATCTACCACAGGACTGGTAATAGATTCCTACTTTTCGGGAACAAAATTAAGCTGGATTCTTAAAAATATCCCCGGAGCACTTAAACTTGCCCAGGAAGGACGATTGGCCTTTGGCACAATCGATTCGTGGTTGCTTTGGAAGCTAACGGGCGGTAAAGTACATGCAACCGACTCAACAAACGCATCGCGAACCATGCTTTTTAATATTTCCACCCTTAAATGGGATGAAAAATTACTTAACGCATTGAATATCCCTGCAAGCGTTCTGCCCAATGTTTTGCCATCCTCTGGATTATTTGGGCATACGGCTAAAGATATTTTTGATGGTTACTCAATTCCCATTGCTGGCATTGCTGGCGATCAACAATCAGCACTTTTTGGTCAAAAATGCTTTGATGCGGGAGATGCAAAAAACACCTACGGTACAGGCTGTTTTATGCTAATGAACACGGGATCAAAACCAGTGATATCAAACTCAGGCTTGCTCACAACCATTGCTTGGCAAATTGGAAATGAGGTGAACTATGCCCTCGAAGGAAGCGTTTTTATTGCTGGTGCAGCAATTAAATGGTTGCGTGATGGGCTAAAAATTATTAAAAGCGCCTCCGATACTGAAGATATTGCACTATCAATCACTGATAGTCAGGGAGTTTATATAGTCCCTGCCTTTACTGGACTTGGCGCACCCTACTGGGATATGTATGCTCGGGGAGCAATTTTTGGTTTAACACAGGGAGTAACCGATAAACATTTAGTTAGAGCAACACTGGAATCATTAGCCTACCAAACTCGCGATATTATTGGATTAATGGAAATTGATTCAGGAATAAAACTCAAAAGTTTAAAGGCTGATGGAGGTGCATCTGCAAACAACTTCCTTATGCAATTTCAATCAGATATTTTAAATGTAGATGTTGTATGCCCACCATTCCCAGAAGCAACTGCTTTTGGAGCAGCACTTCTGGCCGGATTAGCCATTGGATTTTATCAGCAGAATGATATAAAATCAATTATACCAGGAAGCAAAAGCTACCAACCAAAAATGGGAGAACACCAAAGGGACGAACTCTATAGGGGATGGCTTAAAGCTGCTGATAGAACGAAAAACTGGGTAAAGGAGAAGTAGTTGTTCGCAAGTAAATAAGAAGTTAAGCGGAAGTTAGTCAGAAGTTAAGAAGAACAAGCATGATTTATTTTATCGCATTTTGCGATGATTCTAATTTACCAACACAATGAACCCTGATTTTATTTTTATGAATTCCAAATTTACTAACGCTTTTCACGTCATTGCGAGCGTATTTTGCGAAGCAATCCCAGTGTCTTAAAATTAGAAGGGTTGGCATTGCCGAACTTGCAAGTTCGGTTGCTTCACCTCAAAGAGCGAGGTTCGCAATGATGGGTTTGGCATTGTATGTTTAACATAACACCAGTTCCTAAGATTAATTATCTTTGACCTTTCAAATTCGAAAATAATGAGAAGACTTACTGCTTTAATGCTGATTTTAACCACGATGCTCCTTTTGGGAGGCTGTGGAAGATTTGAGAAAATTTCCATTCATGGAATGAAAGGTGTAAAATTCAGAGGGATGAAGGATGGTAGGATACTATTAAATCTAAATCTTGAGGTTGAGAATCCCAACAATAAAAAAATCACTATCTCCAAAATTTACCTTAAGGCTTGGATGAATAATAGGGAGTTAGGAGTTTTAAATAGCACTAAAAGCATAGTGCTGAAAGCCAAGTCTCGTGAGGAATTTCAAATTCCAGTTGAGATTGTTTTAAGAACTGCAGCCGATGTTTTTAAACTCATGAATATTAAAGACGATCTACTCAATCAATTAACCATTGAAGGGTTTATAAAAGGCCGTATCTTTTGTATCTCAAAAAAGTTAAAAATCGAAAAGCAACCCTTTTCCAAGCTAGTGAATTCTCATAAAGGGAAACCAGAAACAACAGAAGTAAAAGACACCTTGCAAAATAGAGAAACCATTCAGCGCGATACATTAATTGTGAGATAAGAATTATTGTGTTAGCATAATTAAAACTCAATCTTAAAATTGTAACGCATAAAAACTTCTAACTCCATTGTGGATGCTGAACATTATATTTTTTTAATAGAATATCAACAGCTATATATCAGTTTAACATCTTTTTTTACCTTTGCAGTGCATCTCAAAAAATGTTTCTTGATGAGAAAATACCTCATTCCCCTAATCATTATTTGTTGTTCAATTAGCGCTGTAGGTCAGGACTACACAGCTAAAAGGGGAGACGATATTCTCGTTCAAGTCCGCCAGAATAAACCCAATCAGGGCAAGGTTACAATAAATCAGAATCCTCAAATAGAGCATGTTTTTAACCTTGATATTTTACAAGGTGCAAGACAACCTGGTATGCATGGATATCGAATTAGAATCTACTTTGATTTAGGTCAAAAATCACGCAAACAATCTGAGGACATTGTAGGGGAATTCATGCAGAACTATCCTGGAATATCTGTTTACAGATCATATATAAGCCCTTACTACAAAGTATCGGTTGGTGATTTTCGCACACGCGACAATGCACTTAAACTGTACTACCAGTTACTTAAGGAATACCCTAAATCATTTATCGTACCCGAGTGGGTAAATTTCCCGCCACTCGAATAAAGAACTAAATATGCAGAGAATAGTAGATATTCGAAAGCTGAAAGCAACCTCAAAAAAAATCCCTACGGATACAACAGAGTTAGCTTCGGTCGAATCGAATTATCATTACTACCCTTTGAACTATTCCATTGCAGTGATGTTTCCATTTAACCAAACGTTATCAATTACTTATAAAGATGAGCGAGCAGATTAAACACGAGTGCGGAATTGCATTGATAAGGTTACTTAAACCGCTTGAGTACTATCAGGTAAAATACGGATCTTGGAGGTATGGGCTGCAAAAGCTTTATCTCTTGATGGAAAAGCAGCACAATCGGGGGCAGGATGGCGCAGGATTAGCAAGTGTTAAGTTTGATGTTGAACCCGGACAACGATATATCGATAGGGAACGCTCTAACTCGCAAACATCTATTCGCGATGTTTTTGATGCTGTAAACAAAACGTTTAAAAAATATGAATCAAAACCCGATTTAATTGACGATCCTGCTTGGGCAAAACAAAATCTACCTTTTGCTGCGGAACTGTATCTTGGACATCTTAGGTATGGAACATTTGGCAATCATAGCATAGATTACGTTCATCCCGTGATGAGGGAGAACAATTGGAAATCCAGAACGCTTGTTCTTGCTGGTAACTTCAACATGACCAATGTTGATGAGCTTTTTACAAAGTTGGTTAACCTTGGGCAACACCCAAAGGATTACTCCGATACCGTTACTGTCCTTGAAAAGATTGGACATTTTCTTGACGAGGAGAATCAACAACTTTTCAGGCAGTATAAAAACGAAGGCCTCTCAAATAAGGAAATTAGCAAACTGATATCAGACCATATCAGCATAAAAAAGACATTACAGGACTCAACTAAAGATTTTGACGGTGGCTACGCCATTGCTGGTTTACTAGGGCATGGCGATGCTTTTGTTCTCCGCGATCCATGGGGCATTCGTCCTGCTTACTATTTTGTTAATGATGAGATTGTTGTAGTTGCATCGGAACGACCTGTTATTCAAACCGTTTTGAATATCTCGGTTGATGACGTGAATGAAGTAAAACCTGGGCATGCTCTCATAATTAAGCGAGATGGCACAATCAGCCATGATGAGATTAGGGTTCCTCAAACCCGAAAATCATGTTCATTCGAGCGAATTTACTTCTCAAGGGGAACTGATAAGAGTATATATTTAGAAAGGAAGAAATTGGGGGAGTTATTAGCTTTAAAAAGTTTAGAGGCTGTTGATTTTGATTATCGAAATACAGTTTTTTCGTTTATTCCAAATACTGCGGAAACAGCATTTTATGGGATGGTTAAAGGGGTTGATGACTATCTAAAGATGGAGAAAAAGAGGTTGATCCTTGAGAAAGGCAAATCTATTACAGAGGATGAGTTGGACGAAATTATCTCCATGCGTCCACGGGTTGAGAAGGTTGCCGTTAAGGATATTAAGCTACGAACTTTTATTTCGCAGGATAGCGGACGCAACGATTTGGTAGGACATGTGTATGATGTAACCTACGGAATTGTCCGTAATGATGTTGATAATCTTGTGGTTATTGATGATTCAATTGTAAGGGGAACCACCCTAAGAGAGAGTATTCTTAAGATTCTTGATCGTTTACATCCAAGGATGATAGTGGTTGTATCATCTTCGCCACAAATTCGCTACCCCGATTGCTATGGCATTGATATGGCTAAACTCGGAGATTTTGTTGCATTTAGGGCTGCAATTGAACTTTTAAAGGAAACGGGGCATGAAGGAATAATCAACACGGTATATAAAAACTGTAAAGCGCAACAAAATCTACCAAAGGAGGTGATTATTAACTATGTAAAGGATATCTATAGACCATTTACCGACGAGCAAATTTCCGATAAAATAGCTCAAATCTTAACCCCTAAAGGGATGAATGCTCAAGTAAAAATAGTGTTTCAAACAATTGAAAATCTTCATATTGCATGTCCAAATGATTTGGGCGATTGGTATTTTACAGGAAACTACCCAACGCCAGGCGGCAATAGGGTGGTAAACACCTCATTTATCAACTATATCGAAGGGAGAAACCAAAGGGCTTACTGATCCTTTTTTCGGAGTTTTGATTCGTGTTTAATGAACTTTCGAAGTTCATATTTTTCCTTGATATTCTTGAAGAAGCTAGCGATATGCCTTTCTACTTTATGATCATAGATATCGGAAATGGTAATCATAATTCCTGTCTCCTCAACATCACCAAAGAAAGGATTAATCACTGTTCCAAACACCTTCATTGAGGGGCTGATATTCATATATGAGTTAATCAGCGGCGGAATTTTCTCACCTAAATGACGGATTTCGTGGGAGAGTATCTTATAATCATCCTTGTATGAACCGCCATTAAATATTTTTGCAAGTTTCTCCCTATCCATTTCAACAACCATAGGGTAGATAGGTGTTATTAAGCCCTCTGTATCGCTAAAATACTTTTCGAAGAAGTATAGCAGTAAATTACGAGCTTCGAGGTTGTAGTTACGGTACATTGTAACCTTCCCAAAGAAATATTTAATATGTGGGTTTATAACAATCAATGCACCTAAACCATCCCATAGGTTATCCAAAGCGTATATGCCCTTGCCAAGCCTATAAATGGACTGGTATTTTGGTTGAACGAATGAGCGACCCAACTCAATCATATGGGGCATATATTCTGCTATAA
Source organism: Bacteroidales bacterium (assembly GCA_013376985.1). GTDB lineage: Bacteria > Bacteroidota > Bacteroidia > Bacteroidales > Tenuifilaceae > UBA8529. The sequence goes on from JACABB010000016.1 coordinate 57,211, forward strand.
ACTTATCGGAGAAATTAAAAAGATGCTTTGTTGATAGGTTTATCTCCTCCCCTTTAGATGGATCAACGCTATGAAAACGGTAGCCACCAACTATTTCCTTCTCTTTTGGATCCCAAACAATAAGCTGCTTGTAACAGTTTGAGCAAGTATCATACTCATCAATATCAACGCTTAGCCCAGTACCACCTCCGGCAGAACGGAAAGTTAATTCCCTGAGTCTGCCAACCTCTTTCATAAGATATGGCGAATCAGCCGCTGAAAAAATGTATAGATCGTTATCTGCGTTGTTGGTGTGGCGAACGAACTTATTGGGTGTAAGTTCTTTTTCCAACAATTTTTTATCTACATGCTCAATAATCTGTTCCATGAACAAAATTTTGCCAAAAGTAACACATATTAACGCTTATTGTTTTCTATTAACAATTTTTATGTGTTTTGAGCCATCTCATAAACGGTATATTTCACCCAATTAGCCCATCCTTGAGGGGGGAGCGAGTTATCAAAATATTTATACGAAATAGGCTTTCCAATTTTTACTACAATGCTTTTTCCTTTTTGTCGAAACATCTCATCTACAAGATAGATCATTTCAATATTCGCTTTGATACCAAAGAAAGCCCTTATTTTGGCTAGATTGTAAAAGAAGTTAGAGTTTTGACCGCTGAAATAAATGGGTACAATATCGCGTTGATGCCTTAGTGCTTTCGTGATAAAACTCTTTTTCCATTCTAAGTCCTCAATTGCGCCTTTCTGTTTGCGCGAGCAGAGACCCGCAGGGAAATATAGAATTTGAGAATCAGAAGCATAAGCCTGTTCAAGTATACGGGCATTTTCCGATGATTGTGAACCGTGTTTATTAACAGGAATAAAAACGCTGTGAAGCTGCTTTAAATGCATTAGCAGGTCATTCACAGGAAATTTCACCTCCGGATATTCCTGACCCAGAAGATGTATTAGAATCATACCGTCCAGTCCACCAAGGGGATGGTTTGAGGCGAATAGGTATCGACCATCTTGGCTAATGTTTTCGATCCCTTCAACCCGATAGGTAACATCCATAAGTTTTAGCACAGCATCAATGAACTCAACGCCCTTTTTTTCTCCATGCTGAGAGAGAATTTCATTGATTTCCTCTTCATGGATAATGCGTTTTAGGTAATGAATAATAAAGTGAGGTAGGAGTTTAAGCAGGCGAGGGCTTTTACCTGCGATTACCTTCTCTATATCTATAAATTTCTCTTTTTCTTGCACTGGTTCACTATTTATTACAAGTAAAGTTAAAAAATAAAAATTGACTAATGGGATATAAATCAAAATCACAAGATTTTTTGCACATAAATTTGTGATATAGCTTGATTTTTTGATTCGTAATGATGAGAGTTTTTAAAATTAGTAGAAAATTGAAACTTCGTTTTGAAATCCACCAAAGCCTCTGTTCATCATATTTTGCATGATTAACCCAAAGATTCTGATCGTGAGATTGAATTTATTCTATTTAAAAGTGAGATATTTTTTTGCATCAAGTAGGGGTACTCTATTTTTCTGTTGTCATAATTGAAAAGTGAGAAAATACACTTTGAATAAAAAAAATATAAATCAATAAAAAATGAAGACGAAAATTAAAATCTTATTAGCAGTATCAATTGTGTTGACAATGAAATTTGCAAAAGCACAGGAGGCTGAGAAGTCAGAGACCAGAAAATTTCAGCTAACATTTGTTACTCCGCTTGGTACGAATGGCGTTGAATCGGGCAATAAAACAAATAAATTGTCCATAAACATTATTGCTGGTTACAATGGAGGACTAAAGGGTGCAGAGTTTGGAGGTCTTGCTAATATTCTAAAGGGCAGCATGAATGGAGTACAACTAGCAGGATATGCCAATATAGATCTTGAAAAGAGTAAAGGCTTCCAAGGCGCAGGAATTCTTAACTTCAATCATAAAAGGTTTGAGGGTGTCCAAATTTCGGGTTATGCAAATGTAATTCTCTCAAATTCTAGGGCTTTTCAAGGAGCAGGATTTGCTAACGTTGTAAAAGGTAATTTAAAGGGTACTCAATTTGGCTGCTTTGCTAATGTGGTAACCGATTCTCTTGATGGATTTCAGGGAGCAGGGTTCGCCAACTATTCTAAAAGCAGCACCTATGGGCAAGTGAGCGGTTTTGCCAACTTTAATATTAGCGATATTAAAGGAGTACAAATTACAGGATTTGGAAATATCAATACGGGCAATCTGAAAGGTGTTCAAATTGCAGGATTTACGAATATTAATACTAACTCATTGCATGGCACTCAAATATCAGGTTTTTTTAACTACACAAGGAAGCTTAAAGGCCTTCAACTAGGCGTATTTAACTATGTTGATACCCTTGAAAAAGGTGCCTCAATTGGTGTTATCAGCTTTGTTAGGAATGGATATCATACCTTTGAAATTAGCGGCAATGAATCGATGTACGGAGTGTTAAGCTATAGAACTGGTACAAGAAGTTTTTACAATATTCTTGCAATAGGAGCATCTCCACGAAACAATAAAATTTACTGGGGTTGGGGTTATGGGATTGGTACAATAATTCCTGTTAAAGGCCGTGTTGATTTAAATTTTGAAGCAACCTGCTTTCAAGTTAATGAGGATAAATGGCAAACTGATAGATTAAATTTACATAATAGAATTAATGCCCTGGTATCTGTTAAACTTACCGATAATCTGACTGTATTTGGAGGTCCATCATGGAACGTGCTTGTGTCGGATATTACCGATAGTCAAGGGAATATTATTGAATCGGCATATGCCCCTTGGCATACATTTAATAAAACATATAATAACAATACAAATGTAAAAATGTATCCAGGGTTTAGTGCTGGAATAAGATTTTAGTAAATCAATTGAAAAAGGTAGGATGATGGGGATTAGAATGATTGTTTTAATCCTTATCATCCTTTATTATGGCTATAAAATAGTAGTTAAATTTTGTGTAAAATAAGCGAGCGATTAATTTTTTGAACGTTCAACTCTAAACGCAAAATACTTTGTATTTCCACGCCAAGGGAAGGTCATGTAGCGTTTAAAGTAATGTAGATTTATCCTTTCGCCAGTTAATGCAACAGCTTCCAGATCTTTTATCACCTCTTTCTCATTGCTTTCAACAGAAAAATCAAATGTTTCTGAAATTGGACTTGTTGCCTTTAATGCACCGAATGATTCAATACCAAGCTTCCCCTCATATGTTTTAAAGATTACTCCCTTTTGGCTTACACGTAGTATTTTTCCTGCCATTACCCCTTCCTCGTACTTACCCCAGTAGGTAAAAATACAAACTCCCAAAAAGACGATAAAAGCAAGAATAATAATTCGTTTGATTATTTTCATATTCAGCGGGCTAAAATGTTTTCAAAGGTAATAAATTTGGTGGTTTGGCATTGTCTCTTTCCGCAAGGAAAGCACAAAGACAACTTAAGGCACTATTTTACCAACCGTTTTTTAGCCTCATCCACAGAACTCACAAAAACTACCCTTCCATAATTATTACTTTCGAAAATAAAATCCTTTAGGCTCTCGCTTTTATATTTTTTAAAATCACCAACCAAAGCAAGGCGTACGCTATAGGTTAAAAATTTTTGAAGAATATCGCCTGCTATGCCTGTCTTTAAATCAAAGAAATCTGGGATTATATTTTTCTCACGTATAATGATTCTGGTTGATCCTTGATAGGTACAATTACCCATTATATCCAAAGCATCTTGGGTACTATTTATAATAATATTCTCCGAAATTATTTCAGCAATACTTACTTCGTTGATTTGGCTAATTTCTATTTTCATAATTCATATGCCCCAAATTAAAATTTGAAACTTTTGCAAGTTGCATCAAGCCAAATAATTTTATACATGTTGAATATTGGTGATTTTTTCAGCGTCAGTTTTCTCTAATCGATTTTATTACTTTTTTTACGAATCAATTTCCAGATAAAGAAAATAATTACTGGAGAAATAATGTAAAAAGCAAATTCCGTAAAATCATATACTTTTATATTGATGTTTTCGAATGGCCAAAAATCCGCAGAATCTCCTGTATCCCAGTAAATAAATAGTATGAGCAACTGCAATAGAAACCACACTAAATAAAAGATAATAAAACCTTTATTATCATCGGTAAGTTGATTGAATTTTTTTCCCATGTTATGATGTGTTTTATGTGGCTCTAAATTATGACTTTTTTAAATAACATGATATTTTTTAAAATATTTTTTCCCTTTGTTTGGGTTAGAACCAAAAGTGACCTCTAATTTATTTAAGCCCCATTGGGATGTGATAAATGCTAAGATTCATTATTTTAAATTTTATTTTATCGGACAACAACGTTATAAAAAACGAAAAAGCAATTACACTTGTGATTCCTGTTTAAATTTTTCCAGTATTTATGCTTGGGTCGAAGGTTGGATTTTAGAGTCAAATACCCTTCTTTTCTAAAAAAGATGGTCTATCTATGAAGTTCAATAAATTTATTAACCTCGTTACAGAACAAGGCTTCATCTTGAAACATCATGGAATGTCCGCTAATGGGAGATATTATCATTTTTTTGTCGGTTGTATTTATGCGATTCAAAATATCATCACCTAACTCTTTGGGGCAAACAAAATCATACTTTCCGAAGAGAAGTAACGTTGGGGTAGTTACTTTGTAAAGTGAGGTTGAAAATTGAGTTACTGCAAGTTGTTCATTAATGCTTGCATTCAGGGAATAAATATAATTGAATAGCATAGATGTGATAGGCCAACTATCATTTACTGCCATCGTTTCAAAATCTGAAGCGCTAAGTTGTCTCACCTCGTTAAAATAAGTTTCAGCATCAGAGGCAAAGGATTCCAATTGTTTTGATTCCTGTAATGTAAAATTACCCGTATGTGAGTTGCAATACGAAATAATTGCATTCCAATTATCGGTATTATTGTTTAATGCAACCTGCTGTTGTCCTACGGATAGCAACATTTGCCTTGTTAGTGTATCATTTAGTGGGTAGTTATGACTTCCGTCTACAACAATCCAACCCTTAACCATAGCTTGATAATTATCGGTTGTCATAAACGATGTGACCAAAAGACCACCAAAGCTATGCCCTAGTATAAAAATGCTTGAATTTTGACCATACCGATATTTAATAACCTGAATCACTTTCTTTAGATCCTCAGTCATCTGGGGCAGATTTAACCCGCTACCATTCGAATTCCCCTGCGAGGCCCCCGCATTCCTTTGATCCCAATAAACTACAGCATATTTATTTTCGATGTTGTAGTTAATGTAATCGGTATTATAAAAATAGGAGCTTGCGCCTGGGCCACCATGAACAAAAATAAGAAACGTGCGGCTTAATGTATTCCCTTCAACCAGCACTCGCATCGATTCTCCATTATTATCCAAGTAGAAGGTTTCGGAGACATTTGTTCCAATTGTTATCTTTTCCTTTTGGCATGAATCAAAAAGAAGAATAGCTAATACAACAATTAGGATACGCTTCATCTATCTATTTTTTTTGATTTAACCTTTAATGGAAGAAAATTTACGGGTTTGTAAATTAACCCTATTTCCAAAGTTGGCCTCATATAAATTGTGCTGTTATATGGGACCATAGTGATTATATTAAACTTTGAAAAGAGGATAAATGGCAGCGATTTAGCTATAGAAAAATCGTAGCCAATTCCGCCTCCAACCGATAGTAAAGCGTAGTAGTAACCAGCAAACCTTTCAATGGTAACATTCCCATTGTTATCCACCTTATAGGTAGTTCCGCCTAGGAACGTTCGACTCAAACCTATTTCGGGCGAAAATTCAGCTAAGAACCCAGTTGGTTTTGCTCTTCTCATTGTCCATCCAGCTGTAAAATAAACATTATCGTGGAAGTTTGGATGATGATACCATGATACATTCCCCGTAATGTACTTCTCTTTAACAAAACTTTTTACCCACCCCGATTTTTTATGTATCGATACGGCTGTAGTTCGTATTGGAAACTCAATCCCAACCCTAGCACCCGGATAGATTAGCGAGCTGTTATACGATACCTTAAGATTTGATGATTTTTTCTCAAACCTCACAGAGTCCGCTGTTTGTGAAGAGCAGATAGAGTATTGGACGAACAGGATAATAACCAGTATGAATCTGGGGTAATTCATATTAAAATTTAGGGTGGAAATTTAATCATTCATTGGGGTTAAAGGATTAGATTTCAGCGTATATTTTATAAACATACCGAATATCCAATTAGTTGCAAGTTAATTTGATTGTAGAATGGTCTTTTCTCCAACCTCATTTAGAAATTTTGATAAGATATTGTTGATTTAAGATTATTAAAACGCTAGCAGAACCTTGTTAAGTTAAACGTCAGTAGTAAAACCGCTAGATGAACAGCTTTGATTTAGTCACCCCTAATAAAAATTTACAACCAATCACCAAAATTATCACATTCTGCGATTATTGCATCACAAAGCAGCATTAATCTTACATCGTTAAATTCAAAAAAAAATCATCTAGTAGCCCAACCTAAACAGCTATTACAAGGTGGTGGTAAAATTATCGCATTTTGCGATAGTTTGAATAGAAACCTTAGAAAGGAGCTGTCCAAAAAATCTACCTAACCTCATTTTACTCTCAGTATTTCTCCATTTGACTCTGCCAGATGGGGTGTTTAAGATTTAAGCCATTCTCATTTTTATTATTGTCCATAGAAAGTTCCGTAGGAACGAAATATTGGTAGTAGAGAATAAATAATATCAAATTATAAGCTCCGTAGGAGCAACATATAACACGTTGATTCATATTTCGCTCCTACGGAGTTTAAGTACATAATATTTTTTTCTAAATAGAGTACCTGCAAGTAAGCACATGGATATAGAAAGTAAGCACATGGATGTTAAAAGTAGGCCCATGAATATCGCAAGTTGACACGTGAATGTTGCAAGTAAGCATGTGGATGTAGCAAGTAAGTATGTGATTGTTGCAAGTAAACACATGAATATCGAAAGTAAGCATGTGATTGTTCCAAGTAAGCATGTGGATGTAGCAAGTAAGCATGTGAATGTTGCAAGTAAGCACATGAATATCGAAAGTAGACACATGGATATCAAAAGTAAGCACATGGATGTCAAAAGTAGACACATGGATATCGAAAGTAAACTCCTGGAACTTGCAAGTAAACACATGGATAAAGAAAGTGAACCGCACCCTAAAAGTTGTATATAACATTTGGGGTGCGGTTTTTTTTGTAGGGCTTCTTTTTAAGTTATCCAAATTAAAATTCTGTATCATTAGAACTAAATCTTTTTACGGCGCTTTCCCTTTACTGATCATTTTCATAATCATGTGTTTTTAGTTAAACATTTCGTTTATTTTTGTACCAGTTAAAGAAGGTGATCTTTTTGAGTTTCACCATCACCTCCCCCTCTGATTTGCATTAGTTCCTTTACTTTGAGAATTCTGAATCTTTTTACTGCCTTCTTTTCTCTCATTTTTTTTAGCGTTTTCATGATTTTGCATTTTAAATTAAACAATTAGGTCTATTTTTGTTCCAACTAAAGAACATTAGGGCAATAATAATGAATTCTTTCAAATTACAAGGTAATTCTTTGGCAATCAGTTTTCTTGTTTTACTATTAGCCTGTATTGTCCTTAACCCGCAGGAGATAAAAGCACAGCCGTTTACTGATGTCAACTATATAAATATACTTTACGATAGCAGTAGGGTTAACTATACAGCAGGGGATTATTCCAACGCCATAAAAGATTTGAACAAGATTCTTTTGCTGAAGGGCAAAGTATTTGCTGATTCCAAACCAAAGTATTTTAGGGTTTAAAATCTGTTAAGGATAACTTGTAGAAGACAGGGTGATCTAAGTAGGATCATTGGTGATCTCAAAAAAAACTATGAATCAATTCTGAGCCTATTACTAAACAATTTCATGATCTTTTTGAGTTTCATCCCCCCCTCTGATTTGTATTAGCTCATTAGCCTTAAGGGTTCTGATTCCCTTTGTCTTTTTGCTTTCTTTTTTTTTTCTAATCGCTTTCATAATCTTAGGTTTTAGTTAAACATTTCGTGTATTTTTGTTCCTGCAAGGAACAATAACGCAATTATAGTGAATTCTTTCAAATCACAACTTAATTTCCTGATACTCAAAATTTTTATTTTGCTATTGGCGGATATCCCTTTTAGTTTGTTAAGGGTAAACGCTCAGCAGTTAACGAGCACAAGTAATATAAATGCGCTCTATGATAGTGCATTGGTCTATTATAGAGCCGCAAATTATAATGGTGCGATACAAAATTTTGATAAGGTACTATTATTTAAAAACAATATCCATGAGGATATAAACCCTAAATACTTTAAAGTATATAACTGGTTGGGATTAATCTATAAAAAACAAGGCGATTTAAGTAGAGCCATTGACTTCTACAAAAAAGCGATTGAAAAAACCTCTGAAAGCTATTACATATCACTAATCAACGATAATCTTGCCAATATTTATTCCTTAAAGGGCGATTACGCAACGGCTATCTCTTATTTTGAGAATACCCTATCAGTACTTGAAAAAAGTGATGATGTGAATAAGTATCGCTATATGGCTGATAACTTCCATAACCTTGGGTATGCGTATCGTAAGTTGGGTAATTACAACATGGCTAGGATTAGCTATCTAAAAAGCATACAGCTTGCAGAAAAAAATCAGATAGGAGGAGTGGGTGAAACCTACTACAATTGTGGGTTGACCTACCAAAAATTGGATAGCTTGAATAGAGCAGATTTCTGTTTTAAAAAGGCAATTGCATGTAATACAAAGGAATTTGGCGAAAACCACTACATGACTGCAATGTCATATATGAACTATGGCCTTTTTTATTCTGAAATAGGCGAATTTTCAAAGAGTGAGCAACTTTACCAAAGGGCATATAGAATTATAATTAATACGCTAGGAAGCAAACACCTCTACACCTCTTTTTGTTTGAAAAATAACGGACTGCTATTTTACCGTAATGGTAAATACAAGCAAGCACTAGAGTACTACCAAAAATCTTTAATCTCAAAGATTAATAATTTCAACGATAGTTCGGTATACACAAACCCCAGAGAAGATGTGCTGCCAGATATGGATCTGCTGGATATCCTTAAACTAAAAGCGCAAGCCTTCGGACAATTAGCAGAGCAAGAAAACAAAGTTGAGAACCTTAAGGCAGCCCTTGCTACCCTACAGCTTACAGCCACATTTACTGAACAACTTCGTACAGGTTATCTATATGAGGGGTCTAAATTGCAGCTGGCAGCAAAGGAGCATGAAACCTACCTACTAGGAGTAAGTATTGGCAACTCGTTGTACAATATTACAGGCGATTCTAAGTATGCGGGTATAGCATTCCGATACGCCGAGTACAGCAAGTACGCCGTACTAAGGGAACTGAAAAATGATGAAATGGCCAAAGGGATTGCTGGAATACCCGATAGTATTAGCGATAATGAACGAAAGGTAAAACAGCAAATCGCCAGCCTTAGAATGCAGGTGGAGGATGAAAGCAAGCTGGAACATCCCAACAGATTGAAGATAGATGGGTGGAACGGACAACTGTTCAACCTTACACAGAAACGTGAAGGGTTGGTACAGCTGCTTGAAAATAATTACCCCGAATACTACAAGCAGAAATACAGCAACCAAGTGGTAAGCATACCCCAGCTACAAAAGGCTATGGATAAAAAGAAGGCTGCCCAATTCACCTTTTGGACAGCCCCTTTATTTTTCCCATTCTCAGATACATCCTTAATCTAAACATTCGCTTTTAATTAAACATTTAGTTTATTTTTGTTTTGACTGCTAACGAATTATACCATCTTTTAGAGTTTCATCCCCCCCCTTTGATTTGCACTAATTCTTTTGTCTTAAGGACTTTGAATCTTTTTACTGATTTTTTTTGTTTCATTTTTTTTAATGTTTTCATGACTTTAGGTTTTAAATTAGACCATTCGGTTTATTTTTGTTTTCATTGCTAATTAAAAATCATGATCTTTTTGAGTTATAGGAGCATTATCCCCCCCCCTGATTTGCATTAACTCCTTTGCGTTAAGAGTTGTGAACCCTTGAATAGCACTTTTTTCTTTAGTTTTTCCAATCGTTTTCATAGTTGTAAGATTTAAATTAAACAATTCGTTTATTTTTGTACCCGTTAAAGAACATTAACGCAATAATAATGATTTCTTTTAGAACACAGTTTAATTCCCTGACAACCAAAATTTTTGTTTTACTTTCTGTGGGCATTTCCCTTAGCCTGTCGGGGGTAGCACAACAATTTACCGATACTAGCTATGTAAATATCCTTTACGATAGCAGCAAGGTTAACTATACAGCCGGGGATTATCCCAACGCCATAAGAGATTTGAATAGAATTCTATTGTTAAAAAGCAAAATGCCTGAAGATTCTAACCCTGAATATTTCAAAGTGTACAACAGGTTAGGATTGATATACAAAAAGCAGGGTGATTTAAGCATGGCTATTGATTTCTACAAAAAAGCAATAGAAAACACCTCCGAAAGTTATTACATATCACTAATCAACGATAATCTTGCAAATATTTACTCCTTAAGGGGAGATTACGCAAAGGCTATATACTGCTACGAGAACACTATATCAGAGCTTGAGAAAAGTAATGAGAAGCAAAAATATCGCTATATCACTGAAAACTACCATAACCTTGGATATTCCTACTACAAGTTAGGGGATTATGATCGTGCTAGGAGCAACTACCTAAAAAGCATTCAACTTGCTGAAAAGAATCAGCTAGGAGGAGTGGGTGAAACCTATTATAATTGTGGACAAACCTACCAGAAGCTGGATAGCCTGAGCAAAGCCGACTACTTCTTTAAAACGGCGATAAGCTACTACTCCAAGGAGTTTGGTGGAAATCACTACATGACCGGGATGGCATATATGAACTATGCCTTCTTTTACTCCGAGATAGGTGAGTATGCAAAGAGCGAACAACTTTATAAAAAAGCGTATAAAACCTTAGCCGGTACGCTTGGGGGTAAACACCTTTACACATCTTTATGCCTTAAGCATAATGGGATTTTATGCTACCGAACAGGTAGTTACAAGCAGGCACTAAAATACTACCAGCAATCCCTAGTATCCAAAATATATAGTTTTAACGATAGTTCGGTGTATGTAAACCCAAATTCGGATATACTCCCCGATATAGATTTGCTGGATATACTTAAACTAAAGGCACAAGCCTTTGAGAAATTGGCAGAACACGAGGACATGGAGGAAAATCTTAAAGCAGCCCTTTCCACGCTTGTGCTTACCGCTACTCTTATTGAGAGGCTACGTACAGGTTATCTATACGAAGGTTCTAAACTACAACTAGCAGCACAAGAGCATGAAACTTACCTGCTAGGGGTAAGTATTGCCAATTCGCTGTACAACATTACTGGCGATTCTAAGTATGCGGGTATCGCATTTAGGTACGCCGAGTACAGCAAGTACGCCGTACTAAGGGAGCTGAAGAATGATGAGATGGCAAAGGGCATTGCAGGAATTCCCGATAGCATTAGTGATAATGAACGAAAGGTAAAACAGCAAATTGCCAGCCTTAGAATGCAGGTTGAGGATGAAAGCAAGCTGGAGCATCCTAACAGAGCAAGGATAGACCTTTGGAATAAACAGCAATTCACCCTTTCGCAAAAACTTGAAGGGCTAATGCAACGGCTTGAGAGCCGCTACCCTGAGTACTATAAGCAGAAGTACAGCAACCAAGTTGTAAGTGTTACTCAACTCCAAAAGTCAATGGGCAAAAAGGAGGCTATACTTGAATACGTGCTAGGCGATAAAGAGCTGTACACCTTTGCCATTACTAAAGATACGTTTTTACTGGTAAGGCAGGAAGCCGATACTACCTTTTACTCAAACCTTTGCTTTTTAGAAAGCACTTTTCATAACCAGTACTCAATGGGTTACTATAAGTATATGGATGCAGCGTATGCCCTCTACAAAAAGCTGATTTACCCGGTTGAACCCCTGCTTACTAACAAGAATTTACTTATAATCCCCGATGGCGGGTTGAACCTTATCGCTTTTGATGCCCTTATAGATAAACTCTATACTGATGATAGCCGTAATTATTCCAAGGGGTCGTATTTGCTAAGAAAATACCCCATAGGTTACGCATATTCCGCCACGCTGTATAGCAATTCCCTAAACAGCGTTCATGTCAGTTCCCCCAATTTTCTTGGAATTGCGCCCGATTATAAAAACTCCAAAGACTCTCTGGTTGATGTTCCGCTGGGTTTGCAAAGCGTAAAAAGGATTGCACGGCTAACCTTTGGGAAATCGTTAACAGGAGTTAATGCCACCAAAGAAGCCTTTATGAAGTATAGCAAGAGGTACGGTATTATCCATTTCTACGCCCACGGTGGTGATGATACCCTTAATCCCGCAAACTCCAACCTCTGCCTAACGCCCTCCTCCTCTGATTCAGCAGACAATGGCTACCTACATGCTTGGGAGGTTTACAATATGCAGCTGAACGCCCAGCTGGTGGTGCTGGCATCGTGTTATTCTGGGTCAGGAAAACTATCGAAGGGGGAAGGTGTGCTAAGCATAAGCCGAAGCTTTATGTATGCAGGAAGCCAATCGGTGGTGATGTCGCTATGGGCAGCGGCTCATAAACCAACAAGCGAAATACTAAACGATTTTTACCTAAACCTTTTAAAGGGAATGCGGAAGGATGAAGCCCTAAGGCTTGCCAAGCTAAAGTATCTTGACAATGATAAGCAGGTTTATGTGCATCCACGATTTTGGGCGGGTTTAGTTGTAAATGGCAACCAGAATAAGATATTCAGCTACTGGTTTCTAAAGAGAGGAATTGTTGTAGTTGTCCTAATTTCAACTTTATTCCTTGCTTTTTGGAAACGGAGGGTGATAAAAAGGGTGGTGAGTAAAACAAGAAACTAAGTCCCTTTGCAGACTCTTCCAGGTCTGGCGACGATGGAAGGTCTTGCTTTCTGGGGACAAAAATTAATTGGTGATTTTTTTAAGAATCTTTTTGGCTTCTTTATAGTTATAGCCATTACTCTTTACTATGGTATTAAAAATATTAATTGCTTTTTCCTTATCTCCCGTTTTTAGGTAACAAAGCCCCAAATACCATTGAGTCTGTGGAACGTAATCAAAGCCGCTCTGGTTGCTAAATGCCAATTCGAGGTAGTTTGCTGCCACGCTATACTTGCCAATCTCCATCATATTTAGGCCAATTAATAGGTTCTTTTCAGCATCAATGGTTACTGTTGATGGCAAATCCTTTAAGAGCATCATGGAATTGATGTATTCCCCCTCCATGTACTTTTTTCTGGCAACATCCAAAGAATGGTTAATTAATAGATAAATATCCTTGTCGTTAAGCGGAGAATAATACTTGGCATACAACCCGTTTTCCAATGTGTCGGTAGGTTGAGAATAGTATGCTACCCCTCCACCAGCAATAAGTAATACTGCAAAGGAAGCGGCAATTAGCCAGTATTTAATATTTATACCAATAGCGTACATTTTAGAGATTTTATATTCCCGTCTTTGAGAGGCCTTGTAGGCATTAAAAGTCTTTCCAATATCCTCCGGAGAACTATTCGTTTCATTCTGCTGGTTATCCTCATTAAAAGGGTTCATTTTTTTGAATAGCGCCTTCTCAAACTTGAGCTGATCGGCAGGGCTTAGCAAATTTCTATAGTATAGTTTTGCTTCAATATTAAATATTTCCTCCTCATAGATTTTTGATATATGCTTATCCTCAAGTATTGCATCCGAAACCAAGGACATTATTTTCTGTGGAAGCTCGTTTAGTATAAAAGCTTTAATCGTATTTCTGTTAATCTCTAAATTCATAGATAGTATATTTTATGTACGGTGTATATTAATGATTACAATATTAATAAAAAACATTAAAACAACAAGCAAACTAATTTATATTGTTAATATAAGTAGCATTAAATACGTATTTAGTGTTTCAGAAGATTCATTTGCTAAAATATTATTTATGTGTAGGAAAAAGATATTTTGAGAGGTTCGGGAAGTAAAATCTCGGGGTAAAGTTTAGTATGCAAGGAATTATTAGGGTAGCAATACAACAAGCAATGTCGTTTAGTTAGGATTTAATTCCTATAAGTTAGGGATTAGCTCCGCTGAGTTTCCAACGGTCAGTTCCTGCCTTTGCAGGAATCGAGCGTGTTTTGCGAGTTCGCCGTAAGGCAATGACGGTAAAAACGGTGTACATACCCCTTGTCATTCCGCACTTGATGCGGAATCTTCTTAACTAAACGACATTGAATTATAATTTCTTAGCCAATTTAGCATTTTCCGATAAGGAATTTGAATTCAATTTACCCGCTATAAATCCAGTTGTCCAAGCGGCTTGTAAATTGTAGCCACCTGTAATTGCATCAATATCTAAAACTTCCCCAGCAAAATAGAGGTTTTTGCAAACTTTACTTTGCAATGTATTATGATCTATACTTTGCAAACTCACTCCCCCACAGGTCACAAACTCCTCCTTAAATGTTGATTTTCCTCGTACAGCATAAACATCGTTGGTTAATACGCTAATCAATTTATTGAGCCCTTTCTTACCGAGTTCGCCCCATTTTTTCTTTGGGGAAAGTTCGCTTTTATCTAATAGATGCAGCCATAATCTCTCCGGCAAAGAGTAGGGTCGAATATTCGACAATAATTTATTGGAATGTTCATTAATAATGGCATTCATGTAATTAATGACTAAGTCATTATTTTGTTCGTAAACCCAATTTACTTGAACATTAAAGTTATAGTTCATCTCATTCAATACCCTTGCTCCGTATGATGATAATTTAAGTATTGCAGGACCACTCATTCCCCAGTGTGTTATAAGTAATGGTCCTTCAGATTTAATCTTTGTACCTTGAATGCTCACTAAAGCATTTTCTAGTACAATCCCCATCAATTCAGTAATTGGGTCTGATGGAATATTGAATGTAAATAATGATGGAACGGGGTTTTCAATTTTGTGTCCTAATGATTCTAACCATTCTAATCCATCTTTTTTTGGAGAACCACCAGTTGTAACAATAATCTTGTCAAAGATTTCAGGCTGGAATTCATCCTTAAGGAATACTAGTGCTAGCTGATTTTCTATTTGTTTTATTTCTTTAACACCATGTCCTAATTCTATTTCAATTCCAAGTCTTTTAACTTCCCCAAAAAAACAATCAATGATACTTTGGGAGTCCTGTGATGCTGGGAAAACACAATTATCACTTTGAACTACAAGCGGAACATGTCGGGATTCAAACCACTTGATCGTATGCTTATTATTGAAAATATGGAAAGCTTTCTTTAGTAATCGTACGCCTCTGGGGTAAGCCTTGCATAATTCATCTATGGAATCGCAACCGTTGGTAACGTTACATCTTCCTCCCCCTGATATTTTAACTTTTGATAAGGGTTTCAGCGATTTTTCAAAAATAACAACTGTAGCATCCGGGTAATTTTCCTTTGCTGTAATTGCAGCAAAAAAACCAGCAGCACCTCCTCCAACTATTCCAACTTTCATTCTAAAGTCAAGTTAATCTTTAAGATCCAAAGAAATTTTATCTACCATAAAAGTAAGCAATTTTTGATAAACCTATCGAGGATTAGTTTTTAACCAGAAAGAGAGAGGCTGCTTTGGAACTATTTAATGTATTTATTCGAACGTGAATTAGATCTAAGTATAGCATCTTGATTCTCAGTATAGCAATAGATTGTTGCTTTGTCATGCTGAACGAAGGGAAGCATCTGTTTTCTAAACAACGAGATCCTTCGCTTCGCTCAGGATGACATCTAACTGACGTTATTCGAATTCGTTTATTATTTCTTTAATTCCTTCTAGGATTGTAGTTATTTTGAATTCAGGAAAGCGGGTATTGAACTTCGAACAATCAAAAATATAATCCTGCTCCCATTGGTACAGCAGTTCGATTATCTCTTTAACGAATGGATTAAATAATCCAACTATTTTAATCATCCCTTTTTTGAGAATGGTATATTTTAATTCCTTCCCTTTTACAGATGAACACTGAGCGATAAATTGTTTTGCAGTCATTCTATTTGTATCAACGGGTAAATGCCATGTTTGATTATAGGCATCGGGCGTGTTTCCTAATAATGCTGTTGCTTTGGCTGCATCGGGTGCGTAGATCAAAGTTCTTAGTGTATTGTCATTTAATAACACCTGTAATTTTTTACCTTTTTTGATGTTGTAAAAAATGGTTGAATTTGTTCCGCTTTTTGTATTGCGTGGGCCATAAAACTCAGGTGCCCGGCAAATCATTGCTGTAATTTGATTGGCTTTAATTTCATCCAGCAGCATTTGGGTAATTTCACCCCTTACTTTGCCCTTGATGCTAACGGCATTGAAAGGTGTTTCTTCGGTCATTGTTCCTTTCACCTGACCGTACATGTACACATTATCGAAAAAGACCAGTTTAGCATGGTGTAACTTACAAGCATCAATAACATTTCGCATTACGATTGGCCATTGTTCGTGCCATATTTTTGAGTTGTAAGGTAATCCTGCAGTGAGATATACAATTTCAGATCCTTTTACAGCAATTGAAGTTTGACAGGGGTCTAGTAAATCAGCAGGAATTAGTTCATCCGTATCATTAATCTTTTTGGGATCTCTACTAACCAAGCGAATATCATTAGTGTATTTTGAATGAAGTTCTTTTGCAAGTTCATTTGCAATTATGCCATTAGCTCCGAGTATTGTTTGCATGGTGTTATTTATTTTTATTCAGTGGGGTTATTGGTTGACTTTGCTTTCCAAAAAATCAACCTATTTTTTATTTTAGCTATAAAATCCTTCCCAATTAAGAATATGCTTAGATAAAACAGAATTTCTCCTGCAACTAAAAGTCCTGTAATTACCCCAGCAATTGTGCCTTTTGAAAAACCAAACCAAGGAACAACCAATACCAACCCAAACAAAATACAGGAAATGGCTAATAGTATGTAACCAATTGTTTTAATCATTTCTTAATTCTTATGAAGATTATAATATTATCAACATAAGTTAAACAACTAAGTTTACAAAAGCAGTAAAAATTTCATTTGAATCACTTCTTTCCCCTTTTCCTTTTGATCGAGAGATTTTATTAAATTTGAAATATATCTCAGCCTATGAGTACCATGAATTTACGCATAGTAAAGGAAGTCCAATAATAATAACTCTTTTAAATCAACTAATATGTACAGTAATCCTTATTTACATGTAATTATCAGCTCAGCAGTGGTATATATTTTTATTTCAATTGCCATACGAATTTTTGGCAAAAAAGAGCTGGCTCAACTTTCAACCTTTGATATTGTATTTGTGCTGCTTATAAGTAATGCAGTACAAAACGCAATGGTTGGATCTGATACATCTTTGCTGGGTGGTTTACTAGCTGCGGTTACTTTGTTTGCACTTAATTTCTTGTTTAAACAGTTACTATTTCGTTCTAAAGGACTTACCCATTTATTGGAGGGAGAACCAGTTATTCTTGTATCCGAGGGCAAAATAAAAGATAAAAATTTGCGCAAAATGGAAATCACAACAGACGAACTTCTCGAGGCTATTCATGAACATGGCGTTCAAAGCATTTATGATGTTAACTTGGCAATACTTGAAGTTGACGGAAATATAAGCGTCATATCGAATGATTATAAAAAGAGAAGCGTGAATAAAGTTATCAAGAAAAAAAAATATGGGAGATTACATTATAGATAAGGATTGATGAAGGGAATTAAAACTAACGTGAACTCGATATAAGCATAACATATTGATCCCAAGCATAGTGTTAGATTATTGCTTTGTCATGCTGAACGAAGTGAAGCATCTAGCATTTAGATAATTAGATCCTTCGCTTCGCTCAGGATGACATCTTACATCGAACGGACGTTAAACTAAACAATGAATTAGGAATCGAATAGAATAAAATTGATTTTATGAGAACTAAAATTTTACGATTTGCTTTGGTATTGTCCTTAATATTCAATATGACCTCTTTTTCCTATGGATGGGGGAAGGTGGGGCATCATATTATCGTTGAGGTTGCCAAAAATTACATCAGTAAAAATGTTCAGGACTCTGTTACAAAATATCTTGGTGATATGACCTGGGAATCGGCTTCAACCTGGATGGATGAATTAAGAGGCGATTCGAAGTTCGATTACATGAAGAAATGGCATTACATCAATATTGATAAGGGTGGTCAGTATGATACCACTATTGAGCATGGAAATAATGTTGTTAAACAATTAGAAATAGCCATTAATAATCTGAAGAACAAATCGAAACTGACCAAGGAGGAGATAAACCTTAACATTAAGGTTCTATTCCATCTTATGGGCGATTTGCACCAACCCTTGCACGTTGGGTATGGTAACGATAGAGGTGGAAACGATATTAAACTTACTTTCAATGGTAAACAGCTAAGTCTCCATCGAATATGGGATACCGATATTATTGAGAGTAAAAATACAACGAATGATGTTCTGAGTTTACTTTCTAAAACCTCACATCGAAAAATAAAGAAGATGGCTAAGGGTGATATTGTTCAATGGTTTACTCAAACTCGGGAGGCATTGAATTTAGCGTATAGCTATACAGATGTAATCGGCGAAGATTATATTAATAAATGCTATCCTGTAATCGAGAATCAACTTTTATTAGGAGGAGTGAGGTTAGGGAGCATTTTAAATGAAATTTTTAAGAATTAATATAATGAGTTATGCTTTCTGAAAGGCGAGGTAATCCTCGTCTTTTTTATTTTTGCTTAATCTCTACATAACTGAAAAATTGGGTGGTTCAGATATTATAATTAATTATCAAATTGCCGAATACCAAAAACATTTTTTAGCACATTTCGGAGATATGATTAAATCTATTGAAACCAATGAGATTGTTTACTCCTATTTCAAGAGCACGACACCTAACTTGTTTGATAAGAAAACATAAAAGATTTTTCTTTAATCGGGTTTAAAAATATAAACACCCACGTTTTTAAAGGCGTTTTCAAAAACTGTGGGTGTTTATTGCTACCATACTCTAAACCCTACCCTGAATATTTTTCAGGGTTATCACCAAAACTTGCAAAACTTAATGTTGTTTTTTTTCAAAGTATGTAAGCGATAAAGCAATTAGCTTGTAGGAAACATATAAAATTACTGGAAGGCATGCCAACCAAAGAATTTGAGTAATCATAATTTTCAATTTTAATGGTTAATAAACATGTTCCTTTTCCATATCGTTAGCATCTAGTTTTTTACTGTTCATTGCTTTCCATACATATACTATGTATGCCAATACGAAAGGAATAAACAACGAAACGTAGCTCATTGCAGTGAGTGTATAGTGACTCGAGGAACTATTAGCAATGGTTAAGGAGCTCTGTAAATCGGCTACGGAAGGGTAATAGGCCGTATTATTGAAACCTGCCAGAAGGAATAATGAGAATACCGCTAAAACAGTGCCTAATCCGGCAAACCAAATTGCTTTACTACCATGTTTGATAAACGAAACTATTGGCATGATTATACCCATTAAAACCAAAACTACACCTACTAAAAATAATAAGGCTACTAAAGGCATATCAATTAAATTGATAAAATACTTGTAGGGTTGCATAAATACTTCACCCGTTACTGGGTTTACCGCAAAACCATCTTTAAGCATTAGCATTCCTGTAAATAGTAGAAAAAATACTAGGAATGGAATCGCATTATACCATAGCTGTTTTTTTACCTTTTCAATAATTTCGGAATTATCAATAGTGTTCATGAAATAGAGTAAGGCCAAAACGCGCGATAAAAAGAATACCGCCAAACCCAACGATAGGTTTTGAATGTTTAAAGCGGCCTCAAGACCACGTGAAGCCATTGTCCATTGCGAATGATGCTCACTATCAATAGTAAAGTTTGAACCGGTAAAAAATGTGCTAACCGCTGCACCCAAAAGTATAGTGCCTAATAGGCCATTTAAAAACAGGAAAGCATCGAAAACCTGCTTGCCAAGAACGTTCTCAGGTTTTGAACGAAATTCGTAAGCAACGGCTTGAATAACAAAAGCAAATAGGATAACTATCCATACCCAATATGCACCACCAAAGCTAGTGCTGTAAAATAACGGGAAAGATGCAAAGAAAGCCCCTCCGAATGTTACCAATGTAGTAAAAGTGAATTCCCATTTACTGCCAATGGTATTAATTATAAGACTTCTGGCAGTGTCCGATTTACCCAATTGATAAATAAGTGTTTGTCCACCCTGAACAAATAGTAAAAATACAAGCAGGGAGCCCAGCAAGGATACCAGTATCCACCAGTATTGCTGTAATGCGATATGTGTTAAAGTTTCAAACATTATTCGTTTCCTCCATCTTTAGGGCCAATTTTAATTTGTTTTAGCATAATTTTAATTTCGGCAATTAGCAATATTGTGAAAATGATGGCAAATAGGGCGAAAGTTATTTTTACCGAACCAACATTTATATTTGAAACAGCGGTTATGGCAGGCATTAAATCCTGAATAACCCATGGTTGGCGACCTACCTCGGTAACAACCCAACCCAGCTGAGAGGCAAGGTATGCTAATGGAATGCTGATAATAGCAGCACGGAAGAACCAGCGCCTGTTTTCCAATCGATTGCGAAACAAGAAGATCAAAACAAGTATAAAAAGAACTACAAACCAGAAACCAAGGGCAACCATTATACGGAACGAATAAAAGGTTAATTTAACGGGAGGTACTATTTGCTTGGCATCGGTAAGGTAGCCGTAACCAAAGTAATTGTAATTTGCATTTAACACAGAAAGAGACTCCTTTTCTTTATCAAAATCTTTCGCTTTTTTGGCGGTATTGTAATCGCTTAAAGCTTGTATTGCAATTTTTCCCTTTTGGATTTTTTCGGAGGCAGATATAATTCCATGTTCGCTATTGCCTTGTACTATATCTTTAATACCTGGCACATAAGCATTGGCATCGAGAAAAGCCATGGAAGACAAGATATTGGGTATTTCGAGTTTAAATGCAAAATCTTCTTTAGCCAAACTATCGGTATTATTGTTTTTAAGAACACCAAAAACTACAAGGGGAGCCTTACGTTGCCCCTGATAGATATTCTCCATGGCAGCGAATTTCATAGGTTGATGCTTTGCCATTAACCTTGCAGAATGGTCGCCCGTAAGGATAATGAATAATGAAGTAATTAAGCCAAAAATGGCGGCAACCAAAATGCTGAGTTTAGCAAAACGTATTTCGCGATTTTTTAGCATATACCAAGCGCTAACCCCTATTACAAAAACAGCGGATAATACATAACCAGATGAAACGGTGTGTAAAAATTTGTTGATAGCCACTGGTGAAAAAAGCACATCCCAGAAGTTGGTCATCTCGTTACGGGTCATATCGGGATTGAAGTGCATGCCAACAGGGTATTGCATCCACGAGTTTGCAACCAGAATCCATAGTGCCGAAAGATTTGCACCTATAGCGGCAAGCCATGTAGAAACCAAATGAAATTTTTTGCTGACTTTGTTCCATCCAAAGAACATAACTGCAACAAAGGTGCTTTCAATGAAAAATGCCATTATTCCCTCAACGGCAAGTGGTGCTCCAAAAATATCGCCAACAAACCATGAGTAGTTTGACCAGTTGGTACCAAACTCGAATTCGAGGATAATACCAGTTGCCACACCAATAGCGAAATTTATACCGAAAAGGGTCATCCAAAACTTGGTAATTCGTTTCCATTCTTCGTTGCCTGTTTTAACGTATAGCGTTTCCATAAAGGCAACAATAAACGAAAGCCCTAGAGTTAGAGGCACAAAACACCAGTGATAAATGGCCGTAAGAGCAAATTGAGCTCGCGACCAATCAACCAGAGTAGGGTCATAAAGATGTGTCATAGATTAACTGTATTAGGTTTAGGAATAATTCAAAATTTGAATTGGTTTCGAAAGCCTAAAATATATAATAGGTGTGTAATAATTTAAATTGGAGATATTACAAAACTATTACACGTATTAAATCGATATTTTGATTTGATACATGTAGGTATTGCGAAACGGTTTATCTTAATTGTGAACCAGCAATTAAACTAGTAAAGTAATCAAAGTGTGATAGGAGATAAATGGAGAGGATTGGTTTAGAAACTCAAAATATAACTTCGTAAATCAATTGAATCGGATAGGTTCATTTTTTTCTTCAGCCGAACCCTACCAATTTGAACAGATGAGGCTTTAATATTAAAGAAACGTGCAATCTCTTTTGTTTCGAAATTCATTTTTATGCAGGCGCAATGTTTAATATCGTTTGATGATAACATTGGGTGCATCTTTTTGAGTTTGCTAAAAAAATCAGGATGCACCTCTTCGAAGTTGGCTATAAGCATTTTCCAATCTTTATCCAATTGTTTATAGCTATTAATGATATCAAAGATTTTTTTGAAGTCCTTTTGGTTTTTTGAGAATTTCTTATCGTCAAGAGTTTTAATTAAAACACTTTCTATTTCTGATAGGATTGTATTCTTCTGATTCATGTATAAAGCATCAGCAGCAACCTGCTTCTGTTTTTTCTCTTTTAGAACATCGGAGGTAATATCGATTAGTACCGTTTGTATATATTTTTGATTATTAATCGAGTTGTTTACTAAATCGAGCCTTATGTAGCGGATACTTCCATCATTATTTAAAATTCGAAGTTTTTTAACTAACGGGGAAGGGACATCGTTCTCTTTTAGCTTTAAGGATAGTTCTTCGGCAATTTTCCTATCATTTGGGTGGAATAATCCAACAAAACCTACTTTCTCAAAATCTGATAAGGATTTGAGATCAAGCCAACTCATAGTGGTTTTATTGATGTAAACTGGTTTATTGTTCTGCGTTAAGATAAGCCCTAACGGAGCATTTTCGGCAAGCATCTTATATTTCTGACGCTCATCGAATATTTGCTTCTCAAGGTTTGAGATATGTGTTATATCCTGTAATACGCCAAAGAATTTTTTATTTTTGGTTACCGTATCTATTCTGACTTCGCCAATTCCACGAACAGTTTTCTCCCTATCATTGGCATCAATAATTCTAAAGATAAAATCGAAATTCTTCTTTCCGTTATAGGTAAGTTGAAGCAATTGCTTAACCTGCTCAGAATCCTCATGGTGAATATATTTGACAAAATTTTCTTTGTGCGATGTTTGATTTTCGCTGTAGCTATGCCCAAAGATATTATAAGCTCCGTGCGACCATATTTGAAGCCCTGTGGTTAAATCGCTTTCTATATGACCAAATGAGTTCGCAATTTCGGCACGAATTTGTCGGGCATGACTCCGCTCCAGCTCATTCTTTGTGTTCTCTTTTTCGGTAATATCAGATCTATACTCAACAAAACCTGTTAGAGTTCCATTATCATCGAATAATGGGGTATGCCTTACCATCCATATTCTATTATCATTGAGGGTAACAATCCTTTCTGTAGGTACGAATACGCGGCTAACCACGGGGCAATTCATGCAGGGTTTATTATTGTTAAACCATACATTATGGCATAATTCACCAACATAAGAATCATCCTTTATGTTGAGTTGTTTTTTGCCAGCATCGTTAAGCCATATAATGTTGTGGTTTATGCTGTAAAAAGCAATAACTTCTTTAAATGAGTTGAGAATATCGGCACGAAGTTTTTCTTCAATCTGTAATGCCGTATTATACTCCAAATCGGGAGTAATATTGCGACTTATAATGAGTGTTGCTGGTTTTTTATTGTAAACAAAAGGAATCAGATTACTCTCAGTATCAAAAAAAGTTTTATCGAATCTCACATTTTTCAGGTGTACAGGCGTAACAGGTAAACTGGAAGTGGTTGCCAGACGGTCGATTACAATATATTGATAATCGGCATGTATTGTATCAAGAATATTTTTTCCAATAATATCAGCAGAACTTGTGCAACGCAATAATTGTAAGCCTTTTGAATTTATAAAAACAAACTTCCCTTCCTGAATAACTGCTATATAATTTGTTGAGTTTTCAACAATAGAATTATAAAACTCTTTGTTTTCTTTCTTTAGCTGGGTGCTTACTATTTTAAGCTCTTTGTTTAAAGTCTCAAAATTATTTATCAGTAAGTTGAGGCGTTCCATCCGTTATTATTTAATGTCAAAAATAATTGAAATAAATAGAAAATGAGTTTATTTTACATGAAGAATGGTTTAATGTTTGTGTACGAAAATACCATTCAGTTAAATGGATTTGGAGGACGAGGTTAATTTTTGATAATGTTTTTTGTCTGCCATTTCCTCTTTGAATTAGCTGTCATTTGGCATTAGTTTTATATTTTATTTTAAATTTGATAATTCTTAAACACTAAAAGATATGAAATACATAATCTCAATAATTGCATTATTATTCACCCACCAAAGCTTCTCTCAAAATAATTACAATGATTATTCTCAGCGCGAGAAAGAGGTGGTATTCTTAGATAATTTTGATAACAATAATAATCGTTGGTGGCTTGGTGACAATACTGAGGCGTTATCGACTATTGAAAATGGGTATCTTACTTTAGAGTGGAGAGGAAAAACGCCTATATGGTATAGTCTTAATGGAATTATTTTTGATTTCACTCGAGATTTTGAAATTGAAACTCTCGTAAAACAAACAGGCGGAGCTAAGGGAAATCTATTTGGGTTGATATTTAATAAATCGGATAAAGGCGAATGTGGTTTTATTGTAAACTGCAACAGCGAGTCGGTTGTTTATCAGGATAAAATTAATGAAACCAGAAGATTCATAAAAGATGGGGGAGAGTTTGTTCCTAATATTAGCGTTGTATACAATGAGTTTACCAAGTTAACTATTAGAAGAACAGGCGATGAATTTTCCTTTTTTGTAAATGAAGTCCTATTAAAATTGGGAACTATTACTGATTTTAATTCTAATCGAATTGGTTTTCAGATATGGTATAATTCAAGAATATGTATAGATTATTTAAAAGTGTCGTATTTAAAAAAGATAAACGAGATAACTACACCTGAAATTGCAGATAACCTAAAGAATAAAAATAATAATCAACCTATCATAAAATCTGATGTTGATGTAAATATTCCAGTTGCTGCAAAGCAAAACCCCGATAGATTTGCTCTTATAATTGGTAATGAGGATTACTCCTCAAAGCAAAAGGAGATAAATACTGAAATGAACGTTGAGTTCGCTAGAAATGACGCTACCATTTTCAAGGAACATGCAATTAAGGTATTAGGAATTCCCGAGCAGAATATCACATTTCTACTTGATGCAACGCTAGGAGAAATGAGTCAAGGAATTGATAAACTAAATAAGATTATCAAAGTAACCGAAGGAACTGCTGACGTATTTGTTTACTACGCCGGACATGGACTACCCGATGAGAATACTAAAGAGGCCTATTTAATTCCTGTTGATGTTAATGGTACCAATTTGAACTATGCAATCAATTTAAATACCTTATACTCAAAGTTAACTGAATTCCCGAGCAGAAGAGTTACAGTATTTTTAGATGCCTGTTTTAGTGGAGGGGCTAGAAATCAAGGATTACTCTCAGCTAGGGGGGTTAAGGTTAAACCAAAGGAAGATAAGTTAAAGGGAAACTTAGTTGTGTTTACTGCAAGTTCGGGTGAGCAAAGCTCATTACCCTATAAAGCAAAAAATCATGGTTTATTCACCTATTTTTTACTAAAAAAGTTTCAAGAAACAAAAGGGGATGTGACATATAAGGAGCTATCCGATTATTTGAATAAATCCATTAAATTGAATTCAATTCTAATTAACGATAAGGAACAACTTCCGCAAACAAACACTAGCATGGATATTCAGACCCAATGGGTAAACTGGAAGTTTAATTAAAATTCTATGGCAAGCGAAAACCCTTATTTGATTGAATTGAATAGTAAAACCGATGATGAGCTGTTCGATATTATTGCTAATTCCAAGGATATAGAAAATCCCTTAATGCACGAAACGGCTATTAATATTGCACTAGAACGTGAACTTATTACCGATTATCAGGCAAAACACCTACTGGAGGGGAATATTGCAGTACTAGAGTATAATCCCGAAAATATTGATAACCAAGAACTAGAAAAGGAAGCGCAGGTAAGCCATGAAAAATCCAAGGAGAAGAATAATGTAAGATTTGGATTATCATTAATGGGAGGAGGAGCATTTCTTATATTATATTATTATAACGGCGGATTGATATTTCCGATTAAAACATTAACAATTGGAATAATTTCAATGTTTGTGGGAACAATTCTTTTAATTATTGGACTTATTGAAAAGAATAGAAAAAAAAGCAATGTCAAAGAGAGTATTGGCTGAACCTTTTTTGCTAAAATTTTCTTTACAAGAAGACTTCTAATTTTAGCTTTCTATCTTCTCGTTTAAAAGTAAATTAATAGCATCCTTAAATGAACCGGCTAGGGTAACATTGCCTGTATTTACAAAGAAAATCTCATCAGCATTTTCAATAGTGTTTAAGCGATGGGCAATTATTACTCGTGTTGTAGATG
This sequence comes from Bacteroidales bacterium, assembly GCA_013376985.1. GTDB lineage: Bacteria > Bacteroidota > Bacteroidia > Bacteroidales > Tenuifilaceae > UBA8529. Next base: position 83,833 of record JACABB010000016.1, read on the forward strand.
GTGGGAGTTTCTTTAGTATCTCGTCCAGCAATTGTTCCGTAATAGTATCGATATTTGCAGTGGCTTCATCAAGAATAAGCAGTTCTGGTTTTCGAAGCACAGCGCGCATAAATGCGATTAGCTGTTTTTGACCAAGGCTAATACCATCTCCTGTGGTTTGAACCACTGTTTCGAGTCCTTGATCAAAGCGTTGCAGTAAACCTTCCAAACCTGCGTCGGAGATTGCCTCTTCCAGCTGCTTGTTTGAGAAGTTTTTGTATTCAACATTTCCATATAGGATATTATCGCGAACAGTTCCCGAGAACAGAAAAGGTTCTTGAAGAATAAATCCAATCTTCCGACTGCGTTCTTCGGGTTTGTAGGAACGAATATCCTTACCATCCAACAATACTTTGCCTTTAGTTGTATCGTATAATCTGGCAATAAGTGATGCAATAGTGGTTTTACCACCTCCGGTAGGCCCTACAAAAGCATAGGTTTTTCCTTGTTCTAAATCGAAATTTACGCTGAACAATACCTCTTTTCCATTGGGATACTGAAATGATACATCTCTAAAAGTTAAGTATGATTTACTTATTTCGCTTTTATCATCTTCAACAATATCTAAATTGTTCTCAAGGGATAACAGCAGCGAAATTCGATCCCAACCAGCTAAAGCTACTTGGAAACTGGCCCAAAGGGCTGCTAATTGGCGTAATGGGTTGTAAAAATTATTTATATAAGCAATAAAGCTGATAAGCAAACCAAGGGTAAATAGCCCTTTAATAATTAAATAAATTCCGAAAGAAAGCACAATTAGCTGACCAATATTAGCAGCTAAAGTATAAATTGGCATGAAAACAGTATTAGCAATACCTGTTTGAATGGATTGTGCATAATTTTCTTTATTAACCTTTTCGAAACGTTTGCGGAAATAATCGCGACGATTAAAGGCAATAATTACTTTAAAATTTGCAAGACTTTCTTGTACCTCGGCGCTAAGGGCTCCGGTTGTTTTCATGCTAGCCGCATTTCGGCGTTTTACCCAAGGTGATACACTCTTTGTAATGAACCATACTATTAATGCTGGCGATAATGCGGCAATACCTAGGGGGAGATTTATGCATAGCAGAAAAATTCCAGCCCCAATCATGATAATAAGGCTACCAATAAATTGCATTAACGATTGCGAGAAAAACTGGTTTACCTTATCCGTATCATTATTAATGCGTGAAATAAGATCCCCTGATTTATTTTGATTAAAAAAATCGACTGGAAGTTCTTGCAATTTATTAAACACTGCATTTCGCAAGCTGAATAGCATACGTTGCCCTATGCCACCCATCATTAGCATTTGAATGTAGTTAACAACAAAAGCAACTATATAAACGGATAGTAGAATTGCTGCAAATACCAGTACGCCATGAAATTGCTTAGTTTGAATATACTTGTCGATAGTGTGACCAATTAAATATGGTCCAAGCAGGCTAATCCCTGCGTTTAATAGGATTGCCGCAAATGCAATAGTAAGACTACGACGCTCTTCACCAATAATAGTGATCAATTTCCGGAGCGATGCAAGGTTCGATTTCTTTTGCTCCGTTTTATTTGCTGCTTGATTTAGATTATAATTCATAGTGATGCGTGCTTCGTTGTGAGCTATAAATTTGAATATATTCAGGCGAACTCTTTTTCAACTCCTCGTGTTTACCCGAAGCAATAACTTCGCCCTCCATTAAGAGGATTATTTGGTCGAAATTCTTTACTGGAGCAATTTTTTGAGTAACAGATATAAGTGTCAAATTGGGATAATTATTTTCGAGGTTGCAAAGAATTTTACTTTCAGTAGTTCTATCAACCCGCGAGGTAAAATCGTCGAGTAAAAGAATTTTAGGGTTTATTGCAAGTGCACGCGCTAGCATAATACGCTGCTTTTGCCCACCCGAAAGGCTGGTACCGCGTTCCGAAACAACGGTATCGAGTTTTTGAGGGAGCGAGTCAATAAAATCTGTTAGTTCTGCCGTTGCAATGGCTTTTTCCAATGATTCATTTGTTACTTTATCGTTGAAAGCAATATTTTCACGTAGACTCATATTAAAAATCACGCTATCCTGAAAAACAAAACCTATTTGGCTATGGAATAGCTGCTTTGTGTATTTATCTGCACTTATTCCATCAAACTCTATTGTTCCTGATGTTGGAGAAATAAGATTTGTAAGCAGATATAATAGCTGACTTTTGCCTGCTGCGGTTGGTCCAATTATGGCGGTTTTACTGCCCGCTTTTATCGAAAATGAAATATCTTTCAATACAGGTTTCTCTTGATAAAACAAGGAGACATTTTTAAGATGTACATCTCCCTTTATATCACTATTAATGGTTCCAGCATCAGCTATCTCGGCTGCTTCAAGAACCTCGTATACTCTTTGATAGGAGGCAGATGCATGTGCAATAATATTGCTCATAAAGCCAATCATCAGAACTGGAAAAATTAGTAGCATGATGTAGCTATAGAATGCAGCAAAATTTCCTAACGACATGCTACCAACCATAATAAAATGCCCGCCCATAACTAGTATCGTTATCACAGCGAGATTGGCTACAAATTGAATAACTGGGACTAGGGTTGCAAACAGGCGTAAAATGGATAATCCTAAATCGCGCGACTCAATGTTCTTTTCCAGAAATCTCATGCTTTCTGGTTGTTGTGAATTCAGCACCCGTATTAATGCGGAGCCCAAAATACTTTCGTTTATAATCTTGTTCAGCGAATCTATAATCTCCCTACTCCGTTTAAAAAGCACTCGAACCTTTCTTAGCACAATAAAAAAAGTAAAACCAATAATTGGAACAATTGTAATAACGGCTAACGCCAGTTTCCAATTAATAAGAATAAGTAAAATGCATGTGCCAATAATTACAAAAATTGATGAAACGATAACGACAAAGGCTTGCGAGACAAACGTTTTTATTGCATCAACGTCCGATGTGAGGTTTGTTAAAAGTTTAGATGGATTCGATTTGATAATGTAGGTATAGCTTTGCCGTGATATTTTTTCGGAAAGTTGTATGCGCAAATCTCTCGCTACACGCTCGGAGGTATATGTTTGAAATATATTTTGAAAGAAGGTAAATAAAAATATTGTACCAGCGGCTACTGCAAACTCAACTATCACTAATTCCATATCATAATGCTTTGAGGAAAAAGCATCGATACCCCTAGCAATGATTTTAGGAATTAGCATATTAACAAGACTTGACAGTAATGCCATAATAATTAGCACGGAAACCATCCCCGAATATGGTTTCAGTAAGCTGAATATACTGGGGTTAAGATTTTTGCCTTTTGCAGGTTGAGAGGTAGTATTATCCATATTCATTCAAAATATTTTGCAAAGGAATTCAAAAAAGCTGATTATTCATTCAATTAAAAAGTAAAATCATACAATTTGTAGGTAGGTTTACTTTTATAAGACTTATAATTCTTCAAAAACTCTATCACATTATCAGCGATACTAAAACACCTCCAAGAATTATCCAAATAACATCAACTTTTCGCAGAAGAAGAACAAATGCGGTAATTGTGAGTATAATGGGGAAGATACTCCAATTAACGCCGATGGCAAAACGATATGTAACTATTGTGAGCAAACCTACAAAAGAGCATAGAATGCCGTTTATAACCCTATTGAATTGTGGGTACGAGCTGAGCTTATCGAAGAATGGGATTATGCCCATAAGAACAAGGAATGATGGGGTGAAAACAGCCATAGTTGCAAGTAAACTTCCCAGAATCCCAAAGTGCATATACCCAAAAAATGTAGCCGAAATAATAATCGATCCTGGGGTTACTTGCCCAAGAATAACGCCATCCATAAATATTTTTTCGTTGAACCAACCGAATAAATCAACCAGCTCGTGATACATTATTGGCATTGAGGCTAAACCGCCACCAAACGAGAACAGATCGATTCGTAGCATGAGAGTTGCCAGCGTAAAATAATCCTTATCCACAAAGAATAAAATAATTGCTCCAGCAGCAACAGAGGCCAATGCCCAAAGAAAGAACCGAAAAGTTTTTACGCTCTCAAGTTTTTGGAATTGATGGGAATCCTCTTTTGTAAATATAATGCCTAATAGTGCCGCAGCTACCAGTACTAGTGCTGGGTGTAATTTGGTTAGGAATAACCCGGCAGCAATAGCAGCAATTACCCAATCGTTCCAATTATGAAAATTCTTTTTGCCAAAAGTGTATGCCGCATTTGCAACAATGGCAACAATAACCACCCTTAACCCGCTTAAAACACGCTCAACACCCGAAATATTTTTGGAATGCTTATACAATATCGAAAGAATAAATATGATAAGAAATGCAGGAAACCCAAACGCAACAAAACAAACAATTGCCCCCGGAATACCCTTAATTTTCAAGCCAACATAGGCAACTAGCTGCATTACAATTGCCCCTGGAATAATTTGGCAAAGCGCAAGACCCGAATCAAAGGTATTTGCATCCAACCACTTTTTTTTATCAACAATATGTTTTCGGATATGAGCCATCATGGCAGGACCACCAAAGGCTGTAAGCCCCATCCAAAAGAAAACACGAAACAAATCAAAATAGCTAGGACTTTCCTTCTGTTGCATACAATGGATTAACTTGAAAAATCTAATTTAAACGGAGTTCAATCTAACTATAATATCTTGATTCTTAGTTCACCATTAGATTGTTGCTTTGTCATGCTGAACGGAGTGAAATCCGAAGGATTCGCAGAAAGCAACCATCTGTTTTATAAACAATTAGATCCTTCGCTTCGCTCAGGATGACACCTTACATTGACCTTACGTTATTTAACAAATGGTTAACCAAAATGAACCACCGTGCCTTTCAACATTATCTAAATTCTTATGATTCCAAATAGGTTCAAGAATTGTTCTTAATTCTTTATCCTCACTTATAAAATAATTTGGTAATAGAGGTTTGTATTTTTTGCTATTCGCTAATAAATACATTGCAAGGCCATATTGCTCCGAATAAAATCTATCACACATAAATTGTGGATAATCGAACGGTAAGTAAATATCATGAATATGGACTATAACCCCTTTTGGAATATTTGGTAAAACATCTAAATAAAAAACCAGTGAATCGGAATTTGGTAAAATTCGATGGGAGTTATCAATAAATAGAATATCATTTTCTTTTAGGGAGAAAATAAAATCAAAGTTAATGTTCTCAAAAGGTTCACGAATAATTTTAGTTGCAAGTTGATCTATTTCTGCCCGAGGAGCAGGGTCAATTGAGATAATATTTGTATTCAACCCATTATCCTTTATAGCTTTGTAAGCAATCTTTGTAGAAAAACCAGAACCTACCTCAACGTAAGTTTGGGGTTTAAATTTTGCGATTATTGTATAAATTCCAACGATATCCAAACCGGGCAAGAATTTATTATTATAAACAGGTTTGGAATTATCACTTTCCTCATCCATCTTTTTAAACGATTGAAAAACCTCTTTATATTTCACTGCCTCGTTTAATAGTTCAACATACAACGAACGGTTTTCATTTATTATCTCACAAAGCAGATTGTGTGGGGGTAATCCATACCCATACCTTGGCTTAAAATTTACTTTATAGTCTAAAAACAGATTTTGAAACTTAGGAGAAAGAAACCTATAGATATCTTTAATTTTCATGCCCAATAGTTTTAATTTCATTACCATTTGAAACGGTTACAGTATAAATCCCGCACTAAAATTACTACAATTAATTTTAGTTTATTCATTAGTCCAATTTTCAATATTTGCAATTCCTTTAAAAAGGAATTTTTTCAAGATATTGAGGTTACAGTTCAGATGTTATTATGCAGAAGTTAATTATGTAATTGAAATGATTTTTAAGATGCCTAAATTGAAAATTTACTGAATAACTTAAAGTCTCTTTGGTATTCCAAAACGTTTGCAAACTGAGATAAAAGCTTTTTTATAACCCCAATTTAAGATTAGGTATCATATTTGCAGATACACTATGAATCTCATTAAGACTATATATGAAAGATATTAAAGAACAGATCCGAACTTTAGCAAAAGAGGATTGCTATAAAGAACTTTATGAACTTTTTGTAAATAAACAACTTAACTATTCTTATTACAACGATTTTTTAAAACTCAAAAAGAGGTCTTTTGGATTTGCTCTAAATTCAAAATTTTGGCAATCAAAACTTTCAACACTATTTATCCCAGAAATCCTCTCGTCCATAAATAGTTATTCAATTTTTAAGTCATTCTTTTCTAAAAACGAGAACTTTAACGAAGAAGTGTTGAATAGAATAATTCATATCAATTGCGAGCAATTTATAGAACAATTTAAATTAAATAAAGGATTTAAACTTATTAGATTTATGGAATATTTATCTAAAGATACTAACCCTCAGATAATATGCTTTATTCGAGAGTTAGAGGTAATCTGTAGATTTAGTCTTGAGCAATCACATGAAATTTATAAACAATTAAAACAACTTTCAAAATTCGAGATAGCAAAGGTCTTATCAACAATTAGTAATTGGCAAATAACAAATTCGGAGAATTTAAATGTAAATAATCCAGGATTCATTGTTCAGTTAATACATATTGTTAACAAATATTTTGAATTTATTGAAAAGTCAATTCATCAACCAAAATTTTCGTTTGATGAAATAGATCAAGGCGGTGATAATGTATACAATAGAAACAAACAGACTATTGAGATAGAGGCTAGCATAGCAATATTGTATAAGTGTTTTGAAAACAATATTGTTATTGATTTGTATTGTTCAGGTTACATGTCTTTTGAATACGTTTCAAAATTGGGTTCAAAATTGGTAACGAATAAGAATTATGAACGATATCAATTAAATGACTTAAAAGTTAAAATTGATGAGATATATTTTACTTTAGGAGAATCCTCTAGGGAATCCTTCATTTCTAATGCTTTGCTAAATAAAAATAATTTTTTTATTAAATACTGTAAGACCTACTTCTCTTTCTATGGAAATTTTGCAGCTCTATTTTTGCAGAAAAATGGATTTGATCTTTATGATACAATTTATATTATTCGGTCAATAATTGATAAACAAGATATTAAAAAGGAGATATCAATTTGGAGGTTTGACGATTTTTGCGCGTTATTCGAAAGTATGTTTTCTAAAATCAATAATTTCAGGGCAATATTGAATTATCTGATTTTTGATTTTAATATAGGAGTTAATCCTAATATTCTTTATAAACCTTTCATTAAGATTGATAACAATATTTGTTTGCTAAATGGACTCTTACGTAGAAGAAGTTGGAATATTATTTACCTAAATAGGATAATTGAAGAGTTCGAATCTCAAGAAATTGGCGAGTCATTTGAAAAAAGTATACCGCCAATTTTTTCGCAAAATAATTTTTCTATTGCTCCTAAACGAAATCAAATAACAATAAATAGCAATGAGTCAACAGATATAGATTTATTGGCTCATAAAAACGGACTTATATTTGTTATTCAAGCAAAATTTTCAAAAATTGTTGAAGATTATGATTTTATCTCATTTATTGAAAAAAAACGACTTGCCGAAGATGCAAGCCGTCAAATGGATATATCTTTAGTTTGGATAAATGAGAATTGGGAAGATGTTTGTAAGGATTTAAAAATAAGCACTTCAATTGAAAAAATTGAAATAATCCCTTTAATAATAACCAATTACTACGATGGTGATGGCATATTATACAATGGAAAATATCCTAAAATTTCACTACTTCAACTTCACGCTATTTTTAATAATAAGACAAATCTATTAGATGTAATAAGTCCAACCAGTCATTATATTTTAAATAAAAAGAATAAAATTGAAATTCCAGAATCTTCATATTCAGATCTATTTAGTGATCCAAAAAAATTGGAAGATTTATGGTTTAATCAACCTAATTCGATTACACCTCGAGAAATATTGATTTTTTAGCAAGTTATAATAAACCTGTTTATAAACCTAAAAGGTTTCAATCATAGTGAGGACATAAGAGATGGGACTAATTGCGTAGGCTCAAAACCTCGTTATCGCATTTTGCGATATTATATTAAGCGTAACCACCTCTGCTATGCCTAAAACTCAAACCACCCTTTGAAAGGTATGCTTGGATTAACTATTCATCAAAACCCAAAATCCCAGAGGGATTAAATGTTTATAGGGAATATCTTTCTTAAAGGAATACGACCCGGACACGAGTCTAATATACATTTAGCAAATAGTTTCTGTTCACCTACCCCTAAAAGTTTTGTTTTTGTGTTCACGTATCTCTTTGTTTGCACTACTTACTTTTGGGCAATAGGCATATTCCTCGAAGGTTTACTGTATTTTCCCAAAACATCCGCTAACAAATTTTAACACTTCCCAATTCAAAAACGGATTGAACAAAAAGAAATATTTTTTATTTTTGGGTTAGTATTAACCTTAAAACTTACCGCTATGTCAAAGGAAAAAGTTAATAAAGAGAAAATGACCAAAAAGGAACCCACGAAAAGCTTAAAGGAAAAGCGTGCGGCAAAAGCAGCAAAACGTAGCGAAAAAAGCCGGTAAAACATTTCAAAACAATAAGCTTGTCCCCAAAACGACCGAGTTTCATCTCGGTCGTTTTATTTTTATAAGTAGCCTTGGTTTGCGAACATCGGGAATATACGAACAGGGTAAGGCTTATTCTGTAACTAACTCACAGAATGAACAAAAGTATAATTCAACCGTTTTTATTGTTGATGAAAAGTTAAACTCGGAGTACCATTCCCAATTAATCGCAAATTGCGATTTTATTGGTAATAATTTTTAAAATGACGGGGAGTTGGCGTTTACAGTGGTATACCAAATTATCAAATTGTAAAGTGAACACTATTTAACGTCAGTTCGATGTAAGGTGTCATCCTGAATCTAACCCTGAGTTAAGGATCAATATGTTACGTTTACACTGAACTCACGTTATTTAACCTTTAAAATATAAACTGATGAAACACCCATGTTACAGGCTAATGCAAAAGGCGATGAATAAAATATGGGTGTTCCATGATTGTAATACACAAATCTCACTATTAATTTCGCATCTCTCAATAAAACAATCACTTAATCTATTTTTATTCTCATGAAAAAGAAAATTCTATTAGTCATTAGTATCCTTTTTGGGCTGATGTTCATTAACTCTGGGCTAAATATTTTCCTTCACTACATGCCCATGCCCAAGGATATGCCCGCAGGGTTGGTAAATTTGATGACCGCTTTTATGCAAACGGGTTGGCTTTTCCCACTGCTTGGTGTTGCAGAACTTGCTGGTGGATTGCTTTTTATCTTTCCAAAAGTTAGAGCACTTGGAGCAGTTGTTATTTTTCCCGTTATGGTAGGGATAGTTCTAACCCACATTTTTAATGCACCATCGGGACTTCCAATGGCACTTATACTTTTGGCAATTAACCTATGGGTAATTTTTGAGAATAGGGAAAAATATATGCCGATGATTAAGTAAAAGAGTAAACAGCTAAATGCCAATAGTTACCGTATTTAGTCTTGATGAGTTTATTTCCTCATTGATAGTTTGAGTGTTTTCCTGGTTCATATTACCACAGGCCAGAACTATCTAATCAACATATAAATCTGCAATAACGGAAAAGAGGATATGCTTTTTCGGTTATTGCACATTCAATATTTGTATTATAACAGGGAATTTATTAGACAAAAAACAATATAGTTTTTCTATTGCTTTTTATTTTACCCCGGCTGTTTTTCTCTTTATTAAATCCTTAGAATACTCACCTCGTGTTGAATAGCGTTTTCTAGCTTCCTCTTCGTTAGCACCTAACTCAATGTATATTACTGTTTTGAAGTCAATAACTACGGCCTTCATCTTCGAAAGATCGGGTGTTTTAGCATTACTAGTAATTGGTTTTTTGTCGTACATAGAATTGTTTTTTTCGTTTAGTGTAACTGTTTTATATAATAACTATTATACTGAAATAGCTATAACCAGAACAATAATCAACCTATTGGGTCAGTATAGATCGATACGTGATTTTAAAAGAAATGATCTGATTTTACCAGAAACCAGTAATTAAAAAAGGAAAGTATTGTTAGGTGATAACAAGCAATTACTGAAAAAGTTTAAAATCAGACAAATATACCATTTTTTCTCTAATTCTCGTTATTATTTTTATCGGCTCTAATTTGACAGATTAAAAAGCACACGAAAAATCAAGTACAAACCGAATCTATCAAAGAGGAATTGGTTCAATTAAAAAAATAGAATCATCACGAGTGGGAGAACTGCGAATCCGACGTATTATTTTACATAAAAAGTCAACTTTCGAAGAACAAAGCCAAATTAATAGAACTTTGTCACAACATTGTCTCGTTTTGGCTTCGTTTTTTTTGTTTTATTCAGAGGCTTAAGCTATTCCCCGTCAACTTGATTATTTTATTTAAAGTTGCACTACCTTTGAAAAAAAATGAAAAGATGAAAAGAGGGATGTTGTTATTAGCGGGGATTTTTTTATTTTTTTCGAGCATTGCTCAAATCCCAGCAGGTTACTACGATTTAGCGGCAGGGAAATCAGGTGAAACCTTACGTGCAGCTCTGCGTGATATTACAACCAACGGACATGTTAAACTTCCATACACCAGTGCATCGTTTGATGTTTGGAATGCTTATGCGGTTACCGATGTAAGACCAGCACCAAACAATACAATAGTTTGGGATATGTATTCTGATATTCCTAGCGGATCTCCTGCATACACATTCACAATCTACACAAATCAGTGCGGAACAGCATCGGGTGAAGGCGATTGCTACTCAAGGGAGCATTGTATGCCCAATTCTTGGTGGGGAGGAATAGATGATGATGCAAATCCACAATATACGGACTTGCACCATTTATTCCCAGCAGATCAGTACGTTAATAGCAGAAAAAATAATTATATAGTGGGTCAAACCTCAACACCCACATGGACTTCGACCAATGGAAGCAAGTTGGGACCATGCACTTTCCCTGGTTATACTGGAACTGTTTTTGAACCAATAAATGAGTATAAAGGAGATTTTGCTCGTGCGTACCTGTATTTAGCAACTAGGTACATGAACGAGTTAAGTGACTGGGTTACCACGTATAGTTCTTATGATTCTAAGTATATTATTAATACCACTGGCGGAAATTATAAGCAGTGGTATATTGATATGTTGATATCTTGGCATAATAGCGATCCCGTAAGCCAGAAGGAAATCGATAGGAATAACAATATCTATTACAACACACCTCAGCATAATAGGAATCCTTATATCGACCATCCAGAGTATGTATGCCAGGTGTGGGGATGCTCAACATCACCAACAATTACAGGCATTGTTAATACTCCTGCTGCTCCAAATTCCGCCAATACAGTGTCTGTGTCAGCTAATGTGACCGATAATATTTCTGTAACATCTGTAACCTTACAATGGTGTACCAACGGGACTAGTTTTGGAAATTCTATTACGATGAATGTAAGTGGAGCACCAAACTATGTGACCGCTTCACCAATTCCAGCCCAACCAACAGGGACTACAGTAACCTATAGAATAGTTGCCGTTGACAATGATGCTAATTCAACAACATCGGTAGCATACAGCTACAACGTGGTTAAGAATGAACCTACCAATTACCCAACATCACTAAGCACAGGTACATCAACCAGTACATCAATCACTTTAAATTGGACAGATGCATCAGCCGCAGTAACCCCTGATGGATACCTGATTAAAGCCAGCGCAGTAAGTTTGGCAGCTATTACAGATCCTATTGATGGTAATGTAGTTGCGAATAGTCTATTGATTAAAAATGTGGCACAAGGTCTACAAACAATTAAATTTTCTGGGTTAAACCCAGCAACAACCTACTACTTTAAGATTTACCCCTACACAAACTCTTTAGCAAATATCAACTATAAAACATCCGCAACACCGCCTAGTATTAGCGGAACCACTCTAGCAGGCGGAACAGGTAGCTGTGCTACCGATTTAATAATATCGGAATATGTTGAAGGTTCATCAAACAATAAGTATTTAGAAATATCCAATAATACAGGTGTAGTTGTAGATCTTTCTGATTATGAGTTACGACCATTCAATAACGGATCTTTTGCTATCGCAAGCTTCCCGTTAACAGGTACACTAAACGATCAATCTACAATTGTGTACAAAAACACTTCAGCCACAATATATAGTGGAACTACTACAACATCTGGGGCAATTAATTTTAATGGGAATGATGCCATTGCTTTGTATAAAGTATCAACTAGTTCTTATGTAGATATTTTTGGTAGAATTGGTGAAGATCCTGGAACTGCTTGGACTAGTGGATCTTTTACTACTATAAATAAGACTTTAGTAAGAAACGCCAGTGTAACCTCTGGTGTTACAACAAACCCCGCATCTGGATTCCCAACCCTTGCAACTGAATGGACGCAATATAACCAAGATGATGTGTCCCATTTAGGAGCCCACACAATGACTTGTGCAACCTGCTCTGCGCCCACTGTAAAGGCTAGCAATGTTACTTTTGCGTCTGTGAATCAGACCTCGATGACCATTAACTGGACAAATGGTAATGGTTCGAATCGAATTGTGTTGATGCATCAAGGAGTTCCAATTTCAGGTGTGCCTACCAATGGAATCAGCTATGCTGCCAATTCAGCTTTTGGTTTAGGTGATGAATTAAGCCCTGATGAATTTGTGGTTTACAATAATTCTGGTTCTTCGGTAACCGTTAGCAATCTAATTGCAGGGCAAACCTATTACATATCGATTTTTGAATACAACTGCATACCTGGAGCAGAGATTTACTTAACACCTGCAATTACGTCAAGCCAAATTACCTGCTCCCTTTCAACAGGAACAACACCAAATAGCAAGTATTGTGTTACCTCATCCACTGGATCTGCTACAACTATTGGCTTTACTTCAACTGGCTCATTTACAGGAAATACATATACAGCCCAACTATCAAATTCCACAGGTTCATTTGCATCACCTGTTACTATTGGATCATTAACGAGTAATCTAAATAGTGGAACAATTAATTGCACAATTCCAGCAAATACAGCTAGCGGAACTGGATACTTGATAAGGGTAATAAGCAGCGGACCATCTATTACCGGCACAAACTCTAACTCATTTGAAATTAGCTTATACACTCCTCCCACAGCACCAACAAGTGCTTTAACAAGTAGAGATAATTTCTGCGAAGATGATGGTGGAACTATCGATCTCAGCGTTACAGGAGGTTCAGGAACAACCTTATCGTGGTATACATCCAGCTGCGGGGGTACATTAATTGGAACTGGAAGTCCTTTAAGCATTGCTTCGCCAACATCAACAACAACATACTATGCTCGTTGGGAGAACTCCTGCGGCAGTTCTGTATGTACAAGTGTAACTGTAAACGTTAAGGCGAAAGGAGCTGCTAGCATTTTAATTGATGCATCTGCAAACCCTACATGTCAAGGAACTTCGGTAACATTCACTGCAACTCCAACAAACGGAGGTATAACACCATCGTACCAATGGCAACTTAACGGAGCTGATATTGTAGGACAAACAAATAGCACCTATTCTTCCAGTTCACTTGCGACAGCGGATCAGGTAAAATGTATTATGACTTCAAGCGAGACCTGTGTTTCTGGTTCTCCTGCCACATCCAACACAATTACAATGACGGTTAGCAGTGATCTGCATGTTAGCGTTAGCATTGGTGCTTCTGCAAATCCAGCCTGTGTAGGAAGTTCAGTAATTTTCACAGCAACACCTACTAACGTTGGGAATACTCCATCATATCAGTGGAAACTTAACGGTTTGGATGTTATCGGACAAACAGGTAGTACCTATTCGTCCAGTACGCTTGTTACATCAGATCAGGTGAAATGTATTTTAACTTCAAACGATGCCTGTGCTTCTGGTTCTCCTGCTACATCTAATACAATTACAATGACTGTGAATCCTGTTCTTACTGCAAGCGTTAGTATTGCTACTTCTGCGAATCCAGTTTGTGTAGGAACCTCAGTAACCTTTACAGCTACTCCTGTAAATGGTGGTAGTACGCCAGCATACCAATGGAAACTTAACGGTTCGGATATTGTTAGTCAAACAAATAGCACCTATTCTTACAGTTCACTTGCGACAGCGGATCAGGTAAAATGTATTATGACCTCAAGCGAGACTTGCGTTTCTGGTAGTCCTGCAACTTCAAATACCGTTACACTAACCATTAACCCTCTACCTTCGGATGCTGGTATAATATCTGGAATAACAGCTGTTTGTCAGGGGCAAAATTCAGTAACCTACTCAGTCCCCCAAATAGGCAATGCAACTTCGTATTTATGGACATTACCTACAGGTGTAACTGGTACTAGTTCGACCAATGAAATCACAGTGAATTATGGCTTAACAACCGTATTAGGAAATATTATTGTTAAAGGGAATAATGGCTGTGGTAATGGTGCAGAATCAATATTGGCAATAACTGTCAAAGAAAAGCCTGTAACACCTATAATTGAGCTGTATCAAACAACTAAAAGTGGATACTATCTACATTCAAATACTGCAACTGGAAATCAGTGGTATAATTTAACTGGGTTGTTAAATAATGCTACTGAACAAATGTATGCAGTACTTTCTGGTGGCACATACTATGATATCGTTACAATTAATGGATGTAGTTCAGATCCATCAAACTCATTAGTTGTTGTTCTTAGTAGCATTGACAATCCAAGCAATAACAAATCAATTGAAATATACCCCAACCCAGTTTCAAACGAACTTGTTATTGAGATAAAAGGCAGTACCCGAAAAACTGGTTTTGAAATTTTAAACTCATCTGGGAATAATATTTTTAAAGGCAGTTTATTAGAAAAGATAACTATTCAAACAGCAAATTTCCCTTCTGGGTTATATGTGATAAAACTTGAAGATGGTAAGAGTTTTATATTTAAGAAATTTATAAAAGAATAACTTTAGGCTGCTAAAAGTTAAGCCTTTAGAATACTATCATCCTTATCTTGTTGTCTATTTTGGAGTCATATTACAATGCCAAATATCAGCAAACCTGATGTTTGGCATTGTAATTTATGCTTTCGGCATTACTATTTTGCGAAAAGAAAGGCAGTTTCCATCAACTATTTGCAAGAGGTAAACGAAATGCTACCATTTCCTGAGTGTTGCGAACTAATAGAATATTGCTTACCAATACCGGATGATTCCACGTTTTGCCCTTAATTGCTGGGAATTGGGCAAACTCTTTAAATTGCTCTGGATTAGCCATAACCAACGCTAACTCTCCTTTTTCCGATAGAACCAGCAACAAATCTTGATCGGCAAGAAGTAGAATTTGACCTCCATATCGTCCGCCTTTCCATTTGAGATCGCCTTTCTCAATATCGATACAAACTAGATTAGGGCCGTCAAAGCCGTAAACATGACCTTTATGAACAATGAAATCGTTAAAATAGGGTTTTAACTTGTCAGATGCCCAGCGTTCTTTGACAATCCATTTATTGGATTCATTTTTGATTTCAATTCGCCGTATTCCTTGTTTCTCTCCTATGCTAGTTAAAATATCGGTTTCATTAATAATAGCTGGCTGAACAATGCGCGGTCCCTCGCATGGAAATTTCCATAGTTCTTTACCATCAATTAGGGAGTAGCCAGTTGCACCAAAATTATTCATAAAAACTATCTGCTTAGTACCGCTAATTGTGAGTAAATGTGGAGAGCTGTAACTTTCTCCACCATCTGAACTAGACCAACACTTTTTGCCTGTAGCAATATCATATGCAATAAGCTGTCCTGCCACAGCCACAAAAACATTATTATCAACCACTAAAGGAGAACTGGCGTATCCCCAGCCAGGTACTTCTACATCAGCGTCCTTTGCTGCGTTACGCGACCACACAACAGTGCCATCTTGTTCATCAAGTACGTTCAGAATACCTGTTGCACCTAGTGTGTAAACACGACCATTGCTAAGTGTTGGTGTGGAGCGAGGGCCCGCAACTGCATGTAAATCGCTAAAACGGACGGAATCGCTATGTATCCAAATTGGATCACCAGTATTAAGATTGTAGCAAGTAACCATTTCATATTCACCACGCTGTTCCTGAGTGTAGAGTGAAGAACCATGTACTGCAAAGGATGAATAACTTAGTCCCACAGATCTGCGCCACATTTCAACCGGAGGGGTTTTAGACCAATCGGTTTTAATGTTTATGCCATGGATGATTCCATCCCTATTAAGCCCGCGAAATCCTGACCATTCGGTTTCAGTTTTCATCGCAGCAGAATTCAATGGCATTGTTATCAATTTATCGTTGTTTTGGCTTAACAAGCGTTCTTCGGCTGTCTTTGTCCATCTCCAAGCAAAATCTTGATGGCCTTCACCATCTATACCATAAGTTCGGAGAAATGCCCAAAATCCTGATGCAAGCAGTATAGTTGCAACCATTGTTGCACGTTGGAGTTTGACAGAGAAACGACGACTGACCACAGCCCATACTACAAAAGCAAGGTTTAATACTGGAATTGAATATAAGGCAAACATCGTACCCATCATTGCTGTTGCAATCGACTTGTGGAGTATTTGAGATGTCGCAACAAGTGCCACTACCATTAGAGCAATTGCGAACCAACGCTCGAACCGTGGTGCTCTGCTAAAGAAGCCCCACCAGACAAATACAGCCAAGCCTAAAAGGATGCCTCCCAATACGGCAATTCCAGATTTTTCAGGTATAAAGAGGGGTATACCAAATCGGATCAACCATAGAAGTATTCCAATGACTACACCCGGCCATAGTCTAAATGGCTTCTGCTGTATTGGCTCAGAAATATTCTTATTAGTATACATTTTCTATTTTGTATTTGGTAAGAAACTATTCAAATTTTACTCTGTTATTTCATATCACTAGCGTTGCGTCTTAGTTAGAACATTTTCAACTGTTTACAATATTGTT
>JACABB010000017.1:0-21854 GCA_013376985.1 Bacteroidales bacterium
CCATATTCTATTTTTGGGGATATGAATCAGCAAGGTACTTTAGTACCAATAAGTGAGAAGAGCGGTGAACCCGAAACTTGTGAGATTAGCCAAAATGCTAGGGGTGGATTATTTTATGTGGTAAATAATCAAAAACTTTTTGAAAGCGTTTCCGCTTTACTAAAAGGCGATACGGCACCTCTTCAGCAGGCAAGTAGCAATGGAAAAAAATAAAAGACGTTATTGTTTTTTTCATTGGGTACTAAAAAACCACTCAAAAACGAATGAGTGGTTTTTTATGATGATATGGGATGGGTATCTTAGAATCCCGTCTTCGGTACTTTTTGCCAAAGAATAAGAACTCCAACGCAAGCCCTGTCCTGCCCTATATCCTTAATATCGGCTTTTGCCGCTAGCAAAGTTATTTCAACAATCAATCTCCTTGTTTTTTCAATGGTAAAGCCAATAGATTCTAAGTAATCATCATCTTTATTATCGTAAAAAACTTCTTGGGAAACGGGATCGATCAAACGAATATGAATAGGATAAAACTTAGTTTCTGAACACACTATAAATTTATAATCCTTATCGCCAAAAAGTGTTACGCTAAAACTATTGACAACATTGGCCTGAAGAAGAGCGTTTTTGGATTGTCCGTAAACATTCATAACCTCACGGTTCATCAGCGCTAAGCAGGTGCCCATTCGGTTGTAATCCCTACATGGTTGAGCCGAGGCAACATTAACGCCAATTGCTAGTGTAAATGTTATTAGTAGCCACTTCATCTTTTAGTATTGTTGATTAACAATTTTATTTCGTATAATATTTACCTTATCTTTCAATAAGTTGAAATTAGCCTCACTAGTAACCCCTTTATTATTATCAGATATCTTAACTTTTACCCCATTTGAACTCATTTTTTTCGTACTAGTTGAAGCACTTACTCTTTCCTCTTTGCCTTGTTTAAGGATTTCTCTAATTGTTGTCAAATCATTAAGTAAAGGCTTAAGCGATGGTTCTTCTTTACAAAACACCAAGAAACTACTGAAAAAATTCTCATAAAACTCACCTATATCATAAACCGATGAAACCAGTCGAGGTTGGCTCTTTACATCTGTAATAGAGTTTGATGTTAAATAGAGCGCCTCAACTATAGATCCAATGCCAATAATTGAAAATAGCATATTATTATCAGTTTGATCAAGGGAGTTAAAAACAGCGGAAGAAAGTTCAACAGAGATCTGTTTGAGAGAATCGAGATTTGAGTTATTCGCCTCCATCCTTTTAAAGTAACTTTCTTTGAAAAGATGCTCAATGCCCAGTTTGACCGAAAACTCTCGGAGAGTTGCAAGATACTTAAGGGCTTGTGTATTTTTTTCGTATACGCTTAAATAGTAATAATCGCAAAAATAGACCCCAAAATACAAGGATTGATTTCGGAATAGATTAATTTTTTCAATATCTACAAGAGGGTAGATTGAGTTTTCTTTATAGACAAGACCTTCATCCTTAACAAAACTCATCAACTCTTGGGGTGAGGGCAAAAGATATTCGATTCGCTGCCTGTTAATCGAATCGTTCTTTTGTGCTAAAATATCTGCCTCTTTCTTCTTGGATTCGTTTACGCAACCCAAAAGATTTAAGAGGAGAAAGCCGATTAATAGTAAACTAGTTTTTTGTTTCATTTTGCTTCATTTCTTTTTTTCTAAAATGAATTTACTTTTTTAATAAACCTGTACAAAATTTGCGTACGGTCAGTTTAGTGCAATATACATAAAATATCAACGTAAGCTATTAAAGAACAATGAATATCATGTTATGTTTTTAAAAGGATTTTTAGGTTTCGTTGGTATATTCTTTGAATTATTTTAACCGTTTTTGTCAAAAGTTCAGAAACTAAAATATTATACAAAAAGAGAATCATTAACCAAATTACCATCAAATTAAACCAGTATGTTTCAATAAGTAAGCCTCCCAACCTTTTATAGGGTGCAAAAAAGTGTGCTCTACCATTTCTCGACTTAGAGAGTCTGAATATTGGATCCGTTTTAATAAAAATTTCCGATTCAACCTGAATTACCTGGTCATTCGCTGAGCGATTCTGAACTAGATCGCTAATTGCTTTATTCACAGATTTTTGTTTTAAAGCATTAAGACCATCAATACCATTACAGCTTTTTGATAAGTTCTCAGTAATTACATCTTTTTGAATATGAATCCTATTTAGCGCCGATGAAATCTGCAAACGCTTTTGCTCTATCTCCTTTTTAGTAGAATTAACGAATTCCTCTTCTGTCAATGATTCTGGTTCGTTTATGTTAAGTACCTGTAAGCCGTTCTTTAATAGTTTTAAATTCTTTTCGTGCAATACCCTATCTTTTGAAGAAAAATAATCATCAATTGCAGAATTCAGCATTGGAATTACATAGAAAAGCCTTACCCTATTGTAACTCTCTTGGATATTGATATCGGTAAATTGCTTTTGATACTCGTTATCATTAAATTGTTTTACGGTTAATGCCTCAAATGCCCAACGGGAAGTCATAATTTCACCAATAATTGGAACCTTTTCCTGATTTCCTACTTTATAGTTGAGCTGATCGAACTTTACAACAACTCCACTAAACAGTATTTGTGGTATCAAAAGGAATGGAACAAGAACGTATATTGCTGGTACCGATTTTAGGGTCGATGAAACTATTAATCCCAAAAGATTTGCTAAAACCGATAGAGAAAAGAGAATCAGCCAGAAGCTAAATATAAAATCGGGTATTTTAAAAAGTATTATCCCAAAAATGGTAAGACAGAAGGATTGAAATGCGCTAAGTAGTACAAAAAACAAAACTTTAGAATTATAGTAGCTAAACATGCTTAGGTTAAAAAAGGCCTCCCTTTTTAACATCCTATTATCCCTTATAATCCCCTCTGCACTAACAATAAGTCCAATGAATAGGGCGGAGATAATCGACATAAAAAAATATGCAGGTAGATTTGCATTTTCAAAGAATATATACTCATAATTACCACCTTTAGTAGTGGCAAATTGCTTTGTAAAAAAAGCTATAATTAAACCTATTATAGGAGCAATTGATGCCGATAGGAAAACAAACTCCCAATCGCCAAACTTAGTAAGTACCGTTCGTAAAAAGAATAGTTTAAGCTGCTTGAATGATGAAGGTATTTGATATTTTCGTTTCGGAATTGGGTTGTTCTTCCATATGCTATAATTATTTCTAAGATCATCTAAATAGAACTGATGCCATTCTTTAGGGCCTATTTTGCGATCGGTGGTTAACTCACCATACTGATTTACTTGCTTTTCATCTACTATTTCAAAAATCAAATCTGGGTTGATATGCCCACAATAATCACAGGCAATTTCCTTTTTATCAACTCTATCGCCCTTTTGTTTAAAATAAAGTATCGATTCAATAGGGTTACCATAAAATATGGGGTATCCTCCTTTATCCAAAATAAGTACCGAATCAAAAAGTTTAAATGTTTCCGATGATGGTTGATGAATATTAACAAAAAGCAATGTTCCTTGTAATGATAACTCCTTTAGGAGATTCATAACATTTTCTGAATCCAACGAGGAGAGCCCAGAGGTTGGTTCATCAACAAAAAGAATTTCTGGTTTTCTAATAACTTCCATCGCAATATTTAACCGCTTGCGCTGTCCTCCGCTTATCAGTTTTTTTAACGGGGAACCAACCTTTAAATCCTTTATGCCATATAACTCAAATTCAATGAGTATTGATTCAACGTGGCTAATTATTTCCTCATCCGACAGATTTCCTAACGTTAATTTAGAGGAGAAGAGAATATTCTGAAAAACCGTTAACTCCTCAATTAACGAATCTTCTTGTGGAACTATTCCAATAATACTTTTAAGATTTTCGCTTTTTACATCAAGTGGAATCCCATTAATCTCAATTTGTCCCTTACTAAGAGGGTAAACTCCGCAAAGTACATTCATAAGGGTTGATTTCCCGACTCCACTTCCGCCCATAATCCCAATTAGTTCACCTGAACTTGCATCGAGGGTTAACTGTTGAATTGCCGTAAGTCCATTGGGAAATTTATATTCTATATTTTCCGCTTTAAAATAGATGTTGTGTACTGCCTCGTTGTATGAATAAGCCCTAAGCACATTACCGTAATATATCGGTTTTATATTCTTTCCAGAAATAAAAGAGCCATTCTTCAAAGTATACACATGCCGAGAAAATATTGCCTGTTTATTTACCTCAAGTGTTAAAGCGCCCCTGTATCTAAAAAGCAATAAGTTGGAGCTGGATAGATAGAGAAAAATCAAATACCCGTTAAGGTTTTCATTCTCAAGAAACCGAATCTCTTCAAAACCCGGATTTTTATTACCAACAATAAGGAGTTGTTTCTTTTGTGGTATCTTATAAATCTCACCAAAAATGAATCGAATCAGGTTAAGGAATTCCGTTTTATTAACCCTTAGCTCAAGGACAATTGTATTAACAAAAACTTTAAAGGGTTTTTCTATGCTAAAACTGTTATAAAAAGATATCTCTGAATATAGAATAAAATCGAGCAGGTTAATGAGTATATGATATTTCTCCCTAAGATTACACTCCTGATTAATTGACTTACAAACATAGGTTAACTGACTCTGAAAGTTTGTGTCTTCCTTGAATAGTTCTGTATATTTTATGTAAACCTCAACCTTTTCATTCGCAATTTTTTTCCCGAAATTTTTTCGCAGGTAATTTTCAATGTATTTTCGAGTTAAAAGCTGTTTTTCATCTTTCTTCAAATTCTGAATTATGGCAAGAAATTGAAGTAAAGCGTTGAGCATTGACTCATTCATAATCGTTGATTTTAAAAGAAATACCAATCGTAATTCCTGTTTCCTTTGTCAAATCGACCCAGTATGAACCTTGGTGTATACTCAATACGTTTTTGGCTAAGGCCAAACCTATTTCCTGCTCAATTGATATTGAATTAAATATCTCAAGAATATCCTGTTTGGGATATGATATATTATTTGAAAATATTTTACAGTCTATT
Source organism: Bacteroidales bacterium (assembly GCA_013376985.1). GTDB lineage: Bacteria > Bacteroidota > Bacteroidia > Bacteroidales > Tenuifilaceae > UBA8529. The sequence continues at coordinate 5,023 of JACABB010000017.1, forward strand.
TTTTCAGAATCGGAGCTAAAATCAATTTGAATTTCACCATTCTCCTTGGTTATGTTAATTATTTTATCGAGTATAGCATTAAAACCATGAAACAGTAAATCCTTGTCACCATATAAACTTACTTTCGATTCGGGGGTATTTACAACTAATTTTATCTTTTCCAACTCTAAAAATTCAGTGAGTTCAAGCACTGAAAAACGAACAATTTCATCGAGATTAAGAAATGTTTTCCTTATCGGGTAATTACCTAGTTTTAAATCAGAAGATAATGTGGCTTTAAAAGTAAACTCTACCAACTTTGATAAAGTTGTATCAATGATACCAAAAAAAGGAACCAGTTCAGGATCGTCTACTTTCTCCTTAATAAGTTGTACTGGAGCGCTTATATTGTTAAGAAGGGTTCTTATCTCATATGTTATATTCCGAATAAATATGGCCTTTTGCTGATTTACTTCATTAGAATCGGCTATGTTTGATATTTTATCTTCTTTACGGTTTTTTTGCTTTAATGGTAAATCATCTATTGTTTCCTCGTTTACATCATGATTTATCGTTTTTAATATTAAATCGCTAATTAGTAAACTATCAGGAGGAACAATTGATGTATTCAAAATAGAATCAATAATAATTTCCTGCCCTGATTTTAACCTAAAGAAGAAAGTAGGAATCCCAAAATCTTTAAATTGCTTCTTAATATTATTAAGTTCTTTAGGTTGTTGTTCGGATAAATACTTAACATTAATTAGTATTACATCTACTCTTTTTTGTTTAATTAAATTGGCATACTGTAAATAGTTCTCGGAATACAAAAAATGACACTGAGTAACATCCTTAAGAATCTTCTTATATTCTGATATGCTAACTTCAGAATCTATAATTAATACTTGAATAGCATTTTCATTATTACTCATGATACTATTTATTAAGAATTAATTTCATCAATCATAATAGTTTCATATACAATATTTTAATAATTATTATACAAACAACTACTCAAAAACTAAAAGTTGATTCATTTTTTGCATTAAGAAATTCTTATTGTAGGGCTTTGTGATAAAAGCAGAGCATCCTGCTGATAAGGCAATTTCCTCATCGTTTGGCATCGCAAAGGCTGTAACAGCAATTATGGGTACACTTTTATCAGAAACTCTAATAATTCGGGTGGCATCTAGGCCATCCATCCCTGGCATTCTAATATCCATTAGGATGATATCAGGCTTTTCACTGGTAAAAATTTCAATTGCTTCATCTCCATTCATTGCATTTAAAATTGTTATACCAGTGCTAGTTAAGAATAATTTAACCATCATTAAGTTAACTCTATCATCCTCAACAATTAGCACTTTTTTTCCAATCCAACTATAACTTTTCGTAGTCATGATCAATCAATTTTAGATAGTTAATAATAATATTAGTTGCTATCCTGAACAAGTTACGTTTTTTTTTAAGAAATGTTTTTTTAATAAAAATCAGTAATGGTGTAAAAAATATTTTATTGGCATTTAAAATATTGTTTTGTAAATGATTTAAAGCAGATTGATAGGCTTCAAAATAAAATTATTTTTTATTTCAATAAACTATAATTCAAATATTTACTTATAAATATTTGAATTGGATTGAACAATTTTTACAATAACTTATTTTAAATAAAATTTATGTGATTTATTCATTCGACCTCCTATCATATCCGAAAATGGTGATATATATCATTAATGATTAAAAACAACTCCGATTTTTTATATCAAATAGTCATATTCTATACATTGTTCTCTGAAATAAGGATTTTTAATTAAATGAAAACAAATTATAATCATTAATAAAACCTTTCTAACGCTTATTTTTTTTGCAATTATTAATGCATACATAATTATATAATTTAGAAAAACATGAGACTTAAACTAAGTTTCGAAGACACACTAAGAATACAAGGATTAATTATTTCTTTAATAAGTTTTACAAGCCTCATAGGATGGTTAAGTGGTATCCTAATACTATCCAGCTTTAGTAAAGAGTCTATACCCATGGCTCCAGATACCGCATTTATATTTACTATTTATGGAATAATCTTATTAATAAAACCCCATAAATCTTCAAATAATAATTATAAAAAAGCAACTGCATTTTTAATAATGCTATTTACTATCTATGGTTTCCTGAAATCAATAGAGTTCTTTATCAACATCGATTTAACTTTTGAAGACTATTTATTCCCAATAACAGAAAAACTTGGCCTATTTCCTTTGAAAAGAATGTCTCCAGTAACTGGTTTTCTGTTTCTAATGGCAGGAATTTCATTTTTAATAAAATTTAAATATGGCGAGCACCATAAAACAAATAATTTAATTAGCATCCTTGGATTATTAGTTGCTTTCTTTGGATTTACAGTAATATTAGGATACTTATTTCAAACCCCTCTTCTATATAAAAGTAAAATAATACCAATGGCTTTATCAACTGCCATTTGCTTTCTTTTTCTTGGGATTTCAATAATTTTTATTGCCGAACAAAAAAATATTATAACCAAACAATTTGTAGGTAAAACACCTTACAACATCCTTATTAGAACTATAATTCCAATTTTATTTACAGTCATCCTTGTTCAAGGGCTAATTCTTAGTAATTTTGATAACAGCAAAATCATTAACTATGCTTTTTTATCAGCAATGCTGAGTTTGTTCCTAATTATCATCACAAGCATCATTATTATTCATGCATCAAAAATTGTTTTCAAGAATGCTATAATAGCCGAAAATAAAAGCAAACAAGCGGAAGCAACTATTCAAATTAAAAACGAACTTCTAAAATTTACTGGAGAATTAGCCAAAATTGGAGGTTGGGAGTATGTTACAGAAACGCATAGGAGTACTTTTACCGATGAGGTTGCCAAAATTTTTGAATTGGAATCCAATCGAGAATTTAGTAATGAAATCTTAGCCAAATTCTTGACCCCAAATTCAAAGAAAGACTATGATATTGCTTTAAAAGATGCCATAAGAAATGCTTTTCCATACGACTTGAAACTCAATATTATTACAAATACTGGTAAGCAAAAATGCATAAGAGCCATTGGAATTCCGATTAGTGAAAATTCCAAAATTGTTAAAATTCGAGGTATTATTCATGATATAACCGAAGAGAACGAATACGAACGACAACAACAACTATTAACAGCAATACTATCAATACTAAATAGTCCAAATGAATGGGATCCGCTTTTAAGTGGCATTCTATTAAAAACAAAAGAATTTTTAAACATCGACGCAATTGCAATTCGAGTTCAGGAAGGAAAGGATTTTCCTTATTATAAAACGATTGGATTCCCAGATGGATTTTTAGATTCAGAACAATCTATTTGTTCAAGAAAAGCAGATGGAGAAATTCAATACGATCAAGATAATAAGCCTATTTTTGAATGTTATTGTGGCATTGTTATTAATGATAAAACAGATCCAACAAAACCATATTACACCCCATATGGCAGTTTCTGGTTGAATGACTCAAAACTTTTAAACAGTTACATCCCAAAAAAAGATCTGCCATTCAAATTTAGAAACCACTGTGTCGGTGAATACAAATCAATCGCTTTAATCCCCCTGCGTTCTGACAATGAAATCATAGGACTTCTTCAACTTAACGGCAAGCGAGAAAATATGTTTTTGTATGAAACAATATCATTTCTCGAAGAGATTGGTTCGTTGATAGGTCTTGCTTTTAAAAAAATGCAAGCCAGAAATTTAATCAGAACCAACGAAAAGAAGTTTCGAACAATATTTGAATCGGCAGCAGTTGGTGTCGCTCTTCTAAATCTAAACACATGGAAACCAATTGAGATTAATAAAAAATATTGTGAAATTCTTGGATACACACAAGAAGAATTGTTGAAAATAAATTTTCAAGACATAACGTACGAGGATGATAAATCAAATTATCCCGAACTGAAAAAATTACTAATAAATGATGAAATCAAGGAGTACTCAACTGCTAAAAGATATTATCATAAAAATGGAAGTATTGTATGGGTAAATCTATTTGTATCTTCAATTCCAGCATTCGAAGATACCTCAAAATACATTATTGCTGTTGTTGAAGACATTTCAGCGCATAAGGTTATTGAAAGGGCATTAAGAGATAGCATGGAACACTTTCGCTCCATTACACAAACAGCCGGTGATGCCATTATTAGCATTGATCAAGAAGGTAAGATTATTACTTGGAATAATGCAGCAACTAGAATATTTGGTTATCCAGAGGCAGAAGCAATTGGTTTATTCTTAAACAGTTTAATCGTTCCAGATAATTATAGCAATAAAATATTGGAGGGTTTACAAAAAGTAATCAAAAACGACGAAGAGCCTGTTATAGGTGAAACTTTAGAGCTAACCGCTTTAACAAAAGATAGAGAATTAATTCCCATTGAACTTTCAGTCTCGTCTTTCAAAAAAGGGAATCAATGGCACGCAACAACCATAATTAGAGACATAACAGAACGAAAAAATTCTGAATGGGCAATTCATAAAAGGGTAAAAGAAATCCAATGTTTACATAATATTACTCGAATAACCGACAAAGAGAATTTAACAATTGGAAAATTTATAAATAAAGTGGTTAATTTAATACCTTCTGGATTTCAATGCCCTGAAAAAACTCATTGCAAGGTTGTACTAAAAGATCAAATTTTTCAAACAGACTCCTTTGTAGAAAATGAACCTAGGTTGAAAACAAATATCGTTAATAAAAACAAACAGATTGGGTATATTGATATCTGTTTGAGTGACTATCCCCATGATAATAAAAGAGACACCTTCTTAAAGGAGGAAAGGGGTTTACTCTCAACCATATCAAAAATCTTAAGTGAATTTATTGAGCGTAAACGAAAAGAACAAATACAAAAAATAATATATAACAGTTCCATTGCAGTTGATTCCTCAAATGATTTAGTTGACCTAATCGATTACATTAAAAACCAAATTGGTCTCCTTATTGATACTACTAACTTTTTTGCAGCGCTATATGATGAAGAAACCGATAGCATATCACTTCCCTACCATAAAGATCAAAGGGATAATATAACAAAATTTCCTGCTGGGAAAACGTTAACAAAACATGTTATAAAAACGCAAAAACCACTTCTTATAACAAAAAAACAAATCGAAGAATTTGAAAACCTAGGTGTAATTGAAACTATTGGCAATGTAGCAGCTGTATGGTTGGGTGTTCCGCTTATTGTTAAAGGTAAAATCACTGGAATATTTGCAGTGCAAAGCTATGAAGATGAACATGCATATGACTTAGATGATTTGGAAATGCTCGAATTCATATCTCGTCAAGTAAGTATTTCAATTGAACGGAAGAAGGTAGAGCAGGACTTAAAAGCGGCATTATCAAAAACTATGGAATCGGATCGTTTAAAATCAACATTCCTAGCTACAATGTCTCATGAACTTAGAACCCCTTTAAATGCTGTGATCGGGTTCTCTGAAATGTTGCAAAGTGAAATCCAAAATGATAAGGTTAATGAATATGCCAGCGTTATAAACAATAGTGGTTTGAACCTATTGGAAATCATTGAGGATATATTTGATATTACCTTACTAGAAAGCGGTGAGGTTAAAATTAGTAATAGTGAATTTTCGTTAAGCCCATTAATGGACGATATAAGGGTTATTGTTGAACTAGAAAAAGAAAAATTGGGTAAACAAACCTTGGATGTTAAATTTTACCCTCCAAAGAATCTCAATACCCTTACAATCAATACAGACAGATCAAAACTTAAGCAAATACTCATCAATATACTTAAAAATGCGCTGAAATTTACATTTGAAGGATATGTTGAGTATGGTTTTAGCGTTGAAAAGGTTAATAACACAATAAAATTTTACATTAAAGATACTGGAATTGGAATTCGCAAAGAGGACACAGAAATTATTTTCGAAAACTTCAGGCAGGTGGATGATTCAAACACAAGACTTTTTGGTGGAACAGGGTTAGGTCTATCAGTAGCAAAAAAATATTCTGATATGATTGGGGGCAAAATTTGGGTAGAATCAACCTTTGGCGAAGGTTCAACGTTTTATTTAACAATACCTTATATTGAACCTATTACCAAGGCTGTAAAAAACAGTGAGGAGCAATCAATAACGCCAAAATTTTCAGGAAAAACAATTCTTATAGCCGAAGATGAAGCCTCAAACTATGAATTGCTAATAGTTTATTTGGAAGATCTCGAAGTAAAAACTTTATGGGCTAGAGATGGAGAAGAGGCTGTTTCCATTTGTGAATTAAATGGCAATATCGATTTAATTTTAATGGATATTAAAATGCCTAAAATGAATGGCCTAGATGCCACTTCGAAGATAAGAAAATTGCATCCCAATTTGCCCATTATTGCTCAAACAGCATTTGTCCTCCATGGCGATGATGAAAAAGCATTTGAAGCAGGGTGTAACGATTATATTGGCAAACCAATTAGAAGAAGAGACCTATATAACCTCCTTTCCAAATACCTCCATAGTTAAACTAAGTTACTGGTTTCTAATTTCGTGACTTATAGCATTTAACTCTTTTTACATTTAACTTTAGTCATAACAATGAAATTTTTACATCAATCATAACATCAAACAAATAGCAAAACATCAGCAACTAGTATCTAGCAACCTAAATTAGCTATATATGAAGTAAAAAAGCATTTCAAATCATCAGGAATTCTTCAAAAATGATATTCCCATTGCTCCCATTTAATAGTTATCAAAAACTAAAGAATATAATCACTTAACCTTTTACAAGTCAAATTGTTTAATAGTGAATATCTATACTTGCAATTCAAGGATATTCACATACGGAATTGTTGTTTTTATTATATCTTTAATTGTTTTGCAACCACTAAAACTGAACAAATTATGGCAAAAAAAATCAAAAAATTATTTGTTCTCGACACAAACGTCATCCTTCACGATTTCAACTGTATATACCACTTTCAGGAAAATGATATTGTGATTCCCATTGTTGCACTTGAGGAGTTGGATCATTTCAAAAAAGGGAACGAAATGATTAACTATCATGCCCGTGAGTTTGCCCGCGAACTCGACAAGATTGCTGGCGACAACCTATTTAACGGTGGAATCAAACTTGGTAAGGATCACGGAAAACTCAGGATTGAGACCGGAAAACCATTCTCGAAGGAAATGCTTGAGTCTTTTGCCGAGAAAAGCCCAGATCACAGGATACTTGCCATTGCCAACTATCTTCACAAAAGCAACCCCGATCGGCCTGTTATACTGATATCAAAAGATATCAACTTAAGAATGAAGGCCAAATCGCTGGGATTAACTGCTCAGGATTACTTATCGGACAAAGTTCAGGATATTGATATTCTGAAAAAAGAGATTGAAATTATTTCAGATATTGATGATTCTAATATTCAGCAGATGTATGAAAAACACGAAGGGTTATCAGTAAAAGAGCTAAAAATTAAGCCCTTTGCAAATCAATTTTTCATTATCAAAGGCAATAAATCAAGCGCATTGGGGCGTTACGATAGAGCAACTGAAACAATCAGAAGAATAGAAAAACTTAAAACTTATGGCATTGAGCCTCGCAACTCAGAGCAAACATTCTCGCTTGATGCGCTATTACGCCCCGAAATACAACTCGTTTCATTAACCGGAAAGGCTGGTACAGGAAAAACATTACTTGCACTTGCAGCTGCGCTTCAACAGGAAGCCAACTTCCAGCAAATCCTTTTGGCACGTCCAATAGTTGCCCTATCCAATCGTGATTTAGGATTCTTACCCGGAGATGTTAATGAAAAGATTGGCCCATACATGCAGCCTTTGTTCGATAACCTTTCGGTAATTAAAAATAAATTTAAAAGTTCCAGCAAAGAGTATCAACATATTGAAGAAATGCAACGCACAGATAGATTGGTCATCACACCTTTAGCATATATTAGGGGACGAAGTTTATCAAACGTGTTCTTTATTGTTGATGAAGCACAAAACCTATCGCCCCACGAAATAAAAACAATTATTACACGAGCTGGCGAGGGATCTAAGTTTGTTTTCACAGGCGATATACAGCAAATAGACCACCCCTACCTTGATATGAAATCGAATGGCTTATCGTACCTCTCCGATAAGATGCACGGTCAGGAGATATTTGCTCATATCAATCTTGTAAAAGGTGAGCGAAGCTATTTAGCCGAACTTGCTAGTAATTTGCTTTAGGAAGTACTTAAAGTGAACTAAAGTGCCTAGAGTGCCTAAAGTTAAAAGATGAGATATACATTATCGGTTTTCTAAATACATTAGGAACTCTAAGTACTCTAGGCACTCTAAGTACTCTAGGCACTCTAAACTCTAAGTACTCTTAAAAACTTGACTCCCCAGTATCTTTGCTTACCTTTAACAATCTACTGGAGTTTTTAATCTCCTAATATTTAGAATAATACCATGGCATACAAAGAACTTTTTGTGCTTCGTCATGCAAAATCATCATGGGATGAACCCGATAAGGATGATATAGATAGAGCCTTAACCACAAGAGGCATAAACGATGCATACTCTATGGCTAATCGATTAATTAAACACCTTAAAGAAGTAGACTTAATTGTTACAAGCCATGCAAACAGAGCAATGCATACATCAACTATTTTTGCTGGAGTAATTGGCTACCCTTTTGAAAAAATAAAAATCACATCGCGGATTTATGAGGTAAGTGAAATTCAACTATCTACACTTGTTAAAGAACTCCCAGAGGATCTTACTCGAATACTTATTGTAGGTCACAACCCAACATTTACATACTACGTGAACAGGTATCTCCTAAAATCAATAGATAATATTCCTACCGCTGGAATTGTTGGAATGTCATTTAACACGGCCTCCTGGAAAGATATTTCAAGAGAAAATTTACAATCAAGTTTCTTTGAATTCCCAAAAAAGGAACAATAAAGTAATATATTTGTCACAGCAAGAATTTTCAGAGATGGCCAAAAAGAAAGAAATAGTAAATCGCGAGCTTAGCTGGTTGTCATTCAATGACAGAGTCCTCCAAGAGGCTGCTGATGAATCGGCACCTTTGGTTGAACGACTTAAATTTCTAGGCATCTTTTCAAATAACATGGATGAATTTTTTAGAATTCGGGTTGCAACAATCCGAAGATTGATGGATTTTGAAAAGGGTGCTAAGGAACTCATCGGTGGAAAACCGCGTAAAATTCTTGAAAAAATACAGCAATTCGTAATATTAGAGCAGAATAAGTTCGATTCAATTTATAGTAAGATTCAAAAAAAACTTGCAAAGGAGAATATCATACTAATTAATGAAAAAGAGCTTTGTGGTGAACACGTAGTCTTCATCCGAAATCTATTCAAAGAGGAAATCTCCACCCTGCTTTCGCCAATAATGCTTAACTCCGTCAGCAAGTTTCCCGAATTAACCGACAGATCCATCTATTTGGCAGTAAAACTCACAAAGAAAATGGTTTCGGGAAAATTCGAGTACGCATTAATTGAAGTTCCTACATCCCAATTTTCAAGATTCATTCAATTACCCGAAATTGACAATAAAAAAAACATAATCCTTTTAGAGGATGTCATTAGGTTTTGCCTCGATGATGTGTTTAGCATTTTCCCCTACGATACTTTTGAAGCATGGATCATCAAAATAACCCGTGACGCTGAGCTTGATGTTGACAATGACATAAACGAGAGCCTACTCGAAAAAATATCAAAAGGCGTTAAAAATAGGCGCAAAGGCGAACCCGTTCGGTTTGTTTATGACTCAAAAATTGCACCCGATCTCCTTAAGTATTTCATTAAAACGTTAGAACTCGATAACGAGGACACCATAATACCGGGTAGCAGGTATCATAACTTTAAGGATTTTATGAATTTCCCAAAACTTGGCAACCCCAAGTTGGTTTACGAACCCTTGCCCCCAGTAAAAAAAGTTGAACTCGAAAACACAAAAAGCATCATCTCTGTAATCGATAAAAAAGACTTCCTCCTTCATCACCCATACCATAGCTTTTCCTACTACATCAAAATGCTTCGTGAAGCAGCCATAGATCCAAAAGTAAAATCCATTAAAATTACCATCTATAGAGTTGCATCAGAATCAAAGGTTGTTCACGCTTTAATCAATGCTGCACAAAATGGGAAAAAGGTAACCGCAGTTGTTGAGCTAAGAGCCCGATTCGATGAAAGATCAAACATACACTGGTCGCATCAAATGGAAGAGGCCGGCATTAATGTAATTTTCGGAGTTCCCGGACTGAAAGTTCATGGCAAAATGACCCTAATATCTTGCTCAGATGGCAAAAAAGCAACAAACTATGCGATTGTTAGCACAGGTAACTTTCACGAAGGGAATGCAAGCCTTTACACGGACATAAATCTGTTTACCGCCGATAAAAGAATCACCTCCGAGGTTGAAAAAGTCTTTACTTTCCTAGAATTTAACTACCGCACATTCAGCTATAAGCACCTTTTAGTATCGCCAACAAATATGAGGCGTAAAATATATACCCTCATCGATACCGAAATTGCAAATGCTAAAAAGAAACTACCTGCATACATGCTTTGTAAAATCAACAACCTAGTTGATGAGGAGATGATTCATAAGCTTTACCAAGCAAGCAAAGCAGGTGTTAAGATTCAGCTTGTGGTTAGGGGCATATGCTCGCTAGTCCCAGGAATTCCTAATCAAAGTGAAAACATTGAAGTGGTTAGCGTTGTAGATAGATTTCTAGAACACTCCAGAATATTCATATTTGGCAACAATGGCGATGAGCGTTATTTTATCTCATCGGCCGATTGGATGACTCGTAACCTCGATTATAGGATTGAAGTTGCAACTCCCGTTTACGACGAAAACAATAAGAAGGAATTAAGGCATATTCTTGAGGCTGCACTAAAGGATAATGTGAAAGCTCGTATCATTAACCACAAGCAGGAGAACCAATTCAAAAAACTTAACTCCAACACGCCTTACCGTTCACAAATGGAGCTTTACAACTACTATTTGGAACAAGAAAAACTAAAAAATCTAAAAAAGTAGAAATTGAAACTACTAAAATTCGCCGCTATCGACATTGGCTCAAATGCCGTTCGCTTACTATTTACCAACGTAATTGAGGACGAAAAGAAGACCTCATTCCGTAAATCCTCACTAATCCGCATACCACTCCGATTGGGGGAAGACTCTTTTAACACTGGTGTAATCTCCGAAAAAAAGATTAAAAAGTTATCGCAAACCATGATGGCTTTTAAATACTTAATGGAAGTACAAGAGGTTGTTGCCTTCAGAGCTTGCGCCACTTCGGCTATGAGAGAAGCTGAGAATGGTAAAGATGTGGTAACACGAGTTAAAAATGAAACTGGAATTGAAATCGAAATTATTGAAGGAAAGGAAGAGGCCGAGATAATCTACTCAAATCAGATTGTTGAAATGATTGACGACCTAAACCCCTACCTATACGTTGACGTTGGTGGTGGTAGCACCGAAATAAGCCTTTTTGCAGATAAAAAAAGAGTTGCCACCCAATCATTTGATGTTGGAACAATAAGAATTCTCAGCAATAAGATTGGGAAAAAAGATTTTCAAGTAATGAAAAAATGGGTTAAAGACCTCGACTTTAAAGGAAAAGAAGTTAAGCTAATTGGTTCTGGCGGTAACATAAACAAGATTTTCAAGATATCTGGCATAAAAGACAACCAGCCACTGCTATATAGTAATCTAGCCGACATCCATAAATTTATCAGCTTCTACAGCATCGAAGAGCGTATTAAAATATTAGGAATGAACCCCGACCGCGCCGATGTTATCATCCCCGCATCGGAGATATTCCTTAAAATCATGAAATGGTCCGATGCCAATCAGGTAATTGTTCCCACAATTGGAGTATCCGATGGTATTGTACATCAACTATATAAAGAGTATAGCCGGCAGAAAAAAGAGTTATAAATTCAACACAACACTTTTACTATTGACACAGCCCTTCAAACAAAACCCCAACCCCTTAAAAGAACCATAACAGAGCCGCACAGTGGATTTCCCTTCCTTTTTTAACATCAACTCAATGCAAAATCACATCCTGAATCAAGCAAAAAAACTCCCCCTAACATCCTAAGCAAAACAAAGAAACCTATACATCTCCCCCCTCTCAGCATAACAAAGCAACAATCCAACACTATACTTAGGAACAACACCTTCGAGTTAGCGTTACAACATAGCAAACCCAGTACACAATTACACCCCCCTAATTTAAAAGGGCAGAAAATTTAATACAATTGCGATTTATTATCGCATTTTGCGATACTTGGCAAAGCCACCCAGCTCCACCCCTAATTTCCATAGATTCATATTTATAGATATGCAATCGACACCGTTGACCTAACCATTTCACCATTAACACTTACAGCCCTTCAAATAAACCCCAACCCCTTAAAGTGGCTACAACAGAGCTACACATTGGGTTTCGCCTCCTCTCTTAAGAATTATAGCTGACATACTACAAACTCACCATTCAAACCCTAAAACATGGTAAACCCAGCACTCAATTACACCCCCTTAATTTAAAAGGAGCAGGAAATTTTGATACAACTGCGATAACATATCGCATTTTGCAATACTCTACAGATCTAAAATTAAACACAACAACATAACTAAAAAAAACACTCATTCATTTCCAGTCCCTTTTAGGCCTGCCAACGCTGAAAGATCTTGCCTAATAGAAAAAACTCGATAAAGTCTAAAACACCTATCGGCATTTTGCTTGTAGAATCTCACACCCATAAAACCTATTAAAAAAATTGAAACCTCAACACCCCACTGGGCAGGATTATTGCGCCAACACACTCCATTATCTAAAATAACAGAAACTTTTAATACAATCTCGTTTCCATTCCCCTTAACTTCACCCACTAATCAAGCATCAGAACAAAGTAATAGCAGCCCAACATTACAACTTAATATACTTTATCTACCATTATTTACTCCTTACATAACCACTATTACTCCGTAGATAACTTTTATTATTCCATAGATAATCGTTATTACTCCACAAATAATTTTACTTATTCTATAAATAACAGTACTTACTCCATAAATATCTTTATTTACTCCGTAGATAACCTTATTTAGTTCGTAGATAATTTTATTTACTCCTTACACACCTTTTATATACTTTTTTATAACATAAAGTATACTTTATATACTATTATGTGTATATTTACACCTAATACCGAAGCAAATAGAGCTAAATGGAAAACATAGAAGTAATCCCCATGATCCGTAGGGAAATGAACCGCAAACATCACACCTATGCAAGCCTTGCCCGAAGCCTTAACATCAAATCCCCATCGGTACTGTTAATGTTCAGGCAACCTAGCCTACAAGTATCAAAGCTAATCCAACTTTCGAAAACACTTGAGTACAATTTCTTCCGCGAAATTGCCGATAAGCTGCCCTACGCAGAGCCTGCTAATTCGGGAGCAAAGGTATTGGAGAAAGAAAGGGACGAGCTAACCAACCGGGTTAAAGCGCTGGAAATGGAAGTGGCTATTCTTCGGCAAACCATCCGCGATATGTCAAGTAAATAAGCGATGATAAAAACCACAGCCAAAAAGCGAATCGGCATCAATTGCACATCCGGATATAATGTTAGAAACCGTTTAAATATTTATTTCCGTTGGCTTTAGCCAACGATTAAACTAATAAATACATTTGGCTTTAGCCTCATTACTCTATTACCAATGGGACTGAAGCCCATTTTCTGCTTACTTTCTAATCCGTTGACTAAAGTCAACGGCAATTCGGCAATTCATATCCTATATTTTTATGCCTTTTACCTTGTTTTTTCTAAACTTAAACAGTTTCTTAGAATGCTCATTTCCACTTAATGTTGAGTATTCCTTTGTGGGTTTTGTGACTTCTTTGTGTTTTTCGTGGAACAGCTATTACACTAAAGACACAAAATATTACACAAAATTGCACAAAGGTTTTCCTCTAACTCCTCAAAAAAAAAGAATAATCTTATCAGGATTATACCCAGAAACTATCTTATTAGCTATTTCCGATATTTTTCCCTTTCCAATCATTTCGATTCTTTTCTAACACTCAAGTTTTTCAGGTCTTTGTGTTTTTTGTGACTACTTTGTGTTTTTCGTGGAACAGCTATTACACTGAAGACACAAAGAATTACACAAAGTTGCACAAAGATTTTCTTCTAATTCCTCAAAAAAAAGAATAATCTTATCAGGATTATACCCAGAAACTATTTTATTAAAGTTTAATTAATAATATGTACTATTTGCTTTATCATATAAATAAACTTCAATCCAATTTGTTAAAACTTCATCTCTATTCCAAAGACTTACAGGGTCATTCCTTTTGCCAGGAGTTGGAACAAAAGCAATAAAGAAATTTTTAGCATTCATTGAGAGTTCGGTTTTTATAATATCCTTCCGATTTTCAATAAACTTTTTTCTTTCGCTTTCCGTTATTTGATTTAGCCCTTGAACAAATAAGTAATCATCTGCACTTGAGCAAAGCAACTTACCAAAATCATCTGCAAAATCTTTTAATCCAGTGCTAAATTCACATTCCATTGCAAACAACACTTTTACATTTATTCCTGCCGAACTGTTCTTATATCTTTTATCAAATATTTCACGTGTTTCTGTGATGCACATATCATAAAGCCATTCTCCACCAACTTTCTTACCATGTTCATCAATTGATTTCAAGTGCATCTTCTCTTTCGAATACCAAGTGTTATGAATTTGTTCAGATAAAATGGATACAAATCGAGTTGATCTATCAAAATTAGTACTCATATTTTCCTTTTGCTTTATCGAATTTACAAAGGAATCAACAATAATTTTTCTTAATTCTTCAATGTTTGGTTTCATAATTTGCATTTTACCTGACGATTGACAATATGGCCAGTAAGGGATTGCGGGCGATTTCCTATCAAGGCACACGAAAAGTTGAAACGGGCTACAAACCTGCGAATACCACTGAAACCCTTATTGGCTATATTGTGTGTTGGCAACTGGGCATTATTCATTCTTGTTTTAAATCAAATCGTTTTTCCAATGTGTTTAGGGTATATACGGATTTAATAAAAATCTCTTTTGCAACTTCAATATAATTATCATCCAAATTAAAATATTTAAGTGCTTTCTTACAATCTTTATCTGAATTACTAAAAGTATGAGCCATAAGTCCAGAACGGAGGCTTTGTAAATTTCTTAGAAATTCAAACATATCAGGTATCTTCATTGCATTATGTTCTAAAAACTTTTCAAGTTTTGTTATTCCTTTATCTCCGTCATTAAGGACTAATCCTTTTTGTAATTCTTTTTCATTTAATCTATCGATTGTCAACTTTACTATTGATAATACTTGTTCGCAGAATGATTTCACATTGTTTGTTGTCGGAAGATGTAAAGCAGTAAATAAATAAGCATCTTTTTCTGAAAGGGGTTTATAAAAATCCCATCCAAATTTCCTATTCCAACTTTTATTAAATTCCTTGTACTTAAATTTAAAGTATAAATCAGGTGTTTCTGGATATTCAGCCCACTTACCTTCTATCATTGTTTTATAATAAGTTGAGCTAATACTCATTCTATCTTGAGGTGAAATGTTATATTGTTTCCAATGCAGTTGTTCCTTGTAGGGTAGACTACCTAATTCAACTAGAAATACAGGAACATATTCTTCGATGTTATTGTCAATTTTTAAAGAAAAATATTTACAATAAATTCCAAATCCGTCGACTTCGTATTTGTTAGGTTCATTATAGTATTTATTAAGCACTTCTTTTTTGAAATATGTTAGCTTGAAATATTTTTCATTTGTCTTTGAGCAATCTTCATAAATCTCATTCCCATTATCATCAAAACCTGTTATGAATGATTCATATTGCTCATTTCCGAAATCAAAGTGGGTGAATTTCTCTTGATTAGGTTCGATAAATAATTTGCCCATAATCCAACTTTGAAGTCTTAAATCTACATTTCTGATTAAATGACTATATATCCAATTTTCTTTTTTTATAGTTTCGTCAAAGTGCTTAACATCCCATTCTTTGGGTACTTCTTTCATCAGTCGCATGAAATCAAAGCAAACAACAAAATACATTTCACGAATTGTAATATATTCCTTAAGATATTTAAGTTTAATTTTAATTGATTTTGGCTCAATGATTATTACTTCATCAAGATTGCCGACTTCATCTATGTAAAAGTATTTTCTATTTTGTTTGTTTTCTGCTTTTTCATACAGATTAAAATAGAGCACAAATTCTTCAGATATATCAAAATACGTTTCACCTGTTTCAAGCAAAGGAAAAGACCTGTAAAATATAAAAGGCTCTACGCCTTCTTTATTATTTGATTTGTAAGTATAGTCTCCATAAACAGTTGGTTTTCCTTCATATCCAAAGTTAAATGGCCAACTATGGTCGTCCGAATATTCTTGTTTAAGTTCCTGTTTTATTAGACAGCAATAGATTAATCCAGAGTCATCAATACTTTTGGTTGAACTATCATAAGCTTTTATCCAGCCCTTTTGAATAAATCTGGATTCAATTTCGCTTATTTTATCATTAAGTAAGAAATACTCTTTCTTCATCTAATTTTCGATTTATGCAGGGTGTGTGTTTTCCTTGTTGCCAACAAATCACTAAACACAACTAATTGCGTTTATTTGCAAAATATGAATAATAAACGCAACAAACTACTTTCATCATTGACTATTTTCAACTCTAAACTCACCATCCAAAAATTCAAAACACCTCTTTGTTCACAAAACCAATAAACAAG